>NZ_PYUI01000004.1 GCF_003097355.1 Arthrobacter sp. H-02-3
CGGAAGCTAAGACCCACAGCGCCGATGGTACTGCACCCGGGAGGGTGTGGGAGAGTAGGTCACCGCCGGAACATCATTACAGGTCGAGGACCCCCAACCACAGGTTGGGGGTCCTCCCGCATTTAACACCCCAACCAATTTGGGGAAACTCCCAGCAGACTCCGGGGAAAGCACCGGCTCCAGCGGAACGTTCTCCGAGTTGGGATCGTTAGAATTCGACGGGGCTGGATTCCAAAAGACCAGCCGGCCGCTTTCGTTCTAAGGACACGTCAATGCCCGAGCGCACTATCGTCATCACCGGAGCCAGCGACGGCATCGGTGCCTCCGCCGCACGGACTTTCGCCCAGCAGGGGGACCGCGTGGTCGTCGTCGGGCGGTCCGCGGAGAAGACCGAGGCGATCGCGAAGGAAATCGGCGCCGACTTCTTTGTCAGCGACTTCGCCGAGCTCGCACAGGTACGCGCCCTGGCCGCGCAGCTGAAAGAGAAGTACCCGCGGATCGACGTCCTGGCGAACAACGCCGGCGGCATCATGGGGCCGCGCGAGCTCACCGTGGACGGCCACGAGAAAACCTTCCAGGTGAACCACCTGGCCCCGTTCCTGCTCACCACCCGGCTGATCGACGTTCTCACCGCCAGCCAGGCCACGGTCATCAACACCTCGAGCGTGGCGAATTCAATCTTCGGCAGACTGGACATCGACGACCTCGACGCGGCCCGGAGCTACTCCACCAACCGCGCCTACGGCAACGCCAAGCTCGCCAACATCCTCTTCACCACTGAGCTCCACAACCGCTACAACGCCGAGGGGATCTCGACGGCGGCCTTCCACCCCGGCGGCGTGGCCACGAACTTCGCGGCGGACTCCACGAGCCCCATGCGCTTCGCGTACAAGTCGTTCCTCAAGCGCTTCATGCTGACCCCGGACCAGGGCGCGGACACCCTTGTGTGGCTCGCCAACGCCACCCCGGGCCACGACTGGATCTCGGGCACCTACTACGCGAAGCGGACGCTCTCCAAGGCCAACAAGCAGGCCTACGACGCCGGCCTGGCCAAGGCGCTGTGGCAGCGCAGCGAAGCGATGGTGGCCCGGGACAGCGACAAGCTGGACCCCCGGCAGTAATTCACCAGGGCGGAGCCTCACGGGAAACGGCGAATCGGTGGGGTAGCATATTCCTGCCCCTCGCCGACACGCGGCCGAGGGCTTCTGTTTGGGGGAGTGCTGTCCACCGTGCGCCTGAAGAAATTGCTTGTCTCGTCCCTGGCGGTAACCGCCGTCGTTCTGAGCGCCACGGCCGTGCCGGCATCTGCCGCGCCCGCGCCGAAGTCGTACAAGAACTGCACGGAGCTGAACAAGGTCTACCCGCACGGCGTCGGCCGCGCCGGCGCCCGCGACAAGACCAGCGGAAAGCCGGTCACCAACTTCCGCGTCGACAACACGCTCTACAGCTACAACGACGGCGGTGCGCGCCACTGGGGCGAGTACGACCTCGGCCGTGACAACGACGGCATCGCCTGCGAAAAGCGCTAGAGCGGGGACCCCGCCGGGACCCCGACTTCTGGGGCTCCTGGGGCGGGCCGGGACGATCCAACGAAGTGCCAAAAACGGCCGCTAAGCCATGATGCTTAGCGGCCGTTTGCGTCCAATGGCGGAGTGCGGCGGAGTGTGGCGGCGTCAATGCGCTCCGACCGGGCAACGCCCGGCAACAGGGGCACACGCAGGGTCACCGCCCGGCGTCGACCTTGTCCAGGGCGGTGAGGGCGCTCTCCATGGTCCCGGCGAGGTCGCTGGCCGGGGCCGGCTTCGCGAACAGGTAGCCCTGCAGGGAGTCGCAGCCGCGGTCCATGAGGTACTTGGCCTGCGACGGGGTCTCGATGCCTTCCGCCGTGACCTTCAGGCCCAGGGCGTGCGCGGCGTTGACCATGGTGCCGAAGAACGGGAGCTGTTCCTGGCCCGTCTTGATCATGGCCACGAAGGAACGGTCGATCTTGACCATGTCCAGGGGCAGTTCCCGGAGCCGGCCGAGCGTGGAGTATCCGGTGCCGAAATCGTCCATCGCAATCCGGACGCCGGCCTCCCGCAGGTGACGCAGCTGCCCCATCACGTCCGAGGACGCATCGAAGAACACGCTTTCCGTCAGCTCAAGCGTCAGCTGGTGCGGGTCAACGCCGGTGGACGCGGCAATCGCGAGCACGTCCGTGGCGAAGTCCCGGTGCTGGAACTGCAGGCCCGAGACGTTCACCGCGACGCTGTACGCGGCGTCGCCGGCCAGCCAGGGCCGGATCTCGGCGCAGGCGCGACGCAGGACCTCATCGCCGATCTCGCGGATGAGACCGCTTTGCTCCGCGACGGGCAGGAACTGGTTGGGCGGCACCAGCCGGCCGTGCCGTTCCCACCGCGCGAACGCTTCGAACTGCACTACCGAGCCGATGCCGGGGGACACCACGGGCTGGTAATGCACGGAGATCTGGCCGAGCTCGACGGCGCGGCGGAGCCCGGTCTCGCCGTCGGCCTTGTGGGCCGCGGTGTTCAGCATCTCCGGCCGGAACCGCAGCCAGTTGTCCTTTCCGGCCGCCTTGACCGCGGTCATGGCGGCGTCGGCCTGCCGCAGCAGTTCGGCCCCGTCCAAGGTTTGAGCGGACTTGGACGCCAGGCCCATGCTCACGCCGGGCCGGACCATGGTGCCGCCGACGCGCAGCGGCTGGTGCAGGGCCTCGGTGATCCGCTTGGCCACGGCGTCGGCGTTGAGGCATTCGGTCAGGAGCACCGCGAATTCGTCGCCGTCCAGCCGGGCCACAGTGTCATGCGGGCGGACGCAGTTACGCAGCCGGCTCGCGACCTCCACCAGCAGCTCATCGGCCGCCGAGCGTCCCAGCATGTCGTTGAGGTGCTTGAAGTCATCGATGTCCAGCAGCAGGACGTCCACAGGATCCGGCCGGCGCAGCGCCGCGGCGAGCCGCTCGTTGAAGAACGGACCGTTGGGCAGCGCGGTGAGCGGATCGCGGAGAGACCCGGCCTTGAGTTCGTCGTCGTGCCCGACGAACGCCGCGGGAGCCGCCCCCGCCGCCCGTGCGGCGCCCGGAGCGCCCGCAGCACTAGGGGTACGACGGCGGAAGTCGCCGCTGAGCGAACTGCCGGCGCTGCCGTGCGTCGCGCCGCCGAGGGAAGCACCGCGGTGGGCGGCACTGCTGGGGGTGGCTCCGGCCGCCGAGCCGGTGCCTGCATTCCGGTGGCCGGCGTCGCGGACCGCGAGGGCGACGGAGGTTCCGGTGTCGGCCGCTGCTGCCGGGGCGGGGACCAGCGAGCACGTGATTTCGACCTGGAGTTCGGTGCCGTCGGCCCGGCGCCCGGAGCCGGCGAACGGAGCGTGGGGACTGGGGGCCGCAGCCAGCCCGGCCAGGACGCCGTGGAATTCCTCCCGGGAGGACTCGGCCAGGAGCAGGCTGTGGTCCGCACCGAGGAGTTGCGCGCGGGAATAGCCGAAGAGCCGCTCCGCTGCCGTGTTGAGGAAGGAAATGGATCCGTCCCGGCCGACCAGCAGCAGGGCGTCCGGGCTGTACTCCAACAGTTGCTGTGCGAAACCGGCTTCCACGATGTTTGACTGCCCCCCAGGCGACGGATGATGAGAGCGGGTGCCCGGCGGAGAACCGGGCGCGCTGCGCTCACTGAATCATATGCGGTGCGTGCCCGCCGAGGGCGGTGGGCATCATGCCGCGAGCGAATGTGTCGAAAGTGCTGAATCGGGCAGAAGTGCCGCGCACCAACAGCCCGGCGGACCGCGGCGCACCGGCTACCCGGGCAGCGGTACGCCCTCCAGTTCCGCGATGGCCGCCACCGAGTTGCGGACCGCCCGCTCCCTGGCCGCGGCGGGCTCGGGGCGGGAGAAGAGGAACCCCTGCAGGGCATCGCAGCCGTGGTCCATGAGGTAGCGGGCCTGGGCCGGCGTCTCGATGCCTTCGGCCGTGACCTTCAGCCCCAGGCTGTGGGCCATATGGATCATCGAGGTGAGGATGGGCAGCTTTTCGGTGCCCGTCTGCAGCATGGACACAAAGGACTTGTCGACCTTGACGACGTCCACGGGCAGATCCTGCAACCGGCCCAGCGAGGAATAGCCGGTCCCGAAGTCGTCCAGGGCCACGCGGATGCCGGCCTCGCGCAGGGTCTCGAGCTGGCCGATCACGTGGGAGTGGGCATCGAAGAACACACTCTCGGTCACTTCCAGCACCAGCTGGTGCGGGTCCACGCCGCTCCAGGCCGCAATGTCCAGGACGCGTTCGGCGAAGTCCCGGTGCTGCAGCTGCACGCCCGAGACGTTGACGGCCACGCTCCGGAACGGATCCTCGGCTAGCCACGGCGCGAGCTCGGTGCAGCTGCGCCGCAGGACCTCGGCCCCGATCTCCCGGATCAGGCCGCTGCGTTCGGCCGTCTCGATGAAATCGTCCGGCGGGATCAGCTCGCCGTCCCATTCCCAACGGGCCAGCGCCTCGAACTGCACGACGTCGAGCCGGTCGCTGGAGATGACCGGCTGGTAGTGGACCATGATCTGCCCCAGCTCCACCGCGCGCCGCAGCCCGGCCGTGAGCTGGGTGCGTTCCAGCAGCGCGGCGAGCATCTCCGGCCTGAAGTGCACATAGCAGTTCTTGCCAGCCTCCTTGGCCGCGTACATGGCCAGGTCCGCCTGTCGCAGCAGCTCCGAGGACGTCTCCGTCCCGGCGTCCCGCGAGGCCACGCCCAGGCTCAGGCCGGGCCGCATGAGCGTGCCTTCGATGGAGACGGGGGCATTCAGAGTGCTGACCACCCGCTGGGCCACGCCGTCGGCGTCCCGGCAGCCGACCAGCAGCACGACAAACTCGTCGCCGCCCAGCCGGGCGACGGTGCCGTGCGGGCCCACACAGTTCTGGAGCCGGCGGGAGATCTCCACGAGCATCTCGTCGCCGGCATGGTGGCCCAGGACGTCGTTGACTTCCTTGAAGTCGTCCAGGTCCAGGAGCAGGACGTGCACAGGGTCCGGCGTGAGCAGCGCCGCCGCGGCCCGCTCATTGAAGAGCATCCGGTTGGCCAACCCCGTGAGCGGGTCCTGGAAGGCCAGCTCCTTGAGCTTTCCGGCCTGCTCGGCCAGTTCCTCCATGGCGCGGCGGGCCTGGTCCTGGGCGCGCCGGCGCGAGGTGATGTCGCGGAAATTCCAGATCCGTCCCACGATCCTGTCCGCCACCTTCTGCGGGCGCGAGTGCAGCTCCACGGTGCGGCCGTCGGCGAACTCCAGGACGTCGTGGCTCTGCATCACCGTGTCCGCGTAGAGTGCTGACACCTTTTGCAGGAAGTAGTCGGGATCGGCCAGTTGGTCGGCGATGAACCGGACCAGCGCGGTGGGGTCTTCGGCCGCGATCAGCTCCGGCGGCATGCCCCACATCTTCAGGTATTGGTCGTTGATCCCGGTGATCTGGCCCTCGCTGGAGACCACGACGATACCGTCCGACGTCGTCTCCAGCGTGGCGTCCAGGAGGGAGACCGCCAGCCGCCGACCGGCGTCGGGGTCGTTGCGGTGATCGGCGTCCCGGACGGCGACCGCCATGGCGGTGCCGGCGTCGACCGTCACGAGCGAGCACGTGATCTCCACGGGGAGTTCCGTCCCGTCCCGGCGGCGTCCGACGGCGGCGAACGGCCGGCTTCCGGCCCGGCTCTTCCGGCCCAGCCGGCCAAAGACCCGCAGGAAGCCGCCGCTGCCTTCCTCCGTGAGCAGGACGGCGTGGTCCACGCCCAGCAGTTCTTCACGTGGAAAGCCGAACAGGCGTTCCGCAGCCGAATTCACGAAGGCGATGGTGCCGTCCGCAGTCAACAGCAGAAACGCATCAGGACCCTGCTCCAGCAGGGCTTCACCAAACCCAGTTCCCACGACGATACCGGCCCCCAAAGCGACGGAAGTTCATAGAGCGATGATGTTCCCGGCCAAGGTGCCAGGGTCAATGCGTTTCACTGCATCATAGGGTCGTTCGGCCCAATGTCCAGTACATCTGTCCAGTACATTCCAGTACGTTTGTCCAGTTCATCCGTCCGGCACATCGGACCGGTGATTTGCCGGTCACCGGTGACCGGGGACTCGGTCGCCCCGCAGTGCGGCGATGGCCCGGGCCGCCTGCTCCAGTCCCTGCTGCAGCCCGGACTCCGGCTGCGGGCCCGAAAACAGGAAGCCCTGCAGGGAATCGCAACGCAGCTTCATGAGGTACTCGGCCTGCGCGGACGTTTCCACGCCCTCGGCGGTGACGGTGAGTCCCAGGCCGTGGGCCATGCCGATCATGGCGTTGAGGATGGGTAGCTGTTCCGCGCCGGTGCGGATCATGGACACGAACGACTGGTCGATCTTCAGTGTGTCCACCGGCAGGCCCTGAAGCCGCCCGAGCGAGGAGAACCCGGTGCCGAAGTCATCGAGCGCCACGCGGACGCCGGCCGTGCGCAGGTTCATGAGCTGGCGGATGACGTGGCAGTCGTCGTCGAAGAACACGCTTTCCGTGACTTCCACGACCAGTTGGCGCGCGTCCACCCCGCAGGACTCCGCCACGGCCAGCACCAGTTCGGCAAAGTCCCCATGCTGGAGCTGGACGCCGGAGACGTTCACGGCCAGGGACCGGGAGGCGTCCTCATCCAGCCAGGGCTTGAGCTCGGTGCAGCCGCGCAGCAGGACCTCGGTTCCGATCTCGACGATGAGGCCGCTGCGTTCCGCCGCCGGAATGAAATCCTTGGGCGAAACCAACGCCCCGTCACGCACCCAGCGGGCCAGCGCCTCGACCTTGACCACGGTTCCGCGGTCCGCCGAGACGATCGGCTGGTAGTGCACGGCAATCTGCCCGTTGTCCACCGCCAGCCGCAGACCGGCCTCGAGATCGTTGCGGTCCACCAGGGCCTTCATCATCTCTGGCCGGAAGCGCATGTACCGGTTCTTGCCGGCGGCCTTGGCGGCATACATCGCGACGTCGGCACGGCGCAGAAGCTCGGAGGCGTCCACGGCGTCCTCGCTGATCGAGGCGAGCCCCAGGCTGAGGCTGGGCCGCAGCATGGTGCCATCAATCCACACGGGCACCCGCAGCGAGTCGACGATCCTGGCGGCGACGGCCTCGGGATCCAGCGAGCCGACCAGCAGCACCACGAATTCGTCGCCGCCCAGGCGGGCCACGACGTCGCTCGGCCGGACGCACGTCCGGAGCCGCCGGCCCACCTCAATGAGCATCTGGTCCCCGGCGTGGTGGCCCAGGATGTCATTGACTTCCTTGAAGTCGTCCAGGTCCAAAAGCAGGACGTCCACGGCGGTGCCACACGGGCCTGCGAGGGCGCTGCCGAGGCTGTCGTTGAACTGCTGCCGGTTGGACAGGCCGGTCAATCCGTCCCGGAACGCCAGCGCCTTGAGCTGGGCGGACTGCTCGGCGAGGTCGGCCATGGCCCGGGCAATCCGGTCCTGGGCCACTTTGGCCGCGGTCACATCGCGGAAGCTCCACACGCGTCCGACCACGTGGTCCGCGACCTTCTGCGGGCGGGAATAGCGTTCAAACGTCCGGCCGTCACGGAATTCCAGGACGTCGTGGCTTTCCGCCAGTGGATCGGCGTAGAGGGCCACGACCTTTTCGGCGAACTGGGCGGGATCCTGCAACTGGTCCAGGACGAAGCCCATGACGGCTTCATCGTCCCGGCTGGCCAGCAAGTCCCGCGGGATGCCCCACATGGTGAGGAACCGGTTGTTGACCCCGGCGATCTCGCCCTCGTTGCTGACCACCAGGATGCCGTCGGCAGTGGATTCTAGCGTCGCGCTCAGCAGCGACATCGCCTCGCGGAGTCCGTCGTCGGTCTCCGCGCGGTGCGAGGTGTCGCGGATCGCGACAATCATGCCGGCCGTCCGGGCGTCGGCGTCGGCGTCGGTTCCGCCGGCGGCACCGGGGTAAGCCGCGGCATCCGTGACGACGAGGGAGCAGGCCACCTCGGCCTGGAACTCTGTGCCGTCCCGCCGCAGCCCGTAGACCTCCATCGGCACGTGGGCAGCAGCAGAGGCAACGGCAGTTTCGGCGTCTGCGGCGGCTGTGCTGTCCGCTTCACGGCGGAGGGTGAAGAACATCCGCTGGAACCCGTTCCTGAACCCCTCGGCGAGGAGCATGCGGTGGTCCAGGCCCGCGAGCTCCCCGCGGGAGTACCCGAACATGCGCTCCGCGGCGGCGTTGACCATCCTGATGGTGCCGTCCTCGGCCAGCACGAGCAGGGCGTCGGGGCAGGATTCCACCAGATCCCCGTACTGTGGGGCCTTGCCGGATGCTCCCTCCGGGTTCGACGGCGCCGTCACGCGGTTACCGACCTGCACATCTGAGACCAATCAGTCATTTAGAACCCTCCCATCGGGAAATCATAGGCGTCCTGACGGTCCCGGAGGTGTCACCACGAGCGCAGGGCGGGTCCGGTCCCCGTTGGCCCTGCCTCCAACCCCGGGTTTCGTGCCACCAACCTTCGGGTTGCTCTATCACTAATGGTGCTTAAAACCCCTGTTTAGCAGCCTTAAGTGATAGGGCAACGAGAGGGGAGCGGGCAACGAGGGGGGAGCGGGTGACGGCCTTGTAATGGCCCACGAGCTCGGCCCCGAGGGCGGACCATGTCCTGCCTTGAACCGAGGCATGTGCGGCCTGGGCGAACGCGCGGCGCTTGGCGTCGTCGCCCATCAGGTCCATCACGCGGGCCCGGAGCCCGGCGAGGTCGCCGGGCTCGTAGAGCCAGCCGGTCCGCGAATTCTCCACGAGGTCCAGCGGCCCGCCCCGGCCGGTGGCCACCACTGGCACCCCGGAAGCCATGGCCTCCTGGATGGTCTGGCAGAAGGTCTCGAACTCGCCGGGGTGCACGAAGAGGTCGAAGGACGCCACCGCCCGGGCCAGTTCGTCGCCGCCGAGGAACCCGGTGAAGACGGCGTCCGGCAGGGCAGCTGCCAGGGCCGCCCGCTGGGGCCCGTCGCCGACGATCACCAGCCGGGTTCCGGGGACATCCGCCAACACCGCCAGATCCTCCACCTGTTTCTCGGCCGCCAGCCGGCCGACGTAGCCGATCAGGCGCTCGCCGCCGGGGGCTACGGATGCCCGCCAGCCGGCGTCGCGCTTCTCCGGGGTGAACCGCTGCGTGTCCACGCCGCGCCGCCACATGTCCACGCGTGGAATGCCGCGGCCGCGGAGCTGGTTGAGCGCGAAGGTGGAGGGGACCAGGGTGCGGGAGGCCAGCAGGTGGATGTGTTCCACCCGGTTCCAGGCCCAGTTCTCCAGGAACGGGACGCCGTAGCGCGAAGCGTAGCCGGGCACCTCGGTCTGGTAGATCGCGACGGTCGGGATGCCGAGCTGGTGAGCGGCCTGCGCTGCACGCCAGCCGAGCACGAACGGGGACGCGAGGTGGACGACGTCGGGCGCGTAGTCGGCAAGGATTCGCTTGACCCGATACACACCGCCCAACGCCACCCGCACATTCGCATAGCCGGCCAGCGGGACCGAGGGGAGCCGATGCACGTGGGCGCCATAGACCTCGTCCGGGACGTCTGTGTCCTGCGTGGACGGCGCGATCACGAGGACCTCATCCCCGCGCTCCTGCAGATGCTCCAGCACGCGCAGGATCGAGTGGGTAACTCCGTTCATGAGCGGCAGGAATGATTCGGCGACGATTGCGATCCTCACCCCTCCACGGTGAGGGCGCTGCCTTGCGGCGCGGGGGAGCAGGCGTTGCCGGCAGGGGAAGACTGGGTTAACAGGTGGGCACGGTCAGTCGAGCGCCGCGAGCAACGGGGCGAGGCTCAGAGAGGCGGCCGACGGCGAAAGGGGCCGACGGCGGGAGCGTGCGGCTAAGAGGGCGCGAATCATCGAGGCCATGTGTTCACGGCACACTCCGACTCAACGGCGGTGCCGGACGGCATGGCGGAAGGACGGGCTACAGCGGATCGGGCCAGTTGCCGACCGGGCCGCGGGCTTGCATGCCGGAACCACTTACGAACCTGGCAGCCGGCCCGAGACGCTCACGCATATTGCCTTCCATCTGAAATACCTCCAGAGGCGACGGAACTTCAGAATACGCCCGTCGCCTCCTAGCGTCCAGAGGCCGTCAGTCTGGTTTGAGAACGTCCGGAAGCTCGTCCACAAAGACGGTCTGGGGCGGCTCAAAATAGATGACCAGGACCTGCTCGCCCACGGCGAAGACGCTGGTTTTGTCGAACGGGTGAGCATGGAACGCGCTGGTTCCGCCGCGGACCGGCAGCATGACCTCGCCGATGGTGCCCGGGCCGATCCGTCCGGTGACGCGCCCAATCTTTCCGGTCAGGCTCCGGTCAACATCCTTATGCATCAATATCCCAGTGCATCAAAACCCCTGTGCATCAAAACCTCTGATTCCCGCACGCATGCCGGCCCTACGCTTCCGGAGCCTTCCCGTCCCGTTTGTGGGCGTCCCGGCCGTTCTTGAGCGCGGTGGAGAGCGCCGGAAGGTAGTCGCCCACCTGTGCCAAAATCCCGCCGATCATCCGGTTGACCCCTTCGCCGCCATTGAGCACGGTCATCTGGCCGACGTGCGCAAAAGGCTCGGCTGCGGCCGCCACGATGGCCGGCATGTTTTCGGCGAGCTGCTGGGAGATAACGGCGTCCTGGTTGGTTCCGAGCGCCTCCGCACGGGCCTTGATGCCGTCAGCCTCGGCCAGCGCCTTGGCCTTGATGGCGGAGGCGGCGGCATCGCCGCGCGCCTTCGTGGCGGCGGCCTCGGCCTCACCCGTGACCTTGGTGGCGCCGGCTGCAGCCGCCGCGGCGTTGGCGTTTGCCTGGGCCTGCAGCTCGGTCCGGCGCGCATTGGCCTGGGCCTCAAGCTCGGTGCGCCGGGCCAGTGCCTCGGCGGCGCTGATGTCCGCGGCTTTCTGGCCTTCGGCATCGGTGCGCTTGGCGTAGGCCCTCGCGTCGGCGGGCTTGCGGACGGTGGTCTGGAGCTTCTGTTCCTCCCGGTCGGCCTCGAGCTTCGCCACCTCGGTTTCCTGGACCACCACCTGCTGGCGCGCCGAGGCATCGGCCAGGGGCCCGGCCTGGGCCGCGTTCGCCTTGGCCCGCTCGGCATTGGCCTGCGCCACGGACTGCCGGATCGCGGACAAACTCTGGGCGTCGGCGATCATGGCCTCGGCCTCTGCTTCCTTTTCCGCCGCCTCGCGGTTCCGGGTGGCCTCCGCGATGCGGGCCTCCATCTTGACCATGGCGATGTGCGGCTTGGCGATGTTCTGGATGTAGCCGGTGGGGTCCTGGAGGTCCTTGATCTGCAGCGAGTCGACCACAAGCCCCAGCTTCTCCATTTCGACGCCGCTGGCGCTGCGGACCTGGGAGGCCAGCTTGTCGCGCTCCCGGATGATTTCCTCAACCGTCATGCTGCCGATGATGGAGCGAAGATGGCCTTCAAAGACGTTGTAGACCTGGCTTTCCATCTTGGGCTGCTGGCCCAGGAACCGCCGTGCGGCGTTGGCGATGAACGGCGGGGCATCCCCGATCTTGTAGATGACCACGCCGTCAACAATGACCTGGATGCCCTGGGAGGTCACACAGGAGACCTT
Source organism: Arthrobacter sp. H-02-3 (assembly GCF_003097355.1). Taxonomy (GTDB): domain Bacteria; phylum Actinomycetota; class Actinomycetes; order Actinomycetales; family Micrococcaceae; genus Arthrobacter; species Arthrobacter humicola. The sequence continues at coordinate 11,578 of NZ_PYUI01000004.1, forward strand.
GAGCTCGGTTTCATTCAGCGTCAGGGACAGCGGCCGCACGGTCTGGAGCCCCGGGAGCACCAGGGCCCCCTTGCCCGTGACGATCTTGAAGTCCATGCCCTCCCGGGTTTCCAGCGTGCCGCGCGTCAGCCCGGAGATGATGAGGGCCTCGTTCGGTTCAGCCACCTTCCACATCAGTTTTGTTGCCACCCAGATGACGCCGATGACCACGACCGCCCCGAGGATGATCGAAATGAGCGGGTAGAAAGCTGACAAGTCCTGCATTACCAGGTCCCTTCACGGTGGTGGAAAAGGTGTAAAAGCAAAGCCCCAAACGATGCTGCTGGTAGTCCCCGGCCGGCCTGGAAAGCAGGAACTGCGACGCCGCCCAGCCAGCCGTTGTACACAGTCTGTGGTGCTACCTGCCGGTAAGTCCAGCAATTCGACGATGTCCGGGCATGCGCCCCAGCCCCGGCGCTGCCGAAAGCCCCTGTTGGGGCGGCCGCCGCCGTGCCAACGTGGTGTAGCGTGCCAGCATGGAATAGCACAAGCGCGCAGGCGTGGGAGGGCGGGCAGCAGGTGTGCCGGGCCCGCGAAAGGGTGATGGGTGATGCGCGGCTCTCCTCTCGGGATGACACGGACGGCCGGGATGACCAGTATCGCGTGGGACATCTGGCGGGCCGGGCATGCCAGCCAGGACGCGATCGCCCGCCGGCAGCGGGACCGGCTCGCGGCGCTCGTTGACCACGCGCGGTCGGCGTCGCCCTTTTACCGCAAGCTATACCGGGACGTCCCTGAGACGCCCGCGGACCTGCTCACGAATCTGCGGGAGCTGCCTCCCGTGGGCAAGCGCGAGCTCATGGAGAACTTCGATGACTGGGTGACCGACCCCCACATCACCCTCGCCGGACTGAAGGCGGACCTCCTTGACGACCCCTCGCGCGTCGGCGGCTTCTACCGCGGGCAGTACCTTGTCCTGACGACGTCGGGGACCACCGGGGAGCCAGCGGTCCTGGTCCATGACCGGACCTCGTGGCTGGTGGCGAACCTCCTCGCCCGGATCCGCGAACGACGGACGATGGTGACGGCCGCGGAGACCCGGGCCTTCCTGCACCGGGGGCTGCGGGCGGCGGCACTGATCGCGGACGGGGACCATTTTGCCGGCGTCGTGCTCACCGAAACCGTGCGGCGCCGCAGCCCCACGATCGCGCGCCGCGTGCGCGTGTTCTCCGTGCTCCGGCCGCTCCCGGATCTCGTGGCGGAGCTCAACGAGTTCCAACCGACCATGCTCTACGGGTATCCGAGCGCCATGCTGCAACTGGCCGCCGAACAAAAGGCCGGACGGCTCAGGATCCGCCCGGTCCTGGCCGTCGCGTCCGGGGAAAGCCTCGCGGCCGCCGGAGCGGCGGAGATCGAAGCGGCCCTCGGCTGCCGCGCCACCGTGCGGTACCTGGCCTCGGAGGCGCTCGCCCTGACCAGCCGGTGCCGGCAGGGGCAGTTCCACGTCAACGCAGACTGGTACATCGTGGAGCCCGTGGACAGGACGTTCCAGCCCGTTCCGGCCGGTGAACTCTCCCACACGGTGTTGGTCACCAACCTGGCCAACCGGGTCCAGCCCCTCATCCGCTACAACCTGGGCGACCGGGTGCAGATGATTGCCGGCCAATGCGCGTGCGGCAGCCCGTTCCCCGCGCTTCGCGTCGAAGGCCGCAGCGGCGACGTGCTGGCCTTTGCCGCGGCAGACGGCGGAACGGTGACGGTCCTGCCGCTGGCGCTGGGCACGGTAATCGAGGAAACCGCCGGCGTCCGCCGCTTCCAGGCGATCCGCACCGGTATGCGGCAGCTGACCGTGAGGCTCGAGCTCTACCCGGAGGCCACGACGGCGGCCGTGCGGACCGCGGCACAGGAACGGTTGGGTGCGTTTTTCGCCGCCCAGGGCGCCGACGGCGTGGAGGTCCGGTTCGCCGACGAGCCGCCCCGTCCGGACCGCAGCGGCAAGTTCCGCGAGGTGTGGTCCGCCTGAGAGGTGTGACTGCTAATGCTGGTCGAGGATCCGCCGGGCGTCCTGCTGGGCCTGGAGCTCTTGCGCGGTGAGCGTCTGTCCCGCCAGGTAGCCCGCGTCGGCCATGATCCGGCGGAGCTCCGCGACCGTGCGCGGCGTCCGCACCCCGTGGTGTGCCATGGCGTGGCAGTTGGCGCAGAGCGGCACGAGGTCCGTGACGGGATCCAGTTCGTAGTTGCTGCGCAGCTGCGAGGCCGGGACCAAGTGGTGGACCGGGATGAAGTCCTTGCCGAGGTCCCCGTAGGCAATTTCAAAGGAGAACCCGCACACGGCGCAGCTGGTTCCGTGATGGGCCATGCATACGCGCTGCGCGTCCGGGCTGTGTTCGTACCGGTTTACTTCCACGCGGCTGACCGTTGCCGCCGGGACGGTGCCGGGCACGGTGTGGGTGGGGTCGGCTGCGGGCTGCCGGCCGTATTCGCTCCAGATCCCGTGGAGCAGCGGTTCGGCGGACGGTTCGACGGCGAGTCCGGAACCTTGAAGCGCTTCCCAGTCGATGCCCGGCACGGCGTCCGTGAGGGTCTCGAACGGGATCTGGTCTCCGGCGGCGAGGAGGGAATCGAATGCCACGCGGACGTAGAGAGGGGCAGCGGCCGGCGCTGCGTCCCCGGCGCCGGATGTTTGGGCGGCGGATGTTTGAAGGTCCGGCGCTTCACCGCCAAGTGTTTGACGGTCGGGGGCTGGAAAGCGGGGAGCCGGTCGCTCCGAGACGATGACGCCGTGGCCGATCAGGCCGCGCCCGTGGCGGCCCTGGAGTACGAGCCACGCCTCCGTGCCGGACGCGGCGTCCCCGCTTCCGACCTCCCAACTGGCCAGGAACCAGCCTGTGTCCGCGACTTCTTCCAGGACCGCCGGGTAGGTCCAGTTGTTCCGTTCGTCGGGGTTCCAGACGAGGATGATCGCGCTCATGTGCCCATTGTCCCAGTGCCGATTGTCCCAGTGCCGATCCTCGCAATGCCTATTTGTCGCAGTGCCCGCCACACCTCGCGCAAACTCAGCCCGGACTGCCGGCAGCAACCTTGACGCCCTCTGACGGCGCGGCCGGGCACGTAGCGTTGAGGGAGTCCTCGGCGATGGCTTCCATTTCGCGCAGGATACGGGTGGCCCCGGACTGGAGCGGTTGCGGGGGGTAGGCCACGGCCATGGCGAGCTGCCGCGTGCCGTCCGCGCTGGTCATGGCGATGGTGCCGTAGCCGGGCACGTCGCCGGGATGGCCGTAGTAGAAGTCGTTGGTGCAGAGGTCGTTCCAGCGCACGACGCCGAGGCCGTACCGGGCATAGAGAGGGCTCTGCATCTGCGTGATCGTGTCGGCCTTGAGCAGCCGGTCCTGCAGCAAGGCGCGGTAGAACGCATTCACATCCGCCATGGAGGACACCATGCCGCCGGCGGAGTTGTCGATCTGCGCCGCGGGATAGGTGACGTCGAGCCGTTTGCGGTCCAGCGTGATGTAGCCGTGGACCATATCCGAGGGCGGAAGTCCGGACGCCGTCATCTGGGTCCCGTCCAGGCCCAACGGCTCAATAATGTCGGTGCGGATCACTTCGCCGATCGGCCGGCCCCGCAGGCGTTCGACGATCAGCGCCAGGGCAATGTAGTTCGAGTTGGAGTACTCAAATCCCTGGGCCAACTTTGCCTGCCACGTGATCCGGCCCGCCATGGCCAGCAGGTCCGCCAGGCTCACCCTCGTGGTCAGCGCCTGCTGCACCGTGGCCGGATCGTACAAGGGGCCGTCCACGGACGGCATGCCGGAGCGATGCTGGAGCAGCTGGCGGACGGTCACGGGCCCCGGCGGGTGCATGACCTGGTCGAACTCCGGCAGGTACGTGCTGACCGGCGCGTCCAGCTGGAGCAGGCCCTCCTCGGCCAGCTTAAGCACGGACACCGCCACCATGGACTTAGTGATGCCGCCGATGTGGACAGGGTCCGTGATTTCAGTGCGGGAACCGCTGTCCAGGTTGCGGACGCCATACGCCGCGGACCACTCGTCCGCCCCCACACGGAGCTGGATGAGCACCGCGGGGGCGCCGCCGTCGAGCATTCGCTTGCTGAACTCTTCGAGCATGGTCCGGTAGACGGGGTCGGACGACGACGGCGGCTGCGCCGGCGGTTGCGGCCCGGGAGTGCACCCGCCCAGGGCGACCGTGAGCACGACGGCGACGCTTGCGGCCGTGAGCCGGAAGGATGATGCGCGAATCCAAGCCACCGACATGGCGGGTCCTTCTTGCGGGTCGGGTCTGTAGTCGGGGGCAGGAGGATGCCCCTGGCCGAGCACAGTCCTGACCCTTGTGATGGTCCTCAGCCGTGCCCCGGGCGACTAGAGCCATAAGTCACGGGCACACGGCAACGGCCGCCAAGCAGTCCCAAAAACAGGACTGCTGGCGGCCGTTGCCGGCACGCGGTGTACCGGGAAGCGGTCAGCCAGTAACGCCGGCGGTCACGGGCGCGCCCGCCACCACGGGGTGGTCGCGGTGCAGGTTCCCTAGGGTCGAGGCGCCCTGGGGCGACCCCAGCTCCTCGAAGAACTCCACGTTGGCCCTCACGTATTCCGCCCACTCATCCGGGACGTCGTCCGCATAGTAGATGGCCTCGACCGGGCATACGGGATCGCAGGCGCCACAGTCCACGCACTCGGAGGGGTGGATATAGAGCGAGCGTTCGCCCTCGTAGATGCAGTCCACTGGGCACTCCTGAATGCACGCCTTGTCCTTCACATCCACACAGGGCTGCGCGATCACATATGTCATGGCGGGCTACACACCCGTGTAGACGGTCTTGCCCCACGTGAAGAAGTCCAGAGCGGACTTCCCCTGTTCGCGGAACGTGTTGGTGGAGGAGTCCTTCACGCCGCCAAAGGGCACGTTCAGGTCCAGGCCTGCCGTCGGACGGTTGACCTTGATGACGCCGGCCTGGGCGCGGGCGGCGAAGTCAGTGGCCAGCGCCAGGGAGTCGGTGCAGATGCCGGCGGTGAGGCCGTAGCGGGAATCGTTGATCGCGGCGAGGCCAGCCTCGTAGTCGGGGACCTCCAAGACGGCCACGACGGGACCGAAGATCTCCTCCGTGACGGCGTCGTCGTCGAAGGGGACGTCCGTGAGGATGGCGGCGGGGAACAGGAAGCCGGCGTCCGTGCCGCCGTCGTACTCCCCATGCAGGAGCGTGGCGCCGCGTTCGACGGCGGTGCGCACCGCCGCCTGGTTCTGTTCGAACTGCTGGCGGCTCACGACGGCGCCCATCTTTGCACCCTCGAGGCCGTCGCCGGGGGTGTAGGCGGCGGCTTCCTCGACGAGGGCCGCCAGGAATGCGGAGCGAATGCCCGCGGTGACGTAGACGCGGGAGGTGGCGGTGCAGGCCTGGCCGGTGAGACCGAACGCGCCGGCGGCCACCACCTGCGCGGCCTTGCGGGGATCGGCGTCGTCCAGGACCAGCACGCCGTTCTTGCCGCCCATTTCGAGCTGGACGCGGGCGCGGCGGGCGTTCAGGATCTCCTGCAGGCCCAGGCCCACGTTGGTGGAACCGGTGAAGGACAGCCCGGCGATGCGGGGGTCGCGGGCCAGGGCGTCGCCCACCACGCGGCCCTTGCCGTGGACCACGTTGAACACGCCGGCCGGAAGCCCGGCGTCCTGCAGAGCGCGGGCCAGATGTGTGGCGGAGAGTGGGGTGAGCTCGGCGGGCTTGATGACGACGGCGTTGCCGCTGATGAGCGCCGGAGCCGACTTCCAGGCCGGGATGGCGATGGGGAAGTTCCACGGCGTGATGAGGCCGACGACGCCGAGAGGCTCGCGGCGGGTGGTGATGGTGGTGTCCGGCAGGCCGCTGGGCAGCACCTCGCCGGTGGCGGCCCAGCCGAGCGAGCCGAAGAAGCGCAGCACGTCGGAGGCGCGTTTGACCTCGCCTTTGGCTTCGGCGAGGGTCTTGCCTTCCTCACGGACGAGGTCCTCGGCGATCGCGGCCTGGCGTTCCAGCAGGAGGTCGCCGGCGGCCATGAGGATGGCGCCGCGGGCGGGGGCGGGCAGTGCGGCCCAAGCTGGCTGGGCGGCGGTGGCGGCGGTGATGGCGGCGTCGACGTCCGCGGCGGTGCCGCTGGGGGAGAAGGCCGCGGGCTCGCCCGGGCGGGCGGGGTTCGAGCGTTCGGTGTCCGCCTCGCCGAGCCATTCGCCGTTGATGAGGTGCCGGGCGGTGATGAGGTCGCGCTCAGTTGCAGTGGAGAGGTCTGTTGCCGTGGAAGTCATGGGGGTTCCTTCGGATCGTGTGGAAGAAGTGGGGGACGGGAACGTGAGGCGGGGCTAGAGGCTGCGGATCAGGCCGCCGTCGCACCTCAGCGCCACGCCAGTGATGTACGACGCCGGGGCGCTGCAGAGGAACGCAGCGGCGGCCCCGAATTCCTCGGGTTCGCCGTAACGGCGGGCGGGGATGGTCTTGCGGGATTCGAGCTGGATTTCCTCGGGCGTGGTGCCGCGGCGTTTGGCGGCGGCCTGGTCGAGTTCCGCGACCCGGTCCGTGGCGATGCGTCCTGGCAGGAGCATGTTGACCGTGACGGCGTCGAGGGCGACCTCGGCGGCGAGGGTCTTGAGGTAGGCGGCCAGGGCCGCGCGGCCGGTGTTGGACACGGCCAGGTTGGGCAGGGGCGCCACGACGCCGCTCGAGCCGACGGCGAGGATCCGTCCCCAGCGCCGTTCCCGCATGCCCGGCAGGACGTGCGAGACCAGGGCATGGTGCGGCTTGACGAGCAGCTCGAACGCGGCGGCGATGTCGTCGGTGCCGAGCGTGGCCGCGGCGCCGGGCTTCGGCCCAGGACCGTTGAGCACGAGGATGTCGATGGGGCCGAGTTCCGCCACCGTCTGTTCGACGGCGGCGGCCACGCCCTCCGCGGTGCTGAGGTCCGCTTCGATGGCGACGGCGCCAGGCCCGTAAGCGTCCGTCAGTTCGGCAACGATTTCCTTGGCGCGGACCTGGCGCCGGCCGGTGATGGCCACCCGGGCGCCTTCCGCGGCCAAGGACCGGGCGATGGCGAGGCCGAGTCCGCCGGTGGAGGCGGCAACGAAGGCGGTCTTTCCGCTGATTCCGAGATCCATTAGTGACTTCCTGCCGTGGTGAGGGCTTCGGCTGCCGGCGCCGATGATGCCTTGGATGCCAGGGCTTGGGCGGCCTCGGCGAGGTGGGCCAGCAGGGCCGGCCGGAGGACCTCCGGGAACGGCGATGCCGGGGCCCGGACGCCGGCGTCGGATATGAGTTCGCGCCGGTGCAGGCATTCCTTGCGGACAGCCAGGGCGATCCGGGCTTGTTGCTCGAAGTTGATCAGCGGCAGGTAGGGAAGCAGCGCTTCCCGCGCCGCTTCATACCCCTCGTTCTGCCATGCCCGCACGCAGGCGATGAGGGCCTCGGGGTAGGAGAAGCCGGTCATCGCACCCGCGGCACCGGCCAGGAGTTCGTCCAGCAGGCCCTGTCCGCCGAGGCCGCCGAACACGGAGACGTCGAGGGCGGCGGTCAGTTGTCCGATGGCCACGGACGTGGGCGGTGCCTCGGCCTTGACGGCGATGACGAAGCAGCAGGCCTGCACCACGGTGATCAGCGACTGCGTCGTGATGCTGACGCCGCTGGCGAGCGGGTAGTCCTGCAGGACCACCTTGGCGCCGGTGGCCCGGTGGATGGCGTCCAGGTGCCGGATCACCGTGTCCGCCCGCACCGAGTTGGCCTGGACCATCACGGCGGCCAGGCGCTCCCCGGCGATGGCCTGGGCGGCGAGGATTTCCTCGATGGCCGGCCGGGTGGCCAGCGCCGTCACCCCCACCACGAGCGGCAAGCCGGTGCATTCGACGGCGGTTTCCAGGACCTGGCCGCGTTCGGCCGTGGTGAGCGCGGCGGCTTCGCCGAAGACGCCCAGGACGGTCAGACCGGTGGCGCCGATGGCTTCGTAACGTTCCACGAGGCCGGCCAGGCTGTCCAGGTCCACGTCCAGGCTGCTGCCCTGGAACGGTGTGGCGACGACGCCCCAGACTCCGGGTGTCAGTGACTCCCGCATGGGATTCTCCTTAATTCGTTGTCCCAAAGTGGCTGCTTCACTTGTGGTTGCATCTTCAATGTCCGGGCTATTGTCCGGGCCAGACCGGCAGGCGCTTCTCCTGGAAGGCACGCACGCCCTCGGCGGAGTCCTCGCTGTCCAGCGCCGCCATGAGGGCCGGGAGGCGGAGCCCGCGGGCCTCAGTGGCGGTCAGGTGCGAGGTCTGCGTGACCATCTGCTTGACGGCCCGGACGGAGGTGGGGGCGCAGGCGAGGATCGCATCCAGCCAGCGCTGCACTGCGGCGTCGAGTTCGTCCGCGCGGACCACCTCGTTGACCAGTCCCATCGACTGCATTTCCGCGGCCTCGGCCTTCCGCCCGGTCAGGAGCATGCCCATCGCCTGGGTGTAGGGGATGCGGCGCACCAGCTGGTGGATGCCGCCGTCGAGCGCCAGGCGTCCGACGCGCGGTTCGGTCAGCCCGAAGCGGGCAGTGTCCGCGGCGACCACGATGTCGGCGCCGAGCACAATCTCCATGCCGCCGCCCAAGGCGTAGCCGTTGACCTTGGCCATCACGGGGATGTCCAGCGTGGTGCGGAGGCTGAGCCCACCGAAACCGTTGGGGTCCAGGCCAGCCCAGTATTCCAGGCCGGTCTTGTCCACGGCGGAGGCGGACATGTCCGCGCCGACGCAGAACGCCCGGGTCCCGGCGCCGGTGATGACGACGGCGCGGACGTCGGGATCGGCTTCCAGCTGGTCCCAGATCTCGTTGAGCCGGGCCTGGGCACGGCCGTCGACGGCGTTGAGCACGTGCTGGCGGTCGATCACCACGGTGGCGACATGGTTCTCGATGGTCAGGGTGACCTCGTCGATGAGGGTTTCGGTCGCGGCAGTCACCGGAGCACCCCCAGCTGCTGCAGGCGCTCGATGGTTTCGGCGTCGAAGCCGTTTTCCAGCAGGACCTCCACGTTGTGCTCGCCGAGCCGCGGGGCCACCCGGCGGATGGTCGGCGGGGTGGCGGAGAGCCGGATGGGCGCGTTGAGCATTTTCACGGTGCCGACGCCGGGGTGTTCGGCCTCGACGATCATGCCGTTGGCGTGCGTCTGTGCGTCGGCGAGGGTCTCTTCCAGGGTGTGCACGGGGGCGTTGAGCAGTCCCTTGTCCTCGAGCTTGCCGGTCCAGTATTCGGTGGTGTTGGTAGCGATGCGCTCGCGGAAGATCGCCTGCAGCGCCGGCTTGTGCTTGAACTGCTGCTCCAGGGTGGCGAACTCGGGACGTTGCGTGAGGTCCTCGTCCAGGCCGAGCGCCTCCGAGATGCGGGCCAGCGGGTCGGGGGTGAAGCCGCCCACCATGCAGACGGCGCCGTCGGTGGTTTCAAAGACGCCGCTCAGCGGCATGGCGCCCCAGTTGACCTCGTAGCCGCGGTTGAGCTGCATGCAGGCCTCCTGCATCTGCAGGTGCAGCATGGAGTCATACATGGTCACCTCCACCTTCTGGCCGACGCCGGCGGATTCCCGGGTGCGCAGTGCCAGCAGGATGCCCTGCATGAGGTGCATGCCGGTGATGTAGTCACACAGAGTGGTGGGGTAGATCGACGGCTTCATGTCCTCCGACTCGCGCCGCCACATCACGCCTGAGTACGCCTGGGCGATCGCGTCCTGGCCGCCCTTGTGCGAGTAGGGGCCCACGGGGCCGAAGCCCGTGCCGGAGGCCCAGATGATGCCCGGGTTCTCAGCCTTGAGGTCCTCGTAGCCGAAGCCCATCCGCTCCATCACGCCGGAGCGGAAGTTGCTGACCACGACGTCGGCGTCGGCCAGCAGCCGGCGGAGCACGGCCTTGCCCTCATCGGTGCGGGTGTCCACGGAGACGCTGCGCTTGTTGCGGTTGATGGACAGGAAGATCGGGTTGTCCTGGCCGTCCTTGTCCGGGAAGGAGTTGCGGGAGATGTCCCCGGCGCCCGGGCGTTCCACCTTGATGATGTCCGCGCCGTAGTCGCCCAGGAGCTGGGTGCAGGACGGGCCCATGAACACCTGGGTGAAGTCCACGATCTTGATGCCGTCGAGGGGGAGCGGGGTGGAGACGCTTTCGGCATCCGTCGCAGCGCCGGCGGCGGGCGCCGCCGTCGTGCCGTTTGTTGCACCCGACAACAGGTCTTCGATGACGGTGCTCATGCTCCCACCACCGCGTCTGCGTCCAGCGTGGCGTTCGACGACGGGACGTCGCCCGGGTCCGCGCCGTGCCGGCGCATGCCCTGCTGGATGTCCATGGCGGAGACATCACGGACGAGGATCCCGTTCTGGATTGCCAGCGCGGCGGCGACGCCGACGGCCTGGCCCATGGCCATGCAGGGCGGGATCTCGCGGGACATCTTCTGGGCCTCGGGGGTGGCGGAGTAGTGGCGGCCGGCGACAAGCAGCTGGTCCACTTCCTTGGGCAGCAGCGAGCGGTAGGGGTAGTAGTAGTCGCGGCCGCGGGCCACGGTGTCCGCGAAGTGCCGGCGCGACGTGACATCGTCCTTGGTCATCACGTACTCGCCCTCGAGCAGGCGGGTCTGCCGGACGCCCATCTGGGACGCGACGTCGAGCATGTAGCAGTTCTCGAAACCGGGCAGGTGGGCGCGGACGTAGTCCACGGCCTCTGTGATGCGGTCACGGGCGGCGAACTCGGCGGCGGTCATGTCCGCAGGGTCCACGCCGTCGTACCCGGTCATGTGGGGTGCGTTGCACCAGACGACGCCGTCAATGGGGGTCTTGAGCCACCACAGTTCCCAGGCCCCACCAAGGAGGCGCTTGATGGTGCGGTTGATGGCGCGGGCTTCCTTCGGCTTGGCCTGTTCGAAGGCCTCCGCGGCGGCGGTGTCGACGTTGCCGAGGCGGAAGACGAGCGTGGTGAGGTAGCTGTCCTTGACGTAGCTGGCGCCGGCCCGGGAGGCGACGTCGATGTCGCCGGTGGTGTCGATGACGATGTCCGCCATGAAGGCCTGGGGGCCGGACTTGGTCTCGCAGATGACGCCCTTCATGACGCCGTTGTCCACGATCGGGCGGGAGAACCAGGAGTGCAGCCGGAGGTTGACGCCGGCCTCGCGGACGAGGTCGTTGGAGACGCGCTTCCAGCCGTCAGGGTCGAAGGCCGCGGCGTAGCAGACCGGCTTGGGGGTGGTGTGGGAATGGAAATCGAAGGTGCCGTAGCGGCCCCACTTGTTCCAGAGTTCCTCTGAGGTCTTGCGGTCATCGGCCGGCGGCACAATGGCCAGTCCCAGCTTCTGGAGCCGCTCGACGTATTCGGAGACGATGCCGGTAACGGTGATTTCCTGGCCGTTGATCATGTCATCGAGCACCAGGACCATGCCGCCGGAGGCGAGCCCGCCGAGGGACGAGTAGCGCTCCAGCAGCGTGACGGAGGCGCCGGAGCGGGCCGCGGTGACGGCGGCGGCCACGCCGGCGGGGCCGCCGCCCACTACGAGGACGTCGGAGCGGGAGATGACGGGGGCGGTGAGGTCGTGCGTGGTGGTGCTGAGTTCCAGCGATGACATGGCTGTAGACGGGTTCATGGGAATCCTTACTTTTCCGGCAGAAGCGCCGTGACAACGGCAGCCGGTGAGGTAGAAGACGGTGCTCAGGAGAAGGGCGCAGCGACGCTGACCGCGGAATCCACCCGGCAGAGGGTATGACGCAGCGCGGCCCGTTGCGGGCCTTGCTGCGGGGTGTGAAAAGCTTCCGGCGGACACCGCCGTAGAGAAGAGGCGTCCTGACCGGAGATTGGCGACGGCGGCTAGGGCCGGCCGATCACCACGCGTGAGGTGCGTTAACCCAGATCGCTACGCATACCTCTTCGTAGCTGTTCTTGTACCAGTGAGGCGTATCCGAGGAGAAGGTGATCGAATCGCCTTCTTCGAGGGTGTAGCACTCACCGTCCAGGAAGATGTCCTTCCGGCCGGAGAGGATGATGCCGAATTCCTCGCCGCTGTGCCGGAACGGAGTGGCACTGGTGTCGTGGCCTGGCGGACTCACGATCCACTGGGCCTCCAACGCACCGTTGAGGTCGGGGGTGAGCAGTTCATAGACCGCCTCACCCACAGACTTCTTGGTAACGCCTTTGAGATTTCGCCGCTCGCCCTTGCGGACCACCGGGGACCTGGTTTCTTCCTGTCCAAGGAAGAACTTCCCTACAGGGATGTCCAGGCCGTGGGCCAGCTGCGCCAAGGTGGTGAAAGACGGATTGGCCAGGCCGCGTTCGATCTGGCTAACGATCGCCGGGCTGAGGCCAGTGATTTCCGAGAGCTTCGCAAGGGTCATCCCTTTGTCTTTGCGCATGTTGCGGACCTTGTTGCCTACAGTGGCAAGCAGGACGCTCGTGCCGGCGGGGGATGATCCCGTGACGCTCTCGTTGGTCATGGTCCGACTTTCTCTTGGTGAGCTGACACACATAACTATAGTGAAAAACTTTAGCGAATCAATGGTTTTATGAAAATTCTTCTGGCGTTCGCCTCGCTGCACGCCTCGGGCCCATGCCGCTCCGGGCCGTTCCGGGCCCCGACCTGTGCGCTGACCTGCGCCCCGACCTGTGCGCTGACCTGCGCCGGCTTCCAGTCCTCAGCCGCCGCGCCCGGCGGGAAGTGCCCGACTTTCGCGAAACCATTGACTCCGTGAAGATCTTCAATATAGTTATGTGAGCCGCAACACTTTGGGATTGACGCTACGAACAGGAATTGGGCGCGAGGACCTTCTGGCGGAAGGTGCAGCCCGCCCGCGTTCCGGTTCGTTTCCCTGAGTAATAAGGCAGAGATATCTGCCAAGCCATCCGCAGCACCTGATGCTGGCTCGCCGATGGGGACGCGTTCCCTGTTGCCGGGCCGGATGGCCCGTTTGCATTCAAGCGCTACGAAGAGGCACGCGTAGCTATCTGGGCTAACTCACCTCCCATGAGGCGACCCGGTCCCGCCCTGCGGACCAAGCCAACCGATAGTTTCGATGACCGGCGACCCCAAAGGGGTGCCCGCCGGTGATCCGTACCCTCCCGTGCCCCGAAGGCGCGGGGGAAGGAAAAGTATCATGACTGACACCGTCGTCAAGATTGGCGTAGAGAGCGGCCGGAAGTCCCGGCTCTCTCCGGAAATCCGCCGAGGGCTGCTGGGCCTCGGGCTAGGGAACACCCTGGAGTGGTACGACTGGATGGTCTTTGGCCTTCTGTCGGCTTTCATTGGGCCAAAGTTCTTTCCGTCGCATGACCCCGTTGCCGCAACCCTGAGTGCCCTGGCTGTCTTCGCCGTCGGCTTCGCCTTCCGCCCGCTGGGCGGAATCCTGCTTGGCACCCTGGCCGACAGGATCGGACGACGGCGGGTCATGCTCTGGTCCATCATGATGATGGCAGTCACCACCCTGATCATTGCCGTGTCTCCGACCTACGACCAGATTGGCAGCGCCGCCGGCGTGATCCTGCTGGTCTGCCGCATCATCCAGGGCATCTCCACCGGCATTGAGGCCCCGCTGTCCACTGCCCACGCCGTCGAACTCGTCCCCGAGGGGCGCGAGGGCTTCGTCGCCGGTGTCATCTCCTTCTTCGTCAACTCCGGCATCCTGCTCGCCTCCCTTGTCTGCTACCTGGCGAGCCTGCTGCTCAGCGGAGTCGTCATGTCCGACTGGGGCTGGCGCGTCCCGTTCTTCGTGGGCGCTGTTTTCGGCTTCGTGGTGGTCTACCTGCGACGCACCCTTCCTGAAACCATGAAGCCCGAGGAACTGGCGGACAACTCCGCTAAGGCCGTCTGGGGCGGGGTGCGCAAGCATTGGCTGAGCGTGCTGGCCATTACGTTCGTCGTCGGAGCGGCACAGGCGTACAACTACGCCTGGAACACCGGCCTCCCGACGGCAGCCCGCAGCAGCTTCAAGGAGGACGCGACCGCCGTCTTCGCGCTCACCACCATCCTTGGCGTCGTGCTGGTCATCGGAAGCCTCGTCATCGGCCGGCTCGTTGACGGCAAGTCGATTTCCAAGTGGTTCCTGATTACCCGTGCGCTGTCCATTCCGTCCGTCTTCCTGATGCTGATGTACGTCCGGCCCGGCATCGGCGGCTTCGCGGCCGTCCTCCTCGGCGGCTCGGTGGTGCTGGTCCTGAACATGACCCTGTACAACGTGGTCACCAGCTCCCTCATGCCGAAAAACTGCCGCGGTGCCGGCACTGCCCTCGGCTACGGAGTGGGTGTCGCTCTCTTCGGCGGCACTGCCTCCTACCTGCTGGTATGGCTCCAGTCCCTGAACGCGTCCTGGATCTTCCCCGTTTACGTGGCTGTCCTGTCGGCGCTCAGCATCGTCTTCTATCTGCTCGCCCGGAAGAAGAACGGCATCTTCATCGGACGGTGAGTACGCAGGCTCGCAAGCACAGGCACGTAAGCGCCGGCACGTTGGAACCCAGGAAGTAGGAACGGAAAGTGGGAACGCTCATGGACGCCAGTCGCCAGGAACGAAGCGGGGTGGAGGTAAACGTGATCTCCTTTGAACTGGACGCGTCAGACGTGGAGCTCTATGAGGCAGCCCGCGGGCTGTTGCTCACCGCCCATCACACCGAGAACCACCGGGTGGCTGCCGCCATGCGCGGTGAGTCCGGGGCTATCTACCTCGGACTGCACATCGGCTCGAAACGACTCAACGTGTGCGCCGAATCCAGTGCCCTCGCCAATGCCCGCATGGCGCAGGAGCCATCCATCCACTCCGTGGTGGCCGTCAGCATGGACGGCGAGGGAGAACCCCAGGTCACCAACCCCTGTGGCCTCTGCCGGGAACTCCTGCGCACGTACGGAACCGAGACGTCGGTCCTGATTGATGCAGAGGGCGAGGTGGGGAAGATCCGCATCAAGGATCTGCTGCCCTATCCCTGGATGCGGGCCGCGGAAACAGAGTGGGACACGCGTCCGCCCCGTATGGAGGAAAGCGTTAGGTAGCTTCTTAGCGGCGGAAGCAATCGCAGGTGCGTCATACTGACCCGCATCACGGAAGGCCGGGATCCTGAGGGTCCCGGCCTTCCGTGCGCCGGACTCCCCGCCGTCGTCCGTCGCTGCGGCCGTCGTCGACCGCCTCCGCTGTCGTCGACCGCCTCCGCTGTCGTCACCGCCTCCGCTGTCGTCACCGCCTCCGCTGTCGTCACCGCCTCCGCTGTCGTCACCGCCGCCGCCGTCGTGGTGCTCACAAAAGGAAGCTGGTGCAGCCGCCGCGTTTCCGCTAAACCACTGCACCAGCAGGTAGTACGAATTTTTTCGAATGCTATGAAACGTTACTCATTCGCGGCTCCCTTAGGTCCCGGGGGTTGATGACCGGGTCTTCACGTCTTCTTCAAGATGCCTTGTCATAAGCCAGCCTGCGCCAGCCATTACGATGCCCATGACCATAAAGGCCCAATTGTCCATGGTGTTCAGCGACAGGAAGTTGGCCGCCGAATTCACGCCGACGATAAACCCGTAGATGCTCAGGACGATGTAGAGCAGGCCGGAGCCCATGAGGAAATTCCGGGCGCCCACGGCGGTCCGGGACATCGTCAAGCCGGTGGCGCCGATCGCGAGCTGAACAATGTTCAGCAACATCGACACCTGGAACAGATTCAGGAACAGGGCCTTGGAATCGGGCCCGAAGAACCTGAGTTCGCTGTAGTTCGTCGTGATGCCCGGGATGAACCCCAGGATGCCCACGACGATAAGGACGATACCTACACCCATGCCTACGTTCTGTACATCCGTCCGACCAAAATGAACGCCATGGGCATGAGGAGATGCGGTAGTCATTTGCTGCCTCCAACCACTGATTGCGGACATTACAATTTTACGGCCCGGGTGTGGAAAAAGCGCCGGCAGCCGGGGGACGCGAATTCCGCGGATCCGCGCGTTGTGCCTGTCGGTAACCGGCCGGATGCCGGGCTCGTGGCACCATGGAACTCGATGAAACTGCGCGCTGATCAGACCGGACAACGTGGCCTTCCCATGCCTTTGTGGCTGCAGGGTGCCCTCGAGTCCGCCCAGGCCGCCGTTATCTCCGCCCTTGTGGTGGCGGCGCCGATCGTCACGGTCTGGGCCACGGCGGGATTCCAGAACAGCGGGTTCGACCTCCTGGCCCGCCTCGCCGGCCAGGCCTGGCTGCTGATCCACGGCGTGCCGCTGCTGCTGGACACCGCCGGCGCCGGGTCCGCGGCTCACCCGGATTCCGGCACGCTCTCACTGATTCCCCTGGGGCTGAGCCTCATCCCGTTCCTGCTCGCCTGGCGTGCCGGGCGTCGGCTCGCACGCGCCTCCTATACGGACCAGCTCTGGCAGGCCCTGCTCGGATCCTGGCTGATGTACGCGGGGTTCGGAATCGCCACGGGTTTCGTCTGCCGCACGTCCGACGTCGGCATCAGCCTGTGGTCCGCCGCGCTGATCCCGCTCATCCCGTTCGGACTGGGCATGGTGGTGGGCGCGCGCCGCGAGGCAGGTTCCTGGAGCCGTCTGATCGGCGTCGACGCCGTGGCCTGGCTGTCCCGCACCAGCCAGCACTCCCGCTGGGCCGGGTCCTACCTTGGTTCCGCCATCAAGGCCGGATCGGTGGCGCTGATGGCGACCCTGGCGATGGCGGGGGCCCTGCTTGCCGTCGACCTCTTCATCCACTGGAACCTTGTGGTGGCCGTGTATGAGGGGCTCGACGCCGGTGCCATCGGCGGCGCTGTCCTGACCATTGTGCTCCTGGGCTTCCTGCCCAACCTCGTTGTGTTTGCCCTGGCGTGGATCTCCGGCGCGGGGTTTGCGCTGGGGGTCGGCTCTGCGGCCGGCCCGCTCGGAACCGCCGTCGGGCCGCTGCCGTCCATCCCCGTGTTCGCGGCGCTGCCGTCCGGGTCGTTAGACTTCGGCTTCGTGGCCCTCGTGGTGCCGGCGCTCGCCGGGGCGCTGGCCGGCTGGTGGTTCCTGCGCGAAGGCGAGAACCACTTCGACGAATGGCTGTCCATCAAGATCCGGGCCCGCTGGTTTACCGCCGCGGCGTCCACCCTGGTGCTGGGCGCGGTAATCGGTTCGGTCGCCGGGCTGCTCGCGGCGGGGCTCGCCTGGCTTGCCGGCGGGTCCGCCGGAATCGGCAGGCTGACGGAGATCGGCCCCGACCCGCTCCGCACGGCACTGTTCGTGGCCGCGGAGGTGGGGATCGGCGTCGTGATCGGCTACGCGGCCGGTCCCTGGCTGGAGCGCCAGCAGAAACTGCGGGAAGCCGATCTCGAAGCGGTCAACGGCCGCTAACGGAACTGCGTGGGCATGGCGTTGTTGAGCTGCGTCCTGCACGCGGACGTTGCCTGCTCCGTCAGGGCATGCCGGACGCACTGCTGGTAGTCGCGGATCTGGCTGAAGAACAGTGACGAGGCCAGGATTACCAGCAGCATCACCGCCGAGGCCACCAGCCCGGAAATCGCGCCGAACAGGACCAGCCGCGGTGCCTTGTACTTCACCGCCCGGATCAGCAACATGATGCCCAGCACAATCGCGGCCGTGGTGAGCAGGGCCGTCAGCCACAGGTAGTTGACGTCGAGCTGGAAGACGAAGAAGGCGCCCAGGACCGCGACGATAAACAGCCGAAACAGGGTGTGGGTCAGCTGCTGGGGGTCTTTGGCCGCCGCGCCGCGCGGATGCCGGCCGGGCTGGCCGCCGCCGGAGTCCGTGGGGGAATTCATGGTTTCCAGCCTACGCGAGCGGCCCCATAAGCTAGGACCATGCGCATCGTAGTCCTCGTTTCCGGCACCGGCTCCAACCTCCAGGCAGTGATCGACGCCGTGACGTCCGGCGCGCTCGACGTCGAGATCGCCGCCGTCGGCGCCGACCGGCCCGGAACATTCGGGGTGGAGCGCTCCGCCGCCGCCGGAATCCCGACGTTCGTGGTGGACTTCAAGGCATACCCGGACCGGGCTGCCTGGAACGCGGCCCTGACTGAGACCGTCGCCGCCTACGCCCCGGACGTCGTGGTGTCCTCGGGCTTCATGCGGATTGTCAGCGCCGGCTTCATCGATGCGTTCGGCGGCAAATACCTCAACACGCACCCGGCCCTGCTGCCGTCCTTCCCGGGCGCGCACGGTGTCCGCGACGCCCTGGCGTACGGCGTGAAGGTCACCGGCTGCACCGTCCACTGGGCCGACGCCGGCGTGGACACCGGCCCCATCATCGCGCAGGAGGCCGTGGCGATCGAGGACGGCGAGACCGAAGAGTCCCTGCACGAGCGCATCAAGGTGGTGGAGCGCCGCCTCCTGGTCTCCACGCTGGCATCCCTCGCCGCGGCCCACAACGGACGCAAGTAGCGGCACTCCCAGCCCGACCAAGTAGTCGGACCCCCAAAAGCGAGTACTCCGCCGCAAAAGTCGGGTAGTGCCGAGGCAAAGACAGGTATTTCCGAGCCGGTGCAAGTAGTGGAATGGCCCCGTAGTCTGGCGCAGTCTCATTCGTTCGTTGCGTCATTCGGGGGTATTCCATGGCTCGATTCAGCCTTGCCAGAACAAGTCCAAAGATCCTTTGTCTCACTGCGGCGCTCGTTCTCGGAACGGGCGCCCTTTCTGCGGCCGTCGCGGCGTCCTCGACGCCGGCCGGCGGCGAAATCAAGGGCTGCTACAACAACAACAACGGCGGCGAGCTGCGTGTGCTCGCGGCCGGTGCATCATGCGATTCAAAGAAGGAAACCGCGATCTCCTGGAACATCCAGGGCATCCAGGGCATCGCCGGTGCCCAGGGCATCCAGGGGCTTGCCGGCATCCAGGGACTGCCGGGCCTCAAGGGCGAGACCGGTGCCACGGGTGCCACCGGCGAAACGGGGGGCGCCGGAGCCGAAGGAGCTCAGGGCGCCCAGGGCGACAAGGGTGACACAGGTGACACGGGCGCGACGGGTGCCACCGGTGAGACCGGCGCCCAGGGTATCCAGGGCGAGAAAGGCGACAAGGGCGATACCGGTGACACGGGCGCGACGGGTGCCACCGGTGACAAGGGCGACACCGGGGCGACCGGTGCCCAGGGCGTTCAGGGCGAGACCGGCGCAGTCGGCGCCACCGGCGCAGTCGGCCTCACGGGTCTGACCGGCCTACAGGGCGAGACCGGGGCCGCAGGTGCTACCGGCGCTGTCGGGCCCATGGGACCGGTCGGACCGGTCGGCCCCGCAGGTGCTACCGGCGCAACCGGTGCCGCGGCGTCCACGAGCGTGACTGTCGCGTCGGCCAGCGCCTCAACACTCACTGTCGTGGCCAGCTGCGCGGCCGGCCACGTCGCTACAGGTGGCGGTTTTTCGTCCCTCAGCAATAACGGCAACCAGGTTACGGCCAGCCAGCCGGTCGTGGGCGCATCGGGCCAGCCGACGGGCTGGTCCGTCACTCAACTGAAGACGAACACCCTTTCGGTCTACGTGACCTGCATCCAGTAGCAGGGCTAGACGGCCACGACGACGGCGCCTCCCACCTTCCCAAGGTGAGGGGCGCCGTCGTCGTCTGTTTGCTCGCGCCCCAACTCTTGGTGTCATTCCCCGGATGTGCCATCACTTATGGCGGTTTCGGCGGCTCAGAGAGACCACAAGTGATAGCGCATCCGGGAGTAACGACGGGAGTTAGTCGAGCCGGCGCTGTTTGGTTTCGGGGGCGAAGAACGCCATCCACAGCACGGACAGCAGCACCAGGCCGCCTGCCAGCGCGAACGACGTCGCGAGCCCCAGCTGCGGCCACAGGACGGCCGCGAAGATCAGCGGTCCGAACCCGGCGCCGAGCCGGGAAAACGTCGAGGCCCAGCCGAAGCCGGAACCGCGCAGCTCGGTGGGGTAGAGCTCGGAGACGTAGGCGTACAGCACGGGGATGGCCACCTGCACCACGAAGCCGAAGACCAGGAGCCAGAACACGGCCGCCGTCGGGATGTCCACCACGATTGCCACAATCACGAGCGTCAGGGCGGAGAGCGGGCCGGTGATGGCCAGGATCCACTTGCGGCCCACGCGTTCGACGAGCAGGGCGGCCACCACCACGCCGAGGAGACCGACGGCGGCCATGGACGCCGTGGTCAGGAAGGCCTTGTACTCCTCGAAGCCGGCGCCGATCAGGATCCGCGGCATCCACGTCAGGGACAGGTAGTACACCAGCAGGATGCTGAAGAAGAGAGCCCAAGCCGCCGTCGTGATCTTCCAGTTGAACTGCCAGAGCGCTCGCAACTGGGTCCACGCGCTGCCGGCGGAGAGCCGGGGTGCGTCCTGCGGTGCGGGCAGGCTGTAGACGCGGGGCTCGGCGCCGGTGGCCTCGACCAGGCTGTCGATCACCTTGGCGGCCTCGTCGCGGCGGCCCTTGCGGATCAAAAAGAGCGGGGACTCCGGCACACTGCGGCGGATCCAGAACACGAGCAGTGCCGGGAGCACCATGACGAGCATGGTCAGGCGCCAGTCCGCGAAGGCCGCGACCAGTCCGGCGGAGACAAAACCGCACAGGGCGGCGCCGATCGGCCACCAGCCGTCCATCGCGGTCAGTACCCGGCCGCGCTGTTTGCGGGGCGTGAACTCGCCCACCAGCGCATAGTCCACGGGGATGCAGCCGCCGAGGCCGAAGCCGGCCATGAAGCGGAACACGACGAACCACATGAAGTCGGGGGAGACCGCGCCGAGCACAGTGAAGATGGAGAAGATCAGCAACGTGGCGGTGAAGGCCTTCTTGCGGCCGATCGTGTCCGCGATGGTGCCCCAGACGAAGGCGCCGAGGGCCATGCCGATCAGATTCGCCGTGCCGATCCAGGCGGCATCGCCGGGGCTCAGGGACCAGTGTTTGGACAGCAGCGGAATGAGGATGCCGTTGAGGGTGACGTCCCAGGCGTCGAACATGAAGCCCAGGCCGCCGATCAGGAAGATCCGGCCTTGGACCTTCCACCGCCACGGCAGTTCCTGGACCACCTGTTCGCCGCTGGGCACAGTGGTGTACGTGTTCATCTTGGCCTCCTGTGTGAAAACTCTACGTGGCCCGGGCGGGGCCGGTGCATGCTTCACACTCCGGCGCGCGGGCAGCCCCGAGGGAAGGCGGAGGGCCGGGACGCGATAAACTGGCCGCATCCCCACCACCCGCGGCCCGCCGCGACATAAGACGGAGACTTTTTGTGAGCTTCACGCAGCTTGACCGTGTATCCATCGACCGAGTGCCCATCCGCCGGGCACTGATTTCGGTCTACGACAAGACCGGTCTGGAGGAGCTCGCCCAGGGCCTGCACGACGCCGGCGTCAAGATCGTCTCCACCGGCTCCACGGCCAAGAAGATCGCCGCCGCAGGCATCCCCGTGCAGGAAGTCGAAGAAGTCACCGGCTCCCCGGAAATGCTGGACGGGCGCGTCAAGACCCTGCACCCGCGCGTGCACGGCGGCATCCTCGCGGACCGCCGCGTCCCGGCCCACATGCAGACGCTGGCCGACATGGACATCGAGCCGTTCGACCTCGTCGTCGTCAACCTTTACCCCTTTGTGGAGACCGTGAAGTCCGGCGCGGCGGCCGATGACGTCGTCGAGCAGATCGACATTGGCGGCCCGGCGATGGTCCGCTCGGCCGCGAAGAACCACGCCGCCGTCGCGATCGTGGTGGACCCGGCGTCGTACGGTGCCGTCGTGGAGGCGGCCGCCTCGGGCGGCTTCGACCTGAAGACCCGACGCCGGCTCGCCGCCAAGGCCTTCGCGCACACCGCGTCCTACGACACCGCGGTGGCGACCTGGACCGCCAGCCAGTTCCTCGACGAGGACGGCGACGGCCTGATCAACTGGCCCGCCTACGCCGGACTGGCCCTGGAACGCTCCGAGGTGCTCCGCTACGGCGAAAACCCGCACCAGCAGGCCGCCCTGTACGTGGACAAGGCCGCCCCGGCCGGCATCGCGCAGGCCGACCAGATCCACGGCAAGGCCATGAGCTACAACAACTTTGTCGACGCCGACGCCGCCCTGCGCGCCGCGTTCGACTTCGCCGAGCCCGCCGTCGCCATCATCAAGCACGCCAACCCCTGCGGCGTGGCCGTGGGCTCCGCCTCCGCGGCGGACCCGATCGCTGACGCCCACGCCAAGGCCCACGCCTGCGATCCCGTGTCCGCGTTCGGCGGCGTCATCGCCGCCAACCGCACGGTCACCGCCGGCATGGCCCGAACTGTGGCGGGAATCTTCACGGAGGTCGTCATCGCGCCGGGCTTCGACGAGGAGGCCGTGGAGATCCTGTCCAAGAAGAAGAACATCCGTCTCCTGGCGCTGCCCGAGGGCTACGGCCGGTACCCGACCGAGTTCCGCCAGGTCTCCGGCGGCATGCTGGTGCAGGCCACGGACAAGGTCGACGCCGAGGGTGACAACCCCGCCAACTGGACCCTTGCCGCGGGCGACGCCGCCGATGCCGACACCCTGGCCGACCTCGCCTTCGCCTGGACCGCCTGCCGTGCCGCCAAGTCCAACGCCATCCTGCTCGCGGACAACGGTGCCGCCGTCGGCATCGGCATGGGCCAGGTCAACCGGCTTGATTCCTGCAAGCTCGCCGTGGAGCGCGCCAACACGCTCGGCGTCACCGTGGAGTCCGACGTCGACGCCGCCGGCGGCGCGGCCGGCACCGACGCCAGCGAGGCCCCCGAGCGTGCCCGCGGTGCGGTGGCGGCATCGGACGCGTTCTTCCCGTTCGCCGACGGCCTGCAGATCCTGATCGACGCCGGCGTTCGGGCCGTGGTCCAGCCCGGCGGCTCCGTCCGGGATGAGGAAGTCATCGCCGCGGCCAACGCCGCCGGCATCACGATGTACTTCACGGGAGCCCGCCACTTCTTCCACTAGGAGTCCGCGGATCCAGCTGCACACATCCGCGGTTCCCGCTGCACACGGAAGCCGCCGCAGTAGAAGCCGCACAAAGAATGGGCATGCCCTCCCTTATCCGGAGGACATGCCCATTCTTTGTGCCCTCCGGGTCCGTCGGCGGGCAGGGCTGCGGGACATGCTCATTTTTCGCGGGCAGGAGTGGGCTGATGGGCGAGCCCGTAGGTCATGCTCATTCCTTGTGGCGAGGAGTGGGCTGGTGGGCGAGCCCGCGGAGCATGCTCATTCCTGCGGGGGACATGCTCATTTTTCAGGCCAAGGGCTGGACATAGGGGGGATATGTCCAGCCCTGGAGTGTTGGGAGGGCATGTCCGGTGACCTCTGTCGCCGTTGGAGGTCACGGGCCAGGCCAAGGGACATGCTCATTCTTTTCGCGGGACATGCTCGTCCGTTGTGCCACGGTGTTGGTCGGTGGGCCGGCTGTGGGACATGGTCATTCTTCGCAGCGGGGAGTGGGCTGATGGGCGAGCCCGTAGGTCATGTTCATTCCTTGTGGCGAGGAGTGGGCTGATGGTCGAGCCCGCGGAGCATGCCCATTCTTGTGGAGGACATGCTCATTTTTCAGGCCAAGGCCTGGACATATGGGGGATATGTCCAGGCCTTGGCTTCTGGGGAGGGCATGTCCCGTGGAGGACCGCCGTCGTAAGTTAAATCGCCGACGCGGGGCCACCGTGGGCCGTCCCCACTGCTGGAGACCGGCTGCAGGTGACCCCGCGCCGGGGTAGGCGAAACTGCAGGGGTAGGTGAAACCGGGGCTCGTGCGGTCCGGGTCAGGAACGCCGGCCAGGCTAGGAAGCGGCCGCCGTCGTGTAGGCCTGCTGGATGACGCTGCCCCAGTACGGGCCGTACATGGTGGTGGAGTTGCTGCCGTAACCGTAGCTGTTGATGGAGTTCTGGTAACCGGAAGCGCTGGTGCCGATGAACCACGGACCGCCCGAGGAGCCGCCGGTCATGTTGCAGGGGATTCCCTGGGTGTTGAACTGCGGATTGTAGGGGTCGTTGGTGGCAGTGCCGGAGCAGCTCTTGAGGGATTCGCCGTTGAAGGGCGCCGCGGCGGGGTAGCCGAAGGACTTGTAGCTTAGGCCGCGGGCGGCGTTGAACTGCAGCCCGGAGCCGCCGACCACATCGGTCAGGTACTGGCCGTTGAGTGTGGACATCACGGCGAACCCGGTGTCGTACGTCATGTCGCCGGCGGAGCTCCACTGGGTGGGAGCGTAGAGGGCCTTGGCCGTCCACTTGCCGTAGGGGGCTGCGCCGTTGAGGTAGGCCGGGACGAATGTGAACTTGGTGGCGAAGGCGCCCGGCCCCTCGTTGACGCAGTGCCCGGCCGTGGTGACGGTGCTCTTGTTGCCGGAGGAGACCGAGTTGCCGGAGCAGACGTAGTTGGTCCCGCCGAGGGTGAAGAAGACCTTCCCGATGTGCGGGACGGGGTTCTCGCTTGCGTTGGCCTTGGTCTGCAGGGTCTGCGACTGCTGCGCCTTGGACTGCTGCGTCGGAGCCGCAGCCTCGACAGTGCTCGGGGCGGCACCCTCCAGCGGTGCCGCCGCGGACTTCGAGGACTTGCCGCGCTTCATGGCCTTGTCCGCCAGGACGTCACCGGGGACCGCGTTCCGCATGCGTTCCGCGGTCCAGTAGTCGGCCGTCCCGGTTTCGGTGACGGTGTGGCTTGTGACGTCGGAGGCGGAGACCGGTGCCTTAGCCGGTGCGGGGGAGGCGGTGGCCGGCCCCGCGGCACTCAGGGCCAGCAGTGCTGCGGCTGAGAGAGTCAGCAGGCTGGTGGCCAGAGTCTTGGGTGTTCTCATGGGTGTCCTAACCGGTGGAAAGCGGGGCG
Organism: Arthrobacter sp. H-02-3; assembly: GCF_003097355.1. Classification (GTDB taxonomy): domain Bacteria; phylum Actinomycetota; class Actinomycetes; order Actinomycetales; family Micrococcaceae; genus Arthrobacter; species Arthrobacter humicola. The sequence goes on from NZ_PYUI01000004.1 coordinate 36,258, forward strand.
GCCGCCTGTGGCGGCCGCTGGATGGGAACGAAACTACGGCAGTTTGACTAATCTGTAAAGTAACTTGTCAATTATTGTTATGCCGTTTTTGGGTGTCATGCTCCCGTCCGCGCACGACGCCGGTAGGCGTCAAAGGGGGCACCTCGGGTAAGTTAGGGGTGTTGAGATAACACAAGATTCCGGAAATACCCAGACCTTCAGGGAGACGCCCGAGCAATGGCAAAGATTATCTATACCCACACCGACGAAGCGCCGATGCTGGCCACCTATTCGTTCTTGCCGATCATTGAGGCGTTCGCCTCGACGGCCGGTGTGGAAGTGGAGACCCGCGACATCTCGCTGGCCGGCCGCATCATCTCCGCATTCGGCGACTACCTCACCGAAGAGCAGCGCGTCAGCGATGCCCTGGCCGAACTTGGCGCGCTTGCCAAGACGCCGGAAGCCAACATCATCAAGCTGCCCAACATCAGCGCCTCCGTCCCCCAGTTGAAGGCGGCCATCGCCGAACTCCAGGGCCATGGCTACGCGCTGCCGGACTACCCGGACAACCCCGCCTCGGATGAGGAAACGGACATCCGGTCCCGCTACGACAAGATCAAGGGCTCCGCCGTGAACCCGGTCCTGCGCGAAGGCAACTCGGACCGCCGCGCCCCGCTCTCGGTCAAGAACTACGCCCGCCAGAACCCGCACAGCATGGGCGCGTGGTCTCCAGAGTCCAAGACCAACGTGGCCACCATGGCAGCCGACGACTTCCGCTCGAATGAGAAGTCCGTGGTGATCGATGGGGACACCAACATCAAGATCCAGCTCGTCAAGGAAGACGGCACGGTGAAGGTCCTCAAGCGCGCCTTCCCGGTCCTGGCCGGCGAGGTCATCGACGGCACCGTGATGCGCGCCGCCGCCCTGGATGCGTTCCTCATTGACCAGGTTGCCCGGGCCAAGAAGGAAGGCGTGCTCTTCTCCGCCCACCTGAAGGCCACCATGATGAAGGTTTCGGACCCCATCATCTTCGGCCACGTCGTCAAGGCCTACTTCGCCGATCTCTTCGCCACCTACGGCGAGCAGCTCGCCGCGGCCGGCCTGAGCCCCAACAACGGCCTGGCCTCCATCCTCAACGGTCTTGAGGACCTCCCCGAGGAGATCCGCGGCGACGTTCAGGCAGCCATCGAGAAGGGCCTCAACGAGGGCCCCGAACTGGCCATGGTCGATTCCGACAAGGGCATCACCAACCTGCACGTGCCCTCCGACGTGATCGTCGACGCCTCGATGCCGGCCATGATCCGCAGCTCCGGCCACATGTGGGGCCGCGACGGCCAGGAAGCCGACACGCTCGCCGTCCTCCCGGACAGCAGCTACGCCGGCATCTACCAGGTCGTCATCGACGACTGCCGTGCCCACGGCGCGTTCGACCCCACCACCATGGGGACCGTTCCGAACGTCGGCCTCATGGCCCAGGCCGCCGAGGAATACGGCAGCCACGACAAGACGTTCGAGATCCAGTCCGCCGGCACCGTCCAGATCGTCGACGACGCCGGCACCGTGCTGATCGAGCACCAGGTCGCCCCGGGCGACATCTGGCGCGCCTGCCAGACCAAGGACGTGCCGATCCGCGACTGGGTCAAGCTGGCCGTCACCCGTGCCCGCGCCTCCGCCACGCCCGCCGTCTTCTGGCTGGACAAGGGCCGCGCGCACGACGCCCAGATGATCGCCAAGGTGGAGGAATACCTCAAGGACCACGACACCGAGGGCCTGGAGATCTCCATCATGTCCCCGGACGAGGCCACGGCCTTCACGGTGGAACGCCTCCGCAAGGGCGAGGACACCATCTCGGTCACCGGCAACGTGCTCCGTGACTACCTCACGGACCTCTTCCCCATCCTCGAACTCGGCACCAGCGCCAAGATGCTCTCGGTAGTTCCGCTGATCAACGGCGGCGGCCTGTTCGAGACCGGCGCCGGCGGATCCGCCCCGAAGCACGTCCAGCAGCTGCTCAAGGAAAACCACCTGCGCTGGGACAGCCTGGGTGAATTCCTTGCCCTGGCCGTTAGCTTCGAGCACCTTGCCACGAGCACCGGCAACGCCCGTGCCCAGGTCTTGGCCGACACCCTGGACCGCGCCACCGGCACGTTCCTGCTGGAAGACAAGTCCCCGAAGCGCAAGGCCGGCGAGCTGGACAACCGCGGCAGCCACTTCTACCTGGCCAAGTTCTGGGCCCAGGAACTGGCCCGCCAGAACGACGACGCCGAGCTCGCCGCCGCTTTCGCTGCCGTTTCCGGCGCGCTGGACTCCAACGAGGAAACCATCACCGGCGAACTTCTGGCCGTGCAGGGCTCCCCGGTGGACATCGGAGGCTACTACCGCCCCGATGAGGCGAAGGTCTCCGCCGTCATGCGTCCCTCGGCGAAGTTCAGCGAAGTCCTCGCGATGCTGACGAAGTAGGCTCCAGCCGCAACGGCCGCGCAGCACTCCCGCAGCGCGCAGCCGGTTGTGACGCAGAACGCCCCGCCTCCCGAAAGGGACGCGGGGCGTTTTGCTGCCCGATGAGGCCGCAGGACCACATGTCGATACCCACGGCGACGGCGGCGGGCACGCCCTGATCCTGCCCCCCGGGCGGCGGACGGGGGGCCTCGGGTCAGCCCTTGCCCTTTCCCTTTTCCTTCGCTTTCCCGGCGGGTCCCGGAGCTGGCGCGACGGCGGCCGGTGCAGGCTGTGCGGCAGCTGCCGCCGCCTGTGCAGCAGCGGCTTGTTCGGCAGCGGCTTGATCAGCCGCCGCTTTTTCGGCCGCCGCTTTGTCCGCCGCGGCGCGTTCGGCGGCCGCCTGCTGCGCGGCGAGATCAGCCCGGACGGCGTCGATCGATGACTTGATGCTCTGGTGGCGTTTGAAGGACACCTCGCCGTTGGCGGCAGCGGCATCCAGCCGGGTCAGAAGGTCGTCGAGCAGCTTGAGGGAGCCCGCGGGGTCATTGGCGGCGGCCGCCTCGCTGACGGCCAGGACCTGGGATTGCAGCTGCTTGGCGGCGTCCCGGTCTAGCTCGGGTGCGGGGGAGCCGCAGCCGGCCAGCGCTCCGGCCAGCAGCACTCCCGCCAGGAGTCCCGCCGGCGTCCGGTAGCTGGAACCCCTGCGGTCTTGGCGGGTGGTTAGACGATTGCTCATGGTTCCACGCTCTTCTGCAGATCCTTCAGGTGGTCCCCGAGCGGCCCCGTGACAGTGGGGTAGGGGACGACGTCGACGGGCGCCGGGGTGGAGAGCGCCACCGCGATCACAGCCCCCGCGGCCAGGACAGCGACGACGGCGAGCACCAGGGCCACGCGGGTACGGAGCCCGGCACGGCGGAACCACGCTGTTCCGGCAGAAAAGCGGGAAGGCCGGGAAACGGAGGGGCGGCGGCGCGGCCGCCGCGGGAGAGCATCCGGATCCGGTAGGTTCAGCGGGCGTGTTGCCGAGGGCGCTGCGAGTCCGTGCCGGGGCCGCCGGCGGGGCCGAGACGGCGGTGTCGGCAGCACACGGGTGGGAACCCCTTGGACGGGCCCGGGCAGGGACCCCGGGGAAACCAGGGCATAGCGCAATGCAGCCTCAAGTTCGGCGGCTGAGGGACGGTCCAGGGGATCCAGCGCGGTCATGGCCCGGATGAGCCGGGCCCACTCGGCGGGGACTTCGGCCGGAATGGCGGGGGCGCGGTGCAGGCGGGCTACAGCGGATTCGACGGCGCTGCCCGGGTACTCGACGTGGCCCTTGAGGCATTCGAGCAGGACCAGGCCCAGGGAATAGATGTCGCTCGCCGGTCCGAGATCGGCGCCGCGGGCCTGTTCCGGGCTGAGGTAGGCGGCGGTTCCCACCATGGTTCCCGTAGCCGTCAGCCGGGTCCCGTCGATGATCCGGGCGATGCCGAAGTCGGTGAGTTTGGGACGGAGCGGCTCGCCGGGCCGGACCGGCACCAGGAGGATGTTGGCGGGCTTGATATCCCGATGAACGATGCCCAGCCCGTGGACGTAGGCGAGGGCGTCGGCGATCCCGGCGCCGACGACGGCCAGCTCGTCCAGGGGCAGGGGACTATGCCGGATCCTGGTCCGCAGATCCTGGCCGTCCACGAGTTCCATGGTCAGGAAGGGCCTGGGCTCATTGGGAATCCGGGTGTCCGTGCCGGCGTCGAACAACGTCACCAGGCTTGGATGGTTCAGGGTGGCCAGCAGTTCGATCTCGGCTTCCTGGCGGCGGAGTTCATCCGGATCGGCCGACTGTGGTGCGAAGAGCTTCAGCGCCACGTCCCGGCCCAGGTTCAGGTCCTTGGCAGTGTAGACCGATGCCATGCCGCCCCGGCCAATCACATCCCCCAGCTGATAGCGGCCGCCCAAGGGCTCCGCCATGATGCTGTTGGGCGAACTGTCCACGATGTCCCCGTATCTTCCCTGTGCGCCACGGCGGCGCTCCACAAGAATAATACGGGGACGGGTATCGGCTGCCGTCACCCGGGGCCTGTGTCGGATGCGCCGTGGCCGGCAGCGGGCCTCTTTTGTTGACGGGTTTGTGTTGACGGGCCGCTCCTTCGAAGGCGCCCTACCGCCGGAGCCAGTGATTGCCGTTGGGTCCCCCAGCGGACCCAACGACCTCGCTCCGGCGGTCACAGGACTTCGAGGGGAGCGGGGCAGTGCGTTACGGCGGGCGGGCCTTGCACCCGGCGCGCGGATGCTGGCCGGAGCGTTCCGGATGCGCGGGTGCGCGCAGCACTTCCGATGGCCCCGACTTTGGCGGTGCCGGCTCTGACTGTGCGGACTTTGGCGGTGCCGGCTCTGACTGTGCGGACTTTGGCGGTGCCGGGTTTGATGCTGCGGGCTTTGGCGGCGCAGCCGGTGACGGCGCTGACGGGATCAGCCCGTTGCGAATTGGGGTGCCGGCAACCCGGCGGCGGACGGTTGAGTCCATTGGGAAATCTCCTGGGTGACAGTTAACGGGCGGCCAAGGCAGCCCGACGGGCCGTGCTCTGTGGAGACAGAGACGGCCCGACTAGTCAGGAGAAGAACCGGGATCAGCGCTAACGGCGGCGTATTCGTGCTGGAGCGGACCGGTGATGGGGTCGGCCCCTGTTGTGGGCAGGCAGAAGTACAGGCCGGGCATCCAGGCAGCCGTTCCGACAGGCCCGTTGGCGGACTGACCGCTGCCGCACCCCGAGCCCGGAGCAGCCGGGAGCGCGTCAGGGGCAGGCAGGCCCGTGCCGCCATGCCAGGGGCTCGGACCGGGGGTGCCGGGGGAGACCGGCGGACCACCGGTGCCGGCAGGAGGTTCGGCAGGTGGGGCAGCGGCCGACTGGACGGGCGCCGCCGAAACGGGTTCCGACATCAGCAAACCGGCATAGGTGACCGGGGCAACCGCAGGGCGGTATGTCTGGAGCGGGCCGGGAGCCGGAGGACCTGCCGGAGCGGCGGGCGCTGGCGGTTCCTGTGATGCTCCCTTCGCGCTGTTCGCCGGCGGGGAGGTGCCGACGACGGCGGTCGGCATTGCGGCCGATGTCCCGTCACCCGGAACGACGGCCCCCGGAAGCACGCCTGGAACGACGGCGGCGGAGTCACCGGGTTGCGCTGGGGCCGGATCCACCGGAACCGCGGGGACCACGACCGGCGGAACAGTGCCCGTGCCTGGAACGGCCGGGTCCACTACAGGAGCGGCGGGGTCCGCGGCGGGCGAAGTGGAAGGCGGGGCGGCGCCTGGCGCGGGGAGTGAAGGATCAGATACCGCCGGATCGGAGGCAGGAGGTCCGGGATCAACTGCGGGCGGTGGCGCGTCCGGAACTGGCGCGGCACTCCCAACGGCGCTTCCAGCGGTTCCCTTAGCCGCCTTGTCAGCAGCGGCCCCGGCGTCATCTGCGACGTCGTTCGAGGCGACGGTAAGGGAAGCGTCCGCCGAGGCTACTGCCAGCGCAGGAACGGCGCCCGCGGTCCACGTGCCCGACGGGGCCGGGTCGGACTCCAGAGGCACCTGGGAGCCGTCGAGGGCGGGAACGGGGAAGTCGTCGGAATCCACGCATTCGGCAGCTGCTACAGTCCCGTGCTCGTCGCCGGCCGGCCCGTAGATCGTGCACGCATCGTCCGCCTGCGCGGCGGTGCCTGAGAGCGTCAGCCACGCGGCGCCGGCTAGGGCCGCCAAGACGACGCGGCGCAGGGGGCGGAGGCTGCGGCCCGCGCGGGAGGGCGACGCTGCTGGATCCATGCGCGCACCCCCGCTCCGGGAAGAGTAGACAATTGCCTACAGGGTAAGTCGGCCCCAACGGGCGAGTCCAGAGCAGCGCCGAAACTGTAGGCATACCGAGACACTGGGCCCCGGCCGGGTTCGCGGCCGGCGGGAGGTCGTCAGTGGGCGTCGTTCGGGTAACTCACTCCGAGTTGCGCGCGTACACCGTCGAAGAGCCGCATGGTGTTCAGGGAGTCCTCCAGCGGCATGACCGGGCTCTCAGTGAGCCCCTGCTGGATGCAGCGCGTGACCTCGCGGAGCTCGTAGGTGTAGCCGCGGCCCACCGTCGTGAACTGCTCCGTGCGCGGATCGTCGAAGCCAACCCTGACCAGCAGCTCCTTCGGGTTGTTGATGGAGCCGGAGGTCTGGAGGAAGCCCTTGCTGCCGGCGACGGTGGCAGTACGGGGCCCATGCGCGAGCAACGAGGAGGTCAGCTGGGCCTGCGCGCCGTGGTGGTAGCCGAGCGTCAGAGCGTTCTGGGCGTCCACGCCGTCGTCGTTGAGCCAGCCGGTAGCGCTGACTGTTTGCGGGAACCCCAGCGTGCCGAGTGCCCAGAGCAGCGGGTAGACCGTCAGGTCCAGCAGCGCGCCGCCGCCGTCCTTGGGCGCCCAGAGCCGGGAACCCGGCGAGTACGGTGCCGGGAAGCCGAGGTCGGCGCCGACCCACTTGACCTCACCGATCTCGCCCGAGGCCGCGATCTCGAACGCCCGCTGCATGCTGGGCAGGAAACGGCTCCATACCGCCTCCATAAGGAATAATCCGTTAGCCCGGGCCACCGCGATCAGCTCGGCGGCTTCCCGCGCGTTGATGGTGAGGGCCTTCTCGCAGAGTACGTGCTTGCCGGCGTTGAGGGCGGCGAGGGCGATCTCGTGGTGGTGGGCGTGCGGCGTGGCGACGTAGACGACGTCGACGGTGTCATCCGCCAACAAGCGGTCGTAGCCGTTCACGCCGTCGTGGTCGCCGTAGGCGCGGACAAAGCCGTAGTCGGCCGCAAAGGCGTCGGCTGCCGCCTGGGTGCGGGAGCTGACAGCATGCAGTTCCGCATCCGCCAGAAGTTCGAGGTCGCGGGTGACCGCTGCGGCGATCCCGCCGGTGGCGATGATCCCCCAGCGCAGCCGGGCGCCGGTGGCGGTGCGGGGATCCTGGTCCGGCTGGCTGAACAGCCACGGCTTCGCGATGAGGGCAGACATGGTGCCATCTTCTCACCCACCTGCGGGAGGGATTGGGTTTTGGGGGCAAAAGCTGCGGGAGGATCGGAAGGGACCCGCCCGCAGCGCCGCCGTTAGCCGGTCACGGCCGCGGTCGCACGGGTCCGGGTCGTTTCCTCCGTGAGCCGGCCCTGCTGAAGCCGGAACCGCCGCTCGGTCTTATTGGCCAGGGACCGGTCATGGGTGACCACCAGGATGGTGGTGTTGTGGTCCCGGCTGAGCGCGCTGAGGAGCTCGATGATGTGCTCGCCGGTCTGCTCGTCGAGGTTACCCGTGGGTTCATCGGCCAGGATCAGCTTCGGTTCGTTCGCCAGCGCCCGGGCGATCGCCACCCGCTGCTGCTCCCCGCCGGAGAGCCGGTTGATGCGCCGCACGTGCTTGTCCGGGTCGAGCTGGACCTGTTCGAGCAGCTGCCGGGCACGCTCGAGCCGGGCGGCCTTGCGCACCCCGGCAAACTCCATCGGCAGCATCACGTTGTCCACGGCCGAGAGGTTCGGGATCAGGTTGAACTGCTGAAAGACGAATCCGATGTCCCGGCGCCGGTAATTCGTCAGCTTGGCGTCCGGCATGCTGGCAAGGCTCACGCCGTTGACCACCACGTCGCCGCTGGTCGGCTTGTCGAGCGCGCCGAGCAGGGACAGCAGGGTGCTCTTGCCGCTGCCGCTCTTGCCCACGATCGAGGCCAGCGTGCCCTGTTCGAGCTCGAAGCTGACGTCGTTGACCGGCTTGATGGTCCGGTCGCCGGATTTGAACGTGCGGACCAGGTTCTTCACTTCGATCATGGCTATTCTCCTCGGAGGACTTCGATGGGGCGGATGCGTGCGGTGAGCAGGGCCGGAACCAGGGCCCCGATGATGGCGACGCCGAATACTGCGGCGATGCCCGTGGCAATGATCTCGGGGGAGGCGCTCGCCGTGACGGAGGTCAGTAGCTGGCTGGCCCCGCCGAAGGCACCGCCCTGGCCGCCGGGGAAGCCTCCGGGGCCGCCGCGCTGGCCGGTGGCCGCAGTCGTGCTGCTGCTTGAGCTGATGAGGGCGCTGGCGATCCCGCCGCTGGCAAAGGACGCGATGGCCGCGCCCACCACGCTGCCCATGGCCACCAGCACGAGGGCCTCCAGCACGAACTGCAGTCCGATAGTGCGGTTAGGCGCTCCGATGGCCTTCAGGACGCCGATCTCGCGGCGGCGTTCGCGGACCAGCATGACCATGATCAGCAGGATGATCAGGCCGGCGGTGGCGAGGGCCGCAGCGAAGGCGATGAAGGAGATGTTCTTGACGCTGTCCAGCGAGCTGACGGCGGTCTGCAGGTTCCGCTGGCCCTGGGTGACGTCCGCCTTATCGGAGCCGAGTGCGGCCTGGAGGGCGGTCTTGGCGGCGTCGACGTTCTCCATGCTGTTGACCGTGACGATCATGGTGGACAGTTCGCCCGGCAACGCCGCGAGGGTCTGGGCGGTGGGGAGCGTCACGTAGAGGGCGTTGTTGCCGAAGGCGGTGCCGGCGTCGAAGAGTCCCTTGACGGTGAAGGTCTGGTCCTTGATGGTGAACGTCGAGCCCACGCCCAGGCCGTTCTTCGTGGCCAGTGTGGTGCCCAGCAGGGCGCCGGTGGATGCGGCGGTGTAATCGCCCAGGCCGGTGCCTTGCGTCAGTTGCAGGGCCTTGCCGGTGGAGTCCACCTCGGCGCCGATGCCCGTTGCGGTGACCGGCAGCGAGAACGACGGCGCGGCCTGGGTGGAGCCGGCGGTGCCGCTTCCGGAGGCTCCGGAGGCGGCCTGGTTCCGGTTCCCGAGCGTGCCGGCGTCGACTGCGGCGGTGAGGCTCGTGGTGACGGAGGTGGCCGTCTGGCCTCCCGGGCCGCCCTGGCCTGTCCGTCCGGACGCGGTCTCGGCCGCGGCTTCGGCGGCGTTGCGCAGGCGCAGTGCCTTGGTGCCGACCACGCTGGTGACGTTGGGGACGGCGGCCGCGGTGGCCTCCTGCGCTGCGGTCAACGGCTCGCCGCCGCCTTCGAACCCCTGGCCGCCGGCCGGGTTGACCGTCAGGACCGTGCCTACGGAGGCATTGAGCTCGGCGACCTTGCCGGTGACAGCCTGGTTGGCCACGAGCATGGCCAGGGCAAGTCCGATTGCTACGGCCAGCACGGCCACCACAGCGGCGGTCCTGACCTTGTTTCGAAAGGCGTTGCCTACACTCCGGGCAAGAACGCTCACGGTACTCCTAATTTTTCTTGGGTGTCTCTTGCCGAACCCACTGTCCGGCGGCTGGTCCCACAGTGGTACGGGCTGCTGTGCGAACCTCCCGGTGAAGCTATGGATCCGCTGTGAAGCTCTCTGCCGCAGGCAAAAGGGAGCAGGCAAAAGGGAGCAGGCAAAAGGGAGCAGGCAAAAGGGAGCAGGCAAAAGGGAGCAGGCAGAAGGGCGACGCAAAACGCCGCAGGCAACACGAGAGCCCCGGCCCTCCCTTGCGGGGGAGCCGGGGCTCTCGTGTCTGGCTGGCGCCGGTGGAACCTGCGCCTAAGTCAGGAACTGCTGGTCAGGAACTACTGCTTGGTGATCGGTCCAAGAACCGGATCGTTGACATAAGCCGTGTGGACGTTCTCGGCGGTCACGATGACCGGCTTCAGCAGGTACGCGGGAACAACCTTGACGCCGTTGTTGTAGGACTTGTCGTCGTTGATCTCCGGCTTCTTGCCTGCCTGGATGTCGTTGACCATGGTGATCGAGTGCTCAACGAGCGCGTTGGTGTCCTTGTTGATGGTGGAGTACTGCTCGCCCGCCATGATGGACTTGACTGACTCAACCTCGGAGTCCTGGCCCGTGACAACCGGGATCGGCTTGCCGGCGGCCTTGACGGAGGTGATGATCGCGCGGGCCAGGGTGTCGTTCGGGGACAGCACGCCGTCAAGCGCGGCGCTGCCGTACGTTCCGGCGAGCAGGGTGTCCATGCGCTTCTGGGCGTTCTCTGCCTTCCAGCCCTGGGTAACGGCCTGCTCGAAGCTCGTCTGGCCGGAGAGGACCTTCAGGGTGCCGTCGTCCATCTTCGGCTTGAGGACGCTCATGGCGCCGTCGAAGAAGACCTTCGCGTTGGCGTCGTCGGGGGAACCGGCGAAGAGCTCGATGTTGTACGGTCCTTCCGGCTTCTTGGCCTTCATGCCGTCCAGCAGGGCCTGGCCCTGGAGTTCGCCGACCTTGAAGTTGTCGTAGGCCACGTAGTAGTCCACGTTTTCGGTGTTCAGGAGCAGCCGGTCATACGCGATGATCGTGGCGCCGGCGTCCTTGGCCTGCTTGAGCTGGGTGCCCAGCTGCGCACCGTCGATGGCACCGACGATGATGAGCTTGTCGCCCTTGGTGATCATGGCACTGATCTGGTTCTGCTGATCCGAAACGCCGCCGTTGGCGAACTGCACATCCGGCTTGTAGCCGGCCTTGGTGAGGCCGTCGTTGAACAGCTGCTCAGCCAGGACCCAGTTTTCCGAGGTCTTCTGGGGCAGCGCGACACCGATAGAAGAGCCCTTCGGGAAGGCCTCGCCCCCGGAGGAAGAACCGCTGGTGGTTCCGGTGTCGGAACGGCCGCAGGCTGTCAGCGCCAGTGCCGCAATTGCAGCGATTGCTGCTGCCTTTCCTGCTTTACCAATCATTCGCATTGCTTGGTTCTCTTTCTTTTGGTGGTGTGCGGAGAATTGTGGGATTCGGGATTCGGGGTAGCGGATCATATCCCCCTGGAGATGACCTCTTTGGTTTGGGTGGTCTCGTCGGCCTTGATCTCGCTGCTGCGGCCGAAGTTCTTCATCAGCATGCCGATGATCGACCTCTTGCCCTGCGACTTGTTGTAGACGTCGAACGCGACGGCGATCAGCAGGACCAGGCCCTTGATGATCTGGGTGAGGTCGGCGCCGACGCCCAGGAGCTGCAGGCCGTTGTTCAGCACGGCCATGACCAGGCCACCGATGATCGAGCCGATCACAGTGCCCACGCCACCGGTGACCGCGGCGCCGCCGATGAAGACAGCCGCGATGGCGTCCAATTCCCAGCCGACGCCGTCGAACGGGCCTGAGGCGGTGGACCGGCCGACGAAGATCATGCCGGCGAGGCCGGCCAGCAAGGACATGTTCATCATGACCAGGAAGTTGACCTTCTTGGACTGGACGCCAGAGAGCTCGGCGGCGTGTCGGTTCCCGCCGACGGCGTAGATGTGGCGGCCAATCACCGTCTTGGAGGAGATGAAGCCGTAGATAAGGATCAGGACGGCGAGGATCAGGCCCGGGATCGGGAAGGAGGTGCCCGGCCGGCCGGTGGCGAAGAGGTAGGTGGCGTAGAGGATGGCGCCGCAGACCAGGACCAGCTTGAGAACGCTGACCCAGACTTCGGGGACCTCGGCGCCGAGTGCCTTGGCGTTGCGGCGGGAGCGGATCTCGCTGAAGATCACGAAGGCGACGCCGAGCAGGCCCAGGATCAGGGTGAGGTTGTTATAACCGGTTTTCGGGCCGATCTCGGGCAGGTAGCCGGAGCCGAGGTACTGGAAATCCGTGGGGACCGGGATGGTGTTCGACTTGCCGACCAACTGGTTGGCGCCGCGGAAGATCAGCATGCCGGCCAGCGTCACGATGAACGCTGGAATGCCGACGTAGGCCACCCAGAATCCCTGCCAGGCTCCGATCAGGATGCCCAGCCCCAGTCCCATCAGGACGCCGATGTACCAGGGCAGGCCCCAGTCACGGATGAAGAGGGCCACGCAGACGCCCACGAAGGCGGCGACGGAACCGACCGAGAGGTCGATGTGCCCGGCGATAATGACCAGAACCATGCCGATGGCGAGGATCAGGATGTAGGAGTTGCCGTTGAAGAGGTTGATGACGTTGCCCGACGTGAGCGTGCGGCCCTCCGTGAAAATCTCGAAGAACACGATCAGCGCAACCAGGGCGAAGATCATGCCGAATTGGCGGGTGTTGCCGCCAAAGAGCTTCTTGAGCGCGTTCATTGTTTCAGTCCTTGTGTCCGGGGTGTTCGGCTAGTTCTGGATGGTCTCAGAGGGTGAGGCGGTCTTGCGGGCGGACGTCATGAGTTTCATGAGGCTTTCCTGGCTTGCTTCGTCCTTGTTCAGCACGCCGGTGATGGCGCCTTCGAAAATCGTGTAGATCCGGTCCGAGAGGCCCAGCAGTTCGGGCAGTTCCGAGGAAATGACGATCACGGCCTTGCCCTGGTTGGCCAGGTTCTGGATGATGCCGTAGATCTCGTACTTGGCGCCGACGTCGATCCCGCGGGTGGGCTCGTCCAGGATCAGCACGTCCGGGTCGGTGAACATCCACTTGGCCAGCACGACTTTCTGCTGGTTGCCGCCGGAGAGCTTCGCGACGCCTTCCTCGACGGAGGGCGTCTTGGTCCGCAGCGACTTCCGGTACTCCTCGGCAACCATGTACTCCTTGTTGGTGTCCACCACGAAGTGCTTGCTGATCTTGCGCAGGTTCGCCGAGACCGTGGTGGCCTTAATGTCGTCCAGCAGGTTCAGGCCCAGGGACTTGCGGTCCTCCGTGACGTAGCCCAGCCCGGCGTCGATCGCCTGGCGGACGTTCTTAAGCTGCAGTTCCTTGCCGTCCTTATAGACGTGGCCCGAGATGAAGCGGCCGTAGGAGCGCCCGAACACGGACCGGGCCAGCTCGGTGCGTCCGGCGCCCATGAGGCCGGCGAACCCGACGATCTCGCCGCGGCGGACGAAGAAGCTGGAGTTCTTGCAGACCAGGCGGTCCTGGATCTGAGGGTGCCCGACGTTCCAGTTCTTCACTTCGAAGAGGACGTCGCCGATCTTCGGCTCGTGGTCCGGGAACCTGGATTCCAGGGTCCGGCCCACCATGCCCTTGATGATGCGGTCCTCGTCGACGCCGTCGGCCTTGACGTTCAGGGTCTCGATCGACTTGCCGTCGCGGATGATCGTGATCTCATCCGCGATCTGTTCGATCTCGTTGAGCTTGTGGGAAATGATGATCGAGGTGATGCCGCGGCCCTTCAGGCCGAGCATGAGATCCAGCAGGTGCTGGGAGTCGGACTCGTTCAGCGCGGCCGTGGGCTCGTCCAGGATCAGGAGCTTGACCGACTTGTTCAGGGCCTTGGCAATCTCGACCAGCTGCTGCTTGCCGACGCCGATCTCCTTGATGGGGGTGTCCGGATCTTCCCGCAGCCCCACCCGGGCCAGCAGTTCGATGGACCGCTTCCGGGCCTCGGTCCAGTCGATCACGCCGCGCTTGGTCGGTTCGTTGCCGAGGAAGATGTTCTCCATGATCGACAGTTCCGGGATCAGCGCGAGTTCCTGGTGGATGATCACGATTCCGGCGTGCTCGCTGGCGCGGATGTCCTTGAACTCCTGGACTTCGTTCTGGTAAACGATGTCCCCGGTGTAGGTGCCGTACGGGTAAACCCCGGACAGGACCTTCATCAGGGTGGACTTGCCGGCGCCGTTTTCACCGCAGATGGCGTGGATCTCGCCGGCTTTCACCCGCAGGCTCACATCGGCCAAAGCTTTAACGCCGGGGAATTCCTTGGTGATGGAACGCATCTCGAGGATTAGCGGATCACTGTGCGTGTTGAGGGACGTCATCTGCCCTTACGCCTCCAATGCATGACTTCGTTGTCCGCCCCTGCAAACCGCAGGGCCGTCTGATGGAAAAGTAAACTGGATCACAGGCCTTGTCGTCAAGTCTTTAACGCAACGGCCCGATAACGAATGGTTAGTTCCGCCGGATTCCGGCGTGCTGGAAGACCAAAGCCGTGGCCCCGAGAGCCTCCGCCCGGTCGCCCAGGGATGACATCGTGAGGGTGGTGGTCTCCCCGATGACCGGCACCGCGTGGCGGATCAGGCCGCGCCGGATCGGGTCCAGGAGGAGCTCGCCGAGCCCTGCCAGCGGACCGCCCACCACAATGACTTCCGGGTTGATCAGGTTCGCCACGTTCCCCAGAGCGCGTCCGACGGCGAGACCGGCGTCGTCCACCACGCGGAGTGTCGCGGAGTCCCGTTCCAGGGCTTTCCGGACGATGTCTCCGGGCGTGAGGGGCCGATCCTCGCCACGGCTCAGGAGTTCGATCATGGTGGTGGTGGAGGCGATGGTTTCGAGGCATCCCCGGTTCCCGCAACGGCAGATCAGCCCATGTTCGTGGATGGTGGCGTGGCCGATTTCGCCAGTGATCCCCACGTTGCCGTAGTACGGGACGCCGTTGAGGATCAGACCCGCGCCGATGCCCGAACCGATCTTGAGGAACATCAGGTTGCTGACGCCGCTGTGCGGCCCCCAAGTGACCTCGGACAGGGCGCCCAGATTGGCGTCGTTGTCCACGAAAACGGGCAGGTCAAGGGCTTCCTCGAGGCGTTTGAGGATGTTGATGCCCACCCATTCGGGCAGAATCGCGCCCTGCGCCACGGTGCCGGTGCGCCGGTCGATCGGGCCGGGAATTCCGACGCCGGCACCCACCAGGGCGCTGCGTTCCACGCCGCTGCTGGCGAGCAGCCGGTCCAGTACACCGACGGCGGCCTGGATGCCCTCCTCCGCGTGGTGGCCCAAGGGAAGCAGGACCGATTCCTCGGCGATCACGTGATAGCTGAGCGAGGCCAGGACCACGCGCAAGTGGCGGCGGCCAAAGTCGATCCCGACGGCGACGGCACCGTTGCTGTTGAGCCGTACGTTCAGGGCCCGTCGCCCGGAGCTGGTGATCGGCTCGGTCGAGGCCAGTCCGGCGTCCTGCATGATCTTGACGATGTTGGAAACAGTCGCAGTGGAAAGGCCGGTCTGGCGGGCCAGTTCCGCCTGGGTGGAAGGACCGGCGAGGAGGCATTCGATGATCCGCTGCTGGTTCAGATGCCGGAGCGCGGACTGCGATCCCGGGTTCTTGGTTCGGCTCCTCGTTGAGCGCGTTGGTGAGGGCATGCTATGAAGCGTGACGCATCCGCGGCTTGTAGTCAAGAAGTTAACGCATTGATAACGGTGCCGCAGGATTCCGGCGGCGCGAGCGGCCCTTAGCGCTTCCACGCTCCGCTGCCGGGACGTTCTGCCCTGCCCGCCGGATGGCCGGGCGGAAATGCACCACTGCAGGGCGTGTGGGCCGAAGCTACGCTGGGACAAGAGAGTCCGCAGCGGTCCTGCGGAGGTGCCCGGAAAATCTTGAGGTGGTAATGGTGCTGCTGGCCCTGATGCAGGCGAACTCCGCCGTGCTGGACATAACGGCGAACTGCGCCGCGGTGGATGACGCGGCGCGCACGGCGGTGGCCGCGGGGGCGCAATTGCTGCTGACCCCCGAGCTCTTCCCCGTGGGCTACGCGCCGGGCCGGCTGCGCACGGACTTCGACCCCGCCACGCTGCCTGCGCTCCGGGAGGCCCTGGCGGGGATCGCCCGGCGCCATAACATCGCCCTGGTCTACAGCCTGCCCGCCGTGACGCCAGCAGGAGGGTGGCACATCACCGCCACCCTGGTGGACGCGTCAGGCGACGAACTGCTCAGCTACGGGAAAGTGCACTTGTTCGGCCCCGATGAGCGGGCGGCGTTTGCGCCGGCCGCCGCGGCCCCCGGCGTCGTGGAGTTCCACGGGCTCAAAACGTCGCTGGTTATTTGCTACGACATCGAATTTCCCGAGTCCGCACGGGCCGCCGCCGTGCGCGGTGCCGAACTGCTCCTGGTGCCGACGGCCCTCGCCGGCGGGTTCGACGCCGTGCCGAAGGTGCTGGTCAGGGCCCGGGCCCTGGAGAACCAGCTCACGGTCGCCTATGCCAACCACACCGGCGTGGAGGACAGCTATGACTTCCACGGCGGCAGCATCGTGGCGGGTCCCGACGGATCCGTCCTGGCCGAGGCAGGACCCGGGGCGGAACTGCTGTTTGCCGAGCTCGGTGAACCCAGTAACGCCGCAGCGGACCCTGCCGAAGGGGCCGGCAGCGCAGACAGGGCGGACGATCCGGAGGCCGCCGTGGCGTATCTGCGCGACCGCCGCCCGGACATCTACCGTTCCTGGGACGTCTGACCGGCGGGCGTCCGGCCACGGGTCTGGGCGGCGGGGGAGCCAGCAGCCGGCGCAACGACGTCGGACGCGGCCGGCACCGCTGAGCCAGCCGCGGCGCCGGGCAGCTCCAGGCCGCCCAGGTACTGGAGCGCTATCCACAGCTCCGCGCGGGCCTGCGCCTGATTGAGGTCAAGTCCCAGCAGATCGGTGATGATGCCGATCTGCCGGCGGACGCTGTTGCGGTGCAGGCCCGTGGCCTTTGCCGTGGCGTCCCAGCTGCCGTTCTCGCCCAGCCAGGCCCGCAGGATGCCGAGCAGGCTGTCGCGGCGTTCCGGCTCAAGCGCGAGCACAGGTGCCAGCAGGCGCCCCGCCAGCAGGGCCCCGGCCTCGGCGCCCAGCAGGCCCGTCACGGACCACGTAACGTCGTCCTCCCGGGCGCTCCGGCGGCTCGTGAGCACACGGTTCCGCAGCGAGGAGGCGCGCTGGTAGGCCTCCGCCAGGCCGGCGAATTCGGTGCTGCTGCCGATCACCAGGCTCCACCCGAGCCGTTCGACCTCGGCGAGCAGGGCGTCGTCGACCTTCAGGCGCGTTATGGCGGCAAAGCCGTAGTCGGTGAGCTCCACCAATTTGGTGTCGAACAGCCTGCGCCACTCGAGCAGCTCCCGGACCGGGCCCTCGCCCGTGCGGCGCGGCGCGTCCGCCGTCCTGCCGCCGCCGGCGGCGGTGTCGAGCCGGAGGCCCTGAATGACGCGCAGCTGACCGGACCGGGTGGAGGAAATGCTTTGTGCCAGCAGGTCCTTCAATCCGGTGACGTGCCGTGCCGTTCCTGACGCCACGCTTTCCGGATGCAGGAGCAGCGCCGTGGCCAGCTGGCTGGGGGCCAGGGAACCGCTGGTGCGCTGGCGGACCAGCAGTTCCAGCAGCCCGACGGCGGTGGAGACAACACTGTTCTGCGCCGGGGTCAGCGCGGCGTCCGTGCCGATGACGAGAGCGCCGAGGTTGGCGTCCCGGGTGCTGCGCAGCGGATGCCCGAAGACGAGCGACGAGCCGGCGGCGTCGAACGAATCCATCTCCACCCGGGGACCGCTGCCGGCGAGCAGCCGGGTCAGCAGCGGCTGCAAGGCGGCTGAATCAACGCCCGGGGCGGCCGGGCCGCGGGCACGCACCCGGCCGTCGGCGCCGACCAGCACGGCCCAGACCGGGACGCGCTGCACGAGTGCGGCGAGGAGTTCATGTTCGGGGCGCGCAGACAGGACCGCGCGCATCAACTGCCGGTTGGTGTCCGCCAGTTGGCGGAAGGTCTTGGCGTTGTCCGATTCGAGGAGCCGGGAAAACTCGAGCCCCAGGGCGGCGAACGGGAGGTTCCCCGGGATAGACACCAGCGTCAGCTCCTGCCGCCGGCAGGCCTGGACCACGGTATCCGGCACGGCATCGAAGTAGGGTTCCAGGCCAAAGCCGAGGGCGCCGACCCGGGCCTCAACCAGCCGCCGCACATAAGCGTCCACCGCATCCTGGCTGCCGCCGTCGCCTACGAACGGCAGGCCGGCGGTGAGCAGGAACTCGCCGTCGAGCAGGTAGGGGGTCGGGTCGTCCAGCTCACTCGGCTCAACCCAGCGCAGCCGCCCCTCTCCGTTGCCGCCGTCGTGCAGGACCTTCAGCGCCGGAAGCTGGCCCAGGAACTGCGCCAGGGTGACGAAGCCGAGCCGCTCGGAGCCCTCAGCAGCCACGGCCGTGGTTCCCGGTCTGGCCGCCCGGACGCCGGGCCCACCACCGGGCCGGCAGTGCATTAAGTCTCATGACTGAAGACTATAGGTCATTTTGCACACCCGTGAGAGGTGGCTCACAAGCCTAGGGTGGGTCAGGGGAAACCGACCACTACTGAAGATAAGGACGTCAACGATGACTGTGCCAACTCTGATCGGGGAACGCCCGCCGGCTGCCGCCGGCCGTCCCGGGCTCGCCGCCCAGCTCCTGCGCCGCAAGCCGATCGGGCAGCTGGTCAGCGAGGCCGAGACCGGGCACGGAGGCACGCGGCTGGTCCGCAGTTTCGGGGTACTGCAGCTGACCATGATCAGCGTCGGCGCCACGCTCGGCACCGGCATCCTGGTCATCCTGGGCGAATCCGTGCCGCTCGCCGGACCGGCCATCTGGATCTCCTTCGCCATCGCCGGATTCGCCGCGCTGCTCTCCGCCGTGTCCTACGCGGAGATGGCCGGCCTGGTGCCTGCCGCCGGGTCCAGCTACTCCTATACCTACGCGACCATGGGCGAGGGCATGGCCTGGATCTGCGGCTGGTGCCTGGTTCTGGAATACGCCGTCTCCGTGGCCGCCGTCGCGGTCGGTGCCGGCCAGTACGTCAATGAGGCCCTGGCGGTCTTCGGCCTCACGCTTCCGGACGCGATGTCGCAGCCGCCGGGAGCCGGCGGGGTGCTGAATATTCCCGCAATCATCATTGTGGTGCTGGCCATGGTGCTGCTGGTCCGCGGTGCCAAGGAAAGCGCCTGGATCAACACCGCGATTGTCCTGATCAAGGTCGGCATCCTGCTGTTCTTCTGCGCCGTGGCCTTCACCGCGTTCAACGGCGGACACTTTGAACCCCTCATGCCGATGGGCGCCGCCGGGGTCTCGGCCGCGGCCTCACGGGTCTTCTTCTCCTACATCGGCTTCGACGCCGCCTCCACGGCCGGCGAGGAAGCCCGCAACCCCAAGCGCGACCTCCCGCGGGCCATCCTGCTCTCCATGCTGATCGTCACCAGCATCTACGTGCTCGTCTCCGTCGCCGCCATCGGCGCCCGACCCTGGGGCTGGTTCGACGGCACCGAAGCCGCCCTCGTGAAGATCCTCGAGGAAATCACCGGCCAGCCGTGGGTCGGCGTCGTGTTCGCCGTCGGTGCCGTGCTTGCCATCGCCAGCATCGTGCTGACCGTCCTCTACGGGCAGACCCGGATCCTGCTGTCCATGTCCCGCGACGGCCTCGTCCCCAAAGTCTTCGGCCGCGTCTCGCCCCGGACCGGCACGCCGGTTGCCGGAACCCTGATCGTAGGCACCGCCGTCGCGCTGACCGCCGGCCTCGTGCCGCTGGGCGCCCTCGCGGACGCCACCAGCATCGGCACCCTCTTCGCCTTCGCGCTGGTCAACGTGGCCGTCCTCTACCTGCGCCGCAACCGCCCGGAGCTCAAGCGCAGCTTCCGCGTCCCGCTCTTTCCGCTGACCCCGATTCTCGGCGCCCTCATGTGCGCCTACCTCATGGCCAACCTCGGCGCCGAGACCTGGGCGGTCTTCGGTGTCTGGATGCTCGTGGGCCTAGCCGCCTACTTCGGCTACGGCCGCAAGAACTCCAGGGTGGCGGCCCTGGGGCACGAGGAATACCGTGAACTATCAAGCCGCCAATCCGCCACCACCACCACAACCGAGGAACTGAAGGCAGAGATCTCATGACCACCGCCACCGAACTGCCGGCTCCCGCACCGGCTACCACCCCGACCGAGGCGCCCATCACCATGCTGAACCCGGATTTCCCGTTCAGCTACGACCACTATCTGGCCCACCCGGACGGCCTGGGGTCCGTGCCGCAGGAACTGTACGGGACGGAGGTCGCCGTCGTCGGTGCCGGCCTGTCCGGGCTCGTGACCGCCTATGAGCTCATGAAGCTGGGCCTGCGCCCGGTGGTCTATGAAGCCGATCAGATCGGCGGCCGGCTGAGGACCGCCAGCTTCCCGTCCGCGCCGGGCATCGTGGCGGACCTCGGCGGCATGCGGTTCCCGGTCTCCGGGAAGGCTTTCTACCACTACGTGGACCTGCTCGGGTTGGACACCCAGGAGTTCC
The DNA here is from genome assembly GCF_003097355.1 of Arthrobacter sp. H-02-3. GTDB lineage: Bacteria > Actinomycetota > Actinomycetes > Actinomycetales > Micrococcaceae > Arthrobacter > Arthrobacter humicola. The sequence continues at coordinate 56,483 of NZ_PYUI01000004.1, forward strand.
CCAATCCGCTGGCGCCGGCGACCTCCAGCACGGTGATCGAGCTCGCCGGCCAGAAGTACTACGCCGAGACCGCGGCGGACCTGCCCCCGTTCTTCCTCGAGGTCGCGGACGCGTGGAAGGCGGCCGTGAACGACGGCGCCCGGTTCGCCGAGATGCAGGAGGCCATCCGGGCCCGGGATACGGCCCGGATCAAGGAACTGTGGAACGCGCTGCTGCCGGAGCTGGACGAGCAGACGTTCTACGGTTTCATCGCCGGCAGCGACTCCTTCAAGCAGGCCGGCTTCGCCCACCGCGAGGCGTTCGGGCAGGTGGGCTTCGGCACCGGCGGCTGGGACACCGACTTCCCCAACTCCATCCTCGAAATCCTCCGGGTCGTCTACACGGACGCCGACGACCAGCACCGGCTCATCGCCGGCGGCGCGCAGCGGCTCCCCGAGGCGCTGTGGGAGCACGCGCCGTCGGGAATGGCGCACTGGCCCGACGGCACCTCCCTGGCGTCGCTGCATGCGGGTGCCCCGCGCGGCGCCGTGGAGCGCATCGCCCGCGACGGCAGCGGCGACTTCCGGATCCGCGAACGCTGGGGACGCGAGTCCGCCTACCCGGCGGTGGTGACCACATGCCAGTCTTGGCTGCTGTCGACGCGGATCCACACGGACGAAACCCTGTTTCCCGCTGAGCTGTGGACGGCGATCGAACGCTCGCACTACATGCAGTCCTCCAAGACCTTCGTCATGGTGGACCGGCCGTTCTGGAAGGACATCGATCCGGAGACCGGCCGCGAGGTCCTGTCGATGACGCTGACCGACCGGCTGAACCGGGCCACGTACCTGCTGGACAACGGCCCGGACCAGCCCGCCGTGATCCTGTTGTCCTACACGTGGAACGACGACGCGCTGAAGTGGCTCTCACTCGACGCGGACCAGCGGGCGGAGCTCATGTTGCACTCGCTGGAGCAGATCTACCCGGGCGTCGACATCGCCAGCCACATCGTGGGACAGCCGATCACGGTCTCGTGGGAGGCCGACCCCAACTTCATGGGCGCGTTCAAGGCCAACCTGCCGGGTCACTACCGCTACCAGCAGCGGCTCTTCACCCACTTCAAGCAGGACGGGCTGCCCGCCGAACAGCGCGGGATCTTCCTCGCCGGCGACGACGTCTCCTTCACCGCCGGCTGGGCCGAGGGTGCCGTCACCACCGGCCTCAACGCGGTCTGGGGCGTGGTCAACCACCTCGGCGGCCGGACACCGGCCGGGAACCCGGGCCCGGGCGAGCTCCTGCCCGAGCTGGGCCCGATCGCCCTGGACTAACCCGATCGCCCTCGGCTAGGCAGCCCCGCGGGCTAACCCGATCGCCCTCGGCTAGGCAGCCCCGCGGCTCAGGCGCTGTGGAGTTCGCGGTGCGCCCGCGCCAGCTCCTGGTAGTGCGCGGCATTGCGCTGGACGCCCGCGAACTCCTCGTCGCTGAGCTCGCGCCGGACTTTCGCGGGCACCCCGGCGACGAGCGAGCGCGGCGGGATGACCGTGCCCTCCAGCACGACGGCACCGGCAGCAACAAGCGAGCCGGTGCCGATCACGGCCCCGTTGAGGATGGTGGCGCTCATACCGATCAGGCAATCGTCCTCGACGGTGCAGCCGTGCACCACGGCGCTGTGGCCGACGCTGACCCGGGCCCCGACGGTGCAGGGGAACCCGGGATCGGCGTGCAGCACCACGTTGTCCTGCAGGTTGCTGCCGGCACCCACGGTGATGGCGGCGGTGTCGGCGCGGACGGACACGCCGTAGAAGGCGCTCGAGTTCTCAGCCAGCGTGGCGTTGCCGATCACCGAGGCCGTGGGCGCGATGAAAGCGGAGTCATGGACGGCCGGGGTCGTGCCGGCGAATGCGTAGAGGGGAGCCATGCCTCCAGCCTAGGACACCCGCCCACGGGGGTTTGGGTCAGTCGGGGGAGCGGAGGACGGTAAACCCGCCGTCGCCGCTGCCACCTTTGCTGTCGCTTGCGGCTTCTCCGCTGCGCGGGGCGGGGGACGGGAGGACGACGGCGATCGGCGCGCCGGGTTCGGCCACGCGCCCGAGTTCGCGGACGACGCCGTCCCACTGGTCCGGCGGCAGGCCCGCCAGGGCGTCCACCGCCCAGACCGAGGAGAACGCGGCGTCGGCGAACGGCAGCGATTCCGGGCCCGCCACGGACGCCTCCAGCCCGTGCGCCCGTGCGGCATGGATATTTTCCTCGGACGGGTCGACGCCGGTGAAATGGATGCCGGACTGCACAAAGTGCAGCCCGTCGGTGCCCGTGCCGCAGTCGAGCCCCAGCACCGCGTGCCGCCCCTCTGACTTGAGCAGGGCCACGAATGATTCGAGCCGGTCCTTCCGGATGGATTCCATGGCTCTAGTCAAGGACCGGAATCAGTTAAAGACAACCGTCCGGTTGCCGTCGAGCAGGACACGGTGCTCGGCATGCCACTGCACGGCCTGGGCCAGGGTGCGGCCCTCCACGTCCCGGCCCATCTGGACGAACTGCTCGGCGGTGCGCCGGTGGTCCACGCGGATGACTTCCTGCTCGATGATCGGTCCCTCATCCAGGGCTGCCGTGACGTAGTGCGCCGTGGCCCCGATGAGCTTCACGCCGCGGGCGTGCGCCTGGTGGTAGGGCTTGGCACCCTTGAAAGAGGGCAGGAATGAGTGGTGGATGTTGATCGCCTTGCCCGTGAGTTCGCTGCACAGCTCGTCGGAGATGATCTGCATGTACCGGGCCAGGACGGTGAGCTCGATGTCGTGCTCCTTCATCAGGAGACGAAGGGCGTCCTCGGCCTGGACCTTGGTGTCCGGCGTGACGGGGATGTAGTGGAACGGGATGCCGTAGAACTCCGCCAGGCCCTCAAGGTCCCGGTGGTTGGAGACAATGGCCGGAATGTCGATCGGCAGGGTGCCGGAGCGCTGCAGGAACAGCAGATCGTTCAGGCAGTGGGCCGAGGTGCTGGCCATCAGCAGGGTGCGGACCTTCCGGCCGGCCGGGTTCAGGCTCCACTGCATGCCGAAAGCCTGGGCCACGGGCTCCAGGGCCGCCTGCAGCTCGGCCCGCTCGGCGGCCGTCGTCGCCTCCACCCGCATGAAGAAGGTGCCCGTGCCGTGGCTGCCGTACTGCTGGGAGTCCGTAATATTGCAGCCCGCCACGAGGAGGGCTCCGGCGACGGCGTGCACGATGCCGGGCCGGTCAGGGCAGGACAGAGTCAGGATGTAGGAAGCAGTCAGGTTCTCGTCAGTCACGAAGAACAGCCTACCCGCGCTTCAAGGGCAGTTTTGTAAGCGTTTTGGTAGTGTTAACCCGTCGCAACTGGCGTTGGATGGCTAACCATCAGGGAGCGGCACTCACGAAGACCACGGATCGTACGCCTGGGCCGAGGGTCATGTCTTACCGGTTGGCAGCTTCGCCGCTGCCAGGCCGTTGCCGGCGCCTGTTCAGGGTGCCAATCGCCGACGTCGCGTCCCGCTGTCCGGGGGTCCGTCATCAAGGGGCGGTGCAACGGGCCAGCCGGTAGCCTGACCATTAGCCGTACCCGTTGCCTACCAGGAGTTCCTCGTGACTACTACTACCGCCACCTCAGCCGCCGTGAGCAACCAGCCGCTGGCCGAACTCGACCCGGAAATCGCCGCCGTTCTGGCCCAGGAGCTTGGCCGCCAGCGCGGCACCCTGGAAATGATCGCCTCCGAGAACTTCGCCCCGCGCGCCGTGATGGAAGCCCAGGGTTCCGTCCTGACCAACAAGTACGCCGAGGGCTACCCGGGACGCCGCTACTACGGCGGCTGTGAATACGTCGACGTCGCCGAGCAGCTGGCGATCGACCGTGTCAAGGAGCTCTTCGGCGCCGAATACGCCAACGTCCAGCCGCACTCGGGTGCGCAGGCCAACGCCGCCGCGCTCGCCGCCATGATCACCCCCGGTGACAAGATCCTGGGCCTCTCCCTGGCCCACGGCGGTCACCTCACCCACGGCATGAAGCTGAACTTCTCCGGCAAGCTCTACGAGGTTGCCGCCTACCAGGTCGAGGAAGACAACTTCCGGATCGACATGGACAAGCTGCGCGAGCAGGCCATCGCCGAAAAGCCCCAGGTCATCATCGCCGGCTGGTCCGCCTACCCGCGGCACCTTGATTTCGCCGCGTTCCGCTCGATCGCCGACGAGGTCGGCGCCCTGCTCTGGACCGACATGGCGCACTTCGCCGGCCTCGTGGCCGCCGGGCTGCACCCGAGCCCGGTCCCGCACTCGGACGTCGTCACCTCCACCGTGCACAAGACCCTCGCCGGCCCGCGATCCGGCGTCATCCTGGCCAAGCAGGAATGGGCCAAGAAGCTCAACTCCGCCGTGTTCCCCGGCCAGCAGGGCGGCCCGCTCATGCATGTGATCGCCGCGAAGGCAGTGGCCTTCAAGATCGCCGGTACCGAGGAATTCAAGGAACGCCAGGAGCGCGTCCTCGAAGGCGCCAAGATCATCGCCGAACGCCTCGGCCAGGCCGACGTCGCCGCCGCCGGCGTCTCGGTCCTGACCGGCGGCACCGACGTGCACCTGGTCCTGGTGGACCTGCGCAACTCCCAGCTGGACGGCCAGCAGGCCGAGGACCTCCTGCACTCCGTAGGCATCACCGTCAACCGCAACGCCGTGCCGTTCGACCCCCGCCCGCCGATGGTCACCTCCGGCCTGCGCATCGGCACCCCGGCCCTGGCCACCCGCGGCTTTGGCGCCGAGGAATTCACCGAGGTCGCCGACATCATCGCCACGGCGCTGAAGTCCGGCGCGGCCACGGATATCGAGGCCCTGCAGGCCCGCGTGGACAAGCTGGCCGCCGATTTCCCGCTGTACCCCCAGCACGAGCAGTGGTAATCGATGACTTCTGCAAAAATGGCTGAAACCGCCCAGATCCTTGACGGCAAGGCTACCGCCGCTGCCATCAAGGCTGAGCTGAAAGAACGCGTGGCCGCACTCAAGGCCATGGGCGTCACCCCCGGACTGGGCACCATCCTGGTCGGCTCCGATCCCGGCAGCACCTGGTATGTCGGCGGCAAGCACAAGGACTGCGCCGAGGTGGGCATCACGTCCATCCGCCGCGACCTGCCCGAGGAAACCACGCAGGATGAACTCCTGGCCGTGGTCCGCGAGCTCAACGAGAACCCGGAGTGCACCGGTTACATCGTCCAGCTGCCGCTGCCCAAGCACATCGACCAGGACGTCATCCTGGAGGCCATGGACCCTGAGAAGGACGCCGACGGCCTCCACCCGATGAACCTGGGCCGGCTCGTGGCCAACGTCAGCGGACCCATGAAGTCCCCGCTGCCGTGCACGCCCAAGGGCTGCGTGGAACTGCTGACCCGGCACGGCATCAGCCTCAACGGCAAGCGCGTCCTCGTGGTGGGCCGCGGCGTCACCATCGGCCGCCCGGTGGGACTCCTGCTGACCCGCAAGGACGTCAACGCCACGGTCATCCTCGCCCACACGGGCACGGTGGACCTGCCGGCCGAACTCCGCCAGGCCGACGTCGTGATTGCCGCCGCCGGCCAGCCGCACATGATCAAGGCCGGGGACCTTAAGCCCGGGGCGATCGTGCTCGACGTCGGCGTCAGCCGCGTGGACGACGGCACCGGCAAGGCCGTGGTCACGGGAGACGTTGACCCCGCCGCGGCCGACGTCGCCGCCTGGCTCTCGCCGAACCCGGGGGGAGTGGGGCCCATGACCCGCGCCATGCTCCTGGCCAACGTGGTGGAAACCGCCGAGCGCCAACTGGCATCGAAAAGCCACGCCGGGCTCGCCTAGGAATCCGAGCTGATGACAGGGCACCTGCTTCCCGCGAAGCAGGTGCCCTGTGGCTTTAAGAGCGGGGGCTTGAATCGGGCGGAACGCCGCAGCTGGGCGCCGGGACGCATAACAGAACGAATACGTCAGGAGTTTTTACGAAAAGACTCTTTCATACTTTGCGGGGATCCACTACCGTGGTGCGGGTGTCCGAACTTGTCTCGAAAGAATCCCCCGTGAGCAGCCCCTCTGATGCCGCTCCGCAGTACGTCATCACCGCCGAAAACCTCACCAAACGCTACGGCGACGTCACCGCCGTCGACGGCATCTCCTTCCGCGTCCCCGCCGGGGAAGCCTTCGGCCTGCTGGGCCCCAACGGCGCCGGGAAGTCCACCACGATGAAGATGATCGGCGGGGTCTCCCAGCGCACCTCCGGCAGCCTGAGCATCATGGGCCTGGACCCCGAGCAGCACGGCCCGGAAGTCCGCGCCCACCTGGGCGTCGTCCCGCAACAGGACAACCTGGACGAGGAATTGAAAGTCCGGGACAACCTGCTGGTCTACGGCCGCTACTTCGGCCTTCCCATGAGCTACCTCAGGCGCAAAGCCGACGAGCTGCTGGAATTCGCCCAGCTCACGGACAAGGCCAACGCCAAGGTGGACGCCCTGTCCGGCGGGATGAAGCGGCGCCTGACGATCGCCCGCTCCCTCATCAACGAACCCCGGATCCTGCTGCTGGACGAGCCGACCACCGGCCTGGACCCGCAGGCGAGGCACATCCTCTGGGACCGGCTGTTCCGGCTCAAGGAACAGGGCGTCACCCTGATCCTCACGACCCACTACATGGATGAGGCCGAGCAGCTGTGCGACCGCCTGATCGTGGTGGACAAGGGCAAGATCATGGCCGAAGGCTCTCCGGCCAGCCTGATCCGCGACTACTCCACGCGGGAGGTGCTCGAACTGCGCTTCGGCTCGGACCGCAACGCGAGCGTCGGCGCGGAGCTCGAAGGCATCGGCGAACGCCTGGAGACCCTGCCGGACCGGGTGCTCATCTACGCCCATGACGGCGAGGCCGCCCTGGAGCAGGTCACCGCCCGGGGACTCCGGCCGGTCACCTCGCTGGTCCGCCGCTCTTCGCTGGAAGACGTCTTCCTGCGCCTGACCGGCAGGAGCCTCGTTGACTAAGCCAACGACGACGGCGACGCCCGCCCTCCGCGCCCACTCGCCGGAAGTCTCGGCCGCCCGTGCCCGCCGCTGGGGCGCCTTCTACTACGCCGAACAGGTCCTGCGTGTCATGAAGGGCTACGGCTGGACCATCGTCATGTACGGCGTGGGGCAGCCGGTGGCCTATCTGTTCGCGATGGGCGTCGGCCTGGCCACACTGGTCGAGGCCAACGGCGCCGGCGCCTTCGGCGGCGTCAGTTACCTGACGTTCATCGCGCCCGCCCTGCTGATCTCGGCCGCCGTCATGACGGCCGCCAATGAGTTCACCTTTCCGGTGATGGACGGCTTCAAGTGGCGGCGCGTCTACTACGGCCCGCACGCCTCGCCGCTGACGCCGGAGCAGATCGCCGGGGGCCAGGTCATCGCCGTCACCGTCCGCTTCCTGCTGCAGTCGGCCCTCTACTTCGCCGTCGTCGCCCTGTTCGGGGCCGCGCCCGGCACCTGGGCCTGGGTGTCCATCCTCATCGCCACGCTCGCCGGCCTGTCCTTCGGGCTGCCGCTTATGTCCTACGCGGCGACGATCCGGAATGACAAAGGCCAGTTCGCCATGGTCATGCGGTTCATCGTCATGCCGCTGTTCCTGTTCTCCGGCACGTTCTTCCCGCTGGACACGCTTCCGCTCGGCGTCCGCTGGATCGGCTGGATCTCGCCGATCTGGCACGGCACCGAACTTGGCCGCGTGGTCAGCTACGGCTACGAGGAAGAGCCGTGGCTCACGATCGTCCACCTGGTCTTCCTGCTGGGCCTCGCGGCCGCCGGCTGGGTCCTGTCCAAGCGCCAGTTCGCCAAAAGGATGGCCTCATGAGCGTTCTTACCGGAAGTTTCAATGCGGGGGACCACAGCGTCACGGACGCCGCACGCCGCCGGCGTTTCGGGCCCATGTACTCCCGCAACGTCCGCGCCGTCGTCGCCCGCGGGCTCATGGCCACCAAGAGCAGCAACTGGATGGTCATGGTCTCCGGGTTCTTCGAACCCGTGCTGTACCTGATCTCCATGGGTGTGGGCCTGGGCGCAATCGTGGGGTCCGTCCAGGGCCCCGGCGGGCAGGAGATCAGCTACGCCGCGTACATCGCGCCGGCACTCTTGGCAGTGTCCGCCATGAACGGCGCCGTCTACGACTCCACCTGGAACGTCTTCTTCAAGATGAACTTCGCCAAGCTGTACCAAGGCATGCTCTACACCTCGCTGGGGCCGCTGGATGTCGCCATGGGCGAGATCTTCCTGGCCCTCCTGCGCGGGTTCCTGTACGCCACCGGCTTCACCGCCGTGATGGGCGTGATGGGCCTCATCACCACGCCATGGGCCATCCTCATGATCCCGGCCTCGGTGCTGATTGCCTTCGGCTTCGCGAGCTTCGGCATGGGGGTCACAAGCTTCATGAAGACGTTCCAGCAGATGGACTGGATCAATTTCGTGATGCTGCCGATGTTCCTGTTCAGCGCCACGTTCTACCCGCTCAGCGTCTACCCGCAGTACATCCAGTGGCTCATCCAGGCCATGCCGCTGTGGCACGGCGTGGAACTGCTGCGCCAGATCAGCGTGGGCGTGTTCACCCCGGCCACCGCCGTGCACGTCGGCTACTACCTCGTCATGATCGCCCTCGGCGTCACGCTCACCACGGGCCGCCTGCGCCGGCTGTTCCTCACCTAAGGAGATCCCATGATCGGACAATGGCACGCACTCGTCATCGACTGCGAGAACCCGGACACGCTCGCAGGCTTCTACCAGGAGCTGCTGGGCATGATCCGGGTGCAGGAGGACCCGGACTGGATTTCGATCGGCGACGCCGCCGACCGTCCCGCCGTCGCCTTCCAGCGCGTGGACAGGCTGGTCCGGCCGCAGTGGCCCGACGCCGAGCACCCGCAGCAGATGCACGTGGATGTGAAAGTCACCGACCTCGACGCCGGCGAGGCCGAAGTCATCCGGCTCGGCGCTGCGCGCCTGGCAGGCGGCGGGGAATCCTTCCGGGTCTACACCGACCCCAGCGGCCACCCGTTCTGCCTGGTTCTTTCCTGAGTCGCCTGAACTGAACCGCCTGAACTGGGCTGCGTGGCCTGAGCCGCCTAAACTGAGCCGCGTGGCCTCAGCCGCGCCGTGCGGGGCGCCTCTCCGGGGCCGCTTCGCCTCTCTCAGCGGCGGGGGCGGCGTTCGCCCGGGGTGGAAGCGCCGCGGGCGGCCTGCCCCGTTTGCGATAATAGGCTCATGCAATCTCTGGGTAGCCCCGCGTCCTCGTCCACCACGGCCACGGGCCGGTTCTCCACGTTCCGCATCAGCGGGCCGGGGATGCTGGTCTTCATCATCGCGTTCACGGTCGCCGTGATCTTCGCGGCCAACCAGAACGACGTCGTGGGCTGGGTCGTGGCGATCATCGCCGGCGCCTGGCTGGCGCTGGCCTCGTTCGTGGTGTTCAGCATCCAGCGGGCCGCCAAGCGGGCCGCGGCCAGGCTCGACGAGGCCCAGAACGCCTTCAACGCCGCCACCGGGCGGGCGCCGACGGCCAGCAGCGTGGACCATGGCGGCACCCGCGTGGTCAGTGAAGGCCTCCCTGCGGAGAGCGTACGCGACATGAAGCTCGACCACTCCTTCAAGATCGTCCAGGTTCAGGTGCGCGTCGTCGAACAGGAACGTGCCAAGGGCGAGGCCGCGGACCAGGACACGATCCGCCGGGCCCTGGAGACCATCGAGATCACCTCGACCAACGCACGGGACATGATCAAATCCTCGGCCGGCGGCGACGAACCCGTCAGCGGAACCATCATCGACTAGAGTGGATCGGGTGAGCTCGGCATTGAAGAAGGACCACCTTCGCATCGCATCAGTCAACGTCAACGGCCTGCGTGCCGCCTATAAGAAGGGCATGGCGGAATGGCTTGAACCGCGCGAAGTGGACATTCTGTGCCTCCAGGAGGTCCGCGCGCCCGATGCGATCGTCCAGGAGCTGCTCGGCGAGGGCTGGTTCATCCTGCACGCCGAGGCCGAGGCCAAAGGCCGGGCCGGCGTCGCCATCGCTTCGCGCGAAGAGCCGCTTGCCACCCGCGTGGGCATCGGGGATGACTACTTTGCCACCACCGGACGCTGGGTCGAAGCCGACTACACCGTCCGCAACGCGGAGGGTGAGGCATCGCAGCTGACCGTCGTGAGCGCCTACGTGCACTCGGGCGAGGCCGGCACGCCCAAGCAGGATGACAAGTTCCGTTTCCTTGACGTCATGATCAAGCGACTGCCCGAACTCACCAAGCACAGCGACCACGCCCTCGTCGTCGGTGACCTCAACGTCGGCCACACAGAGCTGGACATCAAGAACTGGAAGGGCAACGTCAAACGTGCCGGCTTCCTGCCGGAGGAGAGGGCGTATTTTGACCGCTTCTTCGGCGAGGAAATCGGCTGGAAGGATGTTCACAGGGGCCTGGCGGGTAACGTCGACGGCCCCTACACTTGGTGGTCGCAACGGGGCCAGGCCTTCGACAACGACACCGGCTGGCGCATCGACTACCACATGGCCACGCCCGCTCTCGCTGCTGCCGCAGTGTCAGCCGTTGTTGACCGGGCATCGTCCTGGGACACACGCTTCTCCGACCACGCCCCGCTGGTAGTGGACTACCGGCTCTAGTTTTAAGGCTTCCACGAATGACCTCTACTTCCACTGTGACCGACGCCGGCGTCGCTCCTGACCCTGAGACAGCCGCCGGCAAAGCCGCTCCGGCTACCACCGGGGCCCGGCACCGCATCCTCTCGGGCATGCAGCCCTCCGCGGACTCCCTGCACCTGGGCAACTACCTCGGAGCCCTCGTGAACTGGGTCCGGATGCAGGATGAGTACGACGCCGTCTTCTTCATCCCGGACCTCCATGCGATCACCGTTCCGCAGGACCCCGCCGAGCTCGCCCACCGCACCCGGGTCACGGCCGCGCAGTACATTGCCGGCGGCGTGGACGTGGACAAGTGCACGCTGTTCGTCCAGTCCCAGGTGCCGGAGCACGCCCAGCTGGCGTGGGTCCTGAACTGCATCACGGGTTTCGGCGAGGCGTCCCGGATGACCCAGTTCAAGGACAAGGCCCACAAACAGGGCTCAGACCAGGCCAGTGTGGGCCTGTTCACCTACCCCATCCTCCAGGCCGCGGACATCCTGCTGTACCAGCCGCACGGTGTCCCCGTGGGCGAGGACCAGCGCCAGCACGTCGAACTGAGCCGTGACCTCGCCCAGCGGTTCAACACCCGCTTCGGCCAGACGTTCACGGTGCCGCAGCCCTTCATCCAGAAGGAATCCGCGAAGATCTACGATCTGCAGCACCCCACCGCCAAGATGTCCAAGTCGGCGGAGTCGCCTGCAGGCCTGATCAACCTGCTCGACGATCCCAAGGTCACCGCCAAACGGATCAAGTCGGCCGTGACGGACGCGGAGACCGAAATCCGGTTCGACCGCGAGGCCAAGCCGGGCGTGTCGAACCTCCTGACCATCTATTCGGCGATCACCGGGCAAACCGTTGACGCCCTGGTCGGCGCCTATGAGGGCAAGATGTACGGTCACCTCAAGGTGGACCTCGCCGAGGTGGTCACCGAGCACCTGACGCCGATCCGGAACCGCGCCAATGAGCTGCTGGACGATCCCGCGGAGCTGGACCGGCTCCTGGCCCTCGGCGCGGACAAGGCCCGTGAGATCGCCTCGGTCACCCTGCGCGACGTCTACTCCAAGGTGGGCTTCCTGCCGTACGCCGGCGCCCACGGAGTCCGCTAGGTCAATGTCCTCCGTCAGCAAAGTCACCGCGAAAGCCGCAACGTCAAACGGGCAGGCACGCAGCGAAGGCATTAGCATCGGCGTGATCCTGAGGTTCCCGGCGGACATCGCCGAGGAGCTTCAGCGCTGGCGGGCGTCCTTCGGGGACCCGATGGCCTCCGTCGTCCCGGCCCACATCACGCTGGTCACCACCACCATGACGCAGGACTGGGACGCCACCTGCGCCCATGTCCGGGACGTGGCCCGCCGGCAGGAGCCGTTCACGGTGACCATCGCGGGGACCGGGTCTTTCCGCCCGGTGTCCCCGGTGGTCTTCCTGAACGTGGAGGACGGCTTCGGCGAATGCGTGAACCTGCACCGTCAGCTGCAGTCCGGTCCCCTGGAACGGGAGTTGCCCTTCGACTACCACCCGCACGTGACCGTGGCCCACGACGTCGCCCCGGAAAGCCTCGATGAGGCCGAAACGGTCCTGAAGGATTACTCGGCCACGTTCCCGGTGGCTAGCATGGGACTTTACGAGCACGATGACAACGGCATCTGGCAGCTACGGGAAGAGCTTGACTTTGGGACCAAACTCGACGACGACAGAGGCCAGGACGGCACCGCAGACGCCCGCTAAGCCGCCGCTTCCCACCGACCTGGCCGGGCTGAAGCTGGAAGTGATCCGGAAAAGGGTCGACTGGGGCCGGGTACGACGCTCCGGCGGCGGATGGATTGCTTCGCTCATGGCGATGGTGGCGTGGCTGCTGGCCAAGGTCAACGCGCTGCTGCCCGTGCGGGCCTACACGCACTACCTCCGCCAGCGCGGCCCGTTGTTGAGTGCCGGCATCGGGTTCCGGATGTTTTTCTCCGTCACGGGTCTGTTGGCCACCGGATTCTCCATTGCCGGCCTCGTCCTCAGCGGACATCCGGCCCTGCTGGACACGATCATCAGGAGCGTGGACGCCGCCGCGCCCGGCCTGTTGCAGGTCGACGGCAGCGCGGGGCTGGTTGATCCTTACCAGCTGCTGAACCCCGCTAGCCTGGGCTGGGCCGCCGGGATTGCCGCCATCGTCACGGTATTCACCTCCCTGGGCTGGATCAGCGGCATCCGCGACGGTGTGCGGGGCATGATGCGGCTCGGGCCGCTGGTGATGAATCCGATCCTGCAGATACTCAAGGACGTCGGCACGCTGCTCCTGATGGGCGTGGCCCTGGTGGTCAGCTCGGCAGTCTCCCTGATCTTCGGCACGGCGGCTGGGTGGGTGGCCCAGCAACTGGGCCTGGACCCGATAGTGGCCGGGCCTTTGACGACGTCCATCACAATCCTCGTGCCGCTGCTGCTCGGCTGGGGCACCGCCCTGATCATGTACCGGGTGGCCGCGGGGCTGAAACCGGCCCGCCGCTCACTGCTCGAGGGGACCACCCTCGCCGCGATAGGCGCCACCGTGCTGCAGATCTTCAGCACCCAGCTGCTGGCCAGTGCCGGCAAGAACCCGATTCTGGCGCCTTTCGCCATCATCATCGGCCTGCTGATCTGGTTCAACCTGGTCAGCCAGGTCTACGTGATCTGCGCCGCGTGGGTGGCAATCCGGGAGGAAGACCTTAAATCGCAGCCCGTCTCGACGACCACCGGGTGGGGCGCCCGGCGGGTCCAGCCCGGCAAAACACCGGTGGACTCGCCGGCTGAGCCGCGGGCACGCCGCAGGGCACTGCCCGCCGCGTTCAGGCGTCGAGGTACTGGTCGGCCCACGCCGAAATAATCTTCGCGGCACGCGCCGCCTGCCCCTTACCCGTCAGGAGGTGGTCGCTGCCCTCCAGCGAGACGAAGCTGCGCGGGTGGCGTGCCGTCCGGAAGATGGTGCTGGCGTTTTCGATCCCCACCGTGTTGTCGGTAGGGGAGTGCAGCACCATGAGCGGCTTGTGCAGCTGCCGGATACAGTCCGTCAGGTCCGCGTTTTCCAGATCCTCGACGAAGTGACGCCGGATCTCCACACGCTTGCCGCCAAGATCCACCTCGGCGCTTCCCTCCTCCAGGATCCGGTCCAGCGCCGCGTCAAAGACGTGGGCCACGTGCTTGGGCGAGAACGGGGCGCCCACCGTGGCAACAGCCTTGAGCTCCGGAATCTGCCGTGCCGCGGACAGGACGGCAGCGCCGCCGAACGAATGTCCCACCAGCAACGACACCCGCCGACCCGAGTCCCGCATGAACTCGGCGGCCTTGACGGTGTCGGCCACCTTGTGGCTGAATGAGCCCTCCGACCACATCCCCGCCGACTCGCCGAGCCCCAGGTTGTCGAACCGGAGCATGCCCACTCCGTTGTCCGCCAGGGCCTTGCACATTCGCGACGCCGAGGGGCTGTCCTTGCCCAGGGTGAAGCCGTGCGAGAACACGCCCCAGCCCTTCACCGGGCCTTCGGGCAGGTCCACGACGCCGGAGAGCAGTTCGCCGGTGGAACCCTGGAACGAGACTTTTTCTGAACGGGACACTGTGTCCCCTTTCGTGTGAGCGCGAAGACGACGACGGCGCCCCCACCCATAAGGTGAGAGGCGCCGTCGTCTGTTTCTCGCGGTTCTGGAGGAGTCGCTAGACCTTCCGGGACAGGATGGCCTGCTTGACCTCGGCGATGGCCTGAGTCACCTGGATGCCGCGCGGGCACGCTTCGGTGCAGTTGAAGGTGGTGCGGCAGCGCCACACGCCTTCCTTGTCGTTGAGGATCTCCAGGCGCATGTCGCCGGCGTCATCGCGGGAATCGAAGATGAAGCGGTGTGCGTTGACGATGGCCGCCGGGCCGAAGTACTGGCCGTCGGTCCAGAACACCGGGCAGGACGAGGTGCACGCGGCGCACAGGATGCACTTGGTGGTGTCGTCGAACCGCTCGCGGTCCTCGGCGGACTGCAGGCGTTCCTTGGTGGGCTCGTGGCCGCGGTTGATCAGGAAGGGCATGACCTCGCGGAAGGACTGGAAGAAGGGCTCCATGTCCACGATCAGGTCCTTCTCCACCGGCAGGCCCTTGATCGGCTCGACCGTGATGGGCTTGGACGTGTCCAGGTCCTTCAGCAGGGTCTTGCATGCCAGGCGGTTGCGGCCGTTGATGCGCATGGCATCGGAGCCGCAGACGCCGTGGGCGCAGGAGCGGCGGAAGGAGACGCTGCCGTCCATCTCCCACTTGATCTTGTGCAAGGCGTCCAGCACGCGGTCCGTGCCGTACATGGTGACCTTGAAGTCATCCCACGTGGCGTCCTCGGAGACCTCGGGGTTGTAGCGGCGCACGCGCAGCGTGACGTCGAAAGACGGGATTTCCCCGCCCCCGCCGACGCCGGCGGGCAGTTCGATCTTGGATGCTGGCTCAGCGAGTTCAGCGCTCATCTTAGTACTTCCTCACCATCGGCTCGTAGCGCGTAAAGACCACCGGTTTGGTGGCAAGCCGGATGCCGGCAACCGCCTCGGCAGAACCATCCGCCGGAGCATGCTCATCCTTGTACGCCATGGAGTGCTTCATGAATTTTTCGTCGTCGCGCTCGGGGAAGTCCTCACGGAAGTGTCCGCCGCGGGACTCCTCGCGGTGCAGGGCCGCCACGGTCATGACTTTGGCAAGCTCCAGCAGGAAGCCCAGTTCCACGGCCTCGAGCAGGTCCAGGTTGAAGCGCTTGCCCTTGTCCTGGACGCTGATGCGCTGGTACCGCTCCTCGAAGGACGCGATGTCCTTCAGGACCTGGTTCAGGGTATCGGCGGTGCGGAACACCTGCATGTTGGCATCCATGGTGTCCTGCAGTTCCTTGCGGATCGCAGCGACTTTCTCGGTGCCGTTTGAGGTGCGGACGTGGTCCAGCAGGTTCAGCGTGTACGCCTCCGGATCGGCCGGGAGCTCCACGAAGTCCGCGGTCTTGGCGTATTCGGCGGCGGCGATGCCGGCGCGCTTGCCGAACACGTTGATGTCCAGCAGCGAGTTGGTGCCCAGGCGGTTGGAGCCGTGGACGGAGACGCAGGCGACCTCGCCGGCGGCGTAGAGGCCCGGAACCACGGTGTCGTTGTCCTGGAGGACCTCGGCGCTGATGTTCGTGGGGATGCCGCCCATGGCGTAGTGCGCCGTCGGGAACACCGGAACCGGCTCCGTGTACGGCTCAACACCCAGGTAGGTGCGGGCGAACTCGGTGATGTCCGGCAGCTTGGCGTCGATGTGCGCGGGCTCAAGGTGCGTCAGGTCCAACAGGACGTAGTCCTTGTTCGGGCCGCAGCCGCGTCCCTCGCGGACTTCGTTGGCCATGGAACGGGCCACGATGTCGCGCGGGGCGAGGTCCTTGATGGTGGGCGCGTAACGCTCCATGAAACGTTCGCCCTCGGAGTTGCGCAGGATGGCGCCTTCGCCGCGGGCGGCCTCGGAGAGCAGGATGCCCAGCCCGGCAAGGCCTGTCGGGTGGAACTGGAAGAACTCCATGTCCTCCAGCGGGATGCCCCGGCGGAACGCGATGCCCATGCCGTCACCGGTGAGGGTGTGGGCGTTGGACGTGGTCTTGAAGACCTTGCCGGCGCCGCCGGAGGCGAACACCACGGACTTGGCCTGGAAGACGTGCAGTTCGCCGGACGCGAGGTCGTAGGACACGACGCCGGCAACGCGCTTCTGCTTGTACGGGGTGCCGTCCTCGCGGACCGCGTCTTCCTCGACGGTCAGCAGGTCCAGCACGTAGTACTCGTTGTAGAACTCAACGTTGTGCTTGACGCAGTTTTGGTACAGGGTCTGCAGGATCATGTGGCCGGTGCGGTCCGCGGCGTAGCAGGCGCGGCGGACCGGTGCCTTGCCGTGGTCGCGGGTGTGGCCGCCAAAACGGCGCTGGTCAATGCGGCCCTCGGGCGTGCGGTTGAACGGCAGGCCCATCTTCTCCAGGTCCAGGACGGCGTCGATCGCTTCCTTCGCCATGACCTCGGCGGCGTCCTGATCAACCAGGTAGTCGCCGCCCTTGATCGTGTCGAAGGTGTGCCACTCCCAGTTGTCTTCCTCGACGTTGGCCAGGGCCGCACACATGCCGCCCTGCGCCGCGCCGGTGTGGGACCGCGTGGGGTAGAGCTTGGTCAATACTGCTGTTCGGGCGCGCTGACCTGATTCGATCGCCGCGCGCATCCCGGCGCCACCGGCACCGACGATCACGACGTCGTACTTATGGACCTGCATACCAGACGCTCTTTCTCTCAAAATTCGCTATAACCTACCGGCAGGTTCGCGCCTGTCCGGTGAAGTCTCGTGCAATCTGCGCCTGCGCTCGGCAGGCAAGATCAGTTGCCGTGACGGACCGTCCCTGCCCGCGGGGGCAGCGATCCGCGGCGGCTCCGCTGTTACGGCTGAGCCGTGGCGGCTGCGCCCCTAAGGTGCGGGGCAGAATCCGCCGGGAAGCTGGACGCCGTGGACCACGGGGCACGGGTCGAACGTGAAGATGACCAGGGTGCCCAGGATGATGATGACGGTGGTGGCCGCGTAGAGCACGATCTTCAGCCAGAGACGCGTGGCGTCCCTCTCGGCGTAGTCATTGATGATCGTGCGGACGCCGTTGGTGCCGTGCAGCATGGCGAGCCACAGCATGGCCAGGTCCCAGAACTGCCAGAACGGGTCGGCCCACTTGCCGGCCACAAAGCCGAAGTCGATCGCGTGGATGCCCTCGCCGACCAGCAGGTTGACGGTCAGGTGACCGAAGATCAGCACCACCAGCACGACGCCGGAGAGCCGCATGAAAAGCCACGCGAGCATCTCGAAGTTGCCCTTGGACCCGCCGCTGCGGCGGTACTTGGGCTGGATCTTTCCGCTGCGCGGACTCTGAATGGTTGCAGTCATGGCTTAGTGACCTCCAAGGGCGAGGGACAGGTGGCGGATCGCGAAGCCGGCCATGACAACGACCCAGAGGCCCAGGACCGTCCAGAGCATCTGACGCTGGTACTTGGCACCCTTCTTCCAGAAGTCGACGGCGATGATCCGCAGGCCGTTGAAGGCGTGGAACACGATCGCTGCGACAAGGCCCGTTTCACCCAGGGCCATGAGGGGGTTCTTGTAGGCGCCAATCACGGCGGTGTAGGCCTCGGGGGACACACGCACCAATGAGGTGTCCAGCACGTGGACCAACAAGAAGAAGAAAATCACTACACCGGTAATGCGGTGTCCAACCCAGGACCACATGCCTTCACGGCCGCGGTACAAGGTGCCAGCTGGTTTTGTCGGCACTGAATAAACCTCCCTGCAACACAGCGGCGCTGGCATGGGATCCACGCGGGGGGAACGCCTGCTGCGAGAGCACTCGTAAGCTCAAGCCTAAATCTAGGCTTCGCTCACAGCTTATTCAATTTAGGGACAGGTTGTTGACAAGCCCCGGCGCGGTTTTTCGTCTCTTTTGAGACGAACGCCACATTCGGGTGCGGCTGGGGCCGTGACAGCGGCCCCGACTGCGGGGGCCGCGGGGGCGGGATTCCTTCCCGTTCGGGGGTGATGTGGCCGCCGTCGGCTAAAGTAGCGGTGATGACTACAGACAAAGTGACAAGCCAGGATTCACCGCTGGACCGTTTTATTGCGGTCATTCCGGCGGGCGGGGTGGGGACCCGTCTTTGGCCCCTGTCACGGGCAGCGGCCCCCAAGTTCCTCCATGACCTGACCGGTTCGGGCAGCACTTTGCTGCGCGCAACCTATGACCGCCTCCAGCCCGTCGCCGGCAAGCACGTGCTGGTGGTGACCGGTGCCGCCCACCGGGCCGCCGTCTGCCGCCAGCTGCCTGAGGTCCTGGAAGCCGACCTCGTCCTGGAAAGCGAGCCCAAGGACTCCGGCGCGGCCATCGGCCTCGCCGCGGCCATCCTCCATGAGCGGGATCCGGACACCATCATGGGCTCGTTCGCCGCGGACCAGGTCATCAGCCCGGACGCGCTCTTCCAGGATGCCGTCCGCGAGGCCGTCTACACCGCGGCTGCGGGGAAGATCGTCACCATCGGCATCAAGCCCACCCACCCGTCCACCGGATTCGGCTACATCCGCTCCGGCGCGAACCTCAACATCCCCGACGCCCCCAGCGCGCAGTCCGTGGTGGAGTTCGTAGAGAAGCCCAGCGAGGAAGTGGCCCAGCAGTACGTTGACAGCGGCGAATACGTCTGGAACGCCGGAATGTTCGTTGCGCCGGTCTCGCTGATGCTCAAGCACCTCGAAGCCAACCAGCCCGAGCTCTTCGCCGGACTGCAGGAAATCGCCAAGGCCTGGGACACCCCGGAGCGCGACGCCGTCACGGCCCGGGTCTGGCCCACCCTGCCCAAGATCGCCATTGACTATGCCGTCGCCGAACCGGCCGCGGCCGCGGGCGACGTCGCCGTGGTGCCCGGAACGTTCCGCTGGGACGACGTCGGGGACTTTGCCTCCGTGGGCCGGCTCAACAGCGCCAAGGAAGTCGACGAAGTCACGGTGCTGGGTGAAGGCGCACGCGTTTTCACCGAGAACGCCAGCGGTGTGGTGGTCTCCGATACCAAGCGGGTGATCGCCCTCATCGGCATCAAGGACGTCGTGATCGTGGACACCCCGGACGCCCTGCTGGTGACCACGAAGGAACACTCGCAGCGGGTCAAGCAGGCAGTGGACGCCATCAAGGCCAAGGGCGACACCGACGTCCTGTAGGCGTGCGGGCGGCTTTTCGGCCATCCCGCGTTCAGCAAACCGTAACGCGCCGTACGCGATGCCGCTATTCGTTGTCGGCTGGATAGAGTTGTTCCGTGCGCAACTACTCTACTGAAGCTGAGCCCACGACTCTCGTGGGGCCGTGGCTGGAGCCCCTCCTGCCGGAGCTGATCGCTTTCCGCCGCGACCTCCATGCGCACCCTGAGCTGTCGTTCAAGGAATTCCGCACCACCGACAAGCTCGCGAAGCGGCTCGAGGAAGCCGGGCTCAAGCCCCGGCGCCTTGAGGGAACCGGCCTGACGGTCGACGTCGGGCAGGGACCCATCGCCACGGCGCTGCGCGGTGACATTGACGCCCTGCCGATCATCGAGGAAACGGGCCTTGAGTTCGCGTCGAAGAACCACGGCGTGACCCACGCCTGCGGCCACGACGTCCACACCACCACCATGCTCGGCATCGCCCTGGTCCTGCAGCGCATGCATGAGCAGTCCCCGCTGCGCGGCACCGTCCGGATCATCTTCCAGCCTGCCGAGGAGACGATGCCCGGCGGCGCCACCTCGTGCATCGAACAGGGTGTACTCGAGGGCGTGCCGCGCATTCTTGCGCTGCACTGCGATCCCCGGATCGAGGTCGGCAAGATCGGCACCCGGATCGGGGCCATCACCTCCGCGTCGGACACCATCAAGATTGAACTCTCCGGCCGCGGCGGACACACCTCGCGCCCGCACCTGACCGAGGAACTGGTGTTCGCCCTCGCGCAGATCGCGGTCAACGTTCCCGCCGTCCTGTCCCGCCGCGTCGATGTCCGCAGCGGCGTATCGGTAGTCTGGGGACAGATCTCGGCAGGCTCGGCCCCGAACGCCATCCCCGGCAGCGGCTACATGGCCGGCACCATGCGGTGCCTGGACCGTGACGCCTGGCACGATGCGGGTGAGCTGCTCGACGAGGTCGTCCGGCAGATCGCCGAGCCGTACGGCGTCGACGTCCACCTTGAGCACACCCGCGGCGTGCCGCCGGTGGTCAACTCCGAGCACGAGACCGCGCTGATCGAGGCCGCCGCCCGCGCCGAAATCGGCGAGGGCGCCGTCGTCCTGACCCCGCAGTCCATGGGCGGGGAGGACTTTGCCTGGTTCCTGGCCGAGACCCCCGGCGCCATGATGCGCCTCGGCACCAAGACCCCCGGCGGGGAAGAGTACGACCTCCACCGCGGCGACTACATTCTCGATGAGCGGGCCCTAGGCCTCGGCATCCAGGTGCTCACGGCGGCGGCCCTGCGCACCATCCGCGACCTCTAACCCCGCCCCGCTCGGTCCGGACCTCCGCGGTGCCCGCCGTGCGGGGGTTTCCCCACCTTTGGCGGCACGACGCCGGGACGCGCCGGGTGTTCGGGCCGACACGGCGTCGGCGCCCGGCGAACATGGGGAAATTCGGCGACGCCGGCATTGGCATCGATGGTCCCATCGCTGATCGGCGGCACGGTTGGAGTCTCCACAATTCAGTTGTGCACAATTGAATTGTGTACAACTGAATTGTGGGGTAGGGTAAAGCTATGACCACGCCAGAAGGGGCCCGCCCGCACGGGTCCGAAGCTCTCCGCCTGAATCGGCAGGTGTGCTTTGCCATGTACTCGGCCTCCCGTGCGGCCACGGCCGCCTACCGGCCCATGCTGGAGGAGCTCGGCCTGACCTACCCGCAGTACCTCGCCATGCTGGTGCTGTGGGAAGCGGAGCCGCGCAGCGTCCGTGAACTGGGGGAGGAGCTCGGGCTCGACTCCGGGACGCTCTCGCCGCTGCTCAAGCGGCTCGAAGCCCTCGGCCTCGTCCAGCGCCGCCGGTCCGCCGAAGACGAGCGCCGCGTGGAGATCTTCCTGACCGACGCCGGGGCTGCGCTAAGCGCCAAAGCCAGTGGCATCCCGCAACGGCTCGCCGACGCCGCCGGCCTCACGCCTGCCGAACTCGACCAGCTGCGCGAAACCCTGGGCCGGCTGGCCAGTGCACTCCAGGCCTCCCACTGAGATCACCCCGGCAGACGCGTCCGACGTCGAAATCGCCGGTGGCGTGCCGTCTCGCCGGAAGTCCACGGCGACTCCGCTGGCTTCCGGCGAGTTCCCCGTTGGAGCCCTTTTGTCTCAACCACTTTGTCCCGCCGACAGAACGGAAACCCCATGAAACCCCTTTACACAGCCGAGGCCCTGGCCTCCGGCGAAGGCCGCGACGGCACCGCCGTCAGCAAGGACGGCAAACTCAACGTGGCCCTGGCCAGCCCGGTCGAACTCGGCGGCAGCGGCGAGGGCACCAATCCCGAGCAGCTCTTCGCCGCCGGTTACGCGGCCTGCTTCCACTCGGCGCTGCGCCTCGTCGGCCGCCAGCAGAAAGCAGACCTGACCGATTCCGCCGTCGCCGCGAGGATCCACCTCGGCGCCCTCGACGGCGGCACCGGCTACGGCATCGCCGCCGAACTCGAGATCGCCCTGCCCGCCGTGGACCGGGAAACCGCTGAGGCCCTCGTGGCCAAGGCCCACGAGGTCTGCCCCTATTCCAACGCCACCCGCGGCAACATCACTGTCGACATCAAAATCCTGGAGGTAGCTGCATGAGCACCCACACCGAAACTCCCACCCTTCCCGTCACCACCCGCGAGATCCAGCTGGCGTCCCGTCCGCACGGCCGTCCGGTCCCGGCGAACTTCCGCCTCGCCGAGTCGCCGCTGCCCGAACTGCAGGACGGCCAGGTCCTGGTCCGCAACCTCTACATCTCGGTGGACCCGTACATGCGCGGCCGCATGAACGACGTCAAGTCCTACTCCGCGCCGTTCGCCCTGGATGCCGCCCTCGACGGCGGCGCAGTCGGTGAAATCATCGCGTCCCGGGCCGAAGGGCGCGCCGTCGGCGATACCGTCGTGCACAGCCTCGGCTGGCGCGAATACGCCGTCCTCGACGCCGCGGCCACCACCCCGGCGCGCACGGACCTGGCCCCCGCCTCCGCGTTCCTCGGCGCCCTCGGCATGACCGGCCTGACGGCCTACGCGGGTCTGCTGAAGGTCGCCGAATTCAAACCCGGCGAGGTCGTGTTCGTCTCGGGCGCGGCAGGTGCGGTCGGCTCCCTCGTCGGGCAGATCGCCAAGGCCATGGGTGCGTCCCGCGTGATCGGCAGCGCCGGCTCGCCGGAAAAGGTGGCACGGCTCCTGGAACTCGGCTTCGACGCCGCGTTCAACTACCACGACGGCCCTGTGGCCGAGCAGCTCGCCGCCGCCGCGGGGGAGCGCGGGATTGACGTCTACTTCGACAACGTCGGCGGCGAGCACCTTGAAGCGGCGCTGTCCGCGCTCACCGTCGGCGGCCGGGTGGCCATGTGCGGCGCCATTTCGCAGTACAACTCCACCGAGCCGACTCCGGCGCCGCGGAACCTCATGCAGGCGATCGGCAAGCAGCTGACGCTCAAGGGCTTCCTCGTCAGCGGCTACTGGCAGCACATGGCCGAGTTTGTCGAAGCCATGTCCGGCTGGCTGGCCGACGGAACCGTCCGCTACGACGAGACGGTGGTGGACGGCCTGGAGAACGCACCGCAGGCGTTCATGGACCTGCTGGACGGCGCCAACACCGGCAAGATGCTCGTCCGGCTGTAGTCCGGCGTCGGCGCGCCACCAAAACAGGCAGCCGCCGCTGTACTCCGTCGCCTCCGGCACCGGTCCCCGCGGGGAACGGTGCCGGAGGCGTCTGCGCGCAGGGGCCGGTAGGAAGATTCGGGCTACTACTAGGTAACAAGTTCTCAACAATCTGGGTAATTGCTGTGAAGTCTGCTACGTGCACGTGTCGCAGGACACTAAAGTAACTTCATCAGTGCGCCTCGGCGCAGTGCTGCGAATCCATCAGTGACAAACAGAGTTCAGCGGAACACCGCGGACAGACACTCATTGAGCTCCGTCGTAGCGCCTACTCTTTCTTCCTGGAGGAAAATTGAAGAACTCCCTGCGTGCCACCCTCAAGCGCGGATCAATGGCCGGGGTCGCCACCGCGGGCGCGGCTGCACTCCTGTTGACCGGCTGCGGAGCTGCCCCGGAGGCCAGCACCGCCACCCAGACTGCCAGCAACTACAAGGGCTGCATCGTGTCCGACTCGGGTGGATTCGACGACCAGTCGTTCAACCAGTCTTCCTACGAGGGCCTGAAGAAGACCGAGAAGGATCTCGGCATCCAGACGAACCAGGCCGAGTCCAAGACCAACAACGACTTTGAGCCGAACCTGCGCGCCATGGTCGCCGCCGGCTGCAACCTGACCATCACGGTCGGCTTCCTCCTCGGTGACGCCACGAAGGCCCAGGCCACCGCGAACCCGGACAAGCACTTCGCCATCATCGACTTCGGCTACGACACCCCGATCACCAACGTCAAGCCGATCATCTACGACACCGCCCAGGCCGCGTTCCTGGCCGGCTACCTCGCGGCAGGCACCACCAAGACGGGAACGGTCGCCACGTTCGGCGGCATCAAGATCCCCACGGTCACCATCTTCATGGACGGCTTCGCCGACGGCGTGAAGTACTACAACGACCAGAAGGGCAAGGACGTCAAGCTCCTGGGCTGGGACAAGGCCAAGCAGGACGGCTCCTTCACCGGTGACTTCGAAAAGCAGGACAAGGGCAAGCAGTTCACCCAGAACTTCCTGGACCAGGGCGCCGACATCGTCATGCCCGTCGCCGGTCCGGTCGGCAAGGGTGCAGGTGCGGCCCTGAAGGAAGCCAAGGCAGCAGGCAAGGACGTCAAGCTCATCTGGGTTGACTCCGACGGCTTCCTCACGGCACCGGATTACAAGGACATCATGCTCTCCTCCGTCATGAAGCTGATGGGCGAGGCTGTCGAGACGGTCGTCAAGCAGGACAAGGACGGCCGGTTCACCAACGCGCCGTACGTCGGCACCCTCGCGAACGACGGCGTCCAGCTGGCTCCGTTCCACGACATGGACTCCCAGGTTCCGGCGGACCTGAAGTCCGAGCTGGACCAGATCAAGAAGGACATCGCCTCCGGCAAGCTGAAGGTCGAATCCGCAGCAAGCCCGAAGTCTTAACTTCTTCCGCTGAGCGCCACGGCCCGTCCGGTCACCACCGCACGGGCTGTGGCGCTTTTCGCTTCGCGGCCCGCTGCGCCTGCGACCGCAGGCACTAAGCTGGTGCTGCGGCCCCCACTTCGCGTCCGGACCAAGCCTTCCGGACACTTCGAGATTGGTCAGAGTTTTGAAACTTGAACTCAAGGGGATTACCAAACGCTTCGGCTCCCTGGTAGCCAACGATCACATTGATGTGGTTGTTGAACCCGGGCAGATTCACTGTCTGCTCGGCGAGAACGGCGCTGGCAAGTCCACGCTGATGAATGTCCTTTACGGACTGTACG
The DNA here is from genome assembly GCF_003097355.1 of Arthrobacter sp. H-02-3. Classification (GTDB taxonomy): domain Bacteria; phylum Actinomycetota; class Actinomycetes; order Actinomycetales; family Micrococcaceae; genus Arthrobacter; species Arthrobacter humicola. The sequence continues at coordinate 81,219 of NZ_PYUI01000004.1, forward strand.
AGCCCACAGAGGGCGAAATCCTGATCGACGACAAACCGGTCACCTTCCGCGGCCCCGGCGACGCCATGGCTGCCGGCATCGGCATGGTTCACCAGCACTTCATGCTGGTCCCCGTCTTTACCGTCGCGGAAAACGTCGCCCTGGGAGCAGAAACCACCAAGACCGGCGGATTCCTGGACCTTGACGACACCCGCCGGAAGATCCGGGAGATCTCGGACCGGTACGGCTTCGACGTCGACCCCGATGCACTGATTGAAGACCTGCCCGTGGGCGTGCAGCAGCGGGTGGAGATCATCAAGGCACTGGTCCGGGACGCCAAGGTGCTCATCCTCGATGAGCCCACGGCCGTCCTGACCCCGCAGGACACCGACGAGCTGTTGGACATCATGCGCCAGCTCAAGAGCCACGGCACGTCCATCGTCTTCATTTCGCACAAGCTCCGTGAGGTCAAAGCCGTTTCGGACACCATCACCGTGATCCGGCGCGGCAAAGTAGTAGGCACGGCCGATCCCGACGCTTCCACCACCGAGCTGGCCTCCATGATGGTCGGCCGCGCCGTCAGCCTCACCCTGGACAAGGCTCCCGCCAAGCCGCAGGAGACCACCTTTGAGGTCAAAGACCTCACCGTGATCGCCCCCAGCGGCCAGCATGTCGTGGACGGCATCAGCTTCGGGATCGCCCGCGGCGAGATCCTCGCCATCGCGGGCGTCCAGGGCAACGGCCAGACTGAGCTGACCGAGGCCGTCCTCGGCCTCCACAGCAGGGTCCACGGCTCGATCGTGCTCGACGGCGAAGAACTCGTGGGTCGCAGCGTCAAAGAGGTCCTGAACGCCGGGGTCGGGTTCGTCCCGGAGGACCGCTCCCTCGACGGGCTGATCGGCACGTTCTCCATCGCCGAGAACCTGATCCTCGACCGGTACGACCAAGCACCGTTCGCCAAGGGCATCAGCATGAGCCCGGCCAAGGTCCTGGAGAACGCCAAGACCCGGATCGAAGAATTCGACGTCCGCACCCCGTCCGGCTCGCTCGCCGCAGGCACCCTGTCCGGCGGCAACCAGCAGAAGGTTGTCATGGCGCGGGAACTCTCCCGGCCGCTGCGGCTCTTCATCGCCTCCCAGCCCACCCGAGGCGTGGACGTGGGATCCATCGAGTTCCTGCACAAACGCATCGTCGCGGAGCGGGACAACGGCACGCCCGTCATGATCGTCTCCACCGAACTGGACGAAGTGATTGAACTCGCCGACCGGATCGCCGTGCTGTACAAGGGCAAGCTGGTCGGGATCGTCCCGGCCGGCACCGGGCGCGACGTCCTGGGCCTGATGATGGCCGGGGTATCCGCGGAAGAGGCCCTGACCGACGCCGCAGGCAAACACCCGGCGCCTGCACCGGCGCCGGAATCTGCCGAAAACCCAGCCGACACCCCAGCAACGTACCCGGCGCCCGCCGCCCCGTCCGTGCAGGAGCCCAGCTCCGGCGCCGTAGGAGACCACCATGACTGAGAACACCGAGCCGCGGCACTCCGCCGCGACGGACCCGGACCCGATTCCGGCTGACCAGGCCACGGCGCCGGAACTCGAGCCGCTTGAGGACGACGAGGCCTTTGTCACCTCGCTGGACACCGCCGGCGGTGCCATGCAGCCATCGGCGGTTCCGGTTTCGACCCAGAGCGGCCACCTGGGCGCCCCGGAGGAATCCGAGTCGGTGCTGCGGAAGATCTTCACCGGCAACGGCATGGTGACCATCCTGGCGGTGCTGCTCGCACTGATCCTCGGCGGCCTGCTCATCGCCCTGACAGACAAAGTGGTCGGCACCACGGCCGGCTACCTCTTCGCACGTCCCAGTGACTTCCTCACCGCCGTCTGGTCCGCCGCCACGAGCTCCTACGTCGCCCTGTTCCAGGGTGCGGTGTTCAACCCGCACGGGACCGGGGTGGCCGGACAGTTCGCCCCGCTCATGGAGACCCTGACGATCGCCACCCCGCTGATCACCGCGGGCCTTGGCGTCGCGCTGGCCTTCCGCGCGGGTCTGTTCAACATCGGTGCCCAGGGCCAGATCATCATGGCCGGCATCCTCGCCTCGTGGGTGGGCTTCGCTCTGCACCTGCCCGTGGGGCTGCACCTGCTGCTCGTCCTCGTGGCCGGCGTCGTCGGGGGCGCCGTCTGGGGCGGCATTGTGGGCGTGCTCAAGGCCCGCACAGGTGCCCACGAGGTCATCGTGACCATCATGTTCAACTACATCGCCCTGTATCTCCTGCGCTACCTGCTCGACACGGACCTGTTCCAGCGTCCGGGGGAGTCCACCCCGATTTCCCCGATTCTGGACCCCAGCGCCGTGTACCCGCTGCTCTTCGGCAGCCAGTACCGGCTGCACGTGGGCTTCCTGCTGGCCATCGCGGCCACGGTGTTCGTCTGGTGGCTGCTGAACCGCTCCACGATCGGTTTCGAGTTCCGTGCCGTCGGGGCCAACCCCAAGGCAGCCCTGACTGCCGGCATCAATGTCCCCCGGGCCACGATCCTGGTGATGACCATTGCCGGCGGCCTGGCTGGCCTGGCCGGCGTCGCACAGGTGGCCGGCACCGAAAAGGTCCTCACCGACGGTGTCGCGGCAACATATGGCTTTGACGCGATCACTGTGGCCCTGCTGGGGCGTTCCTCACCGTGGGGCACCTTTGCCGCAGGCCTCCTGTTCGGGGCCTTCCGTGCCGGCGCCGTGCAGATGCAGATCCAGACCGGAACCCCGATCGACATCGTGCTCGTGGTCCAATCGCTCATTGTGCTGTTCATCGCGGCGCCGCCCCTGGTCCGGGCGATCTTCGGACTCAACCCGCGCAAGAAGAAGACAGCAACCGCCGGCGCATCCAAGCAGGCAGCAACCACCGGAGGTGCCGCATGAGCACAACAGCAACCTCGCCCGTAAAACCGCAGCCGGAGGAAAGCCACACACCGGCGCAGTCCGCCAAGCCCGTGACCTGGAAACTGCCGGTCACGCTCGCCGTGCTCGCCGTCGTCGCCTTCATCTTCTTTGGCCTGCTGGGCCCGCAAGGGACCGCCAAGTTCGGGGTATCCTCCGGCGGGGACTTCTTCCAACTGCCCGCCATCGAGGTACCCGCGTTCCTGTCCGGGATGGTGCTCTCCGTGATCCTGCTGGGCCTCGCCGGCTACGCCCTGGTCCTGAAGGCGAACCGGAACCAGCGGCCCCCGCGCTGGCTGCCGGTCGTCTTCACAGTGGTGTTCGTGGTCGCCTTCCTGATCTGGGTGGTGGGCGGCGCCCGGACCCCCAGCATCTCGCTGGCAGGCCTCATCGCCGGGTCTGTGACGCTCGCCGTGCCGATCGTCTTCGGTTCCCTGTCCGGCGTGCTGTGCGAACGCGCCGGCGTCGTGAACATCGCCATCGAAGGGCAGTTGCTGGGCGGCGCCTTCACGGCCGCGCTCGTGGCCAGCCTGACCCACAACCCCTACGCGGGCCTGCTGGCGGCGGCCGTGGCAGGCGCCCTCGTCTCTATGGTCCTGGCCCTGTTCAGCATCAAGTACGTGGTCAACCAGATCATTGTCGGCGTCGTGCTCAACGTCCTGGTCTCCGGGCTCACCGGCTTCCTGTTCAGCACCGTGATGCAGTCCGATCCGGAGAAGTACAATTCGCCCGGCCGGCTGCCCATCATCGATATCCCGGTCCTGTCCAGCATCCCCGTCATCGGGCCCATCCTGTTCAAGCAGTCCGTGGTGGGCTATCTGATGTACGTGGCCGTCATCGTGATCTGGATCGCGCTATTCAAGACCAAGTGGGGCCTGCGCGTCCGTGCCGTCGGCGAACACCCGCAGGCGGCCGACACCCTGGGCATCAAGGTCAACGCGACCCGCTTCTGGAACGTCACCCTTGGCGGCGCCGTGGCCGGAATCGGCGGATCGTTCTTCACCCTCGTGGCGATCGACAGCTTCACCAAGGAAATCTCCGGAGGCCGCGGCTTCATCGCCCTCGCCGCCATGATCCTGGGCCGCTGGAATCCGATCGGGGCGTTCTTCGCCGCGCTGCTGTTCGGCTTCGCCGACAACCTGCAGAGCATCGTGACGATCATCGGCACCCCCGTGCCGAGCCAGTTCATGGCCATGCTGCCGTACCTCGTGACCGTGTTTGCCGTGGCCGGACTCGTCGGCCGCTCCCGGCCGCCGGCCGCCGACGGCATCCCGTACGTCAAGGGCTGACCGTGGAGACTACCGAGGTTGACTGGGCCGCGCTCGAGGCCGCGGCAGTGTCCGCCATGCAGAACGCCTATGCGCCGTATTCGAAGTTCCCGGTGGGGGCCGCAGCCCTCACCGGGGACGGGCGGATCGTCAGCGGTTGCAACGTCGAAAACGCCAGCTACGGGCTGACACTGTGCGCCGAGTGCGCCCTGGTGGGCAACCTGCAGATGACCGGCGGGGGACTTCTCCGCGCCTTCTACTGCGTCGACGCCGGCGGCAACGTCCTTATGCCCTGCGGGCGCTGCCGCCAGCTGCTCTACGAATTCCGGGCTCCCGACATGGAGCTCATGACCACGCAGGGAATCAAGACTATGGACCAGGTCCTTCCCGATGCCTTTGGCCCCCAACACCTGGAGGAACCCCGGTGACCCAATCGACACAAACCACCAGCACCACTGAAGCGTTCGACGCCGTCGACATCATCCGCATTAAGCGGGACAAGGGCGTGCTCAGCCCGGCCCAGATCGACTGGACGATCGACGCGTACACGCGTGGCGCCATCGCCGACGAACAGATGGCCGCCCTGAACATGGCGATCCTGCTCAACGGCATGGACCGGGCCGAGATCTCCCGCTGGACCGCGGCCATGATCGCCTCCGGCGAGCGGATGGACTTCTCCAGCCTACGGCGGCCCGACGGCGGCGTGAAGGTGACGAGCGACAAGCATTCCACCGGCGGCGTGGGAGACAAGATCACCCTGCCGCTGGCGCCCCTGGTGGCGGTTTTCGGCGTGGCCGTACCGCAGCTCTCGGGCCGCGGCCTGGGCCACACCGGCGGCACCCTGGACAAGCTCGAAGCGATCCCGGGCTGGCGCGCGGACCTGAGCAATGAGGAAATGCTGGCCCAGCTTCAGGACGTCGGCGCGGTCATTTGCGCCGCCGGCGCGGGGCTGGCCCCGGCGGACAAGAAGCTCTACGCGCTCCGCGATGTCACCGGGACCGTGGAGGCCATCCCGCTGATTGCGTCCTCGATCATGAGCAAGAAGATCGCCGAAGGTACCGGCTCGCTGGTGCTCGACGTCAAGGTGGGCAGCGGGGCCTTCATGAAGGACGAGGCCCGTGCCCGCGAACTCGCCGAGACCATGGTGGCCCTGGGCAAGGACGCCGGCGTCAACACCGTTGCCCTGCTGACCAACATGAACACGCCCCTGGGCCTCACCGCGGGCAACGCGATTGAGGTCGAGGAATCCGTGGAGGTCCTGGCCGGCGGGGGCCCGGAAGACGTCGTCGAACTCACCGTCCGGCTCGCGGAGGAGATGCTGGCGTGCGCCGGCGTCCGCGACGCGGATCCGCGCGCGGCCCTGCGGGACGGCCGGGCCATGGACGTCTGGAACCGGATGATCGAGGCGCAGGGCGGCGACCCGCGCGCCAAGCTTCCGGTGGCCCGGGAATCCGAGGTCATCTACGCCCCGGCCGACGGCGTCCTGGTGGAGCTTGACGCGATGGCCGTCGGCGTCGCGGCCTGGCGTCTCGGCGCCGGACGGGCCCGCAAGGAGGACAAGGTCCAGGCCGGAGCCGGGGTGCGGATGCACGCCAAGCCGGGCGCCACGGTCCGGGCCGGCGAACCGCTCATGACCCTTCTGACGGACACCCCGGAGAAGTTCGAGCGGGCCAAGGAGGCGCTCGAACACGCCGCCGTGATCGCACCGGAGGGCTCCCGGCCCGCCCAGAAGCTCATCATCGACCGCATCGCTTAACCCCCGCCGCCCACCCTCCGTTGCCCTATCACTTATGGTCCCCAAACCCCGGGTTTAGCCGCCATAAGGGATAGGGCAAGTGGCGGCGGGGACCGCCGGCGGTACACTGACTCCACATCAGGATCTTTCAGGCCCCGCCGTGCGTTAGGAAGCTGTGCAGGCAATCAACGACTTCATCCTCGCCGCCGCAGGGCAGCCCTGGGTTCTCGTCCTTGTTTTTGCCTGCTGCGTGATCGACGGATTCTTCCCGCCGATCCCGAGCGAATCGGTGGTGGTGGGCCTGGCCGCCGTCGCCGCCACCGCGAATGTTCCCAACCCGGTCCTCCTGATCCTCACCGCCGCCGCCGGGGCCTGGGTTGGCGACAACCTCGCTTACCTGATCGGCCGCAGAACCGGGACACGGCGGTGGGCCTGGCAGCGCGGTGCGAGGACGCAGGGGGCCTTTGCCTGGGCCGGACGGGAACTGCGGAAACGGCCCGCGTCGCTGATCCTCGTGGCACGCTTCGTCCCGATCGGGCGTGTGGCCGTCAACCTGACCGCCGGGGCCACGCACTACCCGAGGCCCAGATTCATGATCTTGACCGTGCTGTCGGCAGTCCTCTGGGCCGGCTATTCGGTCGGAATCGGACTGTTCGTCGGCCCGTGGTTTGAGAAAAACCACGTACTGGGTGCGGCCATCGCGATCATCTGCGCGATCGTCCTGGGTGTCGCCGTGGACTTCACCATCAGCAGGCTGCGTGGCCGCACTCCGGAGGAGTCCACGCCGTCCATTCCGCCGGTTGAATCCTAAGTGAACCGGACAGGCTGCCCCCGTTGTTCCTACCCCCACAACAACGTGAACTGCAGACGCGACCCGTCCCGGACGCCGGATCATCGCCCGCACCAGCGGCCCCGTCCTCGTCCTTGTCACCGGACGCCCGACCGTAGCGGACCGCGCCCCGCCCGTGGGACACTTAGGAGCGATTTGCATCACGTTTGTTTGCTGCAGTTCGTTGCAGGTTCCACCCACACGCCCATCGCATGTTCGTCACGGCTTAGTTGTCCGTTCCTCATCATCAAGGAGCACCGCCCGCATGGAGTTCATTAACCAGGCCGTGCTCCATGCTGCCGGCCAGTGGTGGATCTACCCGCTGCTGCTGGTTTTCTTTTTCGTGGACGGCTTCGCGATGGTGGTCCCCAGTGAGACCCTCATCGTTGCTCTTGCGGCGTATTCCCTGCACAGCGGCCAGCCCAACCTCTGGCTCCTCGCCCTCACGGCGTTGATCGGAGCCATGGCCGGCGACAACATGGCCTACATGCTCGGGCGGAAGATCGGTCTTGAGCGGTTCCGCTGGATGCGCAAGCCGAAAGTCCAGAAGGTCTTCGCCTGGGCACACTACGAGCTCGAGAAACGCGGCGCCGTCCTGATCTTCACGGCCCGGTACATCCCCTGGGGCCGTGTGGCCGTCAACTACGTGTCGGGCACGACGTCGTTTCCGCACCGCAGATTTTTCTTCCTGGACGCCATCGCGTGCGTCACGTGGGTCGGCTACTCGATCGGCATCGGCGTGTTGGCCAGTTCCTTCCCGTGGCTGCACCACAACCCGCTGCTCAGCGCGGGGATTGCGGTGGTGTTCGCGATCGTGCTCGGCGTCCTCATCGACCACCTGCTGCGCTGGTGGCACAAGCGCCTTGGACGCAACGACACCCGGTCCGCCCCGGCCGGCGCCGTGTCCGGCGACCAGTCCGTTCCGGGGACCGCGCCCCAGGACCCCGCTGCCCAGGAGTCCGCTGCCCAGGGGCACGGCACGATGCTGGCCGGGCCGGCCACTGAGGCCGGAGCTTCCAGAAAGTAGCATCCCGCGCCCTGCGACCCTATGGTTGGAACGTGACTGAGACTAATCCTGACGCTGCCCCTGACCTCGACTTCGACCTGACGGTCCTTCCCAAGGTTTCCCTTCACGACCACTTGGACGGCGGGCTCCGCCCGGCCACCATCATTGAGCTTGCCGAGGCCGTGGGCCACACGCTGCCCTCGACTGACCCCGTCGCCCTGGGGGAGTGGTTCCGCGAGTCCGCCGATTCCGGCTCGCTGGTCCGTTACCTGGAAACGTTTGACCACACCATCGCCGTGATGCAGACCAAGGAAGGCCTGTTCCGCGTCGCGAAGGAATTCGTCGAAGACCTGGCCGACGACGGCGTCGTGTACGGCGAAGTTCGCTGGGCCCCCGAGCAGCACCTGCAGAAGGGCCTGAGCCTGGACGAAGTGGTGGAGGCCGTCCAGGCCGGGCTGGAAGCAGGCGTGGACGCCGTCGCCGAGACAGGCCGCGATATCCAGGTGGGCCAGCTCATCACCGCCATGCGCCACGCCGACCGCGGCCAGGAGATTGCCGAACTGGCGGTCCGGCACCGGAACAAGGGCGCGGTGGGCTTTGACATCGCCGGAGCCGAGGACGGCTTCCTGCCCTCCCGCTTCAAGGACGCCTTCACCTACCTGGCCGAGCACAACTTCCCGGCCACTGTCCACGCCGGCGAGGCCGCCGGCCTGGAGAGCATCCAGTCGGCCCTGGTGGACGGCCGGGCGCTTCGCCTGGGCCACGGTGTCCGGATCGCCGAGGACGTCACGATCGAATTCGAAGAGGACAGCGAAGCCTGGGAGGACGCCGACGGGTTCGGCGTCGAGGTCAGCGACACCATCGGCATGGTGACCCTGGGCGAGCTGGCCAGCTGGGTGCGCGACCGCGGCATCGCCCTGGAGATCTGCCCGTCGTCGAACCTGCAGACCGGTGCCATTGCCGGCTTCGGCGAGGGGATCGAAAGCCACCCGCTGGACATGCTGTACCAGCTGGGCTTCAACGTCACCATCAACACGGACAACCGGCTCATGAGCGGCGTGACCCTCACGGACGAGTTCGAGCTCCTGGTCGAGACCTTCGACTACGACCTCGACGACCTCCTGGAGCTGACGCTGAACGCGGCCGAGGCCGCCTTCCTCCCGCTCGAGGAGAAGGAAGCACTGGTGGAATACATCAACGAGGCCTACGCCGACCTTGGCTAGCCGGGACAACGCGGCGGGCGCGCCGCTCGGTGACTTGGTGCGAACGATCGCCGAGCTGCGCGCCCATTGCCCCTGGATGGGTGCCCTCACCCACGAGTCTCTCGTCGAATACCTCCTCGAAGAGGCGTACGAGGTGGCCGAAACCATCGAGACGGAGGGCGGCGACGCCGACCTGAAATCCGAACTCGGGGACGTGCTGCTCCAGGTGGTCCTGCATGCCCGGCTCGCCGAGGAACGCGGCGCCTTCGACCTCGACGACGTCGCGCGTTCCCTCAACGCCAAGATGATCCGGCGGAACCCGCACGTCTTCCGCCCCGACGGCTCGCTGCAGGATTCCTTCCCTGCAACGGTCGAGGAGATCGTCCTGACGTGGGATGCCGTCAAGAAAGCAGAGAAACCGGAACGCGGCCACGGCTTCGACGGCGTTCCCGGCGCGCTTCCGGCCCTCGCGCGGGCCCAAAAGCTCCTGGACCGGGCCGAGCGCGCCGGCCTGCCGCCGGCTGCCGGCGTGACCGGCGTGACCGGCGTAGACATCCCCGGCACCGAAGAGGAGCTCGGAGAGCTGCTGTTCGGGATCGTGGCGGCCGCCAGAGCCGGCGGGCTCGACGCCGAGCGCGCCCTCCGCGGAGCCCTCCGCCGCTTCCAGGACAGTCACGGCCGTGTGTCGCCGGCATCATAGCGCCGGCACGGTAGCGTAGGCCCCATAGTGCCGGGCAAGTAGCGCCGGCATCATGACGTCCGGGGATTGGATAGGTTTCCGTAACTTATCCCGCTCTCGACTAGGCTAGTAGCGACGACGACGTCGGCTTATCAGCTTGATGTACAGCCAGATTCCCAGCAGTCAGATTCCCTGCAGATCGCTTCACCCAAAGGAGCATATCCATGGCGCTTATCGATGCCATCCACGCCCGCGAGATCCTCGATTCCCGTGGCAACCCGACCGTAGAAGTTGAAGTCCTGCTCTCCGATGGCCAGATCGGCCGCGCAGCAGTTCCCTCCGGCGCCTCCACCGGCGAGCACGAGGCTGTTGAGCTCCGCGATGGCGACAAGGGCCGCTACCTCGGCAAGGGCGTCCAGAAGGCCGTCGACGCCGTCATCGACCAGATCGCCCCGGCCCTGATCGGCTTCGACGCGACCGACCAGCGCAGCATCGACCAGGCCATGATCGACCTCGACGGCACGGCCAACAAGTCCAAGCTCGGTGCCAACGCCATCCTCGGCGTGTCCCTCGCCGTCGCCAACGCTGCCGCGGCGTCCGCCGACCTGCCGCTGTACAAGTACCTGGGCGGACCGAACGCCCACGTCCTGCCGGTGCCGCTGATGAACATCCTCAATGGCGGCTCGCACGCCGACTCCGACGTCGACATCCAGGAATTCATGATCGCGCCGATCGGCGCCGAGACCTTCTCCGAGGGTCTGCGCTGGGGCGTCGAGGTCTACCACAACCTCAAGTCCGTCCTGCAGGCCAAGGGCCTGTCCACCGGCCTGGGCGACGAGGGCGGCTTCGCCCCGAACCTGCCCTCCAACCGCGCTGCCCTGGACCTGATCCAGGAAGCCATCAAGAACGCCGGCTACACCCCGGGCAAGGACATCGCCCTGGCCCTGGACGTTGCCTCCTCGGAATTCTTCACCGACGGCGCCTACCAGTTCGAAGGCAAGGCCCTCACGGCCACCGAGATGAGCAACTACTACGCCGAACTCGTCGCCGACTACCCGCTGGTCTCGATCGAGGACCCCCTGGACGAGAACGACTGGGAAGGCTGGAAGACCCTCACCGACGCCATCGGCGACAAGGTCCAGCTCGTGGGCGACGACCTCTTCGTCACCAACCCGGTCCGCCTGCAGCAGGGCATCGACTCCGCCACGGCAAACTCGCTGCTGGTGAAGGTCAACCAGATCGGCTCCCTGACCGAGACCCTGGATGCCGTGTCCCTGGCCCAGCGTGCCGGTTACACCACCATCACCTCGCACCGCTCCGGCGAGACCGAGGACACCACGATCGCCGACATCGCGGTTGCCACCAATGCCGGCCAGATCAAGACGGGCGCACCGGCCCGTTCCGAGCGCGTCGCAAAGTACAACCAGCTGCTGCGCATCGAAGAAGAACTCGACGACGCCGCACGCTACGCCGGACGCAGCGCCTTCCCGCGTTTCAAGGGCTAGTTAGCCGCGAAAACCGGTAACCGGTGGCTATGGTTGAAAGACCATGGCCACCGGTTCTGTTTTTGGTCCGCTTTTGAAGGAGTGACATGGCTACCCGACGTCCCAATGTTCCCCGGGCTACGCCCGCGGCCCCCAAGGCTGCTGCCACCACGGGCTTGGGTGCAGCAGTCGACGGCGGCGACGTCATCCGGGCGGACTTCGGCGGCTCCCGCAGCAGTGCGGGCACAACGACGCCGGCCAAGTCCTCCGGCGCCGGGCCGGCATCTTCCCAGACGGCAGCACGTGCTGCAGGTAAGCGTGGCTCCGACGGCCGAACCCCCGAAAGTCCAGGCCCCGAACGTCCGTCCCCCGACGTCCCGGCCACCGGCCAGAAGCGGCCGACGGTTACGCCAGGATCCCGGCCCTCGCCCGGGAAGGCGCCAGCGAAGTCGCCCGGTAAGTCGCCCGGGAAGGCCGGCGGCAAAGCCTCGCGCCGGGCCGCCGCGCGGGACACCGACGATTCCCTCGATCCGGTACCCGCCAAGGCGTTCTCGGGCCGGTTGCTTGCGCTCGGCGTGGTCATGATTGCCATCACCATCCTGCTCGCGCCCACGGTCAAGATCTTCCTCGACAAGCGCGCCGAGATCGCGGCGCTTCAGGCGGATATCGCGGCCAAGCAGTCAAAGCAGGAGGACCTCAAACGCCAGGTCTCACGGTGGCAGGATCCCAACTACGTGAAACAGCAGGCCCGCGATCGCATTAACATGGTTATGCCCGGAGAGACGGGCTACTGGGTCTTCGGCAGCGATCTTCCTGCCGCGCAGTCCAGTGGCACGGCGGGTGCAGCATCAGCACAAGACCCGGCCAACCTGCCCTGGGTGGACGCCCTCTGGGAGTCCATCAGGCGATCGGCAACAGACTAGAAGCGGCGCCCGCCGCCGAGGTTGTCCCGAGGACACCCGGAACAGGGCAGGAAGGTGCCACTCCCGTGGACGATAACCGAGTGGACCAGAACCGAGCGGACGAGAACCAGCCGCAGGCAGCGCAGACCCCGGCGCCACTTCCCGCCTCAAGTGCACCGGCGGCCTCCCGCCAGCCGTCACCGCACGACCTCGAGGTCCTCAGCCGCCAGCTGGGCCGGCCGGTGCGCGACGTCGTCGAGATCCCCGCCCGCTGCGTCTGCGGGAACCCGCTCGTAGCCGCCACTTCGCCGCGGCTGAGCAACGGCACGCCGTTCCCCACCACGTTCTACCTCACGCACCCGGTGATCACGTCCGCGGTGTCGCGGCTGGAGGCTGCCGGGCTGATGAACGAGATGAACGTCCGGCTCGCCGCCGACGTCGATCTCGCGGCGCGCTACCGCGCCGCCCACGAGGCGTACCTGGCCTCACGCGCAGAAATCGGCGCCCGGTCCGGCATTGGCGCCGTGCCCGAGATCGACGGCGTCTCCGCCGGCGGAATGCCGACGCGCGTCAAATGCCTGCATGTCCTCGTGGGCCATTCGCTGGCCGCCGGAGCGGGCGTGAACCCGCTCGGTGACGAGGCGATCGCCGCCATCGCCGAGTGGTGGACCGCGGACCGCTGCTACTGCGACGGCGCCTGGGACACCGGGGGAGAGGTCCCGTCCCGGGACCTCAGCCGCCACGGACCGCAGGGCCTGCCGGAGATCGTTGGCCGGCCCGCCCCCGTGCGCAAGTCCCGCGGCGCGGAAGCCGTCGGTGCTGCAGAAGGCGCGGACGCCGCCGGCACCGCGAGCACGGAGGAGTCCAAATGACCCGGGTCGCGGCCGTGGACTGCGGCACCAACTCGATCCGCCTGCTGATCGCAGATATAGACACAGATACAAACGCCGACGCCGCGACCGGGCAGCCCGCCCCGCGGCTGACCGACGTCGTGCGGGAAATGCGCGTGGTCCGGCTGGGGCAGGGCGTGGACTCGACGGGCGAACTCGCCCCGGAAGCGCTGGAGCGAACGTTTGCCGCGACCCGGGACTATGCCTCCCTCATCCGCGAGCACGGGGTGGCAAAGGTGCGCTTCGTGGCCACCTCCGCCACCCGCGACGCCAGCAACCGGCAGGTCTTCGTCGACGGCATCCGCGCCATCCTCGGCGTCGAGCCCGAGGTGATCACCGGCGATGAGGAAGCCGCACTGTCCTTCGCCGGCGCCAGCAGCGTCCTGCCCTCCCGCGGCGACGACCCGGTGCTCGTGGTGGACCTCGGCGGCGGGAGCACGGAGTTCGTGCTCGGCAACGCCGGAGGCGTCATCGCCGCCCGCTCGGTCGACGTCGGCTGCGTCCGGATGACCGAACGGCACCTGCGCAGCGATCCGCCCACCCCGGAGCAGATCGCAGCGGCGGAGGCCGACGTCGACGCCGCCATCAGCGAGGCGGCACGCACCGTGCCGCTGGAACGCGCCACCGCCATCGTCGGCGTGGCCGGATCCGTCACCACCATCACGGCGCATGCGCTGCGCCTGCCGGAGTATTCGCCGGCCGCAATCCACGGCACCGAACTGGACCTGGACGCGGTGCGGAAAGCCTGCACCGAACTGCTCGACATGACCCGGGAAGAGCGGGCCGCGCTGCCGTTCATGCACCCCGGGCGGGTGGACGTGATCGGCGCCGGCGGCCTCGTGTGGCGGCGGGTCCTGGAGCGCCTGGCCGACGTCACGGCCGGCCGCATCACCACGGCAGTGGCCAGCGAACACGATATTCTTGACGGAATTGCCCTCAGCATCAGCTGATGTCGCACCAGCAGTAGTGCACTAGCCGTTGTGTACCGACAGAGTGCTTGTGCCACTGGCGCATCCGCCGATAGGACCTGTATGACCAGAGCAACAGCCCGGCACCGCCGGACCGCCTCCGCGTTGATGGCTTTGGCCCTTGCCGGCGGCATGTCCGCGGCGGCGCTGACCTCAGCCGCGCCCGCCCACGCCGACTCCTGGCGGGACAAGGAATACTGGCTCGCCGAATCGGGCATCACCAAAGCCTGGGAAGTGTCCAAGGGCGCCGGTGTCAAAGTCGCTGTGATTGACAGCGGCGTGGACGGCACGCATCCGGACCTGGCGGGCGTGCTTGCCGGCGGTGCCGACATCTCCGGCGCCGGCGGTGCCAACGGACAGGAGAGCATCGGCGCCAAACCCGAACACGGAACCCTCGTGGCCACGATGCTCGCCGGGCGCGGACACCAGCCCGCCAGTGCGACCGCCAAGCCGAGTGCCGGTGCCTCCGCGGGCCCGGACGCCGGCCCGGACGGGGTGGTCGGCGTCGCCCCTGAGGCCCAGATCTTGTCCGTCTCAACCTGGCTCGGTTCCGCCAACCCGGGCGGCAAGAGCGACCAGGACCAGATTCCGGAAGCCGTGCGCTGGGCCGTCGACAACGGCGCCCGCGTCATCAACATTTCACTCGGCAGCACGTCGCCGGAGTGGCCGCAGAGCTGGGACGCGGCGTTTCTCTACGCCGAACAGAAGGACGTGGTGATCGTGGCCGCCGCGGGCAACCGCGTCGGCGGAAACGTCCAGGTCGGCGCCCCGGCCACGATTCCGGGTGTCCTGACGGTCGCGGGCCTGGACCGCAACGGAACGGCCAGCATCGACGCGTCCTCGCAGGGCATCAGCATCGGCGTCGCCGCTCCCGCTGAAGACCTGATCGGCGGCATGCCCGGCGGCGGCTATGCCGAGTGGGCGGGCACCTCCGGCGCCACTCCCATCGTGGCCGGCGTCGCGGCCCTGATCCGCTCCAAATGGCCGGAGATGTCCGCGAGCCAGGTGATCAACAGGATCGTCAGTACGGCCAAGGACGCCGGGGCTCCGGGAAAGGATCCGCTCTACGGGTTCGGCGTCCTCAACGCCGAGGCCGCCCTCAAGGCCGATGTGCCCGAAACCAAGGTCAATCCGCTGGGGTCCATTTCGGACTGGATCCGGGTTCAGCGGCGCGGCAACCTGGCCACGACGGCGCCTGCTGCGACGCCCGCGCCCTCCAGCGCCGCTCCCACGCTGCCTGAGGCGACCGTGCCGGTCGCGGAGAAGCCGTCGCAGCTGGACAGCGCCGTGCCGGCCGCCGTGGTCCTGGGCTTCGGATTCCTGTTTGTGGGCATCATTGCCGCCGCCGCCTTCCAGTTGCGGGCCGCGATGCGCAGCTCGCCCAAGGGAGGCGCTGACACGCCCGAACGGCCGGCCCGGCCCAGCCCGGGAGCCGGCCCGGGAGCCGCCGATTCGGTGGATTCCAGCCACCCGTCATAGTTAGTGAAGGTTTTCACAAACTACTGTATTCTTGACGCATGGCATCCTCCCTTCAGCTCCAGGACCGTCCCCGGGTACTCGTCGTCGGCGGCGGGTACGTCGGCCTGTATGTAGCCCTCAAACTGCAGAAAAAGATCGCGAATGCAGGTGGCATCGTCACCCTCGTAGATCCGCTGCCCTACATGACCTACCAGCCCTTCCTGCCGGAAGTTGCCGGCGGCAACATCGAGGCCCGCCACGCGGTCGTCTCGCACCGCCAGCACCTGAAGCAGACCGAACTCATCCAGGGCCGCGTCACCTCGATTGACCACGCCAACCGCACGGCCGTGGTTGCCCCCTCCGACGGCGGCGACACCTTCGAGGTTCCCTACTTCGACGTCGTGCTGGCTGCCGGCGCCATCACCCGCACGTTCCCGATCAAGGGCCTCGCGGACAAGGGCATCGGCCTGAAGACCATCGAGGAAGCCGTTGCCCTGCGCAACAAGGTCCTCGAGCGCATCGAGACCGGCTCGCTCATGACCGACCCCGTCGAGCGTGCCCGCGCCCTGACCTTCGTCGTCGTCGGCGGCGGCTTTGCCGGCATCGAGTGCATCACCGAAATGGAAGACCTCGCCCGCGCCGCGGTCAAGAACAACCCCCGTGTCAAGCAGGAAGAAGTCCGCTTCGTCCTGGTCGAGGCCATGGGCCGCATCATGCCCGAGGTCACGGCGCAGCAGGCCGAATGGGTCGTCGGACACCTCCGCAGCCGCGGCATCGAGGTCCTGCTCAACACCTCGCTCGACAACGCCGAGGGCTCCCTGAAGCTCATCAACCTCCCGGACAAGACCCCGGCCCAGGAATTCGAAACTGACACCCTTGTCTGGACTGCCGGCGTGCAGGCCAACCCGATGGTCCGTTCCACCGACTTCCCGCTCGAACCGCGCGGCCGCGTCCGCGTCCTTGCCGACCTGCGCATCGCCGGCGACGAGGGCATCATCGACAACGCCTGGGCTGCCGGCGACATCGCTGCAGTCCCCGACCTCACGGGCAGCGGCCTGCCGGACGGCACCTGCGTGCCGAACGCCCAGCACGCCCTGCGCCAGGCCAAGCGCCTCGCCAAGAACCTGTGGGCCTCCCGCTGGAACAAGCCGCTCACGGACTACAAGCACAAGAACCTGGGCGCCGTCGCCGGCTTCGGCGAATGGAAGGGCGTGGCGAACATCAACCTGATTGGCCGCATCGGCCTCAAGGGCCCGCTGGCCTGGCTGGCACACCGTGGCTACCACGGCATGGCCATGCCCACCGTTGAGCGCAAGATCCGCGTGATCTCCGGCTGGTTCTGGGCCTTCTTCCTGGGCCGCGACACCACGCAGCTCATGGACCTGGACAACCCGCGCGGCGCCTTCGTGACCGCAGCGACTCCGGCCCCGAAGCCGGCCGCTGTCCCGGCCCCGGAAGCAGCCAAGCCTGCGGCCGACGCCAAGGCAGAGTCCAAGGCGGACCCCAAGGCATCGGTCCCGGCAGAGGCCAAGTAACGTACTTGCCGTAACTGCTGCCAGCTAGCTGGCAGTTGGCCTACGACGGCGGCTGTTCCCCCAGGGGAGCAGCCGCCGTCGTTTTTTGGTTCCGCCACTGTGGTGGCTGGGCAGTGCAGGCCCGCGCCTAGACTGAAGTCCATGACCGGTGAAAAGGATCTCCCCACGCTTCTGGCAGCCATGCATCCCGTCCGCCGCGGCGGCGAGTTCGTCTATGTCCTGTGGCCGCACGGCAAGCCGCTGACCGGCGGAATCATGGCCGCCGTCCGGGAAGCCGAGGGGCTGACCGTTGTGATGCCCCGGGCCGACGCGGACAGCATGGGGCTGTCCTACGACTTTGTCGGGGCCTGGATAACCCTTGAGGTGCATTCCTCGCTGGAAGCGGTGGGGTTGACGGCCGCCGTCGGCGCCGCCCTGACCGAGGCGAAGATCAGCTGCAACGTGCTGGCGGGCTTCCACCATGACCATCTCCTGGTGCCGGTGGCTGACGCTGACCGGGCGCTGGAAGTGCTGCACGAGCTGGCGGCAGACAACCGCAGGGAAGGCCCCGCGCCGACGCTCGTGCTGCGCACGGAGCAGCCCGAAGACCGTCCCGCCATCCTGGCCCTGACGGCCGCGGCCTTCGCCGTTTCCCCGGTGACCGGACTGCCTGTGGACGGCGAGCCGGAGGAAGTTGGCCTGCTCCGGCGGCTCTTCGACTGCCCCGAGTACCTGCCGCAGTTCAGCATTGTCGCGGAACTCGACGGCGAGGTGGTGGGCCACGTCATCAGCACCCGCGGGTGGGTGGAGGAGTTGGAGCTCCTGGGACTCGGGCCGATCGGCGTCCTGCCGCGGCTGCAACGCCACGGCATCGGCACCGCGCTCATGAAGGAGACCGTGGCGCGGGCCAACACCGCGGGGGAGCGGGGGATCGCGCTACTGGGCAGCCCCGAGTACTACTCCCGCTTCGGCTTCGTGCCGTCCACGTCCCTCGGGGTGGAGCCGCCGGAGGCAGGCTGGGACGCCCAGTTCCAGCTCCTCCCGCTCGCCGTCTGGCCCGGCGGCGTGAGCGGCACCTTCCGTTACGCAGGCCCTTTTTCGGGCTGATCCGGCCCGCGACGGGATACCATGGACCGGGCGCCCCAGTAGCCCAATTGGCAGAGGCAGCGGACTTAAAATCCGCGTGTTGTGGGTTCGAGTCCCACCTGGGGCACATCTGTACGCTGCGCCTGATTGTTGTCCCTCGGTGCCGCACGTTGGCCCCACGTCCCGCCGCTCCGCTTCGCGGCTCGTTTCCCCGGTCTGTCCCGCCGCTTCATGCCTCCGCCGCGCGCCGAGAGACCGCGGGGAACCGTCCAGATTTCCTCTATGCAACGAGTGTTATAAGGATGTGACCGTAGTCACTTATTTTCGCGTCAAAATTGCACTAGCTTGAAGTGGAATCAGGAACACCTGATCTTTCGCGTCAAAGGCCGTTCGCACCTTTAGATCGAGGAGCTTGTACATGACTTCACTCCCCCAGGTTGCGCCCCGCATTGCTAAGCTGACAGCGCTTAGCATCGGCGTCGCCCTTCTGGCTACGGCTTGTGGTGGTTCGTCCACCCCGAGTTCGTCGGGCTCCAGCTCAGCCGCGGCCGCCGGCATCGCTTGCCCGGCCCCCAGCGCCTCGGGCGCCGGAACCACTGCCGCCAACGCGGGCGGGACCGTCCCCGCCTCGGCCACCACCACCGAAACACCCCTGAAGATCGGCTCGCTCCTGCCGACCACGGGTTCCCTCGCCTTCCTCGGCCCGCCCGAAATTGCCGGCGTGAACCTTGGCATCAAGGAGATCAACGACGCCGGCGGTGTCCTGGGCAAGCCGGTCGAGGTCATCCACCGTGACTCCGGTGACACCAAGACCGACATCGCCACCCAGTCCACCACGGCACTGCTCGGGCAGGGCGTCAGCGCAATCATCGGCGCAGCCTCCTCGGGCGTATCCAAGACCGTGATCAACCAGATCACCGGTGCCGGCGTGGTCCAGTTCTCCCCGGCCAACACGTCTCCGGACTTCACCACCTGGGATGACAAGGGCCTCTACTGGCGCACCGCCCCCTCGGACGTGCTCCAGGGCAAGGTCCTCGGCAACTACATGGCTACTTGCGGCGCCCAGACCGTCGGCATGATCGTCCTCAACGACGCCTACGGAACCGGCCTTGCCAAGAACGTCCAGGCCGCTTTCGAGGCAGCCGGCGGCAAGGTTGTGGCCCAGGAGCTCTTCAATGAAGGCGACTCCCAGTTCAGCAGCCAGGTAGACAAGGTTCTCGCCGCCAAGCCGGACGCCATCGCCCTGATCACCTTCGACCAGGCCAAGAGCATTGTCCCCCTCATGACGGGCAAGGGCGTCAAGCCCAACCAGATCTTCATGGTGGACGGCAACATGTCCGACTACAGCAAGGATTTCCAGCCGGGAACCCTCAAGGGCGCCCAGGGCACCATCCCGGGCACTTTCGCCAAGGATGACTTCAAGAAGAAGCTCCTGGCGATTGACCCGGCGCTGAAGGACTACAGCTACGCAGGCGAGTCCTACGACGCAGTGAACCTGATCGCGCTGGCGGCCGAGGAAGCCAAGAGCACCAAGGGCGTCGACATCGCGGCGCACCTGAAGGACGTTTCCCAGGGCGGCGAGAAGTGCAACGACTTCCCGTCCTGCGTCACCCTGCTCCGCAACGGCAAGGACATCGACTACGACGGCCAGTCCGGTCCGGTCACGTTCTCCGACGCCGGCGACCCCACGGAAGCCTACATCGGCATCTACGAGTACAAGGATGACAACACCTACGCCCCCGTCAAGGAAGAATTCGGCAAGCTGTAAGCCGTTTCCCCTCGACAAACCGAAGACCCCCGTCCTTCACCGGACGGGGGTCTTTTGCGTCTCCGGGAACCGCGGACAGCAGTTCCGGGTCCGTGGAACCAGGCGGGGGCTACGGAGCCGGCTGGGCGCCACGGAATCGGCAATACGCTACGGAATCGGACGAGGGCTGCCCGGATCCTTGGGGCGCTGGTCCGGAACCGGTGCGGAAACGGGACGTGAGGGCGCCAGGAGTGGACCGGCGTCGTATGGGGCCGGCTCCGGCGGGCGAAGCGCTGGGAGGGGTGCTGTGTGCCACCGGCAGGCTGGGGAGCCGGCTGGGCGCCACGGAATCGGACGAGGGCTGCCCGGATCCGAGGGGCGCTGGTCCGGAACCGGTGCGGAAACGGGACGTGAGGGCGCCAGGAGTCGACCGACGTCGTGAGGTGGGCTCCGTGGAGGGCGAAGCGCTGGGAGGGGTGCTGTGTGCCATCGGGAGGCCGCGGAACGGGCAATACGCTACGGAACCGGCAATACGCCACGGAATCGGACGAGGGCTGCCCGGATCCGAGGGGCGCTGGTCCGAATCCGGTGCGGAAACTGACAAGAGTGTGGAGGCCGCCGGGGAGCGCGATGCGCAGGCGCCGAGAAGTTGGCTGCGGAGGCGCCCGGTGGGGCTAAGTGCGCCCGGAGCCTCCAGCGGGTGCAACTTCCCGCTACCGCGCACGCCGGGCATGCAAAAGGGCCGCCACCGGCTGGTGACGGCCCCTCTGCTCGGGATACTGCCCGAAGCAGAACTACTCGACGGTGTCCGCGAGCGTTCCCAGGTAGAGCTGGATGACCTTGGGATCCTTCATGAGCTCCCGGCCCGTGCCCGTGTACGCGTCCTTGCCCTGGTCCAGCACGTAGCCGCGGTCGCAAATCTGCAGGCAGCGGCGCGCGTTCTGCTCGACCATGATGACCGAGACGCCGGCCCGGTTGATCTCATGGACCCGCAGGAACGTCTCATCCTGCTTGACGGGGGAGAGGCCGGCCGACGGCTCGTCGAGCAGCAGCACGGCCGGATCCATCATGAGCGCCCGGCCCATAGCCACCATCTGGCGTTCGCCGCCGGAGAGCGAACCGGCCCGCTGCGCGCGCCGCTTGCCCAGCTCCGGGAACAGGCTGGTGACGAAGTCGAAGCGCTGGGAGAAGTCCTTGGGCCGCTGGAACATGCCCATCTGCAGGTTCTCCTCGATGGTCAGGGCCGCAAACACGTTGTTGGTCTGCGGCACGAACCCGACACCCCGGCTGACGAGCTTGTTGGCCTTGAGCCCGGTGATGTCCTGCCCGCGGACCACCACGGAGCCGGAGTGGACCTTGACCAGGCCGAACATGGCTTTCAGCAGAGTGGACTTGCCGGCGCCGTTGGGGCCGATGATGCCGATCAGTTCGCCCTTCCGGGCCTCGATGCTGCAGCCGTTGAGGATATTGACACCGGGAATGTAGCCGGCCACGAGGTCGGTGACCTTGACGACCGAGTCCCCTTCGAAGGCGGGATGGGCGGAGGGTGCCGCGCTGGTGGCGCTCATTCTGTGTCCTTCTCTGTGCGGTTCGGCTGCGCTGTGCTGCCCGACTCATCAGTGCGGTTCGGCTCCTCGGAGCTGCGGCGGCCGTGCGCTGTCCCGTTCGGCTCCTCCGCCTCCGTGGTGAGGACGTCGGCGGAGATGATGCCGGCGTTTTCAGTGCCGACGATCGAGTCCTCGTCGGCCACCAACTCGGCGGCCAGTTCCTTGATGCCCTCAGCGTCGCCGAGGTCGACGTCGTGGTGGGCGCCGAGGTAGGCGTCGATCACTGCGGGGTTCTTCATGACCTCGGCGGGCGGACCCTCGGCGACGATCCTGCCTTCGGCCATGACGACGACCCAGTCGGCAATGTGCCGGACCATGTGCATGTCGTGCTCGACGAACAGGACCGTCATGCCCTCGGACTTGAGGTTCTTGATGTGATCGAGCAGCGACTGCGTCAGGGCCGGGTTCACGCCGGCCATCGGCTCGTCCAGCATCACGAGCTTGGGCCGGACCATGAGCGAGCGTGCCATTTCGAGCAGCTTGCGCTGGCCGCCGGACAGGGACGCCGCGTAGTCGTCCTTTTTGGCATCCAGCTTGAACTTCTCCAGCAGCACGTTCGCTTCCTGGGTGATCTTCTTCTCCTGGCCGCCCCAGATGCCCTTGAACAGGGCCTTGGAGAGCCTCTCGCCGGACTGGTTGGAGGCGCCCAGACGCATGTTCTCCATGACGGTGAGCTTGCCCATGACCTTGGTGAGCTGGAAGGTGCGCACCATGCCCATCCGGGCGACCTTGTAGGAGGAGACACCCGCAATGCTCTGGCCTTCGAACTGCCAGCTGCCCGAATTTGGGGTGTCGAATCCCGTCAGGAGGTTGAACAGGGTGGTCTTGCCGGCACCGTTCGGGCCGATCAGCGCCGTGATCTTGTGACGCGGGATCTCGAGGTGCTGGACGTCGACGGCGTTGATGCCGCCGAAGCTGCGGGTGACGTTTTCGGCCACCACGATCGGATCACGCTTCTTGCAGCCGGGGGCGATCTCTCCGACGGCGATCGGACGGGTGTCCGTCATGTAGTCGATCTCTTCCGACATGCGGGGTTCGCCGCGCGACTCTTCGCTTGGAATGCTCATGCGAATGCCAGCTCCTTCTTGTTGCCGAGGACGCCCTGGGGCCTAAAGATCATCAGCAGCATGAGCGCCACGCCGACCAGGATGTAACGCAGCTGCCCGGCCTGGACCGTGTTCAGCCACGTGATGGTCCCGGACTCGATCAGGCCATAGAGGATGCCCTGGGTGAGCGAAAGCACCACCCAGAAGATCATGGCGCCGACCACCGGGCCAAGGACGGTGCCCAGACCGCCCAGCAGCAGGCAGGTGTAGAGGAAGAAGGTCAGTTCCGTGCCGTAGTTGGCAGGCTGGACCGCGCCGCGGGGGATCGTGAAGATCATGCCCGCCAGGGCACCGAGCACGCCACCGATGATGAGGGCCTGCATCTTGTAGGCGTAGACGTTCTTGCCGAGCGACCGGACGGCGTTCTCGTCCTCGCGGATGCCCTTGATGACCCGGCCCCACGGGCTGCGCATCAGCAGCCAGACCAGGAGGCAGAACACGGCCACGACGGCCCAGGCAACCACCCGGATGAAGAAGTCGCGGTTGTTCATGCCGATATAGGTCCCCGGAGGGAAGGGGTTCATGGCGTAGAAATCGCCCTCGAAGGCCGCCAGGCCGTTGGCCGAACCGGTGACGGCGGTCAACTGGTTGGTCGTGACGACATAGCGCACAATTTCCGCCGCCGCGATGGTCACGATGGCCAGGTAGTCAGCCCTGAGCCGCAGCGTCGGGATGCCCAGCAGCAGGGCGAAGATGGCCGAACAGACGACGGCGACGAGCAGTCCGACGAAGAACGGCACGTGGAACGTCAGGGTGGAGATGGCGAAGCCGTAGGCTCCCACCGCCATGAAGCCCGCCTGGCCGAAGTTGAGCAGGCCGGCGTAGCCGAAGTGGACCGCAAGGCCAAGGGTGGCCAGGGCGTAGGCAGCCGTCGTCGGGCTGAACAGTTCGCCTGCGGCGCTGGAAAAAATGAATCCGAAATCCATGGCTGTCTCCTAACCCACGCGCTCGCGGCGGCCCAAAATGCCCTGAGGCCGGAACAAGAGGACAACAATCATGATGAACAACGCTCCCACGTATTTGAGGTCGGCCGCGAGGCCGAACACGGTGGTCAGCTCAACGAAGATGCCGACGATGATGGAACCGACCAGGGCGCCCCAGACCGTGCCGAGGCCGCCGAGCGTGACGCCGGCGAAGATGAGCAACAGGATCTGCGACCCCATGTCGAAGGTGACGCCGGGCCGGTAGTAGGCCCAGAGGATGCCACCGAGGGCGGCGAGCATGCCACCGACCACCCAGACGATCCGGATGACGGAGTCGACGTCGATGCCGGAGGCCGCGGCCAGCGCCGGGTTGTCGGCCACCGCGCGGGTGGCCTTGCCGAGGCGAGTCTTGAGCAGGACGACGCCGAGGGCGGCGATCACGGCGGCACTGATGAGGAGGGACCAGAGGTTGTTGGGGGAGATGGAAACCGGACCGATCAGGATCTCAGCACTCTGTGCGAACGGCAGCTGCTGGGTGGCGCCGCCGAAGTAGAACTGGATCACATAACGCACGGCCAGAGCCAGGCCGATGCTGACGATCATCATCGGAACAAGCCCGGTTCCGCGGCGCCGCAACGGTTTCCACAGTCCCGCATCCTGGACGTAGCCGAACAAGCCGCCGCCTATGATGGCCAGGATGATGGCCAGCCAGAACGGCAGGTGCATGGCGTTGAAGGCGAACACCAGGACGGCGCCCAACGTGACCATCTCACCGTGGGCGAAGTTCGTCAGACCCGTGGTGCCGAAGATCAGCGAGAGGCCGACGGCCGCCAGGGCAAGCAGCAGGCCGAAGCTCAGGCCGGCCACCAGCCGGTTGAGCAGGTTCTGCCAGAAGTTCTGCTCCTCGACGACAATGCCCTTGCCAAAGGCGAAGATCACCGAAAGGTTCGAGGTCTGACTGAAGGTGACCTTGCGGGGGTTCTCCTGGCCCTCGGCGAGCTTGATGCCCTTCGGGAGCGTCGAGTCATCGAGTTTGACCACGTAGGTTCCCTGGGTGGGGACTCCGATGGTCCAGGCGCCGTTGGCTCCGGATTTTGTGGTTCCCGTGAAGTCGCCGTTCGTGGCGGTGATGGTGACCCCGGCGATCGGCGCGCGGTCGTCGCCGCGCAAGAAGCCGCTGATGCTGTTGGTGAACTCGGTAGCCGACGGGGATGGTGTCGGCGAGGGGGTCGTAGCGCTGGATGCCGGGGCAACGATGAGCAGTAGCGCGGCTATGGCGGCACATACAGCCCCCACAGTCCTCAATAGTCTGCCGCGCCGTCGCTGCGACAGGCCGCTCGTTGTGCTTCTCAAATTGAAAACCTCCACATGGGGGTGCTGTGGGTTGCGCCTTTGCAACCGCTGCGAACGGTCAGGGATTCGGCTTGTGATGTCCGTCACCCTGTGTGGCCTATGCTACAGCCCGGGCGGCCCAATGAATGCCGCTGCGAGCAGGCAGAACGTCGCGATCGGGTAACAACCGTGAAGTCGCGCCGGAGCTTCGCTTTAGGGTTGCTAAAGAAAACTTTTGTTGAGTCCGAGTATGCCTAAACAGTGGCCCCGTGGGGCTCCGATCCGCGCGGCCCGGCCCGGGACGCGAGCCGTCGCCGGGCCAGGTCGGCCGGGCCAGTTCAGCCACGCCGGCGGAGCCGGAGCTCCAAGCTTTTTCCAAGTCCTCCCGGGTTATGGTGCGAAGAGCGCCAGAACCTGGAGCCCAGTGTGGGAGTCCAGTGCCGAGGTCCAGAACCGAAGTCCGGACGCCACGTCCAGGTCCTTCAGTCCGGAACCCGGGTCCGGTGCCGATAGCAGGGGCCGATCTTGGAGGGCCGACCGATGAACCGGGTGGTCAAGCTATGCCTCGCGGGCTCAGTTGTGCTGGCGATTCTGGGTATTCCCGCGCTCAGCCTGGGGCCCGTGACTGCCGGGGCACAAGCCTGCACGCCGTCTGTCGGGCCACCTTCCGTTCCTTATCCGGGGACGGCAGCGGCAGCTTCCAGTTTCGAAGCGGGCACGCTGGACGGGTTCGGCGTTTCCACTTCCGGGACAGGTCATGTCTCCGTGTCCGCCGGGCTGTCGCACTCCGGAAACTGCGCCGCCGTCCTGCACACCACCACGGCGCCCGGCTCCATGGCCAAGATGACGGTGGGCCTGACGCCCGGGACCACAGAAGCGTATGCGGACGGCTGGTTCAACATCGCTGGAGAGGGACAGGTGGGGAACAACGTTCCCTACTTCCGGTTCTTTTCCGGCCGCCTGCGCGTCATGGATGTCTTCCGTCAAAACATCTCCCATGAGCTGATGCTCCGGATTTCTACACCCGAAGGCTTCACGTACACCACCCTGCGGCAGGATGTGCCCACGAATTCCTGGCACCGGCTGGTCATGCATGTGGTCCCGAACGGTCCCGGGACGAACGTCCAAATCTGGTGGGACGGGCGTTCCGTCTATGCGGGCACGGTCAGCATTCCGGCGACGACGGTGGATATGGTGCAACTCGGCTCCGAACACGACCAGCAAATGGCCGACATCTACGTCGACGACGTCATCGTCACCAGCGGCACGGGAACGCCGGCGCCGGTTCCCGGCCCGCTCCCCGCGTCAAAGGGGGATCCGTCGAAGCCATTAAACGACTTCCGTGGGGACGGACAGGCGGTTGTGCTGGCCGCGGGGACTCTGGCCGCGGACACCGTTGTCCGGCGTGGCCGGCGCCCCGCGCGAATGACCCGTGCCTGATCCGGCACCGCCGATCCCTCGCCTTCAGGTCACGGTTCGGTTGCGGCGGCCGCAAGGGGGAACTATCCCTCCCTGCCGCCCGTGGGAATTGGTAGCGTGACTATGTACAGTCCCACTCGTATTGTCCGCATTTAGTTATCCGCACCGTAATAATTCGCACCGTAATTATCCGCATCGCACCGGATCAACCCCGCACCCTAATCTTGGAGGACACCCGTAATGGCACCTGGCGGAAACCCGATCTTCAGCGGAAAGAATTTCCGCGAAGCCACCCAGGCACCGCCTGCCCCGCAGGCCCCGTACGGTCATGGCTCTTACGGCCAAGGCCCTTACGGCCAGAACTACTATGGCCAGAACGCCTATGGGCAGGCCCCGCAGGGGATGACCCAGGAACAGCTCCAGGACCTGTACAACCGGCCGGCGGCCGGCCCCGCTGACATCGGCCGGATGACGTACGACGACGTCATCATCAAGACTGCCGGGTGCCTCGCCGTTCTGGTGGTCGGCGCCGCAATGGCGCTCGCGGTCCCGCAGGGCACCGGGTCCATGCTGATGATCCTTGGCGCGCTGGGCGGCTTCGCCCTCGCCATGGTCAACACCTTCAAGAAGCAGCCGTCTCCGGCGCTCATCCTGGCCTACGCGCTGCTGGAAGGCTTCTTCCTCGGTGGCCTGACCCGTATCCTCGACAACCTGTACCCGGGAGTCGGCATCCAGGCCGTCGTCGGGACGCTTTCCGTCTTCGCCGTGACGCTGGTGCTGTTCAAGAGCGGCAAGGTCCGGGCGACGCCCAAGCTCATGCGGTTCTTCATGATCGCGCTGATCGGCTACGCGGTGTTCGCGCTCGTCAACCTCGTCATGATGTGGACCGGGGCTGTGAACACGCCGTTCGGCCTGAGCACCAGCGTGGAGATCTTTGGCATCCCGCTCGGCGTCTTCATCGGTGTGCTGGCGATCGGCCTGGCCGCTTTCTCGCTGATCATGGACTTCACCAGCATCGAGGCGGCCATCAGCGCCGGAGCCCCGCAGCGTTTCTCATGGACCGCCGCGTTCGGCCTCACGGTCACGCTCGTCTGGCTCTACGTCGAAATCATCCGCCTGCTGTCGATTCTCCGCGGCAACGACTAACCGCCGTCGTTTCCGGAACGCACTGGTTGTCCAACCTGCTTTCCGAGTAAGGGCCCCGCCGCTGGCGGGGCCCTTCGATTTTCCCGGCCGGCGGCCCCAGCCGGGAGCACCCGGCCGGGTGCTCCCGGCAGCGCCGCCTTAGCGGGACAGCGTCAGCTGAGCCGTTCGAACACTACCGCCATGCCCTGGCCGCCGCCGACGCACAGCGTGGCGAGGCCGAGGGAGGCGTCCCGGGCGCGGAGCCCGTTGAGCAAGGTGATGGTCATTCGTGCGCCGGTCATGCCGAAAGGGTGTCCGAGGGCGATCGCGCCGCCGTGGACATTCAGCTTGTCCTCATCGATGGCCAGCTCCCGCGCACTGGCCACGACCTGGACGGCAAAAGCCTCGTTGAGCTCCACGAGATCGATGTCGCGGACGGTCAGCCCGGCGAGGCTGAGCGCCCGGCGGGTGGCCTCGACCGGGCCCATGCCCATCAGCTCCGGGGACAGGGCGCTAACACCCGTGGAGACGATCCGGGCGAGGGGCTCAAGGCCCAGGTCGCGGGCGCGCGTGTCACTCATGACCACGACGGCAGCGGCCCCGTCATTGAGCGGGCACGCGTTGCCGGCCGTCACGGTGCCGCCGCTGCGGAAGACCGGCTGCAGGGCGCTGACGGCCTCGGCCGTCACGCCGGGCCGCGGTGAATCGTCGCGATCGACCACCGAGTCGTCGGCGCGGGTGTAGGGCGTGATTTCGCGGGCGTAGAACCCGGCGGCGATAGCCGCCTCGGCCCGGTTCTGGCTGAGCACCGCCCAGGCGTCCTGCTCCGCGCGGCCGATGCCATAGCTCGTCGCAACGTTCTCCGCCGTCTGGCCCATGGCGATGTATACGTCCGGCATCCGGCCTTCCAGCCGCGGATCGGTCCACGGCGTGTTGGCGGCCGCGGTGGCCGCAGAGCGTTCCCTGGCCGCCTCGAAGCGCGGGTTGTGGGTGCTCGCGTCGGTCTCGCCGGCGCCGGCCCAGTCCCGGTAACGGGACACCGACTCCACGCCGGCGGCAACGAACGCCTGTCCCTCGCCGGCTTTGACGGCGTGAAATGCCATCCGGAGCGTCTGCAGGCTGGAAGCGCAGAAACGGTTGATGGTGGCCGCGGGAACGTGGTCCAGCCCGGCCAGGATGCCGACCACCCGGGCCATGTTGGAGCCGGCCTCGCCGCTCGGTTCGGCGCAGCCCAGATAGATGTCATCCAGGCCGCGGCCCGGCCCGGCAGCGGCGTCGAACGCCGGGATTCCGGCGAGGGCCGCCGTGACCATAGCGGCGGCGAGATCGTCCGGCCGCTCGTCTTTCAGCGAGCCCTTGAAGGCACGCCCGATGGGGCTTCTGGCAGTGGAAACGATGACGGCCTCTGGCATGCGCCCAGACTACGCCCCGCCTACGCCAGTCGCATGGCCCCGGCCGCGGGGCGGACGCCGAAGATCTCCGGTGCGGCATACCCCGCCTGCGCGAAGGCTTGTTCGACGGCGGAACGCACCCGATGCGCCGAGCCCGCGGGGGTCAGGGCGATCGCGGAGCCGCCGAAGCCGCCGCCGGTCATGCGTGCGCCGATCGCGCCGGCCGACCGCGCCGTATCCACGGCCAGGTCCAGTTCGGCGCAGGAGATCTCGAAGTCATCCCGCATCGAGGCGTGGGAGGCATCCAGCAAGGGGCCGATGGCGGCCGGGCCCAGGGTGTCCAACAGCTCGACTGTCTGCAGCACACGGTCGTTCTCGGTGACCACGTGGCGGACGCGTCGGAACGTCTCCGCGTCGAGGAGCCCGCTGGCCTCCTCGAGGTCCTCCAGTCCGACGTCGCGCAGGGCCGCCACGCCGAGCACTTCGGCGGCAAGTTCGCAGGATTCGCGCCGGGCCGCGTACTCGCCGTCGGCGTGGGAATGCGAGACCTTGGTGTCGATGACCAGCAGCACCAGCCCCGCGGCGTCGGCGTCGAACGGCACCAGACGGACGCTCTGGTCCCGGCAGTCGAGGAAGACGGCGTGGCCGGCCGTGGCCCGGAGCGAGGCCGACTGGTCCATGATGCCGGTGGGCGCGCCGACGAAGTCGTTTTCGGCCCGCTGGGTAGCCAGGACCATCTCCTGGGCGGAGAGGCCGGCGGCCGTGAGCTCGTTCAGCGCGGAGATCACGGCGCATTCGATCGCATGCGAGGACGACAGGCCGGCGCCGCGGGGGACGTCGGAATCCAGGAGCAGGTCCACGCCGGGGATCGGGAGACCCTGCTGCTGAAGGGCCCAGATGACGCCGAGCGGGTACTTGGTCCAGCCCCGGGCGCCGGCGTGGGTCAGGGCGCCGGTGTCCGCCGTCGTCAGCCCCTGGTTCCCAAAAGTGGACAGCATGCGCACGCTGGAGTCCGGCCGGACCCTGACGGCCACCCGGGCTGCCCGGTCGATCGCGAACGGCAGGACGAAGCCCTCGTTGTAGTCCGTGTGCTCGCCAATGAGGTTGACGCGTCCGGGTGCCCGCCACACGCCGTCGGGCCGGGCGCCAAAGACCGACTCAAACCGGGCGGCAAGCCCGCCGCTGTCCAGGGAAGGGTTCATGGCCTGGCACCTGCGCTTCTGGAAGTCATGGATCCAAGGTATACGGGTTGCCGGGTGGTCTGTACGGTGGTCACCATGGATCTCACAGCGACACATTCTGCATCCGGCACTGCATCTTCCGCCAATGGCGCCGTGCGGCGGTACGCGTCCGGGCGGCAGTACGAGCTCCGGCGCGGCGACGCCCTGGCCGTCGTCACCGAACTCGCCGCCGGGCTGCGCCTCTACAGCCGCGGCGGCACGGACCTGACCGAGACCTACGGCGACGCTGACATCCCGCCCGGCGCCACCGGGATCACCCTGGCGCCCTGGGCCAACCGGGTGGAGGACGGCGTCTGGCATCTAAACGGCAAGAAACTGCAGCTCGACATCACCGAGGTCTCCCGCAACAACGCCAGCCATGGGCTGCTGCGGAACTCTTCCTACGAACTCGTGGACGAGGACGAATTCTCCGTCACCCTGGAAGCGGCCGTGTTCCCGCAGCACGGCTACCCGTTCCTGCTGCGGCACCGGGTCCGCTACGAACTGGCCAAGGACCTCGGGCTGGTGGTGCGCCAGACCCTCATCAACGACTCCCAGGATCCCGCGCCGTTCGTGCTCGGCGCCCACCCCTACCTGCGGCTGGGGGACGTGCCCAGCGAGGAGCTCACGGTCAGCGTGAATGCCCGGACCCGGCTTGTCGCCGATGACCGCCTCATTCCGCGCAGCACCACGCCGGTTGGCGGCGAGTTCGATCTGCGCGACGGCCGGCCGGTGGGGGACCTGGACCTCGATTCGGCCTATACGGACCTGGAGTTCGACGGCGGCGTCGCCCGGCACACGCTGCGGGCACCTGACGGGCGGACGGTGAGCCTCTGGCAGGACGCGAACTGCGCGTACGTCCACGTCTTCGTGACGACGGAATTTCCGGGCCGGACGAAGGCGGTCGCGATTGAGCCGATGACCGGGCCGGCCAATGCGTTCAACAGCGGCGAGGGACTTCGCTGGCTGGCGCCGGGGGAGCAGTTCTCCATGAGCTGGGGCATCTCCTCCTCGCTGACGGCCGCTGCGGACTGACCCGGAGAGCCGGACGCCGTTTGCTGGTTTCCACTTGCCCGTTGCCGGTTTCCTATTGAACGGCTGCTAGGGAATTATGGGGCTATGACGCCAGCTGAGGACGCCGCATCCGCCACAACACCCGCCATTTCCGCGGCCGGGGCCGGATCCGGTGCCGGATCCGGTGCCGGATCCCGTGCCGGGGCCCGGGTGCGGACCGACCGACAGATTGACCAGGACATTCCCTACGGCGTGCGGATCGCCGCCGCCTGGGCGTGGCGCGCCGGGCTCATCCTGCTGGTGCTCGGGGGCCTGATCTGGCTGCTCAGCCATGTCAGCTTCCTCATCATCCCGGTGATGGTGGCCGCTCTGCTGGCGGGGCTCCTCAGCCCTGCCGTGCGCTGGATGGCCAAGCGGAGCGTGCCCAAAGGGCTCGCCGTCGCCATCACGGTCCTCGGTTTCATCGGCCTGATCATCGGCGCCCTGACACTGGTGGGGCGCCAGCTCGCCCAGGGGTTCGGGGAGCTGTGGTCCCAGGCCCTCACGGGCGTCCAGCAGGTCCAGACCTGGCTGTCGGAAGGCCCTCTGCAGCTGACGGCCGCCCAGATCGACAAATACGTCCAGGAAGGCACAGCCGCGCTGCAGAACAACAGCAGCAGTATCCTCAGCGGTGCCCTGACGTTCGGGAGCACGGCCGGGCACTTCGCCGCAGGCCTGGTACTGGCGCTGTTCGTGCTGATCTTCTTCCTGCTGGAAGGTGAGAGGATCTGGGCCTTCCTGGTCAGTCTCATGCCCCGGAACGCGCGCCGCGCCACCGACGGTGCGGGCCGCCGCGGCTGGACGTCCATGGTCAGCTACGCGCGCATCCAGATGTTCGTCGCGTTCGTGGACGCTGTGGGAATCGGCGTCGGCGCCGCCATCATCGGCGTGCCGCTCGCGCTGCCGCTGGGCGTGCTGGTTTTCCTCGGTTCCTTCATCCCGGTGGTCGGCGCGCTGGTCACCGGCGCCATCGCCGTTCTGCTGGCACTTGTCGCCAACGGACCGGTCAACGCCCTGATCATGCTGGCGATCGTGCTCCTGGTCCAGCAACTGGAAAGCCACATACTGCAGCCGCTCGTCATGGGCAAGGCCGTATCCCTCCACCCCGTGGCCGTGATCCTGGCGGTCGCAGCCGGTTCCTACCTCGCCGGGATCCCCGGTGCGCTCTTTTCCGTTCCGCTCCTCGCCGTAGCAAACTCGTCGATTCGCTACATTGCCGGCAGAACGTGGGAACATGATGAAGTGCTGGCAACCGCGGGGCCAGGGCGAAGCCCTGCCCCCGAGCCCGGCGCAGATACCACCTTCACAGACGTCCACCTGCCGGGCCGAACGCCCGGCCGCGAGGGCGCCGCACCCAACAGCGGTGCTCCGGGCAGCGATGCCGGACGGGGCACCGACGCCTGATCCGACGAAGGAGAACAGTTCGTGAATACCCTTGAGAGCCTGCCCGTCACGCTGGACGATGTCCTGGAGGCGCAGAAGCTGCTCGACGGGATTATTACGCGGACACCCGTGGAGTCATCGCGGGCCCTCGGCACCATGGTGGGCGGCGAGGTCTTCCTCAAGTGCGAAAACCTGCAGCGCGCCGGGTCGTTCAAGGTCCGCGGCGCCTATGTGCGCATGGCCAAGCTCTCTGACGCCGAGAAGAAGCGCGGCGTTGTGGCGGCCTCCGCCGGAAATCATGCCCAGGGCGTGGCCGTCGCGGCCAAGAGCCTCGGCATCAAGGCCCGCATCTACATGCCGCTCGGCGTCGCACTGCCCAAGCTCGCCGCCACCCGCAGCCACGGCGCCGAAGTGGTGCTGCACGGCCACAACGTGGACGAGGCGCTGGCCGAGGCCAAGCGCTATGCCGATGAAAGCGGCGCGGTCTTCGTCCACCCCTTCGATGACGTCGACGTCGTCGCCGGTCAGGGCACGGTGGGGCTGGAAATCCTGGAGCAGGTCCCGAACGTGGACACCATCCTCATGGGCGTCGGCGGCGGCGGACTCCTCGCCGGCGTTGCCGTCGCCGTGAAGGCCCGCGCCAAGGAGCTCGGACGCGAAATCCGCATCATCGGCGTCCAGGCCGAGAACGCCGCCGCCTACCCGCCCTCGCTCGCCGCGGACGCCCTCGTGCCGCTCAAGAAGGTCTCAACCATGGCGGACGGTATCGCCGTGGGCCGGCCGGGTCAGCTGCCGTTCAGCATCATCCGCGAGCTCGTCGACGACGTCGTCACCGTCAGCGAAGACGCCTTGGCCAGGGCGCTGATCTTCCTGCTGGAACGCGCCAAGATGGTGGTTGAGCCCGCCGGGGCCGTCGGCGTCGCGGCGCTCATGGAAGGCAAGATCGAGAACCCCGGCACCGTGGCGGTGGTCCTCTCCGGCGGCAACATCGACCCCATGCTGATGCTCAAGGTGATCCAGCGCGGTCTGTCCGCTGCCGGCCGCTACATGACTGTGCGGATGATGCTCGATGACCGTCCGGGCTCGCTCGCGACAATTGCCCGCATCATCGCCGAGAACGACGCCAACGTCACCGGACTGGACCACACTCGGGTGGGCGGCTCCATCAGCATGGGCGACGTCTCCATCACGGTCAACCTGGAAACCAAGGGCCACGAGCACTGCAGCCAAGTCCTGGCGGCGCTCCGGGCCGAAGGCTTCCAGCCGATCGTGGTGCACTAGGGGCCGGGGTGCTGGACGCGTCTCCGGGCGGGCAGCCGGGAGCAGGGGACTCTCCCGGGGCGCGGGCCCGCACGGGCCTGCTGGTGGTGGGCTCCTTCGTGGTGCTGCTCTACCTGATCGAGATTGTCAACACCGCGTTGTTCCATTCCCTGAACCGCATATTCGGCCTGCGGCCGCGCAGCATGGACGGGATCCTGGACATCCTGACGTTTCCGCTGCTGCACGCTAGCCTCGCCCATCTGATGTCCAACACGCTCCCGTTGATCATTTTCGGGTTTATCGTGTTCCTGTCCGGGCGGCGGGTCTTCATCACGGCCCTGGCCGCCAGTTGGCTGGCGTCCGGAATCGTGGTGTGGCTCATCGGCGGAACCAGCGTCACCGTCGGCGCGTCCGGACTGGTGTTCGGGCTGTTTGCGTTCCTGCTGGTCCGCGGCTTCTTCAACCGGAACTGGTGGCAGATCGTGCTGTCCGTGGTGCTGTTCATGGCCTACGGCGGGATCCTCTTCGGCGTGCTACCCACCGTGGCAAGTTTCGTCTCGTGGCAGGCGCACCTAGGTGGGGCGATCGGCGGCGTCGCAGCGGCCGTGCTGCTGAGCACACGGCGCCCGCGGTCGCTGCCCGCCGGGCGCTAACCCGCGCACACTGACCTGCCACACCGATCCGCAATGCTTAACCGCCGCGCTGATCCACCAAGCAGGCAGAAAAAAGGCGACGCCGGCCTCCCCGCGAGGGGGAGACCGGCGTCGCTATTTTTCGTCAAGGTGTTCCGTGCGGGAACGTGTGCTGCGGTGCTAGCCGGCGTACGGCTTGGCGGACATGATCTCCACCGTGATGTCCTTGCCGTTCGGGGCGGTGTAGCTGAGCTTGTCGCCCTCCTTGTGGCCGACGATCGCCGCGCCGAGGGGGGACTTCTCGCTGAAGACGTCCAGGTCCGAGTCGCCGGCAATCTCGCGGGAGCCGAGCAGGAAGGTTTCCTCGTCGCCGGCAATCTTGGCCACGACGATCATGCCGGGCTCCACGATGCCGTCATCGGCCGGGGCTTCGCCGACGTGGGCGTCCCGCAGAAGGGCCGTGAGCTGGCGGATGCGGGCCTCGATCTTGCCCTGCTCCTCCTTGGCGGCGTGGTAGCCGCCGTTCTCCTTGAGGTCGCCCTCCTGGCGCGCGGCTTCGATCTTCTGGACGATTTCTGCCCGGCCGGGGCCGGAAAGGTGGTCCAGCTCTGCCTTCAGGCGGTCAAAAGCTTCCTGGGTAAGCCAAGCCGCAGTTGCGCTGTTGGTGGTAGACACGGACTTCTCCTTTGGGTGGTCATACAAGCAAAGACCCCGCCACGGTGGCCACTTTTATGACGCAGTAACCAGCTCAGCGGGGGAAAGGTATTGATCCATTGTAGTCAATCCTGTGGATAAACCAAAGAGGACTGCGGTGTGGATCACATCGTGTTGCGGCGGCTGCCGCCGTAGATGCTGTAGTCCCGGGCGACGCCGCTGCAGCACAGCCGCGGCCAGCGGGGGCCGCGGCCTACTTTCCCGCGTCCGGAATCCAGCAGTTGTCCACGACGGCGGAGACAGCCTGGGATTCGGTGCGCAGCTGGGTACTGTGGCCGGTGGTGTGTCCGCCGTCGGTGCCGGCATCGGTGGGGTTCGGGCCGATGTCCACGACTTTCCAGCCGACAATCGCGAACTTGGAGTCCATGGCCTTGACAGCGCACTTGGCATCCGCGGCGGGGTCCTTGGTCACCTGGAAGTCAACCTCCGTCAGGGTGGCGTCGGTGGTGCTGTAGCCGATGTCCTTGAAGCTGACGCTGGTAGTGGCCGCCGACGTCGTCACCCAGGCAAGGAAGGCGATGCCCACGGCGAGGACGGCGATCAGGATGTTGCGTTTGCCCTTGCGTGTCAGTGCGCGCTTTTGGCCGCCGTAACGATTGGCTAGGCTGGTAGGTGCCGGCGCGGCATGCTGATCCTCGGAAGTCACCAGTCCAGTTTAGTGTGGATCGGACCGGGATATATCCGCGGCGGCGGCTGACCCTGCAGGCTACGCCATGGACGGCCGGCCCGCCTGCGGGGTGGCCGTGCCGTAGCAGCTCCGCAGCGTCCGGCACAACGGCATGTCCGCCAGACCAGATTGTCCGCCACACCAGCAAGTCCGCCAGAACAGAGAACAGCAGAAAGAGGAGCCGTCCCCTGATGACAGCATCCCCCAGCCCGTCAGCACCGCTTCGTCTGCTGGCGGTCCATGCTCATCCCGACGACGAATCCAGCAAGGGTGCCGCCACCATGGCCATGTACGCCGCCTCGGGCGTGGATGTCCTGGTGGCCACCTGCACCGACGGCTCGCGCGGCGACATCCAGAACCCCGCGATGGAGGGCCAGCCGCACCCCAAGCGCGACATGGCCGGGGCCCGCCGCCTTGAGATGGAGGCCGCCGCGAAGGTCCTCGGGGTCCGGCAGCGCTGGCTCGGATTCGTGGATTCCGGACTGCCGGAAGGCGATCCGCTGCCGCCCCTGCCGCCGGGCTGCTTCGCCCTGCAGCCGCTGGAGCGGGCGGCCGCGCCGCTGGTACGGCTGGTCCGGGACTTCAGGCCCCATGTGATCGTGAGCTACGACGAGAACGGAGGCTACCCGCACCCGGATCACATCATGGCGCACCGGGTGGCCGTCGAGGCTTTCGCGGCTGCCGGTGATCCCGCCCGCTACCAGGGCATCGGGGAGCCGTGGGCGCCCAGCAAGCTCTACTACGACCGCGCCTTCAGCCCGGACCGCTTCCGCGCGCTCCACTTTGCGCTGGAAGAGGCCGGCCTGCAGTCCCCGTATGCCGAGCGGCTGGCCACCTGGCTTGAGGCGGACGCCGAGGGGCACACCCCGCCGCCGCCGACGCACCCCACCACCACCCAGATCGAGTGCGGGGACTTCTTCGAAGCCCGGGACGACGCGCTCCGGTCCCACCGCACGCAGGTGGACCCGGAAGGATTCTTCTTTGCGGTATCCGCGGCCATGCAGCGCAAGGTCTGGCCGTGGGAGGACTACTCCCTGATCGAGTCGCGGATCCCGGTCGAACTGCCCGAAACGGACCTCTTCGCCGGGTTAAGATAGACGGGATAGACTTCTTCTATCCGGCGTAGAAAAGGCCCCGTAGAATTGAGGCCCCGTAGGATTAACGCCCCGTAGAAGAGGCGCCGTAGAAGAGGCGCCGAAGAAAAGACACCGGTTTCCACAGAAGGTTTTCACCGTGCATTCCTTGCTCATCGCTCTGGCAACAGCTCCGGCGCCCACCCCCACGCCGTCGCTGCGACCGGGCCTGTCCGAGGACCAGGTCACCCCGGGTTTTCTGGGCTTCCTGCTGACAGCCTTCATCGTGGTGCTGACCGCGCTGCTGATCGTGGACATGGTGCGGCGCATCCGCCGGGTCCGCTACCGGGCCCAGGTGGAGGCCGAGCGTACGGCCGCCGACGAGGCAGGGACCTCCGGCGCCGACGGCACCGAGGACACCCGGTTCCCGTCCGAGGGCGGGGCTTCCCGGCCGGAAGTCAACGGCGATGCAGGACCAGGAAACCGCTAACAGCGGTTCCACCCGCCCGCTGCCAGGAGGCTCGAACGCCCTGGCGGCGGAGCCCTCTGCGTACCTGCGCCAGCACGCCGGCAACCCGGTCCACTGGCAGCCGTTCGGCGATGCGGCCTTTGCCGCCGCGGCCACCCGGGACGTTCCGGTGTTCCTCTCCATCGGCTACGCGGCATGCCACTGGTGCCACGTCATGGCCCACGAATCCTTCGAGGACCAGGACACGGCCGACTACCTGAACACCCACTTCGTCGCCGTCAAAGTGGACCGCGAGGAACGCCCCGACGTCGACGCCGTCTACATGGCCGCCACGCAGGCGATCAGCGGCGAGGACGGCTGGCCGATGTCCGTCTTCCTCCTGCCCGACGGCCGGGCCTTCCACGCCGGCACCTACTTCCCGCCCCGGCCCATGCCGGGGCGTCCCTCCTTCCGGCAGGTCCTTGAGGCCGTGAGTGAGGCCTGGACGGAGCGCCGCGGCGCTGTCGAAGCTAATGCCGCCACCTTGGCCCGCGGCATCGCCGCGTCCCAGCCGGCCAGCGCCGTCCGGCTCGACGGGCCGCCGGAGCCCCTGGACGCTGCGCTCCTGGGGGAAGCCGTTCGCGCCCTGTCCCGGTCCGAAGACCGGAGCCACGGCGGCTTCGGCGGAGCGCCGAAATTCCCGCCGTCGGCCGTGCTCGAATTCCTGATCCGGCACGCCGCCGTGCCCGGGGACAGACTGCCGTCGGCAGCCGCTGAACTCGATACTGCCGGCCCGGACGCTGTAGGAGCTGACACCGCGGCGGCGGCGCGCGATATGGCGGGGCGCGCGCTCGCGGCGATGTCCCGGTCGGCGTTGTTCGACCAGCTCGACGGCGGCTTCGCCCGCTACTCCGTGACCCGGGACTGGTCCGTTCCGCACTTCGAGAAAATGCTCTACGACAACGCCCAGCTGCTACGCGTCTACGTCCACTGGGTCCGGCTGGGCGGCACGCTCGAGTACCCGGCGGCCGAGGCGACAGCAGTGGCCGGGCGCACCGCGGACTGGCTCCTCACCTGCCTCGGGCTGCCGCCGGAGCAAGCCCCGGCGCCGGGCGGGGGAGCGGCACAGGCAGTGGCCCTGGCGTCCTCGCTGGATGCTGATACCGTCGTCGACGGCGTGCACGCCGAGGGCGCCAGCTACCTGTGGACCCCGGCCCAGCTCCAGGAACTCTTGGGTCCCGCCGACGGCGCCGCCGTGGCGGCCCTCATGAACGTCCGCACACCCGGGAGCGTGACCGCCGACGGTTCACCGCTGCATCCGGGCCGGGAGATCGCCGGCGACGACGCTGTGCTGTGGCAGCGGGTGCGCCCGGTGCTGGCGAAGGCGCGCTCCGGCCGCCCGCAGCCAGGCCGGGACGACAAAGTGGTGGCCGGCTGGAACGGACTGGCCGTCGCGGCACTCGCCGACGCCGGGGCCGTCCTGGCCCGGCCGGAGCTCGTGGCCGCCGCGGAACGTATTGCGGCGTATCTCGAACGGGTGCACTGGCAGCCGCCCGGAGACGGCCCCGGCCGGCTCATCCGCGTCTCCCACGGCGGGACGGCACGCGGAATCGGGGGCCTGCTGGAGGATTATGCCTTTTGCGCCGAAGGACTCTTCGCGCTTTATGGGGTGACCGGGCACACCCGCTGGTACAACCTGGCGGCGGCCATGCTGGATGCGGCCTGCGTGCGGTTCGCGGCCGACGGCGGACTGAAAGACGCTGCCGGGGAGTCGGCGCAGGTCACCGCGGCCCAGGGCGGCCGGGACGGCCTGGACCTGTTCGACAACGCCGCCCCCAGCGGTGCCGCCGCGCTGGCCGGGGCGTTGCTGACCCACTCGGCGCTGTCCGGCTCCCCGGAACACCGCACCCTGGCGGCCAACATCCTCTCCCTGCTGCCGCCGCTCGCGGTCCGGGCGCCCCGCGTGGCGGGCTGGCTGCTGGCGACCGCCCAGGCGGCGCTCGCCGGACCCGTCGAGGCTGCCGTCGCCGGGCCGGACACGCCCGGGCGTGCCGCGCTGCACCGGGTGCTGCTGCTCTCACCCAGCCCCGGGCTGGTGGTCGCGGTCCAGGACGACGGCGCCGCACGGCCCGTGCCGCTACTGCGCGGCCGCGGTGCGGATCCGGACGGCGCCCCGCGGGTGTTCCTGTGCCGCGGAATGGTCTGTGACCGTCCGACGGGTTCCGTCGAAGGGGTGCGCGAGCGGCTGGCTACAATGGCCCGATGACTTCTGAGCACGGCTTTGAGCTGGTGGTGTTCGACTGCGACGGCGTCCTGGTTGATTCCGAGGTAATCGCCGTCCGGGTGGACCAGAAGGTGCTGGCGGACCTCGGCTGGGACCTGGAGCTCGATGAAATCGTGGAACGGTTCGTCGGACGATCCGAGGCGCACTTCGTAGCCTCCGTGGAGCAGCACCTCGGAATCCGGCTGGCCGACGGCTGGGATCAGGAGTACGGACGGTGGTACCAGGACGCCTTCGAGTGCGGGCTTGAGGCGGTCGACGGCATCGAGGAGGCGCTGGACCGGCTGCCGCTTCCGCACTGCGTCGCCTCCAGCGGCAGCCACGAAAAGATGCACCGCACCCTGGGCAGAACCGGGCTGCTCCACCGCTTCCAGGGCCGCCTCTTCAGCGCCACGGAGGTGGCCAACGGCAAACCGGCGCCGGACCTGTTCCTCCATGCCGCCCGCCGCCTCAGCACGGCGCCGGAGCGCTGCGCCGTCGTCGAGGACAGCGCCTACGGCGTCCAGGCCGCCCGGGCAGCCGGAATGCACGTCTTTGCCTACGCCGGAGGCGTGACCCCGGCCGCCCGGCTGGCCGGCCCCGGGACCACAGTCTTTTCAGACATGCGGCAGCTGCCCGGGCTCATCGCGGCGGGGCGCCCCGCCTGAGCTGGTGGCCAAATGGCTGAGCTTCGACGTCGGAATTTCCCCACCTTTGGGGGGCTCGCCCGGCGTGTCGGGCAGAGGAGCCGGTGAGTCCCGTCGTCGTTGTCTCAATGGTGGGGAGACTGGGCAGGGCGAACGGCCGAGAAAAACCGCAGCCCGGTTGTGCGCCGGCCCTCGACGTCGGAATTTCCCCACCTTTGGGGCCCAGCCCGGCGTGTCGGGCAGAGGGGCCGGTGAGTCCCGTCGTCGTTGTCTCGAAGGTGCGGAGAATTGGCGCTGACGGGCACGAGGGCAGCTGGTACGGGCCGGGGGAGTAGCGGTGGTCGAGGGCCATCCGGACCCTCCGTGAGCCGGTTGGCGCTGAGAAGTGCGGCGGACTGCATGGTCTGGTTGACGCGCCAAGGCCGCCTGAGCTTCGGCCCGACCAGACTCGGCCCGGGCTCAGCCTCGGCCCGCGGGGTCAGCCCAGGACCGCGATCGCAATGGCAATGTAGTGTGCGGCGAAGGCGACCACCGTCAGGGCATGGAACAGTTCGTGGAAGCCGAAGTGCTCGTAACTGAAGTTCGGCTTCTTCAGGGCGTAGAAGACCGCTCCGGTGATGTACAGGACGCCCCCGACGCAGATCAGCACGGCCGAGGCCACATTGGCGGCGAAGAAATCCGGGAGATAGAACAGTGCGCCGCAGCCCAGGGCGATGTAGATCGGCACGTAGAGCCATCGCGGGGCGTGGGTCCACAGCAGGCGGAACAGCACACCAAGAATGGCCCCGGACCAGATGACCCACAGCAGCAGTTCGGCCTTCTGCCGCTCCAGCAGGGCCCAGGCCAGCGGCGTGTAGCTGCCGGCGATCACCAGCATGATGTTGGTGTGGTCCAGGCGCTTGAGGACAATCTTGACCCGCGGTGACCAGTTCCCGCGGTGGTACACGGCGCTGACCCCGAAAAGCAGCACCCCGGTAACCGCGTAGACGGCGCACGCAACCTTCAGATCCGGCGGAGCCAGGAGCACCAGCACCAGCCCGGCGACGAGCGCTAGCGGAGCGGTCACGGTGTGGATCCAGCCCCGCCATTTGGGCTTGATCATGAGCAGCTCGGCAAGCTTCACCGCGGCGTCGTCCACCGGGCTCCCCTTTTTTGCCGGAGGCTCCGGCCGGGGCTCCAGACTGTTGCTTTCCATGCCGCAATAATAAACTACGCACTGGTAAGTTACCTGCGAGTAACTATGGTTCGGGGGCTACCCGGCGGCAGTCCTGCGCGCGGCCGGGCGCTCCGGCAGGTAGCCTAGGATGTGCACTGAACCAAGGATCTCAAGGAAGCCAGGTGAATCTCCGGATGGAAATGCCCGGGTTCCTCTACGGCTTTTACGAGCGCAAACTGCAGCGCTCCCTGGACCCGGAGCGGATCCCCCGGCACATCGGCGTCATGGTGGACGGCAACCGGCGCTGGGCCCGCCAGTTCAATGCCCCCACGAGCCAGGGGCACCAGGCCGGCGCGGACAAGATCCACGAATTCCTTGGCTGGTGCCAGGAACTCGGCGTCAGAGTGGTCACCTTGTACATGCTCTCCACGGACAACATGAACCGCTCCGGCGAGGAACTGGACCTCCTGATGGGCATCATCGCCAACACCCTGGACCGGCTCGACGAGGACGCCGACATCTCCGTCCACGCCATGGGCGCCCCGGAACTGCTGCCGGACTACCTGGCCGAGCGGCTGAACAATCTCACGGCCCGCACTCCGGCGCACGAAAAGCTGCACGTCAATGTCGCCGTCGGCTATGGCGGACGGCGGGAGATCGTCGACGCCGTCCGGGAGCTGCTGCATGACGCCGTCAGTCGGGGAGCGGACATCGGAAAACTGGCCGATGAACTCACCGTCGATGACATCTCGCGGTTCCTCTACACAAGGGGCCAGCCGGATCCGGACCTAGTGATCCGCACCTCCGGGGAGCAGCGGCTATCCGGGTTCCTCATGTGGCAAAGCGCCTACAGTGAGTTCTACTTCTGCGAGGCCTTGTGGCCGGCGTTCCGCAAGGTCGACTTCCTGCGCGCCCTGCGCGATTACGCCGGCAGGCAGCGCCGCTTCGGCGCCTGAACCGTTCACACGGAGTTCACAAACCGGCAACAAGAATCGCCGTCAAATTGGCGGACAAACCCA
Source organism: Arthrobacter sp. H-02-3 (assembly GCF_003097355.1). GTDB lineage: Bacteria > Actinomycetota > Actinomycetes > Actinomycetales > Micrococcaceae > Arthrobacter > Arthrobacter humicola. The sequence continues at coordinate 123,332 of NZ_PYUI01000004.1, forward strand.
CCCCCTGAGACGTACGTTTATCCCATCGGCGGGCAATTCGCCGGCCGATCGGGGAGGCCAGTACATGGAGCGGAAGTTCGCACCGGGTGTATGGGAGGCCGCGTGCGGCCTTCAGGCCGAGCCGCCTCACCAATAACAAATCCGGGCATTGCCCCGGGGCTGGAGTCGATGTGGCTATTTCTGAGCAACTGCCCGATGTCATTTCCGACCAGGGACAGAAAGCTACCTCTCGCGCCAAGCGAGCCACCTCAAAGACCGGCGCAGCGGATTCCGCCGCGGCCGGTCTTGCTGTTTCCGGGGAAGGAACAGGAATCCGGGGCACGGCCCGCAGTTTCGTGATCGACACCTCCGTGCTGCTCTCCGATCCGCGGGCCCTCCTGCGCTTCGCCGAGCACGAGGTCATCCTGCCGATCGTCGTCATCACCGAACTCGAAGGAAAGCGCCACGACCCTGAACTGGGGTACTTCGCGCGCAAGGCGCTCCGGCTCCTGGATGACCTGCGGCTTGAGCACGGCGGCCTGGACCGTCCCATCCCGCTGGGCCGCGACGGCGGCACGCTCATGGTGGAGCTGAACCATATCTCCGCAGAGGTGCTGCCGGCCGGCTTCCGCGGGGCGGACAATGACAGCCGCATCCTCGCGGTGGCGAAAAACCTGGCCAACGAGGGCCGCGACGTGACGGTGGTGTCCAAGGACCTGCCGATGCGCGTCAAAGCCTCGGCCATGGGGCTGATGGCCGACGAATACCGCAATGAACTCGTCAAGGACTCCGGCTGGACCGGCGTCGCCGAGATCGACGCGGGCGAAGACGAGGTCGCCACCCTCTACGGGCACGAGCCGGTCTTCATCCCGGCCGCGGCCGAAATGCCGACCAACACGGGGCTTGTCCTGCTCTCCAGCCGCGGCTCGGCCCTCGGCCGGGTCGGGGCGGACAAGCAGGTCCGGCTCGTCAAGGGTGACCGCGACGTCTTCGGCCTCCACGGCCGCTCGGCGGAGCAGCGGCTCGCGATCGATCTCCTCATGGACCCGTCCGTCGGGATCGTCTCCCTCGGCGGCCGCGCCGGCACCGGCAAGTCCGCGCTGGCCCTGTGCGCCGGTCTCGAAGCCGTCCTGGAGCGCCGGGAACACCGCAAGGTGATCGTCTTCCGGCCCCTGTACGCCGTGGGCGGCCAGGAACTGGGCTACCTGCCCGGATCCGAGGCGGAAAAGATGAACCCGTGGGCGCAGGCCGTCTTTGACACGCTGGGCGCGCTGGTCAGCCAGGAAGTCGTCGAGGAAGTGATGGACCGGGGCATGCTCGAGGTCATGCCGCTGACCCACATCCGCGGCCGCTCGCTGCATGACGCGTTCGTGATCGTCGACGAGGCGCAGTCCCTGGAGAAGAATGTGCTTCTGACGGTCATGAGCCGGATCGGCCAGAACTCGAAGATCGTCCTGACCCACGACGTCGCCCAGCGCGACAACCTGCGGGTCGGACGGCACGACGGCGTGGCCGCGGTGGTCGAGACGCTGAAGGGCCACCCGCTGTTCGGCCACGTCACCCTCACCCGCTCCGAGCGCTCGCCGATCGCTGCCCTGGTGACGGATCTGCTCGAGGGGGCGGAGATCTAGGCTCGCCCCTGGTTTGGGGCCGTGGTCCGGTTCGCCGGACCACGGCCTTTCGCCGTCGCTTAGCGCAGAGGTCCCTTCCCAAGGCTCGCAAGCTCGCCTCGGGGCCCTCGGGACGCTGCTTACGGCGCATGGGGACCACCTGCGGTCGCTGGGCGACCTCCGCGGTCCGATGCGTCGCGATGCGCTCCTTTACGAAAGACCGCGTCCCGGCTGGTGGGCGTCTCACCTTCGGGGCTGCGGTGTCCCGCTAAGGAGCGCATCGCCGACCAAAGCGAAGCGAAGGTCGCCCAGCGACCGCAGCGCAGCGACGGGAGGTGTCTAAGCGACGGCGGGGCGCCGTAGCCACGACCCGGGAGACGGGTTATTTCTGAATACCCAGGTACTTTGCTGTTGCTTCGTGGCCGTTTACCTGCAGGGTCCAGTCGGGGCGCTTGAAGGTGGCCGGGGTCAGGCGGACCTTTTGGACTTCCTGGGGCTGGCCGCCCCAGACGGCGCGGGTGACTCCGTTGGGTTCGTAGCCGAGGGAGCGGGAGACGCCGAGGGACTGCTGGTTCCAGACGGCGGCTTCGGATTCTGCGAGTTCGGCGCCGAGGTAGTCGAAGGCGTAGAGCGCGACGGCGGCACGCATTTCCGTGCCGAGGCCGCGGCCCTGGGCGCTTTGGCGGAGCCAGGATCCCGTGCTGACGGTCTTCAGGGTGCTGAAGGCCTTGGCCGCGACGTCCTGGCAGCCGACGAAGTCGCCGTCGTGCCAGATGCCGAGCAGGATGGTCCAGTCCCCGGGCGTCATGCTGCTGCGGCACCGCCAGTACCACTGCGCCATGTTGGTCCCGAGCTCGTGGGGCGGGGCGTCGGTCCACGGGGTGCTGAAGGGGCTCCGGCCCGGCTCGTGCACGCCGCTGAGGGCGGCCCCGATAGCGGCCGGAATGTCCTCGTCCCGGACAGGGCGCAGCGTCAGGCGCGGCGTGGTCAGGTTCAGTCCGAACGGGGGCCAGTAGTCGGCGGGCGAAGTCATCGCAGGAAGCCTAACGGTACCGGGCCGGGGATGCCAGTCACGCCGCGGCGCTGGCACTGCTACTCTGCCGGAACGTCCCAGCTGATGTGGCGGCGGACGTCCGTGAGGTTCATGGATTCGGCGAGGAACAGGTCGTCGAGCATGTATTCGTCCACGCCCAGGATCCTGAGCCAGTGCCCGTAGGCCGGCTCCGCGCCGGTTTCCGGTGCGTCCAGCCAGCGGCTTGCAACGCAGACGCCGGTGCCGGCGTCGACCCGTAATAGCGTGCGTCCCGGACGGCAGATCGGGGTTGCAGGGTCGGCCGGACGGTACGAGGGGTTCGGACTGACCGTGGTTTCGAGGGCGAGCCGGCCCTCGTGGTCGACCTCCGCGATGGGACCAAGCGCCACAGCGTTGAGGTTCGGGAACTCCAGCGGGACGGGGGAATTCCCCGCGAGCTCCACCGGGTCCAGGACGGCGGCGAAGCGGCCGTTCCCGAAGGACGGTTCGCCGTAGGCTGCCTCCGGGCGGCGGCGCACCAGCCCGTCGTCGTCGTACACCGGGGTGACCAGATGCGGTGGCAGGAGCCAGGTCTTCCGCGTCGAACTGACGTAGAAGCCGCCGCGTGAATCATTGATGCCGGTGGTGCTGGCGATCACCAGTCCGTCGACGGTTTCCAGCCGCAGGGCGCCGGGCCTGCGCAGCCACGCCCGGACGAGGTCGTCGGGGACGGCGGCTGGCGCGGAGCCTGCGGCAGCCTTCACAGGCCGGTCCACGTACTCGAACCTCAGCGACTGCCACTTCCACGGCGAGGACCGGCACAGGTGCCGGAAGGCCGCAGCCTGGTCCGCCGGGCCCCGGGGCGCGAGCGGCCCGCGCCCGTTCCTGCTGTCCCATGCGGCCATATCCACAGTTTACGCGCGGGGACCGGCGGGCCGGACGAATATCCAGTAGCATCCGAGAGTGATCGAACGACTCGGCAACCTGGCCGCCGCCAACCCGCTGGCCTTCTGGCTGGCCCTGGCCGCGTGCGCCTACTTTTTCGTGATGGCCGTCCGGCTCACCGTGATCGATGTCCGGCACCACCTGCTGCCGGACCGCATCGTTTTTCCCTCCTATGCCATCGCCGGACTTCTCCTGCTGGGCGCGGCCGCCAGCCAGCTTCTTCCCGCCGGGCAAGATGCTGCCGGCACACCGGATGCCGGGCTGTTCGGCGTGCCGGGGCTGCGTGTCCTCGCCGGCGGGGCATCCCTGTGGCTGTTTTATTTCGTCCTGCACGCGGTGTATCCGCCGGGCATGGGATTCGGTGACGTGAAGCTTGCAGGCGTCCTGGGAATGTACCTGGGATTCCTTGGCTGGGGGCACGTCTTTGCGGGGACCTTTGCCGCGTTCATCCTCGGCGGCCTGTGGAGCCTCGGATTGCTCGTCGCACGCCGCGGGACGCTGCAATCGGCCATTCCCTTCGGGCCGTTCATGCTCGCCGGAACAGCGGCAGCCATGCTGCTGATCCCCGCCACTTAGGCGGCCGGCATGGCGACCCCGGAGTTCATCATGAGACTGCGCGAGAAGATCGGGCATGAGCCCCTCTGGCTGCCCGGAGTCAGGGGAGTGGTGTTCGACGACGACGGCAGGGTCCTGCTCGGCCGGAGGGCCGACAACGGACAGTGGGGACTGATCAGCGGGATCCTGGAACCGGGCGAGGAACCTGCGCCGGGCCTGCTGCGGGAGATCCTGGAGGAGACCGGTGTGGTTGCGGTTGTGGAGCGGCTGGTTTCTGTTGATGCCGTGGGCCCGACCCGGTATCCCAACGGCGACGTGTGCCATTTCCTGACCCTCGTGTTCCGGTGCCGCTTTGTCTCGGGCGAGGCCCGGGTCAACGACGACGAATCCCTCGACGTCGGCTGGTTCCTGCCGAAGGACTTCCCGGACCTCATGGCCGGACACCTGGAAACGATCCGCCGGGCCAGTGACCCCGCCGCCGACGTCCACTACCGGCGCTGACCCGGGCCAGGCTTACGGTACTGACTCGCATGGCATGCAGCAGGGGCGCCGCAACCCCCAAAGATTGCGGCGCCCCTGGCTGGCGCCGGCCAGCGGATGCGGCCGGGTTCGGGAACGGAGTCCGGAAGATCAGCCGCGCTGGCGGGTGAGCTCGTCGTCGTTCCTGGCAGCCGCGGCTCGTTCCGCCTCGAGCCGCTCGGCTTCCTCGCCGCCGACGGCCTCTCCGCGGGCCACCATTCCGGCGGTGTCCGAGAGCGGAATCTGCTTGAGGGTAATAGCCAGGATCAGGGCGATGCCCAGGAACGGAAGCAGGTACCAGAAGACGGGCGCGAGCGAATCCGCGTAGGCGTTGACGATCGCGTCCTTGAGCTGCGCCGGGAGCTGGCTAAGGGTCTGCGGGTCCATCGTCCGGGTGGACTGCGACGCCTGCTCGGCGGACGCCCCGGCGCCGGTGAAGGCATTGGTCAGGGATTCGGCGAGCCGGGTGGTGAAGATGGAACCGAACACGGCGACGCCCAGGGATGCGCCGACCTCGCGGAAGTAGTTGTTGGTGCTGGTCGCGGTGCCGATCTGGTCCGCCGGCACGGAGTTCTGCACCACCAGGACAATCACCTGCATGATCGAGCCCAAGCCGGCGCCGAAGATAAACAGCTGCACACAGATGACCCAGATGGGGGTGGCGGCCGTGAGCGTGGTCAGCCACAGCATTGCGGCGATGGTCAGGGCCGCCCCGAGGATCGGGAACATATTGTACTTGCCGGTCTTGGAGATCCGGATGCCGGAGAAGATGGCCATGCCCATGAGGCCCACCATCATGGGCAGCATCAGCAGGCCGGATTCCGCGGCGGAGGTCCCGGAGGACATCTGCAGGAACGTGGGAACGAAGGCGATGGCCGCGAACATGCCCAGCCCGAGGGTGAAGCCAATGGCCGTCGAGTTCACGAAGATGCGGTTCTTGAACAGGCTCAGCGGAATGATGGGGTCCTCGGCCCGGCGCTCCACCATGACGAAGGCGGTGGCGGCGAGCACGAGTCCGGCGCCGAAGGCCCACGTCAGCGGCGAATCCCAGCCTTCATCCTTCTTGCCGCCGAAGTCGGTGAAGAAGATCAGGCACGTGGTGGCGGCGGAGAGCAGCAGCACGCCCAGGATGTCGATCTTCTTCTCGGCCTTCTTGTTTGGCAGTGTGAGGGTGAACCAGGCAATCGTGAACGCAGCGATGCCGATCGGGATGTTGATGTAGAAGGCCCACTCCCAGGTCAGGTGGTCCACGAAGAAGCCGCCCAGCAGGGGGCCGGCGACGGCGGAGAGGCCGAAGATGGCGCCCAGCGGGCCCATGTACTTGCCGCGTTCCTTGGCCGGAACGATGTCGGCGATGATTGCCTGGGACAGGATCATGAGGCCGCCGCCGCCCAGGCCCTGGATGGCGCGGAACACCACGAAGCCCCAGAAATCGGTGGCAAAGGCGCAGCCCACGGAAGCGAGCGTGAAGAGTCCGATCGCCACGAGGAACAGGTTCCGCCGCCCCAGGATGTCGCCGAACTTCCCGTAGATCGGCATGACGATGGTGGTGGCCAGCAGGTAAGCCGTAGTGATCCAGGCCTGGTGCTCCACCCCGCCGAGCTTGCCGACGATCGTCGGCATGGCGGTGGAAACGATGGTCTGGTCGAGGCTGGAGAGCAGCATGCCCGCGATGAGGGCGGAGAAGATGATCCAGATGCGTTTCTGGGTCAGCAGCAGCGGCTCGGCTGCTGGCTTGGTGCTGACGGCGCTCATTGCGCTCCTTCGGAAGGGGTGGACTGGGAAGAATTCGTCTGCGAAGAACTGGGCAGCGAAGAACTCGATTGAGAGGTGCTGGACTGCTGGATGTCGGGCCGGGACATGTTCAAGGGGGTCGGGCCGGCCCGGGAGGGGTCGAACGGCAACGCAAAGAGCGTCCGGGCCGCCGCAATGTTTTCCAGCAGCATGTCCTCGTAGGTGCGCGTGTTGCCTTCGGAGAAATAGCCGGCGCTGGTCTTCCTGGCGATGTTGCCCAGGAGAACTACGGCCATGCGCACTACGGGGTGGTCCGTCGGGACGCCTTCCCGGGCCGCGAGAAGCCGGGCGAACTCGGCCTCGCGTTCCTCGGAGGCGCCGATGATCCGGAGCATCAGCTGGGGCTCCTTCTTGATCACGCCGATCAGCTGGCGGGTTTCTTCCTCGGAGCCGCTCATCCGCTCGGCGAGGTCGAGGGACAGCCGCACGAGGTCGGCCAGGAGCGAGTCCGATATTTCGCCGGCGGGCGAGCCGGCGCCGCCTGCCATGAAGCGTTCGACCACCTCTTCGGGAAAGTCGTCGTCGACGTGGCCGAGGATTGCATCTTCCTTGGCAGGGAAATAGTTGAAGAACGTCCGGCGGGAAATGCCCGCCTGCTCGCAGACTTCCTCCACGGTGTAGCCGTTGAGGCCCCGTTCGGCGGTCAGGGAACGCGCGACGGCGGTGATTGCCGCCCGTGTGGCGGCCCGCTTGCGCTCGCGGAGGCCGCCCTCATTAATTGCACTGTTGCCCATAGAGTGTATTTTTGCACTTAATTACAATTAGTGCAAAAGGTGGCGTGGTGCCGGGACACAACGGCGGCCGGCGCCTTTCGCAGGAAAGGCGCCGGCCGCCGGAGTTGGTTGCCGTGGTGACCGGTGCGGCGCACCGGGTGTTGTTTAGGCTTTGTGCGGCGGGCGCGTCATGGACATGACGTCCAGTGCGGTGTCCAGCTGCTCTTCGGTCAGTTCGCCGCGCTCCAGGAAGCCCATGGAGACGACCGTCTCGCGGATGGTCAGGCCTTCGGCCACGGCCTTCTTGGCGATCTTGGCGGCGTTCTCGTAGCCGATGAACTTGTTCAGCGGGGTGACAATCGACGGTGAGGCCTCGGCGAGGAAGCGGGCGCGCTCGACGTTGGCCGTGATGCCGTCAATCATCTTGTCGGCCATGACGCGGCTGGTGTTGGCCAGCAGCCGCACGGATTCGAGGAGGTTGGCGGCCATGACCGGGATGCCGACGTTCAGTTCGAAGGCGCCGTTGGTGCCGGACCAGGCGATGGCGGTGTCGTTGCCGATCACCTGGGCGCAGACCATGATGGACGCTTCGCAGATGACGGGGTTGACCTTGCCCGGCATGATCGAGGAGCCCGGCTGCAGGTCCGGGATGGCGATTTCGCCGAGGCCGGTGTTGGGGCCGGAACCCATCCAGCGGAGGTCGTTGTTGATCTTCATGAAGGAGATCGCGATGTTGCGCAGCTGGCTCGACGCCTCGATGAGGCCGTCACGGTTGGCCTGGGCTTCGAAGTGGTCGCGGGCCTCGGTCAGGGGCAGGCCGGTGTCGGCTGCCAGGAGTTCGATCACGCGCTCCGGGAATCCGGCGGGGGTGTTGATGCCGGTGCCCACGGCGGTGCCGCCGAGCGGGACCTCGGCGACGCGGGGGAGGGAGGCGTTGATGCGCTCGATGCCGTAGCGGACCTGGGCGGCGTAGCCGCCGAATTCCTGGCCCAGGGTGACCGGGGTGGCGTCCATGAGGTGCGTGCGGCCGGACTTCACGACGTCCTTGAACTCCACGGCCTTGCGCTCCAGCGACTCTGCCAGGTAGCCGAGGGCCGGGATCAGGTCATTGATCAGCGCGGACGTGGCGGCCACGTGCACCGACGTCGGGAAGACGTCGTTGGAGGACTGTGAGGCGTTGACGTGGTCGTTCGGGTGGACAACTTTGTCGCTTCCGGCGGACTTGAGGGCACGCGAGGCGAGCTCGGCGATGACCTCGTTGGTGTTCATGTTCGAGGACGTGCCCGATCCCGTCTGGAAGACGTCAATCGGGAAGTCGCCGTCGTACTTGCCGGCTGCAACGAGGTCGGCGGCGTCGGCGATCGCCTGGGCGAGCTCGCCGTCGAGCACCCCCAGTTCGGCGTTCGCCTGGGCGGCGGCCTTCTTCACCCGGGCCAGGGCTTCGATGTGGGCGCGCTCCAGCGTCTTGCCGGAGATCGGGAAGTTCTCCACTGCCCGCTGCGTCTGTGCGCGGTACAGGGCGTTCACGGGAACGCGGACTTCGCCCATCGTGTCGTGTTCAATGCGGAACTCTTCGGTGTTCAACTCATCTGTGGAAGTCATGGGGCTAGCTTATTGGGAGTTGGGGCCCCACCGAAAACCGTGAACGGACCCCGCCGCGGCTGCCGCGGCGGGGTCATCGCAGCTAGAGCCGGCCGATGCTGGAGACGAGGTCGGCCCGGCCGTCAGCAAGGCTGTACGCCAGCCCGATCACGGCGGTGCGGCCGCTGTCGACTGCGCTGGAAATCACCCGGGAACTGTCCACCAGCCGCTGCGAGGTCTGCTTGACGTTCTCGACCACCATGTCGTTGACCTCGGTCTGATTGTTACGCAGGGACGTCAGCACGGCCGGCGTGATCCGCTCCACCAAGCTGCGGATGAAACCGGCCGGCATCTGGCCGGTTTCGACGGCGGCCTTGGTGGCGGTGACGGCGCCGCAGCTGTCGTGTCCCAAGACAACGATCAGCGGAACGTCCAGCTCGCTGACGCTGTATTCGAGCGAGCCGAGCACGGCGTCGTCAATCACCTGGCCGGCGGTGCGGACAACAAAGGCGTCACCGAGGCCCAGATCGAAGATGATTTCGGCGGCGAGCCTCGAGTCGGCGCAGCCGAAAATTACCGCGAAGGGATTCTGATTTTCGACCAGCGACGAGCGTCGTGACGCATCCTGGTTGGGGTGCGAGGACGTGCCGGCGACAAAACGCTTGTTGCCTTCACGGAGACGTTGCCATGCGAGCTCGGGAGTCAGGTAAGTAGCCACGGGGCTACTTTACGGTGAAGGGCTGGCCGAGGGGGAAACTGTTGCGCCCGGGGTGCTGGCCGGAGCCCCGGCAGGCGGGTTGCTCTCGAGCGACTTCACCACGGCCGCGGCCAGGGTGGAGAACTCCTCCAGGGTCGCGGATCCGGACAGGATGACGGTGGTGCCGCGTTCGGCCAGCACCATGGATTTCTCGCCCGTGCCGGTGTCGCGCAGCTCCCAGTCCCGGCCGCCCGCGTTCCGGGTGCCGGTCACCGGCGCGTTCTTGGTCTGCTGCAGGAGCCAGGTGGGGTTGGCCTGCCGGGTCTGCACCAGACCGATGAAGGACTCCTTGGGCGTCAGGTAGCCGACTTCCCAGGCCGGGACGCCGCTGCCCGCGCCGGACTCCCAGCGGGCGTAGTTGGGATGAAATGTGTCGCCGGTATCGGCTGCCACGGGTGTGAATCCCGCCACATCGGCGGCGTTCTGTGCGACGGCGCTGACGTTGATGTTCGGGTGGTACCCGTCGGTCTTGGGCGAGGGATTCATGAGGACGATCGGCAGGAACGCTGCGATGCTCACTACCAGGGCGATGATCATGCCCATCACGGAGGCGTTGGCGCGTTTGGCTGCCGCGGCGGCGATGACGGGCCGGACCGGTGGCTGTCCGGAAGCGTCCGGGCCGGCCGTGGGGGCGCCGCCAGCCGGAGAACCGGGGGCTGCGGGGGAGGTGTCCTGCAATTCACTCACCCCTCTATAGTCGCCCATGTCCGGGCCGATCTCACATTCGCGCCCCGGCGGCCGCCTGAGGGTGAAGTGCGTCACGCACCGGTCATCCCATGACCTGGCTAGGTTGCCGCGACTATGATCAGTAGCAGACGAATCACCGCGACGGATCGATCCTGGCCGTACGGGTTCAACGACCGCCACTCGAAGAAGAGGTTCACGTGACACCAGCGCCTATGTCCCAGAAGTACTCCACGCTTTCCCCCTCGCTCGCCGTCGGGATCGACGAGCCTGACCGCAACCTCGCACTGGAACTTGTCCGCGTCACCGAGGCCGCGGCCATCGCCGGCGGTCACTGGGTGGGCTTCGGCGACAAGAACAAGGCCGACGGCGCCGCCGTCGACGCCATGCGCTCCTTCCTTCAGACGGTCCACTTCAACGGCGTTGTGGTCATTGGCGAAGGCGAGAAGGACGAAGCCCCGATGCTCTTCAACGGGGAACACGTCGGTGACGGCACCGGCCCCGAGTGTGACGTCGCCGTCGACCCCATCGACGGCACCCGCCTGACCGCGCTCGGCATCAACAACGCCCTGGCCGTGCTCGCCGTGGCCGAACGCGGGTCCATGTTCGATCCCTCCGCCGTGTTCTACATGGAAAAGCTCGTCACGGGTCCCGAAGCAGCCGACATGGTTGACCTGCGCCTGCCGGTCAAGCAGAACCTGCACCTCATCGCCAAGGCCAAGGGCGTCAAGGTCAACCAGCTCAACGTCATGATCCTGGACCGCGACCGGCACCGCCCCCTCGTGGAGGAAATCCGCGAAGCCGGCGCCCGCACGAAGTTCATCATGGACGGCGACGTCGCGGGCGCCATCGCCGCGGCACGTGCCGGCACCGGCGTCGACGCCCTCATGGGCATCGGCGGCACCCCGGAAGGCATCGTCGCAGCCTGCGCCATCAAGTCCCTCGGCGGCGTCATCCAGGGCCGGCTGTGGCCCACGAGCGACGACGAGAAGCAGAAGGCGATCGACGCCGGCCACGACCTCGAGCGCGTGCTGTCCACCAACGACCTCGTCTCCAGCGACAACTGCTACTTCGCGGCCACCGGTATCACCGACGGCGACCTCCTCAAGGGCGTCCGCTACTCCAAGGACAAGGTCCTCACGCAGTCCATCGTGATGCGCTCCAAGTCCGGCACCATCCGCTTCGTGGACGGCGAGCACCAGGCCAGCAAGTGGGAAGGCTACGCCCGCAAGAGCTAGCACCTGCGCAGCCGCACTGCGCTGCACCAGCATTGACGACGAATCCCGGGGCCGCATCCGCGCCCCGGGATTCGTCGTATTCGGCCCCCAGCGTCTGGTGCCGGGGTTGCTGTTACCGCGGGGTCCATGACCGCCGTCTCCATGACCGCCGTGTCAATTGCCGCAGTGTCAATTACCGCAGGGCGGTGGCAGCGCCGGCGGATTCGGTAGGGTGGAGCCATGACGTGGCTCGTAACTGGCGGTGCAGGATATATCGGTTCTCATGTGGTTTCCGCTTTGCGCGGCGCCCGGATCCAGCCGGTGGTGATTGACTCCCTCTCCAGCGGGCACCGTGAGTTCGTTCCGGCCGATGTGCCGTTCGTCCACGGCAGCATCCTCGACGCCGACCTCGTGGCCCACACCCTGCGGAACCACGCGGTGACCGGCGTGATCCACCTGGCCGGGTTCAAGTACGCCGGGGTGTCCGTCCAGGAGCCGCTGCTGACCTACGAACAAAACGTCACGGGCACCGCCCAGCTGCTCAAGGCCATGGAGCTCACCGGGGTCGACAAACTGGTCTTCTCCTCTTCCGCAGCCACGTACGGCACGCCCACCGGCGACATCGTCACCGAGGCCACCCCCACCAACCCGGAATCCCCCTACGGCGAGAGCAAACTCATCGGCGAATGGCTCATCCGGGACCAGGGCCGGGCCCGGGACCTGAAGCACACCTCGCTGCGGTACTTCAACGTGGTCGGCTCAGGGGCGCCCGAGCTCTACGACACAAGCCCCCACAACCTCTTCCCGATCGTGCTGCGGGCGCTCACGGCGGGCAAGACGCCGCGCATCAACGGCATCGACTACAACACCCCGGACGGCACCTGTGTGCGCGACTACGTGCACGTGGCCGATCTGGCGACCTCGCATGTGGCGGCCGCCCAGGCCCTCGCCGCCGGGACGCCGCTGGAGCGCGTCTACAACCTTGGATCGGGGGACGGGCTTTCCGTGCGCCAGATCATGACGGCGATGGCCAAGGTCACGGGAATCGATTTCGAACCGGAGATCGGCCCGCGCCGGGCGGGGGATCCGGACAGGATCGTGGCCGACGGCACGCTGGCCGCCCGCGATCTGAACTGGAAGATGCGGCACTCCGTGGAACAGATGGTGGCCAGCGCCTATGACGCCCAGCGGCACGCGATCACGGCTGCCGGCTGACGACGCCGGCCGGCGGCGCCAACTAGGGGGCGGTGCATTCTCCCGCCGTCGGCTGCTGCCGGCTAACTGTTCGTGAGGGCGCGGGACCGGGCGCGCAGCTTCTTCGCGAGCTGGGCACCCTTGCGGGCCAGCTGGTAGCTGCCGTAGCGGACCTTCCGGACCGGCAGGTCCCACGTTCCCGGATAGGCGATCTCGCGGCCGCCGAACGATTTCTTGAACGCCGTGAACCCGGCCCACTTGTGGTCGGGCTGGTCCGCGGGTGCCACGCCCCAGAGGTCCACGTGTTTCAGGCCCTTTGCCTGGGCGTCCGCGATCAGGGTGACCAGCAGGGGAATACCCGCGCTGAGCTTGCGGTGCGTGTCATCAAGGGCCGCATGGGCGTAGGTCCGGGTGTCGGCCGAATCGTAGGCCAGGGCGGCGGCGATGGGGTGGCCGTCGAGCTCGGCGATGAACAGCGTCGCGGCGCCGGCCGGCATCAGTGAGCGGGCCACCTGGCCCAGGTACTCGTCGCTTTGCGGCTTGAAGCCGTTCCGGGCTGCCGTCATGTGCAGGAACTCCAGGAGGACGGAGATTTCCGCCGGGTCCTGGCTGGAGCGGAAGGTCACGCCCTTTTTGTGGATGTTGCGGAACAGGTTGCGGTTCACCGGCTTCATGTCCGCCAGGACGTCCTTGAAGTCCCGGTCGAGGTCCACAATCCAGCTCAGCTCCGGTTGCTGGTTGACCGGAGCCGGCTGCAGGCCGCGGCTGCGGAGGACAGCGTCGGCCTCGGCGGCCTCAAACCCCGCGGTGACCGGCTCGACCCGGACAAACACTGCCCCGCTGCTCCGGGCGAGGTCCGTCAGGGCCGCCAGCGCGGCGTCGAACGCCGCCAGCGATTCGGCGACCGGACCGTAGGGGGAGTACAGCAGCTTCCCGGCCGGGTTGGATTCCTCGACGGCGAGGAAGCGCCACCCGGGTCCGGACTGTTCGTGGACCGTGCGTCCCAGCGCACGCTGGAACTCCGCCCACTGCGGGCTCTGCAGGAAATAGTCCATGGTGTCAGGCTTCCAATCCGGTGGTGACGGCAAATGCGAGGGCGGTGCCGGTGGCCCCGGAGACGGCGTGGACGTTGACCGGGGCCTCGGCGGCGGCCAGGAAGGCGCTGCCGCCGCGGTCCAGCCGGAGCTCGCCCTTCGGGGAGTCGAGCCGGACGGAGCCGGCTGTGACGATGATGACGGCGGCACCGGACTGCGCCAGCGGCACGGGCTCCGCACCCGGCGCCAGTTCAATCCGCTGGAGCTGGAATTCCCGGAACGGCGGCCGGAAGAGTTCCTGGCCCAGCATGGTGGTCTCGGCGGAGAGCATGGGCACGGCGACTGCCTCGAACGCGACCGTCTTGAGCAGTTCCGGCACATCGATGAACTTCGGCGTGAGCCCGCCGCGGAGCACGTTGTCCGAGGACGCCATGACCTCGATCCCGAGGCCGTGGAGGTAGGCGTGGACGTTTCCGGCCGGCAAGTAGACGGCCTCGCCCGGCGCCAGCGAGATCCGGTTCAGCAGCAGCGAAATCAGGACCCCCGGGTCGCCCGGGTACTGGCCGTTCAGCGTGAGCACGGTAGACAGCCCGGCCTCGTGCTCCGCCATCGGAGCGCCGGAGGTCAGGACGGCGGCAATCCTGGCCGTCGTGTCGGAGACGTCCTCGCCGCCGGCGATCAGCCGTTCGAAGGCGGACCTGAGGGCCGTCGGCTCGTCCGGCTGCGCCAGGTCCTCGAGCAGTTGCGGGATCAACGGCGGCAGTTCCAGCCCCGCCAGCTCAAAGCAGGCCGCCAGGTGCACGTATACGGCCCGCGATTGAGCCGCAGGCCGGAATCCGCAGAGCGCCTCGAACGGCGTGAGCGCGAAGATCATCTCCGGCTTGTGGTTGTCGTCCTTGTAATTGCGCTCCGCGGCGGCATGGTCGACGCCGGCGGCCTCTTCCCGGGCGAAGCCTTCCCGCGCCTGTTCGAGCGTGGGGTGAACCTGCAGGGACAACGGCGTCGCGGCCGCGAGAACTTTGAGCAGGAAGGGCAGGCGCGGGCCGAACGCGGCCACGCTCCCGCTGCCCAGGCAGTGTTCGGGATCCTCGGCGATCAGCGCGTCCAGCGCCAGCCGTCCGCCGTCGCGCGATGCGGGGGCATGCCGGCCCTCACCGCCGGGCGCCGGCGTCAGGGCGACGGACGGGGAGTCCGGGTGGGCGCCGATCCAGAGCTCCGCTTCGGGACCGCCGGAGGCTGGCCGGCCCAGGAGGTCGGCGATGGCAGTCGGGGAGCCCCAGGCGTAGGGCCGGAGGACGTTCTCAAGTTCGTACATGGCCTGGAACCTATCTGGTCAATGAAGGGTTGTCACTCTGATCTGGTCGCTCTGATCTGCTCGCCTCCGGCGCGGGCAGCAGTCGCGGGCAGCCGGCATGAGCCGCCGTGCGGCCGGGCCCTAGAGCGGCGTGCACTGGCCGTTGGTGGCGACGAGGTCGCGGATGGACTGTTCGTCGCCGTTGCGCTTGAACTGGTTGAGCATCTCTTCGGTGATCGGCTGGCCGTCCGGGGTCGTGGTGACCGGGGTGAAATCCGACGGCGAGGGCTGGGCGGCCGGCGCTGCTCCGGCGGGCGCTGGTGCGGCCGGTGCTGCTCCGGCGGGCGCTGCTGCGGCGGAGGGCGGCCCGGCGGCCGTCCCGTGCTTCGCGGCGCTGCCATCCGCGGCTCCGGCCGACGTCCCGGCGAGCAGTTTGGCGACCCGCGCGTGGATGACGTCGAAGTCCGGGGTCGTTGAGAACGCCGCGTCGAAGTCGGGCGGACCGATAGTCAGGCGGCTGACGTTCTGGCCCTTGGCCTTCATGGCCAGGTCCACGAAGCTGCCGAGCTGGCCGGAGGAGATGTTCGATTCGACCACTTTGGTGCCGGCCTTGGCGATGTCCTCGAACTTGGTCAGCAGGGTTGCCGGGTCGAGCTGTTTGAGCATCGCCTGCTGCACGCACTGCTGGCGCTGGATGCGGGCGTAGTCGTCCACGAACTCCCGGGACCGGCCGTACCAGAGCGCGTGGAAGCCGTCCAGCGTCTGGTCGCCGGCCGGAATCCAGCCGTCCGGCATGCCATGGATGCCGTTGGCCTCATCCACCACGGGGCCGCTGATGGGGACCCAGCCGCCGGCCTTGATCCGGATGCCGCCCATGGCGTCGATGAGTTTGGAAAAGCCGTCCATGTCCACCAGCACGTAGGCCTGGACCTTGATGCCGAGCGTGCCGGAGACCGCCTCCAGCGTTGCCTGTGCCCCGGGGTCCGCCACTCCGGGATAGAGGTCCTGGTGTTCGTTGGTGACCTCGGTGTTGATCGCGTTGATCAGGCATTCGTCGCCGCAGTTGTACCCGTCCGGGTACACCTTGCGCATGGGGGATTCCGCGCTGAACTGGGCGTTCTGGAGGTTGCGGGGAACGGAGATGATCGCCGTGCCGCCGGTCTTGGCGTCGACGCTGATGACCGAGAGGCTGTCCGGCCTGCGGCCCGTGCGGTCCGCCCCGGCATCGCCGCCCATCATGAGGAAGTTGTACCGGCCGTCGGAGGGCTCCAGGGTGGGGCCGGAGCCGGAGAAGATACTGCCGATGGCGTCCCGGCTGACGTTGAGCAGATAGGCCGCGTATCCCAGGGAACCGCTGCTGAGGATCATGGCCAGCACGAGCGTCAGCACCACCGCGGGGCGGATCCGGGGGGTGAGCAGGCCGGGCCGGATCAGCCGCAAAGTGTTCAGGAACAGGGCGGCCCAGCCGAGGGCCAGCAACGCCAGGCCGAGCACCAGCAGAAGCGAGGGGACCGGGCCGGTGAGGATGTTGATCAGCGTGGATCGGGAGACGAACAAGAGCAGCACGGCAAGCAGGGCCAGTGCCCACAGCGTCACGGTCACGCGCAGCGCGGCCCGTCCCAGCCGGCGGTTGCCCGCGACGATCTGGGCGCTGCCGGGAACCAGCAGCGTCATGATGATCAGCACGAACGCCCGCTTGGTCAGCACCGGGGCCGGGGCGCCGGAAGGATTCCGGACCGGGTCGCTCGGTGCCTGCCGGGGCTGCCCGGGGCTCTCGGTGCCGCGCGCGGGGGCGTAGCCGTTGCTCATGTGGAGATCCCTAATGGCTGCCTTTTTGGCTGCTACGCGGGGCGACGTTTCCTTCGGCGAACACTTCGCTGACCTTCTCCCGCAGGCTCGCGCCCTTCCGGGTGGCGACGTCGTTGAGCTCCTGGGCGAAGTCGATAAGGTCAGCCCGCAGCTGGAGCGCGAGCTCGTCCGTGCCCGAGGCCAGCATCCGCACGGCCAGGAGGCCGGCGTTGCGCGCCCCGCCGATCGAAACGGTGGCGACCGGGACGCCGGCGGGCATCTGCACGATGGACAGCAGCGAATCCATGCCGTCGAGCGTCTTCAAAGGCACGGGGACGCCGATCACAGGCAACGGCGTGACCGAGGCGAGCATGCCGGGCAGGTGCGCCGCACCGCCCGCACCGGCGATGATGAGGCGAAGGCCGCGCTCGTGGGCACTCTGGCCGTAGCGGATCATCTCCGTGGGCATCCGGTGCGCGGAGACGACGTCGGCCTCGAACGGGATCCCGAACTCCGACAGGGCTTCCGCGGCGGCTTCCATCACCGGCCAGTCCGAGTCCGAGCCCATGACGAGGCCCACGATCGGGGTGACCGAACCGGCGCCTGCGAGTGGGGCTGCTGCGTTATCGGGTGCGGTGCTCATGCGGTCTCCTCGGGGGTTGGCGCGCTTGTGCCGGCGTGGGCCCGGCCGTTCCGGATGATGTCGGCCACGGTGGTGGCCCGCTGCCGCACGGAGTCGACGTCGGCGGCGGAGGTCCCGACAAGGTTGACGTGGCCGATCTTCCGCCCGGGCCGGACGGCCTTGCCGTAGCAGTGCACCTTCGCGGCCGGTTCGCTCGCGAGGGCCGCCGGGTAGGCCGAAAAGAGGTCCTGGTTGGCCCCGCCGAGGAAGTTCTTCATGACGACGACGGGCCCCAGCAGGTCCGTCGCACCCAGCGGCAGGTTCAGGATGGCCCGCAGGTGCTGCTCGAACTGGCTCGTCACCGAGCCGTCCTGGGTCCAGTGTCCGGTGTTGTGCGGGCGCATGGCGAGCTCGTTGATCAGGAAGCCCGCACCCACGCCCGGCGTCTCGAAGAGCTCGACAGCCATGACACCTGTCACGCCGAGTTCGTTGGCGATCCGGATGGCGGCGTTCTCGGCGGCCGCGGCCACATCGAGGGAAATATCCAAGGCGGGGGCAATCACTTCATCGCACACCCCGTCCACCTGGATGGTGTGCACCACCGGCCACGCGCGTGATTCACCGTCCGGGGTCCTGGCGACCATGGCCGAGAGCTCGCGGCTGAATTCCACCTTGGCCTCGGCCAGCAGTGGAGACATGGCCTCGAACCAGTCGGCGGAGCCGCCCGCGTCCTCGGCCGACGACACGATCCGCACGCCCTTGCCGTCATAACCGCCGCGGGGCATTTTCAACACCACCGGCCAGCCGGTCTCCTCACCGAAGGCGACGAGGTCCGCGACATTGGCGACGGCGGCCCACCGGGGGTTGGGCAGTTCCAGCCGGTCGATCGCGGCCCGCATCACCAGCTTGTCCTGGGCATTGACCAGGGCATCCGGACCGGGATGGACGTTGACTCCGGCCGCGATCAGGGACCGCAGATGGGCCGTGGGGACGTGTTCGTGGTCGAAGGTCAGCACATCCAGGCCGCGGGAGAACTCGAGCAGGTGGTCGAGGTCCTTGTAGTCACCGACCGGGGCGTTGGCCACGGCAGAGACGGCAGAGACGTCCTCGCCTTCGGCGAGAACACGGAGCTCGAAGCCCAGGGCGGTGGCGGCAGGGGCCATCATGCGGGCAAGCTGGCCGCCGCCAACAACACCGATTACAGGAAAAGTCACAAGTCCCAGCCTACCGAAAACCTCGCGGGAACCCGGCTTTTGGCCACCGGAAGCCTGGGAAGAGCCCCGGAAGAGTGCGGGAGCAGCGCCGATTCGATGCTTCGGGGCCCGCCGGGACTCAGTCCGGCGTCGGGTGCGCAGGCCGCCGTCGCGACGGTCCGCGAGGGCGGTCTCCCGGGAAACGGCGCTAAAATGGGCGTTTGGCCCAAAGGCCGACAGTTCCAAAAGGCCATGGAGGGTCATGATTACTACACTTACAGAGCGCATGCGCGGACTGGCCTCGCTGTTCTGGCGCGAAGTGGCCAAGTTCGGCGCCGTCGGCGGCATCGCGTTCGTCATCGACAACGGACTGACGTATTACCTGATGCACGGTCCCATGACCGACAGCGAAGCCAAGGCCCGTTTCTTCGGTGCCAGCGTCGCGACGGTCTTTTCCTGGGTTGCCAACCGATTTTGGACCTTCCGGCACCGCCGGCAGGCCAACGTGCTGCGTGAATTCGTGATGTTCATCATCATTAACGGGATCGGCATCGGCATCTCCACCGGCCTGACGGCGCTCGCGAAGTACGGCATGGGTATTACCGACAAGAACATGTTGTTCCTGGCCGGCGTCGTCGGCATTCTGGTCGCGACCGTGGTCCGGTTCTTCGCGTACCGCTTCCTCGTGTTCAACCAGGAACTCGACGAAGAGCCGGAGTTTTCGCACGACCACGAGATCATTGAGCGGCATCCGCACATGCAGCATGGCCTGGAGCCCGGAGCCAGTGTTTCCAGGACAGCCGTAAAAGAGGCCGTCAAAGATCCCGAGCTGCCCGGCCCGGCGGCCTGACGCGCCGGCCTGATGCCTAGGCCAGGCAGGCCGCCTGGCGCCTACTTTCCGCTGAGGCGCGCTCAGATTCCGCTGATGCGCTCGGCGGAACGCAGTTTGCCGGTCACCTCGACGTCGGGGTGCACCAGGACCACGGAGCCGTCAGCCTTCCAGCTCCCCAGCGACTGCGCAAGGGCCATCTCGAGGCCGTCCTCGGCCGGAACGAGCAGCCGCAGGCCGGCCTCGTGCTCGGCAGCGAAATCGTCCAGGAGCGCCCCGTGTGCGTGGGTTGTCCCGTCCGCGGTGCGGACCGCGGGGCGTTGGGCTTCCGGGTCAATGTGGGGCATAAAGAAGTCTCCGTGGGAGCGGACCTCGGCGGCGTAGTCGAGGACGCCGGTGGGCAGCTCGCCCGGCCACCGCATCGCCAGTGCCGGCAGCGACACCGCGAGGACGGCGTCGAACCCGCCTGCCGCGGCGCCGGGGCCGGGATCCGCAGTGGCCAGCAACTCCGCCTCCGCGTCGTCGAAGACCACCTCC
Organism: Arthrobacter sp. H-02-3; assembly: GCF_003097355.1. Taxonomy (GTDB): domain Bacteria; phylum Actinomycetota; class Actinomycetes; order Actinomycetales; family Micrococcaceae; genus Arthrobacter; species Arthrobacter humicola. The sequence goes on from NZ_PYUI01000004.1 coordinate 143,189, forward strand.
ATGCCGAGCTGCCAGGCCGCCAGGGCCAGGATCATGGACTTCCAGTGGGCGGGCAGGTCCAGCCGCAGCCGCATGCCGGGTTCGGCATCGAGTTCGTCCTGCAACAGGTTGGACGTCTTCGCCACCCAGTTGTCCAGCACGCGGCCGGACAGTTCCACCCGCTCGGAATCGGGGCCGTACCAGGTCAGCCGGGGCGCCGTGGACTGGCCGGACCGCAACGCTGTCATCAGTTCGATTGCCGGAATGCTCATGCCTTCATCTTGCCACGGCCCCTCCGGCCGCCCGCGGTGTGATGTCCGTCATGCCCGGGATCCTGCCGCCGGCTACCCCTCGGGCTGCGGCACGGAAAATTTCCCGAAAATTCAAGGAATACCCCCAAAAGTGCTCAGTACCCTGACTATTCCGCGGGTTTCTGCGGGCGGGGCGGGAAAAATACCGGGCGTGGCGTGCCTCCCTTTTGTGTCTCAAGTTGATTATTATCTCCGCCGTGGCTTGACTCCCGGATACTTACACACGTGTAATTAGTTATCTATAGCCACTGCGCATAAACCGGCACTCAACCGAGTGTCCAAGGGGGTCTTGCAGTGGCTGCAAATCAGGAGGGGGACGCCATGGGGCTAGCAGAGCGTATCCATGAAGATGCCGTAGTTGCCGGCCAGGCCACGGCGAAATACCGTTCACGAGGTGTGCCGAGTGACTGGTATGTAGATCCGGCTGATCCGGACGCAGCTGACCGCTACAACGAACACACCAAAGATTCCCTGCAGGACGCGGCGACCGCCTTCCTCGCAGCGCACGATGAACTCCTTGCCGGCCCGGACCAGGACCACGATCCCCTCGACCCGCCCATGGAGCTCCATTCGCCCGGCGCCGGCACCATCGCGCAGCCGGTCTGGATCGGGCTGCCGTCCCGGCAGGACTTCGACGATGAGGGCGAGCTCGGCTGGCAGACCGACGCCCTGTGTGCCCAGACAGATCCCGAAGCCTTCTTCCCGGAAAAGGGCGGCTCCACCCGCGACGCCAAGAAAGTCTGCGGCGCCTGCAACGTGCGTTCCCAGTGCCTCGAATACGCCTTGTCCAACGACGAGCGCTTCGGGATCTGGGGAGGCCTCTCCGAGCGCGAGCGGCGCCGGCTTAGGAAGCGAGCAGTCTAATTCTTCAAGAAGTACGAGTCACCGCCGTCGTGGTCTCCCACGACGGCGGTGATTTTCTCCCCAGGACCCTGGCGGCGCTGGCGGCCCAAACACGGCCCGCCGACGCCGTCATTGGTGTCGACACCGGTTCCCGCGACCACTCCGCAACCCTTCTCGAGCAGGCTCTGGGCAAAGCCAACGTCACCGTGTTCGACCGCCCCAAATCCGGCATGGGCGGGGCCGTCATGGCCGGGCTCAAGGCCCTCGCGCCGTGGCCTTCGACCGGCGCGGCCGGCGTGGCAGGGGCCGCCGGGACAGGCAGTACGGCCGGCGGAACCACCGACGGCGACGCCGGCCGTGCGCCGTGCGCCGACTGGATCTGGCTGCTGCATGACGACGCCGCACCGGCGCCCGAGGCCCTCGCCGAACTCCTCCATGCCGTCGAGCGCGCGCCGTCGGTCACGGTGGCAGGCTGCAAGCAACTGGACTGGCACGCCGAGCGGCGGCTGATCGACGTCGGACTCTCCACGAGCCGCTGGGCCGAGCGCCTGACGCTGATCGACGCCGACGAACTCGACCAGGGCCAGTACGACGGCCGCAGCGACACGTTTGCGGTGAATTCCGCGGGCATGCTGGTCCGCCGCGACATCTGGGAGGAACTCCGCGGCTTTGATCCGGCGCTTCCCGGCAGCGGCGACGACGTCGACTTCTGCTGGCGCAACCGCCTCGCCGGACATCGCGTCGTGGTGGTCCCCAGCGCGAGGATGTTCCATGTGGCGCACCGTCCCCATGCCCTGGGCAACGCGACCGCCGCACGCAAGGCGCAGGTCTATTTGCGGCTCAAGCACGCTGCCGGCTGGAAAGTCCCGCTGCACGCCGCCGGCGCCCTCCTGGGCAGCCTCTTCAAACTCGTCCTGAGCATCGCCGTCAAGGACCCGGGGTACGGGTTCTCCCAACTTCTTGCCACCTTTGCCGGTCTGGGGCGCCCTGCCGCGGTCATCCGCGGGCGGCGCACCGCAGCGCGCACCCGCAGGATCCGGCGCTCCGTCATGAAAGGGCTGCAGACGCCGCGCCGTGAAGTCTGGGCGCACCGGCGCTCGCTCATCGAAGCGCTGGGCGCGGATGACCTCGGCGACGGTCTCACCGGCCCCGACCCGCTGGCCGACCAGCCCACCGGCGACGCCGACGACTTCGCCGCGATCGCCACCCCTGAGCGCGGCTGGGTGGGCAACGGCGCCCTGCTCGCCGTCCTCATTACGACCGCGGTCTCCCTGGCCGGGCTGCTCAGCCTGTTCCGGGCTCCGGCAGTTTCCGGCGGCGCGCTGATCCCCGTCTCCGTGCACCTCTCTGAGATCTGGAACCACGCCTCCACCTGGTGGATCAGCCTCGGTGCGGGCCTGCCGGGCCACGGCGATCCCTTCGGCTACCTCCTGTGGGTGCTGGGTGTGCTCGGCGCCGGGGACGCCAACGGTGCCGTTGGCTGGCTGTTGATCCTTGCCATGCCGCTGTCCGCGCTTGGCGCCTGGTTCGCTGCCGGCGCCCTCACCCGGCGCCGCCGGCTGCGCCTGGCGGCCGCCCTGGTCTGGGCCGGGGCGCCGGCACTCCAAGTGGCCCTCAACCAAGGCCGGCTGGGTGCCTTGCTGGCGCACGTCATGATCCCGGTCCTCGTCCTGGCGCTGCTCCGGGCAACCGGCACGGCGGCAGGCCACGGCGTCCACGCCGTCCCGGCGCCGGGCCAGCGGCGGCTCACGCCCGCGCCAGCCGCCCGCCCCGGCGTCAACGGAACCCCCTCATGGACGGCCGCGGCCGCCGCAGGCCTCGCCCTGGCGGTGGTCACAGCCGCGGCGCCGTCCCTGCTGGTGCCATCGGTGGTCATCATTGCCTTGTGCGGCATGCTCCTGGGCCGCCGCGGCCGCACGGTGTGGTGGGCGCTGCTGCCCAGCCTTGCACTGTTCCTGCCGTTCGCCTTCTCTGTCCTGGACCGGCCGCGGGCGCTCCTGGCCGATCCCGGCATGCCGCTCGGGTTTGACGCCGCTCCGCTCTGGCAGCAGGCCCTGGGCCAGCCGCTGAGTTTCGACGCAGGCGCCGGGCTCACCGGACTGAGCGCTTTCGGCGGGTCCGCCACGGGCTCTGCCGGTCTCGCCGGCGCTCCCTGGGCCCTGCTTTTAGCCGTGCTGCTTGGGCTGCCGGTGCTGCTCCTGGCTCTCGCCGCCTTGTTCATGCCGCGCAGGGTTGTCCTGGCGGGACGCACCTGGACTGCCCGCGGCTTGTGGGCGGCGGCGCTCCTGATGCTGGGCGGCGGCTGGCTCGCCGGGCATGTGGCCTCCGGTGCCAGTGCCGACGTCCTGGTCACGCCGTTCCCCGGTCCCGCCGTTTCGGCTGCGGCCTTCGCGCTGCTTGGGGCGGCTCTCATCGCGGCAGAAGGACTTCTGGACGCCGCGGACCGCGCGGCCGGTACCGGACTGGCCCGGAGGATTCTGCTTCGCGGCACCGCGGTGGCCGCGATGACCCTGCTGCTGGCTTCGCCGCTTGCGGGGTTGGCCGTGTGGACCGCGCAGAACCTGCTGCAGTCCACGACATTGTCGCCTGCACCGGCAGCCACCCCGGCTGCCGCCGGCCTCGGCACTCCCAGGCTCATCCAGCCGGCCCCGGCCCGCACCCTTCCCGCCACGGCGGTGGACCGCGGCGAGGGGCCGGAGCAGGCCAAGACGCTGATCATTGCCAGCAACGAGGACGGAAGCTTCGATGCGTCCCTCATGCGCGGTGCCGGCACCACCCTGGACGGACTGTCCACCATCGCGGCGGCCCGCAACATCATGGGGGAGCCGGGCAAGGAAACAGTCCGCGACGACGACGCCGTGGCCGGGTCGCTCCGGAACGTCGTGGCCACCATCGTGGCCGGCGAGGGCGTGGACCCGCGGGCGGACCTCGAAGGACTCGGCGTCGGCTTTGTGGTGCTCCGTGTCGCGGATTCTGCCTCTGAACTGACGGCCAGCCGTATGGACGCCGTTCCCGGTCTGGTCGCCGTCGGCCAGACCGGCGCGGGCTGGCTCTGGCGGGTCACCCCGCTGGGCGGACCCGGGGTCAAGGACTCCGACGTCGCGCACCGGGTCCGCGTGGTGGACGGCACCGGGGCGGTGGTCGGACTGCTCCCTTCGGAGGAAGTTTCGGCAACCGGCACCGTACCGGCCGGCCCGGAGGGCCGCCTGGTGGTCCTCGCCGACCGCGCCGATCCGGGCTGGAGCGCGTGGCTCGACGGCCGCCGCCTGACCTCGACGACGTCGGGATGGGCCCAGGCGTTTACGCTGCCCGCCCAGGGCGGTCAGCTGAGCATCCGCTACGAAGCGCCCTGGGCTGTCCTGGCCGGAGTCGTGCAGGCCGTTGTCATCGGCCTGACCATTCTCCTGGCCGTGCCCATGCCTGCCCGCCGGTCCAACACCGGCCTGTCCAGGGACGAAGCCTCCCTGCGTAAGGAACATCAGCATGTCTAAGGGCGACACCCCGACCGGCCCGGCCACCGACACCATCGCCGCCGAACCTTCCACGGCCGAAGGCCCGGCCGCCGGCACGTCTGCGGCTGGTCCGGCCGCTGCCTACCCGGCCACTTCTGGTCCGGCCACTGCTGGTCCGGCTGTCGCCGGGGCGAGGCTGCGGAAAAAAGGCGGGCCGCGCGGCGGGGTGATTGGCGGTATCCTCTCCGCCGTCGCCCTCGTGGCCGCGGGCGCAGGCCTGGTATCGGCGGCATCGCTGACACCGCAAAGCCCCGCCAGCCGGCAACTTGCGGCCCCGGTTGCCTCCGTGCCGGCCGGCAGCAGCGTCGGGGTCTGCCCCGGCCCTGCCCGGCTGCTTGAGGGAACCCCCGTGGGCACCGACCCCCAGTTCAGCCCGGAATCCGCCACCGCGAAGACCACCGTCAGCGCCGCCGTACTTGGCTCGAGCGCGGGCGTCATTCCCGGCAGCCGGCTCGCCCGGCTCACGGGGACCCCCCTCGTGGAGATCGCCAAGGGCACCGCGCCCGGAGCCTCCGCGCCCGCATCCCGCACTCCCGTGCTGCTCGCCGGCGTCGTGGCCCAGCGTGAGGTGGACAACGTCAGCGTCCTCAGCGCCGATGCGCAGGACAACCGCCAGGCGGCTGCCGGCGCGGTCCTGAGCTACGCTGCCGAAGACGGAGACCTGCAGGGCTCCGCGGCCGCCGCCTGCCAGCAACCGGGCAACGATCTCTGGCTCGTCGGTGCCAACACGGCCCTGGGCCGCTCGGCGGTCCTGAACCTCACCAATGCCTCCAGCACGCCGGCCACGGTGAGCCTGGACCTCTTCGGCACCGAGGGCCAGATCCAAGCCCCCGGAAGCCGCGGGCTGCTGGTAGCGCCCGGCAGCACCCGGTCCATAGTCCTGGCCGGCCTCGCGCCGGGACAGGAACGCCTCGGCGTGCGGGTCCGCAGCGCCGGCGGCCCGGTGGCTGCCGTCATCCAGCAAAGCGTGCTCCGCGGCCTCACGCCCGGCGGCGTCGACTTCATCACCCCGGGCGCCGGGCCGTCCGACCGCCAGGTGGTCTCCGGCCTCGACATTCAGGATCCGGCAGGCCTGGCCGCGCTCACGGCGAAGCCCGGTTTCGCCGACGCCGGGCCGGCCCTGGAGATCACGGTCCCCGGGGCGGCAGACGCCGTGGTCGAGATCAAGTTGTACGGGCGCGACGGCCAGAAGGCCCTGCCCGGCGGCGGAGTGGTCACGGCGAAGGCGGGCGCGGTCACGGAAGTCTCCCTGGCCGGGGTCCCGGCCGGGACGTACACCTTGGCGGCCACCTCGGATATCTCCTTCGCGGCCGCAACCCGGCTCACGCGGGGGCTGCAGCCGGAGGACGCCGCGGACATCGCGTTCTCCGCCGCGTCGGCCCGGCTGGGCAGCCAGCACATCGTGCCGGTTCCCCGCGTGGGCGACCGGCAGCTCGTGTTCGGCGCGCCCGACGGCAACGCGAGTGTCTCCTATACTCCCGTCACCGCGGACGGCAAGATCCGGACCGCAGCCACCGCCGAGATTGCCGGCGGAACGACCGTGTCCATCAAGATCCCCTCGGACGTCGGCGGTTCGCCGCTGGTGGGCTATGTTGTGTCCGCGGCCGGGGACCCGGCTTACGGGGCACTGCTCCTGGGCCGCGACGGCCGGCAGGACATTTCCACGGTAGCCGTGGCCCCGGAAGCGGCAGGACAGCGGCAAGTCCCCGTCACGCTCGGGTACTAGGACCGCTCGGGTACCAAGACCGAGCGGGTGCACGGTGCCGGGCGGATCGGCGGCGTCCGGTCCCGGGGCGCGGCTAGTACCGGCGGCGGTAGACCGGGTCGAGGGACTCGGGAGGCACGCCGAGCATCTCGGCCGTGTATTCCACGACGACGTCGTGCACCAGGTCCTGGAGTTCATCCCGGGTTCCGCACGCCTGCTCCACCACCCGGCGGTACAGCGTGATGACCGGTCCCTCCTCGGCCGTCGCGGCCGTGAAGGCGCCCATCGGAGCCGGGGTGCGGTCCGCCACGAGCTGTTCCAAGCCCGGAGGGATCTCGTCGACGGCAAAGCGGACGCCGTCGAGGGGTTTGCCCCAGATGTCGTGTAGCCGCTGGGCCGAGTCCAGGACGAAATCGTCGAAGCGGTCGGAGCGGGTCCGGTAGCCGGGCAACGTCGGGAGCATGAGCTCACCGCGAAGCCCCCGGCCGTGCCGGTTTCTGCGGCGCTGCCGGAAGCTCTTTCCCCGGACAGCGGGAGGCGACCCGGTCGCGGGTGCGCCAGCGGGGGCGGAACCGGCGCCTGTGTCTCCGGCGTCGGGGTCAGCCAACCGGACCGTGAAACCCGAATCGTGGTGCGATGACTGCATATCTTGACTCTAAACCCGCGGAATGATTTACGCGATATGGGCCCATCGGCGAGCCGCCACCGCCGCCCAAAGCACTCCCGGGACAGCCCTACGGCACTCCCGCGGCATTGCTGCGGCACACTTGCGGCACTCCGAAGGGTGGTTCAATGCGCGGCCCCCGGCGTCAGGGGGAGTAGTCTGTGATGTCGTGGGTGCTATTCGTCTTTGTTCGAGGTCTGCCTGCCGCAATTCTGCGGTGGCCACTTTGACGTACGTCTACGCCGACTCCACGGCAGTCCTGGGCCCGCTTGCCACCTACGCCGAACCGCACTGCTACGACCTGTGCGAACAGCACGCGGACTCGCTAACGGTCCCGCGCGGCTGGGAAGTCATGCGCCTGGCGATGCCGGCGACGCCGGCCGGCCCCGGACCGGACGACCTCCTGGCCCTCGCCAACGCCGTCCGCGAGGCCGCCTCCCGTCCGGCCGCGGCGGAACCGGCAAAGGGGCAGCGCACCCTGCATCCGGCCCTGGAAGCCCCGGCCCCTGCCGAAGGCACCCGGCGCGGGCATCTGCGCGTCCTGCGAGAACCTTCCTAACGCCCCAACTGGCGGTAGGGTGGAAACTGCAAAAAGCCGTAAGCCACCGGCGCCTTCCGCGGCGCCCTTCAGGGAGCGTCCACTATGCCCAAGCTCAGTCCCGAACTCTTGTCTGTCCTGCGATGCCCGGTCGCCGGGTCCGCCTTGGAGCAGGAAGGCGACGAGCTCGTCACGGTCGGCGGGCCCGGGGACAAGCTGCGGTACCGGATTGAGGACGGTATCCCGCTGCTGCTGCCTCCGGAACTCCTGCCCGCCGCCGCGGCGGCGCCCGCTGATCAGCACGACGCAGGCCAGCACGGCGCGGCCCCGCGCCACGCCGCCGAATAGCCAATCCGCACGAAACGGCCCGCACCAGCAGAGGACTAAAGACCTGCCGGACACCCATCGGGGACGCCTCCGGCCGCGAATGACTGCTTAGGGCCAGAACTGCCCGGAATTACCCAGCTTCAGATACGCAACGTCACCGGCCACAACAAAGGATTCACATGACTTTCGATTACAAGATTGCGGACATTTCCCTGGCCGAGGCGGGCCGCCACCAGATCCGCCTCGCCGAGCACGAGATGCCCGGACTTATGTCCCTGCGCGAGGAATTCGGCGCCAGCCAGCCGCTCAAGGGCGCCAGGATCGCCGGATCGCTGCACATGACGGTCCAGACCGCGGTGCTGATCGAGACCCTCACCGCCCTCGGCGCGGAAGTCCGCTGGGCTTCCTGCAACATCTTCTCCACCCAGGACGAGGCCGCGGCCGCCGTCGTGGTCGGCCAGGGCACTGTGGAGGACCCGCAGGGCGTCCCCGTCTTCGCCTGGAAGGGCGAGACGCTGGAGGAATACTGGTGGACGGCCCAGCAGATCCTCACCTGGCCGGGCGCCGACGCCAATCCGGAGCTGGGCCCGAACATGATCCTGGACGACGGCGGCGACGCCACCATGCTCGTGCACAAGGGCGTCGAATTCGAGGCCGCCGGTGCCGTGCCCGCCGCCGCCGAGGACGAGTCCGAGGAAGGCCGGGTCTTCCTGGACGTGCTGCGCGCCTCCCTCGCAACCGACCCGCAGAAGTGGACCCGCATCGGCTCGCTCCTGCTCGGCGTCACCGAGGAGACGACCACCGGTGTGCACCGCCTGTACCAGCTCGCCGAGCAGGGCAAGCTGCTCTTCCCGGCGATCAACGTCAACGACTCCGTCACCAAGAGCAAGTTCGACAACAAGTACGGCATCCGCCACTCCCTGCCTGACGGCATCAACCGCGCCACCGACGTCCTGATGGGCGGCAAGGTCGCCGTCGTCTGCGGGTACGGCGACGTCGGCAAGGGCGCCGCTGAGGCCTTCCGCGGCCAGGGCTCACGCGTGATCGTGACCGAAATCGATCCGATCTGCGCGCTCCAGGCAGCCATGGACGGTTACCAGGTGGCGAAGCTCGAATCCGTCCTCAGCGAGGGCCACATCTTCATCACCACTACGGGCAACAAAGATGTCATCATGGCCGAGCACATGGCGGGCATGCGCGACAAGGCGATCGTGGGCAACATCGGCCACTTCGACAACGAGATCGACATGGCCGGGCTGGCCCGGATCCCGGGCATCAAGAAGGTCGAGATCAAGCCGCAGGTGCACGAGTGGGTCTTCCCCGCCGATCCCGAAACGGGAAAGAGCAGTCGCTCCATCATCGTCCTCTCCGAGGGCCGCCTGCTGAACCTCGGCAACGCCACCGGACACCCGTCGTTCGTGATGAGCAACTCCTTCGCCAACCAGACGATCGCCCAGATCGAACTGTTCACGAAGGCAGGCCAGCCCGAGGGCGAGCGCGAATACGAGAAGCAGGTCTACGTCCTGCCAAAGATCCTGGACGAGAAGGTCGCCCGCCTGCACCTGGGCGCCCTCGACGTGGAGCTGACCGAACTGTCCAAGGAACAGGCCGAGTACCTGGACGTCGAGGTCGCCGGGCCGTACAAGCCCGAGCACTACCGCTACTAGGAACCCCTCCGAAGGGTCCCGGACAACGGTCCGGGGCCCTTCGTTGTGACCGTTTTGGGGGCCCTTTTGTAACCGGATCGTGGTGTAACCGGACAAGGGTTCCAAGGTAACTCCCTTATGCTGGCAGGATGACGTGTGGAAACGCCCGGGTCCTGTGATGGCCCTGAAAACCTGGAGTACCGGCCGAAAAATCGCCCTGGTGGGGGTGGTCTGCGCCCTGGCAGCCGGCGGCGGGGCCTTCGCCGCAGCCGCCCCAGGGCTGGCCCAGTCGGGGATTTACTCCGAGGCCGGATCGCCGGCACGGACGACGCCGGGCCTTGCAGATCCGGTAGTGGCTCCCGCGGAACTCGCCGTCGCTCCCGATGACGGCGCCAAGCAGGTCAACCCCGCGGCGCCGGTGTCCCTGAAGGTGACGAACGGCCGGATTGACCGGGTGGCCCTCACGAGCGACGACGGCGAGACCATTGACGGGACCCAGAGCGCGGACGGTACCGCCTGGACCTCCGCCGGCAACCTGAAGTTCAACACCCGGTACAACTACACGTACTCCGTGCTGGACGGCGCCGGACGCACCACCCACAACACCCGCTCGTTCACGACCGTCTCCACGGCCAACGAGGCCGACGCCGCCATCTACCCGCTGGACGGGATGAAGGTGGGCGTGGCCCAGCCCCTGCAGATCACCTTCAGCGAGCCGGTCCTCAACCGGGACGCCGTCGAAAAAGCCATCAAGATCACCTCCACCTCCGGCCAGGTGGGCGCTTTCCACTGGTACAACAACAACACCGTCAGGTACCGGCCGGAGGCCTTCTGGACCGCCAACAGCACCATCACGATGGACATGAAGCTCTTCGGCGTCGAACTGGGCAACGGGCAGGTCGGCAACTTCAACAAGACGGTCACCGTCCACATCGGGGACAAGAAGGTGGCGGTCGCCGACGCCAAGGCCCACACGTTCTCGGTCAGCATCAACGACAAGCCGGCAGGGCAGTGGCCGGCGACCATGGGCGACACACGTTTCCCCTCGGCCCGCGGCTACCTCGTCCTGATGGAAAAGCACCGGGTGGAGCACATGGACGCCTCCACCATCGGACTCAAACCGGGGGACCCGGCCTACTACGGCCAGCTGGACGTCAACTACGCCACGCGCCTGACGCCCAGCGGGGAGTTCATCCACCAGGCCACGGACTCCGCATTGCCCTTCATCGGCAAGACGAACCTCTCCCACGGCTGCATCGGCCTGGGCCCGGACGGCGCGCAGTGGGTCTTCGACAACATGACCACGGGCGACGTCGTCCAGGTGGTCAACACCGAGGGCGACTTTGCCAACTTCGACGACGGCTTCGGGGACTGGAACATCCCGTGGGCCCAATACGCCAACTGACGGGGTGGCATCTCGCCGAGCCTCATCCCCTGACGGTAGGCTCGGAGCCAGATAAGTTGCGCAGCCGGGCGCAGGCCGGGCGGCGCGGAAGCCTACGGAAGCGAAGCTCCACGTGACTGACACAAGTCCTACCCCTCCCGACCGGCCGGATCCGAACCTGGATCCGACGGATGACACCGACGAGCCGGCTTTTGACTGGATGAAACCGGCCGCTGCCACCAAGCCCGCCGGAGGCACTGCAACCACGCCCGCCGCCACGGCTGCGGCCGCGGGCACGTCCGCCGCGAAGAAGGACGACGTCGGCGGGGGAGCGGCCGCCGGGGCGGCAGCGCCGTCCACAACAAGCCAGCCGGAGAGCCGCGCCGACCGCAAGGCGGCCGAGGCCGCCGTCGTCCGCCCGGGCGCCGCGTCCGATGAGCTGCTGCAGACCTCGGCCCTGCAGATCCGTCCTCCGCAGGAGGAGGTTGAGCGCCGCAATGCCGAACGCGAACAGGCGGCCAAGGCCAAGCCTGTCCTCCCGCGGGTGATGCAGGTGATGCTCGCCGTGTTCTACCCGGTTATCCTGCTGGTGCTGGCCGTCCGCGCCGTCACCAGCCCCTTGTTCCTCTGGGTGGAATACAACCGCCCGGGCTTCCCCGGGGACGGCTACGGCTTCAGCACCGATGACCGCATGACCTACGGCTCCTACGCCGTGGACTACCTCAGCAACTGGTCGGGCCCGCGCTATCTCGGCGATCTGGTGGGCCAAAGCGGCGACCGTCTGTTCAAGGACGGCGAAGTCAGCCACATGGCCGACGTCAAGACCGTCATCCTGTCGACGTTCAGTGCAGGCACCCTGTTGATCCTGCTGAGCCTGGTCGCCGTGATTTACCTGAAGCGGCGCCACAACGGGGGAGTCCGCCGCGGCCTGTTCGCCGGCTCGATCATTTCGCTCGCGATCATCATCGGCCTCGGAACCCTCGCCGTGCTCGGCTGGGAGCAGTTCTTCACCGACTTTCACCGTATTTTCTTCGCCAACGGGACGTGGACCTTTACGCTCCAGGACACCCTGATCCGGTTGTTCCCGGGTCAGTTCTGGATGGACGCCGGGATGGTGATCGGCGGCCTGGTCCTGCTCGCTTCCCTGGTGACCCTGATCCTGACCTGGCCCACACGCCGGCGCCGCGGCCTTGGCCGGAAAGCAGCCGCCGGGTCCAAAGACACCGGCGTCGCGGCCTCAGGCAGCACGGCAGACAGCCCCGCCGGCAGTCCGGCGGACGCCCCGGCCGGCAGCGACGGCGACAGTTCGGGCGGCGGGGCATCGGAGACGGAGCGCACCCGCCACACCGTCTGAGCAGCAGAAACGGCCGGCACCTTTGTGCCGGCCGTTTCGCTGTCCCGGCTGGTTAGGGGCGGCGCGTGTATGGGGGCTCAGCCGTAGATGCGGTTGATGTGCTCCTCGTAGTCCCGCACGACGGCGGCCCGCTTGAGTTTGAGCGAGGGTGTCAGGTGCCCTGATTCGACCGTGAAGTCGGCGTCCAGGATGACGAAGCTGCGGATGGATTCAGCCTTGGAGACCAGCAGGTTCGCCTCATCGATGGCGCCCTGGATCGAGGCCCGCACCATCCCGTCCGCAGCGGCCTCGGCCGGAGTCATGACGGGCACCTTCCGGGCGGTGCACCAGTTGTGGAGCCCTTCCGGGTCCAGGTTGATCAGGGCTGACACGAACGGCCTGCCGTCACCGATCACGACGGCCTGGCCTACCAGCTGGTGCTCGCGGATCTTCTCCTCGAGTGGGCCGGGGGCCACGTTCTTGCCGCCGGCCGTCACCAGCAGGTCCTTCTTGCGCCCGGTGATGGTCAGGAAGCCGTCCTCATCGAGGGAGCCGAGGTCCCCGGTGCGGAAAAAGCCGTCCACGAAGGCTTCCGCGTTGGCGGCCTCGTTGGCGTGGTAGCCCTTGAAGACCCCGATGCCCTTGACCAGGATCTCGCCGTCGTCGGCCACCCGGATAGTGGTTCCCGGCACCGGGATACCGACCGTCCCCACCTTGGTCCGTGCCGGCGTGTTGGCCGTGCACGGCGCCGTGGTTTCGGTCAGGCCGTAGCCTTCCAGGACGGGGATGCCGGCGCCGCGGAAGAAATGGGCGTCACTGGAGCTCAGCGGACTGGCCCCGGAGACCGTGTACCGCAGCTGGCCGCCGAAGGCCTCCCGGAGCCTGGGGTAGAACAGCCGCTCAAAGAGTCCGTGCCGGACCCTCAGGATCCGTCCGGGGCCCTTCCCGTCGCCCCGGGAGGCGGCGTCCAGCGCCCTGGAGTAGTCGACCGCGGCCGCCGCTGCGGCTGTGAACACCCGCCCCTTGCCGGCCGCGGCGGCCTTTTGCGCGGCGCCGGCGTAGACCTTTTCGAAGATCCGGGGGACCACCAGCAAGAACGTGGGTTTGAAACTGGCCAGGTCCTCCAGGAGTTCCTTGGCGCTTGCGGTGTGGCCGACGGTGGCGCCGGCGCTCAGGCAGATCACCTGGACCGCACGGGCCAGGACGTGCGCGAGGGGCAGGAACATCAAGGTCCGGGAACGCGGTTGCATGAGGATCTCGGGAAGGAAGAGGACGATGTTCTTGGCGACAAGGGCGAAGTTGGCGTGCGTGATCTCGCAGCCCTTGGGCCTGCCCGTGGTGCCCGAGGTGTAGACCAGCGACGCAACGTCGGCGAGGGACGCGGCGCTCCGGTGTCGCTCGAGTTCGGCGTCGGTCACCCCGGTGCCGGCTGCGGCGAGACTCGCCAGGTTCGGTGCGGCGCCGTCGTTCTCCATCCGGACGACGGCGACAAGCCGGTCGCCGAGGACTGTGGACGCGTCCAGAACGCCCTGGACCAGGGCCGCCTTGGCCTGGTCTTCAACGAACACGCGCCGTGCCCCCGAGTCGTGGAGGATCCACTCGACCTGGCTGGCGGAGGAGGTCTCGTAGACCGGAACCGTGACGCCGCCGGCAAACCAGATGGCAAAATCCACCACTGTCCACTCATACCGGGTCGCTGACATGACCGCCACAGTGTCGCCCGGGGTGAGTCCGCCGGCAATCAGGCCCTTGGCCAGGGCGGTGACCTGGTCCAGGAAGTGCTGGACCGGGACGTCGGTCCAGCCGCCGGGACCCTTGCGGGAGTAGAGGGCGTGCACGGGGTCGTTCGCGTGCTGCTCCAGGAGCAGGTCGGTCACGTTGCTCTCCGGGTCCAGCTCCACGAGCAGTCCGGTGCTTGCTTCTCTCACAGCCGAGTCTCCATTCCTGGTCCGCCCGGAGTTCGGCGGACTTTCCCCTGCAATCCTGCCTTAGATCCAGGAAGGCATCCACATCCGCAGGCGCCATTCCTGGTACGGGATAACCTCGCCGGTCCAGACCGGGTAGAAGAACGCGGACACCAGTACGGCGGCCACCACAAACAGCGCAACGAGGCAGAACCCGGATCGCCGCCGCCAGAGGGGGTCGCTGCGCTGGCCAAGGACCAGGCCCAGGCAATAGACCAGCGCCAGCACCAGGAACGGTTCGAAGGACACGGCGTAGAAGAAGAAGGTGGTGCGCTCCGGGTACATGAACCAGGGGAGGTAGCCGGCCGCCACCCCGGCCAGGACCGCGCCGGCGCGCCAGTCGCGGCGCCCCGCCCACCAGAACAGCAGGATGACCAGAGAGACGGCCGCGCCCCACCAGATCAGCGGGTTGCCTACCGAGAGGATGGCGGAGGTGCAGTTGCTGAGGTCGCAGCCGGGGGTGCCCTTGGCGGGGGATTCGTAGAAGAAGGACGTCGGCCGGCCCATGACCAGCCAGGTCCAGGCACTGGCCTCGTAGGGGTGGTCGGAGCTCAGGCCCTGATGGAACTTGTACGCCTCCAGGTGGTAGTGCGCCAGGGACCGTACGGCGTTCGGCAGCCAGCCCCACTCGGCCGAGGGGTTGGCCTCGGCCCAGTGCCGGAAGTACGCGTCCTTGGACAGGAACCAGCCCGTCCATGTGAAGCCATAGACCACCGCAGCCACCGGGACGATGGTCAGGAAGGCCGGGACGCCGTCTTTGAGGATGCCGCCGCTGATCCAGGCATGCACGCCGGCGATGCGCCGCGCGCTGAGGTCCCAGAACACGGTCAGCAGGCCGAAACCGGCCAGGAAGAACAGCCCGGACCATTTCGTCCCCACGGCCAGGCCCAGGCAGACGCCGGCCGCGAGGCGCCACCAGCGGATGCCGAGCCAGGGTCCGGACGTGAGCTGCAGCGCCGAGGGGCGTCCCGTGGGAGAGGCTGCGGCCTGCCGGCCGAGCCGGGCCGCCAGACGCCGCCGGCCGTCGTCGCGGTCCATCAGCAGGGCACCGAACGCGGCAAGGAGCCAGAACATGAGGAAGATGTCCAGCAGCGAGGTCCGGGACATCACGAGGTGGTGGCCGTCCACGGCAAGCAGGACGCCGGCAACCGCGCCCAGCGTCAGGGATCGGAAGAGTTTCTGCGCGATCAAAGCCAGCAGGAAGATGGAGAGGGTCCCCGTCAGGGCCGCACCGAACCGCCAGCCGAAGGGGTTGTCCGCACCGAACAGCCACATGCCCGCGGCAATCATCCACTTGCCGACCGGCGGGTGCACCACATACTCCGGGGAGTTCAGGAGCACGCCGGGGTTGCCTGCAATGAAGGAGTCGTTCGCCCGGTCGGGCCAGCTGCGCTCGTAGCCGCTGACCAGCAACGAATACGCGTCTTTGACGTAGTAGGTTTCGTCAAAGACCAGGTTGCGGGGTGTGTCCAGCCGGACGAACCGCAGGATGCCGCCCAGCGCCGCCGTGAGGGCGGGAATGAGCCAGTACCAGAGCCGCAGCGACGCCGGGTAGTCCCGCCAGCTTTGGATGCTGCCGATCAGGCGTTCCTTGAGGGCCTCCGTGGTGAAAGCCTCGGCGGGGCGGCCGATCCAGCGGTGCCCCTCAAGATTGCGGCCGGTGCGGACGCGGCCGCGGGCCTGGCTGCCGGCGCTGCCGTTGTTTGGCCCTGTTGACGGCGATGCGGCGGCGCCGGCCTCGGGCGGGAGCGTGGGGGTCTGGGTCACGTTGCCCATGCTACCTTTCGCGGCTGTGCTCGTCGGGCCGTGCCGCGGCGGCAGTAGGCTGGTCATGTGGACCACGAACCGAGTACTTCCCCCCATCTTGATCTTCGCTCCGAAGACAGCGCCGACGGCGCCCTTCCCGTTGACGAAGCCGCGCCCGGCAGTGTTCCGGCCGCTGGCGGACCCGGCCGCATCGTCCTCGCGGCGACGCCGATCGGAAACACCGGCGATGCTTCGGCGCGGCTCGTGGAGCTGCTCACGACGGCGGACATCGTCGCCGCCGAGGATACGCGGCGGCTGCACCGGCTCGTGCAGACCCTGGGCATCACGGTGGGCGGCCGGATCATCAGCTATCACGAGCACAATGAGGCCGCCAAGACGGCTGACCTGCTGGACCAGGTCCGGTCCGGCAAGACCCTGGTCATGGTGACCGACGCCGGCATGCCGTCCGTCTCGGACCCGGGGTTCCGGCTGGTTGAAGGCGCTGTGGCGGCCGGGCTCACCGTCACCGCCGCCCCCGGGCCCTCCGCCGTGCTGACCGCCTTGGCCCTGTCCGGCCTGCCGACCGACCGCTTCTGCTTCGAAGGATTCCTGCCCCGCAAGGCAGGCGAACGCTCCTCGCGGCTGGCGGACCTCGACGCGGAGCGGCGCACTATGGTGTTTTTCGAGGCGCCGCACCGGCTGGAGCCGATGCTGAGGGCGCTGCGGGAACGCTTCGGCGCCGACCGCCGGGCCGCCGTCTGCCGTGAACTCACGAAAACGTATGAAGAAGTCATCCGCGGCACCCTGCGCGAACTGCTCGAATGGGCGGAGACCAACGAGGTGCGCGGCGAAATCGCCGTGGTGGTTGGGGGCGCTCCTGAACGCGAACCGGGCCGCCCCGAGGACCACGTGGCCGCCGTCAACGGCCTGATCGCCCAGGGCATCCGGCTCAAGGAAGCCGTCGCCGCGGTGGCCGAGGACGCGAAAGTCAGCAAGCGCGAACTCTACTCCGCGGTGCTCGCCGCGCGGTGATCGCGTGGGCGGGTTCCGGGGCGACCCGGGGCCTCGCCGGCCGCAGCGGGCACGGTTCGCCACGGGTTGTGCAGCTGCACAGCATTTTCCGGATCGCGTAGTGCGCGCATGCATAGACTTGCCTGTGAGCGCGGCAGTACCGTGGCAGTAATCCAGGCGGCCGGCCCTACGGGAACGAGCGCCTTAACCGGCACGCAGTGCCAATAAATCAGTGCCAACAAACTAGAGCCAAAAAGCTAGTGCCAACAAACTAGTGCCAACCGAATTGCTGACGAGGGAGTCGTTGTGACTGTAACTGCCCAGCCTATTGTTTCCGCGGAGCGGGAGAAGGCCCTGCTGGCCTCGGTCCCGACGGGCCTGCTGATCAACGGCGAATGGCGTCCGGCCGCGTCCGGGAAGACCTTCCAGGTCGAGGACCCCGCCACCGGCCAGGTGCTGCTGAGCATCGCCGACGCCGGCCCCGAGGACGGCAAAGCGGCCCTGGACGCCGCCGCCGCCGCGCAGGAGTCCTGGGCCAAGGTCCCGTCCCGGGAGCGCGGGGAAATCCTGCGCCGCGCCTTCGAGATGGTCACCGAGCGGGCCGAGGACTTCGCGCTGCTGATGACCCTGGAGATGGGCAAGCCGCTGGCCGAGGCCCGCGGCGAGGTCACCTACGGCGCGGAATTCCTGCGCTGGTTCTCCGAGGAAGCCGTCCGCGCGTTCGGCCGCTACTCGGTCTCTCCGGACGGCAAGTCCCGGCTGCTGGTGACCAAGAAGCCGGTGGGCCCGTGCCTGCTGATCACGCCGTGGAACTTCCCGCTGGCCATGGCCACCCGCAAGATCGCCCCGGCCGTCGCCGCCGGCTGCACGATGGTGCTCAAGTCCGCAAATCTGACCCCGCTGACTTCCCAGCTGTTCGCTGCCGTGATGCAGGAGGCCGGCCTGCCCGCCGGTGTCCTGAACGTCATCCCGACCTCCACGGCCGGCGCCACCACGGGTCCGCTGATCAAGGATTCCCGGCTCCGGAAGCTGTCCTTCACCGGCTCCACGGAGGTCGGCCGCCGGCTGCTCGCCGACGCCTCCGAGACGGTCCTGCGGACCTCGATGGAGCTGGGCGGGAACGCCCCGTTCGTTGTGTTCGAGGACGCCGACGTCGATGCCGCCGTCGCCGGTGCCATGCTGGCGAAGCTGCGGAACATGGGTGAGGCCTGCACCGCGGCCAACCGGTTCATCGTGCACGAGTCCGTCGCGGACGAGTTCGCGGAGAAGTTCGCCGCGAAGATGAAGGACATGACCACGGCCCGCGGCACCGAGGCCGAGTCCAAGGTCGGCCCGCTCATCGATGCCAAGAGCCGGGACAAGGTCCACGAACTCGTGACCGACGCCGTGAACTCCGGTGCGGTCGCGGTGACCGGCGGCTCCGCCGTCGAGGGCCCGGGCTACTTCTACCAGCCGACCATCCTCAAGGGCGTCACCGAGGGCACCCGGATCCTGTCCGAGGAAATCTTCGGCCCCGTCGCCCCGATCATCACCTTCGACACCGAGGACGAGGCCGTCCGGCTCGCGAACAACACCGAATACGGCCTCGTGGCCTACGTTTTCACCCGGGACCTGAACCGGGGCATTCGGATGGGCGAACGCCTCGAAACCGGCATGCTCGGCCTGAACGCCGGCGTCGTCTCCAACGCCGCAGCCCCGTTCGGCGGCGTCAAGCAGTCCGGCCTGGGCCGTGAAGGCGGCCTCGAGGGCATCGAGGAGTACCTCTACACCCAGTACATCGGCATCGCCGACCCCTACGCCGGCTAGGCACAGGGAACAGCCGGGCCGGATCCGCTGACGCGGGACGGCTGACGCGGGCCCGATGACGGCGGCAGGCTAGCCGCGACGCACCCGGCGGACGGTATTGCGGATCTTCCCCCAGGATCCCGCGATGCCCCGCCGGGTGCTTTCTGCTGTCCGGGACAAGACCCGTCGGGGCAGCGGGAGGGCCCGCCGCCACCCGGACAGGACCGACGGCGGCAGCCAGTCCGCACGCAACCGCACCAGGAGCTTCGCGTTGGCCCGCAGCGCGGCCTGCACCAGTGCAATCCTGGCCGCGGCGCCCGCGGCGCCCGCGGCGCCCGCGGCGCCCGCGGCGCCCGCGGGTCCCGCGTTGCCCGCGGATGCGGCGGCGTCCGCAGGTCCGGCGGCTCCGGCCGGGCGGCCGTACCGCTCCCGTTCAAAGTCCTCCGTCAGGGCGGCCGCTGCCCGCTGGCCGGGCGTCTCCGCTCCGCCGGGCTGTCCCAATGCCGCCGAGGCGCGCAGCCGCTCGGAGAAATGCCGCGGCGTCTCGCTGGCTCCCGGCGCCATGCCGTAGTCCGTGGCCAGGTCCCTCAGTTCGGCCCAGGCCGGAACGGCCGTTCCTGCCGGCGCGCCGCTCCTGCCGCGGGCCGCCGTCGTTAGCCTGCGGCGCCGCACCCCGCTGCGCGCCAGCCGCGGGGAGGCCGCCAACAGTGCGAGCAGCAGCACCGCTCCCAGGCCGTAGAGCGCCTGTGCCGGGTGGGCGTCCGCGGGGGTCCGCGCCCCGGCCGCCGGAAGGGGAACAGGGGCCAGGGTGGGGACCGGCGCCGGCGTGGAACGGTCCCCGGGGGTCAAGGCATCGTTGCGTTCATTGGTGCTGGCGCCGCTGGGCGTGGCGGCTGCCGTGGCGTACGCCGGAACGACGCCGCGGGAGGGCGTCGGCTCAAACGGGACCCAGCCGATGCCCTGGAAGAAGAGCTCCGGCCACGCATGGGCGTCCCGGGAATCGACCTCGTACTCGGGCAGCGGGCCCTGGCCCGCGACGGACACGGAGGCGCCGGTGGAGCGGCCCGGGGCGTAGCCCACGGCGATTCTGCTGGGAATGCCCTCCAGCCTGGCCATCACGGCCATGGCCGAGGCGAAATGAATGCAGTAGCCGCTCTTCTGGGTCAGGAAGTCCGCCAGTACGGACAGGCCGTTGCCGTCGTAGCCGCCCTGCACAGGGGACTGCAGGGAATACGTGAACTGGAGTGAACGCAGGTACGTCTGGATGGCCATGGCGCGCGCATACGGCGTGGCGGCTCCGGCAGTTACGGTATCGGCCGTGGTGCGCACGATCTCCGGAACGTTCGAGGGCTGGCGGAGGAACAGCTCGGGGATCCCGCCGGCCGGCTGTGAGGCCTCTGCCAGTACCCCGGCGGTGAGCTGCGGGCTGACGGAGGTGACCACGTACTGCTGGTCGCGGGAGTTTGTGTCGACCCCCTTGATGCTGAGCGTGGCCGGATCCCAGCTCCAGCGCCCTGTGAGCCCGCTGACCGACTCCGGCGCGTAGGGTGCGGGGAGGTAGGGACTAGTGAACTGGCCGGTGTTGACCGCGGTGATTACGCGAAGTTCCGTTGCGGCGCTCTCAAGCCCGGAGTCGACCCTGCCGGTACCCAGCTGGCGGGTGGACTCCCGGTCATCCGGTGCCCAGGTGTCGCCGTCGAAGTTATCCACTGTGACCGAGCGCAGGTACGGCGTCGTCGGCGCGTTCGTGGCAAAGGTGATCCGGCCCTCGCCCGAGGGGCTGCGCAGGCTGCTGCCGAGGCTGATCATCGGATTCAGGCCGGTTGCGCTGCCGAACGGGTTCAGCCGCGAGCCCTGCGGAAACGTGCCCTGGTCGAAACCCGGGATGATCGGCTGCAGCAGCAACGTCAGGGTCAGCGCCATGCCGGCCGTGACCGCGCCGCGCCGGATTTGTCCGGGGTCCCGGGCAGTATCGGCGCCGGTGCGGGCATCCGGTGTGAACCAGTGGCTGCAACCCAGGATCAGCAGATAGCCGACGGCGGCCCCGAGGAACCCGAGCACGCCGACGCTCTGCGGCTTGACCATGGCGGGCACCACGAGGATGGCCAGGATCCCGAGCCCGCTCGTGGCCGGCAGCGCCAGCGGGAACGCGAGGGCATCCACGAGGATCACCAGCAGTCCGAGCACGGCGCAGATCAGCATGACGATTCCGGCGTTGGGAGCCACCGGCGTGCTCTCGGCGAGCACGGTTTCGCCGGCCCGGCGGAGGAACCTTCCCAGGTAGTCCATGGTCTGGGCCGACGGGATGAACCCGGCAATGCTGTGCTGCCTGAAGAAGGTGAAGGTCAGCACCAGGATGAGCGCCGCCAGCCCGCCGGCAGCCACGAACCACGTCCGCGCGCGCAGTGACCGCAGCGTCGCCATGCTGAAGGCGACGGCAAGGACGGTGGTGAACACCGGGGAGTACCAGGCCCACCCGCGCAGGACGCCGTTGAAGCCGAGGGCGGCACCCGCGACGGCCACCGCGACGGCGGTCCCCATCACCCAGGGTTGGGCGCCGGGTCCGGCCCTGCGGGACGCCGTGCCGGGGGACAGGACCGTCGGGTCTTCTGTGCCGGAGGGGCCGGCGTCGGATCCGGTGCGGCGCTGCGGTGCCAGGGTCATGGCCTGCCCCCTGCGCCGCGGCGGACGTCGGCGGCAGTGGCCATGGCCGGGTCTGTCTGGTCGAAGGCCGCCCATGCGTCGGGCAACGATGTCCGGGCCGATACCGCGACGGCCCGCCATCCGCCCAGCCGCAGTGCCTCCAGTGCCCCGGACACTTCGCCGGAGTCGTCGGACTGGTCCGTGACCAGCAGCGCGAAGGCGTTCGCGCCGAACGCTGCCGCCGGGGACAGCGCCCGGGCCTCGGCAGGCGTCAGGCTGCCCAGAACGGCCAGGATCGGACCCCGTAGCCGGTGGGCGGAGAGCTTGTCCAACAGGGCGTCACCGAAGGCCTGTGGCACGGACCCTGAGGGTTCCCCGGTGCGGGCTGCCTCCTGCCCGGGGATGCCGCCGGGCAGCGGGCGGGGGCCGTGGGCGCGGTTGCGGTGCAGGTGGGTGTGGTGCGGGCCGGAGAGTTGGATGGCGGCCAGGCTTTCCGCGATGGACTGCAGTCCGGATGCTCCCGTGTACTCTTCGGCCTCGGGATCGGGAGCGGACGGCGACTGCCGGAAGGCGGGAGCGCCCGCGCTGTCCAGGAACCGCAGGGAGTAGTTGCGGTCGGCGAGGTGCGCGCCGATCGACATTGCCGCTGTGACGGCCCATTCGAAGGCATCGCAGGTCAGCAGCTCATGGCTGGACCCGTCCCCGCCTCCGGGGTGCCCGGAGTGGGAGCGGCCGGCCGCAGAAAAGCCGCCGTGACCCAATACTCCGTGCGGGTAGGCCGAGAGGCGCTGGTCCAGGATGATGGTCGCCTCGGGGGTCGTGACGGATTCCTCCTGCCGCACCATGAGGGCCCCGTGGCGGGCGGTCGCGGCCCAGTGCACCCGGCGCATCGGATCCCCGTGACGGTATTCGCGGGTCATGACGTCGTCGTCGCTCGGATTGGCCCGGACCCGGGTGGCCGTAACGCCGTCGTGTCCGCGGGCACCGGCGAGCCCCGTCGCGGGAAGCTCGACCGCGGCGGGCGTCACGGTGAGGAGGTCGCCGTCGTCGATTGCGTGGCGGTGGACGGACAGGCCGAAGGGGTCGCTGAACTCTGCCGTGACGGGCCCGATCCGGAACTGGCCCCGCTTGGTCGAGCGAAGGTGGTATTCATAGCGGCTGGTGCCCCCGGCCGCCGTGCGGGCGGGGAAGTGGAAGACGGGGGACTCGCCGAACCGGGCCGGCAGGTGTTCCTCCATGATCGCGTGGCCCGCTCCCGGCCCGCTCCGTGCCACGGCCAGACGCACCGTGGCGCGCGCGGACGTCTCGACCGGCGACGGACTGAACTCGCGGTAGACGCGAAACCTCGGCTTCAACACTCGGGTTCCGGCCAGCGACAGGAGCGGCAGGATCAGCAGCAGCACGGCCAGGGCCAGCAAATCCCGGCGCCCCATGATCTGCGCGGCCAGCAGGAAGATCGCACCCGCGCCGAGCAGTCCCCAGCCGCGGGTGCTGAAGATATGTCCCGGGAACCGATCCCTCCACGCCACGGCGGAACCGTTGCCTAGCGCGGATTCGGCTGTTGGGGCGGCGGCGCGGCTGCCATGGCCGAGGCCTTGTTCCGGCCGGGGCGTCCGGTGCCGGTGGCTGCGGCCGTCACCTCCGGGGTGACGGGGATTTTGCCGATGATGGCACGGATGACGCTTTGCGGCGTCTCGCCCGTGCTGGCGGCCTTGCGGTCGAGGATGATCCGGTGGGCGAGCACGGCCTCGGCGACGCTGATGATGTCGTCCGGCAGGACGAAGTCCCGGCCATCGAGTGCGGCCGTGGCCTTTGCCGCGCGCAGGAGCTGCAGCATGGAGCGGGGGCTGGCGCCGAGCCGGAGCAGACCGCTTTCACGCGTGGCCCGTCCCAGGGCCACTGTGTACTCCTTGATGGGCCGGGACACGTAGACCTGCTGCACGGTGGCAATCATGGCGGCCACTTCCGCGGCGGTGACCACCGCCGTCACGCGGGCCAGCGGGGAGGACGCCTGATGGGTTTCCAGCATCTCCATCTCGGACTCCCGGTCCGGGTAGCCCATCGAGATCCGGGCCATGAATCGGTCCCGCTGCGCTTCGGGAAGCGGGTAGGTGCCCTCCATCTCGATGGGGTTCTGCGTCGCCACCACCATGAATGGCTCATCCAGCCGGTAGGACGTGCCGTCCACCGTGACCTGGTGCTCCTCCATGCACTCCAGCAGGGCGGACTGGGTTTTGGCGGAGGCGCGGTTGATTTCGTCCCCGATCACGATGTTCGCGAACACGGCGCCGTGCCGGAATTCGAAGGACCGGGTCGCCTGGTTGTAGATGGATACGCCCGTGACGTCGGACGGAAGCAGGTCCGGAGTGAACTGGATACGGCTGACGGAACAGTCGATGCTGCGGGCCAGGGTCTTGGCCAGCAGGGTCTTGCCGACCCCCGGGACGTCTTCCAGGAGCAGGTGGCCCTGGGCCAGGAGCACCGTGAGCGCCAGCTTTGCCGCTTCGGCCTTGCCGTCGATAACCGTATTGATGGCAGCGAGGATCCGGGTGCTGGCGGAGTGGAAGTCGCCGGCATCCATGGCTGCCGGCACCTGCGGGGAGGAGCGGTGTCCGGCCGGCGCTGCGTCAACGGCGTCGGCATCCACGGCGGGGCGGCCCGGGAAGCTCCGTCCTTCGGGGAGAGCGTCGTCTAGGGAAGTGCGGTGGTAATCCATCGGCAGCCTTTCAGCCCTGGTGGGTCCCGGAACGGACCGGCAACGGCCGCCGGGCCCCGCATTGGGGTTCGCCTGTTTCCTTACGGTGAAATAACAGAGTACTTACAGACTACTAACACAACTGCCGGGCCTGACAGAGAGTTCCGGGTAATTCCGGGCGCCCGTTAGGGTGGAAGAATGCTCAATCCCCTCACCCCCGTCCCGTTCCGGTCGCCCGGAAATGACGGCACCGGACGCAGCGGCTATCCGCCGGCACCGGAACCGCTGCCCGTCCCGGTCATGGACAACCACACCCATCTGGACTTTCCCGACGCGGAGCTGTCCGTGAGCATCACGGACGCCCTCGACGCCGCGGCTGCCGTGGGCGTCCAAGGGGCGGTGCAGGTGGGGTGCGACCTCGAATCGTCACGGTTCACAGTCAAAGCCGTCGAACTCGATGCGCGGCTCCTGGGCGCAGTCGCGCTCCACCCCAACGATGCCCCCGACTACGCCCGCCGCGGCGAACTGGACAGCGCAC
Organism: Arthrobacter sp. H-02-3; assembly: GCF_003097355.1. GTDB lineage: Bacteria > Actinomycetota > Actinomycetes > Actinomycetales > Micrococcaceae > Arthrobacter > Arthrobacter humicola. Next base: position 167,813 of record NZ_PYUI01000004.1, read on the forward strand.
TGGCCGAAATCGAGGCCCTGGCCGCCCACCCGCGGGTCCGGGCGATTGGTGAGACAGGGCTGGACTTCTTCCGGACCGAGGGGGAGGGCCTGGCCCACCAGCGCTATTCGTTCCGCCGCCACATCGACATCGCCAAACGGCTCGGACTGACGCTGCAGATCCACGACCGCGACGCCCACGACGACGTCGTCCAGGTGCTGCGCGAAGAAGGAGCGCCGGAGCGTGTGGTGTTCCATTGTTTCTCCGGCGACGAGGAGCTCGCCAGGACGTGCAACGCGGAGGGCTGGTACATGTCCTTTGCCGGGACCGTGACCTTCAAAAACGCGTCCAACCTGCGGGCCGCCCTGGCCATCGCGGAGCCGACCCGGATCCTGGTCGAGACGGACGCGCCGTTCCTCACGCCGCACCCGCACCGCGGGCGCCCGAATGCGAGTTACATGGTTCCGTACACGGTTCGGGCGATGGCCGATGTGACTGGATCGGAGCTTTCCGGACTGTGCGCGCAGATCGCCGAAAATTCCCTGCGGGCATACGGATCCTGGGCCTAAAACGGTCACTTTCGGCCTCCGCCGAAGCATACCCGGTATGCACAAATTCTTGGCTGCTTTATAACGCTACGGTTACAGTGGTCAACTATTAGCCGGGGTCGGGGAAGGCCTACGGATAATTTCACTGAAGCAGGGCGTGCATCGTGGCAAACAAACCACATGTGCGCTCTCGTTTTGGGTGAGGCAGTGCACGCATCTTCCGTGACGCTCCGGACCCTGTCCGGAGCCGCCCCTGGCGCGCTCACGGCGGGTGGTCGCGTGCATTTATCCCCGTGCCCGGAAGGTCCAAGAGATTCGGGCAATCGTGGTCAAGTTCTTCACATCGGACGGCAAGATCAGCTTCGTCAAAGTTGGCTCACAGCTCGTAGTGCTGGTGGCACTGGTGCTGGGCCTCGTGGCCTTCGTCGGCAACAACAAGACGATCACACTCAACGTGGACGGCAAGGTTAGCTCCGTCCAGACCTTCGGCGGAACCGTCGCAGAGGTCGTCAAGGGTGCCAAGGTTGAACTGCAGCCAGCCGACCGGGTGTCGCCTTCGGCGGACTCCCACGTGCAGGACGGATCAGTCATCAACGTCAACCTCGCCAAGGCCGTTAAGGTCAGCCTCGACGGCGCCGAACGGACCATCAACACCACATCGCCCACCGTCGAGGGGCTCGTGACCGAACTCGGCGTGGCCAGCGCCTCCCAGGTGTCTGTGCCCAAGGACGCCCAGCTGGCCGTCTCCGGTTCCTTCGTTTCGATCTCGACGCCGAAGACCGTGAGCATCGTCGCGGACGGCAAGGCGGCCAAGACCACCACGACGGAGGCCACCGTGGCCAAGGTGCTCGAGGACGCCGGGCTGTCGCTCGGAGCCAGCGACCGCGTCTCCCAGCCCGGGAACGCGCCGGTGGTCAACGACATGGTCATCAAGGTCTCCCGCGTCGATGTCAGCAAGACGGCCAACACCACCGAGCCTGTCGCATTCGAAACGCTCACCACCGAAAGCGCCGACATGTTCAAGGGTGAGAAGACCGTCACCCAGGCCGGCGTCGCCGGTACCACCACCAAGAGCTTCAAGCTGGTCCTCGTAGACGGCCGCGAAGCCGCCCGGACCCTGGTCTCCGAGACCGTGAGTGCTCAGCCGGTCACCGAGAAGGTCACTGTGGGCACCAAGGAAAAGCCCCAGCCCGCAGCCAACACCGGTGCCGGCGCGCCCGCGATGATGAACCAGGGCATGTGGGACAAGATCGCGCAGTGCGAGTCCGGCGGCAACTGGTCCATCAACACCGGCAACGGCTACTACGGCGGCCTGCAGTTCGACGTCCGAACCTGGCTCGGCGCCGGCGGCGGCGCCTACGCCCCCAACGCCGCTGCGGCCACCAAGGCCCAGCAGATCGACATTGCCAACCGCGTCTACGCGCAGCGCGGCCTTGGCCCCTGGGGCTGCGGCTGGGCCGCCTCCAGCTAAGACGCCAAAAGCTGGCCTTCCCTGCCAGCACGCCCAGCCGGCTCGTGACTGCCGGCTGATGACCGCCCGATCCCGCGGCGGCTGACCACGGCCGCGGTGAGACGCACAGGCCGGGTCCGGATCCCTCCGGGCCCGGCCTGTGGCGTGCCGGCGCCGGGATAGGATACCTAGGTGACTGAACCGAGCCCCTCCGCCCCCGAAAGCCTGCCGTCAGCGGCGCCCGCACCGCTGATGGGCGCCTCCGATATCCGCCGGCTGGCTGAGGAAATCGGCGTGCGGCCCACGAAGACCCTGGGCCAGAACTTCGTCATCGACGGCAACACCATCCGGCGCATCGTGGCCGCCGCGGACATCCGGGCCGATGAGACGGTCCTCGAAGTGGGTCCCGGTCTCGGGTCGCTGACCCTGGGCCTGCTGGACGCCGCCCGGACCGTGGTCGCCGTCGAAATCGATCCGGTCCTGGCCGGGCGGCTGCCGGCCACCGTGAACCAGTGGCGGCCGAACGCCGTCGGAAATTTCCACCTCGTCCTGGCTGATGCCATGAGGGTCACGGAACTGCCCGCGGAACCGACCGCGCTCGTGGCGAATCTTCCCTACAACGTCGCCGTTCCCGTGGTCCTGCACCTCCTGCAGCACTTCCCGAGCCTGCAGCACGGCCTCGTCATGGTCCAGGACGAGGTCGCCGACCGCCTTGCGGCGGGGCCCGGTTCCAAAACTTACGGCGTACCCTCGGTCAAGGCCGCCTGGTACAGCAGCATGCGCAAGGCCGGCGTGATCGGCATGAACGTCTTCTGGCCCGCCCCCAAGATCCATTCCGGGCTGGTTGCTTTCACGCGCCGCGAACCCCCTGTCACGACTGCCACGAGGGAACAGGTCTTCGCCGTGATCGACGCCGCCTTCGCGCAGCGGCGCAAGACGCTCCGAGCGGCACTGGCCGGCTGGGCCGGCAGCGCCGCCGAGGCCGAACGCTGCCTGCGGGCCGCCGGCGTCGACCCCTCCGCCCGCGGTGAAGTGATCGATATTGCGGCGTTCGCGAGGATCGCCGAAGCCCACGCGCAGCCGGAGTCCTGAGTTCCCGCTGAGTTCCTTTGGAGTCCTTTGTGAGTCGCTTGTGAGTCTCAGGGGAGCCGTCCCGTGCTTGGAGCCGGGGCCGGGATGCCATAGCGTGGAGCCATGAACGCAGTGAGAGGGCGCTTTGCCGCGAGGACTGTCCGGGTCAAGGCTCCAGGCAAGGTCAATGTCTCACTGGACGTCGGACCCCTGCGGCCGGACGGCTACCACTCGGTGGCCAGCGTCTACCTGGCCGTTTCGCTCTACGAGGAAGTGGCCGCCACCAGCACCGATACCGGCGGGATCACCGTCAGCATAAGCGACGCCAGCACCCTGGACCTGGATGGCGTGGACATCCCGCTGGATCACCGCAACCTGGCTTACAAGGCGGCAGCGATCATGGCCGATGTCTCCGAGCACGCCACCGGGGTCCACCTGGAGATCACCAAACGCGTGCCCGTGGCCGGCGGCATGGGCGGCGGGTCCGCCGACGCCGCGGCCACGCTGCTGGCCTGCGACGCGTTGTGGAACAGCGGGCTGTCCCGCGATGAGCTGGCCCACCTGGCCGCCGAACTCGGCGCCGACGTCCCGTTCTCGCTCCTGGGCGGCACCGCCGTCGGGTTGGGACTGGGCGACGACCTCTCACCGGCCCTCGTCAAGGCCCAGACCGACTGGGTCCTGGTCGCGGCCGACTTCGGCCTGTCCACCCCGGAGGTCTACCGGACCCTGGACCGGCTGCGCTCGGCGGAGGGCGTCACGGTGGAGGAGCCGGTCGCCGTCGACCCCGGCGTCCTCACAGCCCTGCGCAGCGGCGACGCCGACGCCCTGAGCCGCGTCCTGGTCAACGATCTCCAGCGCGCCTCGATCGAACTGGCTCCGGGCCTGCGCGACACATTGGGGCGGGGCGAAGCATGCGGCGCGATCGCGGGAATCGTCTCGGGCTCCGGACCCACCGTCGCCTTTCTCGCGCACAGCCCCGCCGCCGCGGCCGGGCTCGCCGAGGACCTGCGCCACCATGGCCTGGATGCGATGGCGGTCCACGGCCCGGTGCACGGCGCCCGCATCATCTCCGATACGCTCCTTTAGGAGCTTTTGACGCACGGCATCTCTTGACTTCACCGCAACACTTCACCGATACACCTAAGAAAGCAGTTCCCAGTGGCACACCTGCTCGGCGGCGAGAACCTCACGGTCTCGTATGCAACCCGCACCGTCCTCGACGGCGTAACCCTAGGCCTGGAAGAGGGCGACCGGATCGGCATGGTGGGCCGCAACGGCGACGGCAAGTCGACGCTCATGCGCCTGCTGGCCATGCGCGCCACCCCGGATTCGGGCCGGGTGACCAAGCGCAGTGAAGTCAATATCGGCTACCTCGACCAAAGTGACGTCCTCGACGGCGACCTCACCGTCGGTGCGGCAATTGTCGGCGACAAGGCCGACTACGAATGGGCCCGTAATCCGCAGATCCGCGAGGTGATGGGCGGACTCGTTTCCGACGTCGACTGGCACGCCAACGTGCATGCTCTCTCCGGCGGGCAGAAGCGGCGGGTGGCCCTGGCCAAGCTGCTGATCGAGGACCACGACGTCATCATGCTCGACGAGCCCACCAACCATCTCGACGTCGAAGGGGTCGCCTGGTTGTCCCGGCACCTGAAGACCCGCTGGCGGCCCAACCAGGGCGCCTTCCTCGTGGTCACCCACGACCGCTGGTTCCTCGACGAAGTGTGCAACAAGACCTGGGAAATCCACGACGGCATCATGGATCCGTTCGAGGGCGGCTACGCCGCGTACGTCCTGGCCCGGGCCGAACGCGACCGCTCCGCCTCCGTGATGGAAGGCAAACGCCAGCAGCTGGTCAAGAAGGAACTCGCCTGGCTGCGCCGCGGCGCCCCGGCCCGCACCGCCAAGCCCAAGTTCCGGATCGAGGCCGCCAACGCCCTGATCGCCGACGTCCCCGAACCGCGTGACTCGATGGCGCTGAGCAAGATGGCCACCGCCCGGCTCGGCAAGGACGTCCTGGACCTGGAAAACGTGTCTCTCGACTTCCTCGGCGGCGAACCCGGGCAGAAGCTCTTCGACAACATCACCCTGCGCCTCGCTCCCGGCGAGCGGCTGGGCCTGGTGGGCGTCAACGGCGCCGGCAAAACCACACTGCTTAAACTGCTCAATGGCGAAATTCAGCCCACCTCGGGCAAGGTCAAGCGCGGCAAGACCGTGGTCACCGCCGTCCTGACCCAGGAGGTCAAGGAGCTCGACGACGTCGCCGACCTGCGCGTCATCGAAGTGATCGAGCGGGAGAAGCGCTCCTTCAACGTCGGCGGCAAGGAGTTCACCGCCGGCCAGCTCGTCGAGCAGCTCGGTTTCACGAACCAGAAGCAGTGGACCCCGGTCAAGGACCTCTCCGGTGGCGAACGCCGGCGTCTGCAGCTCCTCCGGCTCCTCGTGGGCGAACCCAATGTGCTCATGCTTGACGAACCCACCAACGACCTCGACACCGACACCCTGGCCGCCGTCGAAGACGTCCTGGACGGCTGGCCCGGCACCCTTGTGGTGGTCAGCCACGACCGCTACCTGCTCGAACGCGTCACGGACCACCAGATGGCGCTCCTGGGCGACGGCAAGATCCGCGCCCTGCCGCGGGGCGTGGACCAGTACCTCGAGCTGCGCGAGTCGGCGCTGGCCGGCTCCACCATCACCGGCGGCGGAAACCCCGTCACGGCGGCCGGCGGGGGCTCCGGTGCGGGCTCCGGCTCCGCGCCGGCTGCCGGTGGCGCCTCCGAAGCGGAGAAGCGCGATGCCCGCAAGGCCAAGAACCGGATCGACCGGCAGTTGGGCAAGCTCAAGCAGCAGGAAGACAAGATCCACGCCCAGATGACGGCCGGGGCCGGGGACGCCAGCAAGTTCGATGAGCTTGCCGAGCTCAACAAGAAACTCCAGGAGCTCGCCGGCGAACGCGAAGCCCTCGAACACGAATGGCTCGAAGCCCTCGAGGTGCTGGGGGAGTAGTTCCTGACGGCCCGGGGGACATGCCCAGTGTGTTGGTGCTCAGCGGGTTCCGGCACGGCTGGACATGTCCCTCGGGTCACGACAAACCCTGAGGACATGCCCCTTGGCGCAGGCCAGGGATGGACATGCTCTCCGGTGCGCTCAGAGCCCTCGGGACATGCCCCGTGGTCCAGGCCAAGGCTGGGCATGTTCTCTCGTGTGCTCGGAACTCTCAGGACATGCCCCTTGCTGTCGGCCAGGGCTGGGCATGTTCCCCGGTGTGCCATGAACTCTCAGGACATGCCCCTTGCTGTCGGCCAGGGCTGGGCATGTTCCCCGGTGTGCTCGGAACCCTCAGGACATGCCCCTTGGTTTCGGCAAGGAATGGACATATTGGCCTCATGTCCACTCCTCGGGGCCGGCGGAGGGCATGTCCCAAGGAGCATTCGACGGCATCGGCGCATTTCCCGTGAAGTGCTCAGTTGCTTCGCAGCCAGCTTGAATTGGCCATATCGCTAAATCCTGGGCACGCGGCTGGATAGGTCCCTTGTGAGGGCCAAGTCCGGTGTGAAGGCCACGGCCGGACGTGTTCCCCGGTGCGCTCATGACAGTCACGACATGTCCCGCGGTGCAGGCCAAGGCTGGACATATTCCCCGGTGCGCGCACAACCGTCAGGACACGCCCCTTGCTGCAGGCCAGAAATGGACATCTTGGCCTCATGTCCACTCCTCGGGGCCGAGGGAGGGCATATCCAGTGGAGTGGTCGATGGCCTGCTACCAGCCGGGTGGGCAAGACCTTGGGTCCTGCCCGGACTGGACATGTCCCGCGGAGCGCAGAGAACCCGCAGGACATGCTCCGTGGTGTAGGCCAAGGATGGACATGCTGGTGTTATGTCCATTTTCCGGGCCCGGACTGGACATGTCCCGCGGAGCGCTGAGAACCCGCAGGACATGCTCCGTGGTGTAGGCCAAGGATGGGCATGCTGGTGTTTTGTCCATTTCTCGGGGCCAGGGCTGGGCATGTCCCGTGGCGGCCAGCGAGCAGGGGCGATCCCGGACCTCAATCCAGCGCCGGACCTCACTCCACCCCGAGCCCTCACTCCTGGCTTCGGAGCTCAGGGTCCTTCTGCAGCCCGGTGAGCCCGTTCCAGGCCAGGTTTACCAGGTGCGCGGCGACTTCGCGTTTGTCCGGCGTGCGGCTGTCCTGCCACCACTGTCCGGTCATCGCGACCATTCCCACGAGCATCTGCGCATACATGGCCCCGTCCGCCGGGCTGAAACCGCGGCGGGCGAGTTCGTCCTCGAGGATGTGCTCCACGCGGGCCGTCACATGCGATAGCAGCGTGGAGAAGGCGCCCTCCGGCTGGGACGGCGGGGCGTCGCGCATGAGGATCCGGAAGCCGTCCGTCCGGTCCTCGATGTAGGTCAGCAGGGCCAGGGCCGCCCGCTCCACGAGGACGCGCGGCTTGGCGTCCTCGGACAGGGCATCGTTGACCGAGGTCAGCAGGATGTGGAACTCGCAGTCCACCACCTGGGTGTAGAGGCCTTCCTTGGAGCCGAAGTGCTCGTAGATCACCGGCTTGGAGACGCCCGCGGTGGCTGCGATTTCCTCGATGGTGGTGCCGTCCAGGCCGCGGAGTGCGAAAAGGCCCCGGCCGATGCCGATCAGCTGCGTGCGGCGCTGCGGGCCCGTCATACGGGGGCGGGGAACGTAGCCGGGCGCGCGGACAGGCCTGCCGCTACCGCCGTCCGCCCCGCCGGATGGGCCTGCACTCTTGCTCACAGCACCATCATGCCCTACCGCGAGCCCGTACCAGCCCGCAGGACCGCCCGTGCTTCGGACCCTGAGTCGCACGAGCATCAACCTTCGTGGCAGAATTGGTTCTCGTGCCACAGGTCAAGCCCGGGCACGGTCCGCTCTGGTGTAATGGCAGCACCCCGGCCTTTGGAGCCGTGGAGTATAGGTTCGAGTCCTATGGGCGGAACTGGCGAGACACACTGCGCAACCAAGCAAGGAGAGCCAACACGTGAGCCCCGAGAACACTGGCCCAGCCGCCGTGATCGTCCTAGCTGCAGGGGCCGGTACCCGGATGAAATCCCGTACGCCGAAGATCCTCCATGAGATCGGCGGCCGCTCGCTGGTGGGCCACGCCCTCAACGCCGCCCGCAGTGTCCACCCGCGCGACTTGGCCCTCGTGGTCCGTCATGAACGCGACCTCGTGGCCGCCCACGTCGCAGCCCTCGACCCGGACGCCCTGATCGTGGACCAGGACGACGTCCCGGGCACAGGCCGTGCGGTCGAAGCTGCGCTGGAAGCCCTCGATGCCCTTCACCCCCAGGGACCGCTCAGCGGAACCGTGGTTGTGACCTACGGCGATGTCCCGTTGCTCACCGGCGGCTTGCTCGCAGAACTCGTCGCCACCCACGAATCCGAGGGCAATGCCGTCACGGTCCTCACGGCCGTCCTCGATGACGCCACCGGCTACGGACGGATCCTCCGGGCAACGGACGGAACCGTCACTGGCATCCGCGAGCACAAGGACGCCACCGAGGCCGAACGCGGAATCCGCGAAATCAACTCCGGCATCTACGCCTTTGACGCCGCCGTGCTGCGCGACGCGCTGGTCCACGTCACTACCGACAACGCCCAGGGCGAGAAGTACCTCACCGACGTCCTGGCCCTGGCCCGCGCCGCAGGCGGCCGCGTCGCCGCCGTCGTCACCGAAGACCGCTGGCAGGTCGAAGGCGCCAACGACCGCGTCCAGCTCTCCGCCCTCGGCGCCGAACACAACCGCCGCACCGTCGAGGCTTGGATGCGCGCCGGCGTGACGGTCGTCGATCCCGCCACCACCTGGATCGACTCCACCGTGACGCTCGACGAGGACGTCCGCCTCCTGCCCAACACCCAGCTGCACGGTGCCACCACGGTGGCGCGCGACGCCGTCGTCGGCCCCGACACCACCCTCACCGATGTCATGGTGGGGGAGGGCGCCACGGTGATCCGCACCCACGGCTCCGGCTCCACGATCGGTGCACGCGCCAGCGTCGGCCCCTTCACCTACCTGCGCCCCGGCACCGTCTTGGGCGAAACCGGCAAGATCGGCGCGTTCTATGAGACCAAGAACGTCACGATCGGCCGCGGCTCGAAGCTGTCGCACCTCGGCTACGCCGGAGACGCGGAAATCGGCGAGGACACCAACATCGGCTGCGGCAACATCACCGCCAACTACGACGGCGAGAAGAAGCACCGCACGGTGATCGGCTCCGGCGTCCGGACCGGCTCCAACACGGTCTTCGTCGCTCCGGTCCGGGTGGGCGACGGCGCCTACAGCGGCGCTGGCGCGATCATCCGCCAGGACGTCCCGGCCGGCGCCCTTGCCCTCTCCATCGCCAGGCAGCGGAACTCGGACGGCTGGGTTGCGGCCAACCGCCCCGGGTCCGTTTCCGCCGCCCTGGCCCAGTCCGCCGCCGCGGTCGAAACAGCCGCTGCGGGCGCCGCCCCAACTTCCTCCACTACTCCGGCACCGACAGAAGAGGGCTAGCAATCATGAGCGAAATTACGGCACACGGCGAAAAGAAGCTGGTGCTGGCCGCGGGGCGCGCGCACCCTGAGCTGGCGAAAGAGATCGCTAAGGAGCTGGGCACCGAGCTGCTGCCGCTGGACGCCTACGACTTCGCCAACGGCGAGATCTATGTGCGCGCCGGCGAAAGCGTCCGCGGCACCGACGCCTTCGTGATCCAGGCCCACCCCGCCCCGCTGAACAACTGGCTCATGGAACAGCTGATCATGATCGATTCGCTCAAGCGGGCGTCCGCCAAGCGCATCACGGTCGTGTCCCCGTTCTACCCCTACGCCCGGCAGGACAAGAAGGGCCGCGGCCGCGAGCCCATCTCGGCGCGCCTCGTTGCCGATCTGTACAAGACCGCCGGCGCCGACCGCATCATGAGCGTGGACCTGCACACCTCGCAGATCCAGGGCTTCTTCGACGGCCCCGTGGACCACCTCATGGCCATTCCGCTCCTGGCCGACTACATCCGCACCCGCGTCGGCTCGGACAAGGTTACGGTCGTCTCCCCGGACACCGGCCGCGTCCGCGTTGCCGAGCAGTGGGCCGAGCGCCTCGGCGGCGCGCCGCTGGCCTTCGTGCACAAGAGCCGCGACCTCACCGTGCCCAACCAGGCCGTCTCCAAGACCGTCGTGGGCCAGATCGAAGGCCGCACCTGCGTCCTCATCGATGACATGATCGACACCGGCGGAACCATCTCCGGCGCCGTCCAGGTGCTCAAGAACGCCGGCGCCAAGGATGTCATCATCGCCGCGACCCACGCCGTGTTCTCCGACCCGGCAGCCCGCCGGCTGTCCGAGTCCGGCGCCCGCGAGGTGGTGGTCACCAACACGCTGCCGATCACCGCGGACAAGCGCTTCCCGCAGTTGACAGTGCTGTCGATCGCGCCGCTGATCGCGCGCGCCATCCGTGAAGTGTTCGACGACGGCTCCGTCACCAGCCTGTTCGACGGACAGGCCTAAGCCGGCCGGCGGCGGGCCCGGTTTCAGAAACCGGGCCAGCCGCTGGTAGCCTTGTACCGAAACCTTGGCGAGGGAGAGCGCCGGTCAACCGTATACACGGAGAGCCGGAGTGCTGGTCTCCGTTATCGACTGGGTCTGAATCTCCTTCTGAAGGTCAGCTGCACGGCAGCCCGGCGTTGAAGGTCGCAAACAGACCTCCGCCCTTGCTGAACACCGTTTAGTCCCACAGCTTGAAATCCCACGAGGAGATATCCATGTCTGAGCAGAAGCTCGCAGCAGAAGTACGCACCGAATTCGGCAAGGGCTTCGCCCGCCGCGCCCGCATGGCCAACCTGATCCCGGCCGTCATCTACGGCCACGGCGCCGAGCCGATCCACATCACCCTGCCGGCGAAGGCCACCACCCTGGCCGTCCGCAAGGCTAACGCCCTGCTGACCCTGGACATCGACGGCGAGCAGCACCTGGCCCTGGTCAAGGACATCCAGCGCAACCCGATCAAGCAGATCATCGAGCACCTCGACCTGCTGACCGTCCGCACCGGCGAGAAGGTCACCGTCGACGTCCCCGTCCACCTGACCGGCGAACTGGCTCCGGGCAACGTGTACAACCAGGAAATGACCACCGTCTCCCTCGAGGCCGAGGCAACCCACCTGCCGACCGCCATCGAGGTCAGCATTGAGGGCCGCAGCGCCGGCGAGCACATCCACGCTTCCGACCTCGTTCTGCCGAAGGGCTCCGTCCTGCTGGCCGACGTCGAGGCTCTCGTCGTTCACATCTCCGAGGCCACCGAGGTCTCCGAAGAAGAGGCTTCGGCCGACACCACCGAAGGATCCTCGGTCGCCGCCGAGTAATTCCGGCGATTTCACCGGCGGCCGGGTCCCTCAGGGGCCCGGCCGCCGTCGTCTCTGAACCCGTCGTATTCCGCGCCGGAGCCGGCACTCCCGCCTGACCTGGCCCACCGAAGGACTGATCCATGACCGACACCTGGCTGATTGTAGGCCTTGGCAACCCCGGACCCGAGTACAGCCACAACCGCCACAACGTCGGCCAGATGGTCCTGGACGAACTCGCCTCGCGCGCCGGCGGCGGCTTCAAGTCCCACAAGGCCCGTGCCCAGGTCCTCGAAGGGCGCCTTGGCATTGGCGGCCCCCGGATCGTGCTGGCCAAGCCGCTGTCATATATGAACGTCTCCGGCGGCCCGGTCTCGGCCCTGGCACAGTTCTACGGGATCGACCCCGCCCACGTCATTGCCGTCCACGATGAGATCGATATTCCCTTCGATACCGTGAAGCTGAAGCTCGGCGGCGGCGAAGGCGGCCACAACGGACTGCGGGACATCTCGAAGGCCCTGGCCACCAAGGACTACCTGCGCGTGCGGGTGGGCGTCGGGCGTCCGCCGGGCCGGATGGACACCGCGGACTTCGTCCTGCGTGACTTTTCCGCGCCGGAGAAGAAGGACCTGCCCTTCCTCATCGATACCGCGGCCGACGCCGTCGAAGTCCTGGTCAAGGACGGCCTGCCCGCCGCCCAGCAAAAATTCCACCCGGCCAAGGCCCCATAAATCAGGCTTAAACACGCACCAGCCCGGCCCCGTATCAGGGGCGGGCGGGCCGCGAGTATCCGAATAGTGGGTTTTCTTCCCAAGCTTTCGGCATTCCAGCTATGATCTGTCTACTCTCATGTCGGGGGATAGGGATACGCTACTTCTAAGTGGGCAGTCTGGGGTTGCTGTCTACAAAGCGGTACGAAGGAAACTACATGTCGAGGGATTCGCTGGGCTGGGGGAATGTTTCCACTACATTGGCACCCGCCGAAGAAGAACATGCCGCCGGTCCGGTCGCGAGGCACGGATGGTCCGGTTTGGCGCGGAACGCCGATGCCGAGCGCGTCCGGACGGAACTGCTTGCGCAGGACCGGATGGGCGTTGTTATCACCGGCGACCGCGGCGTAGGCAAGACCCTCGTCGGCAGGACTGCCCTCGCGGGGTTCGGCCCCGAGGTGTACACCATCCAGCTCCGCAGCACAGGACCGGGGTCGGCAACGCCGTACGGCTGCCTCGCCTTCACCCTGGCTCGGCTCCCGCAGAGCTCCCTTGGCTCGCCGACTGCCATCCTGCACGGAATTACGTCCCTGATCCGCGACGACGCCGCCGGCCGCCAGTGCGTGATCCTGCTGGACAACGCCGGCGCCCTCGATGAACTCAGTACCGGGGTCCTGCTGAACCTGCTGCAGACCCGCACCGCCCGGCTGATCGCCACGGCCCAGCGCACCACGGACCTTCCGCCTGACTTCTACTGGCTCATCACCTCGGGCCAGCTTGCCGAGGTCCGGCTCGCCAACCTGACCGAGCTCGAAACGCTGGAGGTCCTGCAGTCAGCCCTGGGCCACCGGGTCTCGACGGCCCTGGCAAGCCAGCTGCACCAACTGGTCGGCGGCAGCCCCACGCTCCTGCAGGCCGTCGTATCAGAACAGATCGAACGCGGAAACCTTGTCCTGTCCGGATCCGTCTGGACCCTGGTCGATGAGGTCGTGCTCGACGGCCGGACGGCGCTGGAGGACATTGTCCGGGCCAGATACGCCAGGGAAACACCCGAAGCGCGGGAGGTCATCGACGTCCTCTCCTGCGCCCGGACGCTGCCCCTGTCACGGCTCGCCCGGATGTACAGCCCCGGTATCATCGCCGACATGGAAGAGGCCGGCCAGATCGTCGTGGACCGCACGGACCGGCACCTCGTCACCCTGGGCGACCGCTACCTCGGCGACATCGTCCGGAACTGGCTCAGTGTGGAGCGCCGGCTGGAGCTGCGGGACAAAGTCCCCGGACACCAGGAACAGGAACTCGACGAACTCACCGTCGAGGACCTGCTCGCCTATGCGGCCTGGACCCACGACTGCCACGCCCAGCTGGCACCCGCGCACGCGCTGGCGGCCGCCAGCGCCGCCGTCAAGCTCTTTGACCCGAAGTTTGCCCTCAAATGCGCCGGGAGCCTCTCTCCCTCGGACCCTGAATGGGCCGAGGGACAGCTCCAGAAATCGGCGGCCTACCTCCAGCTCGGCCTGCCCCTTCAGGCCATGTCGGCGCTGGACGATGTCTCGGAGCGGCAGGTCAACGACCTCGAGGCCGAGACCTTCGCCGAATTCATTGCGGCGAAAGCCGACTGCATGGCCTGGCTGGAAGACCGCTCCGGCAAGGTCCCCGAACTCCTCCGGCAGGCCCGGGTCCGGCTACAGGACTTGAGCCTGGACGAGCCAGCCGCCAGCCCCGCCGCACTCTCGCGGGCCGCGCTGCGCCTGGATCTGTGCGAGTTCAACTACTTCTCTTTCATCGGGGATTTCGAGCCCATGATGGCCCGCCTCACCGCCGCGGCCACCACCGACGTCCCGGGCGCGGACCCCGTGCACCGGCTCCGCTCGGCCATCATCCTGATGGAAGCCTTGTCCATGACGGGCCGGGAACTCGACGCCAAAAAACTCATGCGGGAACTCGGCGGCCAGCTGGGCGAGTGGTCCAACGTGCCGCGCATCCGCGAAAACTTCGCCTGGCGCTCCTACAACGTCCTGCTCCTGTCCGGCCTGTGGCGCCAGGCCATCGACATGCTCAAGGACGCGAGCGGCCGGGCCGGGCACGGACTCCATTCCGGCAGCGCCGCCACCGACCTCGCCGTCGGTCTCGCGTACGTCTATGCCGGCCGCGGCTACATGGCGCTGGACCCGCTGCTGGCCGCAATCGCCCAGCTTGAGGTCCGGGCGAGCCTGCAGTCCCTGCGCCAGGCCTACGCCGCAACCGCCTTTGCCTACGCCCAGACCGGCAACTCGGTCCAGGCAACCATCTACCTGGACCGCGCCCGCTCGGCTGACGGACCGGCCCGCTTCGCCGTCAGCAGCTCCACGGAGTTCTGCATGGACATGGCCTCGCGGTGGCTCGGCGACCCGGAGGCCAAGGACCGGCTGGTCCGGTCCGCAGAGGCACATTTCCGGAAAGGCCGCTACACCCTCGCCGGCATCTGCATGCTCGGGGCCACCGTCAACGGAACCGTCAAGGATTATCTCTACATGGAGGAAATCGCCGGGCTGAGGCAGGGGCCGCTGGCCGAACTGTCCCGTACGGTCGCCGTCGGCAGCCGGAAGAAGGATGCCGCGATCATGCTCCAAGCCGCCGAGCAGGCCGCGGCCCTGGAGCTGGACGCCGTCCAGGCCAGGTGCGCGGCGCTCGCGTTCGATTTCGCCAAGGGCGCCGGACTGACCGCCAGCGCCAACACCGCCTACAGCATGCTCGAGAGCCTCTCGGAGTCGGTACCGGCGCTGCCGATCATGCCCCGCAACAAAGGCCCTCTGCTCACGGAACGGGAGCGGCAGATCGCCACCCTTGCCGGGAACGGGGTTTCGAACAAGGACATCGCCCTAGAAGTGGGCATTTCCGTCAGAACAGTGGAGGGCCACCTGTACCAGGTGTTCACGAAGCTCGGCGTTTCTTCGCGAAGTGATCTGCTTGGACTCATCTAGGGGCACGGCGGGAGCCCCCGGCACCGAGGCGTCCCGCGCCTTGACCGGGAGGTCGGAAGATTTGATGTCGGCCGTGGAGTCCCTTCAGGGCGGCAGCCATGTGGCGGTATTCGTCCTCGGCGAAAGCGGGATGGGCAAGTCCAGGCTCATCGAAGCCGTGGTCGCGGAGCTGGGCCCGGACGTGACGCCGGTGCGGATTCACGGCAGTGCGTCGCTGACGAAGGTTCCCTACGGTGTCCTTGGCCCCTTCATCGTCGAACTCCCGGTCCAGGAGGCGACATCGCAGCTGGCCGTGCTGAGGACGCTGTGGTCGCACCTGGAAGAAGAGAAGCGCGCCACCCAGAAGCCCCTGCTGCTCATCGTCGACGACGCCCACGACCTCGATGAGG
Organism: Arthrobacter sp. H-02-3; assembly: GCF_003097355.1. GTDB lineage: Bacteria > Actinomycetota > Actinomycetes > Actinomycetales > Micrococcaceae > Arthrobacter > Arthrobacter humicola. The sequence continues at coordinate 183,267 of NZ_PYUI01000004.1, forward strand.
CGACGGCGGGAATCCTGGCCGAGCTGGCCGCGGCAGGCTGGGCGAAACTGCTGGTGGGCGCCGCCGCCCGGCCCGGACTGCCGGAGCCGCTCCTGCAGCTGTGGTTTGAAGGCATCGCCGAGCGGCATGACCTGCGGCCCCTCACCCTGGCTCAGACCACAGAAATGCTGGAGGGCGAGCTCGGCTCGCAGGTGCTGCCCAACGTCGCGGAGATCCTCTGGGAGGCCTCCGGCGGCAACCCGATGCTCCTCAACGGGCTCCTCGACGACGCCAAAAAGGACGGGACGCTGCTGCGCCGCAACGGTGTCTGGTTGTTCACCCGGCATCTGAACAGCCACGGGGACCGGCTGACCGACGTCGTGCGCCGCCAGCTGCTGCTGCGCTCGCCGGAAGAGCGGCAGGCACTGAACCTGGTGGCCCTGGCCGAACCCGTGTCCCGTGAACTGATCGAGTCCGTGGCCGGGGAAGAGGCCGTGGGGTCGCTGATCGAAAGCGAACTGATTCGTGTCACGGGCTCCGCCGGCGGTGAGCTGCGGCTGTGGCACACCGTGTACGGGGACACCCTGCGAAACCTGATCTCGCCGGCCAGGAGCCTCCAGCTGCGCCAGAGCCTGCTGCGCCGCATGGACAGCGAGCCGACGTCGGCCGAAGGACTGTTGCGCCACGTGAGCTGGTCGATCGAATGCGGCGCGGAGGTCGAGGACCGCCAGCTCCTGAGGGCCGCCGTCCTGGCCAGCCGGCTCTACGAGGACGATCTCGCCCGCAAGGCGGCCGCTCTCGTCAAGGACCCGGACCTGCAGATGGCGGCCCGCGCCGTGATAGCTCGGACCCGCTACAACGCCTCCGACTACGTTGCTGCCTGGGAAATCCTCGACGCCGATTTCGGCCAGGGCGGCAACCTCACCAGCCTGCTGACCGGATCCCTCCTGTGGGCCGCGGTGATGTGCGCACTGGGGTACACGCCTGCCGAGATCATGCAACGGGCACAGGCGCTGCAGCCTGCCGGTGAACACCTGGCCGAGGCCCAGCCGGAGAACGCCGAAGCCATTCGCGCCGCGATAACGGAGCGACTGAACACCATGGAAGCCATGGTCCTGGCACTGGCAGGCGAGTACCCGCAGACTCCTGCCACGGCGGACGCGGCCGCTACCCGGCCGGCGGCCAACAACCTCGAGGCGGCGTTCCGGCTCTCCCTCGACGCGGAGCGGCTCCTGGCCACCGGCAAAGGACTGAGCGCCTTTGCCGTGATGTCGCAGGCAGTCGAGGCCGCCGGAGCCGACCACGATGAGCTGTACTTCCTCACGGATTTCCTCGTGGTCCGGTCGGCCGCCGCCGCGATCCAGGCCGGGGACTGGCAGGCCGCGGAAAACCTCCTGGCCGCCTTTGTCGCCGGGTCGGGGCCAAGCTTGATTTCGTTCGGCGGGGGAGTCCACGCGGCCCACGGCATCATCCTCCTGTACCAGGGCAAGGCCGCGCAGGCGCTGAACACCCTCAGCGCCGCGCTCGAAGCGCTGCGGCTCACCGATCCCCAGCAGCTGTTCGCCCTCACGGCGGCCATGGCTTTCGCGGCGGCCGCCGAAGTCGGTGCGCAGACGAAAGCGGAGCTTTTCCTTGCCGACTTCGAGGCCGCCCCGGCGGCGCTGCCGCGGTACATGCACTCCCTGGCCATGATGGCCGTGGTCTATGGAAAAGCCCGGCTCGGGAACTACCCCGGCGCCATCGCCGAACTGAAGCGCCTCGGCCGCCCGCACCCGGAGATGAACACAGCCGGCCTCGAACTCGAGGCTCTGGCCCTTTGCCTGGCCTTAGGGGACACCGACTCGGCGCCCCAGCTACTGGAACTGCAGGCCGGGCTCGAGGGCCCCCGGCCGGCCGCGATCTGCGCCTATGCCGCAGCCATCAGCACGGACAACGCCGCAGACCACCTGGAGGCCGCGAAGACCTGTGAGGCTGCGGAACTGTGGACCTTCGCCGCCCTTGCCTACGACGCGGCGGCGCACGCCTACCGGGCCGCGGGCGATACCCTCAGGGAGCGCATGGCGAACTCGCAGCGGAAGCGGTGCCTGGACCGGGCCGACGACCTTCCCGGTGAGGAAACGGCCAAGAACGACGACTCGCTGGGCATCCTGACCCGCCGGGAACGCGACATTGTGGCGCTCGCAGTACGCGGCCTGACCGACCGCCAGATCGCCGCCGAACTCCAGGTTTCCGTCCGGACGGTTGAGGGCCACCTCTACCGCAGCTACGCTAAGCTCAACGTCAAGGGCCGTGAACAGCTCCCCGGAATTGGCGGTCGCTAAGCCCGGAGGCAGCCACTGGTCCGGGGCTCCGGGAGACTACGCTCAGGGACACGTGAGGCGGCGTTCCGACTACTTGGTTTGGACCCGGCAGCCGTGTGGCCGCAACTGAGTACAGCTACGTAGAGCCGGCCGAATACTCGCTGCGTAATCGAGTACTACTTACGCATACCGAAAATACGCGTAGTCAATACGGTGGAGGTATCACCGCTCAAAACTTTGATTGCGAAGGTCTCTCATATGTTCCAGCAAGACGCCGGCTTGCCTGCGGGCAGCGGCCAGACAGAAGCAATGTTTCCGGCGCAACGAAACGGCCACGGCCGGAACAAAGACAGACCCTTCACCCGCCAACAGCTCGTTGCCGACGTCGTGCAAACCCTGACGTCGGGTTCCGGGTGCGGCATAGTCCTCGTGGGCGACCACGGGGCCGGCAAATCCTTTATCGCCCAGCGCGCCATTGAGCAGCTCGGCGACGAGTACCTGGTGGTCCAGGTCAGGGGCAGCTCGATCTCCTCCAAACTTCCCTACGGTGCCCTGAGCGTCCTCCTGAACGACCTCGACGCCTCCCACCTCGAGCACCCACTGATGGTGCTGCGCGGGCTGACCCAGCTGCTGCACAACAAGTCCGAGGGGCGGCAGATCGTCCTTTTCGTGGACAACGCCCATGACCTCGACGAGCTCTCGAGCATGATGGTGGCTCAGCTGAGCGCAGGTGCCCATGTCACGCTGCTGGCGGCGTGCGTGGACATGCCTCACGTCGGCGGCGACATCATGGGCCTGTGGAAGGATGACCTGCTCCGGCGGGTGGACCTTGGCCCGTTTGACTTCGCCGAGACGGCCGCAACACTGCACCACGAATACGGCGGCAGGTTCTCTTTGACGGCCGCCCGTGCGCTCTGGAGCGCGAGCGGGGGCAACGCCCTGTTCCTCCACTCCCTGGCCCGCGAACAGATCAAGCTGGGCACAGTGGTCCGCCAGGACGGCGTATGGTTCCTGGGCAACGGCCCGATCGCCTTGACGGGCGAGATCCGGGACGTCGTGAAGGCCCGCCTGAACCGGCTCGGCACCGGCCAGCGCGACGTCTTTGAACTGCTGGCCCTTGCCGGGGCGGTCCCGCTGCAGACCCTCATGCTCATCGCCAACCCCCAGGATATGGACGCGCTCCAGGAGCGGACCCTGATCCGGGTGACCCATGACCATCCGCCGATGGTCAGCGTCGCCAACCCGGTGACGGCCGGAATCGTCGCGAGCGTTGTCCCGCCCGGACGCAGCGCCGAACTCCGCCGCCGGCTCACCGCCGTGCTCCAGGAGTCCGACGCCCTGGACGCCGGTGGCTCCACCGGCGTCGCCTGGGCGCTGGACTGCGGGGAGCAGGTGAGCGCGGAGGTCGCCCTGGCGGCGGCCCGCGCAGCCAACAGCGCGTCCGACCCCGCAGCCGCCCTGCGGTTCGTCCAGGAGATCGACGGCGGCGAGCCCGCCGTCCCCCTGGCCATCGAATCGGTGACCGCCCACATCTCGGTAAACAACGATGAGTCCGCACACCGGGTCCTGGAGTCGCTGGACGAAGAAGCCCGCGGGGAGCTTCCGCTGGCCGAATGGACGGCCCTGCAGCTGCTGCGCGCAGAGCTGGAAAAACGCAGCACTGCCCCGGGAACCGATCCCCGGGCACGGCTGCGGGAACTCGCGGAGCGGCTCGCTGCCGAGCCTGCGGAGCGCGGCTCCGCCGTCAGCGCGGCGCGGGAGCAGCTGCGCCTGGCCGAGGCCGAGCTCGCCGCGTTCCAGGGACGCTACGCCGATGTCCTTGCCACGACCGACAGCATGGACACGGCGGACCTGGGCAGCGAACCGCGGCTTGTGACCGCCAGCGTGCGCTGCGAGGCCCTGGCTGTCAGCGGCAACGTCGTGCACGCGATGGTCCTGGGCAAGCAGATCCTGGCGGCCACCGCGAACGTGCGGCTCACGGACCGCGCGGTCCGCGAGATCCGCGGCAGGTTCCTGCTCCTGCTGCTGCTCTCGGCCAAGTTCAGGGAGGCATCCGCCTACCTCGAGGAGACGTATGGCGGCGGAGAGCCCCAGACCCGGCTCGGGGGGATGTTCGAGATCGGGCAGGGCGTCATTGACCTGCACTCCGGACATCTCGACGATGCCCTGTCCAGGCTTCAAGCGGGCAGGTGGCAGCTCCTGGCCCAGGACCCCGACGCCTTGGCGGGCCTGGCTACCGCGGTCTGTGCCTATGCCGCCGCCCTGCAGGGCGAGGAGGAAACGGCTGCCGTCCTGCTGGGCGACCTTGCCCAGCCCGGGACACCAGCGGCGTGGCTGGTTGGACGGCTCACCCGTTACTTCGAACTCTCGGCCCAAGCCGAGCTCGGGCAGAGGGCCATGTCCATCCGCGCCCTCACGGCCGAGGCAGACAGCGACACGGAATCCTCGGCCCTGGCCCCGGCGCTCCTGTTCCTGTCCGCGGCCGCCCGGCTGGGAGACCGCCAGATGGGCCAGAAGCTGGACAGCCTGAGCAGCCGGGTGACCGGACAATTCGCGGCCCTGTGCTCACGGCTGGCCGAGGGCATGAGGGAGGCCGACAGCGAACAATTGCTGGGGGCGTCCAAGGACGCTGACGCATCCGGCAACGCCGTCTTCGCCAGGGACGCGGCCCGGAAAGCCGTCAGCTGCGCCAACGATGCCGGCAACCGGATCGCGCTGCGGATCGCCCAGCGGGCGCAGCAGTCGCTCGATGACAAGTTCGGCAGTCCCAAAAACGGTCTGCATTCGCTCACCACCTCGACGCTGACGGCGAGGGAATGCGAAGTCGCGGTCCGCGCCGCTGCCGGCACGTCCAACCGCAAGATCGCGGAACAGATGCACGTATCGGTCCGCACGGTCGAGGGACACCTCTACCAGGTGTATTCGAAGCTGCATGTCGCCAGCCGATCGGAACTCAAAGATGTCATCTCAACTCCGGCAGACAGCTCCCGGCTCGGCTGACGCCGGCACGGTCCGGGCAACTGCCCGGACGGCTGACGCCGGCACGCTCCGGGCAGCTGTCCCGGGCAAGCAGAGGACGGCAGGAAGAACCGGCGATGGAAAGCCTGACTGAGACCGCCCCGCTGATCGAGCGATCGGCGCTGGTCAAGGACCTGGTGCGTTGCCTGCGCGACGACACCAGGTCAGGTGCACTCGTGGTCGGCGGGGCCGGGACGGGCAAGACCGCCATCGTAAAGGCCGTCATCCGCGAACTCGGTCCCCGCAGTCACATTATCCGGCTAACGGCCACCCCGGCTCTGGCCGCCGTTCCCTTTGGCGCCCTGGCGCCGTACCTGTCCCGGCTTCCCGACCGTGAACTCGACTCCTATGCCGCTGTCGTGGAGGCGATGGCGGGCAGCCTGAAGTCGGAAGCGGAACGCCCTCTGTTCGTCGTCGACGACGCGCATTGCCTCGACCACGGGACTGTCCGGCAGCTGGCGCAGGCCGCTGCCACCGGCGCCGCAGGTATCCTGGTGGCATGCCGGCCCGGGCCGATGATCCCGGAAGAATTCCTGTCCTTGTGGGACGACGGAATCATTGCCAAATTCGATCTTTCCCCGCTCAGCCGGACCGGAACACACCAGCTGTGCGAACAGGTCCTGCGGGCCGACGTCTCCCCGTGGGTCAGCGCGCTGTTTCATGATGCGGCAGACGGGAACCCCCTCATGCTGATGTCCCTGATTCAGCATGCCCGTAGCAGCGGCGCACTGGGTTTCCGGCACGGCGTATGGTTCCTCCTGGCCAACCCGGACATGGCCCAGGTGCCCGCCGCCGATGTCGTTGACCGGCAGCTGCGCTCCATGACGCCGGAGGAGAAGACCGCAGCCACGATCGTTGCCCTGGCCGGACCGCTCTCCCTGGCCCAGATCCTGCGGATCAGCGGTCCGAAAGCCGTCGATGCGTTGGACACGGCAGGAATCATCGCTGTCTCAGCCGGGCACGACCGGCTGGTACGGCCCGCGAGTCCGATTGTCGGCGAGATCATCCGGCACCGGGTCCCGGCCGGCCGCAGTTCGGCCCTGCGCTCAAGCGTGCTGTCGTTTCCCTCGGCGCGGGCCGCCGTGCCGGGAGCGGCCCTGAACCGGTTGCGGTGGTCCTTGGACTGCGGCGTGGAGATCCCTCCGGTCCAGCTGCTGCACGCCGCTGTCGCCGCGAACACGGCCCTGGATCCTGTGACTGCCGCCCGGGCTGCCGGGGCCATCCGGGACGTCCGGTTCCTCTCCGAAGCGCGTATCCAGCTGGCGTATTCGAACTACATCCTCGGGCACCCCGAGGCCGCCGTTGCATCCCTGGAGTCCGCGCAGCCGCTACGCGCCGGACGGTCGTCCTATCTGGCCGCCCTGCTCGCGGCCCGGATCGGGTCCGCGACGCCGGCCCGGAGACTGCCCGCCGACGCGGGGAACCCGCCCCCGGGCTCTGTTCTGGCCCTTGAACCGCTGTCCGCTGGGGAACCGCTGTCCGCTGGGGAACCGCTGTCCGCTGGGGAACCGCTGTCCGCTGGGGAACCGCTGTCCGCTGGGGAACCGCTGTCCGCTGGGGAACCGCCGTCCGCTGTGGATTCGTCGGCCGTGGATTCGCTGGCGCTGCCAGCCGTGCCGTCGACGCAGCCTTCGATGCTCGATCCGGAGGAACAGCTCCGGGACGGGGCCGCCGCCGCCGGACTGGCCGCAGAACTGATGAGCCGCACGTGGGACAGCCGCTTCCTGGGAGCCGGAACCGGGTTGCGCGAACTCATTGAATCGGCTGGCACCAATCCCGAAATCCTTGTCCCGGCAGTTTCCCGCCTCGCCGAACTCCTAACGGCTCAGGGCCGCCTGCGGACAGGACTTCGCCTGGACGGCGAGGCATGGAACGGCGCCCGCAGCGCAAGCGTGGCGCTGCCCCTGGTGTATGAGGACCTTGTAGTACGCCACTGCCTCAACCTGATCCGGGCAGGGGACTGGGACGGACTGGGACAGGTCCTGGACGATTACGCGGCCCGTGAGCCCGGACGGCTGCTCTACAGCGGCGGCATGCTCCACCTCATGCGGGGGTATTCGAGGCTTCGCCAGGGCAGGATGCGCGAAAGCCTCGCCGAGGTGCGGCTCGGCGTGGAAGAACTCACCATAGCCGACCCCCTCAACCTCCTGCCCTTTGCCCATGCCGTCGCAGCCTACGCGGCTGCAGCCGTCGGACGCCACCGTGAGGCCGGCCAGCATTCGCTGGCCTACCGGCTTTCGGATTACCGGGAACCGACAACCCTTCGCCTAATGGCGGAAGCGTACTGCCTGGCGGCGGACCCCGGAGACGGGCCGGACGGGAACAGTGCCCGGGCCCTGGCCCGGCTGGCGGATGAGGCGCTGCGCGAGGGTCTGCGGGGCGTTGAAACCGATATCAGGCGGCTCGCGTTCCGCAGCGGCGACACCTCGGGAGCCGAAGCCCTCGCGCTCAGCAGCAGCGCAGTCGAAGGCCCGGAGGCGCGCCTGCTGGAGTCCTATGCGCGAGCGGTTTCGGCCTGCGACGCTGCCGACCTCATTGGCATCAGCGACGATGCGCTCAACGGCGGCCACGGGCTCCTGGCCCTTGAAGCCGCCCAGCAGGCGGAGCGGATCCTGGCCGACGATCCGGACCGGTGGAGGCTTACCGCAGTCCAGCGCAGGGTCCATCACCGCCTCGTCGAGGCCGGGATGTCGGCGCAGCTGGAGCTTGTCCATAACGATCATGGCGCCGCGCTGACCCCCCGGGAGGCCGAAGTTCTGGAACTGGTGTCCGGCGGTGCCACGAACGGCGAGATCGCCGCCGCCCTGTGTGTGTCGCAGCGGACCGTGGAGGGTCACCTGTCCCGGATCTTCGCCAAGCTCGGCGTCGGCCGGCGCGCGGACCTCCTGGACCTCGGCACGCCTCACCCCTGACACTGCACTCCCTGGCTCCCGTCACCTCTGACCGGCCCGCTGACGCCTCTGACCGGCCCTCGTGAGGCCATGACGGTCTGCCGCGCCCTCAGGCCCACCCCCTCCGGCACTTGCGCCCACACCTGGGCCCCCGGCTGCGCGGGCGGCCGCGTACAGCACGGGTGGCCCGGAGTGCCGGCGGGAGTATCCCCAAGTAGTGCGGCCGCAAACTGGCCGACAGAAGTCGGGTAAACGCTACTCGTGTGTAGATCCGGTCCTGGCGATTGACTTAAGTCAGTCCCACGAACAACTCACAAAGGTCTCAAAATGAGGAACTTCAGGGCGGTAATCGACCGCGGGTATGACCTGCAGGAAAGTGTGGCCTCAAAATCCATCTTGCTTGCTGGAGCAGCCACTGCCACCATTAGAGGTGGTCGTGCCATTACCTCCCTACACCGAACTCCTTCATTGGAATCGTACGGTGCCTTCACCGGCAGCCGTGCGCCAAGGTCGGAGCCGGCGGCGTCAGAGCCTTCTGAGACCGAGGCTCTCCCCCCAGCCGCCGCCGGCTCCCTTAACCGGTCTGCACCCGGGTCCGCGCCGCTGAGAAACGCGGACCCGGCATGAGCGCCGTCGATGAGCGCCGCCGGGGATACCGGTCACGGGGGAGCCGCCTGACGCGCCGGACCCAGCCGGTCCTGGCTTCGAGCGCCGGACCGCTCGGCCAGCCCTGGGCCGCCGCCGATGCAGGCCGCAGCCAGAACGCTCCGGCCGCGCTGGCGGACGCGGAGCTGGTGGACTCGGGCAAGTCCTGGGCCAAACGCTACCGCCGCTGGCTCCGCATCACGGACGCCGCCATCGTTGCGATCGCCGTCGCCGCCGCCTACGCCTTCCACTTCGAGGAAGGCGGACCTGTTTTGTCACGCGGCGGAGCGGGCGGGTCGTACCTCGCCGTCAGCATTGCCTTCGTCGTGGCCTGGGTCCTGGCGCTCGAAGTGCACCGCACCCGTGAGGAGACCGTCCTCGGCATCGGCTCCGAGGAATACAAGCGGGTCCTCGACGCCACCCTGGGCGTCTTCGGCGGCATCGCCATCATCGTGATCGTCGCGGGCATCGATGTGGTCCGCAGCCACTTTGCCCTCGCGCTTCCGGCCGGTGCCCTGCTGCTGCTGATCAACCGGTGGCAGTGGCGCGGCTGGCTGAACCGCCAGAGACTCTTCGGCCACTACCTGTCCAAGGTGATCGTCGTCGGGGAACCGTCGGACGTCGAGTACGTGATCCGGCAGTTCGGCAAGGTCTCCGGTGCCGCCTACGAGGTCGTGGGGGCAGCCCTGCCCGCCGGCTACACCGAAAGCCACGTGCAAATTTCCGCCCAGAGGGTTCCTGTCCTGTGCGACGTCGACTCGGTCGCGGAGAAGGTCGCCGAAACAGGCGCGAACGCCGTGGTGGTGGCGGGACGGCTCCAGGGCGGTACCCGGTCCATCCGGCAGCTGGGGTGGGCCCTGGAAGGCACCCGCGCCGGCCTCGTACTGGCCTCGAGCCTGACCGACGTCGCCGGTCCCCGGATTCATTGGCGTCCCGTTGAGGGACTGCCCCTCATGCACGTGGAACTGCCCCGGTTCACCGGCGGCAAGCACACGCTCAAACGGCTCGTGGACATCGTGGCATCCGCCGCGGCCCTCCTGATCCTCTCACCCCTGCTCGGCGCCCTGGCCTGGATCATTGTCCGCGACAGCAAAGGACCGGTGTTCTTCCGCCAGGAGCGGGTCGGCCGCAACGGCAAGCGGTTCAAGATGGTCAAGTTCCGTTCCATGGTCACTACCGCCGAACAGGACCTGGCGGCACTGCGGGACCTCAACGAGGGAGCGGGGCTGCTGTTCAAGCTCAAGAACGATCCCCGGATCACCACCTGCGGCCGCTGGCTCCGGAAGTACTCGCTGGACGAGCTGCCGCAGTTCTGGAACGTCCTGAGGGGGGACATGAGCCTGGTCGGGCCGCGGCCTCAGCTTCCGTGCGAAGTCGAGGGGTATGAGGGGGACGTGAGCCGGCGGCTGCTGATCAAGCCGGGCATCACGGGTCTGTGGCAAATCAACGGCCGGTCCAACCTGGGCTGGGACGAGAGCGTCCGATGGGACCTCTACTACGTGGAGAACTGGTCTTTGACCGGCGACATCATGATCCTGTGGCGAACGTTCAGGGTCATTCTTCATCCGGTGGGGGCCTATTAGACGAACTAAACGCCGGTACTGGGCCGGCGTCGAACGGGAAGGTAGCAGTACACAATGGGTCTCAAAATTGGATATGCCCCGGGGGCGTTCGATCTCTTCCACATCGGGCATCTCAACATCCTCAAGCACGCCAAAAGCCAATGCGATTACCTGATTGCGGGAGTCGTGTCCGATGAAATCCTCGAGCAGGTCAAGGGCAGGTTGCCCTTCGTCCCCCTCGCCGAGAGGATGGAGATCGTCGGCAGCATCGGCTACGTGGACAAGGTCTTCGCCGAAGTCGTCCCGGACAAGCTCCAGGTTTGGGAGGAACTTCGTTTCAACGTCTTCTTCAAGGGCGACGACTGGAAGGGCACCCCCCAGGGCGAACGGCTGCAAGCGGCCTTTAGCGCCGTCGGCGTCGAGGTGGTCTATTTCCCCTACACCGTCCACACCTCCAGCTCGGCCCTGCGCAGGGCACTGGAACTGATCAATCAGTCCGCAACGCCGTCGCAGCTGCGGCATGGAGCACGGCGGTGAGCGGGCTACACGTGGCCATGGTCGGGACGCGTGGCGTCCCCGCCCGCTACGGCGGCTTCGAAACCGCGATCGAGGAAGTCGGCCGGCGCCTGGTGGAACGCGGACACCGCATTACCGTGTACTGCCGGGACCGGGGCGAGGGAACGGACAAGCCCACCGAGCACCTGGGCATGGAGCTTGTCCACCTGCCGGCGATGCACAGGCGGTCCCTGGAGACGTTGAGCCACACCGGTCTCTCCGTCGCGCATCTGCTCCGGCACCAGCCGGACGCGGCAATCCTCTTCAACGCCGCCAACGCACCCTACCTGCCGGCCTTCCGGATGGCGGGCATCCCGGTGGCCACGCACGTCGACGGGCTGGAGTGGAAGCGCGCCAAGTGGGGCAAGGGCGGCCAGAAGTACTACCGGACGGTCGAACGGCTCGCCGTCAGGATGTCTGACGCGCTGATCGCCGACGCCGTCGGGATCCAGGACTACTACCGGCAGAGATTCGACGCCGACACCGTCTATCTCGCGTACGGCGCACCGTTGCTGGCCAAAGGCAGCGCGGAGAAGCTCGCGGCACTGGACCTCACGCCGCAGGGCTACCACCTGGTGGTGGCCCGGTTCGAGCCGGAGAACCACGTCCACCTGGTCGTCGACGGGTTCGTCCGCAGCGGATCGACGCTGCCGCTGATCGTGGTGGGTTCGGCCCCGTATTCGAACCGCTACACGAGTGCCGTCCACGACCTCGCGGACGCCAGGGTGCGCTTCATCGGCGGGATCTGGGACCAGGAACTGCTGGACCAGCTGTATGCCAACGCCCTGGTGTACTGGCACGGCCACTCGGTCGGCGGCACCAATCCCTCGCTCCTTCGCGCCATCGGCGCAGGAACGGCGACCAACGCGTTCGACGTCGGGTTCAACCGTGAGGTCCTGGAAGGCTCCGGCCGGTATTTTTCGGACCCCCAGGACGTCGCCGAGCTGGTTGCGGACGCCGAGGGCCCCCACTCCGATGTGGCCGCGCGGGGACAACAAGCGCGGCTGATCGCGCACCGCTTCAACTGGGACCTGGTCGCGGACGGCTACGAGGAGCTCTGCCGTGACCTCGCGCGCCTGCGGGTCCCTTCGTCCCGCGGCGCCTACCGGCTCCCGGCGTCAGCCCAGCAAAGCATAGGGGCCGGCCAGTGACTGCCATCGATCCGCACGTCGACCGTGCTGCCGCCGGGTACTGGGAGACGGTCAGGACCCTGGCTGCCGGCCAGAAGACGGCCGCGCGCAGCGCCCCGGCCTATTCGCGCTACATCAACCGGCGGCTGGGGCGGCTCCTGGCTGCGGCCGCGCTGCGGGCAGGGCTGAGCCCGAACGCGGTGACGGGCATCAGTGCGGTCTTCACCTTCACCGGGATCGCCCTCCTGATGGTCTTTCCGCCATCGGGCGCGCTGGGCATCGGAGTGGCGCTTTGCCTCGTGGCCGGCTACGCCTTTGATTCGGCTGACGGCCAGGTGGCCCGGATGCAGGGCGGCGGCTCGCCCGCGGGGGAGTGGCTGGACCACATGGTCGACGCCGTCAAGACCACCATGATGCCGCTGGCGCTCGCCGTCGGGCTCTACCGCTTTGGCGCCGTCGAACCCTGGTGGCTCCTGGTTCCCTTGGGCGCCGCGGTGGTGTCCTCGGTCCTGTTCTTCGGAATGATCCTGACCGAACAACTGCGGCGCCAGGCCGGACGGGCGTCCGTGGCGGACCCCGGCGGCCGCTCCTGGATCCGTTCGCTGCTCGTGATCCCGATGGACTACGGCGTCCTGTGCTTGTCCTTCCTCAGCTACGGCGTGCTGCCCGTCTTCGTCACCGTCTACACCCTGATCTTCGCTGCCACGGCGGCGTTCCTGGCGCTGGCGTCAGTGAAGTGGTTCCGTGAACTCGCCGCCGCCCAGCCGGTTTCCCGGCCTGCGCCCGAGCAGCCCGTTACGAAGGGAGCCCGGCCATGAACAAGCCGGCCAACACCCCCGCGGACGCGCCGAAGACCACCCGCCGCGCGCGCCTGGTGGCGACGTCCCTCGGGGTCTGTGCACTGCTGGCGATCGGCGGCGTCGCCTGGGCTTCAGGACTGAGCTATTCCGCCGGAAGCGGAGCGTCGCCGGGAGCCCGGCCCGGCACCACGGCCGGCACTCCCGCCGCTGGATCCCCGGACCCGGCTGCCGCTTCGGGCGCACCGGCCGCCGGCGCACCGGCTGCCGGTTCAGGTGCACCAGCCACGGCGCCGACCCCGTCCGGGCCGCCGGAGGTCAACCCCGCTCCCGTGAACCGGAGCGGCAAATCGGACCAGGAGCTCGCCGCCATCGCGCAACCCACCGCCGCCCCGGTGGAACTGACGGCCAAGAAAGCGGTCAAAGCCGGCGTGTCGGCGACCATCACGGACATGACGGCCGTCCAGGGCGTGGCCACCGGCATCGGCGAAGTGGCCGGGCCCGCCGTGCGGTTCAAAGTCACGGTGGTCAACGGCACCGCGGCGCCGATCTCACTCGACCGGGCGCTGGTGGATCTCAGCTACGGCAAGGACGACTCACCGGCGAGCCAGCTCAGCGGACCGGACCCTGTGGCCTTCCCGGCAAGCCTTGCGCCGGGCGCCACCGGCGCCGGGGTGTTCATCTTCGCTGTCCCGCTCGACGCACGGGACACCGTCAAGATCCACTTCAACCTGGAAGCCGAGACGCCCATCGCCACGTTTGCCGGCCGCGCCCCGTCCGGGAACGCTCCGTGACGCCGGCACCCGGCGGGCTGCCCGCGACGGCTCACCGCCGTATCGTCCGGCGGGCACGCAAGGCAGCCAAACGGGTGCGGGCCGCGTGCGCCCTGGCCTACCTGCGGGGGCGCAATCTTCTGGCACGGGGGCCCCTCACGGGGTCCGCCGGCGTCGTGGTGTCCCTGACCAGCCATGGCGACCGGATCCGCACGGTGGCGTTCGGGATCGAATCGATTGCCCGGGGCACGGTCCGGCCGGAACGCCTCATCCTGTGGCTGGATTCGCCTGAGGATATCCAGGGCTGCCCGGCGTCGCTGCGCCGCCTCGAACGCCGGGGCCTGGAAATCCGGGCAGCGTCCAACGACGGGCCGTCCACCTTCGGCCCGCACACCAAGTACTACCCCTACGTCTCGTCCGTGCCGCGGCATACCGTGCCGCTCGTGACGGCCGACGACGACATCCTCTACCCGCCGACGTGGCTGGCGTTGCTGGTGGACGCCGGCGAGCGCCACCCGGATACGGTGAGCGCTCACTGGGTCAGCATCATGGGGACCGCGGGGGACACGGTGGCCGGCTACGCGACCTGGGCGCGGGCCCGGGACACCGCCGTACGCGCGGCGAACTTCGCCGTCGGCGTGTCCGGGGTCCTCTACCCGCCGGCGATGCTGGAAGAACTGCGGCTGCGAGGGGAGGGCTTCCTGCAGTCCTGCCCGCGCGCCGATGACATCTGGCTCAAGTGGGTGGCGCAGCGCGCCGGCATTCCGGTCCGCCAGATCGGGCCCGTGCCCCGGCACTTCCCGATCATTCCTGGCAGCCAGGGCCAGGCGCTCATGAGAACGAATGTAGGAGAGAACCACAACGATCACTGCATCCGCGGCCTCTTTTCGGCCGGGGATGTGGCGGCGCTGGGTGCCAGCGCGGCCAGTCATCAACTGAACTAAGGGGACAAGACAATGCTCAGGAACGCAACGCTGGGGAGCGCTCGGGGGAGAGGGGCAAGGCCGCCCGCCGGCCCGGCACCGATGCCGGCAACCGCCACAACCACGACTGCCCGCATCACCGCCTTTTACACCACCGTGGGGACTGCTGCGAAAAAGACGCTGGCACTGCTGCTGGCCGCCGCGCTGGCCCTGTCGCTGGGACTCATCGGAAGCCAGTCCGCCGCGGCAGACACCGCTCCCGCGGATCCGGCCAGCCCGGCCACCCCTGTCACGGTGTCCGCCGACGGCCTGCCTACCGCCCAGATCAACGGCGTCGCCTGGACTCAGGTGATCATCGGCAACACGGTGTTCGTTGGCGGTAATTTCACCGAGGCCCGGCCCGCCGGTGCCGCCGCAGGCACAGGAACGGTCCCCCGGAACAACATCCTGGCCTACAACCTCACCACCGGAGAGTTGCTGACCACCTTCACCCCCAGCTTCAACGGGGAGGTCACGGCCCTTGCAGCGTCCCCCGACGGGTCGCGGTTGTATGTCGGCGGGGCGTTTACTGCCTATAACGGCTCCACTGTGTGGCGGGCCGTCGCCCTGAACCCCGCCAACGGTGCCCTGATCACCAGCTTCCTGCCGCGCATGTCAGCGTCGGTCCGCTCGATTGTGGCAACCTCCACCACCGTGTACCTCGGCGGCCTCTTCAACGCCGTCGGCTCCGTCACCCGGGACAAGCTCGCCGCGGTCAGCGCCTCCAACGCCGCGCTCCTGCCGTGGAACCCGGTGGCCTCCGGCGGCCGGGTCAACGCGATGACTCTTTCCCCGGACGGCGCCAGCATGGTGGTGGGCGGGGCGTTCACGTCCATCAACGGCTCCAGCAACCCCGGGTACGGCGTGGCCAAGGTGGACACGTCCCTCGGCGCGGTCCTTCCCTTCAAAATCAACAACATCGCCCGCAACGGCGGCACCACCGGCGCCATCACCACCCTCGCCTCCGACGGCGTCAACGTCTACGGCGCCGGCTACACCTTCGGCCGCAGCAGCACGCTGGAGGGCATGTTCTCCGTCACATGGGCGGACGACTCCACCAACTGGCTCGAGGACTGCCACGGGGACACCTATTCGATCCAGCCGCTCGGCGACGCGATCTACCTGGCCGGCCACGCACACTTCTGCGGCAATATCGGTGCCTTCCCGCAGGCCGAACCCTGGCAGTTCAACCGCGGCATCGCCTTCAGCAAGAAGGCCACCGGGACGGTGACCGCCGAAAGCCACGGCTACACCGATTTCGCCGGGAACCCGTCGCCGTCACTGCTGACCTGGTTCCCGATCCTGGACGCCGGGACCTTCACGGGCCAGGACCAGGGTGCGTGGACGGTCTCCGGCAACAACGACTACATCGTGATGGCCGGGGAGTTCACCACCATCAACAACCAGCCGCAGCAGGGGCTCACCCGCTTCCCGCGGACCGGCCTCTCGCCGAACCTGCGCGGACCGCGCCTGAGCGGCGTGAACTCCAACCCGACGCTCTCCAGCCCCGCGGCCGGTACCGTGCGGGTCCGCTGGCAGGCGAACTGGGACCAGGACAATGAGAACCTCACCTACGAGGTGCGCCGCAACGGCGCCGTCATCTCCACCGTCAAGCAGGCCTCCACCTTCTGGAAGCGGCCCGGCATGACGTTCCTGGACACCGGCCTGACCGCCGGCCAGAGCTACGGCTACCGCATCTACGCCCGGGACGCCTTCGGCAATGAGTCCCGCAGCGAAACCGTCACCATCACGGTTCCAGGGTCCGTCACAGCACCGGGAAGCTACGCCCAGCAGGTCCTGGCCGACAAGCCCGGCAACTACTGGCGCCTCGGCGAAACCGGCGGGGCCACCGGCGTGGACCTCGCGGGCAAGGACGACCTCATCGTCCGGCCCGGCGTCAGCTTCGGCGCCGCGGGCGCGGTGACCGCGGATTCCGACACGGCCGCCACCTTCAACGCCACTACTGACGGAGTCGCCGCCAGCCCGACACTGTCCCTCCGCCCGCAGGTCTTCAGCACCGAGGCCTGGTTCCGGACCAACACCACCCAGGGCGGCGAGATCATCGGCTACGGCAATTCGCAGACAGGCGTTTCGGCCGACTTCGACCGGAACGTCTACATGGACAACAACGGCCGGATCTACTTCGGCGTCCGCCCCACCGGCTCCAGCGGAACCGGCGCCCGGATCACCGTCAACACCACCAAGTCGTTCAACGACAACCAGTGGCACCACGTCGTGGCGACCCTTGGCCCCAACGGGATGCAACTGTTCCTCGACGGCGTCGTATTGGCCGGGCGGACCGACACCACATCCGCGTGGCCGATCGACGGCTTCTGGCGCATCGGCGGCGACAACCTGACCAGCTGGCCCAACCGTCCGACGAGCCGGTACCTGAACGGCCAGATCGACGACGTCGCCATCTACCCGACCGTACTGCCGCTGTCCCGGGTGCAGGCCCACTTCGTGGCCTCCGGCCGCACCGTCAACGCCCCGCCCGCGCCTCCGGTGGCCGGGTTCACGTCAACGGTCAACGGACTCACGGCGTCGGTGGACGGCACCACGTCCTCGGACGCCAACGGTCCCATCGCCGCCTACGCCTGGGACTTCGGCGACGGCGGAACCGGCACGGGGCTCACGGCGCAGCACCCATACGCGGCAGGCGGCACATACACGGTCCGGCTGACGGTGACGGACAACACCGGCAACACCGCCAGCGTCGTGCATACCGTGACCGTGGTGGCCCCGCCGGCCAACGTGGCCCCGACGGCGGCGTTCACTTCCACGGCCAGCAACCTCGCCGTCGCCTTCAACGGGTCCGGGTCCGCGGACCCGGACGGGACCGTCACCAGCTACGCCTGGGACTTCGGTGACGCCAGCACCGGAACCGGGGCAACGGCGTCGCACACCTACGCCAATGCCGGCAGCTACACCGTGAGCCTCACAGTAACCGACGACGACGGTGCCACCGGCACCGCGAGCCGGACGGTCAGCGTCACGGCCCCGGCATCCAACACGGTCGTCGCCGCGGACGCCTTCGGACGGACCGTCACCGGAGGCTTCGGCACGGCGGATACCGGAGGGGTTTGGACGGTCTCAGGAGGCAGCACCAGCTTCGCCGTGAACAACGGCTCCGGTGCTGTGACCCTCGGCGCCGCCGGAGCCAGCCGCAGCGCGTTCCTGAACTCGGTGTCCACGGCAGCGTTCGACGGAACCGTCACGGTCTCCGCCGACAAGATCGCCGACGGCGGCGGAATGTTCGCCTCCCTCCTGGGCCGGCGGGCGAACAACAACGACTACCGGGCCAAGGTCAAGGTCGGCAGCAACGGTGCCGTGTCGCTGTACCTCACCCGGGTCATCAACAATGCCGAGACGACCATTGCCGGGCCCCTGGCGATTGCCGGACTGACCATGGCCGCCAATGACCCCCTGATGATCCGGCTCAGCCTTTCGGGCACGGCGCCGACGGCGCTCAGCGCGAAGGTCTGGCGGGCATCGGCGGCCGAACCGGCGGCCTGGCAGCTGAGCGCGAGCGACTCGACGCCGGAGCTCCAAGTGGCCGGCGGGGCCGGTCTGGTGGGCTACCTGTCCGGTTCGTCCACCAATTTCCCGGTGGTGTTGCGGTTCGACACCCTCGCCGTGAAGATCCCGTAGGCCCGGGGACCTGGGGGAGGCCATGACGATGCTGAAGTCACGGCAAGGGGCCGCCGGCGGCCGCCGGGCACCGCACCGGCTGCTGGACAAGGTTGTGGCGGCCCTCGCGGCTTCAGCGCTCGCATTCTCCCTGGGGCTTGCGGCAGTGGCTCCGGCGGCGGCGGACAGCGCCCCGCCGGAGCCGGCCAGCCCCGCCACCCCGGCCACGGTGACGGCGGATGCCCTGCCGACGGTCCAGATCGACGGCGTCGTCTGGCAACAGGTGGTGGTCGGCAACACCGTCTACGCAGCCGGAAGCTTCGGCACGGCCCGGCCGGCGGGCTCCCCTGCAGGGAGCAACACCGTGATCCGCCGCAACATCCTGGCCTACAACCTCACCACCGGTGAACTGCTTCCGTTTGCCCCGGTACTGAACGCCCAGGCTTACAGCATCGCCGCGTCCCCGGACGGTTCGCGGATCTATGTGGGCGGTGACTTCACTTCCGTCAACGGGACGAGCGTCTGGCGGGTCGCCGCGCTCGATCCGGGCACGGGAGCGCTCATTCCCTCCTTCCTGCCCAAGGTCGCCGCCAGTGTCCGGGCGATCGTGCCGACCGCCGGCACCGTGTACCTTGGCGGGCTCTTCACCGCCGTAGGTTCCGTGGCGCGCAGCAGGCTGGCCGCCTTCCAGACCGCCAACGGGGCGCTCACGGCCTGGGCTCCCTCGGCCGAAGCAGGCCGGGTCAATGCCCTGGCCCTGTCGCCGGACGGCACCCGCATGGTGGTCGGCGGCGCGTTCACCACACTCAACGGCTCCGCCAACCCGGGCTACGGGCTCGCCGCGGTGGACACGGTCAACGGGGGTCTGCTGCCCTGGGCCGTCAACGACCGCGTGCGCGACGCCGGAGTCAACTCCGCCATCACCAGCCTGAGCGGGGACGCCGACAACGTCTACGCGACCGGCTACGTCTTCGGCACCGGCGGCAACCTCGAAGGAACGGTCGCGGCCGGCTGGAACGGCGGCCCGATCACCTGGCTGGAGGACTGCCACGGTGACACCTACGCCGTCTACCCGGCCGCCGACGTCATCTACAAAGTGGGCCACGCCCACTACTGCGGGAACGTCGGCGGCTACCCGCAGACCGAGCCGTGGAGCTTCCAACGCGCCCTGGCCTTCAGCAAAACCGCCACCGGCACCATCAACCGGGACCCGCTCGGCTACCCCAACTGGGCAGCACTGCCCTCGCCCTCCCTGCTCAACTGGTTCCCCACCCTCGACACCGGAACCTATACCGGCCAGAACCAGGGGGCCTGGGCGGTCACGGGCAACAGCCAGTACGTGGTCCTGGGCGGCGAATTCACCACCGTCAACGGCACACGCCAGCAGGGCCTCGTCCGCTTCACCGTCCGGGACTTGGCCCCCAACACCCGCGGCCCGGTCCTCAGCGGGGCCCGCAGCATCCCGAGCCTCAGCTCTCCCGCAGCAGGGACGGTGCGCATCCGCTGGCAGGCCAACTATGACCAGGACAACGTCCGGCTCACCTACCGCGTCATCCGCGACGGCGTCACCGCCGCCCCCGCCTACACCGTCACGCAGGACAGCACCTTCTGGCAGCGGCCCGGCATGAGCTACCTCGACTCCGGGTTGGTGCCCGGCCAGACCTACAGGTACCGGATCTTCGTCACCGACCCGCTGGGCAACGAGTCCCGCTCCGACACCGTCTCGATCACCGCCGCGGCCTCCACCCCGGCCAGCAGCTACGCCGACGCCGTCCAAGCCGACCACCCGGGGAACTTCTGGCGCTTCAACGACGCCACGGGACCCACCCTGGTGGATTCGGCCGGCGCCGAGGACCTCGCCGCCGGCACCGGTGCCGGGCTGCGGGCCGACGGCGCCGTGGCAGAAGCGACGGGCGCCGGGACCTTTGACGGCACCGTCAACGGCGTCGCCGCCGACACCGGGTTCCAGCGGGCGCCGGATGTCTTTACCGCCGAGGCCTGGGTCCGCACGGCCACCACCGCGGGCGGGAAGATCATCGGATTCGGCAACGTTGCCAGCGGCACGTCCCGGGTCACCGACCGCAACGTCTACATGGACGACGCCGGACGCATCTACTTCGGCCTGTGGAACGGAGCCGTCCGCACCGTCAACAGCGGCACCGGGTTCAACGACGGCCAATGGCACCAGGTCATCGCCACCCTCAGCGGCGGCGGCATGTTCCTCTACATCGACGGCGCCCGGGCGGCCTTCCGTACCGACGTCACCTCCGGCCGCGTCTTTGACGGATACTGGCGGATCGGCTCAGACCTCGTGGGCACCTGGCCCAGCCAGCCCAGCAGCGGCAGCCTCAAAGGTGACATCGACGAAGTGGCACTCTATCCCGCGGCCCTCGGCCTCCAGCAGGTCCAGACCCACTACCGCGCTTCCGGGCGCACGCTCGCCACCCCGGCGACACCCCCCACGGCGGCCTTCGCCTCCTCCATCACCTACCTGACCCTCAGCGCCGACGCCTCCGGTTCCTCGGACCCGAACGGCCCCATCGCGTCCTACAGTTGGGCGTACGGCGACGGAAGCACCGGCACGGGCGTCACCACCCAGCACGTGTATACGGCGGCCGGTTCCTACACTGTCCGCCTGACCGTCACGGACGGCGACGGCAACTCCGCGAGCACCACCCGCACCGTCACGGCCACGGCCCCGCCGGGCAACCAGCCGCCCGTGGCCGCGTTCACGTCCACCACCAGCCAGCTCACGGCGACCGTGGACGCGTCCACCTCGACCGACCCCGACGGCACCATCGCCTCCTACGCCTGGGACTTCGGCGACTCATCCACGGGAACCGGGAAAACCGCATCCCACGCCTACACCGGCGGCGGGACCTACACCATCACCCTGACCGTCACCGACACCATCGGAGCCGTCAGCACCAGCACCGCACAGGTCTCGGTCCAGCCGAACCAGCCGCCGTCCGCCCAGTTCACGGCGACGGTCACCAACCTCACGGCAGCCTTCGACGCCGGCGCCTCCACTGATCCCGACGGAACCGTCGCCTCCTACGCGTGGGACTTCGGCGACGCATCCGCTGGAACCGGCGCCGCGCCGTCGCACACCTACGCCGCGGCCGGCAGCTACGCCGTTTCCCTAACGGTGCTGGACAACAACGGCGCCGCCGGTACCGTCACGAAGACGGTCACAGTGACTGCCCCGCCGCCGAACTCGGTCATCGCGGCCGATACCTTCGGGCGGACCACGGCCCAAGGCTGGGGCATGGCGGACACCGGCGGGGCCTGGACCGTCAACGGCACCGCGGGCAACTTTGCCGTCGGCTCCGGTGTTGGGTCCATGACGCTGGCAACGGCCGGTGTCCAGCGCCTCGCCTACCTCTCCGGGGTCTCCGCCCCGGCCGCGGACCTCCAGGTCAAGGCCTCGACGGACAAGATCGCCAGCGGCGGCGGCATGTTCCTGGGCATCATCGGGCGGAAGGCAGGGGCGGACGAGTACCGGGCCAAACTCAAGATCTCTTCGACCGGGAGCACCACCCTCTACCTGACGAAGCTCGTGGGCGGTGCAGAAACCACCCTGCAGTCCGTCACGGTGCCCGGCCTGACCGTCGCCGCCGGCGACCAGCTCCGGCTGCGGATGACGGTGACAGGTACCGCGCCGGCCGCTCTTCAGGCGAAAGTCTGGCGGGACGGTGCCCCCGAACCCGCAACGTGGCTCGTGACAGCCGGCGACGCCTCGGCCTCGCTCCAGACTGCCGGCTCGGTGGGGCTGATGTCGTTCCTGTGGAGCACCGCGGCCAACGCGCCGGTGCAGGCAAGGTTTGATGAGTTCAATGTGCGGCTCAACTGAGGGGCACGCCGGCTCTAAGGAGGCGAAACCCTTAAGGCCAGAGGAAGGGGTCATGCCATGACCTGGCGAAGAGAATCGGACGCCGGAACCGCCACGGAGACCGGCGCCGGCGGCAGCGGCGGTGCGCCGCGGGCCCATCCGGCCTCCCGCCGCGCCGCCGCCCTGGCCCTTTCCCTGGCTCTCGCCCTGGCCCTCTTCCTCGCCGCGGCGCTCGCGGGGGCACCCGGCGGCGTCACGGATTCCGCACCCCTGGACCCCGCCGACCCCAAGACCCCGGTGACCGTCACGGCGGACAGCCTGCCCACCGCCCAGCATGACGGCGTCGCGTGGCAATCGACCGTGATCGGGAACACGGTCTACGTGGTCGGCCAGTTCAGCAACGCCCGCCCCTACGGCGCCGCGCCCGGGACGCAACTGACCGCCCGGCCCAACATCCTGGCCTTCGACATCACCACGGGGCGGCTCATCACCGGCTTCGCGCCCGTCCTGAATGCCCAGGCGCTCGCCGTGGCGGCGTCGCCGGACGGATCGCGGTTGTACATCGGCGGGGATTTCACGTCGGTCAACGGCGTGCAGCGGTGGCGGGTCGCCGCCCTGGATCCCGTGTCGGGGAGCCTGATCGGGTCGTTTGCGCCGAGGATGAACGCCAGCGTCCGGGCCATCACGGCCTCGGCCGGGACCGTGTGGATGGGCGGCACCTTCACGGGCGTCGGGTCCGCTGCCCGCTCCCGGCTCGCTGCCGTCAGCGCCGCGAACGGTGCGCTGCTGGCGTGGGCGCCGGTTGCCGCAAGCGGCAAGGTCAACGCCCTGGCCCTTTCTCCCGAAGGCACGCGGGTGGTGGCCGGCGGGGCGTTCACCACGTTGAACAACTCCTCCCGCCCGGGCTACGGGCTCGGCATGGTTGACGCCGTCACCGGCGCCAACCTGCCCCTGCCGGCCAACGACGTCGTCCGCGATGCCGGAACGGACTCTGCGGTGCTGTCGCTGTCCACGGACGGCACCAGCTTCTATGGCACCGGCTACATCTACGGCACGGGCGGCAACCTGGAAGGCGCTTTCGCGGCCAACTGGTCGGACGGGCGGATCAAGTGGGTGGAGGACTGCCACGGCGATTCGTATGGCGCCTTTGCCACCGATACCGCGGTCTATGTCGCCGGCCACCCGCACTACTGCGGCAACCTGGGGGGATTTCCCGAAGTCACCCCGCGCGTCTGGCACCGGGCGGTCTCCTTCGGCAAGGCGGCAACCGGGACGCTCGTGAAGGATCCGCTCGGCTACCCGTCGTTCACCGGGCAGCCCGCACCGTCGCTGTTGAACTGGTTCCCGGACATGGATACCGGAACGGTCAGCGGCCAAAGCCAGGGCCCCTGGGCCGTGACCGGCAACAACACCTATGTGGTGATGGTGGGGGAGTTCCGCAACGTCAACCAGCAGCCGCAACAGGGCCTGGCCCGGTTTGCGCGCCGGGAGGCGGCGCCCAACCTGCAGGGCCCGCGCGTCACCGGGGCCGCGTTCGTGCCCACCCTCTCAAGCCCCGGCGCGGGGCAGGTCAGGGTGCAGTGGCAGGCCAACTGGGACCGCGACAACTCGAACCTCAGCTACAGCATCCTGCGCGACGGAAATCCCGTCCCGGTCCAGACCGTCTCGGCGCAGTCCACCTTCTGGCAGCGCCCGGACCTGGCGTTCACCGACGCCGGCCTTGCTGCCGGCCAGCACAGCTACAGGATCTCCGTCCGTGACCCGCTGGGGAACACCGTCACGGGAGACAGCCGCAGCATCACCATCGCAGGCTCCACCGGCACCCCGCCGACGGCCGCGTTCACGGCCGGCACCGCCGGGCTGACGGTCAACGTCGACGCGGCGGCGTCGACGGACCCCGACGGCACCATCACGGGCTACTCGTGGGCGTTCGGCGACGGCGGCACCGGCACCGGCGTCACGGCGTCGCACGGCTACGCGGCCGCCGGAACCTACACGGTCACGCTGAGCGTGACCGACAACAGCGGCGCCACCGGCTCCACAAGCCAGGCCATCACCGTCACCTCCGGCGGGGTCCTGGCCCAGGACGCCTTTGCCCGCACGCTGGCCACCGGCTGGGGAACGGCGGATGCCGGCGGAGCGTGGTCGCTGAACGGCTCGGCGTCGTATTTCTCGGTCAGCTCAGGGCAAGGTGCCATGAGCCTGGCCGCAGGCCGGGGTCCGTCCGCTTTCCTGCCGTCGGTTTCGACCGCCGCGAGCAACTCGCTCGTGACGGTGTCGCTGGACAAGATCGGCAACGGAGGAGGCTCCTACCTCGGGGTGACCGGCCGTCGCGTGGGCACGTCCGAATACCGCGGCAAGGTCAAGGTGGCGGCCAACGGGGTGAGTACCCTCCAGCTGACCCGGCTCTCCGGCGGCGCGGAGACCGTGCTCGGGCAGTTCACGCCGGGAATCACGCTGACGGCCGGACAGCAGCTGCAGCTGCGGGTGGAGGTCACCGGGACCGCGCCCACCACCCTCCGGGCGAAGACATGGCGGACGGGATCCCCGGAACCCGGAACCTGGAGCGTCACGGCCACCGACGCCACCGCCGGCATGCAGGACGCGGGATCCGTCGGGCTGCTGGCCTACCTGTCCGGTTCCGCGACCAACGCCCCGGTGCTGGCACGGTTCGACAACCTCGATGTGCGGTCCGGCTGAGGAGACAGGGAGATATGGGACCAGGAAGACCGGGAATGGGACGCCGTCACCGGGATATCACTCCAGGAATGACGACGCCGAGCGAAGGAGGACACTGATGTCCTGGAAAGTTGGGGGAGCGCCCGCGCTTCATCGCGGAGGACGGCCCGGGAGCAGTCACCGCTTCCGTCGTTGGCGTAACCGGCTGCCGGCCGCTGCCCGGGCCTGGAAGGCGGGTGCCGGCGCCGTGCTGGTCACGGCATTGGTCCTCGCGGCCGCCCCGGGCGCCGCCGCGGACTCGGCGCCCGCCGACCCCGGCCTTCCCTCGAGTCCTGTGACGGTCACGGCGGATTCGCTGCCGACAGTCCAGATTGACGGGGTGGTGTGGCAGCAGGCCGTCATCGGCGACACGGTGTACGCCGTGGGCAAATTCAGTGCTGCCCGGCCCGCCGGGGCACCGGCCGGGACGCAGACGACGCCGCGGAAGAACATCCTGGCCTTCAGCCTGAGTACGGGCAAGCTCATCACCACGTTCACGGCATCCCTGAACGCCCAGGGCCTTGCGGTGGCCGCGTCCCCGGACCGCAAGAGGCTCTATGTGGGTGGCGATTTCACCCAGGTCAACGGCCACGCTGTACGCAAGGTGGTGGCCCTGGACGCTGCGACCGGGGCCGTGATCCCCGGCTGGGCCCCGCCGATGTCCGGGTCAGTCCGGGCGATCGTGGCCACCCCGGACACCGTCTACCTGGGCGGCGCCTTCACCACGGTCGGGTCCGCCTCGAGGTCGCGGCTGGCGGCGGTCCGTGCTTCCGACGGCGCCCTGCTGGCTTGGCAGCCCGCGGCCCACGGCGGACGGGTCAATGCCCTCGTGCTCGCCCCTGACCGCAGCAAGATCGTCGTCGGCGGTGCTTTCACCACGCTGAACGGCAGCAGCGACCCGGGCTTTGGCCTCGGCGCCGTGGACGCGGTCAGCGGAAGGAACCTGGCCACCCCGGCCAACAAGCTCGTGCGCAACGCCGGCACCTACGCGGCCGTCACCTCGCTCTCGAGCGACGGGACCAGCTGGTACGGGACGGCGTTCCTCCTGGTCTCCGGCGGCGGCACCGGAAATCTTGAGGGGTCCTTTGCCGCGAACTGGCAGGACCTCGCCATCACGTGGATTGATGACTGCCGCGGCGACTCGCACAGCATCTTTGCCAGCAGCACCGCCGTCTACAAGGCGGGGCACTCGCACGACTGCGGGAAGATCGACGGCTTCCCGGAATCCGACCCACGCTCCTGGCACCGCGCGCTCGCCTACAGCAAGGCGGCCGCGGGGACCTTGACCCGGCCCAGTTCACGGCTTCCAAGCTTCCTCGGCCAGCCCATGCCAACGCTGCTGGTGTGGTTCCCGGACCTGGACACCGGTACGGCTACCGGCCAGAACCAGGGCCCGTGGACCGTTGCGGGCAACGATCAGTACGTGGTGATGGGCGGCGAGTTTCTGAACGTCAACCTGCGCGGGCAGCAGGGCCTGGCACGATTCGCCGTGAGCAGCCTCGCCCCCAATAGGGAGGGGCCGCGGTCCTCCGCCGCGTCCACCCAACCTGTGCTGGCTTCGCCGTCGACCGGCACGATCTCCATCAACTGGCAAGCCAACTGGGACCGTGACAGCTCCAGGCTGACCTACAAGTTGTACCGGGACGGGAAGATCATCAGTACCCGGACAGTCTCGTCCAGGTTCTGGTACCGGCCTTCGATGCAGTTCCTCGACTCCGTGGCGGCCGGAACCACCCACGACTACAAACTCGTGGCCAACGATGCCTTCGGCAACGCCATGACGTCGCCGACCGTGAGCCTGAAAGCCAAATGACAGGCACGCCACATGGCAGACAAACAGGGCCGGATCCGTCACGGATCCGGCCCCGCACCTGCACGTTAGTAGTTGTAGCGGATGCCGCCGGTCTTGCCTTCCACCAAGAGGGCCTGGGTGTCGGCCCAGTGGTTGCTCGTGGTCAGGCCACCCACGGTGCTGGCAGCGCGGCTGATGACCCGGATCGGATACTTCGAGCCGTTGCCGAAGTCGAACTGATTGCGGCCGAGCTTGTTGTTCGAGACCGTGACGGTGATCTTGGAGTACTTGCCGTTGTCAATGTTGATCGACGTCTGGCCGTCGTCCACCCAGTTTTTGTCGACCACCACATTGGCGAGTTGGGCAACATTCTGCTGCAGCATGATGCCTGTTCCGGCGTGGGTGCCTCGGGGATTCGGCGCGCTGCCCGTGCCCGGCTTGGAGTTGGCCACGATGTTGTTGCCGACGATCCGGATGTTCTGGCCGCCCTGGACCTGGATGCCGTCATTGTGCGTGCCGTCGCTGTGCGCGGGGTCGTAGGACCAGTACGTCAGTCCGTGGATGTAGTTGCCTTCGGCCGTCACGTTGGCGGTAACGGGGCCGCCGGGGCGGTTGAAGATGCCGAGCCCGTCGTTGGAGCCCTGGATGTGGTTCCGCCGGGCCGTGTAGTCGTGGCCGACGATCCCGTCGCGGTAATAGGATGGCCTGTCCGGGACGATGGTGCTGTCCTGGACCACGAGGTTGACGACGGCGGCGCTGGTGGCGTCGACAACTCCGGTATTGGACTTCGGGATCGCCTTGCCGCCGTGCAGCCGGCTGTTCTTGATGACCACGTTCTTGGCCCGGACCTTGATGTCGCCGTAGATGTCCAGCCCGTTCAGGACGGTGCCGTCCGTGGTGATGACAAGGTCCGCGCCCGAGGTGTTGTAGGCCTTCAGGGCCGTTCCGGCCGGAACGCCGGTGGTGGACGCGCTCGGCTGGTACGAACCGAGGGTCAGCGCGGCGGGCGCGAGTGCGGGCGCAGCCTGGACAGCCGGAGCGGCGGTCAGGGCGAGGGCAGTGATTGTCACCGCCGCAGCACCTGCGGCATACGTTGCGCGGATGTTTTTGCGCTGGATCTTTTTCGAGCCAATGGCCATCGTGTCATACCTCTATTGTCTTGCTCTCCGGGCACGGGGGATCGAACGGACATAGCGGAACTGGCGGGAGGCCCTCGGGCCTGTCTGCCGGCGGCGTGCAGGCCGCGCCGGTATGTTGCTTCGTGCATTGTCAGCGCGAGGGGTGTTCTTGGGGCCCAGGGTGACGTGGGACCTGGGCGAGGCGTGGGCGGACCCGCGGCACTCGCGACTGACTTCCCGGGCGGTATCCCCGACCCCGGCTTCTGAGCCAACACGCTAGCCGAGCTCCTGTGACGTTGCAAATTGATAACGTCCCCTCATGGCGCATTCCAACTTGATCACGCCCTGGCGCGTCGCTTGCGACACGCCGGAAAAACAGCCGCGGGTCCGGCGTTCACGGCAGCAGGTCCGGTCGCGGTGAAAGGGCATGAAAACTATTTTCGGCGGTACTCGCTGTAGACGTAGCCGAACGCGCCGGCGGCCATGCCCAGGCCCCGGGCGGCCGTCCGCAATCCCTTGGCCTGATGCCGGGACGATCCGCTGACGGCCCCGGCTGCCAGACGCGCCGTGCCCCCGGCGAGGCGGACTGAACCGGACCCCAGGCAAACGCCCCTGGCAGCCAGCCGGGCCGCGGCGCCGGCGGCAAGTTCCAGGCTGACCCGCGCGGCGGAGTTGCCGCTGCGCAGGGCGCGGCGCAGTACCCAGCTGCGGGTCAGCCGCGACGACGGAACCCGGTCCACCACCACGGCCTCGTCGCACCAGAGCATGGCCCCGCCGCGCTGGACGAGTTGGCGGGTGAACAATGTGTCGGAGCCTCCGCTAAGGCCGAAGCGTTCATCAAACGAGAGCCGCAGGGCCCGGACCTGCCGCAGGTCCACGAGGAGATTGTTGGTCGCGGCCACATCCAGCCGGGTCCCGGTGGCGAGCCTGCGGCGGTGGAAGAAGTTTCCGGCTTCGATCCACGGCTCCGGCTCGTGTTCATATTCGCTGATCACAGGACCAACGACGGCGGCGGCGCCGGTGGAGCGCTGCAGCCCCACCAGCTGCTCCAGCCACTGTTCCGACGGCACCTCGTCGTCGTCAATGAAGACAAGCAACGCGCTCGACGCCGCTTCCCGGAGGGCGCGGTTCCGTGCCGCCGCGATCCCGGGCTTCGGCTCATGGACGTACCGGACCAGCCCCGGCGGGAAGGCGCCCGCGAGCTGCTCCACGATGGGGCGGGCGCTCGCCGCAGGGTCGTTGTCGATCACCAGCACCGTGGCGGGCCGTTCCTCCGGCAGGCCGTTCCGTGGCCGGCCCGCTCCGGCCTGGCGCATGCCAGCCTGGCAGGCCAGCCGCGGCAGCGCCAGGGCGATGTCGTCCGGCCGGCGGTATGTCAGCACCGCGATAACGAGGCCGTCCGCCGGGAGTCCGACGGCGGACCCGTCCTCCGCAGGGCGGGCGCCGGGATGGGTCATGTCAGCCATTCTGGCCTTTCGTCGTCGGGGCTTGCCGGGCGGCAGGCCGTCCTAGGAGCGTCCGGGCTTGTTCGACGTAACCGGAGAGCGTGTCCCGGTGGAAGACCCGCAGCGCGGCGAGCGCGAGGGCGGCAAAGACCGCGAACCCGCCAAACAGATGCCACACGCCGGACACGCCGGCCAGGGCCAAAACCCAGTACCCGGCCGCGCCCCAGGCCGCGGCATGCACCGCGGGGAAGATGGCCGCCAACTGGGACTTCAGGCTCACCCCGGTCAGCCGGGACTGGATGCGCAGGAGCACGGGCGTGAGGAGGAAACCGGCGGCAGAGTACCCGACGGCGACGCCGAGGACGCCGAACTGGAGTCCGATCACGATTCCTCCCACCTGCACGACGGCGGCCAGGATCTCATACCGGAAGATCAACCCGCCCTGGCCCAGGCCCTTCATGAGGGAGGGCGTGACGTAGAAAATGGTCTCGCGTGCGCCCCCGATGGCGAGCACACTGACCAGCCCCGCTGCGGGCAGCCACTCGGGACCCAGGACCAGGCCCACGAGCTCCGGCGCGGCGCAGGCCACAAAGGTCATCAGCGGAACCGCCGAGATCGCCAGCAGCCGCGTCGCGGACACGAGGCTTGCGGCCACCTTCTCCGGGGTGCCCGCCGCCCGGGAAAAGGCCGGAAACATGACCCTGTTGACGGTTTGCCCGATCAACTGCACGGGGATGACGAGGATGCGGTAAGCCATCCCGTACAGCGACAGGGCGGCGACGCCGAGCACGCGTCCCACCAGAATGTTGTCCAGGTTCCGGGAGAAGTAGGCCAGGCAGTCCGTGGCAAAGACGCTGACGCTGAACCGGAACAGCGGCGCGACGGTCCGGAAGGCGAAATTGGGGACGGGCCCCCGGCTGGCCGCCAGGAGCAACGCGCTGCAAACAAGGTCCGTGGTGACCACCTGGTACACCATGGACCACGGGCCGGCCCCGGCAAGCGCCGCGCCGATCCCGGCCGCGCTGCCCGCGGCGGCCGCGGCAATATCCGCCGCGCCGACCTTGTGGAGGGCCAGCTCCCTGGACAGCATGGCCCGCGGCGTAATGGCCAGGGCTTTGACGGGGATCGCCAATGCCAGCAGCCGGAGGATCGGCTCGAGCTCAGCGACGCCGAAGAACTGGGCGATCCCTGGAGCGGCGAACCAGGTCACCATCCCGAGCAGGACCGCCACGAGCAGGTTCAGCATGGCGGTCGCCCCCGCCATGCGGCGGGTGACCTCGGCGCGCTGGACCAGCGCCGCGGAGAGGCCCTGGTCCAGCAGCAGCGCCACGAGGCTGATGTACACCGTGGCTGCCGCGATGACGCCATAGCTCTGCGGTCCCAGGAGCCGGGCCAGCACCACGGCGCAGAGCATCTGGAACCCCTGCCGGGCCAGCACTGCTCCGAAGCTCCACCGGACGCCCCGCGCCGTTTTGGGCTGCGTGCCCGGACCTGTGGCGGTGCCCGGGGCGGCGCGGCTGATCACAGCAGCCTGCCCGCAGCCTGCGCCAGGTGCCCCGCCATGAGGGTCCCGTAGCGTTCCGGGCTGTGCCTGCGGCCCGCTTCCACGGCGTCGGAGCTGGCGCTGGACCGGTAGTCCTGCCACTGGCCGGCGACGCGGGCGAGCGCGGCGGCGAGCTCCACGGGGTCGCCAGGCTCGACGAATTGCGCCGACCGGTAACCCGCGGCGGCCTCCCGCAGGCCCGAAGTATTGCTGACGACGACGGGCCGAGAGGCCAGGACGGCTTCGACGGCCGTATTGCCGAACGGCTCGTCGAGCCGAGAGGGCACCACCACGACGTCGGACTCCGCAAGGAACGGCCAGACGTCATTTTGGAAGCCATGGAACCTGACGTGGCCTTCGGCGCCGTGGGCGCGGACCTGGCTCCGGAGGCCGGCCTCGTAGTCCTCGTATCCCGGGAATACCGCGCCGACCACCGCCAGCCGGGCCGGCACGCCGTCCCGGCGCAGCCGCAACAGCGCGTCGATGGCGACGTCCACTCCCTTGCGGTGGGACAGCCGTCCGACATACAGGATGCGGAGCCCCCCGTGCAGGTCCGGCCGGGGCGGTGCGGGATGGGCCGGCCCGGGGACCCCGTTGTAAAGCACTCTTGAGTGGCCGAGGAGCGCAGGGAGTGCCGCAGCCAACGTGTCGGAGCTGAACTGGCTGTTGGTCAGGATGCCGCGGGAGAACAGGAGAGGCAGCGCGAGGGCCGCGCGGAGGGCCCGCGGGGCGTTGGCCTCCGCCTCATGGACGTGGGTCACCACCGGTACACCCGTCAGCCGTCCCGCGGCCGTCCACAGCGGGACCGTAATGGTGTTCGCCAGGATGACGTCCGGGCGCGCGCCGCGGATCACGCCGATGCTGCGGAGGAGTCCGTGCACTGAGGTGCCGGCCAGCTTCACCAGGCCCGGGGCCGTGAGCAGGCTCTTGCGCAGCACCGGCGTCGGGGACAGGATGACGGCTGCGCCCCGGCGCTCGAGTTCGGGCACGAGGGGCCCCGGCGACGGCAGGGCCACCAGGACGCGCGCACCGCTCCGGTGCAGCCCGTCGATGGTTTCCAGCAGCACCCGGTCCGAACCGTAAAGGTCCGCGCTGGGGTGTGCCACCAATACCGAGAATTGCTCCCCGCCAGTCCTCATCGTGTGCCCCCTCGATTGGTACCGCGGCGGAAGGCACCACCGAACAGGACCAGCGCCGCTGCTGATGCAGGAACACCGATCCGGCCACGGGGACATGTCCCCGGGACCTGTTGTTGAGACCCGCCACTGAGACCTGCCGCCAGGACCTGTTCCGTTACTGCCCGGAGTCACGTGGTGTCCGGACCTGCAGGACCGTCCTAGCTTAGGGAAAAGACTACGGCCGGTCCCGGAGTTTGGCTAGGAATCGGGCCCTGCCGCCAAAGACACAGAAGCAAAAAGCTTCCGCATGGCACGGACGCAGTCAATAATGGTGCGTCAAGGGACCATGAAGAACCGTGCCGCTACAGGCACGGCGTGGTGGCCGTATGGGGGGTTCGCTTGGAACTGTCTGAGTACGGACGTGCAATCGGGCGGGGCTGGCTGGTTGTGCTCGTATGCCTGCTCGCCGGCATCGGCATTGCCTGGGGTGTCACAGCGACGGCGAAGCCGGTGTATCAAAGCACCGTCAAGTTCTATGTCGTGTCGCCGCCGTCCGCGGGGCAGTCATCCCTGCAGTCCCTCGAGCTGTCGCGGGGACGCATCGCCTCCTACGCGAGCCTGATCAAGAGCGACAAGTTTGTTGAGCGGCTGGTCAGCAGCAGTTCCACCGGCCTGTCGGCGACGGACATTGCGGAGAGCGTCACTGCCTCGGCGGACCAGGACACGCTGATGCTGACGGTCGTCGTGAGTCTTCCCGACCCCGCCAAGGCCAACCAGGTGGCCCGGGAGATCGTCTCCGGCCTGAACCCGGCGCTGGACAACGTCGAGGCCAGGACCCAGAGCGGCGGCGGCCAGACAGACCTGAACGTGGTGGCCGGCCCCACCGCTGAGACGGACCCGGTGTCCCCCCGGCTTGCGTTGAACCTTGGGCTCGGCGCCCTGCTTGGCCTCGGCGCAGGCATCGCGATCGCGGTCACGCGCCGGATGATGGACCATACGCTGCGGACTCCCGAAGAGGTCGAAGACGCGTCCGGGCTGCCGCTGCTGGCGCGCGTCCCGGCCAGCTCCGAGGCGGGCACCATGTCCGACATCCTGAACAGGCGGCAGTCTTCCCTGCTGGACGAGGCGGCACGCCGGCTCCGCACCAACATGGACCACCTGTCCGCGCTGCCGGCCTCCGGCGTCGTGCTCATTTCCTCGGCGCGGGCGGGGGAAGGCAAGACGACCGTGGCGCTCATGCTGGCCCGGGCCTGGGCAGATGCGGGCGAGAAAGTCCTTGTTGTTGAAACGGACCTGCGCCGGCCCCGGCTGGCAACAGAGCTCAAGCTCGGCAACGCACTTGGCCTCGCCGAGGTCCTTGCCGGCCGGGCGGGCCTGTCCGGCGTCATCCAGAAAACGGCCAGCGACCGCCTTCACATTGTGGCCGCGGGCTCGGTTCCCGAGAACCCGACCGAACTTCTGGCGGGCCAGACCATGACCGCCGCCCTGGGCGAGATGCGCGGCAGCTATAGCCGCATCATCCTGGACGCCCCGGCCATGCAGCCCCTCAGCGACGCTGCCTTGCTCGCGGTGCAGGCCGATACCACGGTGCTGGTGGTCAGATACCAGAGCGTGACGCGCGAACTGCTGAGCGCGTCCCTGCGGAACCTTGTGCTGGTCAAGGCGACGGTGGCGGGTGCCGTGCTGAATGCCCTTCCGCTCCGCCTGTCCGAAGGCCGCAATCAGCCCCCCGGGAAACCAGGCAAGCTGCGAAAGCAGAACAAGCCGGGCAGGCTGCGCAAGCCGAGCCAACGCGCCAAGGGCACGCCCCCGGCGGTGCCCGCAGAACCGGCACCGGTCAAGCACTCCGCCGCCCGGCGGTGAGCGTGGACGCCGTCGTGGTGCCGGGCCCGGTCGGTCTGCCCGGCAGGGTGGCCTGAATGCAGCTGGCGGCCTGGATCGGACTGTGCCTCGCGGCGGCGTTCTTCTTCCGCAGGAAGGTCAGGGTGCCTGCGGCGGCGGTGCTGGCCCTATGGCTGCTGGTGCCGGCCATCGGGTCCGCGACCGTCACCGGAGTGTCCTCCGGCCCGCTGTCCGTCCACGCCGCGACCTGGCTGGTGCTCTCGATTTTCCTCGTCCGGCTGTTTCACGACCCGGGCAGCCTCCGCGTGGTCCTGGGCCGGCATTTCCCCCTGTTCCTGATTCTGGGCGTGGTCATGGCGGCGGCGTTCCTGGCCACGTCCACCTCAGACACAGGGGGTGGAATGGTGGTGCTGGTGGACCAGATCGCGGCGCCGGTGCTGTTCTTCCTGCTCCTGCTCTCCGACGCCGTCCGGGGCGGAGGGCTCGTGGTGATGCTCCGGTCCGTGCTCCTGGCGCTCGTTGCCCTCGCGTGTGCCGTCGCCGTCGCGCAGTGGCTGACGGGGCGGGTCCTGTTCTACGAGTCAGGGTTCAAGACCCAGTACTGGTTCGCGAGGGACTACGGGCGCTGGATGGGGACGCTGGACCAGCCGCTCGCACTCTCCCTCGCCATCGCGGTTGCGGCTCCGCTGGTGGCAGGCCTCACGCGTCAGTGGTTGCAGGCCGGGCTGCTGGGCCTCATGGCGGTCGCCATGCTGATTTCGCAGTCCCGCGTGGGACTTGTGGCGCTGGCCGTGGCGACCGTGATGGTGGTGCTTTTTGTGCGCCGGCCCGTCTGGGTCAAGACGGTCATGCTCACGGTGATGACGGGAGCCATCATGGCCATCATGGCGTCCCCGCTGGTGGCCGGCGTGGCGGCGCGGGTTGCCAACGACACCGGGTCCGGCGAGGCGCGGGGCGTTGCCGTGGAGTACTTCCTGAGCCGCTGGAGCGACTTCGCGGTGGCCGGACAGGGGATCGGTTCCAGCTTCCGGCTGGCGGCCCAGGCCGGCCTGAAATCGAGCTTCGAGAACCCCACCCTGATGTACGGCATCGACTTCGGGCTCCTGTTCGCCCTGCTCTACTTCGGTTCCATGGCCGTTATGGTGCTCCGCGGCCTGCGGACCGGGTACCCGGGCCTGGCGCTGGCCGGCATCATGGCGGTGGTCATTCCGCAAACGTACAGTTCCCTGGCCACGCGTTCCGCCGCCGGCATCGTGATCTGGACCGTGCTGGCCATGGTGGTCATCGCCACCGATGAGGCCCGGGCACGTACGGCGCCTGCGACTGCCCCCGTGAAGGCCCCGGTCCTCGCCGCGGCGAACCTGCCGGACGCCGGCTCGTCATGATCGGCCGGCGGCAGTTCCTGGGCCTCGCCGCCGCCGGGACCGTACTGGGTGCGGCCGGCTGCGCGGGCTGCCCAGGAAGCCCGGCGGCCGGGGTCGCTTCCCGACCGCGGCCGGTGATCGCGCCGGCGGCGTCCGCGGCCGGGGGCTTCGTCACGGAGGGCGCCGTCGCGGCGCCGGGGGACAACGGGCCCTTCACGCTCGCCACGCTGCTGGCATCGCCGTCGTTCTTCGTCGCCCACCGGGGCTCGGGGGACAATTGGCCGGAGCACACCATGCGGGCCTACCAGGGAGCCGCGGCCGCCGGGCTGAAGGCGATCGAGGTTTCGGTGTCGGCCACCCTGGACGGTGTGCTCGTCTGCCACCACGACCTGAACACCCGGCGGCTGACCGGCACTGACCTGACCATCGCCCGGGCACCCTACGCCGCGCTGGAGCGGCTGCGCAACGACGCCCGGGCCTGGCTGGGACCGGCCACACCGCTGGAGCCCATCGCGCTCCTCACTGACGTCCTGGACACCTTCGCGGCCAGCCATGTGATCTTCTTGGAGGACAAGCCCGGGACCAATGCCGACGAAATCCTGACCCTCCTGGAGAGCTATCCCGCGGCCCGGGACCACGTGGTGTGGAAGCAGCCTTCCGCTTCGCCCGGTCACGCCCTCGCCGCGGCCCGGGGCTACACCACCTTCGGGTACATGACCGCGCGGGACCAGGGCAAGGTGCCGGAGCTCATCCCGCGGACAGACCTGCTGGGAGTCCACTACACCGTTCCGGAAGCGATGATCCGCCAGGTGGTCGCCTCCGGCAAACCGGTACTCGCCTGGGAACTGCATCGGCGCAGCGAGTACGCCCGACTCCGGGACCTGGGCGTCCGGGGATTCATTTGCGCCAACGTCCGCTATGTCCTGCACCAGGACGGCCCGCTCCAGCAGGACGGCTTCGCCGCCGGGCGCCGCGGCACCGGCGATCTGCCGTGGGCCGCCGACGCCGTCTGGGATGACCAGCCGGCTTTTGCCGACGGGGCCGTCCGCATGTCCGGCCCGGATAAGTCCGGCTACGTGCTGGGCTCGCTGGCCGGGGCCGTGGATTCCCCGGACTGGGAGTTCGAGTTCGAGCTCCGCTGGCCGTCCGGGCTCCCGGCGGCCGGACCCGGGGCGGGCGTGGCCTTTGGCCAGGACACCGACGCGCCGAACCGTCCGGGGTCGGCCCCGAAGGTCCCCGGCTACGCTTTGGACGTCGCCGCGGACGGCACCATGGCGCTCTACCGGCAGGACGCCGGGCCGGCGGCCCCCGTCCGGCTGGCGGAAACCGGCTCCCCGGCGCCGCGGTCCGGGGAGTGGATGAAGTTCGTGGTGTCGGTGGGTCCGTGGCGCGTTGGCGTCCGCCGGGACGGCGGCGGAACCTCCGGGTGGGAGGTCTCCTCCGGGGACACCCGCTACGGCGGGGCGTGGCTGACCCTGCTGAAGAATTACGACGCCGGACCTCCCGTTGAGTTCCGCGGCGTGCGGCTCCGCGCGGTGGCCGCGCAGGAGGGCTGCGGGAACGTGGGATAATTAGGTTTAATCTGTGTGACGTATTTCCTGCGGCCGGCTGCCCGGCCGGCCGGGGTGCGCCGCAGCGAACGCCGATCCAGGAGTCCCCGCCATGGTTGCCACCCCAGCCCACCTCCGCCGCTCTGCCGCCGCGCTCGGAAACGACGAGGTCCTGAGGATCCGCAACGACTTCCCGATCCTGCAGCAGCACGTCAACGGCAAACCGCTCGTCTACCTGGACTCCGGGGCCACCTCGCAGAACCCGCTCAGCGTGCTCGAGGCCGAGCAGGAGTTCTATGAGCGGCGGAACTCTGCGGTGCACCGCGGGGCACACCATCTTGCCGTCGAGGCCACCGAGGTGTTCGAAAACGCCCGGGAGACCGTGGCCGACTTCATCGGAGCGGAGTGGGACGAACTCATCTGGACCTCCAACGCCACGGAGGGCCTGAATCTGCTCACCTACTCGTTCCTGAACGCCTCCCTGCCCGGCGCGACTCCCGACGCCGCCCGGTTCGCGCTGGGCCCGGGCGACGAACTCGTCGTCACGGAAATGGAACACCACGCCAACCTGATTCCCTGGCAGGAGCTGGCGGCCCGGACCGGCGCCGTCCTGAAGTTCATCCCCATCGACGACGCCGGAGCCCTGGACCTGGAGGCCGCCGCCGGCATCATCGGCCCCCGCACCCGTGTCCTGGCATTCACCCACGCCTCCAACGTCCTGGGCACCATCAATCCCGTGCCGGCCCTCGTAGCCCTGGCCCGGTCCGCGGGGGCGCTCGTGGTGCTCGACGCGTGCCAGTCCGCGCCGCACCTGCCCCTGGACGTCAAGGCGCTCGACGTCGACTTCGCGGTGTTCTCCGGCCACAAGATGCTCGCGCCCACCGGAATCGGGGCCCTCTACGGCCGCTCGGAGCTGCTCAACGCCATGCCGCCGTTCCTGACCGGCGGTTCCATGATCACCACCGTCACGATGGAACGGGCTGGCTTCCTGCCGAGCCCGCAGCGCTTCGAGGCCGGCACCCAGCGCATCTCGCAGGCCGTCGCCCTCGCCGCGGCGGTGAACTATCTCAGCGAAACCGGGATCGACCGCATCCATGCCTGGGAGGCAGAACTCGGGCAGCGGCTGGTGCAAGGCCTGGGCTCCATCCCCGGAATCCGGGTCCTGGGCCCCGCGGCGGGGGAGGAACGGATTGGCCTTGCCGCGTTCGACGTCGCGGGCGTCCACGCGCACGACGTCGGCCAGTTCCTGGACAGCCGGGGCATTGCCGTGCGGGTGGGACACCACTGCGCCCAGCCGCTGCACCGCCGGCTCGGACTGACGGCCACGACCCGGGCCAGCACCTACCTGTACAACACCACGGACGATGTGGACGCGTTCCTCAACGCGGTCGCCGATGTCCGTGCCTACTTCCAAGCCTAGGACGGACATCCATGAGTCTTGACCAGCTCTACCAGCAGATCATCCTGGAACACTCCAAGGCCCGTCACGGCAGCGGCCTGGCCGCGGCGGAGGCACCTGCCGGGGCCAGCAGCGGGCAGTCCCACCAGCTGAATCCGACCTGCGGCGACGAGATCACGGTCCGGGTGTCCGTGGCCGGCGGGAAAGTCAGCGAGCTGCGCTGGGAAGGCGATGGCTGCTCGATCTCGATGGCCTCGGCCTCCGTGCTGACGGACCTTGCCGAGGGCATGACCGTCGAGGAGCTGCGCGCCGTGATTGACAGCTTCCGCGAAGTGCTGCGCTCGCGCGGCAAGATGGCGGCCGACCCGGAGCTGCTGGGCGACGCCGCCGCATTCGAGGGCGTATCCCGCTACGCCGCCCGGGTCAAGTGCGCCATGCTCTCCTGGGTGGCCGCGGAAGACGCCCTCGGCAAGGCGCTGGCGGCCTGAGCTCAGGGTGTCATGGCGTGTTCGTGGCGTGCCATGAACACGAGGGCCAGGAGGGCGCCGACCATGGCGCCGAAGGTGTTCGCGGCGACGTCCGCGACCGAGGGGAATCGCGCCGGGAGGAAGGCGAGCTGGGAGAGCTCGATCAGCGCGGAGAGCACGAAGCCGGCCGCAGCCCCGCACCACCAGAGCCGCTGGCCCAGGATCCGGGCGACCAGGGCGCCCAGCGGAACGAACAGGATCACGTTTGAGGTGAATTCCACCACGCCGTAGTCGAACCACGGCGGGACGCCCCACCGGTGCAGTTTCCGCAGTGAGCGCATCAGAAAATCGGACGCGTCCCGGTCCACGGGCACGGGCCAGAGGGCGATCAGGCCAAGGACAAAAATGTAGGCGCCCAGCCCCCAGACGGCCGCACGGCGGGGTGACAAACGGCGTCCCCTTTCAGCGGTCCACCTTTTTGCTGATTCTAGCGCCCGTTCGTCACCGGGGCAGGACGTTCGGCACGCCGGCGGAGGCAGCCGCCGGCGTGCCGAATGCTAGCTGACCAGCCCGGCGATGCCGATTGCCGCCGTCGCGGCCCCCAGCACCATGGAGATGCTGACGAGGACCACATGGACGGTCAGGAAGCGCGTGGCCTTGCCGTTGGCGTCGCGGGCCCGCGGGTCCTTCATGACGCGCCGCAGGAACTGCGGCCAGACGACCAGGGACCAGACGCCGGAGACAATCAGGACGACGGCGAGGAACGCGGGCAGCTGCATGGTGCTAGTGGCTCTCGAGCCAGGCCTGGGCCTGCTGGGACTGCAGGTTCAGGGCCTTGCCGACCATCGGTTCTGCGGCATCGGCGATCTTGCCGCCAAGGAACGGCACCGAGGAGGTCACGTTGCCCTCGAGCTCGATCCGGGTGCTGCCGCCGTCGGACACGAGACGCTGGACAGCGTTCACATCCAGCGGTGCGCCGGCGACCTTCAGCGAGATCTTGCTCTGCCGGGAACCGTCGGCGGCGGGCGCCTCCCAGGCTTCCAGCTGCGTCACCTTCAGGCTCTCGCCGACAAATTTCCGGGCGATGTCCGGCATCCGGGTGGTGGGGATGGTCCGTACGGTGGTGGTGCTGAACGCGCCGGCGGGATCTCCGTCGAGGGCGAAGGATTCCAGCGTGCCGCCAACGAGCTCGCTCGTGTGGCGCAGGAAGTCTTCATCGACGAAAACCGCGGTAACGCGGTCGACGCTGTGCGGAACGGTAGTGGATGCACTCAGGGCCATTGGGGGGTCCTCCGTGGTGTGGAAGTGGACGTTTCGGGCTCCAACATCCTACGTGGTGTGGCTGGCAGGCTCCGATTCGAGGTTTTCCAGATCACGGGCAGCAGCGGTGATGTTCCGCGACATCGCGGGAAAAATTACGCTGTGGAACGGCAGCACGGCGAGCCAGTAGAGGCGGCCGCTCAGGCCCTTGGGGAAGAAGATGGCGCGCTGGCGGTAACGGCTGCCGGTGCCCTCCGGCTCCACGGAGAGCTCAAGCCACGCCCGGCCCGGGGCCCGCATTTCGGCCCGGAGCCGCAGGAGCCGGCCGCGGTCGATCCGCTCGACCCGCCACCAGTCCACCACTTCGCCCTCCGCCAGCAGGTGCGGGTGCCGGCGGCCGCGCAGCAGCCCCGCCCCGCCGGTGAGCTTGTCCAGCCAGCCGCGCACCTGCCAGGCCAGCGGCAGCGAATACCAGCCGTTCCGGCCGCCGATGCCCTCAATGACAGTCCACACGTGCCTGGGGTCGACCTCGCTGTGGAAGCTGCGCTCGTCCAGGTACACCGTGTGGCCGGACCATTCCGGGTCGCTCGGCAGGGGATCGGCGTCGACGCCGGCGCTGGCCCACGTGGTTTCCACCT
The DNA here is from genome assembly GCF_003097355.1 of Arthrobacter sp. H-02-3. GTDB lineage: Bacteria > Actinomycetota > Actinomycetes > Actinomycetales > Micrococcaceae > Arthrobacter > Arthrobacter humicola. The sequence goes on from NZ_PYUI01000004.1 coordinate 223,595, forward strand.
GGCCGTCGCGTTCCTTGCCCAGGGCTAGGGCGACGGCCTTGCGGTAGGGCGTCAGGCCGCCCTCCGGCACCGGGATGTAGGCATCGATGTCGTGCTCCCGGGCGACGGCGTCGTGCTGGAGCGATTCGACGAGCGGCAGGGACATGGCGAGCGGGATCGGGGTGGTCAGGGCCACCCACAGGCCGGCCAGCTTGGGCGCGGGCACCGGCAGCGCCAGGACCACCCGGTGCGGCAGGCCGGCCTCGGCGGCGTACTCCTTCATCATGCCCGCGTAGCTGAGCACCTGGCGGCAGCCGATATCGAACGTCCGGTTGATGGGTCCTTCCAGGGACGCCGCGGCCACGAGGTAGTACAGCACGTCCCGGACGGCGATCGCCTCGATCTTGTTGCGCACCCAGCTCGGGGCGGGCATCAGCGGGAGCGTCTCCGACAGGTGGCGGATCATTTCGAACGACGCCGAGCCGGACCCGATGACGACGCCGGCCTGGAAGACCACCGCGTCCACCGGGCTGTCCAGGAAGACTTTCCCCACCGCCTCACGGGAACGCATGTGGGTGGACAGCTCGGCGCCGGCCGGGTGCAGCCCGCCAAGGTACACAATGCGTTCCACCCCGGCCGCGGCCGCCGCCCGGGCCGCCGTCGCGGCCATCGCCTGTTCCTTGGCCTCAAAGCCGGCGCCGGCCGCCATGGAATGGACCAGATAGTACAAGACGTCGACGCCGTCGAGCGCCGCCCGCAGTGCCTCGCCGTCGTCGAGGCTGCTTTGGACCACTTCGACATCGTCCAGCCACGGCACGCCGGCGATTTTGGCCGGTGTCCGGACCAGGACTTTGACCCGGTGCCCCGCTTCCAGAAGCCGGGGGACCAAGCGGCCGCCGATGTAGCCGGTGGCCCCGGTGACGAGCACGGACTTGTTCATGGTGACTCCTTCTCATCCAGCAGGTTGGCGGGTGGCCTACCAAGCCATTCGGAGCGGGGGCCGCGGCGGATGGCCGCCGCTCGTCCCTTTCGCCAGCCTAGCCCCATGCGATCATCCGATGGGGCCTTCCGGGGACCGGGGAGCGTCCGGGGACGGCCCCAGCCCGCGGGGCCCGGTGCGGCCGCCCCCGGGCCCCGCGGTAGGCTTGGAAGACCCGGGATTCTTGCGAATTTCGGCTATTCGTGTTGCCTGCATTTCCGTGATCACCTCAGGAGCAACAGCTATGAGCCTCAACGGCCCCTCTCTCACCGGCCTGCGCCGCGTCCTGGCCGAGGACCGCACCTACGCCCGCGTCCGGGCCGAGGCCTCCCGCGGATTCGCCGGCCGCAGCGAGGACTACCAGATCAGCGCCCCGGCCGGCCTCCGGGCGACGCTGCTCGCGGAAGTGGCCGACGGCATCTCGGCGGGTCCTGACGCAGGTGCCGGCCGGGCCCCGGTCGTCCTGGCCGTCACGGCCACCGGCCGGGAGGCCGAGGACCTGACAGAGGCACTGCGTGCCTACCTGCCGGCCGACGCCGTCGCCGAGTTCCCCAGCTGGGAAACCCTCCCGCACGAACGGCTCTCGCCGCGCTCGGACACGGTAGGCCGCCGGCTGTCCGTACTCCGCCGCCTGGCCCACCCCGAAGCGGCCGGCGCCGGCGCGCTGCGCGTCGTCGTCGCCCCGGTCCGGGCCGTGGTCCAGCCGATCGTGGCAGGCCTGGGCGAACTGGTCCCCGTCACCTTGACCACCGGCCAGGAGGCCCCGTTCGGCGACGTCGTGAAGAGCCTTGCGGCGGCCGCCTACGCCCGGGTGGACATGGTCACGCGCCGCGGCGAATTCGCGGTGCGCGGCGGCATGCTGGACGTCTTCCCGCCCACCGAAGACCACCCGATCCGGGTCGAGTTCTTCGGCGACGAAGTCGAACAGATGCGGTGGTTCGCCGTCGCCGACCAGCGCTCCCTCTCCGCGCCGGGCGTCCACCATCCCACCGAGCTCCACGCCCCGCCCTGCCGCGAAATCCTCATCACGCCCTCGGTCATGTCCCGCGCGGCGACGCTGAAGTCCCAGCTGCCGGCCGCGGCTGACATGCTGGAAAAGATCGCCGGCGGCATCGCGATCGAGGGCATGGAGTCGCTGGCGCCGGTGCTGGTGGACGCCATGGTCCCGTTCCTGGACCAGCTCCCGTCCGGCTCCGTCGCCGTCGTGATCGAACCGGAAAAGGTCCGCACCCGGGCCCACGACCTCGCCGCCACGAACGAGGAATTCCTCGAGGCGGCCTGGTCCACGGCCTCCGACGGCGGAACGGCTCCGTTGGATTTGAGCTCCGCGGCGTCCGAGGCCCTGCATTCGGCCAGCTTCCGGTCGCTGACCGACACCCGCACCACGGCCCTGGCCCACGGCGTCTCCTGGTGGTCCATCACGTCCCTGGCCACGGACGAGGACCTGCTGCCCGACGTCGATGTCCTGAACCTGCATGCCCGCGAACCCCGCGGCTACCAGGGTGACGTGGCCGAAATGATGGACTTCATCGGCTCCCGCGTCCGGGACCAGTGGCGGATCGTGGTGGTCACCGAGGGCCCGGGGCCGGCCCAGCGGCTCGCCGAACTCTTCCATGACAACAACATCCCGTGCGCCCGGGTGGACAGGCTCGACGACGAGCCGCAGGCCGGCCTGATCGAGGTGACCACCGCCGCCGTCGGACGCGGCTTTGTCCTGGACCCGCTGAAGGTGGCGCTGCTGACCGAGGCGGACCTGCTGGGCCGGACGTCCGCCGGGTCCACGAAGGACATGCGGCGGATGCCCTCCAAACGGCGGAACGCCGTGGACCCGCTGCAGCTCGTGGCCGGCGACTTCGTGGTGCACGAACAGCACGGCATCGGCCGTTTCGTGGAACTGATCCAGCGCAAGGTGGCCGGGGGAGGGGACGGCGTGCGCGAATACCTGGTCCTGGAATACGCCCCGTCCAAGCGCGGCGCTCCCGGGGACCGGCTCTTCGTTCCCACCGACCAGCTGGACCAGGTCACCCGCTACGTCGGCGGGGACGCCCCCGCGCTGAGCAAGATGGGCGGCGCGGACTGGGCGAGCACCAAGTCCAAGGCCCGCAAGGCCGTCAAGGAAATCGCCGGCGAGCTCATCCGGCTGTACTCGGCCCGGATGGCCTCGCGCGGACACGCGTTCGCCCCGGACACCCCGTGGCAGCGCGAACTGGAGGAAGCCTTCCCGTACGTGGAGACCCCGGACCAGCTGACCACCATCAACGAGGTCAAGGCCGACATGGAACGCGAGATCCCCATGGACCGGCTGATCTCCGGCGACGTCGGCTACGGCAAGACCGAAATCGCCGTGCGGGCCGCGTTCAAGGCGGTCCAGGACGGCAAACAGGTGGCGGTGCTGGTGCCCACCACGCTGCTGGCCCAGCAGCACTACGAGACCTTCACCGAGCGATTCTCCGGGTTCCCGCTTCGGGTCAAGCCGCTCTCCCGCTTCCAGGGCGCGAAGGAAGCCAAGGAGACCGCCGAAGGGGTCAAATCCGGCGCGGTGGATGTCGTCATCGGCACGCACCGGCTGCTGTCCAAGGACTTCGCGTTCAAGGACCTGGGCCTCGTGATCGTGGACGAGGAGCAGCGCTTCGGCGTCGAACACAAAGAGGCGCTGAAGAAGATGCGCACCAACGTGGACGTCCTGGCCATGAGTGCCACTCCGATTCCGCGGACCCTGGAGATGTCCCTGACCGGCATCCGCGAAACGTCCACCCTCGCCACGCCGCCGGAAGAACGCCACCCCGTGCTGACCTACGTGGGGCCCTACACGGACAAGCAGACCTCCGCTGCTATCCGCCGGGAACTCATGCGCGAAGGGCAGGTGTTCTTCGTCCACAACCGGGTCTCAACGATCGACAGCACCGCAGCCAAGATCCGCGAGCTGGTCCCGGAAGCCCGGGTGGAGGTCGCACACGGCAAGATGTCCGAGAGCAGGCTTGAGCAGATCATCGTGGACTTCTGGGAGAAGCGCTTCGATGTCCTGGTCTGCACCACCATCATCGAAACCGGACTGGACATCTCCAACGCGAACACGCTGATTGTCGACGGCGCGGACAAGTACGGGCTCTCGCAGCTGCACCAGCTGCGCGGGCGCGTGGGCCGCGGCCGCGAACGGGCGTACGCCTACTTCCTGTACCCCTCGGAGAAACCCCTGGGCGAGGTGGCGCTGGAGCGGCTCAAGGCCGTCGCAACCCACAACGAGCTCGGCGCCGGCATGCAGCTGGCCATGAAGGACCTCGAAATCCGCGGCGCCGGCAACCTGCTGGGCGGAGAACAGTCCGGCCACATCCAGGGCGTCGGATTCGATTTGTACATCCGGCTCGTGGGCGAGGCCGTGGCCGAATACCGCGGCGAGGCCGAGGAGAAGGCCGCCGAGATGAAGATCGAACTGCCCGTCAACGCGCACCTGCCGCACGATTACGTGCCCGGCGAACGGCTGCGCCTGGAGGCGTACCGCAAACTCGCCGGCGCCATCACGTACGAGGCGATCGACGAGGTCCTCGCCGAGCTCGTGGACCGCTACGGCGAACTGCCGCTGCCGGCGAAAAACCTGATCGACGTCGCCCGCTTCCGGGTGGGCGCCCGCGAGGCCGGACTGTCCGACGTCGCGCTGCAGGGCAACTTCATCAAGTTCTCCCCGGCCCAGCTCCCGGAGTCCAAGCTCATGCGGCTCACCCGGATGTACCCGGGCGCGCAGGCGAAGCCTGCCCTGGACGCCGTGCTCATCCCCAAGCCCAAGACCGCGAGGATCGGCGGCCGGGACCTGCAGGACGCCGAAATCCTCGAATGGGCCAACGGTGTTATCCGCAACATCTTCACCGACGTCCCGCTGGCGGTGAAGTAAAGAGTGATGGGAGGACACCATGCCGCGTCGGGAGCCGCGGCGTGGGTAGCTATTGCCTCGACCGGCCCCTACGCCCTGGGCTGGTACCCGCTGGACCCCACGGGGATCGTGATCGGCGCCATGGCGACGGCGGGGACCGCGCTGGTCTGCGACTGGGACCACCGTGCCAGCACCGTGGCGCACGCCCTGCCGCCGCTGTCCAACTTGGTGGCGCGCGGCATCGAGAACGTCAGCGGCGGCCACCGGCAGGGCACGCATTCGGTACTGGGCGCGGCGTTCTTCGTGCTGCTGGCCACGATCGCCGGGCAGTTGCAGGTGCAGACCCGGTGGGGGCTGCTGTCCGTCGGGGCCGGCCTGCTGTGCATGTTCATGATCAACATCGCCGCGAAGGCACTGAAGCTCTTTCCCAAGTACGGCTGGATTAGCAACTGGGTCTTCGCGCTGTTCATGGCGGGCCTGGTGACGTGGTTCGCGCCGCACCAGTGGACCTGGCTGCCGGTCTCGATGCTCACCGGCGTGCTGGTGCACATTGTGGGTGACATGATCACCACCGGGGGAGTGCCGTTGCTCTGGCCGCTGGTGATCAAGCCGCCGAAGGTGCTGCGGAAACTGCCGCTGCTCAAGAACGTCTGGAAGGCCAACGGGGCGTTCTCCATCCCGCTGCTGGGCCGGGCGGGCTCGCGAAGGGAATGGCTGGTCCTGATCCCGGTGAGCGGCTACGCGATGGTGGGGATGTTCGGTGCGGGACTGGCCGTGGCGAAGGCGCACTTCCCCGCTGCCCTGGCGCTGGGCACCGGACTGGTCAAAGGCCTGTTCGCGCTGGTGCAGGCAGCTTAAATGACTGAAGCTCCGGACATCCGGAGCTTCAGTCGTTTAAGGATCGGGAAAGCCTAGTTTTCGCCCGCCGAATCCGAGCGGCCCAGCAGCGTCTGCGGGATCCAGAAGGCGAGGGCGAAAAGGACCAAGCAGACGGCCATCGGCCAGGGGTTGTCCAGAGTGAGGAAGGTCAGCGAGTAAATCGCTCCCAAGAACAGGACCATCATCGGCACGAACAAGGCGATGCTGGATCCGAGGCTGTTCTCGACCCGCCGGGACTCGGTGTTGTTGCTGGACATTCGTTCCTCCTCGGCCCCTGGGGGCTCAAAACTGTGGGCACTGCCGGCGCGGATCAGTACGCGGACGAACCCTGTTCACCCGTGACGATCGCGATGCCGGAGCTGGCGCCAATACGTGTTGCACCTGCAGCAATCATAGCCTGTGCATCAGCCAGGGATCGCACGCCCCCGGAGGCCTTGACGCCAAGGTCCGGGCCCACGGTGCGGCGCATCAGGGCGACGTCCGCGGCCGTGGCACCGCCGCCGTTGAAACCGGTGGAGGTCTTCACGAAGTCCGCCCCGGCCGCAACCGCAGCCTCGCAGGCGAGCACCTTCTGCTCATCGCTCAGCAGCGCCGTTTCGATGATGACCTTCAGGATGGCGCCGCCCTCGTGGACGGCCTCCGCGACGGCGGCGATGTCATCCACCAGCGCGCCCTTGTCATTGGCGCGTGCCGCGGCGATGTTGATGACCATGTCCACTTCTTCGGCACCGTCCAGGACGGCGCCGCGGGCCTCGAACGCCTTGACGTCGCTCGGGGTGGCGCCCAGTGGGAAACCGACCACGGAGCAGGTCAGCACGCCGGAACCCTTGAGCGCGGTCTTGACTGTCTTGACCCACACCGGGTTCACGCAGACCGACTTGAAATGGTACTCGGCTGCCTCGGCGCAGACCTTGAGGATCTCGGCCTCGCTGGCCTCCGGCTTGAGCAGGGTGTGGTCGATGTAGGAGGCAATGCCGGGCGTGCCCTCGGCGGCGGCTTCGTGGCTCATGGTGGTCCCTTTCCTGGCGGGCCTGGGACGCGGCGGTCCTTTACCCGGGCCTTGTGGGCCTGTGGGCCCTGTCGGCGCCGCATGGTTCGCGGCTTATCAGGTGACCATCTTGCCATAGGACCGGCCCGGCGGATGTGCCCGCCGGGCCGGTCCCTTACGATCAGGCAGCCGCGGCGAGCGGGCTTCCCATGGTGGCCTGCAGCAGCTGGGAGGCGCACACCGACGCGGCGGAGCCGGACGCCACGAGCAGTCCCAGCCGGACGCCGTCGTACGCCGCGGCGTCCCCGATTGCCCAGATGCCGGGCGCGGAGGTGCGGAAGTCCTGGCCGATGACAATTCCGCCGCCGGGTGCGGTGGTGAGTCCTGCCGTGGCGGCCAGTTCGTCCCGGGCGATGCGCTCCTCGGCGAGGATCACGAGGTCGCCGTTCATGCTGGAGCCGTCCTCGAACACGATGCCGGATGCCGGCAGGACCGACCCGGCGAGGGTGGGAACGACGGCGGCGGGCCGGACGGTGGTGCGGACGGGACGGACGCCGCGGGACCGGAGCACGGCCTCGGCCTGGCCGGCGGCGGAGCCGGTGCCGACCAGGATGCCCAGGGGGCGCCGGCCCAGGACCCGGGTGACGTCCTTGACGGCGTCGCCCAGCCGGGCGGCGTCGTCGATCGTGGAGTAGCTCAGGCACCGGGCGGCGCCTTCCACCGGGGCCTCGGCCGGGGCGGACCCGGTGGCGATGACGAGTTCGTCGTAGCTGAATTCCATGCCGTCGGCGGTGGTCACGAGGCGGTTTCCGGCATCGATGTAGCTGGCCGGCTGGCCGAAGCGGACGGACACCTGCGGCAGGACGGCGAGCTCCAGCAGTTCCTCGGGCGCGTCATCGCGGTTGCTGAGCACCGTGATGGCACCGGCAAACGGGGTCCGGGTGAGCTGGCGGACCAGGGCCAGGGCGGCCGGGCCGGCGCCGGCGATGACGATCCTGGGCCGGGCGGCCGTGCTGGCTGTCGTCGGAGAATCGGCGGTGGATGCAGCGGCTGCCTTCGAGGAAGACGTGCCGGAGGTGGGAGACAATGCCGGAGCGGACATGTGCTGGCCCTTTCGCTGGGGTGGCCATCGTGTGGCCGGTGTGCTTGATGAACCCCAGCCTAGGCGCCCGATTTTTCCGGGGTGTTTCCCGGGTGTTGCCTCTTCTGCCCTGTCCGTTCGCCAGTATTTACCGGCCGGTAATGCCGTGCGTCACACCCCGGCGGCGAGCCCTCCGCAGAGACGCCTCCGCCGCCGGCATTAGACCCGGATCCGGTAGCCGCGCTTCACCACGGTTTCGACCAGACGCGTGTCCGGCAGCGCCGACCGCAGCCTGCTGACGGTCATGTCCAGGGCGTGCACGGAGCCGCGCAGTTCCAGCAGGTCCGAGAGCGCTTCGCGGGACAGCACGGCCCCGCCGGCGCCGATCAGCGCGCGCAGCAGCAGCAGGGGCGCGGGCGCCATGTCGACGGGTTCGCCGTTGATCCGCAGCGAGCGGCCGCGCAGCTCCACGCTGCCGGAGACGGTGTCCAGCCGGCGGACGTGGTTGAGGGCGAGGTGCTCGCACACCAGCCGAATCAGGGCGCCCATCCGGAACCGTTCCGGGATCAGCGGTTGCAGGCCGGCGTCGATCAGCGGCTGTGCGGTGATGGGACCGACGACGGCGGTTGCCACAGTGGTCTTCAGGCTCTCCACGAGCTGCTTGTAGACGCCCATCTCGTGCGCCGTGCTCCACATCGCATCCACGGCGGGGGCGCTCGTGAAGGTCAGGACATCCAGGTTGCCGCTGCACGCGGCCTCGATGAGCTTGGGCAACCGGTCGGCGCCGTCGGGCTTGACCCAGCGGTACGGGGTGACCGTCAGGACGGTGGCGCCGGACATGCGCAGGCGCTCGAGCTGGCGGACGTCGGTGTAGCCGTGCAGCTGTACCGCGACAGTTTTGCCCCGCACGCCCTCGGCAAGGAGCATGTCCACCAGTGTGGAGGTGGTTTCGTCGCTGCTGATCCCGACGTCGGCGAGCCCGGCCGCACGGACGGCGCCGCGCGCCTTGGGTCCGCGGACGAACATGCGGGTGGAGGACAGGGTTTCCAGCAGCTGTTCGCCAATGCCGAAGGTGTCCGCCGCCTCGCACCAGCGGCGCATGCCGTAGGCGGTGGTGGCGATGCAGAGGTCGGGCCGGGCGGCGATGATCGCCCGGGTGTCCTCGACCAGGCTCTGGTCCTCCCGGACCGGGGCGATCTTCAGCGCCGGGGCGTGGAGCACCTCGGCACCGCGGCGCTCCAGGGCCTCGATGAGGTCCTGGGAGCGGCGGTGCGAGGTGACGCCGATCCGGAAGCCGTCCAGCGGAAGGTCCTTCTCGGACCCATCCTCGGCGATGGCGTTCAGTGCGGTCATGAAAATCCCTACGCTTCCATCAGTGATGCGGCCAGGCGGTCGAGCTCTGCCGCGGCCTCGGCGCAGCCCCGGTTGGCCTCGGCCACCCGGACGACCTCACCGATCACCAGGACGGCGGGGTTGCTGCAGCCGGCGGCCGCGGAGGTAATGGTGCCCAGCTCGGCGATCGTCGTGCGCTGGCCGGGGCGGTACCCGCGCTCGACGACGGCCATCGGCATATCGGCCCGCATCCCGGCCCGGCGGAGCCCGGCGGCGAGGTGGTGCAGGGTGCCGATGCCCATCAGGACCACAATGGTGCCGCCGAGCCCGGCGAGGTGCTTGAGCTCGTTCTCGGTCAGCGGGGCGTGGCCCGACACCACGGTGAACATGTGGCTGACTTCGCGGTGGGTGACGGGGATGCCGGCGGCGGCCGGCACCGAGATGGCGCTCGTGACCCCGGAGACCACGCGGACCGGAACTCCGGCAGCGACGCAGGACGCGACTTCCTCGCCGCCGCGGCCGAAGACATAGGGATCCCCGCCCTTGAGGCGGACCACATTGTTGCCGGCCAGCGCGCTTTCCACCATGAGCTTTTCGATGTCGGCCTGGCTGACCTTGTGGTGGCCGGGTTTCTTGCCCACGTCCACCAGCTCGGCCGAGGTCAGGGACGGCAGTTCCTGGTAGGGGGCGAGCCGGTCGTAGAAGACGACGTCGGCATCGCGCAGCGCCGCCACGGCGGCGACGGTCAGCAGCTCGGTGGTCCCGGGGCCGCCGCCGACCAGCGTCACATGTCCCGCCGGGCCGGCCGCCGGCTCGGCCGCGACCGGAATGCCCGCGGCACGGCAGCGGTCCAGGAGGGGCTCCCAGCCGGGCTGGCCGTCGTCGACCGCTGCCACCAGGAACGGGCGCTCGGGCAGCGGGCCGTCGTTGCCGGCACCCTGCGGGGTGCTGAGGCGGTACACGACGGCGCCGGCGGCTTGATAGCGCCGCACGGCCTGCCGCGCGGCGTGCTCGGAGCCGGTGACGAGGACTTCGCGTCCGGTGAGATCAATGCTGAGCTGCATGACTATACCTCGTTCTCATCAAGCTGTCCCGGGGTGGTGGCACGGACCGGAATGGACGCGCCGATCAGCACTTTCCCTTTTTCCTCTGCCGTGGCGGGGCGCATCTGGCCGCGCGCGTCGGGGACGAAGGTGATGGAATCGTCCTTCTGGTCGGGGGCGTTGACGAAGGAGCGGAAGCGGCGCAGGCGCTCGGGGTCTTTCAGGGTGTCGGCCCATTCGTCGACGTAGGTGTCGACGTGCTTGGCCATGGCGGCCTCGAGGTCTTCGGCGATGCCCAGGGTGTCGTGCACCACCACGTCCTCGACGTGCTTGATGCCGCCGTCGAGATCTTCCTGCCAGCGCGCGGTGCGCTGCAGGCGGTCTGCGGTGCGGATGTAGTACATGAAGTAGCGGTCGATGTACTTGATCAGGGTTTCGTCGTCGAGGTCCTTGGCGAGCAGCTGGGCGTGCGCCGGGGTGGCGCCGCCGTTGCCGCCGACATACAGGTTCCAGCCGTCCGCGGTGGCGATGACGCCGACATCCTTGCCCCGGGCCTCGGCACATTCGCGGGCGCAGCCGGAGACACCCATCTTCAGCTTGTGCGGGCTGCGGAGGCCCCGGTAGCGCAGTTCAAGCTGGATGGCCATGGCCACCGAGTCCTGGACCCCGAAGCGGCACCAGGTGGAGCCGACGCAGGACTTCACGGTGCGCAGGCTCTTGCCGTAGGCCTGGCCGGATTCGAAGCCGGCGTCCACGAGTTCCTTCCAGATTTCCGGGAGCTGCTCCAGCCGGGCGCCGAACATGTCGATCCGCTGGCCGCCGGTGATCTTGGTGTAAAGGCCGTATTTGTCGGCGACGGCGGCGATCACGCCGAGCTTCTTCGGGGTGATCTCGCCGCCGGCGATGCGGGGGACCACCGAGTAGGTGCCATCCTTCTGCATGTTGGCCAGGGCGCGGTCGTTGGTGTCCTGCAGGGTTCCGCGGCCCGCGTCCAGGACGTAGGCGCTGTTCTGGCTGGCCAGGATGTTGGCGATGGTCGGCTTGCAGATGTCGCAGCCCGCGCCGGCGCCGTACTTGGCCATGATCTCCTCGAAAGAAGTCAGCTCCAGGACGCGGATGGCATCGAACAGTTCCTGGCGGGACAGCTCGATGTGCTCGCACAGTGCCTTCGAGACTTCGACGCCGGACTTCGTGAGTTCGCTTTCCAGCAGCTTCTTGAGCATCGGCACGCAGGAACCGCAGCTGGTGCCGGCGCGGGTGCAGCCCTTCAGCTCGCCCAGTTCCTGGACGGGCGCGTTGCCGTCGCAGGCACCGCAGCCGTTGACGGTGTCACGGATGGTTCCGGCCGTCACGTTGTTGCAGGAACAGAGAATGGCATCGTCCGGCAGCTCGGTCTCCGGGGCCTCGCCTCCGCCGGCCGCGGTGAGGTAGGCGCCGGGCTCGGCGGACAGCTCGCGTCCCAGCATGGGGCGCAGGGACGTATAAGGGGCGGCGTCGCCGACGAAGATGCCGCCGAGGAGGGTCTTGGCGTCGTCCGTCGTGACGATTTTCTGGTAGACGCCGCGGGCGGGGTCGGCATAGACGATTTCGAGGGAATGTTCCGTGCGGGCGAAGGCGTCGCCGAAGCTCGCCACGTCGACGCCGGAGAGCTTGAGTTTGGTGGCCGTGTCGAAGCCGGGGAAGGTTGCGTCGCCGCCGTGCAGCCGGTCCGCGACGATTTCGGCCATCGTGTTGGCCGGGGCCACGAGGCCCAGGCACATGCCGCCGAAGTTGGCGACCTCGCCGATCGCCCAGATGCCGGGAACTTCCGTGGAGCAGTCGTCGGAGATGACGACGCCGCCGCGCTGGCCGAGCTGGAACTGCTGCGCTTCGCCCTCAGCGGCGCGGAACAGCTCGTCGCGGGGCCGCACGCCGATCGCGACGATCACGATGTCGGCGTCGATGATCCGGCCGTCGGCCATGAGGACCCCGGTGACCTGGCCGTCGTCGTCGGAGAGGACCTCGGAGGGGAACACGCCGCCGTGGACGGTGAAGCCCTTGGCTTCGATGAGCCGGCCGAGCGCTTGTCCGGCGCCCTCGTCCAGCTGGGTGTTCATGAGCCATGGGGAGCCGTTGATGACGATCGGGGTGGCGCCGAGCTGTTCGGTGCCTGCCGCTGATTCGAGGCCCAGAAGACCGCCGCCGATGGTGACCGCGTTGACCTTGCGGCCGAGCTTCTCGGTGAGGTCCGCGATCGCCTTGTTGATGGACCAGACGTCCTCGAGGGTGCGGTACACGTGGGTGAGTTCGGCGCCCGGGATGGGAAGACGGGCCGCGTCCGAGCCCGTCGCGACGACGAGCTCGTCATAGGGGTAGACGGTTCCGGCCGCGGTCCTGACCGTCTTGCCGGCGGCGTCGATGCTGGTGACGCGCTCGCCGGTCTTGAGGTTGAGGGCCGAGTGGTCCCACATGGAGGCGCTGCCCAGGGTGAGGTCGACGTCGCTGTCCGTGAGTGCCTTGCTCAGTGCGACGCGGTCGTAGGGGAGGTGGGCTTCCTCGGTGAGGACTGTTACGTGCCAGCCATCGAGTCCGCGGGCGTGCATGGCGTCGGCGAAACGGTGAGCCGCGGGGCCGCCGCCGGCCACCACAATACGGCGCGGGGCGGCGCTGGCAGCGCCCTGGTTCGGGTGGCTTGAGGGGTGTCCGGTCACGGTGGGCCTTTCGCATGGGCCGCAGACGGTGCTCTGCAGCTTGTCGTTCCAGACTAGGCAACGGGAATTTCGCTTCAGTTTCCCTTATGTTTCGTGATCTTAACTTCTGCATCACGAATGGATTTCCGGCCGGGTGAGCTCTCTTTTACGCGTTGGACACATCGGGCGCGCCCGGATGAAACACCGCGGGCCTAGCTTGAATATGTGGCCGCAGCAGCGGTTGAGCCCGTAAGGGATGTATCAGAGAGGGGCCGGGATGACCGCCGTACTTGAAACCGCAGTACACGACCTTGAGGGTCAGACCGCAGAGCAGGATGTTGTGTCCGTAGCCGGCTGGCACCGGGTATGCGCCGTGGCGGACCTGGAACCCGCGTGGGGCGAGGCCGCATTGATTTCCGGTCGCCAGGTCGCAATGTTCCGGACCGTGTCCGGTGAGGTTTTTGCCGTCGCCAACGAGGATCCGGCCACCGGGGCGAATGTCATGGCCCGCGGCATCACGGGCTCACGCGGGGACCGCCCGACGGTGGCTTCGCCGTTGCACAAAGAGGTCTACGACCTCGTTACGGGCGAGTGCCTCGGCAGCCCGGAACTGCGCATCGCAACCTTCGGTACCCGGATTGTGGGCGGGTACATTGAGGTTGAGCTCTAGACGCCCAGAGCTCTAGAGGCCCAGGGCCTCACGGACGTCCGCGAGGACGCTGTCCAGCGCGGCGCGGGCCTCGTTCCGTGCCGCCGGTAGTTCGGCGGCCGAGCCGACGCTGCGGATGACTTCGAGGTAGCACTTGAGCTTCGGTTCGGTGCCGCTGGGCCGGATGATGACGCGGCTGAGGTCCTTTGTCAGGTACAGCAGGCCCTCGGTTGGCGGCAGTTGCTCGCTGCCCGCGGCCAGGTCCGTGACGGACTCGACGCCTGAGCCGCCGAACGATTCCGGCGGGCTGACGCGCAGCCGGTTCATCATGGCGTCCAGCAGGCCAAGGTCCGCCACCCGGATGCTCAGCTGGTCGCTCGCGTGGAGCCCGTGCACCAGATAGAGCTCGTCCAGGGTGTCGAAGATGGTCTTGCCCCCGGCCTTTGCCGCCGCCGCGAGTTCGGCGATCAGCACCGCGGCCGAAATTCCGTCCTTGTCGCGCACCAGCGACGGGGCAACGCAATAGCCCAGGGCTTCCTCGTAGCCGTAGACCAGGCCCGGGACGCGCGCAATCCACTTGAAGCCGGTCAGGGTTTCCTCATGGGCGTAGCCTGCCGCGGCCGCGATCCGCGCCAGCAGCCGGGAGGACACGATCGAGTTGGCGAATACGCCGGCCGGTGCCTTGCCGGCGGCGGCCTGCCGCGCCACGATGTGGGCCCCCAGCAGGGCGCCGACCTCATCGCCGCGCAGCATGCGCCACGCGCCGGTGGCCGGGTCCTTCGCCGCCACAGCCGCCCGGTCGGCGTCGGGGTCGTTGGCGATCACGATATCCGCGTCCACGCGCGCCGCCGTCTCCAGGGCCAGGTCAAGGGCTCCGGGCTCTTCCGGGTTGGGGAAGTTCACCGTGGGGAAATCCGGGTCCGGCTGCGCCTGTTCCGTGACGAGCGTGACGTCGGTGAAGCCGGCGGCGTTCAGCACAGCCACCGCCGTTTCCCCGCCCACGCCATGCATGGGGGTCAGGACGATCTTCAGCCCGCGGGCCGGGAAATGCTCCGGGGCCGCAAGGGCCGCGACGGCGGCCTCGTAGTCGGCGGCTATGGAGGACTCCAGCACGGTCCAGCCGTCCGCGGCCAGGGCGATGGTATCCATGGCCCCGACGGCGTCGATCTTCGCCGCAATCAGGGCATCGTAGGGCGCCACGATCTGAGCGCCGCGGCCGCTGTCCTCGACCGTGTGACGGCCCAGATACACCTTGTACCCGTTGTCTTGAGGCGGGTTGTGGCTGGCGGTGACCATGACGCCGCCGTCGCAGTCCAGCGCCCGCACCGCGTAGGCGAGCAGCGGGGTGGGCAGGGCGGCCGGCATGAGGAAGGTTTCGACTCCGGCAGCGGTGAGGATCGCGGCGGTTTCTTCGGCGAAAACATCGGAGTTGTAGCGGGCGTCGAAGCCGACGACGGCGCGCGGCCGGGTGCCGGGGGAGGCCTCCTCGACGGCGCTGGTGAGGAAATCGGTGAAGCCCGCCGCGGCGCGGCGCACCACCACCCGGTTCATCCGGTTCGGGCCGGGGCCGAGTGCCGCCCGGAGTCCGGCGGTGCCAAACTGCAGAGTGCCGCTGAAGCTGTCGGCCAGTTCCTGGCCGGCCACCGCGACGCCCTCGTCGGCGAGGCGGACCAGCTCGGTCAGGGCTGCGGCAGTGGCGGGGTCCGGGTCCTGGTCGGCCCAGTCGCGGGCGTCGCTCAGGAGTCGGGCGAGTTCGGCATCAGAAGACGTCATAGGAACCAAACTATCGCCAATCGTGTGCGTTTCCTCCCCTGACAATCGGGAGTTGGGGTTTCAGTTGCATCACGCCCGGCGCGGAGAGCAGGCAGGACGGCCGGGTCCGGCCGGCCCGGGCGCACTGGCAACGGCCCTTGACACCCAAATTTCCGGACACGTAGCGTCTGGAATATGAAGATGGGCCGTGGAGTGGAGTGGGCGGTGCACAGTTGCGTCAACATGGCATGGACACCGCCGGGCGAGCCCGTGAACAGTGCACGCCTCGCCGAGTTCTATAAGCTCCCCGCCGCCTACCTGAACAAGCAGTTCCAGTCGCTGGTCCGGGCCGGGGTGCTGGACTCGGTCTCGGGACCCCGCGGCGGATTCCTGTTGGCGCGCCGGCCGGAAAACATCACTGTACTGGACATCGTCCTGGCCCTGGAAGGCGCGGACCCAGCCTTCCGGTGTGAAGCGATCCTGGGGAACGTCCCGGAGCCGGCCCTGCAGGAGAACTTCGCGCGGACGTGCCTCATTTCCCAGACCATGCGCCAGGCCGAGCTCGCCTGGCGGCAGGCGCTGGCGCGCCAGAGTATCGCCGGGATAGCGGACTCGATGGAGCGCCGGTTCCCGGCGGACAAGGTGAAGGTCCTGGACTACCTGGCGGCGGAGTAGCCTCGGCTGACAGTCCAGGACCGTGGAGAGGCACGGTCCGTCACCGGAACCGTGCCGCGAACACACGGATCAGAGTTTGGCGATGATCTCCGCCAGGAGCTTGGAAATGCGCGGTCCGGCGGCCTGGCCGGCCTCAAGGACTTCCTCGTGGCTCAGGGGCACGGGGCTGATCCCGGCGGCGAGGTTGGTCACGAGTGAGATCCCGAAGACCTCCATGCCCGCGTGACGGCCGGCAATGGCTTCGAGCGCGGTGGACATGCCGACCAGGGACGCGCCGATCCGCTTGGCGTACTGCACCTCGGCAGGGGTTTCGTAGTGCGGTCCCGTGAACTGCGCATACACGCCCTCGTCCAGCGAGGGGTCAACCTCGCGCGCCAGGCTGCGGATCCGGGAGGAGTACAGGTCCGTCAGGTCCACGAACGTGGCGCCTTCCAGCGGTGAGGTGGCCGTGAGGTTGATGTGGTCGCTGATCAGCACGGGCGTGCCGGGAGCCCAGTCCTCGTTCAGGCCGCCGCAGCCGTTGGTGAGCACGAGGGTCTTGCAGCCGGTGGCCGCGGCGGTGCGCACGCCGTGAACCACCGAGCGGACGCCCTTGCCCTCGTAGTAGTGTGTTCGAGCGCCCAGGACGAGGGCCCGCTTGCCCTCCTTGGTCAGCACCGAGCGGATGGTGCCCACGTGCCCCTCCACCGACGGTGCGGTGAAACCGGGGATTTCGCTGGCGGACAGGGTGGCGGTGGTCTCGCCGATCAGTTCGGCGGCGTCGCCCCAGCCCGATCCGAGGACCAGCGCGACGTCGTGGGAATCGACACCCGTCTCTTCGGCGATGTAGGCGGCGGCGTCTCGCGCGGCGTCGAAGGGGTCCGCGTTCAGGAATTCTGTATAGCTCACTGGTACAAGCTATCGCGTGCCGGGCCCGCTGCCCAGCACCCGCGCCGCCCGGGCGCCATAGCGGGCGGCCGCACCCGCGGCGCCCCGGATTCTTGGTGGCTCCGGTTCGGATGGTGGACAATGGTTGATTGTGACTACGCATCCTGACTTCAGCTCACCCCGTATTGCAATTCTCGGCGGAGGGCCTGGCGGCTACGAAGCCGCCATGGTCGCCGCCTCGCTGGGGGCGCAGGTCACCATCATCGAGCGTGCGGGACTCGGCGGATCCGCGGTGCTGACCGACGTCGTTCCTTCCAAGACCCTCATTGCGACGGCGGACCTGATGACCCGCGTCGGCGAGGCCGGCGAGCTCGGCGTTAAATTCGACCTCGACGGCGGCGACTGCAGCCCGACGATGCGCGCTGACCTCAAGCACATCAACGACCGCCTGCTGCGGCTGGCCCGGAAGCAGTCGGAGGACATCCAGTCCGGGCTGGAACACCAGAACGTCCGCATCCTGATCGGTTCCGGCCGGCTGCTGGACAACCACACCATCGAGGTCCTGACCGCCGACAGCACCGAAACGGTGGAAGCCGACACCATCCTGCTCGCTGTCGGAGCCCACCCCCGCGAGCTGCCCACCGCCCGTCCGGACGGTGAGCGCATCCTGAACTGGGCCCAGATCTACAACATGGACGAACTCCCCGAAGAACTCATCGTGGTCGGTTCAGGTGTGACGGGCGCGGAGTTTGCCTCCGCCTACAACGGGCTGGGCTCCAAGGTCACCCTGATTTCCAGCCGCGACCGGGTGCTCCCGGGCTCGGACACGGACGCCGCCGAGGTCCTCGAGGGCGTCTTTGAACGCCGCGGGCTGAAGGTTCTTTCCCGTGCCCGCGCCGAGACCGTCGAACGCACGGACGACGGCGTCGTGGTCACCCTCGGCGACGGTTCGAAGGTGACCGGCAGCCATTGCCTCGTCTGCGTCGGCTCCATCCCGAACACGGCCGGCATCGGCCTGGAGGAAGCCGGCGTCGCGCTCACCGAGAGCGGCCACATCAAGGTCGACGGCGTCTCGCGCACCACGGCGCCGAACATCTACGCCGCCGGTGACTGCACCGGCGTCCTCGCGCTGGCGTCCGTGGCCGCCATGCAGGGACGCATCGCGATCGCGCACTTCCTGGGCGACAGCGTCATGCCGCTCAAGCTGCACCAGGTGGCGTCCAACATTTTCACCTCGCCCGAGATCGCGAACGTGGGCGTCTCCGAGGCTGAGATCGACTCCGGCAAGTACCAGGCCGACGTCATCAAGCTGTCCCTGCGCAGCAACGCCCGCGCCAAGATGCGCAACCACCGCGACGGCTTCGTCAAGATCTTCGCCCGCAAGGGCTCCGGCACAGTGATCGGTGGGGTCGTCGTAGGCCCGAACGCCTCGGAGCTCATCTTCGCGATCTCCCTTGCGGTCACCCAAAAACTGCACGTCGACGACGTCGCCAGCACCTTCACCGTGTACCCGTCGCTGAGCGGCTCCATCTCCGAAGCGGCGCGCCGGCTCCACGTTCACATGTAGCAAAACGGAGGCCGTAGCCATGCAAAGTCCTCGCACCGCTGTTGAGTCCGCGGAACAGAACCCCGGGCTGCCGTCCGGCCCTCAAGAACGGTTTGCCGGCTACGGCGTGATGGGCGTTCCTTTCAGCTCCGGCTACATCCTGGCCCTGCGGCATTTTCCTGCCTCCTCCGTCGGCCCGGGCTACAACTCGGTCTGGATCCGCGATCCTGCCGGCGTCTGGACGATGCACAGCACCACCAATCCCGGGTCCTCATGCCCCCGCTACTTCGGCAGCGCCCTCGGATCGGCGTCGACGGGCGGGATCTCCATCCGGTGGCGTGACGACTACTCTTTCCGCGTGGAAGTCGGAGACGAGGTGGACCTGGGCTGGGACGTGACGCTGGCTGCAACGCCCATCACGCGGCTCATGTCGGCGGTGGCCGGGTCGGTCCCGGAGCAACTGTGGCGCAACCGGACGTTCCTGCGCGCCATGGGGGCTGTTGCCGGCCCGGTGCTCGGGGCCGGGCACATCGGGCTGACGGGCAAGGTGCCCAACGGCCAGGCCTTTGGGGCGCGCCCGCGGCAGATGTGGTTTGTCCGCGAGAGCGAAGCGCACCTGCAGGGGCATAATCTGGGGCAGGCTTCAGCACTGCCCGTCCAGGACAGGCTCGGGGACTTCTGGATCCCGCAGCGAGGCATCTTCATGATCGGCTCGTCAGTGTTCGAGCCGTTCGACCCCGCCACGCACCTCGCCGCGGGGCACTGAACCTTTCTCCTCTAGAACGGGTACGGTGCGATATCCGGCCGAACGGTCAGCCACTGGATTTCCGTGAAGGATTCCATGTTGGCGTGATGCCCGCCGATCCGCGAGCCGTTGCCGGAGTTCTTGACCCCGCCGAAGGGCGAGTTGGCCTCGTCGGATACGGTCTGTTCGTTGATGTGGACCTTGCCGGAGTCGAGCCGGTCGGCGATCGTCATGGCCATGCCGACGTCGCCGAGAATCCCGATGGAGAGCCCGTACTCGTTGTCGTTGGCCAGGGCCACGGCCTCGTCCACGGTGGAGAACTTCATCACCGGCGCCACGGGGCCGAAGATTTCGTCCTTCCACGCCGGGCTGGCGAGATCGAGGTCCGCGAGCACGGTGGGCCGGTAGAAGCGGCCGTCGTGGCTGCCGCCGGCGGCCAGCCGCGCGCCGCCCTGCACCGCATCCTGGACGATCGTGTCCACGCGGTGCAGCTGCTTCTCATCGATCACCGGGCCCAGCGCCACCGTTCCGCTCTTGGGATCGCCCACCGGCAAATGACTGGCCTTCTCGGCAAGGGCGCTGACGTAGTCCTCGTAGATGTCCTCGTGCACAATGTGCCGGCCGGACGCCATGCAGATCTGTCCCTGGTGCATGAAGGAGCCAAATGCGGCGGCCGAGACCGCCTTGGGAAGGTCGACGCCGGGCAGAACGATCATCGCGTTGTTCCCGCCGAGTTCCAGATGGGCGCGCTTGAGCAGCCGGCCGGCGGCTTCGCCCACCTTGCGTCCTGCCGCCGTCGACCCCGTGAAGGCGATGACGCGGACCTCGGGCGCCTCGACGACGGCTGCGCCGATCTCGGCGCCGCCCGGCAGCAGCGACAGCAGGCCGGGCGGAAGGCCGGCTTCCTCGAACACCCGGACCAGGGTGACGCCGCCGCAGACCGCCGTGCGCGGGTCAGGCTTGAGCAGCACGGCGTTGCCGAGGGCCAGGGCCGGGGCGACGGCGCGGATTGAGAGGATGAGCGGGAAGTTGAACGGCGCGATCACCGAGACGACACCGACGGGGCGTCGTCGGGCGAAGGACCAGCGGTTCTCGTTCGAGGTCAGCACGTCGCCGGCCGGGAGCGAGGGCAGCGCCGAGGCGTCGTAGCATTCGTTGGCCGCGATGTGGGTTTCCAGCCCGGCCTTGGGCGGGATGCCGCCCGATTCGCGGACGATCCAGTCCCCGATTTCCGCGGCGTGTTCTTCCCAGAGCTGTCCCGCGCGGCGCAGCACAGCGGCGCGGTCCTCCGGGTTGCGGGCGGCCCAGTCCTTCTGCGCTGTCGCGGCGACGGCAGCGGCTTCGCGGACATCCTCCACGGAGGCCACGCCATAGTGGCCCAGCGTCTCGCCGGTTGCGGGTTCGACGGCGTCGCCGATTCCGCCCCGTCCGGGCCGCCAGCCGTTGAGGTGGATCTTGCCCTCCCAGAGGGCGGAGTCGAGCAGGGACATGTCCTGTCCTTTCGTCGTGGGGTCATGCTTCTGGACCGGCCGGTCGAATCCGAACCGGACCGTGCCTTCGTCCATCTCATGTCGGCGGGCCGCTGCCGTCAAGGGTTCGGGCGTCAAGAGTGCTGGAGTTGGGAGTCCCGTCGCCAAGAGTGCGTGTGCGCCCGGCCCCGGGGGACCTTCGGCCGTATCGCGACGCGGCCCGGCGCGGACACCATGGAACATGGCCAAGATCTATATCCCGTACGGGACCGTTGAAGGACAGACAGCACAGATCGCCGACTACATGGCCGAACTGATCCGGGCGCACGGGCACCAGGCAGAGACGGCGGACCTCAAACATTCCGGCGACACCCTTCCGGGCGGCTACGACGGCGTGATCGTGGCGGCCTCGGTTCACATGGGCAAGCACGAGGGGCACGTCAAGGACTTCGTCAAGAAGAACCGCGCCGAGCTCGAACGGTTGCCCTCCGCCCTGGTTTCGGTGAGCCTGGCCGCCCACGGGGACGAGGAGAACGCGGAGAGCTACGTGGCGAAGTTCGAGGAGGACACGGGCTGGCGGCCCTCGCACGTCGGATTGTTCGCCGGCGCGCTGCTCTACAGCCACTACGGGTTCATCAAGAAGCACATGATGAAGAAGATCGCCAGCGACAAAGGCTCCCCGGACACGGACACCACCCGTGACTACGTCTACACGGAATGGGACGGCGTCCAGCGCTTCACCGAGGACTACCTGGCATGGCTGGCCAAGCTGGGCAGTCAGAAGTAGGACTTTGTTAAGGCGTAGGGCTCAGGAGCGGGCGTAGGGCGGAACAGCGTCGCCGGGCGCGAAGGGCCTGAACCACCGATCGAACGCCAGACTACCGGTGTCGGCGTCGGCACGGTCCTGGCTGTCGGCGTCGTCGTCGGGGTAGAGCGCGTCGCTGTCCGCGTCCTCCAGGAGGACTTCCTCGACGTCGGCCCGCCAGCCCTCCGGAAGGTCCAGTTCGTAGATGTCCTCGGTGATTTCAGCCTGGTCGAGGAGGCAGCGGACGGCGAGTTCCGCGGCGAGGCAGCCCGGCGCGGTCCAGCCCCGGACCAGGGATGCGGTGACATCCGCGGCGACGACGATGAATTTCTGGGTGAACTTCGCGTCGTAGCTGCCCGCGAACTGCGGCGGCAGCGAGGACAGGACCGAGGTCCCGGCGATATCGGCAGGCGTGACAACGTCCAGGGTGCCGAGCGTTCCGAGATCGCGGAACAGTTGGTCAATGAGGATGCTCGACGAATTCCACAGGAGTCCGGCCAGCAGGCGGGTCTGGCGCACGGATTTCTGACGGTCCTCCGGCGGGACGGCGGCCATTTCCTCCAGGTCTTCGGGATCGAATTGGAGCCGCTGTTCGGCCGTCATGTCGTCCGGGTGCGGATCGAGTCCGAGCAGTTCCAGGCTCAGCCCGGTGAGTTTTTCGGCGTCGGCCAGTAGTTCTTCGGTGATGTCGTCGTCGTCGGCGCTCATGCCCCCGATGCTACCTGCCGTTTGTTCCTGGCCCGATTCGCGTTACGCGGCAGGGGCTTGCCGGGTTCTAGGCGGCGGCTGCCCGGGGATGCTCTGACGTCGAGCTTTCCATCCGGACCGCGGCAAGGTAGCTGATTCCCGCGATCAGGGGGACCACGCTGGCCGCGGTGAGCGATGCCAGCGGCCCGGACCGCGCGATGAGCGTGATCAGGAGCGGCAGCACGCCCAGGGCCACGAGCAGCCAGCCGGCCAGCGCGGTGCGTTTCAGGCCGAGCACGGCGGCCGGGAACGCCAGCGCGACGACGCTGACGGCTATGACAGGTCCGTTGTCACTGAGGAAGCTGCGCAGGGCCGCCGGGTCGAAGGCGAGCCAGATGCAGGCGGCGATGAAGGCGGAGGACAGGGCGAGCAGCAGGGGAGAGGTCACCGCCGGCCAGAACCACGCCGCGACCGCGAGGATGAGCATCGGCGCCACCCAGGCGAGCGTTATCAGCGTTCCCGCTGTTCCGCCAGGATCCTGCATGGCGTCGCCACCGATGAAGATTCCCGCGAGGACCGTGAACACGGCCATGACGGCCGCCCCAGTCCGTGTCAGCGCCGTGGCGCGCCGCTGTGGATCCTTTTCACGTGCAAACACAACACCCATCACGACGGCGACCACAACAATCGCGCCGAGCGCCAAAATGACCGGAACGTTCATGGGATGCCTCCTGCAGACGAACGGGGCTTACGTCCATTGGATTCCTGCCCCAGCGGCTGTGCCAAGGGGAGAAAGGCCCGTTTCGCTGGGGCCCGGTTGCTCCGGACTGGTCGCACTGAAGTTCGGGCTGCCAGAGTTTTATTCGATCCACGCAAACTCGGCGCACCGTGGAGCGCGTTCTAGCAGACATGCATGCTGAGCACTCGTGTTGCCAGTGTTACCCGTGTGGTTATACTCATGCTTGGGGGCGCCTTAGCCGGTGTATGTCGGAAGCGTTCAGCAGTCACAAAACTATCTGCCAACGAACCGACAGGAGGTACGGGGAACCGTGCCAGCATTGAAACGATCAATCTTCCGTAAAGCGGCGGCCGCTGCCGTCCTATCCGTTGCCCTGGGAGCCGGAACGCTCGCCGCGGCGGCCCCGGCCAGCGCCGCAACCTGTGGATCGGAATTCATTTTCTGCCCCTCGTCATGTGCTGAAACTACCGCGAGTTGCACAGCCGGCGTGTCCACCGTGTATGTCGCTCCAGGAACAATCCTGGGGGCGAACACGTATGGCTGGCCCAAGGGCACCAAGCTGGAATACCGCTGGTTCCTGAACGGCGAAGTCTTTGCGGGCGGCTGGAATGCAACCACTAAGGTCTGGGGGCCGCCGGGCAGGGACAGCAAAGGCGACAAGTACGTCGTGCGCGTCAAGGGCACGTTGGCGGGCAAGGTCAGCTATCGGTTCAGCAGGACGTACGTCGTCCGCTACTAACCACCACGCGCAGAAGACCCCGTCAGTCATCACGACTGGCGGGTTTCTGCGTTCTGGTCAGGCCGCGCCCAACGCCTCAAAGGCACGCTTGCAAGGCCCGCAGACAATGTAGACGCCGTGTGTCGTCTGGGCAACGGAGCGGCGACCTTGCTAATGCTGCTCAATGTAGTTCGACGGTATCGGCCACTCTCCGGGTGCCGAGTCTTTAGGGCGCTGCGGCGGCCGCCTTGAACGGTGTCTGAGCAATTTCCGGGCTGGCCGATTTGAAGGCAAAAGCGCCCCCGGCAACTGCCGGGGCGCCCGCGTTTGTCGGGGGTTACGGCGCCAACAAGCGGCAGACGTCGGTCACAGTGCCCGTGCCGGAGAACAAAGTCTTTTGGACGCACTGTACCGGGCGTGGAGTGGGATGTACCTCGTCCGCAGGGTGATCCGTGGGTTCATGAATGCGCTTCACAGCATCCGGGGGCATTCATGTTCCTCTTCGGGGGAATGGCGACAGCCAGCTCCAAGTAGGCCGGCCGGCTCTACAGACGGTTAAACTCCTGCTGCCACAGTGCCTTATCCCATCTCTCCTGCAGCTTTCGGTCCATGGTCCATTTACTCTCCCATGTGTCGAAGTTGGCTTTGAAGGTGGGCACGTAGTAATTGGAGCCCTTGCGGCGGGTTCTCTTCTTGAGTCTCAGCAAGAGGCCGAGCAGGATCCACACTGCGGTGAGAATTACGACCAGGAAGAATATCGTCTCCACGGGCAACCAGTCCTCGAAGGGGTTTAGTGCCTCCAGTTTAATCCAACTAGTGACGGATAACGAAGCGTGCCCCTTCCCACCGGCAGTGCCACTGCCCGTACCGCTGTCGCACAGACAAGAGTTCTGTTTGCCGGTAGGGAATGATTGCCGGAAATGGCTCCTGAGGCGGAGAATCCTCTCTTGGCCGGATGCTTAGCGCATCCACCTTGCAGAGCGAGCGCCTCATTGCGCCGGTACTGCAGTGTGTCTGAACAATGCCGGGGCTTCCGTGCCGTGGCCGACAACTCCCATGCGGGTGATCAGGGAGTAAAACCCCTTTCTCCGGGCGTGTCGCGCGTGTAATAGTGTCGTTATGTTCATTTTCGTGCTATTGGCGATCGTGCTACTGGTCTTGTTTTGGCAATACATCTTGGCGGGGCTCGGCCTCTGGGTGCTCGTGCTCCTTATGCGCGCCGTGATCAACTGGACGGTGGCCGACCCGACGCCGGGCTACCGCCGGAAGCCCGTTCAGACCCGGCCCGTGGCCAAGCCTGTCCAGACCCGGCCTATGCCCGCGCTGAAGCCTGCCCGCGAGCTGCCCGCGCCGGACTATCTGCCCAGGTGGACTGCCAGCCGCCGGCTGGACGCCGGCCGCGAGCATGCCCAGTGGCAGAAGATGTTCGACAACACGGCGCGCTAGAACCTCGCCGAACCGGTCTCCGGGGCTTCAGAACCTCGGTCCCGTCCAGCGATGCCTCGCGGGTACCGCTGGCGGAAAACGCGCGGCTAAAGTTCGCCGCCATGCTAGCCTTTTGCGCGTTCAAAGCGTGACGTCGTCCCCGCGGTCAGGCAACCGCCCCCTGAAAGTGGGCCTCGATGATTCCTTTGATGTCGTCGTGGCAGCCGCCGCAGCCCGTGCCGGCACGGGTCGCCGCGGAAACCTCGGGCACTGTGGAGCAGCCGTCGGAGGCCGCGGCGGCAATGGCCGTTCCGCTGACGCCGGCGCACCGGCAGACCGTCCGGGCAGGGTCGGCGGCTCCGGGCGAGGCGAGCTGGTCCGGCCCGTCCAGGCGCAGCAGCAGCGAGCGGTCAGCGGGGAGTTCGGCGCCGCGCTCGAACAGCTGCACGAGCTCGGCCGAAGTGCGGGGCATACCTACGGCCACGAGACCCTCAAGGACGCCGGCGCGGGTGGTCATCTTCACGTAGCGGCCGTGCTCCGGATCGGCCCACTGGGCAATCTGCAGCCGGGCGCGGCCGTTCACTGCTCCCGCGGTGAGGGCTTCCTCGTCCCACGGTTCGGCGGACACATCCCCGGCCACGGCCATGTTCATGCCGCGGGCCTTGAGCACGATCACGCCCGGCAACTCCGCGGCAAGCGCCGGCAATGATTCCGCCTCGGCAGGAGCGCCGGACGCCAGCAGGGTCAGATACTCGGCGAGCCATTCGGCCTGCCGCCAGCCCGGGCCCACCAACCCGGACGGACCGCGCGCGGTCCGGCACTCCACGCATTCGGGGTCCGGGCAACGGACTTCCGCGCAGTCGCCGATCGCAAAAATGTGGGGCTCATGGTGGGCGCGGAGCTTGTGGTCCACCAGGATTCCGGCGGCCGTGGAGAGGCCGCAGCCTTGGGCCAGTTCGGTCCGCGGCCGGACGCCGCAGGAGAGGACCAGGAGGTCGCCGTCGATCGCGGAACCGTCATCCAAAAGCAGCGCGGAGAAACCGCCGTCGGGGGCGTTGTGCTCGACGCCGGTGGAGCGGGCATTGCCGGCCACCCGCACGCCGCAGTTCCGCAGCGAAGCCGCGAGCACGGCGCCACCGCCGCGGTCGATGTTCCGGCCCAGGGGATGCGGGCCGTTGTGCACTACGGTGACCGTGGCGCCTTCCTCGGCCGCAGCCAGTGCGGTCTCCAGGCCCAGGACGCCGCCGCCCAGGACCACCACGCGCTTGCCGCCGGCCACCGCCGAGTGGAGCACGGACGCGTCGCGGAGATCGCGCAGGGCCGTCACGCCCGGCGGCAGCACCGGGGCGGCCGGGTCCGGGTTGAGCCCGGTGAGGTTCGGGATGACCGGCCGGGAACCGGTGGCGAAGACCAGCCGGTCGTAGCCCGGGGTGGATCCGTCGGTGAGGACAACCTGCTGGCGGGCGCGGTCCACGCGCCGGACGCGGACGCCCAGACGGACGTCGACGCCGTCGGCCACCAGCGCGGCCGGGTCCGCGAGGGCCAGGGCGGCCTGCGTGGTCCGTCCGACGCCGAGATCCGCCACGAGGACCCGGTTGTACGCGGCCTCGGACTCTTCGCCGATTACCGTCAGGTGCGCGATACCGCTGCGCACGGCAGGCAGCAGCTCGTCGATCAGCCGCGCGGCGACAGGCCCGAAGCCCACCACTACAATCCGCTCAGTCATGAGGTCTCCTCTGCTTGAAGAACGCGGGCTTGAACACCGCTGTGATCACCGGCCGGGACGTCCCCGGACACTGCCGGGCGAATCCACACTTTGCTGGTCTTGAACTCAGGCATCCCGGAAATGGGGTCCGTGGCCGCCTCGGTGAGCCGGTTGGCGCTCTCGAGTTCCGGGAAGTGGAACGGCAGGAACACCGTCTCCGGGCGGATGTCCGTGCTGAGCTCGGCACGGCAGCTGACCTCGCCGCGCTCGTTGGAAATCGAGACGTAGTCGCCGTCTGCGATGCCCTGGGCGGCGGCCGCGGCGGGGTGCAGCTGCAGCCGCGCCTCCGGCCGGGCCTCGACCAGCGCGGCCACCCGGCGGGTCTGCGCCCCTGACTGGTAGTGCTCCATGAGACGGCCGGTGATCAGCGTCATCGGCTTGCCCAAATGATCAGCGCTGCCGCGCTCCGCCGCGGAAGCGGGCGTGGATCCCCGAGAAACAGAACGACGCCGGGGCATCACCGCCGTAAAGACGGCTCGCCCGTCCGCATGGGCAAAAGCGTCCAGGAAGAGTCGCGGCGTGCCGGTGCTACCCGACGGGTACGGCCAGTAGGCGGCCTCGCCGCGGTCCAGCATGGCGTAGTCGATTCCGGAGTAGTCGGCCAGGCCGCCGGAGGACGCGAGCCGGAGTTCCTCGAACACCGTCTCCGGGTCCTCGCTGAAGGTGGAGGGTGCGTGCAGGAGCTCGGCCAGCCGGGTCATGATCCACAGCTCGCTGCGGACACCGGGCGGGGGAGTGAGGGCCCGGCGGCGGCGGAGCACTCGGCCTTCGAGGTTGGTGAGGGTTCCCTCTTCCTCGGCCCACTGGGTCACGGGCAGGACCAGGTCCGCCTCGGCGGCGGTCTCAGAGAGGAAGAAGTCGCACACCACGAGGAAGTCCAGGCTGCGCAGGCCCTCGATCACGGCGTTGGCGTCCGGGGCGGACACCGCCACGTTTGCGCCGTGCACGAAGAGGCACCGGACGCCGTCGGGCTGTCCCAGGGACTTCAGGAGCTGGACGGCGGGGAGGCCGGGACCGGGGATCAGGGTTTCGGGCACACCCCAGACCTTTGCCATGTAGGCGCGGGCGGCGGGGTCGGTGATTTTCCGGTAGCCGGGGAGCTGGTCGGCCTTCTGGCCGTGTTCCCGGCCGCCCTGGCCGTTGCCCTGGCCGGTGAGCGTGCCGTAGCCGCTGCGCGCGGAGCCCGGCAGGCCCAGCAGTAGCGAGAGGTTGATGGCGGCCGTGGCGGTATCAGTGCCGTCGATGTGCTGTTCGACGCCGCGGCCGGTGAGGATGTAGCTGCCGCCCTTGCGGGCGCCGTCGGCCAGCCGGCGGGCGGTGTCGCGGATCAGTCCGGCCGGGACGCCGGTGATCGACTGGACCCGTTCCGGCCAGAAGCTTCCGACGCTGCGGGCCACGGCGTCGTAGCCGGCGGTCCGTTCCACGATGAACGCGGTGTCGGCCAGGCCCTCGTGGATCACCACGTGGGAGATGCCCAGGAGGAGGGCGAGGTCGGTGCCCGGCAGGGGCTGCAGGTGCAGGCCGCCGCCGTCGGAGGTAAACGCGGCGGTGGCGGAGCGCCGGGGGTCGACGACGATCAGCCCGCCGGCGTCGCGTGCGCCTTGCAGGTGCTGGACGAAGGGCGGCATGGTCTCGGCGACGTTGGAGCCGAGCATCAGGATAGTGCTGGCGGCGTCGAGGTCCGCGAGCGGGAACGGCAGCCCGCGGTCCAGGCCGAAGGCGCGCATGCCGGCCGCGGCCGCGGAGGACATGCAGAACCGTCCGTTGTAGTCGATCCGCGAGGTGCCCAGGGCCAGCCGGGCGAATTTGCCGAGCTGGTAGGCCTTCTCATTGGTGAGGCCGCCGCCGCCGAAGACTCCGACGGCGTCCGCTCCGTGTTCGGCGCGGGCCTTCTTCACGGCGGAGACGATCCGCATGAGGGCTTCGTCCCAGCTGACCGGGCGGTGGACGCCGTCGTCGTCCTTCAGCAACGGTTCCGTGACGCGGCCCGGGTGGTCCAGCAGTGACGCGGAGGTCCAGCCCTTGCGGCACAGGCCGCCGCGGTTGGTGGGGAAGTCCCGGCCGGTCACAGTGAGGAGAGGCCCGTTTGCGGGTGACACAGCGGCGGCGGGTGCCGGCGCCGGTGCGGCGTCAACGGGGTCTGACCCCGGCTGGGGAGCCGGGGTCAGAGCCGCTGGAGAGGTGAGCGTCATGGCGCACTGCAGGGCGCAGTAGGGGCAGTGCGTGTCGGCGCCGGTGGTCATGTTAGACGTGTCCCATCGCGTTTCGGTTGGCGTTGCGGATGTAGCAGAACCAGCAGACGGCCAGCATCAGGACGTAGGCCCCGACGAATCCGTAGAAGGCCGAGGTGTAGGAGCCGCTGGCGGTGTTGGAGGCGTTGAGCACCTGCGGGATGATGAATCCGCCGTAGGCACCGATGGCCGAGATCAGGCCGAGGGCCGAGGACGCGAGCCGCTGGGTGGTGTGCGTGCTCGCCCCGGAGCGGGCGGCCCGGCTGGAGGTGGCGAAGATGATCGGGATCATGCGGTAGGTGGCGCCGTTCCCGAAACCGCTCGCGGTGAACAGGAGCAGGAACAGGAACAGGAAGAGCCAGAAGTTCTTCATGGGCAGCGTCCAGAGCATGGTCAGGGTGATGACGGCCATGGCGGCGAAGGCTGCGACGGTCATGCGGGCCCCGCCCATCCGGTCCGCCATGCGTCCGCCGTAGGGGCGGGCCAGGGAACCGACCAGCGGGCCGAGGAAGGCCAGGGACAGGGCCACGGTGCCGACGGAGATCGAGGAGAATGCCGGGAAGTAGTCCTTGATGAGCTTGGGGAAGACGCCGGCGAAGCCGATGAACGAGCCGAAGGTGCCGATGTACAGCAGCGCCATGATCCACAGGTGCGGTTCCTTGAGCGCGGCCAG
Source organism: Arthrobacter sp. H-02-3 (assembly GCF_003097355.1). Lineage (GTDB taxonomy): Bacteria > Actinomycetota > Actinomycetes > Actinomycetales > Micrococcaceae > Arthrobacter > Arthrobacter humicola. Next base: position 253,156 of record NZ_PYUI01000004.1, read on the forward strand.
CGAACCCGCGACGTCGCCCTTGGCGCTGGTGAGGTTGTTCATGTACTTCCAGGCGCCGAAGGCGGCCAGCAGGATCAGAGGAACCCACATGAACCCGGCGACGGGCAGGTTCACGGTGCCGGCTGCCAGCAGGGTGATAGCGATCGGCACGGCCAGCTGTGCGACGGCGGCGCCGAGGTTTCCTCCGGCGGCGTTCAGGCCCAGGGCCCAGCCCTTTTCCCGGGCCGGGTAGAAGAAGGTGATGTTCGCCATCGAGCTGGCGAAGTTGCCGCCGCCGAATCCGGCCAGGGCTGCCACGAAGAGCATGACGCCGAACGGGGTGGCCGGGTTGGCGACGCACAGGCCCAGTCCGATCGTCGGGATCAGCAGCAACAGTGCGGAGACGATGGTCCAGTTGCGGCCGCCGAAGCGCGGCACCATGAAGGTGTAGGGGATCCGCAGCGTGGCGCCCACGAGGCTTGGCATGGAGATCAGCCAGAAGATCTCGTTGGTGGAGAACTTGAAGCCTGCGGCGGGAAGCTGGACCACCACGATCGACCACAGCTGCCAGACCACGAATCCCAGGAACTCGGCGAAGATGGACCAGTTCAGGTTGCGACGGGCGATCGAGCGGCCGGCCGATTCCCACTGTTCCTTGTTTTCCGCATCCCAGTTGGCGATCCAGCGGCCGGGCCGGTGCTCGAGGGTAAGGGTGTCGGCAGTGCGGGCGGCGCCGGCATCTGCGGTGCCGATTTCGGCGGTGCGTTCAGCAGTCACTTAGGAGACCTCCTTGGGGGGTGTTGTCCTTCAACGGTAGGTACGCCGCGTTTCAGGGACGGTCGCGGTTTATTAACGTGCTGTGACGTTTGCCTATCGGGGCTTATGTGACGGTGTGAGAAACGCTGTGACGACCACCACGTGAGACGAACCAAAATGTCCAAATAGTGGAACGTTTGTCCATTGGGTGGACGATGGGAACTATTATCAGACATATACGAATCCCTAGCCGGCGGCCCGGGGCATCGGGCCCTGGGGAACATCCGTCCGGTCATCATGAAAGCGTTACTACATGTCCTCCACTGCAACCTCCGCGGAGCATGGGTCTGCCAAGCAGGTGAACTCGCGCGGCCGCGTGATCGTCGCCAGCCTGATCGGCACCACCGTCGAGTTCTACGACTTCTACGTGTACGCCACCGCCGCCGTGCTGGTCTTCCCGAAGCTCTTCTTCCCGGGGCAGAACGAGACCACGCAGCTCCTGGCATCCTTCGCCGTGTTCGGCGTCGCGTTCATCGCCCGGCCGCTCGGCTCGATCGTCTTCGGCCACTTCGGTGACAAGTTCGGCCGCAAGGGCACGCTCGTGGCCTCGCTGCTGACGATGGGCATTGCCACCTTCCTGATCGGCTGCCTCCCGACGGCGACCGTTCCCGGCTGGACCTTCTGGGCTCCGGCCCTGCTCGTCGTGTTGCGCTTCGCCCAGGGCCTTGCCCTTGGCGGGGAGTGGAGCGGCGCGGCGCTGCTCGCCACCGAGAACGCCCCGGCAAACAAGCGTGCCATCTACGGCACGTTCCCGCAGTTGGGTGCGCCCATCGGCTTCATCATCGCCAATGTGCTCTTCCTGATCTTCAGCTACACCCTGACCCCGGCGGCATTCGAGGCGTGGGGCTGGCGCGTGCCGTTCCTGGCCAGCGCCGTAATGGTGATCATCGGCCTCTACGTCCGGCTCAAGCTGATCGAAACCCCCGCCTTCACCAAGGTCCTCGAATCCAAAGAGGTCGCCAAGCTGCCGCTGGCACGGGTCTTCAAGACCAGCTGGCGCCCGCTGATCCTCGGCACGTTCATCATGCTCGCAACCTATGTGCTCTTCTACCTGATGACCACATTCACGCTGACCTACGGGACCCGGGCGGCCAGCCTGGACGCGGCGAAGGCCGCCGCCGTAAAGGCCGGCAAGCCGATGACCGATGCCGCCGCCGCGGCATTCGTGCCGGGTCTGGGCTACACCCGGAACGACTTCCTCTGGATGCTGATCGCCGGTGTCGTGTTCTTCGGCATCTTCACGCTGGTCTCCGGCCCGCTGGCCGAGAAATTCGGCCGCCGCAAGATGCTGATCGCCGTGACCTTCGGCATCCTCGCCTTCGGCCTGCTGTTCGTTCCGCTGTTCAGCGCCGGCTTCGTGGGCGCCATGGCACTGCTGGTCATCGGCTTCTCGCTTATGGGCCTGACATTCGGCCCCATGGGCGCGCTCCTGCCGGAGTTGTTCCCGACCAACGTCCGCTACACCGGCTCCGCGATCAGCTACAACGTCTCCAGCATCCTTGGCGCGGCCGTGGCTCCGTTCATCGCCGTCTGGCTCTGGGAACTGGCGGGCGGCAGCACCGTGCTGGTGGGCGTCTACCTCGCCTCCATGGCCGTGCTGACACTGATCGCCCTGTTCGTGAGCAAGGAAACCCGGGACCTCGACTACGAGAACAACGTAGCCTGACGTTCCAGGCCTGCCGCTGACGGAAATGCCCGGTGTGTTCGCTGAACACGCCGGGCATTTCCGCGTCCGGCACTTCCTTATCTCGTCGGTCCGTACCTGGTGACTGCCGGCGGGACTAGCTCGCGTAGCGCTCGACGAAGTTCCGGAGGATTTTCATCGGTTCGGTGGCCGCGAACTGCCGGGCGTCCTCCATCAGCATCTCGGCCGATTCCGGCGGGAAGTATCCGGCATGGCGATAGATGTCGATCCTGGTGATCAGCCCCTCGGCGTCGAGTTCAGGATGGAACTGGGTGGCGTAGAGGTTGGTCTTGATCCGGAACATGTGCACCGGGCAGGCGGCCGAACTGGCCAGGAGCACCGCGTGGGCAGGCAGGACGGTGCAGGCTTCCTTGTGGCCGGTGAAGGCCGTGAAGCTCTCCGGCAGCCCGCGCAGGAGGGGATCCGCGAGCCCCTCCTCCGTCAGCTTGATGGTGACGCCGCCCAGGCCTTCACCGTACGTCCGGTCGATCACGGCGCCCTGGTGCCGGCCCAACGTGCCCACCCCGTAGCAGGCGCCCAGGAACGGGAAATCCTCAGCGACGACCCTGTCCAACAGCGCGGCGAGCTCACGCTCCACCCGGTGCTGGGTGTCGGTCTTATGCTCGGAAGGGTCGCTGGAGGTGAACGGGCTCCCGCCCACAATCACTCCGGAGTAGCGCGACAGCTCCAGCTCAAGCAGCGGTCCGGCTTCCATCCGGACGCGGTGCAGCTGCCCGGGTTCCAGTCCGCCGTAGCGCAGGTAGGCCCGGTATTCGTCCTCGGCGGCCTCGTCCTCGGCACGGGAGGCGAGGAGCAGAAATGGCTTCACAGACCAAGTTTGCACGGGCGGGACGCGGGGGCGCCAGAGGCGCGCCTGCGTCCCGCCCGGGGGATGCTGAGGGCCGAAGCTACTCGGCCGCGCCGTCCTCGATCAGGGCGATGATGGCGCCGGCGGAGACCGTCTCGCCGGCAGCGGCGGAGAGGCCGATGACGATGCCGGCGCGGTGCGCGGTGAGCGGCTGCTCCATCTTCATCGCTTCGAGCACGACGACGAGATCGCCTTCAGCGACGGCGTCGCCCTCGGCGACGGCCACCTTCACGATGGTGCCCTGCATGGGCGAGGTCAGCGCGTTGCCGCTCGCGGCCACGGCTGCGCCGCCGCTGCGGAGGCGCTTCTTGGCCTTGGCCGGCTTGGCGCCGGCCGTGGTGCTGACCGAGCCGAGTGATGCGGGCAGGACGACTTCCAGGCGCTTGCCGCCGACCTCGACGACGACGCGCTGGCGGTCGCCGGCGTCGGCCGCTTCAGCCTCGGTGCCGGTGGGGGCCCAGGCGGGAATGTCGTTGACGAAGGCGGTCTCGATCCAGCGGGTGTGGACCTTGAAGGGGCCCTCGGCCGGTGCGAAGTCCGGGTTGGAAACCACCGCGAGGTCGAACGGGATGACGGTGGGGATGCCTTCCACCACCATCTCCTCGAGCGCGCGCCGGGACCGCTGCAGGGCCTGGGTGCGGGTGGCGCCGGTGACGATCAGCTTGGAGAGCATGGAGTCGAAGTTGCCGCTGATGACATCGCCCTGCTCCACGCCGGAATCGATGCGGACGCCGGGGCCGGTCGGGTTCTTGAGCGTCGTGATGGTGCCGGGGGCGGGCATGAAGTTCCGGCCCGGGTCCTCGCCGGTGATGCGGAATTCAATCGAGTGGCCGCGGACTTCCGGGTCCCCGTAGCCGAGCTCCTCGCCGCGGGCCAGCCGGAACTGTTCGCGCACGAGGTCGATCCCGGTGACCTCCTCGGAGACACAGTGCTCTACCTGCAGGCGGGTGTTGACCTCAAGGAAGGAGATGGTGCCGTCCTGGCCGACGAGGAACTCGCACGTGCCCGCGCCGAGGTAGCCGGCCTCTTTCAGGATGGCCTTGGACGATTCGTAGAGGCGCCGGTTCTGCTTCTCCGTCAGGAAGGGGGCCGGGGCCTCCTCGACGAGCTTCTGGTTGCGGCGCTGGAGCGAGCAGTCGCGGGTGGAGACGACCACAACGTTGCCGTAGGCGTCGGCGAGGCACTGGGTTTCGACGTGCCTCGGGGCGTCCAGGAAGCGCTCAATGAAGCACTCGCCGCGGCCGAAGGCGGCGGTGGCCTCGCGCACGGCGGATTCGAAGAGTTCGGGGATTTCCTCGCGGGTGCGGGCCACCTTGATGCCGCGTCCGCCGCCGCCGAAGGCCGCCTTGATGGCGACGGGCAGGCCGAACTTGTCCACGAAGTCGAGGATTTCCTCGGCGGAATTGACCGGATCGGCGGTCCCGGGAACCTGCGGGGCGCCGACCTTCTCGGCGATGTGGCGGGCCTGGACCTTGTCGCCCAGGGCGGAGATCGCCTCGGGGGAGGGCCCGATCCACGTGATGCCGGCGTCAATCACCTTGGCGGCGAAGTCGGCGTTTTCGGCCAGGAAGCCGTACCCCGGGTGGATGGCGTCCGCGCCGGACTGGCGGGCGACGTCGATGATCTTGTCCATTACGAGGTAGGACTCAGCGGCGGTGTTGCCACCCAGCGCGTAAGCCTCGTCGGCGAGCCGGGCGTGCAGCGCGTCGCGGTCAGGATCCGCGTACACGGCCACCGAGGCGATGCCCTCATCGCGCGCGGCGCGGATGATGCGCACCGCAATTTCTCCGCGGTTGGCGATCAGCACTTTGCTGAGCGGGCGGGTGCCCTCTGCTGTAAGTGACTGCGTTGATCCCGGCACGGTGGTTGCGGACTGCTCCGAATTTGCTGACAAGGCGTCTCCTTCTTTCCTTCAGGGAGCCTAGCGCGGTTTTGAGGGTTCCGCCGATATTACTTGCGGATTCCGCGCGTAAACGGCCCTTCCTTTGTAGGGTTGCCACAAAGGGCGGCGAATTGGCTCATTCCGCCGTCGCTGGCCGTCCCTCTGCTCTCACTCGGCACGGACGTCCGCCGGGTCAACCGCGCCGCCCGTCCAGAGCTCGGTGATGCCCACATTTGCCTGGCTGAGCAACGCGCGGAGCGTGGAAATGGAAAGCCCGACGACGGTGTGGGGGTCGCCGTCGACCTTCCGGATGAACGCCCCGCCGTAGCCGTCGATCGTGAAGGAGCCGGCACACTGGAGCGGCTCGCCGGTGGCGATATAGGTCTCGATCTCCTCGGCGCTCATGTCCATGAAGTGCACCTCGGCCGAGGACACCGAGCCCAGCGTGGCGCCGGAGCCCCGGGCGGTCAAGTCCCCGCCGCCGTCATCTGTGTTTCCGCCGTCGGTGTCGCGGCAGTCCACGAGCCAGTGGCCCGTGTGCAGGACGCCCATGCTGCCGCTCATGCGGAGCATGCGCTCACGGGCGACGTCGGCGGTGTAGGGCTTGCCGTGGGCCTCGCCGTCGAACTCGAAGACCGAATCGCAGCCGATGACGAGGGCGCCGTCGGCCTCCGGCAGCGACGCGACGGCCTCGGCCTTGGCCCGGGCGAGCAAGAGGGCGGTGTCATGCGGGTCCGTCACGCCGTAGCGGGCCTGGACGGCGTCCTCGTCCACGTCGGAGACAAGAACCTCGTGCCGGATCCCGGCGTGGCTGAGCAGCTTGGTGCGGGCGGGGGACTGAGAGGCAAGAATGAGGCGGGTCACGGATCCAGCCTAATCCACCGCAGCTCAGCAACGCGGAGTCACTTACGGCCCATCCGGAGGCCTCCAGGGGCGCCAGGTAGCGCCGTCTGTTGGCCCTCGGCCGGGGCGAAAGACTCTGGCTGCGGATACTTGCTCATGGTGTGGTTGCCTCGGGACACTACAGAGAATCGAGCAGCCCATGACCGGATGGCTAGTGGCAAGCGTTGGCACCGTTGGGGACGGAACATATTTTGGCTGGGACGGCTTCACCATCCAGTCGGGAAACCTGATAGTGATCGTCGTGATGATCATCCTGTTTGTCCTGGCCCTGGTCCTGCCTTTTCCTGGCGGGAAGCGGCGGAAATGACCGCCCAGGCGACACCGGGGCCTGGCACGCCGGTCGAGGAACCTGACGCCCACACCTGGACGGGCAGAGCCCGCCGGTGGCTCCTTAAGAAGCTTCCTCCGGACAAGCTCTTGCCCGAGGACCAGCCGAGCTATGTGGCATCCTGGGCGTACGTCTTCGGCATGGGGGCGATCGCTTCACTGCTGTGGATCGTCATTTCGGGGATCGTGCTGGGACTGAACGGACCCCAGTGGTACCACGTTTCATCGCTGGGGAACTTCGTCAACAGCACCCATCTGTGGAGCGTGGAGCTCTTCTTCATCTTCATGGTGGTGCACCTGTGGCTGAAATTCTGGATGGCGGCCTGGCGCGGGGGCCGGGTCCTGACCTGGATCACCGGCGTGATCTCCTTTGTCGTTTCCATCGTGGCGGCCTTCACCGGATATCTGCTCCAGACGAACTTCGATTCCCAGTGGATTGCCTTCGAAGCCAAGGACGCGCTGAACGCGGTCGGAGTAGGCGCCTGGTTCAACGTCGCCAACGTCGGGCAGCTCTTCACCTGGCACATCACACTGCTGCCCCTGGCCGTCGGCGCCGTGGTGATCCTGCATGTCCTGCTGGTACGGGTCCACGGCGTTGTCCCTCCGCTTGAGGCCGCGGAGTCCGACGCCCAGCTGCTTCACAACCGTCCCGAGCCCGCGGAACCTCCGGAGCCTACCGCACCACCGGAGACCGCGGAATCCGGGGGCGCAGTGCGATGACCAGGAAAACCAACAGCATCTCTTGGCGGAAGACGGACGACGCTGCCAGCCGGCCCTGGACGGGCAGCGTCCGCGAATATGACCTCATCAAGGAACTGATCATCGGTGTTGTGGTGGTCGGGCTGCTCGTGCTTGGCGTATCCGCCCTTTTCGGGTCCCCTGATGAGCCCAGCGTCAGCTTGAAAGCGTGGGCCACGGCCGCCCCGGCGGATTTCGTTGGCACCGCGGCAAAAGAACTGGCCGGTACCAGCGATTCTGCGGGGTACGGCCCGCCCTACAACTCGACTCCAGGTGCGTCGCAGACGATCGGCCCCGTGGACCTGCAGAGCCTCTCCGGCGTCCGCCTTCCCGTAGACACCGCCAATGACTTCGTGATCGTCCCGCTGGCGACGCTGCCGTCTCCGCCGGCAGACCTGGCACGTTGGATGGCGGCCACGGATCAGCAGCGCTCAGGCTGGGCAGCCGCCTATTCCGACGCCCTCGCCGCCGCGCCCGATAACGACCCCGCCAAGGTAGCCGACGGCGATTACGGCCCGGTCCCCGCGCTGACCGGCGCGTTGCTCGACATGGCGCGCCAAGGCAATTTGGACGGCGTGCTGCAGAACGGCGGAAACTTCTACAACACGGACTACACGCGCAGCCTCCTGTTCCTGGGGGACGGCAGCTACTTCCCGGGTCTCGCGGCAAGCCAACACCTCTCCGGGGATCAGTGGGGCGTGATGAACGAAACCGGCGATACGCCGGGGCAGTCCTGGTTGTGGCTCTTCTCGCTCCTTTACCAGGTGGAACCGTTCAAGTCCGCCCCGAATGCCGATGCGCTGGTGGTCGTCACAATGTTCGTGCTCACGGCATTGCTGACCCTGCTGCCGTTCATCCCCGGTCTGAGGTCGCTGCCGCGTTGGATCCCCCTTCACCGCTTGGTCTGGAAGGACTACTACCGCAATCGCTGAGTGACCCCGCGTTGCTCTAGCGGGCGGCGAATACCGTCGTACCGCGCTGGCGAACGTCAGCGCGCTGCGACCTCTTCAGACTCGGCTTCGGGCTCGGCCTCAGTCGAGGCCGACGCAGCACGTGCCGGCTGGTGGAGCTTGGCGCCCTCGACGTCGACGTCCGGCAGGATCCGGTCCAGCCAGCGGGGAAGCCACCAGGCCTTCTCGCCGAGCAGGTACATCACGGCGGGGACAATCGTCATGCGGACCACGAACGCGTCCACCAGCACGCCGAAAGCCATGGCAAAGCCCAACGGCCGGACCATGTTCAGGTGCGAGAAGATGAAGCCGGAGAACACGCTGACCATGATGATGGCGGCGGCGGTGACCACGGACGCGGCATGGCTAAAGCCGGTGCGGACCGCGTGCTTGGCCGATTCACCATGCATGAACGACTCGCGCATGCCCGAGGTAATGAAAACCTGATAGTCCATGGCCAGGCCGAACAGCACGCCGATCAGGATGATCGGCAGGAAGCTCAGCACGGCACCCGGATTCTCGACGCCGAACACGCCCCCCAACCAGCCCCACTGGTAGACGGCGACGACGGCACCGAACGCGGCGGCGAGCGAGAGCAGGAAACCGCCGGTGGCCAGCAGCGGCACCCAGATAGAGCGGAACACGAGCAGCAGGAGCATCAGCGAGAGGCCCACCACGATTGCCAGGTACGGCGGCAGCGCGTCACCGAGCTTGGTGGACACGTCGACGTTGCCGGCGGTCTGCCCGGTGAGCCCGATGCTGACCCCGGTGGAGTCCTTGATCTGGGCCTTTTCGGCCCGGAGTTCGGAGACCACCTGGACGGTGCTCGCGCTGGCCGGACCCTCGTTCGGGATGACCTGAAATACGGCGGTGCGGCGGTCCTCGCTCAGGGCCAGGGGCACGGCGGCGGTAACGTTCTCGGTCTTGCGCAGGATGTCCGCGACGTCGAACTGCTTGGCCGTGGCGTCGGTTTCGCTGAGTCCTTCGGGGAGGTCGCCCACCACGATGATCGGGCCCGTCATGCCCTCGCCAAAGCTTCGCTTGGTCACGTCATAGGCCTTGAAGGCTGGCGAGGCGACCGGCTCGGAGCTGGCATCGGGCAGGGCAAGCCGCAGTTGGCTCGCCGGCAGCGCCACGATGCCCAGCAGCAGGACGCCGGCCAGCAGGGTCAGGACCGGGTGCCGGGTGACGAGGCCACCCCAGCCGTGGGTGCTGCGGCGTTCGTCGCGGGCCCGGTCCTCGGTCTCGTGGCCCGGGGCGGCGTTGTGCTTCTCTGCCTTGGCCCAGGCTCGCTTGGAGATCAGTTTCCGGCCCACAAGGGAGAGGACAGCGGGCGTCAGGGTCAAGGCAACGACGACGGCGACGGCTACCGTCGCGGCGGCCGAGAGACCCATGACGGCCAGGAACGGAAGGCCGGGGACCACGAGGGCTGCGAGGGCGATGATGACAGTAAGGCCAGCGAAGAGCACAGCGTTGCCGGACGTGCCGGTGGCCAGCGCCACGGATTCCTCGGGGTCCATACCACCGAGCAGCTGGCCGCGGTGGCGGTTGACGATGAACAGGGAGTAGTCGATCCCGACGGCAAGGCCGAGCATCAGCGCCAGCATCGGGGAGATGGAGCTCATATCCATGGCACCGCTGAGGGCGAAGGTGCCGCCCACACCGACGGCGACGCCGACGATGGCCATCAGCAGCGGAAGCCCGGCAGCGATCAGGGTTCCGAGCATGATGATCAGGACCAGGGCTGCCACCGCGATGCCGAGAATTTCGGCGGTGCCGAAGATCTCGGAAATGTCCTCGCTGATCTCCTTGCTGGGCAGGGCGGTCACATTGGCGGCGGAAACCTCCTTGACGATGTTCTGGACTTCCTGCCGGACCTCAGGCTTGAGGCCGTTGATGGAGGTCTTGAACTGGATCTGCGCGATCGCGGCCTTGCCGTCCTCGGAGACGAAGCGCAGGCCCTTCGATGCCTCCAGCTGACGTGTGCCCAGGGCCAGCTTTGCCTGGCCGGCTTCCAGTTCCTTGGTGCCGGCGTCGAGTCTTGCCTGACCTTCGGCGAGGGCCGCCTTCTGCTGGCCGAGCTGCGCCTCGATGACGGCGGCCGGCATGCCGGCCGCCGTCATCTGCTGCTCGGCAGCGTCCAGCTTGGCCTTTCCTGCGGCCAACTCGGCCGCGGCCTGGTCCAGCCGGGCTTTGCCGGCAGCGGACTGCTCCTTGCCCGCGGCGAGGTCGGCGGCGGCCTTGTCCAGTTGCGCCTGGGTGGCAAACGGGTCAACTGTCCCCTGGACATCGGGTAGCGTCTTCAGCTTTGCCAGCGCAGCCGTGACCGCTTCCTTTCCGGCCTGGCTGAACTGGGCATCGTTGGCTTCGAACACGACGCTCGCGGAGCCGCCGGAGGACGAGGGAAGCTCGCTCTTGAGCTTGTCCGCCATCTGCTGGGTTTCGGTGCCGGGAATCTGGAAGTTATTGGACAGGGTGCCGTGGAAGGCGGCTGCCGCACCACCGACGGCCACCATGATGGCGAGCCAGAGGGAGATGACGAGCCAGCGGTGACGGTAGGAGAACTTGCCGAGACGGTAAAGCAATAGGGCCATGTCAGTGCCGATCTGGGGAAGGGGTGGCGGGGGAGTGGGATGCGAAACCGGAGCCCAGCAGGCCCATCGATTCGATCAGGAGCTGGCGCAGGACGGACAGGGAATCCGGGCTGAGGTCGCCGCCGCAACGGGCGAACCACACGTCCAGGGCTGCTTTGCCGCAGGAGATGACCGAACCGGCGAGGGCACGCAGATAGAGTTCGTCGATGTCGTGGCCGGCCGTCCGGGCAAAGCGTTCGCGGGCGGCCTCGATGATTTGTTCGGTGCAGTGGTCCCAGGCTTCCAGTTCGGAGCGGCTGAGCTGGGGATTGGTCTGGCCCAGGCTGTAGATCTCGGCTACCGGTGCAACCGTCATGGGATCGGCCAGTTCAACGAGGGCTGCCCGCGCCGAGTCCAGGATGGGTTCGTCGGCCGGACGCAACCGGAACTGCTGGAGCGCCGTGTCCAGAAATCCGAATGTCACCGAGGCCAGCGCCGCCTCGGTGCTGCCGAAGTAGTTGAAGAAGGTGCGGCGGGATATCCCGGCGGCGTCGGCAATGTCCTCCACCGTGAAGTTTCCGGGCCCCCGCGACCGGAGCAGGTCTAGTGCGGCATCAGTGATGGCCTGCCGGGTGGCCGCCTTATTTAGTTCGCGGCGTGACGGGACGCCGGGTTCACCGGATGCGGCAGCCTGGCCGCCGGCAGAGGATGGTAGTGAAGACACGCCCTTACACTACGTGCATGTTTGCACTCTGGGCAAGTATTTTCAGGGCTTGAGGCTCAGGGTTTGAGTTCGCCGGCCGCGTCGCCGGAACCGGTCAGGTAGATCGACTGGCCCGTCGCTCCGGGCTCGTTGTGTGAGAGTGGAATGGCAAAGACGGCCGTGCCGTACGCGCAGATCTCCGTCCAGTTGGGCCCGATCGCTGACGTGTCGAAGCGCATGGCGACGATGGCGTTGGCGCCGCGCTGCTCGGCTTCGGAGACCATCCGGGCCATGACCTGCTGCCGACTGTCGTAGAGGGCCCGGGTCATTTCCCGCACCTCGCCGCCGCCCAAGGAACGGAAGCCCGCCATGACCTGGGCGGTGACGTCCCGGGAGCGGACGGTCAGGCCCATGACTTCGCCGAAGACGGCGTCGATCCGGTGGCCCGGGATGTCATTCGATGTGACGATCAGCATGCCCAGAGCCTATCCACTTTTGGGGCCTGAGCGAGGGCAGCCATGCAGCGGGATTCACGTCTGCGCCAGGGCCGGGATCCGTTGCCGGATTCACAGCAGGATTCACAGGAACCTGAAAGCTGGGAGACAGCTATCTCTGCTCAGGCGGGTGCAGACTGGAAACGCTGGCGGTACCGACTTCCCAAGGAGAGCCGTCAGCAACAAAAAGCCGTCACCGCGCGGCAGATCCAGGAGACACACATGTCACGCACAACCAAAATCGCGCTCGGCCTTGGGGCCGCGGCGGTGGCACTCGGCGCCGGGCTCGGAGTCGCCGGGATGGCCTCTGCCACGACGACGCCGAGCCCCACCCCGTCCCCCAGCTCCAGCGCCCCGGGTGGCACCTTTTCCGACGGGCACGGCATGCACGGCGGGCGCCGCGGCCATGGACCTGCGGGCGCCGAGCTCGGCACCCGTGTCAAGGACCTCGCCGCCAAACTCGGCGTTGACGAGGCCAAGGTCACCGACGCCCTGAAGGCCTTCCGCGACGCGAACAAGCCGACCACCCCGCCGGCCGAAGGGCAGAAGCCGGACCGCGCCGCGATGGAGAAGGCATTGGCCGCATCCCTGGCGAAGTCCCTTGGCATCGATGAAGCCAAGGTCACGGCCGCCCTGGAGGAAATCCGGACCGCGGAGCAGGCCCAGCACGCCGCCGCGCTGAAGCCCCGGCTGGACCAGGCCGTCAAGGACGGCACCCTGACCCAGGCTGAAGCGGATGCCGTCACCAAGGCGGCGGAAAAGGGCGTGATCGGCGGGCGCTAAGGGCCAGCCCCCTCTAGCCCGTTCAACGGCAGAAACGGCGAAGTCCCCGGGAAATTCCGGGGACTTCGCCGTCGCACTTTTGCCTGTCCGACCGGACCGGCTAGGCCGTGGCGTCCGCCAGTTCGCGCTCCGCCGTCGGCCGCGCTGAGGCCGGATCAGCAGCCGGCGCGGCCACAGCGTCGGCGGAAGCGTCGGTGAGGTCGTCGCTGAACGGATCGCCGTTCCGCGGCGCGTTGTAGAGGGTCTCGTCCAGGATGCCCTGGCGCTTGGCCACGATTGCAGGGATCAGGGCCTGGCCGGCCACGTTGACGGCGGTGCGGCCCATGTCCAGGATCGGGTCGATCGCCAGCAGGAGCCCGACGCCGGCCAGCGGCAGTCCCAGCGTGGAAAGCGTCAGCGTCAGCATCACCACGGCGCCGGTGGTGCCGGCGGTCGCGGCCGAGCCGAGCACGGACACCAGCGCGATCAGCAGGTACTGGGTGAAATCAAGCTGGATGCCGAAGAACTGGGCCACGAAGATCGCAGCGACGGCGGGGTAGATCGCGGCGCAGCCGTCCATCTTGGTGGTCGCGCCCAGCGGCACCGCGAAGGAGGCATAGGCGCGCGGGACGCCCAGGCTCCGTTCGGCCACCCGCTGGGTCAGCGGCAGCGTGCCGATCGAGGAGCGGGAGACGAAGGCCAGCTGCACGGCGGGCCACACGCCGGAGAAGTACTGCTTGACGGACAGGCCGTGGCTGCGGATCAGGACGGGGTAGACCACGAACAGCACGAGCGCCAGGCCGATGTAGATGGCCACCGTGAACTTGCCGAGCGAGCCGATCGTGTCCCAGCCGTAGACGGCCACGGCGTTGCCGATCAGGCCGACGGTGCCGATCGGCGCGATCCGGATGATCCACCAGAGGACCTTCTGGATGACGGCGAGGGCGGAGGCATTGAGGTTCAGGAACGGCTCGGCGGCCTTCCCCACCTTGAGTGCGGCGATTCCGACGGCGATCGCGATCACGAGGATCTGGAGCACGTTGAAACTGACCGCGGTGGTGGCCACGCCGTCAGTGACGGTCGTCGTTGCTCCCAGGCCGAGGAAGTTCTTGGGGAAGAGCCCGGTGAGGAAGGCCCACCAGTCGCCGGACTTGCCGGCGTACTTAGCTTCCTGGTTGATGCCGGTGCCGGCCCCGGGCTGCAGCAACACGCCGAGTCCTATCCCGATCAGCACGGCGATCAGCGAGGTGATGGCGAACCAGAGCAGCGTGTTCCAGGCGAGCCGGGCAGCGTTCGAGACCGCGCGCATGTTGGAAATGGAGCTGACGACGGCGGTGAAGATGAGGGGAACGACGGCGGTCTGCAGCAGCGAGACGTAGCTCGAACCGATGGTCTGCAGGGTGGTGCCGAGGGCATTGGGGTTCGCCTTGGTGCTGCCTGTGTACTTGGCGAGAAGGCCAAGGCCGAGGCCCACGATCAGCGCGGCGATGATCTGGAAACCGAACGAGCCGGCCCATTTGGGTAGCTGGAACCCGGTCTTTCCAGCGGGTGCGGGGGTGCTTGTCTGAATGCTCACCGGAACACGCTAGGACCAGCGCCGATAGCACGGCGAAAGGATGTTGAGAAATATTACGCGGCAAGTTTTTAGGTCCGGTCGCGCAATCCCAGGAAATACGCCGTAAGACTACCCGATTGTGAAGTTATTCCAACCTCCGGTGTGGCCTTTATCTCCCCTCGGGGACGGTGGGGTGTCCGAGCGAGCACGCCTGGGCCCACGCCATCTCCCTGGCCGAGCTTGCCAGGCCAGGGAGATGGCGGGAGGATGGCTGCTCCCGGGAACCGCCCTACCCCAGCAGCGCGCGCTTGAGGGTGTCGAGGCCCACCGAGCCGATGTTCAGGGCCTTGGTGTGGAACGCCTTGAGGTCGAAGCCGGGGCGGGATTCAAGCTCGGCCCGGATCTGCTCCCACAGCCGCTGGCCCACCTTGTAGGAGGGTGCCTGTCCCGGCCAGCCGAGGTAGCGGGTGAACTCGAACTTCAGCTGCCCCTCGCTGATCGGCAGGTTGGCGCGGAGGAAGTCAAAGCCGTTCTCCGGGGTCCAGGTGCCCGACCCCCAACGCTCGGGCACCTCCAACTCCAGGTGCACTCCGATGTCGAACACCACGCGGGCGGCCCGCATGCGCTGCATGTCGAGCATGCCCATGTGGTCGCCCGGATCCTTCAGGTAGCCCAGTTCCTGCATGAGCTTCTCCGCATAGAGGGCCCAGCCTTCGCCGTGGCCCGAGGTCCAGCACACGCTCCGGCGCCACTTGTTCAGCAGCTCGCGGCGGTAGGTGGCGGTGGCGACCTGCAGATGGTGGCCGGGCACTCCCTCGTGGTAGACGGTGGTGGTTTCGGCCCAGGTAGTGAAGGTGTCCTCACCGGCAGGCACGGACCACCACATCCGGCCCGGACGGCTGAAGTCCTCCGAGGGGCCGGTGTAGTAGATGCCGCCTTCATCGGTGGGGGCGATCTTGCACTCCAGCGTCTTCATAACGTCCGGGATCTCGAAGTGGACGCCGGCGAGCTCCGCCACGGCCTTGTCGGAGAGTTCCTGCATCCAGGCCTGGAGGGCGTCGGTGCCCTTGAGCTGGCGGGCGGGATCGTTGTTCAGGATCTCCTTGGCTTCCTCGATCGTGGCGCCGGGCCGGATTTCCCCGGCCACCCGTTCCTGTTCGGCGATCAGGCGGTCCAGTTCCTGCACGCCCCACGCGTAGGTTTCCTCCAGATCCACGGTCGCGCCGAGGAAGGACCGTGAGGCCAGCGCATAGCGGCTGCGCCCGACGGCGTCCTTGGCCGGGGCGACGGGCAGGAGTTCGGACTCGAGGAATCCCGCTAGCCGGGCGTAGGCCACCCGGGCGGCCGCCGTGCCGGCGTCGAGCTTGGACTGCAGTTCCGGCGGGAGCGGGCCGTCCGCAGTCGTGGCGCCGGCCGTGAGGTTCGCGAAGAAACCGTCGTCGGCTGCGTGTTTGGTGGCCTGCTCGATCACGATCGATACCTGGCGGGCTGCGGCCACCTTGCCGTCCTGCATCGCCGAGCGCAACGATTCGATGTAGCCGTCGATCGCGGCGGGGACATTGTGGGCCCGGCCGGCGATGTGGTCCCACTGATCGGCCGTATCCGTCGGCATGAGGTCGAAGATCGCGCGGATGTCCTGCGACGGCGAGGCGATGTTGTTCAGGTCGGCCGCGTCCCAGCCCGATTCGTGGATTTCCAGCTGCAGGCCCAGCCGCTCCCGCATGGCGTCGAGGGTGACGGCGTCGACGTCGTCCACCGGCTCCAGACCGTCCAGCGCCGCGAGTGCCTCGCGCGCCGCGGCCGCGAATTCCTCGTGTCCGGCGGGGGAGAAGTCCGGGTATTCGGTCTCGTGCCCGGGCAGGCCGAGCTCGGTGCCGAAGCTCGGGTTAAGCCGGATGAGGGTGTCCGTGTAGGCGTCGGCGACGGCGTCAATAGCTGTCTGCTGGCGCGCGGGGGCCGAGTTGTCTGAGGCTATGGTTTCGGTAGTCACCCGACGAGACTAGCCCGGCCGTCGCGGTTATGAAAGACTCGCTGAACTTTTTTCGGTGGCGGCCCAGCCGGGCCGCTTAGCCGAACGGCTAGCCGAGGCTGCGGCGCCAGGCGTCCGGACCCGGCTTGGGTGCGAGCCGCAGCTGCTGCCGGCGGACCCAGTGCCGGACGCCGGGAGCTTCCGGTGCCGCCTGCGGGGCCTGCCCCATGGACAGCACGACGGCGGTCAGCGCCGCCAGCTCCTCTGGCGTCGGCTCGCCCTTGACGACGGAAAGCAGTGCCGGCGACGCATCGCTGCCCGGCTGCTCAACCGGTTCCAGCGGTTCAGCGGGTTCGTGCACGGGGGTCACAGCGGGATGTTCCCGTGCTTCTTGGCGGGCAGGGCGGCCCGTTTGTCCCGGAGGGCGCGCAGCCCCTTGATGATCTGCACCCGGGTCTCGGACGGGGCAATGACCGAGTCCACGTAGCCCAGCTGGGCCGCCTGGTAGGGGTTGAGCAGCTCTTCCTCATACTGGCGGATCACCTCGGCACGCTTGGCCTCGACGTCGCCGCCGGCCTCGGCCACCGCGGCGAGTTCACGGCGGTACAGGATGTTGACCGCGCCCTGGGCGCCCATGACGCCGATCTGGGCGGTGGGCCAGGCGAGGTTGAGGTCCGCGCCGAGCTTCTTGGAGCCCATCACGATGTAGGCCCCGCCGTAGGCCTTGCGGGTGATGACGGTCAGCTTGGGCACGGTGGCTTCGGCGTAGGCGTAGAGCAGCTTCGCGCCGCGACGGATGATGCCCTGGAACTCCTGGTCCTTGCCCGGCAGGAAGCCCGGGACGTCCACCAGGGTGATGATGGGGATGTTGAAGGCGTCGCAGTGCCGGACGAAGCGGGCGGCCTTTTCCGACGCGGCGATATCCAGGGTGCCGGCGAACTGCATGGGCTGGTTGGCAACGATGCCGACCGTGTGGCCCTCCACACGGCCGTAGCCGATGATCACGTTCGGGGCGTAGAGGGACTGCATCTCCAGGAAGTGGGCGTCGTCCACGATCTGTTCGATGACCTTGCGCATGTCGTAGGGCTGGTTGGCCGAGTCCGGGATCAGGGTATCGAGGGCGAGGTCGTCGTCGTCGATCTCCAGCTCCTGCTGGTGGTCGAGTACCGGGGCCTCGGCGAGGTTGTTGGAGGGCAGGAAGTCCAGCAGTTCGCGGACGAACTCCACAGCGTCGGTCTCGTCGGAGGCCAGGTAGGTCGAGGTGCCGGTGTTGGCGTTGTGCTGGCGCGCGCCGCCCAGGGTCTCCATGTCCACGTCTTCACCCGTGACCGTCTTGATGACGTCCGGGCCGGTGATGAACATGTGCGAGGTCTTGTCCACCATGACCACGTAGTCGGTCAGGGCGGGGGAGTAGGCCGCACCGCCGGCCGAGGGGCCCATGATGAGGGAGATCTGCGGGACCACTCCGGAGGCGTGGACGTTGTTGCGGAAGATGTCCGCGAACATCGCCAGGGAGGCGACGCCCTCCTGGATGCGGGCACCGCCGCCGTCGAGGATGCCGACCACCGGGCAGCCGTTGCGCAGTGCAAATTCCTGGACCTTGACGATCTTCTCGCCGTTGACCTGGCTCAGCGAGCCGCCGTAGACGGAGAAGTCCTGGCTGTAGACGGCCACCGGGCGGCCGTCCACCGTGCCGTAGCCGGAGACGAGGCCGTCACCCAGCGGCTTTTTCTTCTCCATGCCGAACGCGGTGGAGCGGTGCACGGCCAACGCGTCGAACTCGACGAACGAGCCGGCATCCAGCAGGAGGTCGATGCGCTCGCGGGCGGTTTTCTTGCCGCGTGCGTGCTGCTTGACTACCGCCTCCGGGCCGGAGGGCTGCTCGGCACGGGCCTGGCGGTCGCGGAAATCTGCAAGCTTTCCCGCAGTCGTGGTCAGATCGTGGCTCATCAAGTGTCTCCGGCTCTGTCGCTAGGTTGTTCGGTGCCCGGCCCGCTGGCTCCTTTGGCTGGAATCCACAAAAGCAGGGCTCTGCTGGCAAGTCTAGTGACGGTATTGGCCGGTGCCGCTGTAGGGAACCTACAATTTTCGCGCCGCAACGCTCCCGCGCCTCCTTGTTACCGGCCAGTAACATTGGTCGGCTAGAGTGTGCTCATGACTTCAAGCAATGATGCTTCGGGCGCCGCTGCAGGGCCGTACCAGGCCGCCGGTTCCCTTCAGGACCGCACCATCCTCATCTCCGGGGGCAGCCGCGGCATCGGGCTGGCCATCGCGCTCCGCGCGGCCCGGGACGGCGCCAACATCGTCCTGATGGCCAAGACCGGACAGCCCCACGCCAAGCTGGAGGGCACCGTCTACACGGCCGCCGAACAGATCGAGGCCGCCGGCGGGCGGGCGTTGCCGCTGGTGGGCGATGTCCGCAACGACGCCGACGTCGCCGGCGCGGTTGCCGCCGCCGTCGAACGCTTCGGCGGGATCGACATCGTGATCAACAACGCCTCGGCGATCGACCTGTCCAAGACCGACGCCCTGGACATGAAGCGCTACGACCTCATGCAGGACATCAACGTCCGCGGCACCTTCCTGATGAGCAAGCTGGCCCTGCCCGCGCTGCGCGAGTCAGAGGCCGGGCAGATCCTGACGCTCTCGCCGCCGCTGAACCTGGATCCCAAATGGGCCGGGATGCATTTGGCCTACACCATGGCCAAATACGGCATGAGCCTAACCACTCTGGGCCTGGCCGAGGAACTCAAGGTGGACGGCATCAGCGTCAACTCGCTCTGGCCCTGCACCTTGATCGACACCGCCGCGATCCGCAACATGCCCGGCGGCGACATGATCGTCAAAGGCGCCCGCGGCCCGGAGATCATGGCCGACGCGGCCCACGCCGTGCTGACTGCCAGCAACGCGATCCCGGAATCCGGCAGCTGGAGCGGCAACTTCTACACCGACGAGCAGGTTCTCGCGGCGGCCGGAGTGAAGGACTTCAGCCCGTACAGCCTCGGCGCGCCAGAGGGCAGGCTGGTCCCGGACATCTTCCTCTGAGCTTGCTGAGTGTTTTCGGCGGCATCCCCCGCGGAAATTCCGCTCGTTTGCGGACCCGACGCCGGGAATCTCCGGCGTGTCGGGCCGACACGCCGCCCGCGCCGGCTAAAGGTGGGGAGTGCCAGCGGAGGTACGTGAGTGAACGCGGCCGGAGCCGGGGCGCACTTTCCTCGGTAGGATTCAAGGATGGAAGCCGTGCAGGAAACCCCGGACCGTCCACCGCTGGACCTCAACGCCCTGAGCGATGAGGCTTTCCTGTCCGCCAACGGGATTCCGCGCCTGACAGTGGTGGAGACCACCGGCTCCACCAACGCCGATCTCCTCCGCGGCGTGACCGAGGATCCCGGCGCCTGGCCGGACCTGTCGGTGCTCACCGCCGAATACCAGACCGCTGCGCGCGGCCGGCTCGACCGGCACTGGGAGGCCCCGGCCCGCAGCTCCGTCTCCGTCTCGCTCGTGCTGCGTCCGGTCAACGCGACCGGCCGGCCGCTGCCGACCCACAGCTACTCGTGGCTCTCCCTGCTCGCGGCCCTTGCCCTGCGGGAAGCCCTGACGGAAACCGCGGGCATTCCCGCGGAACTCAAGTGGCCCAACGACGTCCTGGTGCGCGGCAAGAAGATCGCCGGAATCCTGGCCCAGCTTGGCTCGCTCGGCGGCGTCGGCACGCCGCCGGTCATCCTCGGCACCGGTCTGAATGTCACCGTCACGGAGCCGGAACTCCCGGTGCCCACCGCCACGTCCGTGCTGCTGGAGAACCCGGACACGGTGGACCGGACAGAACTCCTGAAGAGCTACCTGTCCCGCTTCGCCACCTTGTACCGCAGCTTCTGCAACGCCGACGGCGACCCCGCCGCCGGGATGGCTGGCGGCCCTTCGTTGCACAAGAGGGTGGAACACCTGCTGACGACCCTCGGCAAGCAGGTCCGCGCCCAGCTGCCCGGCGACCACGAGATCATCGGCCACGCCACGCGCCTGGACGAATACGGTTCGCTCCTGGTGGTTGACGCGACGGGCCATGAACATGTGGTGACCGCCGGGGACGTCGTGCACTTGAGGCCGTGGAACCCGGCCGCAGCAGACGGACAGGGTGGAGGCGGCCGCGGCGGAGCAGAAAGCGGTTATGCGTAAAGTGCTCCTGCCGGGTGAGCAAGTGATTGTTGTAACCCGGCCCCAGCCCAGGATGCTGATTGTCCCGGCGCTGTTGTTCATTGTGGTGCCGGCACTGGCCGCGTACGCCTGCGCCTGGGTCGTCAAAGGCGGCCCGGCGAAGCTTGTGCCCCTCATCCCCCAGGAATGGACGCCCTGGCTGATCGCCGTGTGCCTGGGGCTGGCGGCGTGGGTGCTGCTCGGTTATTGCCTCCCGCGGGTCATCACATGGCAGGCCACGCGCTACATCCTGACCAGCCAGCGCTTAGTTACCCGCTACGGCATGTTACGGCGGCGCGATCAGCAGATCCCGCTCGCCGCAGTCCGCCATGTGGCCATTGAGCAATCGTTGTTGCAGCGCCTATTGCGCTCCGGGAATATATCCTTGGAGACCGGGTACCCCTTGGGAACCAAGGTTCCCGACGTTCCAGAGGTCGCGACATTCCGAAACTTCATTCTTGACGCCATCGGCGATCTCCCCAGGGGCGACGCCTTCGGGGCCGAGGGCACGACGAACAACCCGGGCGAGGACTTGCCGTGGGAGATGAGAGAAGGTGGAAGAGATGAACGCTGAGAACGTCCACCAGGACACCGACCTCGCCGCCCCGGATTTGCCCCGGGAACCGGAAGACGTCATCTCGGAGCCGGCAGCCGTCACCCCGGCGTCAACGCCTGAGGCCACCCACGACGCCGGCTCCGGACCCGGTGCCGCCGGCATCGACGACGCTCCCGCCGTCGTAGAGCCCGCCGACGCCGACGCCAGCGCGCACGTTGACCCGGCCGTCGAACCGGCCGCGGCCGATGCCGCTGAACCCGTCGCTCCGCCCACCGGAACCATGTCCGCCGAACGGCTCGCCGCCAAGGCCCTCGAAGCCCGTCTGCTGGGCGGCGAACGCAAGCTCAAACGCCGTGAAGTCGCCGCCGGTGCCGGGCTTTCGCTGCTGTCCGCCCGGAAACTCTGGCGCGCCCTCGGCTTTCCCAACCTCGGTGATGAAGACGTCGCGTTCACCGAACGCGACCAGTCCGCCCTGTCCACGATCGTGGACCTGGTGCGTGCCGGCAAGCTCACGGAGGAAGCCGCCATTTCCATCACGCGGGCCATCGGCCAGATGACGGACCGGATGGTGGTGTGGCAGATCGAGGCCCTCGTCGAGGACATGGTCCAGAAGCAGGGAGTGCCGGATGCCGTGGCCCGCAAGCGCCTTGTCAGCGAGCTGCCGAACCTCATTGACGCCCTTGAGGAGATGCTCGTCTACTCCTGGCGCCGCCAGCTCAACGCCGGCGTCCAGCGCCTGGCCGTCCGGGCAGAAGCCGGGCTGCAGTCCAGCGAAGAGGGCCGCGAAGGCGACGAGGACGACGCGCCGCTGCCCCTGGCGCGGGCCGTAGGCTTCGCGGACCTGGTGTCCTACACCAGCCTGTCCCGGCGGATGAATGAGAAGACGCTCGCCCAGCTGGTGCAGCGCTTCGAGAACAAATGCGCCGAGATCATCTCCGTCGGCGGCGGCCGGCTGGTCAAGACGGTGGGCGACGAAGTCCTCTACATCGCCGAAACACCAGCGGCCGGCGCCGAGATTTCGCTGGCCCTGTCCCGGGCCTTCACGGAGGACGAGATCCTGCCGCAGGCCCGCGTGGCGATGGTCTGGGGCCGAATCCTGTCACGCCTGGGGGACATCTACGGACCCACCGTCAACCTCGCCGCCCGCCTGACCGCCCTCGCAGATCCCGGCACCGTGCTGGTGGATTCCATGACCGCGGCCGCCCTGGACGACGACGAACGCTTCGTCCTGGTGCCCCGCCCGGCCGAGGACGTCCGCGGCTTCGGCGAAATCCACCCGGTACAGCTGCAGCCCGGCAGCGGCCGCGGCCTCGTCCTGGACTGAACGCAGGACTAAGCGCAGCGCTAATCACCCGCCACGCGCAGGACTAAGGGCACGGGCTTCTCAGTTGTGCGGCGCATATGCAATAGTCGGACCGGCAGCTGCCACCCGGCCGGGTGTGTGACCGCCGCCAACTTTCGCGAGCACCACTTCAGCTAGGACGGCCATGAACCCTACCTCAGACGCCCCGCTTCCCGCTTCGGACGGGGCGCGGGGACCGCGCCTGCGCTGGGGCTGCGGCACGGACCGGGGCCTGCGCCGTGAGATGAACGAGGACTCCTTCATTGCCGCCGAGCCCGTCTTCGCGGTGGCCGACGGCATGGGCGGCCACGAGGCAGGCGAAGTCGCCAGCAGCATTTGCGTGCGCACCCTGGCGGAGCTTCCGCAGGTGAAGACCGGCAGCCGGGACGCAACGGCAGGCCTCGTCCAGGACTATCTGCTCATAGCTGACGAGGGCATCCGCCAGGCCACGGACTCCCGCGCCGGAACCACGCTCTCCGGCGTCATAGTGGTGGAGCAGCCGGACGGCCCGTACTGGCTGGTCCTGAACATCGGCGATTCCCGCACCTACCGGTACAGCCACGGCGGCCTCACCCAAGTCAGTGTGGACCACTCTGAAGTGCAGGAACTGGTGGCCGCCGGCCAGATCACCGAAGCCGAGGCCGCCGTCCATCCGCGCCGGCATGTGGTGACGCGCGCGCTGGGCACCGGAGACGAATCCGAGGCCGACTACTGGCTGATGCCGCTCGAGGACGGTGACCGGATGCTGGTGTGCTCGGACGGGCTCAACGGGGAACTGAGCGACGAGCGGATTGCCGGCATCCTTGGATCCGAGCCGGACCCCCAGGCGGCGGTCGACGAACTGATCCAGGCCGCCCTGCGGAGCGGCGGACGGGACAACGTCACCGCGATTGTGGTCGATGCCCGGACCGCCGTCGGGGATACGCCCGTCTGACCGGCGGGCTGCCGGCCGGACAGACTGCTGATCGGACAATGGCAATGATCTAGGGCAGGATAGGTCTGTGAGCACAGGAAAGACCGCAGCAGAGACTGAAAAAGCAGCCGACGAAGCCCAGGGGCACGTCACGGATCCTGAACGCCCCGAGGGGGAGCAGGTCCCGTCCGGGGATGTCCGCGCGGAGTACGAAGACCTCGTGGAGGAGGTCCGCAAACATCGTTTTGCGTACTACCAGGAGGACGCGCCGATCATCTCCGACGCCGAGTTTGACGAGCTCTACCGGCGGCTGGAAACCCTCGAGGCCATGCATCCGGAGCTTGTGGCCAACGATTCGCCCACGCAGGAAGTGGGCGGCGAGGTGTCCGCCGCGTTTGCCGCCGTCGAACACCTGCAGCGCATGTACAGCCTGGAAGACGTCTTTTCCCTCGAGGAGCTTGAGGCCTGGATTGCCAAGGCCGAGGCGTCCATCGCCAAGATCGGCAACGGCGGCAACCCGCCGGCGTGGCTCACCGAACTGAAGATCGACGGCCTGGCCGTCAACCTGCTTTACCGCGACGGCGTGCTGGTCCGGGCCGCCACCCGCGGCGACGGCACCACCGGCGAGGACATCACGCACAACGTCCTGACCATCAAGGAAATCCCGCAACAGCTCAGCGGCACGGGCTTCCCGGCGGAAATGGAAGTCCGCGGCGAAGTCTTTATCCCGTCCAAGGCCTTCGCGGAGTTCAACGAGGCCCTGATCGAGGCCGGCAAGGCGCCGCTGGCCAACCCGCGCAACGCCGCCGCCGGATCGCTGCGGCAGAAGGACCCGGCGGAAACCGCCAAACGGCCGCTGCGGATGTACGTCCACGGCATCGGCGCCCGCGAGGGACTCCAGACGGTCAGCCAGTCAGACACCTACCGCCAGTTGGCCGAATGGGGCCTGCCCACCAGCCCGTACTTCGAGGTCCTCGCCGGGCTGCAGGACGTGCTGGACTTCATCAAGCGCTACGGCGACAAACGGCATAGCCTGACGCACGAGATCGACGGCATCGTGGTCAAGGTGGACGACTTCGCCACGCAGCGCGCCCTGGGCTACACCTCCCGCGTGCCGCGCTGGGCCGTGGCATACAAATACCCGCCGGAGGAAGTGCACACCAAGCTGCTGGACATCGCCGTCAACGTCGGCCGCACCGGCCGGGTCACCCCCTACGGGATCATGGAACCGGTCAAGGTCGCCGGCTCCACCGTGGAAATGGCCACCCTGCACAACCAGGAAGTGGTCAAGGCCAAAGGCGTGAAGATCGGCGACATCGTGGTGCTGCGCAAGGCCGGAGACGTCATTCCGGAAATTGTGGGCCCGGTCTTGGCGCTCCGCGACCAGCAGGACCCGCCCGTCCGCGACTTCATAATGCCCACAGAATGCCCGGCCTGCGGCACGCCGCTGGCCCCCGGGAAGGAAGGGGACGTGGACATCCGCTGCCCCAACTCCCGATCCTGCCCGGCGCAGCTGCGTGAACGCGTCTTCCACCTCGCCGGCCGCGGCGCCTTCGACATCGAGGCCCTCGGCTGGGAAGCCGCGATCGCCCTGACCCAGCCCGCCGAGCCCGAAACGCCGCCGCTGACCACCGAGGCGACACTGTTCGAGCTCACCCCGGAGCAGCTCGCGGACGTCCGCGTCCGCCGGGAGAAGCGCTCCAAAGGCGTGGCCACCGGCGAATTCGAACTCGTTCCCTACTTCTATACCAAAGCCACCACCAAGACCCCGTCCAAGCCCACGGCCACCACGGACAAGCTCTTCCGCGAACTTGAGAAGGCCAAGTCCCAGCCGCTGTGGCGCGTCCTGGTGGCGCTGTCCATAAGGCACGTCGGCCCGCGCGCCTCCCGCGCCCTCGCCACCGCGTTTGGCAGCATGGACGCCATCCGGCAGGCCTCCGAGGAAGAGCTCGCGAGCGTGGACGGCGTGGGCCCGGTGATTGCCCAGGCATTGACGGAATGGTTCGCCGAGGACTGGCACCGCGACATCGTGGACCGCTGGGCCGCCGCCGGTGTCCGGATGGCCGACGAGCGCGACGAGTCCACACCCCGGACCCTGGAGGGGCTGACCGTCGTGGTCACCGGAAGCCTCGAGGGTTTCAGCCGTGACGAGGCCAAGGAGGCCATCCTGATCCGTGGCGGCAAGGCGGCGGGCTCGGTCTCCAAGAACACCAGCTACGTGGTGGCTGGCGATAACGCAGGCACCAAACTGGACAAGGCAGAACAGCTCGGTGTTCCGGTCCTGGACGAGGACGGCTTCCGGGCCCTGCTGGCCAACGGCCCGGCCGGTGCGGCCGACAGCGACACGGATCCGGAGCTTGACCCGGACCTTGACTCGGAAGACGACGACGGCGACGCCCCCGGCGTCGACTCGGCGGCGGCTCAATGAGCTCCCACCCCTCCGTCCCGCCCGATGCCGAGCCCGGCACGGCGGCGCTGCTGGAACTGGCCAAATCGGCTGCAGCTGCGGGTGCCGCGGTCCTGGCCACCCGGAAGGCCGCCGCCCTCGACGTCAGCAACAAGGGCGACTCGGGAGACTGGGTGACGGCCTTCGATCTCGCCGCCGAAGCCGCCGTCCGGGACGTCATCACCGCCGCCCGGCCGCACGACATCATCACGGGGGAGGAGGGCGGGACGGTCCTGCCGACGGAGCCCAGCGGCTACCGCTGGTCCATCGATCCCCTCGACGGCACCACTAATTTCATCCGCAACATCGTCTACTACGCCACCTCCGTGGCGGTGGCCGACCCCGACGGCGTCTGGCTGGCCGGCGTCGTCAGCGCCCCGGCGCTGGGCCGCACATACTTCGCCTCCCGGGGCGAGGGGGCCTGGCTCGAGGAGCAGGGCCGGCTGACTGCCCTGCTCGGTCCTGTCCCCGGGCGCACCGGACAGATCCTGGCGACGGGCTTCAGCTACGATGCCGGGGTCCGGGCCGAACAGGCCGGCGGCCTGGGCGGCCTGATGGACGGCTTCGCGGACATGCGCCGCCTGGGCTCGGCGGCGCTGGACCTGTGCCTCGTGGCGGACGGCACCCACGACGCCTACGGCGAACGCGGGCTCAACGAGCACGACTTCGCCGCCGGCGCGCTGATCGCGGAGGAGGCGGGCTGCTGGGTGCGGCGGCCTCGGCTCACCAGCCCGCTGGCCGGCGGGCCGTCCGACGACGAGCGTCTGGCAGCCTGGACGTGCGCCGGTTCGCTGGAACTCTCCGGTAAGTTTCCGCTCTGACGGGTGCTCCTCATGCCCGGTCCCGGCAATAGTGATAGTTCAGTCACGGAAACAGCCCTTGCGCACGTAGCCGGTGTCGGCCGCCCGTACCATTGACAGGTGCCTTCGCAGATCCTCATTCGCCCCGCCGTTCCGGCCGACTTCGACGCCATAGCGCGCATCACCCGGGACGCCTACTTGGCGGCGGGCTACTTTGAGAGCGCAGACCACCCGTACATGCGGCAGATCCAGGACGTCACCACGCGGGCGGCGGACGCGACGATCTGGGTGGCCGAGCGCGACGGCCGCATCCTCGGATCCGTGACACTGGCGGTCGCGGGGGAACCCTATGCGGACATCGCCCGGAGCGACGAGCTCGAGTTCCGCATGCTCGTGGTGGACCCGGCTGTCCAGCGCAGCGGCGCCGGCAAGGCCATGGTCCACGCCATCATCGAACACGCAAGGTCCCTGCCGGGAATCCACGCCGTGGCCCTCACTACGGGCATCAGCTGGGAAAGCGCCCACGGCCTCTACCGCAAGACCGGCTTCGTCCGGGCACCGGACCGTGACTGGCTGGTGCCCGGCACGGACATCAAACTCCTCGTCTACCGCCAGGCCCTCTGACACAAAAGCGCGCGTTTTATCGGCCTGCCGGCCATCCGCCCTAGAGTTGTGCCGATCCCTGCGGCAACTGCGAAAGGCACCCCCATGCGCAAAACCTTCGGCACCGGCTCCACCTGGGAACAGACGCTCGGCTATTCCCGGGCCGTCCAGGTGGACAACACCCTTTACATCTCCGCCACCGCCGCGAGCGGCGAGGACGGCATCGTGGGCGAGGACTTCTACACCCAGACCAGCTACATCCTGCAAAAGCTCGGGGCAGTGCTGGCCGAGGCCGGTTTCGGCTTTGAGGACGTGGTGCAGTCCAAGCTGTACCTGACGGACATCAGCAAGTGGGAAGAGGCCGGCCGCGCCCATGGCGAGGTCTTCGGCGACATCCGCCCGACGCTCTCCCTGGTCCACGTGCTGCCGTTCCTGGACCCGAAGATGCTCGTCGAGATCGAACTCGTCGCCCGGAAGAGCGCCAACTAGAAGCGTTGCTCGTGCCCGGGCCGGGCGGAGCTCTGGCGGAACGGCCGGACTTGGGGTAAGACTGGCGCATGACCAGGGCGCACGGACAGGGCCCCAGCCGGGTCCCCATTTTCGGCCAGCTCCGTTCCTATGACCGGGCGTGGCTGCGTGGCGATCTGATCGCCGGCGTCACCGTCGCCGCCCTGATTGTCCCGAAGAACCTAGGGTACGCCGGCATCGCGGGGATTCCGCTGCAGAACGGCCTGTACGCGGCTGCCGCGGGCGCGCTCATGTACGGGATCTTCGGCAGCTGCCGGCAAATTTCGATGGGTCCCAGCTCGGGTCTGGCGGCGGTGGCCGCGAGCGCCGTGCTCGCGGCAGGCATTACCAACGACGTCGATATCGCCTCGTTCGTCGCCGGTATCACCCTTGCCTCAGGGGTCCTGTTCCTGCTCCTTGCCGTCCTCAAGATGGGCTGGATCGCGCAGTTCCTGTCCCGGGCAGTGGTCACTGGCTTCCTCTTCGGTGCGGCGATCGACGTCGTGATCGGGGAGCTCCCCAAGCTCACCGGGACCGAGGTCACCGGTTCCAATCCGATCCAGGAACTGTGGTCCTGGCTGGGGACGCTCGGCGAGGCGCACCAGGCGACCGTGATCGTCGGTGTGATCGCTCTGGCCGTCGTCTTTGGACTCAAGGCAATCGCTCCCAAGGTCCCCGGCGCCCTGGTGCTCGTGGTGGGCGGACTGCTCGCGGCGGCATTGTTTGATCTCGGCGCCAAGGGCGTGGCGCTGGTGGGTGACGTTCCCCGGGGGCTGCCGGCGCTGAAGATCCCGGACGGCCAGCTCATGTGGGACCACGCGGGCACGGTCGCGGTCGCTGCCGTGGCGTTGGTCCTGATCGGCTTCTCCCAGACCGCGGGCGATGCGCGCGCGTTCGCCGCCAAGCACCGCTACCAGATCGACATCAACCAGGAATCGACGGCGCAGTCATTCTCCAACCTGGCCGCGGGCGTGTTCCAGGGGATGCCGGTCTCGACAAGCCTCTCAGCGAGCTCGCTGAACGACCACTCCGGAGCGAAGACCGGGCTCGCCTCCCTCACCTCGGGTGTCACGGTCCTGCTCACACTGCTGTTCCTGGCGCCGCTCTTTTCCAACCTGCCCAAGCCCGTGCTGGCGGCTCTGATCATCGAGGCCGTCGTCATGGGCATGATGAACGTGCCGGAGATGCGGCGGCTGGCCCGGGTACAAAAGGTGGACTTCTGGATCGCGGTCGCTGCGATCCTCGGAACCCTGGTGTTCGGCGTACTCGCGGGAGTCATCATCGGCATCGGACTCTCGCTGATCTGGCTGGTCGCGGTGGCCACCCACCCGGCGATGCCGTCTCTTGGCCGGGAACCGGGCACGCAGGTCTTCCGCGAAGCCGACGGGCACCCCGGCGACGAGATCCTGCCCGGCGTGGCCGTGATCCGGTTCGACGGCGGCCTGTTCTTCGCCACCGCCGACGCCCTGGAGGATCGCCTGCGCGACGTCATCCATGCAAAACCGGAACTGACCGGGATCGTGATCGACTGCGGGGGGATCAACTTCGTCGATTCCCAAGGCGCGGCAAAGATGGCGGACGTCGTGACCCTGGCCCGGGACGCCGGCGTCAACCTGCGCCTCACCCGCCTGAAGCCGGCGGTACGGGCCATTCTCGAACGCGACGGCGTGATCGAACTCATCGGGGCGGACAAGATCCACGGCAACATCCACAGGGCAGTCGAGGCGGAACAAGCGGCCGCAGAACGGGGCCGGGCGGACACCGGCTAGAACCGACGCGGGGTTCGTTGCGGTCCATCGCGGCGGCCCTGCTGGGCCGTAGGTGACTCCGCGTTGCTTTGCGGAGGCCTAGAGGCCGGTTCCGGCGGGGAGTCCGTAGCGGTGCTCGGGCCGCCCGGTGGTGCCGTAGCGCAGCTGGATGTCGACGGCGCCGTCGTCCGCGAGCGAGGACAGGTACCGCTGGGCGGTCGCCCGTGACACCCCCACCCGGGCAGCGACGTCGGCGGCCGAATACTGCTCACCGGGAACCAGGGATTCGAGCACCGCGGCCTCGGTGGCGGACCGGGGCCGCGCGGAGGGGGCGACCTCGCCCGCGATCAAGGCCCGCTTGGCGCGGTCCACCGTCTCCTGGTTGACGGATCCCGGCTGGGCCAGGATACGGCGGTAACGGGCATACGAGCGCAGCTGCTGGGACAGGGCTTCGGCCGTGAAGGGCTTGAGCAGGTAGCCCAGGGCGCCGCGGCGGAATGCGAGCCGGAGCGAGGCCGTGTCCGAGGCGGCGCTGAGCATCACGGTGTCCACGTCCAGCTGGTGCAACAGGTCCAGCCCGGAAGCATCCGGCAGGTAGACGTCCAGCAGCACAAGATCCGGGCGCAGGCTGTGGATGGCCTGCAGCGCCTGCGACGCCGAACCGGCCGGAGGCAGCGCGAGGAAACCGGCCACGGAATCCACATAGGCGGCGTGCAGCTTGGCGACGTGGAAATCGTCGTCGACTATCAGCACCCTGAAATCCTCAGACATCGGTGTCCTTTCCGGTTGGTTCTGTTGTCCCGGGCAGGGTGGCGACGAACACGGCGCCCGGGCCGCCGGGGGAGCCGGGGTCCAGCACCCGGACGTCGCCGCCGCGCCGGCGCGCGAGCTGCCGGGACAACGCCAGCCCCAGCCCCTGCCCTGCGCCCCCCCTGGCGGATATACACATAACCGAGCCCGCGGGCCCGGTGGCGATGGGGTGTGGCGGGGTGGGGGTGAATAAAAATCG
>NZ_PYUI01000005.1 GCF_003097355.1 Arthrobacter sp. H-02-3
GCGCCTGCGGGAAGCAGGCGCCGCCGCGGTTTCTAGCCCGGCTAGAGAGCGTTCAGCAGGGCGACCAGACCGCCCACCAAGAGCGCTCCGGCGGTACCCGCAGAGGCGCAGGCGATCAGCCCACCCGGCGAGGTGATGCTCAGACCGAAGCGGTGAATCAGAGGAACGATGACCCACCAGAGTCCGAGCGCAGCGAGGATGAGGACCCCAGCAATTACCATGGCATTCCGCCTTTCTAACCTGCGGGCGGGACACCCATAGGTTGAATCGAGTAGACGTCCCGGACGGGGCATCCGCCCTCCTGTGTGCGGCCGACGTCCAGGTCGAGCAGAATGCCTGCCCGGTAGCGGTCGAACCGAGCCCAGAATGTCAAGGGCGGGTCCCATGCCGCGCTGGCTTGTCAGGCAGAATGAGGCCATGTGCGGTAGATATGTCATGTCCAAAGCAACAGGCGATCTCTTGAGTTACTTTGACGCCAAGGAGGTGGAGGGAAATCCGCCGCCGCCCAGCTGGAACGTGGCGCCCACTCAAGATGTCCCCATCATCGCTGAGCGCTTGGATGAAGGCGTCGTCGAACGTAACCTGCTCATTGCTCGCTGGGGCCTGGTGCCGTCCTGGGCGAAAGACATCAAGATCGGCTCCAAGCTGATCAACGCCCGCAGCGAGACCATCCTGGAGAAGCCGTCTTTCCGAAAAGCTGCGGTCAAACGGCGGGCGATCCTTCCCGCGGAAGGCTACTACGAGTGGCAGAAGACCGAAGACGGAAAGAAGATCCCCTATCACCTGTACTCGGAGAGCGAGCCCGTACTGGGATTCGCCGGGCTGTACGAATGGTGGGCGGATCCGTCTGTACCCGAAGATGACACCGCACGGTGGATGCTCAGCTGCACTGTGCTGACCACGACCGCCCAGGACGCGCTGGGGCATGCCCATGACAGGTCACCGGTCATCATCCCCACGGACAGATTCGCTGAATGGCTCGACCCGGACCTGACCGATAAGAACGACATCCAGCACCTGCTGGATTCCCTGCCCGAGCCGATCCTGACACCACGGATCGTCAGCACGAGGGTAAACAGTGTCCGGAACAACGGTCCTGAACTCATAGAGCCCCCCGCTTCAGTGGCCGAATAACCTCGGCCACTGCCGGAGACAACAAACCGTTACTGATCTGTGCGGATCACCAGAAGCTTGTGTCCCTCCGCCAGCAGCCTGTTTGCCTGCTCCGGTCCCATACCACCACTTTAGAACATAGGTTCGAATAGACGCGGCAAAGGAAAGCAGAAACCCGTCGGATTGCACCGCCCAACGCGCTTCAGTCTGGGGAAGGGGTCGGACAATGAGCGAGCCTAGCGGTCGCCTTCTTCCAGGTTCGGGGCCGGCGGAACTACTGTTCTTGGGTGGCCTGCACATAGTTGGGGAGCTTGAGTGCGAGATACGAGCCGATCGAAGCTGGAGTCACCACTGACTGACTCGTGAACTCCATGGCGTTCGCCTTTCGCTGGATGGCATCCGTAAGAGCCCGGGTCGAATCGCTGGTGGTAGATGTAAGTGCAGCCGCAACGAAGTCCTCAACTACGAAATCTGGGCGGGCATTCAGGTAACCCTTCGTGGAACGGTTATAGGTGCCGAGGATCGACGTGAGTTGCTTTTCATAGATCCCCGACCTGCCTTGGCCTCGGCCCCAGAAGTCGTTAAGCATTGGCCGTGCCGGCGCGACATCCACGAGCCAGCGGTCGACGAGCGTTTTGATGTCTTCGGCGTACTTTCTTCTTGTCGTGGCCCGAGACGTTTGTCCGAGTGGGTTCTGAATTACGTTGAGCATGGCACTGGTAAGGGCAAAGGCGTTAACCGACCAGTTGGTGGAATTTGCATCCAGGGGATCAGCCGCGAGGAGAGCAGCAACAAAGGGTTCACCAAGAGCAACGACACGAAGTTGCCATTCGGATTCCAGTAGTCCAGCTGCTCGTTTAGAGAGGCCGCACTTAGAACCCCAGTCGGAGTCGAATGAATAGCTTGCGGCCCACTCATGCTGGGCCTCTACCCTGCACGTAGAAGTCAACTCGTAGTTAGCAGGGTCAATCGACGCCGCCTGAGAAAAGCACACAAGGGTGAGGAGATTTTTCCTACCGGGACGGCCCGGCCGGGCTGTCTCAGTACCAAATTTGAGGGCCTGATCTACAGCGTCGAAAGTGTCAGGGAACGTCGTGGCGTCCACGAGCCGTGAGCGGACAATTTTGCGTTGTTTGTCCCCACCCTTGTCCAGGCAGTACCAGTAGCTGACATCGTTGAGTCGATTCACGTTGACCCGGACCGCTCGCTCCTTCTGATCCGCGGTAGGAAGGGGGAGGTCCATAATCTCCATCATGCCTTTGTGCTGAGCGTCGACTTTCTTCTTAAAGTTCTCTAGAAAGGTTCGATCATTACTGAGCATGATCAGAAGCATCCCCGTAAGTCCTTGCACGTCAGCGGTGTCCTCACGGCGCGCGTGCTTGACAAGGTTGCCCGCCGCCGCTTCCAGGTAGGCGTCGTTCGTCCGAGTGGCGTCGGGGTATCTGTCACCAACCAAACCTCGGAGGAAATACTCGGTCTCAGAGTTGTCAGCTACGGCTATAAGTGACGTCCCCGACTGCGCCCCGCGCCACTTTTTGATTGCGTAAACCCAATTCACATCGTCCGGGACCTTTCGGCTGACAGTTCCCTGCGTTGCCTCCCTGATGGCTTCGGCTGTCGACCCTGCACCTGCTGCGATGCGTTGCCACAGGTTCTCGGAGGATGGGGTGTCTGCCGAAGTTTTCTTAAGCGACTCATGATCCTCAAGCAATTGGGTGCTGAAGAGCGTCTTGCCGGAGCCTTGCTCACCGTAGATGGCGAGAATCTTGGTCTGCCCTCGAAGCCGAAGGACTCGAAACTGCTCAGCCAGATGGTCAGTCAGCGGCTGCCAAAAATCGACGAAGACCTTGTAGTCCGCGTACCTACCGACCCCCTCGGCCCTATCCGGATAAACGATTCCAACGCCCGAGCCCCCAGTAGTCATGGGTTAAATGTATCGGTTCGCGCGATCGCTTTGTGACGCGACATACCTCCTTGATGAGCTCACGACCAAAGGGGAAATTCAGCATCGTCGGAACCATCCACCACCCAAAAGATCCGTTCGAACGACTGTGGGCCCGTCGACTTTGGTGCCCGCTGGGAGGGCCAGAACTGAAGACCGCATCCACGGAATCCAAGGACAGAACTGAACGCTCGAAGCTCCGCAGCGAACTGCAAACGGCCGAGTCGAGCTTTGAGACGCTCCTGGCAGTGCCTCCGCTGAGCGTGGACGATATGTGCTCCGAATGCGCACGGCCGGCATCACACCACGGCTGGGTCTCACCACCCTACGACGGTCCCTGCCCTGCACGGCCAGGTTGGGCGGAACGGATGCGACAAGCTCCTGAGCTTCTTTTCGCCGCAACCGAACGCACAAAGGCGAAGGAGCCACCGGATCAGCCGAAGCCGCGTCCCCTCGCTGTCCTGCGGGGCTTCCGATCACCGAAGTATTCACCAAGCTCAGCGAGCTGCGTAACGAGCATCCGGACGCGATCGTTAAGCGGGGCCGAGCGAACAAGTGGGAGATTTGGCCCGCCGACGCCTGACCTCCTCGGCGCCTTATGGCGGTTGTCGACCGACCGCATGCCACCGGTCCACGACGGTTCCTGGGCTTTCTGTCCAGTTAGTCTTCGAGCGCAGTCACTCTGTCTCTACCGGAGGCCGGCGCAAGAGCTGTATCTCCTGGTAGGGGCCATACCGTCCGGTTCTCAGCTGGACATTGGCGATCCGCCAGCCCCGATCAACCGCTTCAGGGTGCAACTCGGTCAGAACTTCGCTTCCGGCACACAGGGCCACCTCCGTAAATGCATCTGCACCATCGACGTTGGCGGTCAGGCCCCATGAAGTGGCGCCCAGGTTGAACTTTGGAGAGATTCCGACCGCTTCAGCTTGCAGCCCGATGAACAGTTCGTCTCCCCAAGGAAACGTCGAAGCCGGGACAAAATCCGAATCTGACATGTCTTGCAAAATACCTTCTACAGCGCCGCGCCACTGTTGACGGGGAACCTTGTCCAAGCCGAGCACACAGATGAATCGTGGGGCTTCCGACCGCTCGGCGATGGCCAGGTAGCGGCCGGAGTCCATCGCCACCATCCGCTGCACGGCGCCGGAATTCAACGTCCAGGAGATGTAGAAGGCGTTTTCGTAGTACTTATGCTCGGCAATCGGTCCCAACCGTGGTTTCTTCCTGACTATCGATGTTTCCTTCTTCTTAATCGTTCGGATGGTTCCGGGACGGCCAGCTACTGCGTCGGACACGGCCAAGACCAGTGCGTCCATCACTTCCCTAGTGACGCTCTCAGATTCTGCCAGGACGTCGTATTCACCGATGGGTCCCAGGCCGCCGAGCCGCAACCGCACGACCTGCCATCCGACGCCGGCGAGGAGGCCGTTGCGCGTTTTGTCTTTTTCTTCGTCGCCAGTGTGGGTATAGGCCGGGTCGACTTCGATGCATACCTTTGTCTTGGAGATAAGGATGTCCGGGGTCAGAATCGGAAAGTTGTTGCGATGTGGTTCATGACCACACTGAATTGCGCTGCGGCCCTTGTGGACAGCAAACCCTGCAGCGACAAGCTTGTCTCTCACCTCCTGCTCCGTCTGTGAGGTAGAGAGATTACGAGATTGGATGACCGTGCCTGCGGGATATTTCGAAACCGAAGTCTTCGTTGTTCGCACAAAACTGCTCGGTTGCCAGCATGCGCGGCACTTCGCGAGGCTCTCGACGCCGGGCCGGGCAATCACGTCGTGGCCACAGTCGAGGGTCACCCGGCCGTACAACCGTTCTCCCACACAGCTCAGGCAGGCCAGCGATCCGCCGGCCGCCTGACGCCACCCCGATGCAGCACCGCACTGAACGACAGCGGACTCAAGGAACCTGTGCCCCGCGGAACAAATCCACCGGACCTTTACCGGGGACGTGGCTGCAATGTCTTGGGGCCCGAACGGATTTTCTTCATCCCACATGTCCAGCACTTCTTTGTGCCTCGCCGCCACAGTGACTTCGGGTTTGGGCGCACGCCGGGCAAGACCTAACCGGGAACGATCGTCCGGCGTAAGTATCGGCCAGTCTTCAAGTGCTTTCACAGTCCCCCATCTCAGGATTCGAACGCGCAAACCTCTCTTTCAGACCGATGCTAGACCAGGGCACCGACGGAATGACCGCGACGCCCGGAGACCTCACAGTGAGTGCCGAGCGAGACTATGTGAGGTCCGGCCATAGACGACACTGTTCGGGAACCGGCCGGCGATGGGCGAAGCTATGGCATCCTCAAAACATGAACGCACCGGACCAAACAGCCCAAGTCCTCGGTCTGCAGGCGTGGGAGACACTTCGAGGATCCCACGCCGCCTACATGTCAGGCACATCGCCGACATACGACGAGGTCCTCACAGAGGTCGCCGACCGAATCCGCGCGACGGCCAGCATCGGAAAGGCCGACATCGGGGCTTTACTGTTCTGGAAGCGCCTCCGTGCGGATACACCCTGGGTCCGCGAACTGATGGTCAAGCCCGAAACGGAAGTCAGGGAGATAACGGAGAAGGCCGTGTCTGCCGTCACCGATATGTCACTACCCGTGCCCAAGGCCGCTTCTGCTGGCCGGGCGGCGCTCTCACCGCTTCCTGGCTTCAAAACGGGAGACGCACTCGCTTCAGCCCTTCTGCTGGCCGCCGCTCCCGAACGAATGGCGGTATACGACGAGCGCGCCCAAACCGGACTGGAGGCCCTAGGTCTCTCACTCTCCCCTGCGCGCGGGAGGTACGGACGCTACATGGAGCTGGTCGAAGAAATGCGGTCAACGGCAGGCCGATACGGGCACACTTGGTCCGCGAGGGATGTCGATACCGCACTCTTCTGGCTCGGCGGTCCGAAATCACAGCCATAAAGCGTGCCGGGGGCACTCCAGTCCAGCACCGCAGCGCGCCAGTTCCATGGGTCAAAAATTAGACCGATATGCTGGCTTGACACAGCGTGGCACAGATAGTCGGCAGCGTTTTCCCATAAAGAGTCGCCCTGGGCTCGCGAGTCAAGGAGAGTCGGAGACGTGGCCGAAAAGTCTTGGGTTGATTTTGCCCAGTTCACCCTTAACCTTTTCCTTGCAATAGTCACTGTCTCCTTGTTCATCCAAGGAACGAGAGACAGGCGACGGATAGCTGAGGACCGCAGACGCGAACAAGCGTCCAAGATCAGCGTCCACCGGTTTGACCGAACGGAGCAGACGAGGCCTGATTCCTGGCGCGTGCTCGGCACGCGTGTCGAGATCCGCAATGACTCGGATGCTTCCATTTCGAGAGTCCACGCCGTCCACCTGACCTTGCCTTGGTGGCACGACTACGTGAACGCTCGCGGTAAGGTTGGCGTCGACCCCCACCAAAGGCAAGCCATACGCTTCGCCGGCCATGCCGAGCCCGGAGTCAACGACATTTCGATCCCTCCGGGGCAGAACGTTCACTATGACGATGCCCCTCTTTCCGGCCAAACCATCTTGCTGTACTTCACTGACGGGGCAGGTATTCAGTGGGTCAAGCGAGACGGCCAACTTTGGAGATTCACCACTGACACACACTGGCTAAGTCGCCTGTACCAGTGGATGTATTACAAACGGGGAACGCAATGGCTTGTTGGCTGGCTACTTCCCTACGCGCGCCGGCGGTTCAACAATTTGGCACCGACTGTCCCGTTGTCGGCCCGGGTGGCCACGTTTCTTCTGGGCACGACGCCTGTCCCAGGCGGCGCGAGTGAGCCATGGCTGATGCCGCTCAGGGCTCCGAAGAAGGACTGGCCGTACCAGGAGTGGATCAACGGAATTTACCTCGACCGGGCAGGCAACACAGATGCCGCTGCCGAACACGCCAACGCTGGCGAAACGCCTCAACCCTGAGGCGGTGCAATCGCTGTAGTCGGCGAATGGTTCTCCGAGCTGGACCGCCAGCGAACCGGGCTCCTGCCGAACAACGCTCAGCATCTGGCGCGGACGGCAGAACGGCTTATAGAGGATCTGATGAAGGCTGCGCCAAGGGATTTCAGCGGCGACGAGATCGAGCGCT
Source organism: Arthrobacter sp. H-02-3 (assembly GCF_003097355.1). GTDB lineage: Bacteria > Actinomycetota > Actinomycetes > Actinomycetales > Micrococcaceae > Arthrobacter > Arthrobacter humicola. Next base: position 7,138 of record NZ_PYUI01000005.1, read on the forward strand.
TCGTGAAGTCCGTGGCCTCCCTACGCCGAATCGACGACATCTCAATTTCGAAGCTGCGCCATCCCGGGAACGCCCTTCGTTGGGCAAGGCCCGACGGCGCGGGAGCCGCTCCCGAATAGCCAAGCCTAGCCCCTAGTCGGCCACCGGCGACGGCCCCGAGATGGAGTGCGTGCATGACCACCACGGGCAGCCAGGCCCGATAATTCACCCACCCCATCACACAAACCAGCACCCAGACCGGCAACCAGCCACACACCCTCAACCCATCGGTGGATCGAGGCTTAGGGCTCCCGACCCTCGTCATCGCCATCTATCGATGCCTCTTCGGGGAAGCTCCTTGCGATTCTCTCAAAGTGCGCCATCCCTTTCGGCTGAAGGATCTCTCCCGCTGCCTGGCAATCCTTGGCCGCTCTCTTGGCGACTTCGACCGCTGAGGTGAGACGATCCTCTTGAGATAGCGACTCGTCTTTTCGTTGTTCGTCGGGCTCCAGGCCGTACTGCTCCAGCAAGGACCTCAGGAACTGACTCTCATCATCCGTGATGTGACTGGCCGCAGTGAACCACCCCGCTTCGTTTTCGGTTGTCAGGGAGACAGCTTTCTGGATCAGGATTCGTGTTGTACGGGCAGCCTCGCGTTCAAGCTCCAAGGCTGCTGTGAGGAGGGCCTTGACGTCGCCCGTCGCGGCGTCCATCGTTGGCTCCGCATCGCCGAAGTTTCGGAAAAATGACCATTCTGGTTGCTCGGGATCGAGTCTTTCCAGGGCCCGACGAATAGGTTCGAATCCTTCGAATGGACGCTTGCTACCCGGGTACTCGCGGCGGTGAGCCCAGAGGTTTAGGATCTCTCGGGCACAGCGCTCTTGCGCCTCTCGTTTACATGAACTTTCGGCTGCCTCAGCCCCCGCTATCAGTTCCGCCACATAGTAAGCCATCCATCGGCCGAGAGTGTCGGTACTTTCGAGTTCCGCGGCAAGCTTCTTACCAAGCGCGACTGTTTGGACATAATTCGGTCCATCCGAAGCGGGGTCGGTAGACAAATATCTTGAAGTACTCATCCAGATAGCCCAATCCTCGGTCGACGACATCGGTTCGTCTCCCAGAATAATCGAATGCTTTTCGATCAATGGTGACTTCGGCGACGAGATCCATCTTAAGCTCGTCGAGCAAGGCATCGAGGGACTCCGAATTTATTTGAACACGAATTCCTTGACTCCCTATGCTGCGTCCGCGCCCCTGCGGGAGCAGATCGTCCCAAGCCGACACAGCGAACACGGGCTCGCTCAGTGCGGCTGACGGGAGCCAAAACCTCATATCAGGATCGGGTGTCAGATTGAGTACTGCCTGGACCTTCGCCGATGGTCGCGGTGGTGGATACCGCATTCCCGAGCCAAAAGGATCCCCCTCATCCATTCCATTCCTTCCTGAGTCGGCTACGATCCACCCCCGGAGCATGTAGCCCGCCACGTCAATCTCGAGCTCATCCCCAGCATCCGGAATTCTGAAGTCAGTGGGGCTGCTTGCTGTCTGAAGAGCAGCCATAAGAGCAAACGAGCGACTAGGGTCGACCAGTGCGGTCCTGACCGTAGCTTCCTGCCGCCGGCGACTGTCATCCCGGGATGAGTCCTCCCAGACCGTGAAGAATCCGCTCTCGTCCGGAGTGACAATGCGGAAGAAATCGCTAGGAGCCACCTTCCACCGCCAAATCGGATCGTCGGTTTCTGGCAAATCGAGGTGAGCTATCTTGGGCTCCGGATCGCGGCGGTCCGAAAGCCACCGACCGTCAGTTCTGGTCAGCGTGCTTGGTTCAAGCCACAAGGAAAATTCGTCGCGGTCATTTGACGGATCCTGGTACGACGGCCTGCTCGTAGCAAGCACGCCCGCTACCTCAAATAGCGAGTGAAAGGAGAGGTATGCATTGAGGTCCTTAATCTTGGGACGCTGCCCTCTGTAGGTGTGAGTCTCGTCTGGCTTGAAAATTTTCCGCGTCCAACGTTCGTCTTCCTCATGGGTTCCATGGAACTGTCCCTCCCACTGCTCCCGGATTATTGCAGCGGCCTCTTTTTCGACGTCGAGTGCGTCAAGACCAAAGCAGTCTGCAAGTGGCGCCATCCAGTTGTCTCGGAAGTCAAAGTCAAAATCGTAGCCGACATCATTCTGCTCGTACCGCGATCTCTTGAAGCGGGTCCGCTCGTGGTATTCGAGGACTAGTGGATCCGGTCTGAGGGTCCCTATCCGTGCGAAGCGTTGCGCGTCCTGCTCGCCAAAAGCCGACAGCTGCTCTGCGTGCAGCTTCTTGACGATGGAGTCGACTCGGTCTCGTATCAGGATGTGTCGTGTCGCGCTTTCGATGAGGTTGGACAGTAACGGCACGAAGTCCATCACTCGGCTAGCATCCGCAGTCGCCGCACGGTCGAGAGCGATCAGGAGCCAGAGAAGTGCGTCGTTGGCGTAGAAGACGAGACCATTGTCTACGAACGCACCGGCTTTCTCTGATGTCGCAAATTTTGCAAGGGCATTGAGTTCGCTATGCGCTTGCACCTCACAGAGCATTCGGACAACGTGCGCGGCCCGCCAGCGCATATCTTCGTCGGGATCGCCTAGCGCCGCCCAGACATAGCCCGCTATACATTCACTGAGTGAAGTTGGAGGGGTCAGGCCTGCAGTCCATGGACCGTCAGCTGTCTGGGGCTCCACCAGATACTGGATGTGATCAATCGCGTCGTCCAGAACTAGGGTTGAATCCTCCTTCGATAATTGGCGAACAAGCTTGGCCAGCAGCGCGAAACAGGCGGACGAATCGAGAAAGTCCCCTCTGGAGCCCAGCTCCTTGAAGGCCAAATTCAGCAGGTCAGATTGCGCCACTCCAGCGACACTTTCAATCGACTCCCAGGGGAGCTCCTGCCATCCTCGTGTGGCTATTTCTTCACTAAACCGGACGACAGAATGCCTTGCAAGATCGCCGCAAGCGTTGAGGAAGCCGGCGGGTGGCGACGCCAGCCTTGCCGCGAATTCAAAGAAGGACACGTAGTCAGAGATGCCAAAGCCGACACACTCACCAAACGCTTTGGCGATCCTGGACCAATCTCGACGAGGCTGTTTGAAGGCCACGCGAAGCAGGGCACCTCGCTGGTCGTAGGGTCCGGACCGCTCTTTCTGCCGGCCGATCTCCATGTGTTCGACCAAGGTGAAGTCTAGGTTAGCCAAAGAGACTTCAATAGACTCGGAACTTGCAGGGTCTATGCGAGGTCCACCAAACCAGTCCCCGGAGCGGCGCTCGGATTGCGACTGGAACTTTGGGGGTTCATATATTCCACAAGGAAACCCGTTCCTCTTCGCCACAGCAACGAGTTGCTCGCTTTGTTCAGGGCGATTTCCTTGCATTCTGCAGAGGTCAAACGCAACGCGAAGAATCGTTTCGGTCGACTCCTTTTGAGAGAGGACTGCGCGCTCGACCAGAGGCTCGATTGTAATTCGATCGTGAAAGGGACCGAACGCGAGAGATGGCAGGGGCGCTTGCCTAAGCCCACCGACTTCTGGATCAAGAAGCCCCCTAATAACTTCCGAGAACACGCCAAAATGTCGGTCTCGCCACCGCGACGCAATGGCGATCGACGAGCGGGCGCTGAGTGCAGCCACGGCTTTGATTGTTTCTTGATAGCCGAAACCATCACCCATGTAGGGCTCGACTGCTTCAGCGAGCTGCGCGACTTTGTACGCCCGTTCGTCATCGTCTCCCCCTGGACCTGCTTGATGAGCTACGGCCAACATCGCGTCCCAGCGGTCTCTAATTTCATCCCCTACCTTGTCGGCAAGTGCCAACGCTGCATCAAAGTAGTGCTGCGACTCTTCTGGGCTTATGGAATGAAGTGCCCGGGTTAGCTGGATCAATGAGTCAGTTCGGTCTTGAGTATCCTCCCGAGTCGCCACAATTTGCTCATAGGCTGAGTGCCCCAGCGAGAACGCAACTTGATCCATCTCGGGGATCGAAGCCATTAGACGGATCAAGGCATTAGTGGTCGACCACCAAAGCTCCGTGGCAACGGTCTCGTACCAGGCACGGAGCGTCTCATGGCTGTCATCTGAATTCGTTGTCAGGCCGAGAAGCCAGGCACATAACTTGGCTGCCTCATTCAGGAAAACCTTGGGCTCTTCGTCATCCCTCCTTTGTGGTTTGGGCAGCATTCCTAGGAGCTGCTGAAGTTCGGCATCGGCGTTGGCTGCAGGGTCGCAGGATACTCGCGCCCAGGCCAGCATCCAAGGGACCAAAGGAGCTATATTCTGTCGATATCCGCGCCCTTCCTGTGTGGAGGCGTGGGTCTTTCCTTTCAGTTCCTCAAGGAGTTCGGGACCCGCAAGCTGGGCATCTGTCAGATCTCCTCCAGTCAGGTACGTCCTGATTGCCCACGCCTTGAGTACGGTAGCTGAGGTGTGATGATGAAACCGCGAACCGAGCGCCTTGGGTGGACCGGCTGGCAGGTATTTGGACAAAATTGCAGATGCTCTGTCCTTTGAAATCAGGCCGTGCCTGAGGCAGGTAGCAATGGCTCCACAGATGGCAGCGAGCCCGTCGTCTTCCTGATCCAACCGCGATGTCTGGCTGAGCTCGATCTTGTTCCGGTGGTGGCGGAGAGTTTTCATAACCACCAGGGACGCATCCCTATCGAGTTGTGCATTCTGGCGAGTGGCCTGGGCTGTGATCGCCAACTGCAGATACTTGCTGGAACCCGAAGCTTTAAGTAAATCGTTGAGTCGTACGATTTCACCTCGGGCGATGAGTCGGCTCGCGATCAATGTGCCCACGTCAAAGGCCGTAGTGGGTGGACGCCATCGGCTCAGGAATTCGGCGCAGGCCTCAGGACCATCGACGTTTAATCGCCCCATAGCCAGTTCGGCGATGTCTTCATGGCCAACCCTATGGTCTCGCTGTCTGTCAGATGGGAGCCGGATCCATCCATACATCCATTCGAAAGCACTTCTTAGCCTGTTGCGGGCGTCGAGACGGCTGGACTCAGATACCGACATGAGAGCGCCCTCATATGCCAGATTGGATCCCGGCCAGTCTGAGCCGAGCGATCGGCTGGCCACCAGGTCCTCGATGGTTTGCGGATCTAGGAACTCTCCTGCGAGATCTGTGTTCTCCCTGATCAGCTTGAGACGGCGGGAATGGCCTGCTGCCAGGGTCCCGGCTTTGAGTGCGAGTCTGGATGCCTCTAGAGTCCGTTCCGTTCGAAGGGCGGCCTTCAGGGCAAACTGCACGCGTTGCTGCTGGATCTCTTGGCGTTCTACGTCATTCGACTTCGGCAGGGCCTCCTCCGAGAGAGCTAGATGGACGAGTTCGTCGAAGCTTCCCGCCTCCCATAGCAGTTGGGGAAGGGAAGTCGCGGCGTAAGCGTTCTGTTCAGCCAGCAAGCGGAGCCCTGCGACTAGTGAGGTGAGTGCTTCGCCTGTCGCCCTGAAGTTGTTGCGGAACCACGTTTCAGTTGGTTCATCTCTGAATTGCACAGCATCGCCCAGTAGCAATAGCGGCCGACCTATGTCGCTGACAAAGCTCGAGACGAGCGATGAGGAGGCCCCGCTGAGAGCAGCAATTACCGGCGTCGGTATGCGCGGGCGCAGAGTCGCAAGGACCCGGGACATCAGGTCTAAGGTTCCCGCGTCCTGCCCGGCGTCGTCACGAATGTGGGCGAACCACTTGTCGAGCAGGCTTTCGAAAGCGGACTCGGGTGATAGGTAACGCTCGCCAAGGATCGACAGTGAGTCTGTGACGGTTTGCGCGTCGCTCAGGACTTGGGCCTGCACTCTGGGGTTTCCCGACGTCCGTTTGTGGAATTCCCGGGCGTCGGCCTCCGGTACAGGGCCAAACTTCAATTCGACGTGGTTTTTGGACTCCTCTTCATTCAGGCCAGATATGGGCAGCTGGATTGTGGTGGACGGAGAATTCAGCAGATGGATCCGTTCCGTCCTGCACAGCATGACCAGCCGCACGTTTGGCGGCAGGTCTTCCCGCAGGAGATCGACTGGAAACGGGTGTCCTGAGTTGAAATCCTCCGCGGCCATCACTGCGTTATCGGCGGCGTCGACAACCAGTACGAGTAGACCGGATGGGGTTGTCTTAGCTAAAAGGGTTGCGGCTGTGCCGACGCGCGCCAGAAACGCACGAGAGTAATCGCTCGCGGTTGCTCTGGCACTTTGGAACAGAGGCTGGCAGAGGCCGAGAGTTGCCAGTTCGTTAGCCATCTGGACTAGCCCCTGGCGATGCTCGTGACGTGGCTCACTGGACTTGCGGTAGGCTCCCAGTCCGTAGCAGTCGTAGGTGATTTTGACTGAGCCGCTGGGAAGATAATTACCGAGCTGTTGCGCAAAGACAGACTTCCCGACCCCGCCGGAAGCATGGACTATGACGGGTTGCGGAGCCTCGCTGATCCTTTCGGCCAACTCGGAGTACTGCGCCCTGCTGAAGATCGTCGCGGGAGTTACCAGCCGCGAAGGTGCTGGAAGAAAGCCATCCTCGGTCGTTCCTAGAGCGACGAGTACGTCGGCCCTGGTGATGGTGGACTTATCCAAGGTTGTGGCGCGCTTGGTGATGGCTTCTTTTAGTTTGAGGACGGCCTCGGGGTCGCTTCCGGGCAAATATGACGCAACATCATGTTCGAACTCTGCAACCAGCGGTAGTAGGGAAGGGGCGGTGGTGTCGACCACGAATGCGCTACAGAACTGTGCCTCTAGGTCGGCGTCTTCCAAGGCCAGGTATCTACGAAGGAGTGCGACTTCGTCGCGGTCATCAGGATGTACAGTTCTTGACGCGACGTCGCTGAGCGCCTGCAATACTCGCGTATGTACGCTCCGGTTAGAGACGAATTCAAATCTTGCCGACGTGGCCTGCGACGGTTGAAGCTCGTGGAGTTTCTTAAAGCGAGCCGCGAAGCCTTTGAGGGTTTTGCTGAGACCGTACATGGTCCAAGGCTCGTCCTGCTGAGCGGTCGAATGTTTCAGTTGTCGATAGACAACACGTCCGCCTGCCATTAGATCTTCCGAAATCAAGTACTCCGCGACGTCCACGACGTGCTCTCCGGCGGTCAACGTGCTCTGACCTTCAAGCTCATGTCTGGAAGGGCCCTCTATCGCTATTGACACGATGTTGGTGCCGGGACTCAGGAGCTCCAAACAGCGCCGTGCGGCCCAGTAGTAGTGGAATTGGTCCCCGTCCCTGCTAGTTCGAACGACGTCTGGGGTTGTCATGCTTGCTCCACCCAGTCCAGTACGTTGGTGAGTCGCTCGGCATTTGGAGGGTCGCTGCGGACGTCGGCTTGCAAGGCGTCGTAGGTGTAGCAAGCGACAAGTTGCGAAACAACCCTTTGCGCAGATGGGTTTCCCACCCAAGCCCGGGCGAACGTGGCCATGTAATGGACGTTGCGCGCGGAGAATCCGCGCACTTTCGGGAACTCGTTTCGCGGGCCATCAGCCAGTCTCCTGATGACGCCGCTCCACCATCCTGGGCGTTCCTGCCGGGTAGCGACGTCGTGCCCGGCGGACCAGAACAGGTCGACGGGCTGCGTGTCAACTGTCCGACGTGTCGTGCGGGCGGCAAGGACGCGGTTCTTGGACTCGCCGGTGAGGGTGGTGTGGTGCGTGCGGAAGGCGAGCTCGCGAACAGCTGTCATGCGTTCGATCCTATCCATCGGAGCCGGGCCCGTACGGTATGACGCCGCGCCCCTGACCACCGCGATCCTGCAGTCCTAGTCCCAGCGGGTGGAAATGTTGGCGGGAAGCGAACATGCGCTAGCTGAGGGTCGGCCGCGAACAATAGGTCTTCGGCTACGGCATCGCAGAAGCCGGCTTCCTCCCTGCCCCACCTCGACTGAGGCATGTGGAGGCGTGGGCGGCTGACACCTCATTCGAACCCCCATCTCCCGTGGACGTCCGGGCTGGCTGCGCCGAGGCCCGGAGCGCCGCACACAGGGGTGTATGACCAATTCTCGTGGCGGCACCCGGCTCCGCATTCTCGCATCCTCGTTCCAGAGCTTCCTCATCAAGACTCTGCTCTACGGCTTCGCCAAGGTGAACCCCCAAGCAGCCGATTCCAACGAACGGAACCCCCCTCGCCTAGTCCAATTCCTGGGCGTCCTTCGGTCCAGCGTCACATCCTACGTCTCGTCGGATCAGATGGCGCGTGACGTCATCCACGTCGCCATTGACCTCATAATTGCCCTGATTCATTGATTCTGTCGTGTGCGCCAGACCGGGGCCGAGGGTGCCTCGGCCAACACGCGTCCCTTACGTTTTGATTCTGCACACTTGGGCTCCGCCCGCATTCCGTCGCAGGTTTTGAGACACCAAGGGTGCAGACACGCCGTTTGCAAGAACAATCATCGTTGCCATTCCTGCCTGCGCCGAGAGCGGCCTCCTGCGTCCGTTCGGCTGAACGGGAACAACCAAACTGGCGCCGGGATAGATTTCGTACACCTCGGCAACCCCATCTTCCCCGCTGTCTATGCGTTTCGCAGCGGGAGTGTCCTGATTGACTGACATCTGCTTTCCTTCCACGGGACACCGGCAGGATCGCCGGCTGATTCGACTCTCCCGGCTTGGGCACGGCGCGGTAAGCCACGAAGTCCGCTAAGTGGAAAACATGCCCGCAACCGGCGCCACGGCGGCCTGTGGAGGAGAACTCACGGGCTGTTCCACGCCGGCGGACGGACGGCACGACAGCGCCCCGCTCATGCCTTGGCCCGACGAAGTACCCGCCTGACCCGACTAACGGCCACTCCTGACCGGGCGCAGAACTGAACCCGAGGTGCTGCGGTCCATACTGCGACTACAGCTTCTCGGGTTCAGTTCGGTGCGCTGGAACCTCAATAACGCGCTTCTAGGGGAGGAAGTACCCCGCGAGGTCGGCTATGAGCTGGGCGGATCCGGAGGACCGGTTGAACAGCGCCACCTTTCCATCCGAGCCGAGCGCCACCGAGACCAGGTTCGGTACCGTCTGTCCGGCGGAGAAGTTCAGGTTGGACGCGTTGGGCCGTGCTGAACCGTTCGGGTAGGCGGTGATGAAGCCGAAGGACTTGGGCGAGGTGACGGTGAGGTTGAAGACGGCTGCCAGGGCACCGGTGGGGACCCCGTTGGCGCCGGCGACCTGGACCGACACCGCGGAATCCGCGGCCACCGGCTTGGTATTGCGGGTGTCCAGGATCCGGGTCGGGCCGACGGCCTTGAAGGCGCCGGTCGCGGTCGGTGTGCCGGGCAGATAGTAGCCGGCGACGTCGGCGATCAGCTGGGACGTGCCCGAGGAACTGTTGAACAGCGTCACCTTGCCGTCGGACCCGACCGGGACCGTGACGAGGTTCGGGACCGTCTGACCGGCGGAAAAGTTCAGGTTGGACGCGTTGGGCCGGGCCGCACCGGACGCGTACGCGGTCACGAAGCCCAGGGACTTCGCCTGGGTCACCGTCAGGTTGAACACCACGGCCGCGACCGAGGCGGGGATTCCGTTGGCTCCCGCGACCTGGAAGGAGACTGCGGAATTCGCGCCGACTGCCGAGGAGTTCCGGGTGTCCAGGAGCCGGGCCGGCGAGAGGCTCTTGAAGGAACCGGCCGTCGCCGGCGTTCCGGTGACGTAATAGCCCGTCACGTCAGCGATCAGCTGGGAGGACCCGGAGGAACTGTTGAACAGGGCGACCTTGCCGTCGGCTCCCACCGGGACGGTGACCAGGTTCGGTACCGTCTGGCCGGCAGAGAAGTTCAGGTTGGACGCATTGGGCCGCGCGGCGCCGGAGGCGTAGGCCGTGATGAAGCCGACGGACCGGGGCTGGGTCACCGTCAGGTTGAACACCACCGCCGAGACCTTCGCCGGGATCCCGTTGACCCCCGCGACCTGGAACGACACCGCGGAATTCGCCCGGACCGGTGAGCTGTTCCGCGTATCAAGGACACGCGTGGGAGCGGTGGGGTTGAAGGTTCCGGGAAGCTGGCCACCGGCCTTGCCGGCTTTGATCACGACGTCGTCAATGTAGCTGTCGCCCGCCTGCCGTCGGTGCTCTGCGCCGAGCTGCATCTGGGTGACCGCGGTGAAGGCCGTGGCGACCTGCTTGCTGGAATAGAGGAGCTGGCCGTCAAACCACACCTCGATGGTGGAGGAGGCGCCGTTGGGGATTACGTGCATGACCAGGTGGTGCCACGTACCGAGCGGGACGTTCACTTTCATCGCGGTGTAGCCGAGCGTGCCGTCGGGCGCCGCTACGCGCAGCCACAGGGGGCCGGCGCCGCCGTTGGAGCGGTAGACGTCCACGAACCGGGTGGTTCCGTTGAAGAACCGGAACATGGGGACGTTGTTGCCCGCGACGCCTTCCTTGGTGACGTTGAACCATCCGTCGGCGTAGACCTCATTGGTGCCCGCAGGAAGCGGTGCGGAAAAATTGGCCAAGGAACCAGCATCCGTGGTCACGTGAACATGGGCTGAGCAGCGGCCCGAGTGTTGTTCAGCCGAGGAGACGTCGGCCGTGCCGGTCCCGGCCGTGACGGGGGCGTTGAAGCCCGAAGCCGTGATGCTCCCCGATTCGAAGTTGGTCGCAATCACCGTTGTGCCCGGGTATTGGTTGGTAGGTTGAGGCGCCCCCGGCTGACAAGTCGGCGTTGCGGCGGACGCCGGACCGGCCCCCACCGCCGAACCCGCCATCACCAATAGGCTCAGCGCTGCAATCACGCCCGCCCTCTGCAATCGAATCATTGATCTGCCCCCCTGCGTGGCTTCCACTCGATACGAAATCCCAGAAACCCTGAGGATTCGAGGCGCCACAGAAGCGCTGTGAGTAGCCGACGCACGAGACCGCTCATACTCCGACGGTGCCTGCCCCCAAGGTATCCCCCAGCAACTTGAATAAACCTTGGACCAGCGGCGATGCGGCGTCGGGGGCGCCGCCCGCCCGCGGGCATCAGGCCGGGACCAGCCCCAGGAGCACAGGCACGACGCCGAGGCAGACAAATGCCGGCAGGGAGCACAAGCCCAGAGGCACGACCAGCTTCACGCCCAGCGCCGCGGCACGCTGCTCGGCAGCCCGGTTCCGTTCGCGGCGAAGCCGGGCCGCTTGGGCATAGAGGAGGGCCGAGGACGGAGCGCCCGTGAGGGCGGCGAACGTGAGGGTGTCGCGCAGGGCAAGGAGTTCGCACGCCTGGCCACCTGAACTGTGCCATGCCGTGTCCCAGTCCGCGCCAATGGCAAGGGCTGACACCACCGGCCGAAGCTGCCGTCCGAGTTCCTGCGGCACCAGGGCGGCGATGAGTTCCAGGGACCGGCCCAGTCCGGCTCCCGCATCCAGCATGGCGCCGATGAGTTCCAGCATCATGGCGGTGTCCCGCAGACCCGGATAGCCGGGCTGGCGGCCGGCCTGGGTCCCCCGACGCAGTCCGGACCCGTCCGCCGGGGCCAGGATTTGGCGGTGGAGTCTTCGGCGGACGCGGCCAGAGTCTCCGCGGACCATAATGGCTGCACCGGCAAGGCCGGCGGCCACCACAACTCCGGCGAGTCCGGGACTCACGGCGGCGGTGGAGTCACGAGTGCGCTCCCGCCGCGGCCCGCACGAGCTTCGAAGACCACACCCGGCCGGCGGCGGTCAGGACCACCCCTGCGGCCAACGCCAAGAGGCCCCACGGATTTCCAAGGAGCGTAGCCATCGGGTCCACTCCCAGCAGCAAGCCGAGCCCCAAACCCGATACCGGCAGCCAGGTCAGCAAGCGGATGGTTGCCCGGGGCCCCGCCAAAGCCGTCTGCCGGGCACCTTCGGCGTCGTCCTCCGCCTCAAGGTGCGCGGCAAAGCGCGCCAGGACGTCTGCCAGCGGGCACCCGCTGGCCTCCGCGGTGTCGAAGCATGCGGCGAGCTCGCCCCACACCCGGGCGTCGCGCCCGGCACGGACGCTCACGGCGCCGCCAAAGGCGGCTCCAGCGCCGCTGACCCCGCCGGCCGGCCCGCCGGATACCCTGCGGCGGATCGCCCGGGCCACGGAGGACCCGCCCAGGGCGGCCGCACGTGCGGCCGCGAGGACTCTGAGCGACTCCGGGTCAAGCACCGGCCCGGACGTGACTTGGGCACCGTCGCGGCCCGCGCCGCGGACTGAAGCACGGACCGAAGCGTCGACAGTTCTGTTGACCGCGGCCCCTTGCTCCGCAGCCTCCGCGCCGTACAGCACCCACAGTTCATCCCACAGGCGGGCGGGGGTGCGTCCGCCTTTCAGCAGCGCGGCCAGCTGCTGAACCACAACTGTCATGGGCACGGCCCCCACCCCCGCGGAGCCTCCAGCCAACACGCGGCGGAGACCTGGGACGGCCCTCCGGCCACGACTGCGCAGACCTGTTGACCGACCCGGGCTCCGAGTGCTGGATGGCTGCTCGCGGGGCAGGAAACTCCGCGGGCCGGCGCCGTGCAGGGCATTGCGAGTGCGGCGGCCCGCCACACGCGGGGAGGGAAAGGCCAGCCGCAGGGCCAAGAGCAGGACGATGATCAGGAGCGCCGTCATCGCGGGGTCCATGACTGCGGGTGTTCGGCTCCTGAACCCGGCGGGCGTGCTTCGGGCGCCGGGCGGGCCCCGGTGTTGGTTCCATCGGCTACCGCTGGATCCAGGCCGAGCCGGTCCGCCAGCCGCGGCCAGGCCGGGCCGAACCGGGCCCGGTCCCTCAGTACTTCCAGTGCAGCGGTGACAGCCAGCCCGGATTCCTGTGCTTCCATGATTCCGATGCTCGCGACCTGGCGCCCGGTCCCGCTCCGCTCGACATGCACGACGGCGTCGATGGCACTCGCCACCTGCAAGCGCACGGCATCCTGGCCCATGCCGGCGAGCGCGCCGAGCGCCGCCAGCCGGGCAGGCACGGCCGCCGCAGCGTTCGCGTGAATCGTCCCGCCGCCTCCCGTATGACCGGTATTCATGGCCGACAGCAACTCCCGGACCTCCGCACCGCGGCATTCACCCACCACCAGCCGGTCCGGCCGCATCCTCAGGGCCTGACGAACTAGTTCGCCCAGGTCCACGGCACCCCCGCCTTCCAGGTTTCCGTGCCGGGATTCCAGCGTGACGACGTGCGGGTGCACCGGATTAAGTTCCGCGGCGTCCTCAATGAGGACGAGACGTTCTCCGGGGCCGCACAACCCCAGCAGCGTCGCCAGCAGCGTGGTTTTCCCCGAGCCGGTGGCGCCGCTAATGAGGAAGCTCAGCCTGCACCCCACCATGCGTTCGAGTACGGACTGGACCAGCCCGCCGCATGCCCCGCTCCCGAACATGCCCTTGCGACCCAGCTCGGCCATCGTAAAGACCGAAGTCCGGCGGATTCGCACGCTCAAGAGGGTCCCGGCCGGGGAAATCGGCGGCAACACCGCATGCACCCGGTAGCCGCCGTCGAGCCTGACATCGACGCACGGCGAACCGTCGTCCAGGCGGCGGCCGCCGGCTGCCACCAGCCTCGCCGCGAGCGCCCGGACCTGCGGTTCCCCGGAAAAGAGGACGGGCGCCTTTTCCAGGCCGTTGCCGCGGTCCAGCCAGACCGAGTCCGGTCCGTTCACGAAGATGTCCGTCACAGCAGGATCCCGGGTCAGCGGATGCAGGGGACCCAATCCGCTCAGTTCCGCGCTGATACTTTCCACAGCTGCAAGGGCGCCGGCCGTGCCAAGCAGCCGTCCGCTCGCCTGGAGGGCCGCTGCGACCCGGGAGGGGGTTACCGGGGCGGAATCGGTCATGACTGACTCGCGCACGGATTCCAGCAACGCCGGGTCCAGAAATCCCTGCGAGCGGCGGCGGCCCGGCGCCCGCCGGGTAAGCCGTTCCGGTTCGGCGGGGTCCGCGGCCGAATGGGCGCTCATCAGACGTCACCCCGGTCCAGGTCAAGGAGCCCTGCGGTGAGACGGCGGACAGAGCGCTGACGGCCGGCGTCGAGGAGGCGGCCGAGTTCCGTGGCCGCCGCCAGACCCTTGATTTCCGGCATGACCCCGTGGAGGGGAAGCCCCACGGACTCCGCAATCAGTGGCGCATCCAAGGCAGCGCCCGGACTGGCCCGGACCACTAGCGTCGTATCTACCGGTGGAAGCTCCTGCGCCAACCGGGCCGTGGCGACGGCCGCCCGCAGCCGGGCCGGCGCCACGACCACGATCCGGTCGCATTCCCAGGCGAAGGATCGCACAGCCTCCCGTCCCCGGCCGATGTCCAGCACGACCAGCTCGCTGCCCCGCCGGGCGGCGTCGAGAACCACGGCCACCGAGGTCGCGTCCACGCCGGCTGCACCGTCCCGGGTGCCCGGCCACGACAGGAAGGAGAATCCCCCGGCCTTCGGGAGCGCATCGTCGAGCTGGGCGGGATCGATACTGCCGCTCGCCCCGGCCAGGTCCGGCCAGCGGAGCCCGGGAGCGTCCTCGGCGGCCAACGCCAGTTCCAGTCCGCCGCCCCAGGGGTCGCCGTCGATCAGCACCACGCGCGCCCCGAGCCCGGCGGCCGCCTGCGCGACCCAGATGGCGGCGGTCGTGGCCCCTGCACCGCCGCAGCCGCCCGTCACGCCTACAACGAGTCCGCCGGCTTCCGGCGCGCGGGACCGGCTCAGGTATTCCGCCAGCCAGGCGGCGGCATCCGGCAGCACGGCGACGCGTTCGGCCCCGATGGCGGCGGCCAGTTGCCACAGTCCGTCGCCGTCATCCTTGACTCCGACGAGCACCGCCGGCGCCCTCCTTCGAAGTGGCAACTCCCGGATGTCGCTGCCAACCAGTACGGCGCCCGCGGCGTCCCAGAAGGGCGCGGCATTGGCCGCGTCCCGGACTGTCCGCAGGTGGCCCCCGGCAGCGGCGACGATGCGCTCCACCTCGCCGCGCAGAACATCGGCGCCGGTGACGAGCAGAGTCTCCGCGGACTCCCCGGGAATCCACGGCCCCCCGTCCTGCGGGGGTGGCGAGTCCGGGCCGGGTGGCTGGTGCCTGTTCATGCTGCCACTGTGCCTGTCCGGGAAGCGCAGCGTAACCGCCGTCGTCGGCTATGTGGACAAACCGGGCCCGGCCTCTGCAGCCTCGCCAGGCAGTGCGCACCGAGCACGCTCCGGAGCAGGGCAGAATTGACCCTATGTACCTCCTGCTTGCCGCCCACGCCGACGGCGCGGCTCTCCAGGAACTCACGGCGGATGGCCTCCCCGCACCGTCCAATCCACAGCCACGGGTGGTGAGCGCCGGTGACCTCGCCGGCGTCGTCCGCGGGCTTGAAAAGCGGCGCCCGCGCTGGATCTGGCACCGCACGCAGGACTGGTATCCGTCGCTGCTGCGGGCCGGCGTGGAGCTCGAGCGCTGCTACGACCTGACTTTGTGCGGTTCGATTCTGGCCCACTCGGAGTTCACCGCCCACACCGGCTATGCCCGGTCGGCGGAGAAACTCACGCAGGACGACGAGCTGCACCAGCCGCCGCGGGCCCTGCAGCCCCCTCCCCCGCCGCCGGAGCAGGGCGCACTCTT
The DNA here is from genome assembly GCF_003097355.1 of Arthrobacter sp. H-02-3. Classification (GTDB taxonomy): domain Bacteria; phylum Actinomycetota; class Actinomycetes; order Actinomycetales; family Micrococcaceae; genus Arthrobacter; species Arthrobacter humicola. Next base: position 22,602 of record NZ_PYUI01000005.1, read on the forward strand.
CGATGCCCCGGCCCGGGACCAGCGCCCCGGCCAGTCCCTTGAGGAACTCCGCGCCGAGTATGCCGCCCAGCAGGACGCGCTCCGCCAGGCGGGAGCCGCGCCGGCAACGGCCCCCGGCACGACCGGCGGTTCGGCCGACGCCCCAGACGCCAACCGGCGCCAACGGCTCCAGCTGCTGCTCGCGGCCGAATCCGCGGGCGCCATGATCGCCGCCGAAATGCAACACACCGGCGTGCCCTGGCGTGAGGAACTGCACGAACAGATCCTCGCGGACTGCCTCGGACCCCGCCCGGCTCCGGGCCAGCGCCCAGCCAAACTCGAAGCGCTCACCGCCGAACTCAGGCAACTGCTGCGCTCACCCGCGCTGAACCCGGACTCACCGCAGGAGCTCATGCGCGCCCTGCACCGGAACGGCATCGAGGTCAAGACCACCCGCCAATGGGAGCTGAAGGAATCCAGCCACCCCGCGATCGAGCCGCTGCTGGTCTACAAGAAGCTGGCCCGTCTCCACGCGGCCAACGGCTGGGTGTGGCTTGACGCGTGGGTCAAGAACGGCAGGTTCCAGCCCGAGTACGTGGTGGGCGGCGTGGTGTCGGGGAGGTGGGCGTCGCGCGGCGGAGGGGCGCTGCAAATTCCGCGCCAGATTCGCGGCGCCGTCCACGCCGATCCCGGCCACAAGCTGATCGTTGCCGACGCCTCGCAGCTGGAACCGCGGGTCCTCGTCGCGCTCGCGCAGGATTCCAAAATGGCCGAGGCCGCCCGGGACAAGGACCTCTACGCCGGCATCGCGGCACAAGGCTTCGGGGGCGACCGAGCAAAAGCCAAGGTAGCCCTCCTCGGGGCCATCTACGGCGCAACCACGGGCGAGTCCGGGCGCCTGATGCCCCAACTTGCCCGCACCTATCCCCGCGCCGTGGGCTTCGTCGAGCAAGCTGCCCGCGACGGCGAAGCCGGGAGGACCGTCACCTCCCGCCTGGGCCGCAGCAGCCCTCCGCCGTCGGATCGCTGGCTGCGCAGCCAGCACTCGACTACCGCGGAAGAACAGCGCCGGGCGGACTCGATCGCCCGCTCGCGCGGACGTTTCACCCGGAACTTCGTGGTGCAGGGCTCGGCCGCCGACTGGGCGGCCTGCTGGCTGGCGGAACTGCGACGGCGGCTGCGCGACCTGCGGTCGGACGGCACCGCCGCGGCTGAACTGGTCTTCTTCCTGCACGATGAAGTGATGGTGCACTGCCCCGATGGCGCCGTCGAGGACTGCATCCAGGCGATCGAGGACTCAGCGGCTGCCGCCAAAGAGCTCCTGTTCGGCCGGATTCCGGTGGAATTTCCGGTCAGCGTGGCGGTCGTGGACTCGTACGACAACGCAAAATGAGTGACCTCGGACACCATCCGTAACGTACCCGTCGGTAGCGTTGTGTGGGCTCCATCACCCGACTAGGCTCGAAAAGGCCGGCGGATTCCCGTTCTTTCCGCTGGCTATTGCAATGACGCAAGGAATTGGGGAGGCACAAATTTGGCTGGCATGTTTGAGATCGCACAAGCTGGAGACAAGGCGTATTTTTTTCGGCTGACGGCACCGGATGGAACGGTCGTCGCCGTTTCGCCGCTGTTCAGCTCCATTAAGAGCGCGGCGGCGGGCATTACCGCTGTGCGTGAGAACGCCGCGACCGGTCTGATTGTGGATCGTTCCGGCACTCAGCGGCGAGCCGCCAGCCGGCCGGCGGCAGTGGCACCTGCTGCCCTGGTGGGCAGCGGCGTGGGGGCCAGCTAGCGGATCAGCCGGCAGGCCGGCGTAGAACAGGCCGGCGTAGAATCGGCCGCACGCATCGCCGGGCGTGGCTCACACATCGATCCCGTAGAGCCGCGCACGGTCCCAGGGAACCGCCCAGCCCAGCTGTTCGAACAGCTGGTTCAGAATCATCCCGGTAAACCCCCACACCACCACGCCGTTGACGGTGAACGCGGGGCTCTGGAACGTCTGGCCGGCCCGGCTGACCGTGGCCATCACCCGGTTGTCCGGATCCAGCAGATCCCGGACCGGAACCCGGAACACCTGTGCGGATTCGCCGTAATCCACCACCCGGACGGGCGACTGGGCGGCCCACCAGGCCAAGACCGGGGTGACGAGGAAATTCCCCCGCGGCAGGGCCAGCTCGGGCATCGCCCCGAGGACGTCCACACCCGCTGGGTTCAGCCCCGTCTCCTCTTCGGCCTCTCGAAGGGCCGCGGCGATCACCGACTCGCCCGGGTCGATGCCCCCGCCCGGAAAGGCCACTTGTCCGGGATGGTCATCCAGGGTCTGCGCCCGCTGCAGCAGCAGAACGTCCAGATCGGCCGGAGCCAGCAGCTTCTCGGACACCGCCGGGACGTTGTCCAGCGCCCCGAAGAGCATCAGCACGGCGGCCTTGCGGACCCGTTCGCCGGGCTCGACGGCGAGTTCCCGCCAGCGTGGATCCGGCGCGGGCGCCGTGCCCGCCACGACAGCGGCAACGAGGTCGACGAGGTCCTGGCGCGCGGTCACGGCTGCTTCCTCTGCGATTCCATCCGGATTTCGGCAGCGCGGTGCGTCTCGGCCAGAAGCCGGGCCAGCAGTGCCTCCTGCCCCGGGGCGAGCTCGTACTTCAACAGCTTCCTGGCCTTCTCCGGGTCGGTCTCGCCGGCGCCGTAGCTGGGGCACCAGTTCGCTACCGCGCAGGCACCGCACGCCGGCTTGCGGGCGTGACAGACGCGGCGGCCGTGGAAGACGACGCGGTGCGAGAGCATGGTCCAGTCCTTCGGCTCGAACAGTTCGGCGACATCGGACTCGATCCGGACCGGATCATCGGAGTCTGTCCAGCCAAAGCGCCGGGCCAGGCGGCCGAAGTGGGTGTCCACGGTGATGCCCGGAATGCCGAAGGCATTGCCCAGCACCACGTTCGCGGTTTTCCGCCCGACGCCGGGCAGCGTCACCAGGTCCTCCAGCCGGCCGGGCACCTCGCCGTCGTACTCGTCCACGAGCCGGTTGCACAGCGCCAGGAGGTTCCTGGTCTTGGCGCGAAAGAAGCCGGTGGGCTTGATGATGGCCTCGAGCTCGGCCGGTTCCGCCTCCGCCATCCGGCGCGCGTCAGGGTAGCGCGCGAACAAAAGGGGCGTGATCTGGTTGACCAGCACATCCGTGGTCTGGGCGGACAGCACAGTGGCCACCACGAGCTCAAACGGGCTGCGGAAATCCAGTTCCGCGTGGGCATAGGGGTACTGTTCCGCGAGGGCCCGGTTGATCCGGCGGGCCCGGCGCTTGAGCGCCAGGAGGGACTCCGACGCCCGCGGGGCACCGGGCTTGGTGCTGCGGGGGGCCTTGCCGCCGGATTCCTTGGTACCGGATTCCCTTCTGCCGGATTCCGTGGTCACGGACGGCTAACCGCGTTCGATGTTGCTGAGGTCCCGCAGGACGCCGAGCCGCCCGTCCGTGTGCTGGACCAGGAATTCGTTGCCGCGGTCTTCAAGGGCCAGGACCCAGCCGCCGGGCTCGACGACGAATGCCGGCGCCCCGGTGCGCTCGTCGACGGCGGTGCGGGGCTGTGCGACGGCGAACCAGAAGGCCTCGTGCACGGGGTGGACGTCGTCCTCGGCGGCACGGCTGGCGGGATCGACGGTGGCTCCGATGGGTTCCTGCGGCCGGACCTGTTCCTGTGGCCGGACCTGAGGGTGGACCGTGGTGGGTGCGCTGCCGCCGGAGGCAGCCGGAACGCTGGCGGCCTGGGTCTGTTCCGCGGCGGTGCCGGTGGAAGCGGCCGGGGCAACGGAAGAAGTCGATGCAGCAGCCCCGGCCACGGCACCGGAAGCCGCGACGCCGGCGGCCTGGGTTTGTTCCGCGGCGGACGCCGGCTCAGCGGAGGGAACCGGCCCCGGGGACGGAGCCGACGTCGACGGCGTTGACGGAGCCGACGCTGATGGGGCGGAAGCAGCGGACGGCGCAGCACCAGCCGTACCACCCGCGCCAGCGGGTGGCACAACGCCGGAAATCTGGGTTGCCGGCGCGCTGGAAGCCGCAGCGCTCGTCGCTGCAACGGACGCTGCACCCGCCGAAGCTACCCCGGGCGACGGTACAACCGGTGAAGGTGCTGCCGGCACGGCGGTCTGGCCGGCGGTGGCCGGTCGATTGTCCCGGCCTGCGGCCGCCCCGAAGGCGGCCGCCTTGGATTCGCCGGTTCCTGTGGCGGCCTTGGCCGGTTTGGGTGCCTTCGGCGTCTTGGGTGCACGGGGCTTTTGCACCGGCACAACGGCTTCACGGGCCACCACGTGGGCAGGCGCTTCCTCCCGGCCCAGGAAGTCGCCGGCAAAGAACGGGATCCACCGAGCCAGGACCGTGGCCGCGAAGAGACCCGCGGCGCCCAGGAGGGCTATCAGCATGCTCGGCACGAAGGCCCCGGCCGCGGCGAGAAAGAAGAAAGCGAGCGTAAAGGACGCCACGACGGACGCGAACTGATCAATCGACAGCGATCCGACCCGGATTTTCGTCCCCGGGCTGAGCCGGCGCGCCACGAACAAGACGGTGACAATGAGCGGCAGCACGATGCCCAGGCCCAGGAAGAAGAGGCTGCCCAGGTTCCACAGATTGTAGGAGAAGGCAAACATCGGAATGAGGGAGGCGATGAAGAGAAGCAGCGTGGAGCCGAACACGGTCAGATCCCGGATGGTGAAGGGACCCAGAATGGCTTCGTTCTTCTTCGCGGTCTTCTTGTCCACGGTGAAGCGCGGCGCGTCCCCGAACCCGGCTGGCCCCGGCTGCGCCGCGCCGCCCTGGTTCTGGGCGGGCGCCCGGAGTTGCCCGTTGTCTTGCTCGTTCATTCCGTATCTCCTTAGCATGGCGGCGCCCTGGACAGCGCCGTCTAACGGCAGGCAAGGACGGGCCCGCTAACGGGTCCCGCCGCCTCCATCGGATGTCACAACTTCATCTCAGCCTAGCCAAGTGCATGGCCGATCACTAGCTGACAAGCCGAGGGCGCCCACAGCAGAATTCTCTGTATTTTCGGTTCCCCGGCGCCTCCGCCGGGCGCGGCGGGAACGGGCACGTCCGACCGCCGAAGAGACCACTCGGCGCTTAACAAACACCGCTCACGGCGCTCTTTGTGACGGGGCGCACGTTTGGTCGGACCCGCGTATTAGTGTTTATTGCAGAACAGCTCTTGCGGCACTGCCGTGATCTGCCGCCGCCCGACGTCGCGCATGCGGCCCGGCGCGGAGGCGGCACGAACGTCCGCTCAGCACGGATCGATGAATGATGAGGTTCACCATGTCCCAGCAGACACCCGGCACCACTGCCACGCAGGCGCCCCAGGGCGATGCCTTCGAAAATCTGTCCCAGGAGAACCGCCGTTTCGCGCCGTCGGCCGGGTTCGCGGCGAATGCCGTGGTCACCTCCGCTGACTACGCCGAGGCCGACGCCGACCGTCCCGCCTTCTGGGCGAAGCAGGCCCGCGAGCTGCTGAGCTGGTCCAAGGACTTCACCCAGGCGCTGGACTGGTCCAACCCGCCGTTCGCGAAGTGGTTCGTCGGCGGCGAGGTCAATGCGGCCTATAACGCCCTGGACCGGCACGTCGAGGCCGGCAACGGGGACCGGGTGGCCATCTACTTCGAGGGCGAGCCCGGCGACACCCGCACCTACACCTACGCGCAGCTGACCGAGGAAGTGAAGAAGGCCGCGAACGCCTTCGAGTCACTGGGCGTGGCCAAGGGCGACCGTGTGGCCGTCTACCTGCCGATGATTCCCGAGGCCGTCATCACCCTGCTGGCCTGCGCCCGGATCGGCGCGATCCACTCCGTGGTCTTCGGCGGCTTCTCCGCCGAGGCCCTGCGGTCCCGGATCGACGACGCCGAGGCCAAGCTCGTGGTCACGGCCGACGGCACCTACCGCCGCGGCAAGCCCAGCGCCCTGAAGCCGGCGGTCGATGAGGCCCTGGCCCACGACGGCCACACCGTCCAGAACGTCGTGGTGGTCAAGCGCAACGGCCAGGACGTGGACTGGCACGAGGGCCGGGACCACTGGTGGGCCGACACCGTCGGCGCCGCGTCCGCCGAGCACACCGCCGTCGGGCACGACTCCGAACACCCGCTCTTCATCCTCTACACCTCCGGCACCACGGGCAAGCCCAAGGGCATCCTGCACACCACCGGCGGCTACCTCACCCAGGGCGCCTACACGCACAAGGCCGTCTTCGACCTCCACCCGGAGACCGATGTCTACTGGTGCACCGCCGACGTCGGCTGGATCACCGGGCACTCCTACGTCGCCTACGCCCCGCTCATCAACGGCGCCACCCAGGTCATGTACGAAGGAACCCCGGACTCCCCGCACCAGGGCCGCTGGTGGGAGATCGTGGAGAAATACAAGGTCTCCATCCTCTACACCGCCCCCACCGCCATCCGCACCTTCATGAAGTGGGGCAAGGAGATACCGGCCAAGTCCGACCTCTCCTCGATCCGGGTCCTGGGCTCGGTGGGCGAACCCATCAACCCCGAGGCCTGGATGTGGTACCGCGAGGTCATCGGTGCCGACAGCGGCCGGAAGTCGATCCCCGCACCGATCGTGGACACCTGGTGGCAGACCGAGACCGGGGCGCAGATGATCGCCCCGCTGCCCGGCGTCACGGCCACCAAGCCCGGCTCGGCCCAGGTCCCGCTGCCCGGCATCGCGGTGGACGTCGTGGACGAACTCGGCGAATCCGTGCCCAACGGCTCCGGCGGCTACCTCGTCATCCGCGAACCCTGGCCGGCCATGCTCCGCGGCATCTGGGGCGACCCGGAACGGTTCAAGGAAACGTACTGGTCCCGTTTCGAGACCATGTACTTCGCCGGCGACGGTGCCAAGAAGGACGAGGACGGCGACATCTGGCTCCTGGGCCGCGTGGATGACGTCATGAACGTCTCCGGCCATCGCCTGTCCACCGCGGAGATCGAATCCGCCCTCGTCTCCCACCCGGCCGTGGCCGAAGCCGCCGTCGTGGGCGCCGCGGACGAGACCACCGGCCAGGCCGTCGTGGCCTTCGTGATCCTGCGCGGGGACGCCGTGGACTCCGGTGACGCGATCGTCGCCGAACTCCGCAACCACGTCGGCAAGGAGATCGGACCGATCGCCAAGCCCAAGACCATCCTCGTAGTGCCGGAATTGCCCAAGACCCGCTCCGGCAAGATCATGCGCCGGCTCCTCAAAGATGTCGCGGAAGGCCGCGAGGTCGGCGACGCCACCACCCTCGCTGACAACACCGTCATGGCCCAGATCGCGCATTCGCTGAAGAAGTAGCCGGCAGAAACAGGCCGGGGCGCCGGAGTGTTTCGACACCGGCGCATGACGACGGCGGCGCCTCCCCCCCGGTGGGAGGCGCCGCCGCCGTTAATGTTGTCCGCGGATTTTGGCGCGGCGCGCAAAGTCCGCAGTAACGAAGGGTGTGGCAGTAACGAACAGCGCACACGGGCCGGGGCGCGATAGATTTGCTGACATGACTGAAGCCTCCCCCGCCAGCGCTGCCGGCCGCGGCACCATCCTTGTTCTCAACGGACCCAATTTGAACCTGCTCGGCACCCGCGAGCCCGAGAAGTACGGGACGGCGACCCTGGCCGACGTCGAACAGCTCGCCAAAGATGCCGGTGCGGCGCACGGGCTGGACGTCGAATGCTTCCAGTCCAACCATGAAGGGGCCCTCGTGGACGCCATCCACGCCGCACGCGGGAAAGCGGTGGGAATCGTGCTCAACGCCGGCGCCTACACGCACACGTCCGTCGCCATCCGGGACGCCATTTCGGCCGTTGCGCTGCCCACGGTCGAGGTGCACATCACGAATGTGCACGCCCGCGAACAGTTCCGGCACCATTCCTACCTGTCGGACATCAGCAAGGCCGTGATTGCCGGCGCCGGGATCCTGGGCTACCGGTTCGCGGTGGAATACCTCGCCGGACTGCACGCGGCCAAAGACTGAGCATGTCCCCTGTGGGGGCCGCGCAGGATCTGTGTCCGTGTCCGGGGTAGGGTCCGTGTCCGGGATGGGTCCGTGTTCGGGCACCCTCCCCCGGTCCTGCGCTGCGTCGCCTCCGGCCCGGTGCCGCTGCCCGCGCCCGCGGAACTTCCCCGCGTGGTGTGGCGGGCCTGCATCGACCTCAATCCCGTGGATGTGCGCAGCCCTGACGACGTCCCCTGGCTTGAAGCCTTCGGCCGGCCGGAGCAGGAGTTCCACTTCGAACGGTTACTCCCGGGGGATCGTGATCGCCCGGGAGCGGCCCCGCGAGTGCTCGTGGCCGGCAACCGCAAGGAACAGCGCGTGGCGTAAATGCCGGGCTATTTCTTGACGCAGTGTCCGGACGAGACGGCGCCGCCCAGACCCGGTGCCTGGGCCGCGACGGGGCCGAGGTCGGTCATGGTGATAGCGAATCCGAGCGAGGACTCGGCGGTGGCCTTGGCAAAGACCACCCCTGCCACCTGCCCGTCCATGGTCAGGAGCGGGCCTCCGGAGTTACCCGGCTGCACGTCGGCGGCGAGCCGGTACACGTTCTCGGGCGCGGCATTGTTGCCGTAGATGTCGGGGACCAGCACGGTGGTGATGTCCTGGACCGTGGCCGGCTTGGACTGGAAGGGACCGCCGTGTGGATAGCCGGCGAAGGCCGCGGCGCTGCCGGACGGCAGGTCAGAGGTCAGGGGAAGGGGTGCCGACTGCAGGCCGTCCACCGCCACGACGGCGAGGTCGTGCTGGGTGTCAAAGTACACAACGCGCCCGGGCAGGGCGCCGCCACCGGGCGTTTCCACCACCGGCTGATCGACGCCTGCGACCACGTGGGCGTTGGTCACCACGCGTCCGGGGGCGACGACAAAGCCGGTGCCGGTCTGGTTCTGGCCGCACTGGTAGGCGGTTCCGGCGATCTTGAGGACCGACGCGGCTGCTTTGTTCAGTGCCGGGGTATCCGTGCTCGTGTCCGGGACGGCGACCGGCTGGCCCTGGCCGATGCCGTCCAGCAGGGTGGGGATGCCCTCGCCGATCACTGCGGAGCGCAACTGGGCCATTGACGCCTTGACCGGGGTGGGCGTCACGCCGTCGATGAAGCCGATGACTTTGGATTCGGCGATCTGCTGAGACACGAAGGGCACGCCCAGGGCCCCGATGCTGAATGCCAGCATCGACATCACCAGGGCGGACACGACGACGTTCACGCCTCCGCCCACGAGACGGTCCGCCGCCCGCAGGGGGCTGAACGGCATGACGCTGCGGATTCGCCGGCCGATCATGGTGCCTAGCCCGTTCCCCACGATCATCAGCAGGATGGCCGTGGCCACGATGGCGGTCAGACGCCAGCCGCTGTCTTCCACGAGCCCGCTGACGATGGGAACGGACACGAATGCGGCGACCGCGCCCGCAGCGAATCCCGCGATGCCTCCGAGCGTCACAAGGAAGCCGTTGCGAAGGCCGTGGATCAGGTAGGACAAAAGCGCCACAACCAACACCAAGTCCAAAATGGTCAAGCCAAACACCGGGGCTCCTCACAGACAGTTCAGCCACGATTCTAGCGGTGTAAGCTGAACGTTTGCCGATCGGCCGCCGGCCTGCCGGGTCTTCCGGGATCGGCGGGGACTTCCGGGACCCCGCTTTCGAGCCCTTCGGGCGTTTCAGTGCCAACTACGTCACAGACGCGCCAAAATTCTGAAAGAATGGCTGAAGCGCCCCAGCCGACACAGCTAGTCAGGAGATTTCATGGATATCGAGGTATTGCGCCGCGCACCCCTTTTCGCCACGCTCGACGACGAGGCGTTCCGTCTGCTGACGGACGAACTCACCGAGGTGGACCTTTCACGCGGTGCCTCGGTATTCCGGGAAGGCGATCAGGGTGACCAGCTCTACTTCATCGTCTCCGGCAAGGTGAAACTCGGCCGCACGTCGCCGGACGGCCGAGAATCGCTGCTTGCCATCCTCGGCCCGGGCGAACTCTTCGGCGAAATGGCGCTCTTTGACCCCAGCCCGCGAACGGCGACGGCTACGGCAGTTTCCGAGACCCGCCTGGCCGGTCTCAAGAACGAAAGCCTCAATGCGCTGCTGCGCACCCGTCCCGAGGTTTCGGCCCAGCTGCTGCAGGCCTTGGCACGCCGCCTGCGCCGTACCAACGATTCCCTCTCCGACCTCGTCTTCTCCGACGTTCCGGGCCGCGTGGCCAAGGCGCTCTTGGATCTGGCCGACCGCTTCGGCCGCCCCGCTACCGACGGCGTCCTGGTCGCCCACGAACTGACGCAGGAAGAGCTCGCCCAGCTGGTCGGTGCCTCCCGCGAAACGGTCAACAAGGCCCTCGCTGAATTCGTCCAGCGCGGCTGGCTTCGCCTGGAAGCCCGCGCGGTCGTCATCCTCGACATGCAGCGACTGCGCCAACGTTCCCGCTAGGAAACCTGAGCAGCAACCACGAAGGCCGGCCCCGGAATGAACGGGACCGGCCTTCGGTCGTTGGTACCCACTTGTCCGTGGGACATGCCCATTCTTCACAGACCCATGGCCGGGACATGCCCAGCCCCGGAAGCCAGGAATGGACATACCGCCAGCATGTCCAACGGCCAGCGCCAACGGAGGGCATGTCCTAGGACGGGCCAGCCCCGTCAGGCCGCCACACCCCTCAGGCAGTCACAAACCCTAGCCAGGCGGGGCCACGCGGTGTGGGCTTAACGCTCCCGCTGGGGTTCGCCGGCAACCGTCTTGGCGGCCTCGACTTCGAGCATGAGCCGGCCTTCTTCCTCGACGAGCTTGGGCTGGTAGACGTGGGCCTTGCGCTTGTAGCTGAGGTAGGCGATGCAGCCGTTGGCCTTGGCCATCTTCTCGAGCATGATCTCCGAGCCAGGAACCAGGAGTTCACCCAGGGTGCGGCCCACGGTGTTCTCCTGCCCCACCTCGTCGCCGAGCACCGTGGTGTCCCGTTCGCTGACAACCTTGCGGACGCAGACCCAGCGGCCCCAGACGCCCTTGCTGGCGAGCAGGGAGGGCTGCTGGTTCACGGGCAGGGTGGCAGCGAAGTAGCGGGTGTTGAACCGGCGGTGCGCGAAGTCGGGGCTGAGCCAGTTGACCAGGGGCTTGAGTAGATCCGTCCGCAGGGAGAGCCCGCGCTTGGCCAGCACGTCGGTGAAGGATTTCTCCTGGTCCGCCACGGCTTCCCGGGCGCGCATCCATTCCGCGCTGGAGGTCGACTCCACCGTGGTGGACAGGTCCGGGCCGGCCAGCAGGATGCCGGTCTCCTCGAACAGCTCACGGATGGCGCCAACCACATGGCGGCGCGCTAAGCCGACGTCGGAGGTCCCCATCTGCTCGGCCCAGTGCTGGGGCGAGGGACCAAGCCAGCCGACGGCGTCGTCGTCGGACGTTTCGAGCGATCCGCCGGGGAAGGCCAGGACACCGAGCGGGGAGGACCCCGTCCGGTACCCGAGCCAGGTCTCCAGACCCGTGGGCGAGTCCCGCAGGAGGATCACCGAGGAGGCGAAGCGCGGGGCGCGGGGCGTGCGTTCACCGTGTTCAAGCCAGCTGCGTGCTGCTCCTTCAAGATCGGGGGGCAGAACGAACAGGCGACGTGCTAACTGAGGCAAAGAACTAACCGGCCTTCTAAGCGAATTCGGCGATCAGTTCGACTTCAACAGGAGAGTCGAGCGGCAGGACGGATACCCCGACGGCGGAACGGGCGTGCTGGCCGGCATCGCCGAGGACCTGGCCCAGCAGCTCCGAGGCGCCGTTGATGACACCGGGCTGGCCGGTGAACGAAGGATCGGAGGAAACAAATCCGACCACCTTGACGATCCGCGTAATGCGGTCGAGGTCCCCGATCACACTCTTGACCGCCGCCAGGGCGTTGACGGCGCAGACGGCGGCGTATGCCTTCGCGGCTTCCGGGGACACCGTGGACTCGTCGGAGGCGCCTTCCGAGCCCGTGGACACCTTGCCGGTGGCTTCGAGTTTGCCGTTGATGAACGGCAGCTGCCCGGAGGTGTAGACATGATTGCCGGAAATGACGGCCGGAACGTAGGCCGCCACCGGGGCCGCGACGTCGGGCAGGGTCAGGCCCAGCTCCGCGAGGCGCTGTTCGACGGCGGACGACGCGCCCGTGCCGCCGGTCTGGCCTGCTGCGCCGGCCGTCGAGGCAGCGGTGCCTTCGGCGACGTTTTCCGGGTTTGCCGGCGTGGCCGGGGTGGCTTCAGAGGGGGTGCTCATGGCTACTGCTTCTCCCGCTTCAGGTAGGCAACAAGGCCGTTTCCGTCAGGGCCCGGAACAACTTGGACGAGCTCCCAGCCGTCCTCGCCCCACTGGTCCAGGATCTGCTTTGTGGCATGGATGATGAGCGGAATCGTGGCGTACTCCCATTTGGTCATGACATAAAGCCTAGTCGTTGCCGGTAAAGTGGAAAACATGGCGACTGGTAAGAACCCTTTATTCGACACGGCCACCACCCTCGGAAAGATCCTTCTTTTCCTGGGCGTGAGCGCCATTTGTGGCGTCCTGGTGGCGGGGCTCCTGGTCCCCGCGGCGGCCGTTTCGGGCAGCGCGGCGAGCGGTTCGATCCAGTTCTTTGACACCCTTCCGGCAGAGCTGAAGGTCGATCCGCCGAGCCAGTCGACGACGATTCTGGCCTCCGACGGCAGCGTGATCGCCAATCTCTACGCGGAGAACCGCACCCGCGTCTCGCTGGACCAGATGTCCCCGTACATCAAGGACGCGATCATCGCCATCGAGGACAACCGGTTCTACGAGCACGGCGGCGTGGACACCACCGGCATCCTGCGCGCCCTCGTCAGCACCGCCCGCGGCCAGAAGCAGGGCGCGTCCACGATTACGCAGCAGTACGTGAACAACGTCATCAACTCCTCGCTGGAGGCCGAAGGCAAGGGTGACGAGGTCCTCCTCAACGGCGTCAACAAGGGCGTCGGGGACAAGCTCCGGGAAATGAAGCTGGCCATCGCCTTGGAGAAGAAGTTCACCAAGGAGCAGATCCTTGAGGGCTACCTGAACATCGTCTTCTTCAACCGGGACGCCTACGGCATCGAAGCCGCATCCAAGTTCTTCTTCAGCACCACCGCCAAGGACCTGACCCTGCCGCAGGCGGCACTGCTCGCCGGCGTCGTGAACAGCCCCTCCTTCTACGACCCCATCGCGAACCCGGACAACGCCAAGGTTCGGCGCGACCTCGTCCTTAAGGCGATGCTGACCCAGGGCAAAATCAAGCAGGCCGACTACGACGCCGCCGTCGCGACGCCGGTGGAAACCAAAGTCACCCAACCCCGCCAGGGCTGCGCCTATTCACAGACCGCACCGTACTTCTGCGACTACGTCTTGCACCTGCTCCTGAACAACCCGGCCTACGGGGCCGACGCCGCCGAGCGCGAGCGGAAGATCTTCCGCGGCGGCCTGACCATCAAGACCACGCTGGACCCGCACGCCCAGGCTGTGGCCCAGTCCCAGGTTGATGCTTCGGCCGGCGCCAACCCGGACAAGTGGGGCGCCTCGTTGGTGTCCGTGCAGCCGGGCTCCGGCAAGATTATTTCCATGGCCCAGAACACCGTCTGGTTCCCGGCCGACGGCAAGTTCGACCAGACCCAGAATTTCAACGTGGACAGCCAGGACGCCAAGGGCAACGACCTCAACGGTCTGGGCGGCTTCCAGCCCGGCTCCACCATGAAGCCCTTCACGTTCGCGGAATGGCTCAATGAGGGCAAGTCCATGAGCACGCTGCTCAATGGCGCCGTGCGCCGATATCCGCAGAATTTCCCCTGGAAGAACACCTGCCCCGCCCCGACCGTCGGCTGGTATGACGCGACCAACGGCACCCATGACCTGCAAAACGCGGAAGAGGGCTACTACAAGTACATGTCCGTCCTCGACGGGCTTGCCAACTCCATCAACACGATCACCTTCGCTACGGCGGCCCAGGTGGATCTCTGCGGGATCCAGAAGATCGTCGACGCCGTCGGCATCCACGGCGGCCTGCCGAGCACGGACAACCCCAATCCCCAGGTGCCGATGACCACCCTCGGCAACCTCATCGGCTCCACCCAGACGGCGCCGCTGACCATGGCCAGCGCGTTCGCCACGTTCGCCAACGACGGCAAGTACTGCGAACCGATCGCCATCGATTCGGTGACGGACGCCACCGGCGCCCAACTGCCGGCCCAGACGCCCAACTGCCGGGACGCGATCAATCCGGATGTGGCCCACGGCGTCGCGTATGCCATGCAGGAGGTGCTCAACCGCGGTTCTGGTGCGCTGATTGTGCCCCGGATTTCGACCAAGACCACCTTCCCGATCGCGGCCAAGACGGGAACCAACGACTCCAACAGCTCCACTTGGGTGGCCGGTTACACCAGCGGCCTGGCGACGGCCACGTGGTTTGGCGATCCCCTGGGCAACCAGCAGCGGGCTGGCCAGAACGTCACCATCAATGGCAAGTTCTACAGGGGCATCGACGGCTACATGATCGCCGGGCCGCAGTTCTCGAACTACATGGCCCAGGTGGCGCCGGCCTACGGCACCAATCCGTTCCCGGCACCGCCGTCGAACCTGCTGAACGCGCCGGCCCCGGTCGCGCCGCCGCGGGCGACCATCCCGACAACCCAGAGCACGGATCCGGCCACGGCCCCCGCCGCCGACCCTACAACGGCCCCGACGCTGGCTCCGGCTCCGGCCCCGACGAAGTCCAGTAAGAAGTAGCCGATGAGCCGGGGGAATGATCTGGCAAGCCGCGTTCGAAGCATCGGACGCGGCTTTGCCGTGACAGCCGCGGTCGGCACCGCAGCAGGGGCGGCCGCCACCGGTTACGGAATCTGGGAGAAGAACCAGTTCGTGCTCCGGGAGGAAACTCTCCCCATCCTGCCGGCCGGCTTCGGCCCGTTCCGGGTGCTGCACCTCTCCGACATCCACTTCGTGCCGGGCCAGCACCGGAAGGCCCAGTGGCTGTCCTCCCTGGCCGAGCTGAGGCCGGACCTCGTGGTGAACACCGGCGACAACCTCAGCCACCCCAAAGGCGTGGCTCCCCTCGTGGAGGCCCTACGTCCCCTCCTGGAATTCCCCGGCGTGTTCGTTCCCGGCTCGAACGACTACTTCGGCCCGCGCCTGAAGAACCCCGCCTCGTATCTATTCGGGCCCTCCGGCCAGAGCAAAGACCCACAGAAGCTCGACTGGCCGCTGCTGCGGTCCGAGTTTGGCATGTCCGGCTGGTTGGACCTGACCAACCGCTGCCAGTCCCTGGTGCTCCAGGGCATGCGCTTCGACTTCTCCGGCGTCGACGATCCCCACCTGCGCCTCGAACGGTACGCCGGCTGGCCCCGCGGTACCAAGGGCCGGGACTCCGATCCGCACGTGCGCGTCGCCGTCGCCCACGCGCCCTACCAGCGCGTCCTCGACCACTTCACCGACGACGGCGCCGACCTCATCCTGGCCGGCCACACCCACGGCGGGCAGATCTGCATCCCGGGCTACGGGGCGCTGGTCACCAACTGCGACCTTCCCACCTGGCGGGCCCGCGGCCTGCACACGTGGGAAAGCAACGGCAGGGCGACGCCGGTCAACGTCTCCGGCGGCATCGGTACCTCCCGGTTCGCCCCGGTCCGCATCGCCTGCCGCCCCGAAGCCGTCCTGCTCACGCTGACCTCCCGCGCCTGAACCTGACCTCCCGCGGGCCCGAGGAATGGACATGCCCTCCCCCGACGCTGCCGTCCGCGGGACATGCCCTCCGGTGGCTCTCCTTCCCGTGGGACATGCCCTCCCCTGATCGCGAGCAATGAGCATGGTGCCATCAGGTCCACTCCAGGGAGCCAGGACTGGACATGTCCCGTGGGGCCGGGGCCAAGACTGGACATGCTCCCCGACGCTGCCGTCCGCGGGACATGCCCTCCGGTGGCTCTCCTTCCCGTGGGACATGCCCTCCCCTGATCGCGAGCAATGAGCATGGTGGCATCATCTCCATTCCACGGAGCCAAGGCTGGACATGCCCTCCCCCGGCGCTGCCGTCCGCGGGACATGCCCTCCGGTGGCTCTCCTTCCCGTGGGACATGCCCTCCCCTGATCGCGAGCAATGAGCATGGTGGCATCATGTCCACTCCACGGAGCCAGGGCTGGACATGTCCCGTGGGGTCCGGGCCATGACTGGACATGTCCCGTGGGGCCCGGGGAGCGGTACCCTGACTTCATTGCGGATCGTAATGACTGTCCGAGACCACGGGCCCGCCCACTGCCGGGTGAATACGGTCACATGATGGCCTAGGGTAGTTGCTACAGGAAACTACATTCAACGGTGCTCTCTACGCACGGGCGTCTTAAGAAGCAGGCATGGCCAAGCAGACTTCATTCTTCACCTCCATCAGCCGTCTCTACCCGCACGTCAGGCCGATACTGCCCCGGCTGGTCATGGGTCTGCTCTCGGCGCTGCTGGCGAGCCTGATGGCACTGGCCATCCCCCAGGTGCTGCGCGTGCTGGTCAACGAATCCCTCAAGCCCGGCGGCAGCGCGGAAGCCGTGTGGACCGCCTCGCTCGTGATCCTGCTCCTGGGCATCGCCGA
This sequence comes from Arthrobacter sp. H-02-3, assembly GCF_003097355.1. Taxonomy (GTDB): domain Bacteria; phylum Actinomycetota; class Actinomycetes; order Actinomycetales; family Micrococcaceae; genus Arthrobacter; species Arthrobacter humicola. The sequence continues at coordinate 39,133 of NZ_PYUI01000005.1, forward strand.
GGCCGGTCTCGTAGCCCTGCGCCGCCAGTTCGTCATCAACCCTGCCACCACCGTGGAGACCCGGATGCGGGTCTCCCTGTACGGGCATCTGCAGGACCTCACGGTGTCCTTCCACGACCGCTGGGGCTCCGGGCAGCTGCTCTCCCGCGCCATGACGGACCTGAATTTCCTGCGCCGCTGGATGGCCTTCGGGGCCATCATGCTGGTGGTCACCACGCTCACCGTGGTGATCGGCGTCGCGGTGATGTTCTCAATGAGCTGGCAGCTGGCCCTGATCTTCCTGGCCGCCGCCGTGCCGATCATGATCTACGGATTCCGTTTCCGCACCCGGTTCAGCAAGGTGGCCCGCCGCAGCCAGGACCAGGCCGGGGACCTTGCCACGACGGTCGAAGAATCCGTGCACGGCATCCGAGTGCTGAAGGCCTTCGGCCGCAGCCAAGAGGCGCTGGAGAACTTCAACGAGCAGGCCCAGGAGCTCCGGCAGACCGAGATTGCCAAGGCCAAACACCTGGCGACCTTCAGCCTTGTCGTGACGCTGCTGCCCGAGCTCGCCCTCGGCGCCGGGCTGGTCGTCGGCATCATGCTCGCCTCCACGGACCAGCTCTCCATCGGGTCCCTCGTGGCCTTCTTCGCCACCGCCGCTGTCGTGGCCGCGCCGGTCGAGTTCTGCGGCATGCTGCTGGCCATGGCCCTCACCGCGAAGTCGGCGGTGGACCGGCACTTCGAGGTCATGGACGCGCGGAACACGATCACCAGCCCGGACAAGCCGCGCCGGCCGGCTGAGCTGAAGGGTGCCCTAAGCTTCCACGATGCCTCGTTCGCGTTCGAGGACGCCCCGGACAAGCCGATCCTCAAGAACATCAGCCTGGACATCCGGCCCGGGGAGACCATGGCCTTGGTCGGCATCACAGGCAGCGGGAAGAGCGCCCTGCTCCAACTGGTCCCCCGCCTCTACGAGGTCACCGGCGGCGCCATCACGATCGACGGCGTGGATCTGCGCGAGTTCAGCGTGGAGGATCTGCGCACCGTCGTTGCCGTGGCGTTCGAAGACACCACGTTGTTCTCCAGTTCCGTCCGCGACAACGTCCTGCTCGGAGCGCCCGACGCCGGCCCGGCGGACAGCCGCGACGCCGCCCTGGAGGAAGCCCTCGACGTCGCCCAGGCCCACTTCGCCTATTCGCTGCCGGACGGGGTGGACACCCTGATCGGCGAGGAAGGCCTGAGCCTCTCCGGCGGCCAGCGCCAGCGCATCGCCCTGGCCCGTGCCATCGCAGCGAAACCGGCCGTGCTGGTCCTGGACGACCCGCTCTCGGCACTCGATGTGAACACCGAGGTCCTCGTTGAGGCCAGGCTCCGCGAAGTCCTCGCGGACACCACCACGCTGATCGTGGCCCACCGGCCCTCCACGGTGGCGCTGGCCGACCGCGTGGCTCTGCTCGAGGACGGCCGGATCACCGCCGTCGGAACCCACACGGAGCTGCTCGCCACCAACAGTCACTACCGCTACGTGATCGCCAGCCTGGACACGGAACCGCGGGACCTGGATTCAGAACTGTCCGCCTTCGAGGACCGGTCCGAGGAGATTTCCCGATGAGCAGCGCAACATTCGGCACCGCCAACGAGGACAACGCGCACCTCACCAGGACCGAGAGCAAGGCCGTCCGGCGGCGCTCCCTGGCCCTGCTGGGTTCCCTGATCCGCCCCGTCCGGGCGCGTTTCTGGCTGACAATCGGCGCCGTCGTCCTGTCCCAGGCAGCCCGCGTGGCCGGGCCGGCGCTGATAGCCTTCGGAATCGACCACGCGCTCCCGGCCCTGCGGGCCGGCAACAGCCTGCCCCTCGCGTTTGCCGGCGTCGCGTACCTGGCCGCTGCCGCCGCTACGGCGGGCCTGACCGCCCTCTACGTCACGTCGACAGCCAGGCTCAGCCAGGCGATGCTGCTGGATCTTCGCGTCCGGGTCTTCCGCCACACGCAGCGGCTGAGCCTGGAATTCCACGAGAAATACACCTCCGGCCGGATCATCGCCCGGCAGACCTCGGACCTGGAAGCCCTGCGCGAACTGCTGGACTCCGGCGTGAGCTCGCTGGCCTCGGGACTGCTGTTCATGGCGTTCACGGCCATCACGGTGTTCGCCCTGGACTGGCGCACCGGCGTCCTGGTGCTGGCCGCGGGCGTACCCATGTACTTCCTGGCCCGCTGGTACCAGAAGCATTCCCAGATCGCCTTCCGCGAATCCCGGGTGGTCTCGGCCCGGCTGATCGTGCACTTCGTGGAAACCATGACCGGCATCCGCGCGGTGAAGGCATTCCGCAAGGAACGCGAGAATGCCGCGCGCTACGCCGAACTCTCCGAGGACTACCGGCGCGCAACCGTCCGCTCCATCAACCTCAACGGCATCTTCCAGCCCGGGCTGGTGCTGATCGGCAATGTCTGCGTCGCCGTCGTACTGCTCACGGGCGGGTTCCGGGTCCTCAGCGGCGAGCTCGCGGTGGGCGTGCTCCTGGCCCTGATCCTGTCCACCAAGCGCTTCTTCCAGCCGGTGGACCAGATGGCCATGTTCTACAACTCCTTCCAAAGCGCCCAGGCGGCCCTGGAAAAGGTCTCGGGCCTGCTTGAGGAAATCCCCACCGTCCGGCCGCCGCAGACGCCCGTGGCCCTGCCCTACGCGCGCGGCAGTATCGACTTCAACGGCGTCGAATTCCGCTACGGCGACGGCCCGGTGATCATCCCGAGGCTGGACCTGCACATCCCCGCCGGCCAGACGGTCGCGCTCGTCGGGCAGACCGGCGCCGGCAAGTCCACCTTGGCGAAGCTGATCGCCCGCTTCTACGACGTCTCCGCCGGATCCGTCACGCTCGACGGCGTGGACCTGCGCCAGCTCACCACCGAAGACCTGCGCCGCAACGTCGTCATGGTCACCCAGGAGGCCTTCCTGTTCAGCGGCTCCGTCGCGGACAACATCGCCCTGGGCCGGCCCGAGGCGTCCCGTGAGGAGATCGAGGACGCCGCCCGGGCCGTGGGGGCACACGCCTTCATCACGGAACTTCCGGACGGCTACGACACGGACGTCAACAAGCGAGGCGGCCGCGTCTCCGCCGGACAGCGCCAGCTGATCAGCTTCGCCCGGGCGTTCCTGGCCCGCCCGGCGGTCCTGATCCTGGACGAGGCAACCTCGTCGCTGGACATCCCGTCGGAACGCATGGTCCAGCAGGGCCTCGCCGGCCTGCTGCGCGGCACGAGGGAGGCCGGCACGCGGGATACCAACCCGGCCGGGACGCACGGCGCCGGGCGGACCGCGCTCATCATCGCCCACCGGCTCTCCACAGTGGAGACGGCGGACCGGGTCCTGGTGGTGCACGACGGGCGCGTCGTCGAAGACGGCACGCCCGGGCAGCTGATCGGCGACGGCGGCGCCTTCGCCCGGCTCCACGGCGCCTGGAAAGACTCCCTGGTCTGACCCGCTCCCCCGCGGTTCGCACGACGGCGTCCGGCGTCCGGTCCCGGCGTCGTACGCCGTCTTCACGTCCTCGAACCCGTCCCCACGCACCGGTGTTCCACCCTATTTCACGCCCGATTTCACATCCGGGGCCATGATCGGATACTCTTGTGAAGTTGCTTTTGAAGCAACGGATCGGGATGTGGCGCAGCTTGGTAGCGCGCGTCGTTCGGGACGACGAGGTCGCAGGTTCAAATCCTGTCATCCCGACCACAGATAAAAGAGGGCCCTCCACGCGGAGGGTCCTCTTTTTCTTTGCCCGCACTTTTGGTCCCCCGCGAAAATAGGAAAATCCTTCCGCCGGGGATTTGCGCCGCATGCGGCACAGCCCCGGGAAACAGTCCCCGGGGCTGCGCTGGATAGCCGTGGTCGATTTTTGTGACGCGGGCCGGCAGGCGCCGCGCCGGATCTGTCACATCGAATCTGTTACATCGGGTCGGGCCAGTTGCCGACGTTGAGCGAGTGGGTCATGGGATCGGGCCAGTTGCCGACCGCCTGGGCCGTGCGCATGGGATCCGGCCAGTTGCCGACCGCGGCAACGTGTGAGACATCGGTAAGTGAAGCAGCGGACAGCACGGCCGGAGCCGCGGCGGAGAATGCCAGTGCGCCCGCCAGAACGGCGCCGGCTGCAATCTTCTTCAACATAGAGTTCCTCAATAAGAGTCGGGGTCCTTAACCAAGTCAGCACTACCCTTGTTGACACACATTGTAAAATGGTTTCCACAGAGACTGTCAAGCATTTAGTACAAAGAATGTCCGGAATTAGGAGGTGTCCGTGGGGAACGGATTTGGGGAGAAGCTCCGCGCGGAACGGCTCGAACGGGGCCTGACGCAAGCGGAACTGGGCCGTGACCTGTACTCCCCCAGCTATATCTCACTACTGGAAACCGGACGCCGCGAGCCCACTGCCGATGTCATCGAAGAGCTTGCGCGCCGGCTCGAACTTGCCCCCAAAGCGCTCGAAGCCTGGAGCCAGCCGGTGTCCGTCAGCGACGCCGAATATGTGCTCGCGGGACTCTACGCCCGGCAGGCCTGGGACCTCCGCGACTACCCCGTGGCCGCCACCCACGCCGCCGCCGCCGCCAAGATCGCCCTGGAAGCCAAGAACACCAGCGCCTGGTGGAACATGACCTACATGCAGGCCGAGTGCCTGATCAAGCAGGGCCTCTGGCAGGAGTGCAAGGACGTCGTCCGGAATCTCCTGGAGCACCCGATGGCCGCGGAATCGGCCGGGCTCGGCGTCCGCGCCCAACAGATGCTCGCCGCCGCCTCGCAGGGGCAGGGCCAATTGACGGCCGCCGTCGAACATGCGCAGGAAGCGGTGCGCCTCTGCGCCCAGCTGCCCAAGGGCTCCACGATGATTATCGGCGCGCTGCGGGCGCTCATCGGCGCCCTGGCCGAGAGCGGCCGGCTGGATGAGGCCTGGGAGTACTGCCAGGCCATGAACGACCAGATGGATGACCACTCCATGTCCCAGCTCGCCGGCGAGGTGGCCTGGGTGATCGGCAACGTGGCATTCATGCGCCACGACTACGCCGAGGGCATCAAATACCACGAGCGTGCCGGCCGGCTGCTCTCCCCGGCGAACGATATCGACTTGTGGGCCCGGTTCAACAAGGCCTCGGCGGCGGTCCGGCTCTCCTCGGGGATCGTCGAACCCGAAACCCTGTCCTCGATCGAACGCGCCGAACTGGCCCTCTCGATTGTGGGCGGCAACAAGACCGACCAGCTGGAAGTCGCTTTTATCCGGGCCCGCTGGCTCTACCTCACCGGGGACATCGTGGCGGCCGTCCAGAAGCTGCGCGAGATCCACGCGGAGCGCGAGTCGCTGGCCCGACACACGGCCGGCGAAGTTTCACTGCTGCTGGGGAAGGCCCTCAAGGCCGCCGGGGAATCCGCCGAGGCCCTGGTCTACCTCGAGGAAGCCCAGAAGGAATTCAGCGCGGCGGGAGCCTCGGACCGGGTCCAGCAGGCGTTGGATGCCGTGCTCGAGATCCGGCTCGCCCAGCGGCGCGCGGAGGCAGCGTCGGCCGAAGCCTAGCCCCGCCCCACAGGCCGTACGGCCGGGTCCCGTGATGGGCCCGGCGAACGGTGGCGGCGGGACCGCCGGATTAGGCGAACGTCCGGCCGGTGAGCTTCTCGTAGGCCTCCACGTAGCGGCTGCGCGTGCGGGCCACGACGTCGGCCGGAAGGGCCGGCGGGGGCGTGTCGGAGGCCTTGTGCCAGCCGGAGGCCGGCGAGGTCAGCCAGTCGCGCACGTACTGCTTGTCGTAGGACGGCTGGGCCTGCCCGGGCCGGTACGTGGCCGCATCCCAGAAACGTGAGGAATCCGGGGTCAGCACCTCGTCGCCCAGGGTGATCACGCCGGTCGCCGCGTCGACGCCGAACTCCACTTTGGTGTCGGCCAGGATGATGCCGCGGCCGCGCGCGATGTCCTCGGCCTTGGTGTAGATCTCCAGGGTGAGCTCACGGAGCTTGGCCGCGACCTCCGCACCGACGAGGCCAACGACGGCGTCGTAGGTGATGTTCTCGTCGTGCTCGCCTACCTCGGCCTTCGCCGACGGCGTGAAGAGGGCTTCATCCAGCCGCGATCCGTCCACGAGGCCGGCGGGCAGCGGGATGCTGCACACGGTGCCGGACTCGCGGTACTCCAGGAGCCCGGAGCCGGTGAGGTAGCCGCGGGCGATGCACTCGACCGGGAACATGTCCAGTTTTTTGCAGATCATCGCCCGGCCCTCGACGGCGGCGGGAACACCGCCGTCGACCGTGGAGGCGAGGACATGGTGCGCGACGCCGAGCTGTTCGAACCACCACAGGCTCAGCTGGGTCAGGATGCGTCCCTTGTCCGGGATCTCGCTGGCCAGCACGTGGTCGTAGGCGCTGATGCGGTCGCTGGCCACCACCAGGACGCAGTCCTGGCCGATGCGCTCCGTGATGGCCGCGTCCGCGGGGACATACAGGTCACGGACCTTGCCGGAGTAGACGTGCTGCCAGCCCGGCAGGTCCTGCGTGGCGGTGTCCAGACCGCCCTTGGGAGGGGTGCCGGACGGTGCGGGGCCGGACTGTGCGGGACCGGACTGTGCGGGGCCGGGGGTCGAGGCTGCGGGATCCGTCACGGTCATGCCTTCGCTTTCGACGCGGCCGGGTTGCCCGGCGTCGTCACCTGGATTTGACCGCGGGCAGCCTTGCGGCCGATGTCGGTGCGGAACTGGCTGCCGTCCAGCTGGACGAGTTCGACGCCGTCGTACGCCCGTTCCCGGGCCTCCACGAGGTCGGTGCCCAGCGCCACAACGGCCAGGACGCGGCCGCCGGCGGAGACCACGCGGCCTTCCTCGTCCAGCTTCGTGCCGGCGTGGATGACGTGGACGCCGTCCAGCGCGTCAACCTTCTTCAGGCCCCGGATGCGGTCGCCCGTCCGCGGGGTGCCGGGGTAGTTCTCCGCGGCCACGACGACGGCGACGGCGGTGTCCTTGGACCAGCGCAGCGGCTGCACCTTGTCCAGTTCGCCCTTCGCGGCGGCCATGAGCAGCCCGCCGAGGGGTGTCTTGAGCCGGGCCAGGACGGCCTGGGTTTCGGGATCACCGAAGCGGACGTTGAATTCGATGACCCGCGTGCCGCGCGAGGTCAGTGCCAGGCCGACGAACAGGACGCCGACGAACGGCGTGCCGCGGTGGGCCATCTGGTTGACCGTGGGCTGGGCGACGCGGTCGATGACTTCCTGGACCAGGCCGTCGGGGGCCCATTCCAGAGGGGTGTACGCTCCCATGCCGCCGGTGTTGGGGCCTTCGTCGTTGTCGAAGATGCGCTTGAAATCCTGTGCCGGGGACAGGGCGACGGTGTTCCGGCCGTCGCAGAGGACGAACACGGAGACCTCGGGGCCGTCCAGGAACTCCTCGATGACCACGGTGCCGCCGGCGTCGAAGCAGCTCTGGGCGTGCGCCAGGGCCTCGTCGCGGTTGGAGGTGACCACAACACCCTTACCGGCGGCGAGCCCGTCATCCTTGACGACGTAGGGGGCGCCGAAGGTGTCGAGGGCGTCGGCGGCTTCCTCGGCATTGGAGGCCACACGGGCCATCGCCGTGGGGACGCCGGCCTCGGCCATGACCTCCTTGGCGAAGGCTTTCGACGCTTCCAGCTGGGCAGCGGCCTTGCTGGGCCCGAAGACCGGGATGCCGGCGGCTCGGACGGCGTCGGACACTCCGGCGGCGAGCGGCGCCTCCGGACCGACCACCACCAGGTCCACGGTGAGCTTGACCGCGAGCGCGGCGACGGCGTCGGGATCGTTCGCGTCGATCGCATAGGTGGGGACGAGCGCGCTGATGCCGGCGTTGCCCGGGGCCGCGTGGACCTCGGACACGTTGGGGTCTGCAAGCAAGGATCGGACAATGGCGTGTTCGCGGCCGCCGGGGCCGATGACAAGTACCTTCACAGTCTCCAAGGGTACGTGGTGGACCCCGCAGGCTCCTAAGCTGTGTCGGCCGCTGGACATGCTCAATCTTCCGCCCGGGAGATGCCCGGACATGCCCCGGCACCGCGTAATCCGTGGGACATGCCCAGTCCCGGCCGCAGCCACTGGACACAATGCCACCATGTCCGCTCCCGGATACCAGGGCTGGACATGTCCCCCGGGCCAAGGAGCATGTCCAGTCCCCGGGACGCGGCCACGGAGCATGTCCATTCGCTGCCGAGGGGCGGCGGAGCGTGCCCTTCCGCCAGGCATGACATCACTCCTCGGCCCGCGATCTTGCCCGGAAACTCCCCCGGACATGCCCACTCCCAGGGACGCGGCCAATGAGCATATCCATTCGCTGCCGAAGGGCCGCGGAAGATGCCCTTCCGCTAGCCAAGTGGCCGCGGTACATGCCCTTCCGCCAGGCACGACATCACTCCTCGGCCCGCGATCTTGCCCAGAAACTCCCCCGGACGTGCCCGGTCCTGGCCGCGGCCACTGGACATAATGCCGCCATGTCCGCTGCTGGATCCCGTGGCTGGACATGTCCTCCGGGCCAAGGAGCATGTCCATTCCCCGGCACGCGGCCCAGGAGCAGGTCCATTCCCCGGGACACGGCCACGGAGCATGTCCATTCGCTGCCGGGTGGCCGCGGAGCATGTCCTTTCGTCGGGTCGCCGGGGAGCATGTCCACTCGCTAGACAAATCCGGCGGCCCTGCGGCTACGAATGGCCTGTATGACAACGCCCAGTATGAAGCCCAGCAAGCGGTCCCGCGGCGCCACAGCCCTGGCCGCGGTGGCCGGGGTGGCCGCCGCCGCCGTCGTCCTGTCCGTCGCGGAACTGATTGGTGCCTTCTTCACCACGCGGGCAACGCCCCTGATTGCCTTGGGCTCGACGTTCATCGACTTTACGCCGCTATGGATGAAGAACTTTGCCGTTGAAACGTTCGGCACCAACGACAAGGCGGCGCTGTTCGTCGGCATGGGTGTCACGATCCTGCTCCTGGCGTGCGTGCTCGGCATTGTGGCCTACCGGAAGTGGGCCTTGGGCGTGGCCGGGGTGCTGCTGATGGGCGCCGTGATCGTCGGGAGCGTGGTGACGCGGGCCAGTGTCAAACCGGTCGACGCCGTCCCGTCCCTGATCGGCACCGCGGCCGGGCTGGTGGTACTCCGGTTCCTGATCACGCGGCTGTGGCGGATGCAGAAATGGCCGGACCAGGCGGCCGACCTCGCAGCGAAGGAACCCGAGCGCCCGGCGACCACCCGGCGCGGATTCTTCGCCGCCGCCGGCATCACCGCGGCCGCCTCGGCCATTGCCGCCACCGGCGGCCGGATGCTCAGCGCCGCCCGCAGTAACGTGGCGGCGGCGCGTGAGTCGCTGCAACTGCCCGCACCTGCCAAGGCCGCCGCCGCGGTCCCGGCCGGTGTGCAGTCCAAAGCCCCCGGCGTCACTCCGTGGCTGACCCCGAACAAGGATTTCTACCGAATCGACACGGCCCTCAGTGTGCCGGAAATCAACGCCCAGGACTGGGAGCTGCGCATCCACGGCCTCGTGGAACAGGAGGTCAGGCTCACCTTCCAGGACCTCCTCGACGCCCGGCTCATCGAATCCCATGTTTCCTTGACCTGCGTGTCCAACCCGGTCGGCGGCAACCTCGCCGGCAACGCCAAATGGCTGGGCATGCCCATCCGCGACGTCCTGAAGATGGCACGGCCCACGCAGGGCGCGGACATGGTGCTGTCCACGTCGGTTGACGGCTTCAGCGCCTCCACCCCTTTGGAGGTCCTCCAGGACGACCGCGACGCGATGCTGGCGATCGGCATGAACGGCGAACCCCTCCCGCTCGAACACGGCTACCCGGTCCGGATGGTGGTCCCCGGGCTCTACGGCTTCGTCTCGGCCACCAAGTGGGTGGTCGACCTGGAAGTGACCCGGTTCGCCGACAACAAGGCGTACTGGACCCAGCGGGGCTGGTCCGAACGGGGCCCGATCAAAACCATGGCCCGGGTGGAAGTGCCCAAGTCCTTCGCCAAGGTCCCGGCCGGGAAAGTCGCGCTCGGGGGCACCGCATGGGCCCAGACCCGCGGCATCACCAAGGTCGAGGTGCAGATCGACAACGGTCCGTGGACCGAGGCTGTGCTCTCCGATGAGGCCTCGCTCATCACGTGGCGGCAGTGGTCCTTGGACTGGGATGCCACGCCCGGCCCGCACTACATCAAGGTCCGCGCCACGGACGGCACCGGCCAGGTGCAAACGGACAAGCGGGCGGATCCGGTGCCGGACGGCGCCTCCGGCTGGCAGTCGGTCATGGTGACCGTGGAATAACCGGGGTATCCGCACCCGGCACCATACACTTGCTGCATGGCTTTGAACCCGCATGCAACTTTCACAGTCGACTCCGCCGTCGAACTGGCAGTCATCGAACGCAGCGGCTTCGTGGAGTCCCGCCACATCGGTTCGGCTGTGGTGATGGCCGCGGACGGAACCGTGGTGATCGAGCTCGGCGATGTCACCGCCCCCATCTTTGCCCGGTCCACGCTCAAGCCGCTGCAGGCCCTGGCCTCGATGCAGTCCGGCGTGCCTCTGCGGGGTGCCCAGGTGGCCATTGCGTGCGGCAGCCACATCGGATCCCTTGACCACATGGATGTGGTGGAAGGCATGCTCAAGGCGGCCGGAGCCAAGGAAGACCAACTGCAGTGCCCGGCCGACTGGCCGCAGGACGAGACGGCCCGGAACTGGCTCGTCCAGACCGAGCGCGGCAAGTCCAGGCTAGCCTTCAACTGCTCGGGCAAGCACGCGGCGTTCCTGTGGGCGTGCACGGAGAACGGGTGGGACAAAAACAGCTACCTCGAACCCAACCACCCGCTGCAGCAGCGCATCCGCTCCGTGATCGAGGAGTACTGCGGCGAACGCATTGCGCATCTCGGGATCGACGGCTGCGGCGCGCCGGTGGCCGCCGTCTCCCTGACCGGTCTGGCCCGGGCCTACTCGAAGCTGGCCAAGGCTCCGGGCGACAAGAACTCCAACGCGCGCGCCGCCACGATCGCCACCTCCATGCTGGACTACCCCTGGGCCGTCCAGGGCCGTGGACAGACCAACACAATCGTCATGGACGAACTCGGCATCCTGGCCAAGATCGGTGCCGAAGGGGTGCTGGTCATGGCCACCCGGCAGGGCGTCTCCGTCGCCATCAAGATGCTCGACGGCAACGTCCGGGCCACGACCCTCGTCGGGCTGACCCTGCTGGCCGCCTCGGGTGCCGTCGAAATCCCCGAAGTTTCCAGCGTGCTGGACAAAGTAGTGGACCCCGTCCTGGGCGGCGGACGCCCCGTCGGCAAGATCCGGCTCGGCCGGGCCGTCGCGGCACTGCTGGACTGACACTGCTGGACTGACACTGCTGGACTGACACTGCTGGACTGGGACGTCCGCTCCGGTCCGAGGCAGCCCGGCTGCCCGGCGGCCGGTCACGGCCGATCACGGCCGATCACGGACCTTCCGGACCGGCTCTGTCGGTGGCATAGGCTGGTGGGAGGCCGCCGGGCGGCGGCCGTGACATCGCCAGGCTGGAGGCAGGAACGTGGCCGTATCGCGCCGACGCATCGCCGTGGACGAGGGCCGCGCGGCGCTCGCCGCATGGCAGGACGCCACCCCGGCACTGCCGGGAGCCACACTGCCGGGAGCCACAGTGCCGGGAAGCGGGGCCGCCGGCACCGTCCCGCGCAGCACAATCGCGACGGCGGTGCGCTACTCGCTGGAGGAGGTCACCGCCCGGGCACCCGGCAACTCCGTGGAAGTGCGCGTCCCGCCGTTCGGCGTCACGCAATGCGTGGAGGGCCCGCGGCACACGCGCGGCACTCCCCCGAACGTCATCGAGTGCGACGCCGCCACCTGGCTGGCGATGGTCAGCGGGCAGCTGAGCTGGGCGGATGCCGTCGCGGCCGGCAAGGTTGCCGCCTCGGGACTGCGCGCGGACCTCTCGGCGCTCCTGCCCCTCTAGGGCATGGACAACACGCCCTAGCCTTCCTGGTTGCGGGCCGCCATATCGCCGACGCCAGGCGTGCCACCGGCGAGCGCGTAGCGCTGCAGCACCGCACCCTTCGGTGAGGCGACGACCGGCTCGATGAGTGTGAGGTTCGTCGGAACGACCCCGTCGGCGAAGACCTTCTTTCCACGGCCGAGGAGGATCGGATACACCCAGAGCGTGAGCCGATCGAAGAGCCGCTCGGCGAACAGGGTCTGCACGAAGTCAAGACTGCCGATGACGTGGATGTTGGCGTGCCGGTCGCGCAGTTCGCGTACGGCGGCGACGACATCAGGACCGAGCAGGGCGGAGTCGGCCCACTCGAGAGTCGGCGTCTGGCGCGAGGCCACGTACTTCGGAAGGCGGTTGAACAGCCGCGCGATGCTCCCGTCCGCGTGCGGCCAGTACGCGGCGAAAATGTCGTAGGTTCTGCGCCCCAGCAGCAGCGCGTCCATCCCCGCCATCCCGGATTCGACCTGCTCGCCGACGACCTCGTCCAAGAGAGGCGCTTGCCAGCCGCCAAACGCGAAACCGCCGTCGGCGTCCTCGTCCGGGCCGCCGGGTGCCTGCGCGACGCCGTCGAGTGTGGTGAAAAGGTCGATATGGATGAGTCCCATGCCGGGCTCCTTCTCTGTCGCCCGTCGTCGCCCCGGCGACGGGATCACTTCGAGGCTGTCACAGGATCCCACTGCGAAGCAACAGGTATCGACGGCTCGACACGAGTCCCGCTGTGCATCCGGCCCCTCAGCCCCGGCCGATGAACGGCATGCCGGCGGCCGTGACCACGAGGGACCCCACATTGGCCGACGCCGGCATCCCGGCCATGAGCAGCACGGCCCGGGCGGCGTCCTGCACCGGAAATGTCGGCTCGGCCCTGCGGCTGCCGTCGGCTTGCACGGCCCCGGAGCCCACTCCGATCTCGTCCATGAGATCCGTGGCCGCATTGCCGATATCGATTTGTCCGCAGGTGATGCCGAACCCGCGCCCGTCGAGCTCAATGCTCTTGGTGAGCCCGGTAATCGCGTGCTTGGTCACCGTGTAGGCCACGGTCTTGGGCCGGGGCGAATGGGCCGCGATGGAGCCGTTATTGATGATCCGGCCGCCCTGGGGCGACTGGGCCTTCATGGCACGGACGGCGGCGGCGGCGCAGAGGAGGGATCCCGTGAGGTTTACCGCTACGGTCGCGTTCCAGTCCGCCACCGTAATCTCGTCCACCGAGGCGGCGGGGCCGAACACGCCGGCGTTGTTGAACAGCACGTCCACCCGCTCCCACTGCTCCAGTGCCGCGGCGAAGAGCCGTTCGACGTCGGCGGGGACGGTGACATCGCACGGTACCGCGAGCGCCTGGCGGTGGCCGGCCGCGGTCTCCAGCAGTGGCTCTTCCCGCCGGCCTGCGAGGACCACCCGGTAGCCCTCGGCCAGCATGAGCCGGGCCACCGCCCGGCCGATGCCGGATCCTGCTCCGGTGACGACGGCAACCCGTCCGGGGGTGTGGTGCTGGCTCATGGGGGTCCTCCTCGACTGGTGCGCGCGTGCGCCGTTGCCCGGCCAGCCTACCGCCGAGAGGGCCGGTCACGGCAGTGTTGCGCGCCCCGGCTGCCGCGAACTGCCCCCTCATGAGGTCGGGCGGACGCGGCCCTAACGGGAGTCGTCGTCGCGGTCCCTGATCTGCCCGTTGCCGATCCGCCCGTCCCGGATCTGTCGCCCCGCGCGGTAGCCGGACCAGAACGCCAGGACCAGCAGGCCGGCGCCGATCAGGGCAACGCCGGTCCAGGTCTCGGCGCCCATGAAGACCAGCCCCTGCGGCACGACGGGCCGGGCGGCCAGCGGGGCATAGGCGAACCAGCCGAAGTCTTCCTGCGGCACCGGCCGGGCCAGCAGGACCAGGCCCGCGAGCAGCATCGCCAGGGCAACGAGCGGCACCGCCAGACGGCCCAGCAGACGCGTTCCGGCAGGGCCGGCGTCCCGATTCCCCCGCGGATCCATGGCCCTACTGTAACCGGTACGAAGGGCTCTGTCCGGGCACCGGGGAAGTCAGTACAGTAAAGCATGGCGACCACCACGGGGGATGTTCTGCAGGCCTATCTGGGACAACAACTGGGCGAGCTGCGCCGACACGGCCCCGGCGCCAGGGCCGGACAGGCGGAAGCCATCCACCAGATGCGCGTCGCGGCCCGGCGGCTCCGTTCGCTGCTGGCCACGGGACGAACCCTCTTTGCCGCCGGCGCCGCTGATGACATCCGCACCGAGCTCCAGTGGATCTCCGGGGTGCTCGGCGCCGCCCGGGACCCGACGGTGGTCCAGGACCGGCTCAGGGAACTGCTCGCCGAAGAGCCTCCGGGGCTGGTTATTGGTCCGGCGGCCGAACGGATCGACGAAACTTTGGATGCCTCCGCCGCCGCGGGCATGGAAAATGTGATCGTGGCCCTCGACGGCGAACGCTACGCCCTCCTGCTCGGCCGGCTGGCGGAGTTTGTCACCGCCGTCCCGCTGACCGCCAAGGCCTCCCGGCCTCCGCATAAGACTGTGCGGAAGCTCGTGGCCAAGGATGAGGCACGGCTCAGGCGCTCGGTGGACGGGTTGGCTCCGCGGGCCGGCGGCGGACCGGGTACCCCTTCCGACGCTGAAGCCGCGTCCCGGGATGAAGGTCTGCACGAGGTCCGCAAATCGGCCAAACGTCTGCGCTATGCCGCCGAGTTCGCCGCTACCGTGGCCGGGAAAGGGGACGCGAAATGGCTTTCCCGGACGGCCCTGGCGGCGCGGCACATTCAAACCGCGTTGGGCCTGCACCAGGACAGCGTGGTGGCACAGACCCTGCTGAGTGAACTCGGACGGCGTGCCGCGGGCAGCGGCGAACCCGGGTTCACCTTCGGGCGGCTGCACGCCCGCGAGGGCCAGTTGGCCGCCCAAGCCGAGGCGGACTTCGCTAGGGCCTGGAAGAAGTTCCCCGGGCCACGGGACCGGTAGCCGGGCTGCGCGGCAATCGGATCAGCGCGGCCCCATCCGTTCAGCGCCTCATCCGTTCAGCGCCCCATCCGTTCAGCGCCGATCAGTGGCGGGCACGCGTCCTCTTCCCGGCCGCCAGCGAGCCACCGGTCGCGGGCGCTGAGCGCCCTGCCGTGCCGAGGGCCCGCCGGATCACCCGCGGCGTCGAGCCGTGCCGGGCGGCCGGGGCATCGGAACTGCGGTCCCGGATCAGGCCGGTTCCTGCGATCTCCCGCGCCTGGGCGACGCCGGCCACCGCCGCCCTCTTGCTGGGAAAGGTGATGGAGACCGCCATCAGTTCGCCCGCACCGTCCAACATCCGAATGCGGTAGCCGCCCTCGGGCGCGTCCACGAGCTCGAAATATCCCGCCATTGCACACTCCTCGTTCCATGTATCCCCCGCCATATCCCGTGCCGGGATATTAGTAAGTATACTTACTTGACGGCCGGGCGAAAGCCCCGAAGGCTTCGCCGGCTGCACGCCCGGACGGGCGCCGGAACGCCGCCGGGCCGGCGCTTGGCATGCTCAGGCGCCCGCCGTGGGCACAATTCCCTTGAGGCACAATTAACGTCGGGCACAGTTCAGGGGCGCGGTTGACGGACGCCGATTAAGCGCGTGTCAGCGGCGGATCAAGGGCGCGGGGTCCCGCCGTGAGCCGGGTGTCCCGCCAGCCCGGCGTGTTCGGCTGGTCCGGGGTGGCGCGCGGCGCCGCCCGCGTCCAGCGGGGTGTCGCTGCGGCGGACACCGTCATCATGGAGCTCCAGTGCACTCATGATGAGGGCGAAGTGGCTGAAGGCCTGCGGCGTGTTGCCCAGCTGCCGGCCGGCCTCGACGCCCCACTCCTCACTGAGGAGTCCGACGTCGTTGCGCAGCGCCAGCAGGCGTTCGAACAGTTCCCGGGCCTCATGGCGCCGGCCCGCCCCGATCAGGGCCTCCACCAGCCAGAAGGAGCACGCCAAGAACACCCCTTCCTCGCCGGGGAGCCCGTCGCCGCTCTCCGTTGGCAAGTAGCGGCGCAGGAAGCCGTCGTGCGTCAGCTCGCGCTGGACGGCGTCGATGGTTCCGATGATGCGCGGATCATCCGGCGGAAGGAAGCCGACCCGGGGCAGCAGCAGCAGGCTCGCGTCCAGTTCCGGCCGCCCGTAGGACTGCACGAACGTGTTGCGTTCGGCGTCGAACCCGTTGGCCATGACCTCGGCGTGGATGGTGTCACGCAGCTCCTCCCAGCGGTCCGCCGGGCCGGTCAGGCCGAAGTCCCGGACGCCCTTGACCATGCGGTCCGCCGCCACCCATGCCATGACCTTGGAGTGCGTGAAGTGGCGCTGCGGACCGCGCATTTCCCACAACCCATTGTCCGGTTGGCGCCATGCCGTCTCAAGGTGTTCCATGAGGGCCACCTGGACGTCCCAGGCGTCGTCGGTGTGCTTCAGCAGGGAGTTCCGTGTCAGGGACAGGCAATCGAGCACCTCGCCCCAGACGTCCAGCTGCAGCTGCCCTGCCGCGCCGTTCCCGGTGCGCACGGGAGCGGAATTTTCGTACCCCTTGAGCCAGGGAAGTTCGGTCTCCGGCAAGCGGCGCTCCCCGTGGAGTCCGTACATGATCTGCAGATCGGCGGGATCCCCGGCGACGGCACGGAGCAGCCAGTCACGCCATGCACCGGCCTCCTGCGTGTAACCTGCGGCCAGCAGCGCCTGCAGCGTCAGCGTGGCGTCGCGGAGCCAGCAGAAGCGGTAATCCCAGTTCCGGATGCCGCCGATCTCCTCCGGCAGGGACGTCGTGACGGCGGCGACGATGCCGCCGGTGGGGGCAAAGGTCAAGGCCTTGAGCGTGATCAGCGAGCGCTGGACCGCGTCGCGGTACGGCCCGGTGATCGTGCACTTGGCAGACCAGCTGTGCCAGAACTCCTCAGTGGACACCAGGACCGCTTCCGGGTCCACGGTGCGCGGCCGGGCGAGGTGGCTGGGGCTCCAGGTCAGCACGAAGGGAACGCGCTCCCCGGCCGTGACGGTGAAGTCGCTGACCGTGTGCATCCGCTCGCCGCGCAGCGGCGCCTCAGTCACGAGGTAGACGGCGTCAGGCCCTGCAACGGCGTGGATGCCGTGCTCGTCGTGGCGGACCCATGGCACAATGTGGCCGTAGTCGAACCTCAGCGCCAGCTCGCCGCGCATCCGCACGGTGCCGCGGACGCCCACTACGATCCGCACGATGTCCGCCACCTCGTCACGTGGCGGCATGAAGTCAATGATCCTGACCGCCCCCTCGGGCGTCTCCCATTCGGTCTCCAGGATCAGGGTGTCTGCGCGGTAGCGGCGCCGGGTGCATTCACCGCCGCCTGCCGGCGCCAGCAGCCACCGTCCGGCCGCGGGCGTGTCGAGCAGCGCGTTGAAACAGGCAGGCGAGTCGAAGCGCGGCAGGCAGAGCCAGTCGATGGAACCTTCTGTACTGATCAGGGCGGCGGTGTGCAGATCGCCGACCATTGCGTAATCCTCGATGCGTGCCATGACACTTACAGTGCCACACCGGCTCTCCGGGTTCGAGGAGGCGGCACGATGAGGGCGCCCGACGACAGCGTCCGCAGGCAGCGCACGCCTCGGGGCACGACGGCGGCGCTGCGTGCGGTGCTGACGGGGCACGACGGCGGTGCTCACCGGTGCTGCGCGGGCGCGGCGCAGGGCCTTCCCTGTTTGCGGGAGGCCGGGCCCGCGGGGCTAGGATCCATCCATGCTGAAACGGAACTTCGGATCATCGTCACTGCAGGTCTCCGCCCTGGGCTTCGGCGCCGGGCACATCGGCTACGACGACGTGACAGAACGCCAGGCCCATGCGCTCCTGGACCGGGCACTGGAGCTGGGCATCAACTTCATCGATACGGCCCGGGGCTACGGGTTGTCCGAGGAACGCATCGGATCCTGGCTCCCGGCGCACCGCAACGACGTCGTCCTGTCCACAAAGGTGGGCTACGGCGTCGAGGGCGCCACGGACTGGAGCGCCACCGCGGTGACCCGCGGCGTCGACGAGGCGCTGGCCACGCTCGGCACTGACACGATCGACGTCGTCTTCCTGCATTCCTGCCCCCTCGAGGTGCTGGAGCGGGGCGATGCCGTGCAGGCGCTGCTTGCCTGCGTGGACGCGGGCAAGGTCCGGGTGCCGGGGTACAGCGGCGAGAATGAGGCCCTCGCCTGGGCCGCCTCGGCCGGCGTCTTCGGCGCCGTACAGTCGTCCGTGAACCTGGCAGACCAACGTTCCCTCCGCGAGGTGCTGCCCGGCGCGGCGCGGAGCGGACTGGGAGCGGTTGCCAAACGCCCCCTGGCCAACGCGCCGTGGCGGCACACGGACCGCCCCACCGGCGTGTACGGCGAGACGTACTGGCACCGGCTTCGTGAGATGGACCTGAAGCCGGAGGCCGATGACTGGCAGGGCACGGCACTGCGGTTCTCGGCGTTCAGCCCCGGCGTCTCCACGGCGATCGTCGGAACCTCGCAGCCGGCCAATCTGGACGCGGCGGCAGCCGCCGTGGTGCGCGGGCCGCTGCCCGACGCCGAGCGGCAGCGCTGGGAGGCGGCGTTCGCCACGCATGCCGGCGACTGGGCCGGAGAGGTCTAGGCGGGCCGGGGCACGGAAGCGGAGGGGCACGGACCGGCATGGCAGAGCACATGAATACTGACCGCACGGGCACTGTGCGGATCGGGACGTCAGGCTGGAGCTATGACCATTGGGAGGGGGTCCTCTACCCGCCGGGCCTGCCGGCCCGGGACAGGCTGGCGCACTACGCGGCCCGCTTCGACACCGTGGAACTGAACGCCAGCTTCTACCGCTGGCCCAGGGAGGACGCGTTCGCCGGCTGGCGGCGCCGCCTGCCCGATGGCTTCGCCATGTCCGTCAAGGCTCCGCGCGGCCTGACCCACGGCAAGAAGCTCTACGCCCCGGAGGCGTGGGTGGAGCGCATCACCCGGTGCTGGCACGAGCTCGGCGACAAGCGGGCCGTCCTGCTCGTCCAGCTGCCGCCGGACTTCGGGCGGGACGACGCCCGGCTGGACTATTTTCTCGCCGCGCTGCCCGAGTGGATCCGCGTCAGCGTGGAGTTCCGCCACCCAAGCTGGGACGACCCCGGCGTGTATGCCCTGCTGGAGCGGCACGGCGCGGCGTACTGCATCATGAGCGGTGCCGGGCTCCCGTGCGTCCTGCGCGCGACGGCCCCGTTCGTCTACATCCGGCTGCACGGCCCGGACCGCGACGCGCTCTACGCCGGTTCATACCCGGACGAGGACCTGCAGTGGTGGGCAGCGCGCATTGGCGAATGGCGGGCGGACGGCAAGGACGTCTTCGCCTATTTCAACAACGACGGTGGCGGCAACGCCGTGCGCAACGCCGCCGCACTGCGCCGGCTGCTGGGCGAATCGCTTCCCTGGTAGGCCGCGCGTCGCGGGGCGTCCGGCTCCCGGACCGCCGTCGCGGCACTACGGCCTCGGGCTAGTCACACGCACGGCGGGAGTCCGGCGCTGTGGGAGAGTGGGGGCATGGAATTGGCGTCACAACCAGCGCATCAGCAGCCCGTGTCCGGCACCAGGGCCTTTCGGCTCGCCCACTGGGTGTCGGACACCGTCAATGGGCTGCGCCTCAAGACGGCCCGACGCTGGAAGTTCATCCCGCAGACCGTCGCCTATCAGGGCTACGGCTCGACCGAGTGGGTCCGGGTCCTGGGCCGGGTGGTCCTCACCAGCAAGCCCGTGCCAGGCAGCAAGGCAGAGCGACTTGTCCAGAACGGCAACCAGAACTTCCGCGGCTGGCGCGCCTTCACAAGCGTCCCCGTCCAGTTCACCGAGGTGGAGATCCGGCTCGGCGGCGTCACCACCCGCGTCCATGCGGACCGCGGCGGCCTGGTCGACACCGTGGTTCCCGTGGCGTTGACCCCGGGCTGGCATACGGCCACGCTGCGGGCCGAGGGAACGGAACCGGTCGAGGCCAGGATTTTCGTGATCTCAGCCGACACCAGGCTGGGCATTGTCTCGGACATTGACGACACGATCATGGTCACGGCGCTCCCGCGGCCCTTCCTGGCGCTGTGGAATACCTTCGTCCTGAACGAACGCGCCCGGATGGCGACGCCAGGCATGGCTGTTCTGATGGACCGGCTCAAGGTCGAGCACCCCGAGGCCCCGGTGCTGTACCTGTCCACCGGGCCGTGGAACGCGGCGCCCACCCTGGCCCGCTTCATCGCCCGGAACCTCTATCCCTCGGGCGCCCTGCTGCTCACGGACTGGGGCTTGACCCACGACCGCTGGTTCCGCAGCGGCCAGGAACACAAGCGGCGGAACCTTGAACTCCTGGCCCAGGAGTTCCCGAACATGCGCTGGCTGCTGTTCGGCGACAACGGCCAGCACGATGAAGAAATCTACTCCGGCTTCGCCCAGGAGCACCCGGACCGGGTGGCCGCGATCGGGATCCGGCAGCTTTCGGCCAGCGAGGCCGTCTTTGCCGGCGGCCACTCCGATTCCGGCGACCACTCGGGATCCTCCGTTCCTTGGATCTACTCTCCCGATGGCGCCGGACTCGCCAAGGGCCTGCAGGACCTGGACCTGCTCTGAGCTAGGTCTGCGCTGACGTTGATCCGGGTAAGGGCCTCAGCCCGCCGGGTGCGGCGGTTCGGCGTCGGCGTCTGGCTCCTGCTGTCCGACGGCGGCGGCCCCGGGCACGTGCGCCGCGGACGCCGCGCGGCGGGCCGCGATCACCTCCTGCAGCCAATAGTACGAGGCCTTCGGCGTGCGGACCTGGGTGTCGAAGTCGACGTGGACCAGGCCGAATGGCTGCCGGTAGCCGGCGGACCACTCGAAGTTGTCCATGAGGGACCAGACATAGTAGCCGCGAAGGTCCACGGACTCGGCGGCGCCGCCGGGGCGCGTGGCTTCCAGAGCCGTGCCGATGTGGTCGGCCAGATACCTTAAGCGGCGCTCATCCGGAATGATCCGCCGGTCCGCCGCGGCGTCCCGGACCACGACGTCCTCGAAGCTGGCCCCTCCCTCGGTGATGTAGACCGGCGGCAGGTCCGGGTAGCGCTCGGCCATCTCGGCCAGGGCGACGGCCATGTAGTCGGGCTTGACCGGCCAGCCGTAGGCCGTGTGCTCCGTGTCCGGGAACGACGCTATGTGGAACGGCGCCCCGGGCGTCCCGCTGAGGTCGTCCCCCATCGCCTCCGCCATGCCCGGCGGCACGGCCCCTTCTCCCGGGCCCGAGCCGACGCGGGTGGGCATGTAGTAGTTCAGGCCGTAGAAATCCAGGGGCTGGGAGATCAGGTCCATGTCCTCGCTGGAGGGGCTGAAGGAGGAGGAGAAGAACGTGGCTGCGCGGATGACGTCGGGGTACTTGCCAAGCAGCACGGGATCCGCGTAGAGCCGGTTCTGTGCCACGTCCATGAGTCCGGCGCTGAGCTTGTCCAGCGGGTTGGCGCTGGCCGGGACCATCGGCGAGTAGACGTTGGTCATGCCGATTTCGCCCCGTACGTTGGCGGCACGCAGCGCCTGGAGCGCCAGGCCGTGGCCCAGCAGCTGGTGATGCACGCTGGGCAACGCCTTCAGCATGAGAGCTTCGCCGGGCGCGTGCATGCCCAGGGCGTAGCCGTTGGTGGTGACGGTCGCGGGCTCGTTGACCGTCACCCAGCGGTCCACGCGGTCCCCGAAGGCAGCCGCGGCGATGGCGGCGAACTCGCCCAGCCGGTACGCCGTGTCCCGGTTCATCCAGCCGCCGGCCTCCTCCAGCGGCAGCGGGGTGTCCCAATGGTAGACGGTGGCCATGGGGGAAATCCCGTTCTCAAGCAACAGGTCGATCAGCCGGTCATAGAAGCCCAGCCCGGCCGGGTTCACCGGTCCGCTGCCGCCGGGCTGGATCCGCGGCCAGGACAGCGAGAACCGGTAGGAATCGATCCCGAGGTCCTTCATGAGGGCCACGTCCTCGGGCATCCGGTGGTAGTGGTCGCAGGAGACCGCGGGGCTCTGGTCCTCCACGATCGCTCCGGGCTTCGCGGCGAAGACGTCCCACCCGGACGGGCCGCGGCCGTCCTCATCGAGCGCGCCCTCGATCTGGAAGGCGGACGTCGCCACGCCCAAGGTAAAGCCGGGCGGAAGAAGGGCGGCCAACTCCTTGGCGGAAGCGTTCATCGACAGGACCCCTATGTAGTTTCGGTGGTGGTTGACTGATCTTAGGCCTCACCCCGGAGCGGGCGCCACGGCCTCGCCGGTTTGACGGACGCCGGGGCATTGGCCAGTGTTGATCCGTGCACGTGAAAATTGAACACGCCGTCGACCGCCGGCCGTCGGCACGGCCCGGGCCGCGCCGGCAGGGAGCTGTTCTCGTCGCTTTTCTCGCGGTTTCCCACACGGTGGCCTACCTGGCCTCGCAGGTCATCAGCAACGCCGGCGGCTGGTATGCGGCGGCGGACAAGGCTCCGTGGACTCCGCCGGGCTGGGCCTTCGGATCGGTCTGGATGATGCTTTACACGACCATGGCCGTGGCTGCATGGCTGGTGTGGCGGCAGCGCTCCGGAAGGGGCGCCGGGGTGAAATCCGCGCCGGACGCCGGGCAGCACAACGGCGCCATGACGGTCTACGGCATCCTCCTGCTCCTGAACGTGGCCTGGGCGCCGCTGTTCTTCGGCATGTATCCGATGATCGGCACACCAGCCCTCTGGCTTGCTCTTCTGGTCATCGTGGCGCACGCCGTGGCCGCTTCGGCAACCACCGTCCTGTTCGGCGTCGCCAGCCGGGCGGCGGGCCTGCTCATGCTGCCCTATGTCTCGTGGATCGTGTTCTCCTGCAGCCTCAACGTCTACGCGGCCGCCAACAACTGAGCCCGGCCCCCTGGCGGCTCAGAAAACCGACGTCTCCGGCCCGAAGAGGAAGTCCTTGGCGTGAGCCACCGCCTTACGGAAAGCGTCGTTCCGCAGTCCCACGAGCTGCTCAGCCTCGTCCGCCGAAGGTTCCAGGTACTCGGTGAAACCGGGCCTCAGCACCCAGATATCACCCGCGGGCGGCAGGTAGAACACGCCAAAGGAACGGTGCTGGTTGTCCTCGGCGGTCCAAACCGGAACCACCGCCAGCGCCGCGCCGGTATCGACGTTGATCCATTGGGCCCGGGGCAGCGGGGCCTCGTGCGCCTCCGGATCCAGGAACGGTGCCGTGCCTTGGCCCCAGCGCTTCTCGAAGCGTTCGTGGAACACCGGCATCAGGTGTGAATCGTAACGGCGCCAGGCGCTCATGGACGTTCTCCTCCTCCGTGGGAGTGGCTGGTGATTGGGGTCGGCCGCCAGGGCCAATAACCCCTGCTCAGTGACTTCTGCGTGGGGGCTGCTCCCGGCGGTGCTCTGGTTCCCAGCGGACGGGGAACACCCGCAGAAGCGGTTCCCGGCGCCGGATGATGCGCACCGGGATGTCACGGCCGCCGTGTTCGGCCCCGCTCGTCGACGTGCCGGCCGGGCCGGCCGCCCGGCGCCCGCCGGCGTCGTAGTCCGCCCGCATCCTCGGGTCCCGCAACACGGCGAAGGCGTCCAGGATCGCGCTCACCTCGCCGGCACCGGAATCGCCGGTACCGCGACCGGCCCCGGAGCTTCCGGCGTCGGGATGGTGCAGGCGCATCAGCGCCCGAAAGGCGCGGCCGATCTCCTCCCGGCTCGCGTCCGGAGACACGTGCAGGAGTGCGTAGTAGCCGCGGGGGTCGGGGTTGTTCGAGGGCATTATCGGGCTCCGCCGTGTGAAGCCGGAGCCTGCGCCGGGCCTGGTGCCCGGCGCAGGCTCCCGGGACTACTTGCCGATCTCCTGCAGGTTGTCCTGCGAATGGGTGATTTCAATCTTCCGCGGCTTGGCCTGTTCCTTCACGGGGACGCGGAGGGTCAGGACACCGTCGGCGTAATGGGCCTTGACGTTCTCGGTGTCCAGGGTCTCGCCCAGGATCAGCTGGCGGCTGAAAACACCGCGGGGGCGCTCGGAGACCGTCAGTTCCACATTGGGCTGCACGGGGTCCCGCCGTTCCGCCCGGACCGTCAGGACGTTGCGTTCAATATCGAGCCCGATCGAGTCGACGTTGACGCCCGGGAGGTCAAAGGCGACGACGAATTCGCCGTCCTCCTGCCACGCGTCCATGGGCATGGCGGCGGGGCGCGCCGTCGTTCCGAAGACCTGCTGGGCGAACCGGTCAAAGTCACGGAACGGGTCCGTCCGAATTAACATCATTTCCCACTCCTTCAGCGCGAATTGGCTCCATTTTCTCCATCACCCGTCACCGTTTTTCTATGGTGAGGGGTATAGATTTTTTATAGCACCGGTGACACACTGCTGCAAGGGGGAAATCGCAGCAACGGGAGGAAAACCATGGCGGAGAGCGGGTCGGAGGCAGGTCTTTACGCCATCTCGGTGGTGGCACACCTGGTGGGCACGGGACAGCAGAACATCCGGCTCTACGAGCGGCGGGGACTGCTCACCCCGGACCGCACCGCAGGCGGCACACGGCAGTACAGCGATGCTGACCTCGCGGTGCTGCGGCGGATCGGCGAACTCCTGGAAGAGGGCCTGAACCTGGCCGGGGTGGCCAAGGTGATGGAACTCGAGGCCGCCAATGCGCGGCTGCGCGCCGAACTCAAACGGGCGCGCAGCCGCTGACGGGGCGTAGTCCGTGCCCGGGCTTAGTCGGTGCCGGCGTCGGCAGTGGACAGCGTTCCGGTGATCCGCTCCCCCGGAATCCGGGCCGTCCGCCAGGTATCCAGCGCAATGACCCCGCCCAGCACCACGAGCGAGATCGAGAAGGCGCCCAGGGCATCGGTCATCCAGTGGTAGCCGAGGTAGAGGCGGCTGACTGCCGCGAAGAAGATCCCGATCCCCGCCACGATGAAGGCGATGATGGCCGACCGCGGGTTCTTCCGGCGCGAAAAGACCAGGTACGTGGTCACCAGCAGAAAATCGCACGCGCCCAGGACATGGCCGGACGGAAAGGAAAAGGTGGTGTCGGCGCCGAAGAGCATCAGGTCCACGGGAGGGCGGTGGCGCTCCACGATCCGGCCAATGACCTGCGCCAGGATCACGCCAGTCAGCATAGCGCCGGCCAGGAGCATGGGCCGCCATGCATGCTTGGCGGCCAATCCCCAGGCCACGGTGACGATCAGGACGATGATCGGCAGGCCGATGGGGCCGAACACGATCGCCAGGATGATCATGATGGTGGTGGCGGGTTCGCCGCGCAGGGTCACGAGCCAGGACCGCACGGGCTCGTCGGCCGCCGAGATGCCGCCGTGCTGCAGGACACCTGTCAGGATCACGACGAACAGGACGACGCCGAGGATCATCAGCCCGACGGCCGTGCGGTAGAGATTCCGGCGCGCCGACACGCTCATGAACCGTTCCTCGACGACGAACTTCTCGTGGAAGGTCCGCCACCGGCCCTGCGACTTATCCGATTGTGCTTCTGCCATGGTGCCGTGCCGCCTTTGCGCCGTTTGTGGACATTCTCTGCAGAAGATTATCCCGGTTGTCCGGCATTCGATACGCAGAGTACGCGGGCGGGGCCCTGACGGCCGTCCCCTCGGGGGCCCGGGCAGGCGCCCCGGCAGCCATCTGGCCCGTTCGCCTCGCGCGGAATCTGTCCAGTGCCGAAGGTCCCGGGTTGAAAAGGATCCGCAGGTCCACGCCGCGACACTTGCCCGGACCGCATTTTGAGGACCGGAAGTGGCCGTCCGGCGACTTGACGCCCCTATAAATATGACGTTATTGTCCATTCAATTGGGGCCAAGAAAAGAACTCCAAGAAAGACTGTGCTATGACCCAAGTTACCCCGACCATTGAGATCCAGGTCGACAGCCGCAAAGTCCTCGATGACCGCCTCAACGACGCCGTCCTCGGCCTTCAGCGGCTCGCGATGACCGCCGGAACCCACGGCATCCTGCTGACGCGGCACAGGCCGGGCCACTACACGGCGGCTCTGTCCGACCAGGTGCCCTTCGGCATGACCCGCGAGCTCGTTCACTGAGCCGGATTTCACCGGAACACCACAACGCGGGGTCATTTCCCGCCTGTCCACTGCTGGACGGGCGGGAAGTGACCCCGCGTTTGTTCTTTAGCGACCGCCCTCGAGCTTCCGGCTGCGCTGCTCCTGGGCCATCGGCCCGTACGGATAGACGCCGACGCGCGGCCGGCTGACATCGGTCAGCCGCTCAGTTTCCCCCGCGGTGAGCCGGAGCTCCGCCGCCGCCAGGTTGTCCGCGAGCTGCTCGACGGTCCGGGCGCCCAGGATCACCGAGGTGACGGCCGGCCGGTCCGCCAGCCAGGCCAGTGCCACCTGGGACGGGCTCACGCCATGCCGGCCGGCGGTTTCCTCGACTTCGGCAATCACGTCCCAGGTGCGCGGGTCGGCGTTGCGGGCCTCCCACGCTTCCATCCCCCGTTTCGGATTTTCGCCGAGGCGGGTGGCCCCGGCGGGCGGCTGGTCGCGCTTGTATTTGCCGGACAGCCAGCCGCCGCCCAAAGGCGACCACGGCAGCAGCCCGATCCCGGCGTCGAGCGAGGCCGGAACGATTTCCGATTCGATCTCGCGGACCAGCAGGCTGTACTGCGGCTGCAGCGTCACGGGGGCACTCCAGCCCTGGGCTTTCGCTACGTGGACCGCCTTGGTCAGCTGCCAGCCCAGGAAATTGGAGAAGCCGTAGTACGCGATCTTGCCGCTGGTGACGGCGTCGTGCAGGAACCGGAGTGTCTCTTCCAGGGGAGTGATCGGGTCCCACGCATGCAGCTGATAGAGGTCGATCTGCTCCACGCCCAGCCGGCGCAGCGAGTCATCCAGCGCCCGGACCAGGTGGCGGCGGGAGGTCCCGACGTCGTTGGGGGCCTGGCCCATCGGGAAGCGGCCTTTCGTCGCCACGACGGCCCTGTCCCGGGCGTCTGCCCGGTCGGCCAGCCAGCGGCCGATGATTTCCTCCGACACCCCCGAGCTATAAACGTCCGCGGTGTCGATGAAGTTGCCGCCCGCCGCGAAGTAGTCATCCAGGATGGCGCGGGACTGCTCCTCGGTGGCTTCGGCGCCAAAGGTCATGGTGCCCAGCGCATAGGTGGAGACAACGGCGCCGCTGTTGCCCAGGGTGCGGTAGTGCATGGAACTCCTCAGTGGTGGGTGGATTGGTCCCGGTTTCGTCAGCCGCGGGTGTTTCAGTCTTCGGTCGGGGTGGTCCGGTTCGAGTGGTAGGTCCGCCAGGTGTGCTCGGGCGCGTAGCCGAGGAGGCGTTTGGCTTTGTCGATCGAGAGCATGGTTTCGTGCTCGCCAAGCTCCTTGACCACTTTGACGTCGGGGAAGACCTCGGCGGCCAGGCTGGCGCTGGAACGGCTCATCACGGTGTCTTCGTTGGCGATGATGAAGGCCTCGAAGCCGGGCTTGCCGTGGGCCAGGGCGCGGGCCACGGCCTGGGCGCCGTCGCGGCCGTCGATGTAGCCCCAGAGGTTCCATTTGCGCAGGGTTGCGTCGTGGTCAAAGGAGGGGAACTCCTCGTAGTCCTCCGGGTCCATCACATTGGAGAACCGCAGGCCCGTGATGCTCAGTTCCGGGTCCCAGCGGGTCAGCTGGATGGCCATCTGCTCCTCGAGGTGCTTGACCAGGGAGTAGGTGCTTTCCGGCCGGGCCGGGTAGTCCTCGTCCACCGGGATGTAAGGAGGGTCGACGTCGAACGGCAGCCCCAGGACCGTCTCGCTGGAGGCGTAGACAATTTTCTTGATCCCGGCACGGCGGGCGGCCTGGAACACGTTGTAGGTGGACTGCATGTTGTTCTCGAACGTGGCGGCATCGGGGGCATGCCCCGGGGCGGGAATCGCGGCCAGATGCACCACGGCGTCAAAGCCGTTGTGGCGGTCCTCCAGGCCCAGGAACACGTCCACCACCTGGCCGTAGTTGCGCAGGTCCACCTCCGTGAACCCGGGGCTGCGCGTGCCCGTCCGGTCCAGGTTGGTCACATCGTGGCCGTCCTCACTCAGCCGCCGGACGACGCTCCGTCCCAGCTTTCCGCTTCCTCCGGTAACAGCAACTCTCATCAGGAACTCCTCGGGTGGCAGGATCTGCAGACCGTCTTGGTCCGGCACGGGCTCCGGCCCCAGGTCCGGCGCCGGCAGTCACCGTTCCACCCTAAGGGGAGCCAGGTGCTCTGCCCAGCCCCGCGTGACTTTCGGCCCTAGGCAGTCCCGGAGGCAGGGGGCAGGCTGGGGGCCATGAACGGTGATCAGCGCATTGTCGTGGGCGTGGACGGATCCGAGTTTTCGACGACGGCGCTCCGCCTCGCCGGGCGCATGTCCACGAGTCTGAACGTCCCGTTGGAGGTCATCACGTGCCTGGGCACCTCCGACTTCTTTCTGGCGTCCCACCTGCCGGAGGAGAGCACGCCCACCACCGAGCAGCTGGAAGAGACCGCCAAACGCCTCGTGGACCAGGCGCTGGAACGGGCCTTCGGGGACTCCCGCCCGGAAGGACTCACGCGCTCGGTCAAGTTCGGGGCGCCGGCCAAGGCCCTCATCGACGAGAGCAAGAACGCCCAGCTGCTCGTGGTGGGCAGGCGCGGGAAGGGCGGCTTCCTCCATCAGGTCATGGGCTCGGTGAGCGGGGCCTGCGTGGCCCATGCCCATTGCCCGGTGCTGGTGGTCGGCCAGAGCGCGGACGACCTGAGGGACCGGACCACGGGATGAACCGCGCCGGCCCCGCACCGGCACCCCGCAGGACCGCCCGTGCTGCCGCAGCGCCGGCTGAGGTCCCTCGCCTAAGCGGCCCGCACCTTCCGGCCCGGATCCGCGGACCGCTCGCGGCGCTTGCGGCGGCGGCGGCGGGTGCCGCGTACGTCCTGGCCGTCCGGCCGAGGCTCCTCCGCTGGGGAGCCACCACCCAGGAGGCCGCCGGGCCGCTGCCCGGGGACGAGATTGTGCCCGCGCCGCGCATGCAAAGCACCCGGGCCGTCACCATCGCGGCCCCGGTATCAGACGTCTGGCCGTGGCTTGTCCAGTTGGGCGCCGGCCGCGGCGGCATGTACTCCTACGACTGGCTCGAGAACGCCGCGGGCCTGGGCATCCACAGCGCGGACAGGATTCTGCCGGAACTGCAGCATCTGGAGGTCGGTGACATCGTTCCGCTTTCCCGCGACGGCGGCCTGCCGGTCAGGCTTCTCCAGTCCCGGGCAGTGCTGGGCCTTGGCGGAACCATCGATCTGCGGACCGGGCGGGTGTCACCGGCCGGTCCGCCTCCCGACGGGCCCTGGCTGGAGGCGGGGTGGACGTTCGTGCTGCGTCCTGCGGGCCCCCATGCCAGCCGGCTCGTGTCCCGCACCCGGTACGACTATTCGCCCCTGGCCGCGGGACTGGTGCTCCGCCCGTTGCTGGAGCCGGTGCAGTTCGTCATGGAGCGGCGGATGCTCCTCGGCATCCGTGCCAGGGCCGAAAGCCGGGCCAAGGGCCAGGCAAAGGCCCGCGGCGGGGATCACGGCAAGGCGCGCGGCGCCTGATTCTCCAAGCGGCTGTGTTCTTGCAGCGCCTGTGTTAATCAAGCGCCCGTGTTCTTCAAGCATCTGTGTTCATCAAACGCCCGTGTTCATCAAACGCCCGCGGCGCCGTCACGCGGTCCGGTACCGTCCGGGGCCAGCAAGTAGTCGACAAACCAGTCTCGGGCCAGGATGGCCGCCGCGGCCAGCGTGCCCGGTTCTTCAAACAAGTGCGTCGCTCCCTGCACGACGGCGAGCTGGTTGGGGCACCGCATCATGGCCTTGGCCTTGCGGTTGAGCTCCAGGACCTCATGGTCCAGGCTCCCCACAATCAGGAGCGTCGGCGCGGTCACGGCGGAGAGCCGCGGGCCGGCGAGGTCGGGCCGGCCGCCGCGCGACACAACAGCCGCGATCCGTGCCGAGGGCTCCGACGCCGCCCACAGCGCGGCCCCGGCGCCCGTGCTGGCACCGAAGTAACCCACGGCGCAGGAGGCCGTGTCCGCCCGGGTGGCAAGCCAGTCGGTTGCCGAGGAGAGCCGGCGGGCCAGGAGTTCGATGTCAAAGACGTTGGCGCGGTTGCGCTCTTCCGCGGGCGTCAGCAGGTCCAGCAGCAGTGTCCCGAGCCCGGCCTGCTGCAGGACCCCGGCCACGTAACGGTTCCGGGGGCTGTGGCGGCTGCTGCCGCTGCCATGGGCGAACAGCACCACGGCCCGGGCCGGCACCGGAAGGTGGAGCTGGGCCTGAAGCCGCACCCCGCGGGACGGAATCTCCACTTCCTCTTCGACGTCGGCGGCGCTGCCCGCGTGGGTGAAGTACGGAGCACGGGACGGCGGCGGCGCGGATTCCAGGCGTTTGGCCGCAAGATCGAGCAGGCGCACCACCTCGTCGTCGTCGGTGGGAGAGAAGTCCCGGTAGTGGTAGCCGACCGCGGTGAACTGGCGCGGCGTTGCCAGGCAGACCACTTCATCCGGCTCGGTGAGGCTGGCGAGGGTATCCGCCGGGGCAACCGGAACGGCAAGGATCACCCGTGCTGCCCCCTGTTTGCGGGCGATCCGGCAGGCCACACGGGCGGTGGAGCCGGTGGCGATCCCGTCGTCGACGATCACCGCGATGCGTCCGGTCAGGTCCTGCCGGGTCCGGCCCTTCCGGAACAGGACCACCCGGTTTTCCAGCACGGCGCGCTCGCGGTCTTCAACTGCCTGGAGTTCGTGGGCGCTGACCCGCGCATGGGCCAGGACCTGCTCGTCCAGGACCTTGGCTCCGCCTTCACCGATCGCGCCCATGGCGAGCTCCGGCTGGTATGGAAGTCCGAGCTTTCGCACCACGATCACGTCCAGGGGGGCGTCCAATGCGGCGGCAACCTCGAAGGCGACGGGGACGCCGCCGCGGGGTAGTCCCAGGACCACAATGTCCTGGCCACGCAGTTCCGCCAGACGCCGGCCGAGCTGCCTCCCGGCGTCGACCCTGTCTTGAAAAATGCTCATGGGTTATGGCTTTCCAGTCGAAATGTCGGCCATCGGCCCCATCAGTCCTGGACCGCTGAAACTGGTGTCCCTGCGGGCCCGGCGAGCCGGAAATGGGCCAGGTGGCCGCTCCCTCCAACTATCCGCCCGGGGCTGTCACCCGGTGAGGGCCTTTGTGCCCGATTTTGCGCCGGCGGCGCCAGCCCGGGCCACGGTTGACGAGCAGCGGGCGGGCCGCCGGGATGCTGAAGCGTGCGGCCCGGCGGGCGATGCGGTGGGTCCGGCCGCGGAGCCGGACGGGACGGGGCGGGAGAGGCTGCTGCGCGGCCCGGGCATAGAACCAGACTTTGGCCAGTTCAACCAGCACCAGGTACACCGCACCCATCCCGAGCAAGGCGAGGAAGAACGGCGTCGGCAGCGGATCGAAGCCCAGCACCCCGGCCAACGGCGAGAACGGCAGGTACACCCCGAGGGCCACCACGCCCAGGGACGCGCTCACCAGGCCCACCGACGGCCGGCTCCGGAAGAAGGGTACGCGCCGGGTCCGGATGACGAAGATGATCAGCGTCTGCGTGACGATGGATTCGATGAACCATCCGGCGCGGAATTCGCCGGGAACCGCGTCGAAGACGAAGAGCATCAGCGCGAACGTCGCGAAGTCGAAGATGGAGCTGATGGGGCCGAACAAGAACATGAAGCGCCGGATGAAGCCGATGTCCCAGTGCGATGGGGCCAGCAGCTGTTCCTTGTCCACCCGGTCGCCCGGGATGGCCAGCTGGCCGGCGTCGTAGAGCAGGTTGTTCAGCAGGATCTGGCCCGGCAGCATGGGCAGGAAGCTCAGAAGCACCGAGGCCGTGGCCGCGCTGAACATGTTGCCGAAGTTGCTGGAGGTGCCCATCAGGACGTACTTGATGGTGTTGGCGAAGATCCGCCGGCCTTCCATGACGCCTTCGGCCAGGACCCCCAGGTCCTTGTCGAGCAGCACGACGTCGGCGGCGTCCTTGGCCACGTCCGTGGCGCTGTCGACGGAAATACCGATGTCCGCGGCGTGCAGCGCCAGGGCGTCGTTGACGCCGTCGCCCATGAACCCCACGGCGCCGCCGCTCTTGCGCAGCAGCCGGATGATACGGGCCTTCTGCTCGGGCGAAACCCGGGCGAAGATGCTCGCCTCGCGCGCGGCGGCGGCCAGCTCGTCGTCGGTCATGGCCTCCACCGCGGGACCGCTGAGCGTTCCCCCCGAGAGGACGCCGAGTTCATCGCAGACCTTTTCGGCGACCCTGGCGTTGTCACCGGTGGCGATCTTGACCGAGATGCCCAGCGCCTCGAGCTGGTCGAGGGAAGCCCGGGCGTTGGCTTTGGGCCGGTCCAGGAAGATGAGGAACCCGGCCAGGACCAGGTCCTTCTCATCGGCCGGGGTCAGGTCCTCCAGCCCGTCCGCGGGGCGGCTCGCGACGGCCACCACCCGGGATCCGGCGTCGAACTGCTCATTCAGCAACGCCTGTACGTCCGCCGGGATGTCCGCGCACAATGCGAGGACGTCCTCCGGCGAGCCCTTGGTGATGAGGCGGGCGGGGCCGCCGTCGTCGCTGACCAGCACGCTGGTCCGGCGCCTCAGGTGGTCGAAGTCAATCACGTCCAGGCGCTTGTAGCGGGCCGGCTGGAACGCCGCGGCCTCCGGTGACGCCCACAGGGCGGCGTCCAGCGAGTTCAGGCCCACCGGGGAGGTCTGGGATTCTGCGTAGTCGGCTTCGGTCGCCAGCAGCCCCAGCGTGAGCAGGTCAGCGGGGGCGATGTCCGGGCGGGCGGGCAGCGCGGCCGTGAAGCTGATCCGGCCCTCTGTCAGGGTCCCGGTCTTATCCGTGACCAGGATGTCCATGTCCCCGAGGTCCTCGATGCAGACCAGCCGCTTCACCAGCACCTTCCGCCGGGCCAGTTGCCGGGTACCCGTGGCCAGGCTGGTGCTGACCACGGCCGGCAGCAGCTGCGGGGTGATGCCGACCGCGATCGCCAGCGAGAACAGCAGCGATTCGATCACCGGGCGGTGCAGGAGCAGGTTCGCGACAAAGATCAGCGAGGTCAGCCCGATGGCCACCTGCAGCAGCAGGAAGGAGAAGCGTTTGAGGCCGAGCTGGAACTCGGTCTGGGGCTGCCGTTCGCCCAGTCCCAGTGCGATCCGGCCGAATTCTGCCCGTCCCCCGGTGGCGACCACCACCCCGGTGCAGGAGCCGGACTGGATCACGGTCCCCATGAACAGGCACGACGTCAGGTCACCCAGCGCCACTGCGCCGGTGACCGGGGCGGGGTCCTTGCCGACCGGCAGCGATTCGCCGGTCAGGATGCTTTCATCGCACAGCAGGTCTTTCGCGGTCAGCACCCGCATGTCAGCCGGAATGATCGCGCCGATCCCCAGATGGACGACGTCGCCGGGCACCAAGGCGGTGACCTCGACCTCGCGGGCGGTCCCGTCGCGGACGACGACGGCGCGGTGCGTGACGCGCGAATGCAAGGCCTCCGCAGCGCGTTCGGCCCGGAATTCGTTACTAAATCCGAGGCCGACGCTAACCAGCAGGATCACGCCGATCACGATCGCGTTCGTGGCGTCCCCGAGGAACAGCGAAAGCCCCGCGGTGATGAGCAGCAGGATCAGGATGGGGCTGGCCAGCTGCCGGCCCAGCACCGACCACCCGCTGGCCATGTGGGTCCGCACCGCGTTGGGCCCCAGTTCCGCGAGGCGCCTGTCCGCCTCCGCGCCGGTCAGCCCGGTCTCATCCGAGCCCAGCTCTCCCAGCACGGCAGCCACGGGCTGGCCCGCGGCACGGGAAATCGCCAGCGGAAGGGAGTGCGACTCCTTGACGTCGAGCTCTGGCATGCGGCATCCGTTCACGACAATTCACTTAAGGCAAGCCTACGTGCCGCAGCGAAACGGTTCAGCAGTCTGTGACCCCGCGGGCGCCGTCTGGAGCCCCGCGTATCCGGATGTATATAATCTCCCGGTACGGTTTTGCAGCAAGCCGTTGGATTGTTCTTCGATCCGGCCGGCCGCTGCCGTATCCGCCACTTGCCGCGGTGGGAAGCACCGCCGGGTCGTCTTGACCTGAGGGAAACGGCACAACAGAGAAGTGGTCAGCGAGTCAACCGCAAATTCAATAAACCAGCACCTGCATGAACTGGTGCTCAGCAGTTCGGACGTGGAGGAGTTTCTCAGCGAACTCGCCCGTGTGTCCGCGCGCAGCCTCTCAGAGCCCGGGGACGAGATCCTCTGCGGCATCACGCTCCTGCGGCACCGGAAGGCGGCAACCGTCGCCAGCAGCAGCCCCGCCGCGCAGGCCATGGACGAAATCCAGTACGCCTACGGCGACGGTCCCTGCATGACGGCGTCCCGGGAGCAGGAAACCGTCCACATTGCAGACCTTGAACGGGACGGCCGCTGGCCCCATTACGCCGCGACGGTCCACGGGCACGGCTTCCGGTCCATCCTGGCGCTGCCGTTTCTGCTGGAAGGCGAGACCCGCGCCGCCTTGAACCTGTATTCGCACCGGCCGGGCCGGTTCGATCACCGCGCCACGGAACTGGCCCGCGACTTCGTCCACCAGACGTCCATGGCACTGCGCCTCGCGGTGCGGTTCGCTCACAGCAGCGATACCGCGGCCAACCTCAAGGCCACCCTGGAGACGCGGACCGGGATCGACGTCGCGGTCGGCATCATCATGGCGCAGAACCGCTGCAGCCAGGACGAAGCGTTCGAGCTCCTGAAGTCGGCATCCAGCGCCCGGAACATCAAGCTCCACGCCCTCGCGGCCGGCGTCGTCGAGTCACTGGGCCAGGGACCCACCCGGACGCACTTCGAGGTCTAACCGCCGGCGCGGATTTCCAGGGCCGTTCACGCCGGGCCCGGCAGCGTCTCACCTGCCGCCGCGCGCATGCCCGTGAAAGCCAGAATCGCGTCCCGCACCTCGACGGCCCGGTTGTGCTGCACCACGTGCCCCGTGCCCTGGACTTCCAGCAGTTGCCCGAGGCGTGCGAGTCCGGCCAGCCGGCGGCTCCAGTCCGCGTCCGCCACGGGGTCGTTGGCTCCGCGCACCACGAGGACCGGCGCGGTGACACCGGTGATTTTCTGAGCCATGGGGTACTCCATCATGACCCGCAGTGTCTTGAAGTACCAGGAGGGCCCGCACCGCAGGTAATCGGTGAACACGAGGGCGTTGGAGGAGGGGCTTTCGTGGAACAGGCAGTCCCGGCCCAGCGCCAGGGCCTGCTGCGCGACGGTGCGGCGCTCGGGATCCACCACCGGCCCCATCAGCACCAGGTGCGAGACCCGCCCGGGCTCCTGGAGCGCTGCTTCGGTGGCGAACTGTGTTCCCATCGAGTGCCCAACCAGCACAAACTCGGTCACGCCCAGCTGTTCCATGGCGCCCAGGACGTAGCGGGCGTGCTCGGCAATGGAGAGCGTACGTTCCGGTCTGGGCGTGGCGCCGAACCCCGGCAGGTCAATGGAATAGGTGTCCATGGAGCCGGCAAGAAGCCGATGCAGGCGGCGCAGGTAGCGGTGTGAGGCGCCGATCCCGTGGAGGAGCACGACGGCGGGCGCGGCCGCGCCGCCCCGTCTCCGCGACGCGGCTTCCCGCGTCGCGAAAACGTGGCCGGTATGGCCCGCCGCGTGGACTTCCACGCGGACCGGGTCGGTCATGCGGTGCGTGACCGCAGGACGGTGACGGACCGGTCGCGGACGATCAGCGTGCTCACGGGCGATTCGACCTGCTGCTCCGGATCGGTGGACAGCACGAGTTCCCATTCCTGTGCGGGAGCGGCCGGGACGGTGAATTCGACGCCGTTTTCGGCAGCGTTGAGCAGCACGGCGAAGGAATCGGCGCCGTCGTGCTCAAGCACGAAGGCGATGGCGCGGTGATCCGCTGTCCAGTCCTCAGCAGTGAATCCCTCGGCGTCGGCGCGGAGGACCCGGACGGTGTCGGCGCTGCCTGCCTCGGGCGCGTGCCGGAACCAGGCCGGGCGGAGCGCCGGGTTCTCGCGGCGGAGGGCAATCAGCTCCGTGGTGAACCGCAGCAGCCCGTCGTCGACCTTGTTCCAGTCGAACCAGGAGATCTCGTCGTCCTGGCAGTAGGCGTTGTTGTTGCCGCCCTGGCTCCGGCCCATCTCGTCGCCGCCGAGAATCATCGGCACGCCGGTGGACAGGAGCAGCGTCGCGAGGAAGTTCCGGCGTTGCCGGTCACGCAGTTCGTTGACCCCGGCGTCGTCGGTGGGTCCTTCGACGCCGTGGTTGGCCGAACGGTTATCGCTCTCGCCGTCGCTATTGTCTTCTCCGTTGGCTTCGTTGTGTTTCTCGTCGTAGGCCGTCAGGTCCGCCAGGGTGAATCCGTCGTGGGCGGTGATGAAGTTGACGCTGGACACCGGGGCCCGGCGGCTGCCCTCGTAAACGTCGGGGCTGCCGAGGAAGCGCTGGGCGAAGTCGCCCAGGACGTTGTCGCCGCCATGCCAGAATTCACGGGCATCATCGCGGAACTTGCCGTTCCATTCAGACCAGTCGGCAGGGAAACCGCCCACCTGGTAGCCGGCGGTGTCCCACGGTTCGGCGATCATTTTCACCGGGGCGAGTACCGGATCCTGTTGGATCAGGGTGAGGAAGGCGCTGTGGAGTTCGGCGCTGCCGTCCTGGCGGGTCAGCGTGGTGGCGAGGTCGAAGCGGAACCCGTCCACGTGCATCTCCGTCACCCAATAGCGCAGCGAATCCATGATGAGGCCCAGTGCCGCCGGGTGCCCCACATTGAGGCTGTTGCCGGTGCCCGTCGTGTCGAAGTAGGCGGATTCCTCGCCCTCGACCAGCCGGTAATAGGCCTCGTTGTCGATGCCCTTGAAGGACAGCATCGGGCCCATGTGGTTGCCCTCGGCGGTGTGGTTGTAGACCACGTCCAGAATCACCTCGAGGCCGGCGGCGTGGAGGGCCTTGACCATCGCCTTGAACTCGGCGACCTGCCCTCCGCCGTCGCCGGCGGCGCTGTAGTCCCCGTGCGGGGCGAAGAAGCCGATGCTGTTGTAGCCCCAGTAGTTCCGCAGGCCCTTTTCTTCCAGATGGCTGTCCTGGACAAACTGGTGCACCGGCAGCAGTTCGACGGCGGTGACGCCGAGGTCGGTGAGGTGCTTGATGGCGGCCGGGTGCGCCAGGCCGGCATAAGTGCCGCGGATTTCTTCCGGGACCTCGGGGTGCTGCCGGGTGAAGCCCTTGACATGGACTTCATAGACCACCGTGTCGGCCAGCGGAATCCGCGGCGCGACATCGGGGGTGCCCTCGTCCCAGTCGAAAGACGGGTCTGTCACCACGCAGCGCGGAACAGCAGGGGCGGAGTCTGTGGAGTCGAACTCGGCCGGGTTGTTCAGGTCATGGGCGAAAACCGCTTGGCCCCAGTCATAGCCGCCTTCAATTGCGGTGGCGTGCGGATCCAGCAGCAGTTTGTTGACGTTGTGGCGCAGGCCGGCGTCGGGGTTCCAAGCGCCGTCGACCCGCAGGCCGTAGCGGGTACCCACGGTGACGCCGGGGACGACGCCGTGGAAGACGTGCCCCGTCCGCTCCGCAAGCGTTGTCCGGGTCTCGTGGCCGTCGGCGTCGAAGGTGCAGAATTCCACGGAGTCCGCAGTCCGGGAATAGACGGCGACGTTGGCGCCGTCTTGGCGCTGGGTGACCCCAAGGGGGTAAGGGAAGGAACGCGGGGCGGCTGCCGGTGTCATGGGTGCTCGTTTCTCTGCAGAATGGTTACTCCAGTGTAGTAAGCATGCTGACTAGATTGCGGACGCCATGCGAAAGGCCGGACCTGCCGCGGCCGGTTCCGGCTCTTCAGGTCTCCCGCTTGTCCCGCTCTTCGAACTCCTCATCGAGGTCATAATGACGGAATTCAGTCTCCGGATTCGGCTCTCCCTCCGCCACGTACTCGTAGTCGAGCTGGCGCTGGACCTGGCTGTCGAGGACCTGGAGATCCTTGTCCTCGACTTTGCTGAGGTCCTCGGGGAATTCATCGTCCGGGCTGAGGTGCAGCTTCTCGGTCATGGCATGCCTCTCCTGGCCAGGAGGATGGACTCGAATCTGCACTGTCCTGGCCGACTTCAGGATAGCTCTAACTGACGGCCGGGCCGAGGGGCCTTGCGCCGTGAATCGGCACCGTCTTTTGGGGCTGCGCGTTCCCTGGGCCCCGGCGCGGGGCGCCGGTCGGGCTCAGGCGACCTCGGGACCGACGTTCACCAGCCAGTCCACCCCGAATTTGTCCTTGCACATGCCGAAGATGTCACCCCAGGGCGCCCTCTCCAGCGGCATGGCGATGGTGCCGCCGTCGGCCAGCTTCTCGAAGTAGCCGCGGAGCTCGGCTTCGTCGGATCCGCTCAGCGACACGGAGAAGTTGTTGCCCGGGGTGTAGTCCATGCTGTTGGGGGTGTCTGCCCCCATGAGCACCAGGCCGCCGTCGGTCCGGAGCTGGCCGTGCATGATTTTGTCCTGCTCCGCCGGGTCCTCGCTGGCGTGGTACTCGGCGAAGGTACTCATCGTCAGCTCCCCGCCGAACACCGACTGGTAGAACGTCATGGCGTCCTTGGCGTTGTCGCGGAAGCCGAGGTAGGGATTGAGCGTGGTCATGCGGGACTCCTTGCTGCTGGGGCGCAGGCCGGGACGGCCAAATCGGCGGTGCACGTTACACGGCATATCCTGCCTCAAAACCGGCGGGCTGGGTAGGCTCCCGGCAGACAACAAAAGAACAGCGGCCGACGGCGGTGCTCACCGCCGTCGGCCGCTATGGCGGGCCGGAATATGGCCCAGTTCTAGCCGTTGTCCACTAGGCCGTCTGGCCGGCGTGCTCGCCCTCGGCGATTTCTTCCAGCAGTTTGGCGTTGAAGGCCGGGAGGTCGTGCGGGTTGCGGCTCGTCACGAGACCCTGGTCCACCACGACTTCCTGATCGCTCCAGTTCGCTCCGGCGTTCTTCAGGTCCGTCTGCAGCGTGTGGTACGAGGTCACGTTCCTGCCGCTGACCACGCCGGCATCGATCAGCAGCCACGGGCCGTGGCAGATGGAGGCCACCGGCTTGTGCTGTTCGAAGAACGCCCGGGTGAACGCCTGGGCGTCCTTGTCGACGCGGAGGTGATCCGCGTTGACCACGCCGCCGGGGATCACGAGGGCGTCGAAGTCGGCGGCATCGGCCTGCCTGGCGGAGAGGTCCACGGCAAACGTCTGGCCCTTCTCGGTGCCGTCATAGCCCTGCAGCTTTCCGGTCTTGGGCGAGACCAGGGTGGGCACTCCGCCGGCTTCTTTCACGGCATTCCACGGGCTGGTCAGCTCCACCTGCTCCACCCCGTCCGTCAGCAGGAACGCGACCTTCTTGCCCGCAATGTTGTGCTCTGACATGTGTCCTCCTCATACCGGGGCGCGCATCCGGGCGGCCTTGGGCCGCGACCGGCGCCCGCGCAGGAATCATTGGGCTTGCGGTTTCAACTCTAGGAACCGGCAAAGTAATAAGCAAGCTGATCATGCAATGCGGGGGAACCGTCCGGCGGGCGGCGGCAAGCTGACAGAATGGGCCAATGGAAGTCGCTTACGGGCTGCTGGCCCTGGTCGCCATTGTCTGCGCCGGCAGCGCGCTGGGACGCAAGATCAACGTCTCCGTCCCGCTGCTGCTGGTGCTGGCCGGCGTCGTGTGCTCCTTCCTCCCGTTCGTCCCCACGATCGAGCTGAATCCGGAGCTCGTGCTGGTCGGGCTGCTGCCGCCGCTGCTCTATGCGGCAGCCCTGCAGACCTCGCTGTTCGACTTCGGGTCCAACCGCCGCGCCATCGGCCTGCTCTCGGTGGGCTACGTCATCTTCGGCACCGTCTGCATCGGTTTTGTGGTCTTCTGGCTGTTTCCCGAGATCCCGCTGGCGGCGGCGATGGCCCTGGGCGCCGTCGTCGCACCGCCGGACGCCGTGGCAGCGACGGCCATTGCCCGCAAGGTGGGCATGCCCCGCAGGATTGTGACCATCCTGGAGGGCGAATCCCTGGTCAACGACGCCACGGCGCTGGTCTGCCTGCGCGCCGCCATCGCCGCCATCGCGGGAACGGTCTCGGCCGCGGCCATCGCCGGGGGCTTCCTCCTTGCAGCCGGCGGGGGCCTGGTGGTGGGCATTGCCGCGGCCTTCGTGCTCACCGCGCTCCGCAAACGGATCCGCAACGTGGCCATCAACACCTCCACGTCCCTGGTCGCGCCGCTTGTGGCCTATCTTCCGGCCGAAGCGATCCACGCCTCCGGCGTCCTGGCCGTCGTCGTCACGGGGCTGATCATGGGGACGAAGGCCCCGTCCATGCCGAACGGGGCAGCCCGCCTGAGCCAGCGCAGCAACTGGCACACAGTGCAGTTCCTGCTGGAGAATTCCGTGTTCCTCCTGATCGGGCTGCAGGTCCGGACCATCATCGAGGGGGTCCAGGATGACTCGCTGGGGCCGAACCGGATCTGGTTCGGCTGCGCCGTGGTGCTGCTGGCCGTACTGGTCCTGCGCCCGATCTGGGTTTTTCCCGCAACGTACCTGCCCCGGCTCATTCCTGCCGTCCGGCGCAATGATCCCGCGCCGCCCTGGCAATTTGCCGCGATCGTCTCCTGGGCCGGCATGCGCGGCGTGGTGACGCTGGCCGCGGTTCTGGTCCTGCCGGCCGGGCTGGAGCACCGGTCCGTCCTGATCCTGATGGCCCTCGTGGTGGTGGGCGGCACCCTCACCCTGCAAGGCTTCACGCTCCCGGCCCTGGTTCGGGTCCTGCGAGTGAAGGGGCCGGATCCGCGCGAAGACGCGCTCAACCAGGCCTCGCTCATGCAGCTGGCCACGGCGGCGGGCGTGCAGCGGCTGCAGGAACTGCGCTCGGACTCCGATCCCCCGGAAGTCGTGGCGATGCTGAAACGGCGCACGCAGGAGCGCGGGCTGGCCGCGTGGGAGCGGCTGGGCCGTCCGTCCGCGGAATCCGCCACCCCCAGCCAGCGCTACGCCCAGCTGCGGCTTGCGATGCTGGATGCCGAGCGCGCCAAGGTCCTGGAACTGCGGCGCGGGGGCGCCTACGCCCACGAGGTCCTGGCCGACGTCCTGGACCGACTGGACGTCGAAGAGTCCATGCTGGACGCCACCCTCGAGGAGCCGGACAGCACCGGAGGAGGCGGCGGCGAAGGGATCGCGCAGCCCGGCGGAGTATGCCCGCATCTGGAATCCGCCCCGGATCCGGTGGTCCCGCCGGATCCCTTCTGCGCCGCGTGCGAGCGGGACGGCACCACGCCGGTGCACCTGCGGATGTGCGTGCACTGCGGCAACGTGGCCTGCTGCGATTCCTCCCCGGGAACCCATGCGTACAAGCACTTCCAGGCCACCGGCCACCCCGTGATGCGCAGCATTGAGCCGGACGAGGACTGGCGTTGGTGCTACTCCGACGAACTCCTCGGCTAAGCCACCGGCTTGGCGCGCGCACCGGACGCAGGTGCGCGGTGCCGGCCCTGGTGCC
The DNA here is from genome assembly GCF_003097355.1 of Arthrobacter sp. H-02-3. Lineage (GTDB taxonomy): Bacteria > Actinomycetota > Actinomycetes > Actinomycetales > Micrococcaceae > Arthrobacter > Arthrobacter humicola. Next base: position 80,528 of record NZ_PYUI01000005.1, read on the forward strand.
GGCGCCGGCGGGAGCCTCTGTTCACGGCCGCTCCGCCTCCGTAGGCTGGAAAGGGATCTGGCCAGGGACCGCGGAGGTCCCGGGGCCCGCCGCCGTCGGACGAGAAGAGGACACTGTGGACAACCAAGACATCCTGGAACGGATCAAGGCACTGGTGGAGGAAGAACACAGCCTCCGCGAAGACGCAGCACCGCCCGGGGCTCCGGACGTCCTCCGGCTGCAGCAGCTGGAGGAACAGCTTGACCAGTGCTGGGACCTGCTGCGCCAGCGGCGGGCAAAAAAGGACTACGGCGAGAACCCGGACGAGGCGGAGGTGCGGCCGGCCAGCGAGGTCGAGGGCTACCAAAGCTAGCCTTCGGGGCATGAGCTGACGGGCCGGATAGCCATGCAGATCGCGCTGCTGGGAGACGTCATGCTGGGCCGGCTGGTCAACCGCCACCTGGCCACGGCCAATCCTGCCTATCCCTGGGGTGACACGCTGGAGCTCCTCCGGGAGGCCGACGTCCGCGTCGCCAACCTCGAATGCGTCCTGGCGTCCGGCGGCGAGCCGGAGCCCGGGAAAATCTTCCACTTCCGCTCCGACCTGAAAAACGTGGACAGCCTGCGCGCCGCCGGGATCGACGTCGTCTCCCTCGCCAACAACCACGTCTTGGATTTCGGCGCGGACGCGTTCCGGGAAATGCTCCCGGCGCTTGACGGCGCCGGAATCCTGCACGCCGGGGCCGGCCCGGACCTGGACGCAGCCCGGCGCCCGGCCGTGCGGCGGGTGGGCGGCACCGCCGTCGGCTTCATCGCCTTCACGGACAACCAGCCCGATTGGGAGGCGGGTCCCTCGGTTCCCGGGGTCTACTACGTTCCCGTGGACGACGCCGGCGAGCGCGGAGCCGCGCTCCTGGACCTGGTCCAGCGGACCAAGGCCCGCGTCCAGCTCCTCATCGTGTCGGCCCACTGGGGAGGCAATTGGGGCTCGGACGCCCCGGCGCGGCATCAGGACCTCGCGCGCGACCTCATAGATGCCGGCGCCGACGTCGTGTTCGGCCACTCTCCGCATGTCTTCCGGGGCGTGGGGATCCACCGGAACCGTCCGATCATCTTCAGCGCCGGGGATTTCGTTGACGACTACGCCGTGGACCCCGTCGAGCGCAATGATCAGTCGTTCCTCTTCGTACTCGGCACCGAAGGCAGCGACCCGCACATGCTGCGGCTTTATCCCACTGTCATCGCCGGATTTCAGGCCCGCCGGGCACGCGGGTCTGCGGCCGGTATTGCCGCCCGGATGCAGCGGCTGAGCCAGCATCTGGGCACGCGAAGCACCTGGAACGCGTCCGCCCGCTGCCTTGAAATCCCGCTGGATCAGCACTGACACAGCGCCGCCGCATAGTCGGCAGACGACGGCAGACGACGGCGGGGTCCCTCCGCCGTCTGCCGCCCGTCAGGCCAGCGTTTCGCCGGGTCGGCTGCCCGCCAGGCCGGCGGAGACCTCCCGGTTGACGGCTGGCATGATCTCCGTGGCGAGCAGTTCAATGGACCGGGCCGTCTCGGCGAACGGGAGGCCGCCCAGCCCGATCTGGGCCAGGTACCGGGTGTTTCCCAGCGTCTGGTGGATCTCCAGAAGCTTCTCGGTGACCTGTTGCGGACTCCCCACCAGGAGTCCGCCGCCCGGCTCGGTCCACGCATCGAAAGTCGAGCGGGGGAAATGGTCTACGGGGCGTGGCATGTTTTGTTCGAAGTAGGCCCGGTAATAGGGGTAGAACGTGTCGCGCGCCTGCTGTGACGTCGGAGCCGTATAGAAGTGGCCGCCGGCCCCCACCGGCAGGGCGCCGGCGTCGTGCCCGGCGGCGGCAGCACTCTCGCGGTACAGCTCAACAAGGTGGCGGAAGCGGGCCGGCCCGGACAGCAGCGCGATGAACAAGGGCAGCCCCAGGCGTCCCGCCCGGGAAAAGCTCGCCGGGGTGCCGCCGACGCCTACCCAGACAGGCAGCTTCTGCTGCATCGGGCGCGGGGCGATGTCCATACCCGGGATGCTCTGCGTCAGTGTTCCGGACCACTGCACTGTGGTGTTGTCCCGGGCGTTGTCCCGCAGTTCCAGCAGCAGGCGCAGCTTCTCGTCGAACAGGGCGTCGTAGTCCTCGAGCTTGTGGCCGAAGAGCGGATAGGACTCTACGAACGCGCCACGGCCTGCAATGATCTCGGCCCGGCCGTCCGAGATCAGGTCCAGGGTGGCGAACTGTTCAAAGAGCCGCACCGGGTCTTGGGTCGAGAGCACGGTGACGGCCGTGCCCAGCCGGAGATGCGATGTTTCCCGGGCAATCGCGGCCAGCACGATTTCCGGGGCCGAAAGGGCGAAGTCGCGTCGGTGGTGCTCCCCCAGCCCCAGGAAGGCGAGGCCCGCCTGATCGGCCAGCTTGGCGAGTTCGATGATCTCCTTCAGCCGCTGCTGCGGGGACAGCGCGGTGCCGGTGCGGGTGTTTCGGGAAAGCTCGCCAAAAGTGAAGATACCAAAGTCCATATTCATTGAACGTTCAATCAATTCATTTCATTCCGGCTCCCCCGCTGCCCTGCAGCGTTGCCGGCGCCGCCCGGCAACCACGCCGGCACAGGCGCCGTCGAACTCTTCAGGTACGCCCCCTTATGCTCTGGCTGAAGGTCCTCATCCGGCGTATTCTGGGCAAAAATCTTGAGCCTGATAGCTGGACCAGAATGGCGCCGAAGAACCGATTACTCGTCCGTTTGGCCTCAACCATGGGCTGGCTCGCCGGCTTCCTGGCGGTGAGCGCACTCTGCGGAGTCCTGGCTGCCGGCCTGGTGATTCCCGGCGTTGCCGCAGCAGGAGCCTCCGTCAGCGGTTCGATCTCGTTCTTCAACAGCCTCCCTTCCGACTTCGCGGTTGAAACGCCGTCGCTCTCCACCAAGGTGCTGACCTCGGACGGGCGCCCCATCGCCACGTTCTACACGGAGAACCGGGTGAAGGTCCCACTCGATCAAATGTCCCCGTTCATCAGGGACGCCATCGTCTCCATCGAGGACAACCGCTTCTACGAGCACTCCGGGGTGGACCTCCGCGGGATCATGCGGGCGCTGGCACACAACCTGACCAGCAACGACGGCCGGCAGGGTGCGTCCACCCTGACCCAGCAGTATGTCTCCAACGTGCTCAATGAAGCGAAGTTGTCCCAGGACAACGGCGATGCGATGTTCCTGAGCGCACAGAAGGACCTGGGCGACAAGCTGCGGGAAATGAAGCTCGCCGTGGAGCTGGAGAAGAGATACACCAAGGACCAGATCCTGGAGGGCTATCTCAACATCGTCTTCTTCAACCGGGACGCCTACGGCATTGAAGCGGCGGCACGGCACTTTTACAGCACCTCGGCCAAGGACCTGACGCTGCCGCAGGCCGCGCTGCTCGCGGGGCTGGTCAACAGCCCCAGCTACTACGATCCCGTTGCGCATCCGGAGGCCTCCCTCGGGCGGCGCAACCAGGTGCTCGACAGCATGCTGCGCCTGGGAAAGATCACCCCCGCGGAGCACGACGCCGCCGCCGCCACCGGCGTGGGACTGTCCGTCACCCCCGGGAAGCAGGGCTGTGCGGCCGCGGACATGGCCCCATACTTCTGCGACTATATTTCGCATCTGATCCTCAACAATCCGGCCTACGGCGTGGACGCCGCCAGCCGGCAGGCCAAGCTCTACCGGGGCGGCCTGACCATCACGACTACACTGGACAGCCGGCTGCAGGCGGCCGCACAGACGCAAGTGGACGCGACCGCCGGGGCCAATCCGGACAAATGGGGCGCTTCGCTGGTCTCCATCCAGCCCGGCACCGGCAAGATCCTGGCCATGGCCCAAAATACGGTGTTCCTTCCCGAGGACGGGAAGTTCGATACCCAGTTGAACTTCAACGTCGATGCAAGGGACGCCAACGGCAACGACCTCAACGGCGCCGGCGGTTTCCAGCCGGGTTCCACGATGAAGCCGTTCACCTTCGCCGAGTGGCTCAATGAGGGCAAGTCCCCCACCGCGGTCGTGGACGCGTCCCGGAGGTCATACCCGGTGGGTTTCCGATGGAGGGACAGCTGCGGCAGGGTTCTCGGCGGCTACAGCACGCCGCAGAGGATCGCCGGGCTCGGCGCGGATGACGACCTCCAGAACAACGATCCCGGCTACTACCGCCCCATGCCCATCAACTACGGGCTATACAACTCCATCAACACAGCGACCTTCGCCGCCGCCGCCCAGTTGGACTTCTGCGGAATCCAGAAGATGGTCAACGCGGCGGGACTTCACAGCGGCCTGGACAACGCTCCGATCAACATGCACCAACTGGGCAACCTGCTCGGCGCCATCGGCGTTTCACCCCTCAACCTGATCACCGGATTCGCCACGTTCGCCAACGACGGCAGATACTGCGCGCCGATCGCCATCCTGGAGGTGAGGGATGCCGCCGGAAAGACGCTCCCGGCCCAGACGAGCGACTGCCGGAACACCATCAAGCCCGAGGTCGCCCGGGGTGTCAACGCCGTGCTGCAGGACGTGCTGAAACGCGGCTCCGGCGTATACATCAATCCCAAGGTCCAGAGCCGGTTCCCCGTGGCGGCCAAAACCGGCACGTCCAACACCAACGGCTCAACCTGGGTTGTCGGCTACACCACCGGACTCGCCACCGCGTCCTACTTCGGCGACACGCTGGAAGGCCAGAAGCGGCCGGGCCGGAACATCACCATCAACGGCAAGTTCTACAAGGCAATCGACGGCTACATGCTGGCCGGTCCGCAGTGGGCGAACTACATGATGGACGCGGCCGGGCTCTACCCGGCTGCCGTTTTCCCTGCCCCGCCTGACTCCAAGCCCAAGCCGCCCAGCGCGTCTCCCAGGCCCTCCCGCTGAGGTCCGGCGCCGCCAAAAATCCGCCGCGGACGGCATCTCACAGCCCGCAGCCACAGGATGTCCCCACAGCCCCGCCGTTCCGCCCCGCCGGCGCCGGCGGAACAGACAGCAGCGACCGGGGCAAGAGGCCGCGTTTACATTCCTGAAACATGGCGGTCACGCGATCTTCACGCCACCGCCATTCCTGTAACCTGCCCGCAACTTTTCGCCCGATTGCCCGAAACATGCCTCCGCGAGGATTAAATCCGGATCGGGGGGCCGGCGGCAACGTGTCCCGGTACGACAGACTTACGAGGAGGGACCCGCCGGTGGAACTCACTGCTGGAAGCGTCTGGATGATTGTGTCGGCAGCGCTCGTTCTGCTGATGACCCCGGCATTGGGCCTCTTCTACGGCGGCATGACCCGGGCCAAGGCCTCGCTCAACATGATGATGATGAGCTTCATTTCCATCGGGATCGTCGGCGTCGTCTGGGTCCTCTGGGGTTACTCGATGAGCACCGGTAAAGGCGTCCTCGGTGTGTTCGGCAACCCGTTCGCCAACTTCGGCCTGAGCAACATCATCGGTTCGCCGGACTTGATCAAGGCCGGATACAGCGCCACCTTCGCCATCATCACCGTGGCCCTCATCAGCGGCGCCATCGCGGACCGCACCAAGTTCACCTCCTGGGCGCTCTTCGTTCCCATCTGGATCACCCTCGTCTACTGCCCGCTGGCCTTCATGGTCTGGGGCGGCGGCCTCATGAGTGCCGGCGGTGCCGTCAGCGCCGTCTTCGGCCAGGTCATCGACTTCGCCGGCGGCACTGTGGTGGAAATCGCGTCCGGAACCGCGGCACTGGTGCTGGTCCTAATCCTGGGCAACCGGCACGGCTTCGGCAAGGACCCCGGCCACCGCCCCCATAACATCCCCTTCATCATGCTGGGCGCTGGCATCCTCTGGTTCGGCTGGTTCGGCTTCAACGCCGGCGCTGCCACCACCGTGCAGCAGGCCGGGCTGATCTGGGTGAACACCCTGGCGGCCCCCGCCGCGGCCATGATCAGCTGGCTGGTCACGGAAAAGATCCGGCATGGCCACCCCACTTCCCTGGGCTCCGCATCCGGCGCCGTCGCCGGCCTGGTGGCCATCACGCCGTCGTGCGCCAACATCAGCCCGCTCGCCGCGCTCGGCCTGGGCTTCGTCGCCGGTGCAGCCTGCGCGGTGTTCGTGGACCTGAAGGTCAAGTTCGGCTTCGATGACTCGCTCGACGTCGTCGGCGTGCACCTCGGCGGCGGCCTCATCGGCACCCTCGCGCTGGGCTTCATCGCCCTCCCTGTGAACGGCGCGGGCGGCGGCCTGTTCTACGGCGGCGGCCTGCACCAGGTGATCGCTCAGATCGTGGCGGTCCTCATCACAGTGGCGGTGTCCGGACTCGGGACCGCGGTAATCGGCCTCGCCATCCACAAAACGCTTGGATTCCGGGTCAGCCACGAGGACGAACTCGCCGGAGTCGACCGGTCCGAGCACGCCGAGACCGCCTACGCCTTTGCCGAACTCGGTTTCAGCCGGTTCAACCCGTTCGGCCACCATGTCCGTGCCGCCCACGCTGTGCACGCCGCGACGGCCGCCCACGCCACCGCCCGCACGACGGAAGATCGGCTGGCCCCTGTGAAGGAAGACAGCCTCGTCTGAGGCGGCCGCTGCTAGTGCGCCGGACGGCGGCACAAGTTTTTCCAAAGGTCCCTGTGTCTCGCAGGGTCCGAGGCCTAAGATGTTGGGCGGGGGGCACTCGAATTAGCGAACTCGCTTAATGGGAGGCCACGATGTTCAGCCAAGCCGGCCGCAAGGCACCAAAATCGAAGCTAACATCGGTGGCGCGCGTCCCGCGCAAACACCGGCGGGGTCCCCTTCCCAGACCGGACACACTCAGGTTCCGGCGCGCCCTCGCCGCTATTGCCGCCTTTGCGCTGGTCACCGCCGGCGGTCTGGCGGCGGCAGTCCCGGCCGCAGCCGAGACCGGGCAAAACTACATTGTGGTGCTCAAGGACGGCGTCGTGGACGCCGGAGCCGCGGCGACCGCCCAGCAAAGCGCCTACGGATTTACGGCGTCAAAGGTCTATCGCAGCGCCGTGAACGGCTACTCGGCCACCATGACGGCGTCCCAGGCGCAACGGGTTCAGGCTGATCCAAGCGTCGACTTCGTCACGATGGGCCGAACGTTCCACAAGCCGAGCGATCCGGCGTCCGCGGGCACCCAGCAGACCCCGTTTTGGCGGCAGCGGATCGCCGGGACGGACTCCGATGTCCGGAAGGCCCTCGACAAAGGGCCGGACCGGATCAATGTCAACGTCGCCGTGATCGACAGCGGCATCGATGCCACCCACCCGGACCTGAACGTCAAAGGCGGCGTTGACTGCCAGTCCGGCTCGCCCATGGACGTGACCCCCGTTGACGTTTTGGGTCACGGGACGTTTGTCGCAGGTGTGATCGGCGCCCGGAACAACCGCTTCGGCGTCGTGGGAACCGCGCCGGGCACCCCGCTGTGGTCCGTCCGGGTGGTTGACGACGCCGGCCTGATCTCCGAGGAAAGCCTGATTTGCGCGATTGACTGGGTGACCTCGACGCACAAGGACGACGACCCGAGCAATGACATCGCCGTGGCCAACATCAGCATCGCCGGCGGCGGCGCCGACACGCCCAACTGCGGGAAGGGCACGGACCCGATGCATTACGCCATCTGCCGCTCGGTCCGGGCCGGCGTCACCTACGCTGTCGCGGCCGGGAACGCCGGGGAGGACTTCGCCAACACCGTGCCGGCCACCTATGACCAGGTGCTGACCGCCACGGCCATGGGCGACTTCGACGGAAAGGCCGGCGGCTTGGCCGCTCCTGACTGCGGCGCAGTGGACTTTGCCAAGTACGGGCAAAAAGATGACCAGCCGGCGTTCTTCTCCAACTTCGCCACCACGAGCGATGACAAGGCCCACACCGTCGCCGCCCCCGGAGTGTGCATCCTCTCCACTGCCCCGGGGGGTTACGCCGTGAACCATGGCACCAGCTTCGCCAGCCCGGCTGTGGCCGGGTCCGTGGCCCTGTGCATCAGCCAGAAGGAGTGCACCGGCTCAGGCAAAGACGTCATGGAGCAGTATCTGCACCTCACGGCGTCGTACACGAAGCGCCACCACGACTACGGCTTCGGCGGCGATCCCGTCCACCCGATCAGCGGGAAGTACTTCGGCTACCTGACCGAGACGGTGAGCTTCTGACAATCCGGCTGTGAGACTGGGCCGAGGCCGGCTGCCGCGGGGCGGCCGGCCTCAGCCCGGAAACCGGCGCCCGCAGACGACGCCTGCACGCCGGTGCGCGTAATATGGCGGCCATGACCAAGGAAGCGGTTGAGGTCACAGCCCCCGCCGGCACGGTGCCGTACTCGCGGCTGGACACCATGTTCTTCGTGGTCGGCGGCGTCTCGGCCGTCTGGCTGACTTCCCTGCTGGTGCAACTGAGCTTCCAATGGGGCTGGGCGCAGGTCTGGTTCCTCTTCATCTTCTGGGGCCTGCTCGCCTATCTGGTGCTCCCCCGGCTCCACCGCATCCTGACCCGCTTGTATGTTCCCGATTACTTCATCGGCCGGGCGCGCACCAGCGACGGGCTGCTGGGCGACCCCGTGAATGTGGCTTTGCTGGGATCGGAACCGCAGGTGCATCGGGTGATGCAGACCGCAGGCTGGACCCTGGCCGACGACGTGACGCTGGCCAGCAGCCGTCGCATCGTCACCTCCACGCTCCTGCGCCGCAGCTACCTCGAAGCCCCGGTGAGTCCCCTGTTCCTGTTCGGCCGCCAGCAGGATTTTGCCTATCAGCAGGAAGTCGACGGCACCCCGGGCAAGCGCCACCACGTCCGCTTCTGGCGGTGTCCACCCGGCTGGCTGCTCCCCGGCGGGCTGGCCGTCGACTGGCTGGCCGCCGGAACGTATGACCGCAGCGTCGGGCTCTCCCTGTTTACCCTGCAGATCACCCACAAGATCGACGAGCACACCGACGTCGAACGCGACCACGTTATCGCAGCGATCACCGGGGCCGACCCGGGGGCCGAGGTCCGCGTGATCCGCGACTTTTCGACCGGGTACCATGCCCGCAACGGCGGAGGCGACACCATCATTACCGACGGCGATCTCCCGATCGTTGATCTGCGGAACACTGCCGGGGCGCCGGCCGAATCCGGCGGATCCGCCACCGACAGCCGGAACAAGCGCCCGGCGCCCACGATCGTCGGTGCTGTCTTGGTCGGGGCCCGCGCAGCCGCAGCCGTCCTGCTGGCCCTCTCCCTGGTGCTCTTCCGGGACGCGCACGTGAGTTCGCTGCTGCAGCCCGGAGCCGGGCCGGGGGTCACGGAGGCCCAGGCCGAGGTGGCCGTCACCATCGCGACGGTGATGGTCCTGCTCTTTGCCTTGGTCGAGGTCCTGCTGGCCTGGTTCGTGTTCCTCGGACAGAACTGGGCCCGGACCGTGGCCATGGCCCTTAGCACGGCGGCCATTGGCCTGCAGGCGTTCGACGTTTTCCACGGCGGTCCGGACATCACCCTGCAGTCCAATCTTCCCGGCCTGGCCCTGGACATTCTGCTGCTCCTGGCGCTGTCCAGCAGGCGGTCCCGGGACTATGCCCTGCGCCCGCGCAAGGAACCAAAAAGGTATTCCAGTCGTGCCGGCGGCCGGACAGGGAACTGAACGGGCCGTCGTCGAACATTGCCGAACATGCCGGCCGGGATGGATCTTGACATCCCGGAAAGCCCGGGCGCTAGATAAAAGTAGCCGGCAGCGGGCCGTTCACCACAGGATTCGCAGCAGAGGAGCGGACATGACCAAGGATGCACAAGCGACGGAGCGCGTCCACAGCGAGAGCCCCGCCGAGGGTGACGCAACAGCCGCACCCTTTGTCGACCGTGCCCATTCCCAGGACGCGGCAGAAGGGCCGGACATCGACGAGGAACCGGGCGCCTAGCCGGTATCCGGCGAAATATCTTCGCCCGCGTTGGTGTTGGGCCGGACATGACAACTATCGGAATCATCGGTGCAGGACACATTGGCAGCCAGCTCGCCCGCAAAGCAGTTGAGCTCGGCTACGACGTCGTGATCAGCAACTCGCGCGGGCCCGAAATCCTCGCGGACCTTGCGGCGGAACTGGGACCGAAGGCCCGGGCCGCAACCCCGGCCGAGGCGGCAGCGGCCGGCGACTTCGCGATCGTCACCGTGCCGCTAAAGGCGATCCCGGACGTGCCCGTGGAACCGCTGGCGGGCAAGATAGTCCTCGACACCAATAACTACTACTGGGAACGCGACGGTCACTTCCCCGCCCTGGATGCCGGCGAGGCCACCACCTCCAGCCTGCTGCAGGAGCATCTGCCGCACTCCAAGGTCGCTAAGGCCTTCAACCACATCCTGTTCTCCCAGATCACCACGGACGGCACCCCGGCCGGCACGCCCGACCGCCGGGCGCTGGCCACGGCAAGCGACTACCCGGACGCTGCCGAACTCGTGGCCAGGCTCTATGACGAGTTCGGCTTCGACACCGTCAACATCGGCCCGCTCGCCGAAAGCTGGCGCGTGGAACGGGACCGCCCGGCCTACGTGGCCCGGCAGAACGCCGCCGAGCTCACCGATAACCTGGCCAGGGCGCCGCGCACCATCTGACCTCCCCGGCGCGGCGCGCGAATTCGCCGGAAACCTGCGAGTTCGCCGGAACTTTCCGGCGAACGGGCAGCTTTCCGGCGAATTCGGCCGGGCACGGCGGGGAGAGAGCGGCTGGGCGGGCTCTAGGGGGCAGCCGCCAGGGCTGCCGCGGCGAGCGTGGCGAGCCCGACCGGTGCGGGGCGCGCGACCGTGCTGCCGATCCGGACCGGTGCACCCGTGTGCGCGGACGCCAGGACGGACTCCATCACCTCCAGAGCGTGGAAAGCCAAGGCACCTCCCGCCCGGGGCTCCTGGCCGGGCGGGGTGCGGATGAGGTCTGCGATGCCGAAGCCCCGCCCCGAGTCCATGTAGCCGGCGGAGACGGGCAGGGTCTCCCAGTGGTCCGCACCGAGGGCGAAGAGCTGCACGTCGCCGTCGAAGTGGTTGGGATCCGGAACCACCAGGGAACCGCGCTCGCCGTGGACCTCAATGTTGGGGCTCTTGGTCTTCACGGCGTCGAAGCTCATCACCAGTGTGGACAGGGCCCCCGAGGCGTGGACCAGGACGCCGGTGACGTGGGTGTCGATCGCTACCGGCACCGTCTGGCCTTCGCGCGGGCCCGAGCCGATGGTCCGCTCGTCGCGGGTGTGGCTGGCTGCGCCGATCACCGAGACCACCGGCCCCAGCAAAGTCACGAGGGCTGAGACGTAGTACGGTCCCATGTCCAGGAGCGGTCCCCCGCCGGGCTGGTAGTAGAAGTCCGGGTTCGGGTGCCAGCGCTCGTGACCGGGGGTGACCATGGTGGCCGTCGCGGAGATGGGCTTGCCGATGAGCCCGTCGTCGATCGCCTTCCGGGCGGTCTGGATCCCGGTGCCGAGCACGGTGTCAGGGGCGCAGCCGACCACGACGCCGGCTGTCCGCGCGGCGTCCAGCACTTGCCGGGCCTCCGCCGTCGTTGCCGCGAGCGGCTTCTCACCGTAGACGGACTTGTCGGCGGCAATCGCGCGCAGGGCGACCTCGGCGTGGGCGGCGGGGATGGTCAGGTTCAGGACAAGTTCGACGTCGTCGTCCGCCAGGAGCGCATCAACGCTGAGCGCCCGGACGCCGTCGTACGAGTCGGCCACGGCCTGCGCCCGCGCGGGGTCCAGGTCCGCGACGGCGACGAGATTGATGTCCTCAAGTCGGCGGAAGTTCGCCAGATACTGGGCGATGATGGCTCCGCAGCCGATGATTCCAACGTTTATTGGCTGGTCTGTGTCAATTGGCTGGTCTGTGTCAATTGGCTGGTTTGGGTCTAACGGCTTGCCCACAGCAGGCCCCTTTCGATGATGGTGCGGACGTTGCTGTCCTGGAGGATTTCGACGCGGTGTCCCGGGGTGCAGACGAAGATCCTGCCCTGTCCCCATTGCCGCGTCCAGATGGCCGGCGACGTGACTTCCCGGTGCCACGGGTCCCATTCCCGGACTTTCTGGGTGGTGGTGGCCAGGACGTCGATGTAGTCATCGGCGAGGACCCAGTACTGTTCGGTGACGAGGTCGAAGTCGCCGACGCCTGCCGTGATCGGATGGTCCGCGGCCGCCGGGAGCATATTGACCGTATACGGGACGTAGTTGTCGGGCTGCCCGCCGGTCCGCTCATCCGGGTGCTTGCCCGGGTGGCAGGCAAACTGGCCGCCGATCAGGTGCAGGTAGTCCGAGGTGTCACGATAGGAATCCGCGATGCCGCCGTGCCAGCCGGCCAGACCCGTGCCGTTTTCGACAGCGGCACGCAGGCCCTCGAACTCGTCCTTCTCGATGGTGGACATGGTCACGCACTGCAGGATGAGGTCGACGCCGGCCATGTAGTCGGCGTCGGCATAGATCTTGGGCGATTCCTCCACCCGGACCTCGTAGCCGTTGGCTTTCAGGTACGGGATGAATTCCTCCGTCGCGGCAACGGGCTGGTGCCCGTCCCAGCCGCCGCGCACCACGAGGGCGGTTTTGTGGTCGTTTGTCATGGGGTTCCTCTGTTGTTGGTGTGTCGTGGCCGGCTCAGCGGGCGGCGAAGGCCGCATCGAACGCGGCCGCGGGCGGTGTGATCGTGGCGAGGTCCTTGACCAGTTCGAGGGCCTGCGGCGCGCCGACCAGGCGGTCCATGCCGGCGTCCTCCCACTCGATGCTGGTGGGACCCTGATAGCCGATGGCGTTCAGTGTCCGGAATATCGGCTCCCAATTGACGTCGCCATGACCGGCGGTGACGAAATCCCATCCGCGGCGCGGGTCGGCCCACGGAAGATGGGAACCGAGCCGGCCGTTGCGGCCGTTGAGCTGTCGGACAGATTCCTTCACGTGAACGTGGAAGATCTTCTCGGCGAAGTCCTGAAGGAACATCACCGGGTCCAGGTCCTGCCCTAGGAAGTGCGAGGGGTCGAAATTCAGGCCGAAGTTCTCCCGGTGCCCGATGGCCTCGAGGGTGCGCCTGGCGGTCCAGTAGTCGTAGGCGATTTCGGACGGGTGGACCTCAAGGGCGAAGCGGACCCCTTCCTCGTCGAAGACGTCGAGGATTGGATTCCAGCGGTCGGCGAAGTCCTGGTACCCGCGTTCAATCATGGCCGCCGACGCCGGCGGGAACATGGCGACGCATTTCCAGATCGAGGACCCGGTGAAGCCGGTGACGGTCTTCACGCCAAGCCTGGCGGCCGCTCGAGCCGTGGTCTTCATGGCCTCGGCGGCGCGGGTGCGGACCCCTTCGGGGTCGCCGTCGCCCCACACCGGGGCGGGAAGAATGCCCTCGTGGCGTTCATCGATCGGGTCGTCGCAGACGGCCTGACCGGTGAGGTGGTTGGCGATCGCATGGACTGTGAGGCGGTGCTTGTCCAGGATGTCGAGCCGGTTCTGGAGGTAGGCGTCGTCCTCGACGATGAGCTGCGGGTCCAGGTGGTCGCCCCAGCAGGCGATCTCCAGGCCGTCGAAGCCCCACTCGCCGGCGAGCCGCGCCACTTCTTCGAAGGGCAGGTCGGCCCACTGGCCGGTGAAGAGCGTGATGGGTCGTGTCATGGCGTTTCCTCTCAGACGTTGTGCCAGTGGCTGTTGGCGCCGGCGCTGGCTTCGACGGCGGCGAGGACTTTTTGGACTTGGAGGGCGTCAGCGAAGGACGGTGCGGGGTGCCGGTTGCCGGCGATGGCGTGGATGAGGTCGACCACCTGGTGGGTGAAGAGGTGCTCGTAGCCCAGGCCGTGGCCGGTGGGCCACCAGTTCCCGGTGTAGGGGTGTTCGGGTTCGGTGACGAGGATCTTACGGAAGCCCGCGTCCGGGCCGTCGGCCGCGTCGTAGAAGGTCAGGGCGTTCATGTCCTCGAAGTCGAAGGCCAGCGAGCCCAGGGTGCCGTTGAGTTCGATGCGCATCGCGTTTTTCCGGCCGAGGGCGAAGCGGGTGGCTTCGAACACGCCGATCGGCCCGGTTCCGGTTCCGTTGTTGGAGGCGGTGCCGTCGCCGTCGCCGGCGAAGCGGGCGGTGAAGATGGCGGCGTCGTCGACGGTCACGGGCCCGCGGACGGTGTCGGCACCGGTGGCGCCGTGCCCGCCCAGGCCCACGAGGTCCCCGGCGATGGGGCGTTCGGTGACAAAGGTCTGCAGCAGGGCCGAGACCCCGGTGATGCTTTGTCCGGTGATCCACTGGGCGGTGTCGATGCTGTGGGCTCCGATGTCCCCGAGGGAGCCGGAGCCGGACTTGGCCTTGTCCAGCCGCCAGGTCAGGGGAGCATCGGCGTCGGAGAGCCAGTCCTGCAGGTACTGCGCCCGGACGTGCCGGATCCGGCCCAGCCGGCCCTCCTGCACCATCCGCCGGGCCAGGGCCAGGGCCGGGGTGCGGCGGTAGCTGAAGCCGCACATCGAGTACACGCCCCGGGCGGCCGCGACGTCGGCCGCCTTGGCCATCCGTTCGGCTTCCGCGACGGAGTTCGCCAGCGGCTTCTCGCACAGGACATGCTTGCCGGCTTCGAGCGCGGCGATCGCGATCTCGGCATGGGTGTTGCCCGGGGTGCAGATGTCGATCAGGTCGATGTCGTCCCGTTCGATCAGCGCCCGCCAGTCCGTCTCGGCGGACGCCCAGCCCATCTTGTCCGCGGCGGCACGCACCCCGGAGGGGTTCCGGCCCGCGATCGCGGTCAGTTCGGGGCGCAGGGGCAGGTCGAAGAACCGCGGCGCGCTCCGCCAGGCCTGGGAATGCGCGGCCCCCATGAACGCGTAGCCCACCATCCCCACACGCAGGGGTTTCAGTTCAGTCACAACAAGTCCTCTCTATTTGCTGAAGCCTGCGGTGAGGCCGCTGAGCAGCTGGCGCCGGGCCATGACGTAGACCACCAGCAGCGGCAGCGTGGCGAGGACGACGGCGGCCAGCACGGCCGGGATGTTGACGCTGAACTCGCCCTGGAACGTCCACAGCGACAGCGGCAGCACCCGGGTGTCCGGGCTCTGCGTCAGGATCAGCGGGAACAGGAAGCCGTTCCACACCCCGAGCGCGTTGTAGATGCCGACCGTCACCACGGCGGGCCGGGTCATCGGCAGCGCCAGGCGCCACATCATGGCCCAGTCCGAGCAGCCGTCCAGCCGCATGGATTCGAAGAGCTCGTTGGGGACGTCCCGCATGAAGTTGGACAGGATCAGCACTGAGATCGGGATGGCGAAGGCGACCGAAGGCAGGATCAGGGCCAGCAGGGTGTCGTACAGATGGGCACGGGTGATCATCCAGTAGATGGGGATGATCGTGGCGTGCAGCGGGATGGCCAGGCCCAGCAGGAAGAGGTTGTTTGTCCAGCCCAGGAACCTGCTTTTGCCGCGGACGATCGCGTAAGCAGCCATGAACGAGACCAGGAGGGCCGGCACGACGCTGCCCACTGTGACGATGAGGCTGTTGGCAAAGTATCTGGCGAAGTCGTTCTCCAGGACCAGCTTGTAGTTGTCCATGGTGGGTTCGGCGGGCGGCATCATCGGGTTGGATGTGAAGAAGCCTGCCTGGTTCTTCAGGCTCGTCACCACCACGTAGTAGACGGGGACGATGATGATGGCCAGCCAGAGCCAGCCGCCGAGGCCGCCAAGGACGTTCGGGCCGAACCGTCCGGATGCCTTGGTCCGCGGACGGGGGCGGGCGGCGGGGCGGACGGGTGTTGGGGACGGGACGGGAATCTGAGTCAGGGAAGCCATCAGGCACCTTCCAATTGGCTTGCATTGCGGTTCTTTCCGCCCAGTCTCTGCAGCAGCAGGGCGAGTGCCACGCCGATCACCACGAGGATGACCCCGAGGGCACTGGCAGCGCCCATGTCATTGGCTTTGAACCCGGTGAGGTACATGTGCAGCGGGAGCAGCCGTGTGGCGTAGCCGGGGCCGCCGCCGGTGAGGACGAAGACGAGGTCAAAGTACGCGAGCGAGCCGACGACCATGAGCGTGGAGGACGTGATGATGGTGTACTTCAACTGGGGCAGGGTGATGTTGAAGAACTGCTGGATCCGTCCGGCACCGTCGATTTGCGCCGCCTCGTACAGTGACCCGGGGATCTGGCGCACGCCGCCCTGGTAGATGAGCGTGTGGAACGGGACAAACTGCCAGGCGATCACGAAGACCACGACGAACAGCACCAGGTCCGAATCGCCGAGCCAGTCCTGGGCCAGGAACGGCAGGCCGAGCCCGGCGCCCAGCCCGAAGTTGGGGTCCAGGAGGGCTTTGAACGCGATGGCCACCGCGGCCGAGGACAGCAGCAGCGGCACGAAGTAGAGGACGGCCAGGGCGGCGCGGTATTTCTGGCCCCCGGCGGTGAAGACGCCCAGCAGAAGACTGATTGGCGCCTGGACGATGAACGAGAAGAACATGATCTTCGCCGTCACCAGCAGTGCGTTCCCGGTGACGGGGTCGGTCAGGACGGTGGTCCAGCTGGACAGACCGTCCAGCTTGATCTCGCCCAGGCCGTCCCAAGAGGTGAAGCTCAGGAACAGGACGCCGATCAGCGGAATGATGGCGAACAGCAGGAAGAAGGCAAGGGCCGGTGCGGCCAGCCACCCCGACGGGCCCTGCTGGAGGGCCCGCCGGGAGGAACCGGATGTGGTGGACACTGGATTACTTTCCGATCGTCGCGTTCATCGTGGCGGCGAACTGCTCCGGGGTGATCTTCTTAAGGAAGATCTGGTCGAGGTTGGCCAGCATGGCGTCCCCCTGGGCCGGGCTGAGTGCCTGGTCCCAGGAGAGGGTGAAATTCGGAGCGTTCTTGGCCATGCCATACACGTAGGTCAGGAAGTCCTTGTCCGGGGACGCGGCGAGCTTGCTTTCGATGCCCTTGACCACCGGCACGGCTCCGGAGTCGATGAGGCCCTGAATGTTGCTGTCCGAGAACATCCCGCTCTTCACGTACTCAAGGGCGGCTTTCTTCTGGCCGTCGGTGGCCTTCGAGGAGACGGACCAGAAGTTCGAGGGGTTGCCCACGACATTGGCCGGATCTCCCTTGCCGCCGGAGACCGCCGGGAAAGTGGTGTAGCCGAGCTTGCCGCTCTTGACGAAGTCGGCGGCGTCCTTCTTCATGCTCTGGTAGATCCAGCCGCCTTGCAGGATCATGGCCGACTTGCCGGTGTAGAGCAGTGCTTGGTCGGCGTTGCTGTCCGCCGCGATGGATGAGAACCCGTTGACGAAGCCGCCGGCGTCGACGAGCTGCTGGATTTTGGTCAGTGCCTCGGTGACCGCGGGGTCGGACCACGCGTTGGGCTTGTTGGCAGCGATGTTGGCGAAGACCTCCGGGCCGCCGATGCGTTCCACGAGGTATTCGAGCCACATCAGGTCCGGCCACCGGGACTGGCCGCCGAGCGAAAACGGGGCAATGCCCGCGGCCTTGAACTTCGGCACCAGCGCCATGAGCTCGTCCCAGGTCTTGGGAGCCTCGGCACCCACCTTGGCGAAGACGTCCTTGTTGAAGTACAGCACCACAGGCTGCACGTTGTTGTTCGGCAGGGCGTAGGTTTTGCCGTCGATGACGCCGTTCTTGAGAACCGCCGGAAGGTAGCGGTCCTGAACGTCGGGGTTGTCCTTGAGGAACCCGGAGAGATCATCCACCTGCCCGGCATCCACGTAGGATTTCAGCACGCCGCCGCCCCAGCCGTAGATGAAGGTCGGGCCCTGGCCGGCGCCGACGGCGGTGCGCACCTTTGTCTTGTAGGCGTCGTTCGCGAAGAAATCCAGTTTGATGGACGAATCCGGGTGGGCGGAGTTCCAGTCCGTGACGGACTTCTGCAGCACTGGCTGGTTGCCGCCTGTCAGCCCCCACATGGTGGCCGAGTCCGCTCCGGCGGCAGTGCCTGCCGGGCCGCTGGAGCCGCAGGCGGCCAGACTGATCGAGATTGCGGCGGCGGAGACGGCCATCGCGGCACTGCGAAACGTACGATTTTTCATCTGGGATTCCATTCGTCTTCCGGGGTCTGCGCTGATGGCCCGGGTGTGAGTGGCGGCAGCCCAACCCTCCGCGAAGAAGGCTGCACTGCCGCTGCTGATCGGGTAAAGCAAAATTTCGAAAAGTTTCGTAAAAGTCTGCGACTTGTGAAACTAAACTAATGGTGACTGCAATCACAGTCAAGGGCGGATTCGGAAACTTCAGGTATTTCAAGCCGCGACGACTTGACGCAATGGACAAACCGGGCGAAACTTCTTCGTATCGAAATATTTCGAAAGTACAGGAGCCATCGTGTCAATAGTCCAGGGTCCCGGCAGGCCAACCCTTGCCGCCGTCGCCCGGGAGGCCGGCGTCTCCTCACCCACGGTCTCCAAGGTCATCAACGGGCGGGAGGACGTTGCCGAGAGTACCCGCACCAGGGTCCTGGCGGCGCTTGAACAGCTGGGCTACCAGTCCACGCACCAGCGCAAACATGCCGAGGGCCAGACCGGGATCGTGGAAGTGGTTTTCGACTCGCTGTACTCCGCCTACTCCGTCGAGGTCC
This sequence comes from Arthrobacter sp. H-02-3, assembly GCF_003097355.1. GTDB lineage: Bacteria > Actinomycetota > Actinomycetes > Actinomycetales > Micrococcaceae > Arthrobacter > Arthrobacter humicola. The sequence continues at coordinate 99,002 of NZ_PYUI01000005.1, forward strand.
TGAACGGAGTGCTGGAGCAGGCCGCGTCCATTGACATCCAGGTCCTGATCGACGTGACCGGGCACCCGGCGGCCATGACGCTCAGTCCGGAGCGGCGGGCCCAGCGCATCCTGGATGAAGGCCGGCTCGGTCTGATTGTGGTGACGTCCGGCTTCAGTACGGCCCAGCTGAGCGCCTTCCGCCGGCGGCACATCCCGGTGGTGGTGATCGATCCGCTCAACCCGCCGCCGTCGGAGGTTGTCAGCGTGGGGGCCACCAACTGGGCGGGCGGAAAGGAAGCCACGGAGCACCTGCTCGGCCTCGGCCACCGGCGGATCGCCTACGTTGGCGGACCGGAATCGGCCGAATGCAACCAGGCCCGCCTCCATGGCTACATGGCGGCACTCATGGCCGCAGGAGTGCAGGTCCGGCCCGACTACGTCATGCTGGACAAATTCCGCCCCGAACACGGAATCCGCTCGCTCAAGGCGCTCATGGCCCTCCCAGAGCCCCCGACCGCCATCTTCGCGGGGAGCGACAGCATTGGCCTCGGCGTCCTGGCCGAAGCCCGGCGGCACGGGCTGCGGATCCCCGAAGACCTGAGCGTGGTGGGCTTCGACGGTACGTACCAGGCGGAACAGTCCATCCCCGCCCTGACCACCGTGACGCAGCCGCTGCAGGAGATGGGCCGCGCCGCACTGCGCGCCGTCCTCCGGCTGGCCAACAACGAGGAGCTCGACTCGCGGCGGGTCGAACTCGCAACCCACCTTGTGGTCCGGGAATCGACAGCCCCTCCCGCCGCCGGGATCCCGACGCCGGACGCGCCGCGGCCGTAGCCGCCGCGGCGGCTCAGTCGCCGGGGTCAATGTGGCGGCTCGCCCTCAGGTAGTTCTGCTGGATTTCCGGGTGGAAGTCCGGGGCCGGAGCAGCGTCCACCGCAACGGGCCATGCCGGGCGGTTGCCGCAGTGCGTCCAGGCTGCCTGCACGGCCGCCCCCCGGGCCACGTACTCCCCCGGGCTCGGGACCACGACCGGCAGGTCGAAGACCTGGGCCGCGATGGCCTGCACCGCGGGGTTTTGCACGGCACCGCCGATCAGGAGCAGGCGGGTTGCCGGGCTGCCCTGGGCGCGGAGGGAATCCAGGCCGCCGGACAGCCCGCAGAGCATGCCTTCGATGGCGGCCCGGGCAAGGTTGCTCCGGGTGCTGGAGGCAATGCTGAGCCCATGGAAGCTGGCCTTGGCGTGCGGCAGGTTGGGCGTGCGCTCGCCTTCGAAGTACGGCACCAGCACCACGCCGCCAGCGCCGGGCTCGGCCTCAAGGGCAAGGCGCGACAATTCATCGAAGTCCACACCCAGGATGCCAGCCACGGAGCTGAGCACCCGCGCGGCATTCAGTGTGACGGCGATGGGCAGGTATTCGCCGCTGGCGTCCGCGAAGCCTGCCACCGTGCCGCTGGGGTCGGCAACGGCCTGCGACGCCACGGAGAACACCGTGCCGCTGGTGCCCACGGACACCACCACGTCCCCGACTTTGGCACCCAGGCCCAGTGCGGCGGCCGCGTTGTCCCCGGCACCGGCACCCAACAGGATCCGGGGCCCTGACGCTAATGTGCCGGATCCAGCAGCGCCGGGCAGCTCAGCCGGGGATCCGAAGCAAACGGGGTGGATCTCCCCGGCAGCCTCGCCGGGACTCAGAACGCGGGGCAGAATCACGGTCCCGGAGTCCCCCGGCCCGGCATTCCCGGTAGCTTCCCGGGCATCCCGGCCGAAGGCCAGCTTGAACAGCTCGAGATCGTAGTCGCCGGAAGAGGGGCTCCAATAGCCCGTTCCGCTGGCATCCGAGCGGTCCGTCGTGAGCTGGTCCAGGTCCGGGCCCAGCGGGCTGGATGCTGCCGGGCCGTAGCCGCGGAGCCGCCAGGTCAGCCAGTCATGAGGCAGCGCAACGGCCGCCACCCGATCCGCCAGGTCCGGTTCGTGGTCCCGGACCCAGCGGATCTTCGTGATGGTGAAGGAGGCCACCGGGACCAGGCCGGTCCTGCGGGCAAAGTCGTCCGCCCCCACTTCGTCGGTGAGTGCGGCCGCGGCGGCGGCGGAACGGGTGTCATTCCACAGCAACGCCGGCCGCACCACATTGCCGGCGTGATCCAGCAGCACCATGCCGTGCTGCTGGCCCCCCACCGACAGCGCGCTGACGTCCGCCAGCCCGCCGGCGTCGTCGAACGCTTCGGACAAAGCCTGCCACCAGTGGTCCGGGTGGACTTCCGTTCCGTCCGGGTGGCCGGCCCGGCCCCCGCGGACCAGCTTTCCGGTTTCCGCGTCCAGGACCACCACCTTGCAGCTTTGGGTGGAGGAGTCGACGCCGGCAACAAGGGTCATGGGAGCAGCCGTCACGGTATTAGCGGGCGCCGAGCAGGTGCTCGATGAAGAGCTGCTGCAGCTTGACGAAGCCGAAGCCCTTGCCGCCGAAGTAGGCGTCGGCGTCGAAGTCCTCGTAGGAAGCGCGGTCCGCGCGGAGCTGCTCGTAGCCTTCGCCCGGGTTGAGCGTGGGTTCGTTGATCTCGGCAACGCGGGAGGCCTGCAGTGCGGCCTGGACCTCGGGGTCGGCGCGGAAGGCCTTGGCGCGTTCCTTGAGCAGCAGGTAAGTCTGCATGTTGGCGGCGGCGGAGTCCCACACGCCGTCGATGTCCTCGGTGCGGCTGGGCTTGTAGTCGAAGTGGCGCGGGCCGTCGTAGGCGGGGCCGCCGTCGGGGCCGCCGTTTTCGAGCAGGTCCACCAGGGAGAACGCGTTCTGCAGGTCGCCGTGGCCGAACACCAGGTCCTGGTCGAACTTGATGCTGCGCTGGCCGTTGAGGTCGATGTGGAAGAGCTTGCCCTGGTAGAGCGCCTGGGCGATGCCGTGGGTGAAGTTCAGGCCGGCCATCTGCTCGTGCCCGGTTTCGGGGTTGATGCCCACGAGTTCGGGGCGCTCGAGCGTTTCGATAAAGGCCAGGGCGTGGCCCAGCGTGGGCAGGAGGATGTCGCCGCGGGGTTCATTCGGCTTGGGTTCGATGGCGAAGCGGATGTTGTAGCCCTTGTCCGTGACGTAGTCGCCGAGCAGGTTCACGGCTTCGCGGTAGCGTTCCAGTGCGCCGCGGATGTCCTTGGCGGCGTCGTATTCACTGCCTTCGCGGCCGCCCCACATGACGAAGGTTTCGGCACCGAGCTCAGCAGCGAGGTCAATGTTGTCCAGGACCTTGCGCAGGGCGAAGCGCCGGACGCCGCGGTCGTTGCTCGTGAACCCGCCGTCCTTGAAGACGGGGTGGCTAAAGAGGTTGGTGGTGACCATCGGGACGATCATCCCGGTGGCCTTCAGCGCGCCGGTCAGCCGGTCGATTTCGCGCTGGCGGTCAGCGGCCGAGCAGCCGAAGGGAAAGAGGTCGTTGTCGTGGAAGGTGATGCCGTAGGCGCCGAGGTCGCTGAGCCTGTTGACGGCTTCGACCGTGTCCAGCGGCGGGCGGGTGGCGGAGCCGAACTGGTCCTGGGCCTCCCAGCCGACCGTCCAGAGGCCGAAGGAAAACTTGTCTTCACGGGTGGGCTGAATCGCCATTGAATGCTCCAGAGGTGTGTGCGGTTACTGAGAAGGGGTGGTTCAAACGAAATTGTTCTAGAGACAAACATATTATGGATTTTAGTGATGTCAACCACTTGACCGAAGCATGGCCGCCGTACTTGTGCCGCACTCTGGCGGATTACCCGTAGGGCTGTTATGTTGTGAAAAACAGCAAATAAGTGCCAGGCGAGACAGGAACCAGGGCAGCGAGGCCCCCGAGTGAAGGATTCAACCGTGATTGATCAGATGGTGACCGAACGCAACTGGGCGGGGAACTACGGCTACCAGGCACCGCGGATCGCCCGTCCGGCGAGCATGGCGGAACTGCAGGATCTGGTGGCCGGCACCGGGAAGGTCCGCGCGCTGGGGTCCCGCCATTCCTTCAACGACATTGCGGACACGGCCGGGACACTGGTGGTGCTGGACCGGCTCGACGCCGGCATCAGCGTCGATCCGCAGAACATGACCGTCACCGTCAGCGGCGGCACGCGCTACGGGACGCTCGCGGCGGAGCTCCATCGCCAGGGCTTTGCCCTTCACAACCTCGCCTCGCTGCCGCACATATCGGTGGCGGGCGCCGTCGCCACCGCCACGCATGGCTCCGGGGACGGCAACGGCAATCTCGCCACCGCCGTTGCGGAGCTTGAGCTGGTCACCGCCGACGGCACAGTCGTCACGGCCCGGCGCGGCGACCCGGACTTTGACGGCATGGTGGTGGGCCTGGGGGCACTGGGCGTCGTCAGCCGCCTGACCCTGGATATCGAACCGAGCTTCGAGATTGCCCAGAGTGTCTTTGAGGGCCTTGACTGGGAACAAGTCCTGGGCAGCTTCGACGACGTGACGTCAGCGGCCTACAGCGTGAGCCTGTTCACCGACTGGAGCGGGCCCACGGTGGGCCAGGCCTGGCTCAAGAACCGCACGGACCACACGGCGTTGCCCGCCGGACTGCAGGAATTCTTCGCCGGCACGCCGGCCACGCAGGCCCGGCACCCGCTGCCCGGCGTGTCCGGCAGCAACTGCACGCAGCAACTCGGCGTTCCCGGGCCATGGTCGGACAGGCTCGCGCACTTCCGGATGGAATTCACTCCGAGCAAGGGTGACGAGCTCCAAAGCGAGTACCTGATCCCGCGGGAGCACGCCGTCGACGCCCTCCGCACGATGCGGAGCCTCTCGGACATCGTCACTCCCCTGCTCCTGGTCGGGGAAATCCGCACGATCGCGGCCGACCAGCTGTGGCTCAGCCCCAACTACGGCCGAGACGGGATCGGCCTGCACTTCACCTGGCGCCAGGACGAGCCCGCGGTCACGGCAATCCTGCCCCTTCTTGAAGCGGAGCTGGCCCCGTTCGGCGCCCGCCCCCACTGGGGCAAACTGTTCCATGGCGACGCCGCCGCCATCGCCCCGCTGTATCCCCGCTTTGCCGACTTCACCGCGCTGGCCGGCCGGCTGGATCCGGCCGGAAAATTCCGCAACGCCTTCCTGGACCGCACGGTGTTCGGCCGCTGATAGTGTCACGATGATGCCTCCACGTACCCATCCCTCGGCCCCGGCGGGCGAGTCGGATCCGTCGCGCCGAAACAATTTGTCGTTGCTGACCTCCCTCGTCCATCACCACGGCGTCCTCAGCCGCGCCCAGCTGACCCGGCACACGGGGCTGAACCGCTCCACGGTCGGGACACTGATCGGACAGCTCACCTCGCTGGGGCTGGTCTATGAAACGGCGCCCGCCGGCGAGGGGCAGGTGGGCCGGCCGAGTCCCGAGGTCCACCCCAGCCCGTCGATTGCGGCGCTGGCCGTCAATCCGGAAGTCGACGCAGTGACCATCGGCTTGGTCAGCCTCGGAGGGAAGGTCCAGAAGAAGATCCGCTTCGAAACGGAACGGATTCCGAGCGCCCGGGAGGCGGTGAATATCGCAGCGGCCGTCATCGCCGGGATGCGGTCCGAGCTCGATGCCTCCTACCGGATTACCGGCATTGGCATGGCCGTGCCGGGCCTGGTTAATCGCGACGACGGCGTCGTGCGGCACGCGCCGCACCTGGGCTGGCGCAATGAGCCGGTCGCCCGGATGCTGAGCGAGGCCACCGGCTACCGTTGCCAGGCCGCCAACGACGCTTCCCTGGGCGCCGAAGCCGAGCTGATTTTCGGCGCCGGCGCCGGTGTTGGTACCGGTGTTGGTGCCGGTGTTGGTGCCCGGCCGGGCAATCTGATTTACCTCAACGGTGGTGCCAGCGGCATCGGCGGCGGGATCATCGCGGACGGGCAACTGCTCCGGGGGGCCTCCGGCTATGCCGGGGAACTCGGCCACACCTTTGTCCGCTCGGGCGGCACCACCTGCCACTGCGGTGCCGCGGGCTGCCTGGAAACCGAGGTCTCCCAAGGCCGCCTCCTCGAACTGGCCGGCTTGAGCAGCGGCGACACCGCCGACCTCGAAAAAGCCCTCGGGAACAGCAACAGCGCCGGGCTCAGCGACGAAGTCGCACGCCAGCTGACCTATCTGGGCATAGCCCTGCGCAACGCTGTGAACATTTTCAACCCCGACGCAATCGTCCTTGACGGCTTCCTGGGAACCCTGCACGCGCTCGCCCCGGGGTCGCTGCAGGCAATGCTGCTGTCCCAGGCAATGGACGGCCCCGCCGGACAGGCAAAAATCTACCGCGCAGCCCTCGGCTCTGATCTGATGATGATCGGAGCCGCGGAACTGGCCTTCACCCCATTCCTGGCAGATCCCGCCGGCCTCGGCACAACCGCCGGCACCGTGCCCTCACCCACGTCACAGACAGGCTGACCGTGCAGAATCAGGCAGTGCAGAACCAGCCGGGGCCGCACCAGACACGTTCACCGATGGGCGCGCACTTCGAGCTGCAGGCCACGCTGGGAGGCCGCAGCCAAAAAGCCGTCGTGACGGAAATCGCCGCCAGCCTGCGTGCCCTGGAAATCGACGGCGTCGCCCTTGTGCAGGACTATCCCGCCCAGTCCGCTCCGCCGTCGTGCGCCGGCTGGGTCCTGGTGCCGTGGCCCAACCGGGTGGCCGACGGCAAGTGGACCTACGACGGCGTCCCGCAGCAACTGGAGATCACGGAACCGGGCAACGGCAACGCCCTGCACGGCCTGCTGTCCGGCGCCGCGTACAGGGTCGCGCACCGGACGCCGGACAGCATCACGCTTACCGCCGACGTCGCGGCCGAACAGGGCTACCCCTTTGAACTCTCGACGGCGGTCTGCTACCGCCTCACCGACAACGGACTCCTTGTCACCCACAGCCTGGCCAATACCGGCAGCCGGGCCGCCCCGGTCGCCGTCGGGGCACATCCCTTCCTCCGGCTGGGTGCCGTGCCGACCGAGGACCTGACGCTCGTCATCAATGCCGACACCCACATCGAAGTCGACCACCGGCTAAATCCGACCGGCGCCACCACGGCTGTCCACGGAACCCGCCACGACTTCCGGGCGGGGCAATTAGTGGGCGCCGTCGCCCTCGACGATGCGTGGGGCAACGTCCGCAGAGAACCCGACGGCAGCTCGCTGCACTATCTGGAGGCCCCCGACGGCAGCCAGGTGCAATTGTTCATGGATGCGTCCTTCGGCTACATCCAGGCATTCACCACCCGCGTCTTCCCCGGCGCAGACGGCCCGGTCACTGCGGTGGCGGTGGAACCGATGACGGCTCCGGCCGACGCCTTCAACAGCGGTGAGGGGTTGCGCTGGCTGGCCCCCGGCGAGACCTGGGACCTCAGCTGGGGTATCCGCTACCGGCAGCCCTGATCCAGGGAGCCGATGTCCGCTACGCTCCCGGCTCCGATGCGCGAATTCGCCGGAAGCCTGCGGGTTCGCCGGAACTTTCCGGCGAACGGGCAGCTTTCCGGCGACTTCGGCCGTGAGTGGCCCGTTACCCGCGTCACATGTCCAGCGACGGCGCATCGTTGCCAAACCACGCGCTGAGCAGCAACCACACGGTCCACACCAGGATCAGGACAATGCCTGCCAGCGTGGGAATGGTGTTCGCCGGGGAGAAGCCTTCGGCCCCGATGATCCAGCCCTGGGCGAGGTACGCGAGGCCGGAGAGCGCCATGAGGTAGCCGATCAGCCGGGAGACGCGGCGTGCTCTGACAACCATGGCGCCGGTCAGCAGGAGTGCCGCGCCCAGCATGAAGCTCTGGTAGCTGCGCATGCCCCACTCCAGCCACCGGATACCCTCGGCGGTCGCGAACCGGGCAGCTTTCTCCGGTTCGGCCGCGGCAGCCCACGCGTCGACGGCATGCTTGAGGGCAACCCCGTCGACGGCTTGGAGCGAGGCATACAGTGCCAGTGCCGCGACAGCCGCCACCGCGCCGAACCGGGCCGTCCAGGCCATGGCCCCGTCCGGCGCTTTCAGGACCACCAGCAGGACCAGCAGCCCCGAGATGAGAAGCGCCATGCCGACGAACTGGCCGAGATGGACGGCCGTCCAGATGCCGCTGCGGGCGTACTCAGCGAACGTCGCAGGGTGGTCGTTCGCGCTCGCCGAATCGGCGTGGAACAGCCCGGCAACCACGGATACCACGAAACCGGCAAACGCCAAGGTGGCGGCGAGGCGCAACGAACCAGGGTGCGGTGACAGGCGCCCCGGTTCGGCCGGAGCCGCCGGAGGGCTGTGGCTGTCTTCTGTTCCGAACTTCTTCATGGGCACCGCCCGCTTCGTGCCGACGCGCAGGTGCGCGCTGTATTCGCCTAAGCGCAGGCTACGCCGGTCGCGCCCGCGATGCCACGGCTCGTTGCTTCCGCGCACTTTGCCAGCGCACAGGCCCGGAACTTCTCACCGTCGTTACTCTGGCACTCGCAAACTCGATAAGCCCGGCCTGTTAACGGCTTAGTGTGTCCTTCAACGGGATTTCCTGGATCACCCAGCGGTTGCCGTCGGGATCACTGAAATACGCGAAGGCAAACCCGCCCATGTCTTGGGCCTCACTGACGGGCGCGCCTCGTTGGAGCAGCTCGCTCCGCGTGGCAGCCATGTCCGTCACGACCAGTTGGAGACCTTCCAAGCTACCGGGAACCATGCTGGTCATCCCGGTTCCGATGACAATGGAGGCTGCCGAGCCGGGCGGGGTGAGCTGGACGACGCGCATTCCGGGTATGTGTTCGACGTCGTGATCCAGCACGAAGCCGAGCTTGTCAGTGTAAAAGGCCTTGGCCCGGTCCACGTCTGAGACGGGTACCTGGACGACCTCGAGGCGGAGTTCCATGACCGTTACCCTACGGCACAACGGGGCACCGGTGTCCAGGGCTCTTCATCGATCTTGCGGTCCCCGTTGCAGGAGTCGAAGGCTCCCACGTCCATTCCGTGCGGATCGAATCCGACGACGGCGGGGCGGCCCGCCGCCGTCCTCCGCGGGGCGCGGCTAGCCAACGTTCTGCGCGGCAAGCCGTGCTTTGATCCGCTCCGAGGCATCGAGAAGCGATGCCTCGTTGATGGAAGCGGCCGCGCCGGCGTCGTTGCCTCGCGCAGCAGTGATCAAGCCCTGCTGATACCGCCACAGGGAGTCATCCCCGGCAGTATCCAGGGAGCCCTGGGCACCGACGACCTACGCCCTTGATGACTACTCCCGCACCAAGCACGTCATGCACAACCGCGGGCGCTGACTTCAGGAAGCGACGCCTCACGGGACAGCCCAAGTCGTTGAAGACCTCCCCGGTTTCCTGCCGGGCAGGTCTTCAATGGAAAATTTCTTCCCAAAAGAATGGTTAGGCGGAAAATTCCTGCTATGATGATGAGTAGCACCACACCGACCTCACGCTCGGCGGTCAGGAAGTCTCAGGGCTGAAGGCGTCAGGATGATGCGGCCCGGGCAAAGCCTACCCGCTGGAACACCATGGAAGGGAACGACGACATGACTCGCGAAGAAGCCTTCGCACATTGCCCCTCTGACTCCTATGTGGAGTTCTACGGGAACCAATGGCTCATCATTCCGTTTGCGCGCGTCGTACAGCCGGCCTTCTTCGACTGCACCCCAGGACTTCGACTCACCCGCGCCTGAGATGCTCCCGGGAATGAAGCAAACTACTGCGTGACCTACTGCCCCTACGGCCCGATGCTCGGCACAGACGGAACAAACCCGGTGGAATTCGAGAGGCGGGCAACGGCAGGGCCTATCTGGATGCCGTCCCGTCGTGATTGAGTGAAGCATGGCCGCACCGATAGAAGATTATGCGCTGCTATCCGATCTTCACACCGGACCTCTTGTTTCCCTGCAAGGCAGCGTGGATTGGCTGTGTTTCCCTCGCTTCGACTCGCCGTCGGTGTTTGCCGCCCTACTCGGGAGCGAGGAACACGGCCGATGGCTGTTGGCGCCGAGCCCGCCAGAGGCCGTCGTGATTGATCGTCACTATGTGGACTCGACGTTCGTACTCCAGACAACGTGGCAGACCGACACCGGACGGGTGTTGGTGACGGAATTCATGCCCGTTGGTGACCGACGTTCGCGTCTTGTCCGTCGCGTGACCGGACTGAGCGGGACCGTCCTCATGCGCCAGGAGATCAGAATCCGGCCCCAATACGCCACCGTGTTGCCCTGGGTAAGCCGGGTCCTTGATAGCGCGGCGGTTCGGGGTGCGGAGATACTGCTGGCCATGTCGGGTCCGGACGCGCTCGCCTTACGGGGAGATTACCTTCCCATGGCCGAAGGTCACCGGCATGCCGGGGAGTTTACGGTTGCACAGGGGCAGACCGTGGACTTTGAACTGACATGGTTCCCCTCACACGAGGATGTGCCGCCGGCTATCGACGTCGATGCTGCCCTTGAAGTCGCGGTGGACTATTGGACCACCTGGGCCGGCAATTGCCGCGATGACGGCAAATACGGCGGGGCAGTGAAGCGATCACTGCTGGTGCTGCGTGCGCTCACGCACTATGAGACCGGCGGCATTGTCGCCGCGCCCACCACGTCCCTGCCGGAGGATTTTGGGGGTACGCGCAATTGGGACTACCGCTACTGTTGGCTGCGCGACGCGTCCTTGACGTTGGAGGCCATGTTGACGCATGGCTATGAGACAGAGGCCCTGAAGTGGCGTAACTGGCTTTTGCGGGCCCTCGCCGGCGATCCCGAGGACCTGCAAATAATGTACGGCGTGGGGGGTGAACGGGACCTGACGGAAAAGGAGCTGCCCCACCTTCCCGGATACCGGAATGCCAGGCCGGTGCGAATCGGTAACGCTGCCGTGTCCCAGTACCAGGCCGATGTGGTCGGCGAAGTGATGGTGGCTCTTGAAAGACTTCGTCTCGCCGGGGGCAAAGAGGATCATTTCTCATGGGCACTTCAGCGGGCGCTGCTCGGATCCGTGGAAAATCACCTTGAGGACAAAGACTTCGGCCTGTGGGAAGTGCGTGGGGATGCCCAATATTTCACCCACTCCAGAGTCATGATGTGGGCTGCCTTTGACAGCGGGGTGAGAGCCGTTCGCGATCACGGCTTGCCGGGTCCTGTGGAGCAATGGGAGAGACTCCGTGAGAACTTGGCCGCGGAAGTCGTCGATCTCGGATTCAACCGGGACCTCAACTCGTTCACGCAAACCTACGGCGGCCAGCAGACCGACGCCGCCCTGCTGGCCTTGCCGCAGGTTGGCTTCCTGGCCTATGACGATGAGCGCATGCTCAGCACCGTCGCCCAGCTGGAAAGGGAGCTGCTCACCGCGGGGGGACTGCTGCTGCGCTACCGCACTGAGACGGGAGTTGACGGATTGGAACCGGGTGAGCATCCATTCCTCGCGTGTTCCTTCTGGCTGGTGGAACAGTACGCTCGCTCGGGCCGCCGGACCGACGCCGGGAACCTGATGGACATGCTGGTGGGACTCTCCAACGACCTCGGCCTGCTCAGCGAAGAATACTCAATGAAGGACAATCGGATGGCGGGAAACTTTCCCCAAGCCTTCTCCCACCTGACCCTGGTGCGGGCCGCAGACGCCATGCACGGCGTCGACCGTCTAAGCCTCCAACCGAAGCATTGAACCAATGGGCAGCCCGACGCAATGCGGGGTCGTTACTGCAGGTACCTGAAGACGCCGTAACTATAGGAGACGACAGGACAGGCCCACCCGTGAGGCTTCGCGCCGAAGAATGCCCGGCTCCCGTGCCTGGAGGTGTCTCGAAAGAAGGCGCGAGAGCCGCAGCCAAGGCATAGGAGGTGGCTTCTGTGGCGCGTCCTCCAGGCCTTAGGTTTGGCCGCGAAATCCTGGGCGTCCCATTCCTTCCCGTCCAGCAAACACAATGCCCGCTTCACGGTCTTGCCTGCACGCGATTAGTTGGTGAAATGGCCCTCTTGGAACAAAGATCATGCGGCCCGCAAGTCACGACAGGAGCGGGCGTGGAGAGGGCCGGCGCTGTGCCAAGGGTTCCCTCTCCACGCCTCTGTACCTGTCGCCCTCCACAGTTGCGTTGGGCGTTCACTGCGGCTTAGAAGATCGCGCGCCGGGTGCCGCCATCAACGGACACAGCGGCACCCACAGTCGCCGAGGCCTGGGGTGAGCTGAGATAAACGACCAAGTTGGCGACTTCGTCTGTCGTGGCCGCGCGTCGCAGCAACGATGTCGGCCTGTGTTCCCGTACGAAATCATCTGTCTGTTCCTGGGCGGAGAGCTGGGAATCTCCCCCCATCTTCACGACAAATTCGGACACGCCTTCTGAGAATGTCGGTCCGGGCAGGACAGAGTTGACGGTGACGCCGGTCCCGGCAGTCAGTTCCGCCAGACCACGGGAAATGCCCAGCTGCATCGTTTTTGTTGCGCCGTAGTGCATCATCTCGGGCGGAATCTGCAACGCTGATTCGCTCGAGATGAATACAACGCGGCCCCAGCCGTCCTTCATCATTCCGGGGAGATACTGGCGGGCCGTCCGAATTCCGGTGAGGACGTTGACTTCGAAATACCGGATCCATTCGTCGTCATCGATGTCGAAGAACGACTTGGGCTCAAAGATGCCCAGATTGTTGATCAGGATGTCCACGGCAGGGAGCGCACTGAAAAGTTTGGCAGTTCCCTCCTCTGTGCAGAGGTCAACCGCAAGCGGTGTGAGTTGTCCCGGCAGGTTGAGGTTGTTTACGGTCTGGGCCGCCTTCTCCACCCGCTCCTGATTGCGACCCGTGATTGTCACGGTGGCTCCCGCTGCAGCGAGACCTTTGGCGATGGCGAGGCCTATCCCCTGGCTGGACCCTGTTACCAGAGCTTTCTTGCCCGCAAGATTGATGTTCATGTGATTCGCTTTCTCGTTGATGTGGTGGTTTCTTGGGCTTTCATGCCCGGCTTAGGTGGCCTCGCCGCGCAGGAGCCGGGTGGCGGCGACGGCGGCGATGAGGGCAGTACCGGTGAACAATGGTTCAATCCAGAACGGCGCGCCAATGAGGGCCAGTCCCGTGGTGCCCACCTGGAGAGTGATAACAGCAACAATGGTCCCCCAGACATTAAACGTTCCGGGGAGGAATGCGGTGGCGCCGAGGAAGACTGCGGCATAGGCCGGCAGCAACATCGGTGGCCCCACTGTAGGGCTGCCGCTCCCGAGGATTCCTGCCTGGATGACGCCGGCGATGCCGGCCAGGGCGCCTGCGCCGGCGAATGCGCCGATTGTGAGCCGGGGTACCGCGATCCCCGAGAGCCGTGCGGCGTCCCGTGACCCCCCAATGGCGTAAAGAAACCGCCCTGCAGGTGTCTGCGACAGTATGTACCAGAGGATCAGTCCAATGGCTGCCGCGGCGAGCACGGGAAACGGAATGCCAAGAAGGTTGCCTTGTCCCAGCGCTGTGAGCTCCTTGGGGATGTTCTCGTAAAAGACGTTGCCGAGCGTGTAGGCGCCAATCAGCCCCGTGAGGATTGTACTCATGCCGATGGTGACGATGAATGAATTGATCCCGGCCTTGCTGACCAGCAGTCCATTGATGAGGCCGACGGCGGTGCAGGCCGCAACGGCGATGATGATGGCAGGGACCGCCGGTACGCCCTGCTGGGATGTCAGGCCGGTTACGAGAATCAGTCCAAGGCCGAGGTTGGCAGCGACGGAGAGATCAAGTTCACCGACGATGAGCGGCAGGAGGAGTCCAATTGCCAGAATCGTCAGAACCGCCTGAAGATTCAGCACCGTCTTAAGATTGTCGACAGTCGCAAATGTCTCGGGGGCCGCAACGGAGAAAACGAGAATCAACAGCACCAGGAGCAGCGGCAGTGCTATCCGCGCAAAGAACAACGACAGAGGTTCGTTGGGCCGTCTGTTCATCAAACGTTTCCCGGTTTTCCGGGGGTCGCTGGTCGGTGGTGTTGCGGACGTCGGGTCTAGGGTCGAAGTCATTGTGTTGTTTCCTTAGTTCTTTCACCGTCGAAGTACATCGACTGTGTGACCTTGCCGGCGGTCAGGCCTGTGGTTGATTCGTCGGCGACGATCCGTCCGTGCCGGAGAGTGAGGATCCGATGGCTGAGGGCAATCATCTGCTCGATCTCGGAGGAGATCAACAGGACCGCGGCCCCCCGTTCCGCCGCACTGCTAATGAGGTCGAATATTTCCGCCCGCGCACCAATGTCCACTCCTTGGACAGGTTCGTCAAAGATGACAATGTCGGGATTGGTCTCTAACCATTTGGCGATGACGACTTTTTGCTGGTTTCCCCCGGAGAGCACCCGGAACAGCCTGCCGGACGAAGCCGGCCTGACGTCGTAGTCGCGGATCTGTTGCGATATCCATTGCCGTTCCGCGGCTTTGGACAGCCTGACGCCGTGCCAGAACCGGCCGATTGATGGCATTGTGAGGTTCTCTCCGACGCTCATGTCGAGCACCCCGCCGTCCCGACGCCGGTTCTCCGGGATTAGGGCAATTTTCCGCGCCACCGCATCCCGGGGCGTCCTGAACCGACACTCTTTGCCCTGGACACTGATAGTGCCGCTCACGGGTTCCTGCGCACCAAAGAGAATCCGGGCCAGTTCGCTCCGGCCTGATCCCAGCATTCCTGCGATCCCGATGATTTCTCCCGCCCCGACTTTGAACGAGACGTCCCGGAGCCGTTTTCCGGATATGCCGCGGACGTCCATGAGCTCTCGTCCGGTGGACTGTGGCCCATGTGCGCGGGTGACGGCCTCCACCTCTCGTCCAACGATCAGCCGAACGAGGCTGTCCCGGTCGGTATCGGCTATGTCGACCGTTTCCACGTTCCGGCCATCGCGCAGGATGGTCGCCCTGTCGGCAAATGCGGACAACTCTTCGAGTTTGTGGGTGACGTAGAGGACGGCCACGCCCCTGTCCACGACTCGTCGGACTGCTTTGAAGAGCAACGCGGCTTCCGAGTCGGGCAGAGCAGCCGTAGGTTCGTCGAGGACGAGGATCTTGGCCCCTTCACCGGCCGAGCTCAGCGCGCGCGCTATGGCGACAATGGTCTGTTGGGCGATCGGGAGACGGCCGACCGGCCTGTCGGGGTCAAGATCCGGGTGCCCGAGAAGCGCCAGCTCTGCGGTGGTGTTTTCTCTCATCCGGGACCACGGAATCCTTGAGAAGAGCCCAGTCCCGTATCGTCTTGAGGCTTCGAAATTCTCGGTGATGGAAAGATTCGGAATAAGGCCCAGGTCCTGGTGAACGAACACCAAACCCATGGCCGCGGCCTGGGCGGGTTCGAACGGAAGGGTGACAGGCACACCGTCCAGAGTCATTTCGGCGCCTTCGTCCGGGTGATGGAAACCGGCAAGGCACTTGATGAGCGTGGACTTTCCGCAGCCGTTCTGGCCGAGGAGTGCGTGTACTTCACCCGAGCGCAGCTCGAGGTTCACGCCGTCGAGGGCCTTTTGCCCAACGAACGTCTTGGACAGCCCCCGCACCGTGAGCACAGTGCGGGGCGAATCGGCAGTCGTCATGTCAGCTGACCTTCCACAGTCCCTTGTAAAGGCCCACCGCGTTGAAGTCTCCATCCCAGCCGCCGGAGGCCGGGGCATTCTCGGCGGTGACGAGTTTGCCAGTGACGCCCTGGTCCTGGGGCTTCTGGCCGCTGAAGATCCTGTTCAGATTGTCCACCTGGCCATAGCCGGCACGGCCGAAGGCAAATCCGATGGAGGCCGCCTGGAACCCGCCTTTGCGGATCATCTCTGTGTTGGCGACGTCCGCGTCCACGGAAATCCCGAACGCCTTCTTGGAGTCAGCCAGTCCGGCCTGCTGCAGACCCTGGGAGAAGAACAGCATGGCCGCATCGAATCCTGCAAACAGCACGTTGTATCGGGGGTTGCTGCGCGCCAACTGGGCCACCCGTCCGGGGGCCACGGTGCTGATTTCACCGGCCAGGAAAGAACTTTCCGCGACCTGCTCGCAGCCCGCTCCGGCGGCCCTGCAGTCATCGATGAACTGCTTAAGCCCGCTCACCCGGGCCTTGACGGTGTCGAATTCCGGATCCGTCAGGACGATGAATTTGGGGGCCGAGTTGAAGCGCTTACGGGCTTCGAGGAAAGCGAACTCACCGAGCAGATAGCCCGCCTTGTTGTTAGCGTCCAGGGCGGGAATCAACGACTCGTACAAATCATCCTTGTTACCGCACATGTTGCAGGTGACTGCGATGCCTGCGTCTCGCGCGGACTTGATATCTCCTTGGACTGCAGCGGCGTCGATGGACGTCAGCGCGATGGCATCGACTTTCCGCGAAACTGCACGCTGGATAGCGGCGGAGATCTTGGTGCTGTCGCTTGCGGGGTCGTCAATGGTCGCATCCCAGCCAAGGAGCCGTGAGGCTTCCTGCGTTGAACGGGCAGGTCGGGCGCACCCTTCCACGGCCATGGAACAGGGGATGATCACGATCTTCTTGGCCCCGGCGGAGAGCGATGCGCTGGCCGGGACGGGGTTGGTCGTAGGGGTCTGCGGCGCGGTTGCTGCCGCGACATCAGCGGTGACCTTGGTTGTAAACGCTGCCGAAGCGGCGGAATTCGTCTGTGATGTCTGACTGGATTGCGCGGACCCGCAGGCGGTGGTCAGCAGCATGAGACAGGCAAGCAAGGCCACGGCCGCGCTCCCCCGTTTGTGGTTTCTCCGTTGAAACATGTTGGGCCTCTCTGAATGCCATTGCAGTGGCTGGCGGCAGTATTTCGGTGGCCGGGACCAGTTGGGGACGCAATGGGTCTTGCCCTCATTGGCAATAGCATCAAGGTAGCAGGAATTTCCCACCATAACTAGATATTTGGTAGGAATTTCTACACCTTGGCCATGCGTGTCATTCCACAGTGACGGACTTCGCGAGATTTCGGGGCTGATCAATGTCCAGCCCCTTGGCGCCGGCCAGGCTGGCTGCAAAGAGCTGCAGCGGGATGGCGGTCAGCAGGGGCGCCAGCAGGGGGCTGGACGCCGGCACGGTCAGCAACGCATCCGCCGTTGTCGCGGCATCACCCTCTTCTGCTATGGCGATGACTCGCCCCCCGCGAGCCTTGATTTCTTGGATTGTGGACATCATCTTCGCGTGCAAGACCGGGCTCGCGGCCGGCGAAGGCACGATGACCATGACAGCCTGGCCCGGCTCGATGAGGGCAATCGGGCCATGCTTGAGCTCGCCGGCGGCGAAGCCTTCGGCGTGGATGTAGGCCAGCTCCTTGAGCTTCAGAGCCCCTTCCATGGCAACCGGGTGCCCGACATGCCTACCGATGAAGAGTACTGCTGTCACGTCGGCCATTGATGCGGCGAGAGCCTCGATTTGGCCTGCGCCTTCCAGCACACTCTGGACCTTCCCCGGCATGCCGGCCAGTTCCCGTGCCGCGGCTGAGATTTCCGTCGGGTCGCCGGAGCCCCGCATCTGGGCGAGATATAAGGCGAGCAGCAGTGTAGCTGTCACTTGGGTCAGGAACGCCTTTGTCGAGGCTACAGCCACCTCGGGTCCTGCGTGCGTGTAGAGCACCCCGTCGGCTTCACGGGGAATAGTGGCGCCGACGGTGTTGCAGATCGCGAGGACCGTCGCACCCTGTTCCCGCGCGTATCGAACGGCCATCAGGGTGTCCATCGTTTCGCCTGATTGCGAGATGGCAATCACGAGCGTGCGGTCGTCAACCAGTGGGCTCCGGTAGCGGAACTCGTGCGCCAGATCGACTTCAACGGGTATGCGGCACCAGCGTTCGATCGCGTATTTGGCAATTTGGCCCCCGTAGGAGGCGGTGCCGCAGGCCACGATGACGATCTTTTGAATCCCCGCCAGTGCTTTGTCGCTGATTCCAAGCTCCCCCAGCGAAACTGCTCCGTCCGAGCCAAGCCTGCCACTGAGGGTGCGGCGGACGGCCTCGGGTTGCTCGTGGATCTCCTTGGCCATGAACGAAGAGTGGCCATCTTTGGTGGCTGCGGCGGCCTCCCATTCGACGGTGAATTCGGTCCCCGCAGCGGGTCGGCCGCTGAAGTCGGTGATGGCTACCGCATCCGCCGTGAGGCTGACAACCTGGTCCTGCCCGAGTTCGACGGCGCGGCGCGTGAAATCGATGAATCCAGAGACGTCCGATCCCAGGAAATTCTCACCGTCACCAAGGCCTACCACGAGAGGGGAATCCCGGCGGGCAGCCACGATGAGGCCCGGGTGGTCGGCATGCACCGCAAGGATAGTGAAGGACCCCTCCAGCTCCTGGCATGTCCGGCGCATCGCAGCGGCAAGAGTGTCGCCGCCGGCCCGATCCCCATCCAGGCTGCGGTAGTTATCCGCCAGAAGGGCCGCCGCAACCTCGGAATCGGTCTCCGAACGGAACACGAGGCCCCGGGCTACCAGCCGGCTCCGCAAAAGTGAATCGTTCTCGATGATCCCGTTATGTATGACGGCGAGCCGGCCATCGTCAGCCAGATGCGGGTGGGCGTTTACATCGGTCGGGGCCCCGTGCGTCGCCCAACGGGTGTGCCCGATGCCTACCGTTGCTGCCGGCAGGGGCTCCGTTTCCACGAGTGCCGCGAGGTTCGCCAGCTTTCCGGCCTTCTTGCGCACATGAACGCTCCCCCCGGCCAGGACCGCGACTCCTGCGGAGTCGTACCCCCTGTATTCCAGGCGTCGAAGGCCCTCGAGGACCACACTTACCGCCAAGCTCGTCACCCCGGCCTCAGCCGATCCCACCCTGCCTGCATATCCCACAATTCCACACATGAGAACGACCCTACGCGAGGTTGGAACTTTCTGCCAAAAACTATTGCGCGGTTGAAAATTACTGCTAATGTAGTGACCAACAGCACCCCGAAGTTCAGAGCGGCGACGCTCGTGGACGCGAGAAAGGCTCTTGAAGAATGTTGACCCGTACACAAAGGCGTGCATCGAAGATCAAAACCGCGACGGCCATCTTGATCGCGGCCGGACTCGCCATCGGAGCTTCAGGATGTTCCGGAGCCTCAGGCAGTTCCAAACCGCTCGTCGGGCTCATCACCAAAACCGACGACAACCCGTACTACGTCAAGATGCGCGAAGGCGCCCAGCAGAAGGCAGCGGAACTCGGCTTCGAGCTGCAGGCGCTGTCCGGCCAGGGCCAGAGTGACAATGACTCCCAGGTCAAAGCGGTTGAAAATCTGATCGCCCGGGGAGCGAAGGGCATCATGATCGCCCCCTCCGACTCTGAAGCCATCCTTCCCGCCATCAAGAAGGCACGCGACGCCGGCGTCTTTGTCGCCGTGCTGGATTCCCCCACCAATCCGGCCTCGGCGGCCGACGCAACCTACGCCACGGACAATTTCCAGGCCGGAGTACTCATCGGGAAGTGGGCCGCCACCCAGTTCAGCGGCAAACAGGCCCGCATCGCCATGCTGGACCTGAGCCCCGCCCAGGTCGCCGTCGACGTCCAAAGAGACCAGGGATTCCTCCAGGGGTTCGGCATCGACGTCGCCGACAAGTCCAAAATCGGCGACGAGTCAGACTCCCGCATCGTCGGCCACGAAGTCACCAACGCCAACGAAGCTGGCGGCCGGACCGCCATGGAGAAGCTCCTCCAGCGCGACCGGAGCATCAACCTCGTCTACACCATCAACGAGCCGGCCGCGGCTGGCGCGTTCGAATCCATCAAGGCCGCCGGCCTCGAGAACAAAGTGACAGTGGTCTCCATCGACGGCGGCTGTCCCGGAGTCAAGGATGTCAAAGCCGGAGCCATCGGAGCCACGTCAATGCAGTTTCCCCTGAAGATGGCCGGTGACGCACTTCAGGCCATCAGCGCCTACATCAAGGACGGCACCAGGCCTGCAACCAGCCAGGGCCTGGACTTCACCAACACGGGCGTGACGCTCATCAGCGACAAGCCCGCCGCCGGAGTCGACTCCAAGGACACAGCCTGGGGTCTGGCGAACTGCTGGGGATGAGCCCCGCTCCCCCGGGACACCACCTCTTTGAACAGCGAAGGTACACACAATGAAGTCCGTATCATCACCGCCAACCGCGCCGGCACCCCCGCGCCGGGTCGGGGAACGCCTCGTCGACCAGCCGCAAGTCCCGCTCCTGGGCCGCATCCAGCGGGCCATGCACGCCCACCCACTGCTCGGGCCGACTGCCGTGCTGATCCTCGCCTGCATCTTCTTCACCATCGCGGTCGGACCCCGCTTCATCGAACCCCTGAACATCTCCCTGATCCTGCAACAGGTCCAGATCATCGGCATGGTCGGCATCGCACAGACCCTGATCATCCTGACCGGAGGCATTGACCTGTCCGTGGCAGCAGCCATGGTCTTCAGCACCGTGATCGCCGGCAAGCTGGCCGCCGAAGCGGGCACTCCCCCGCTGCTGGCGCTGCTCGTTGCCCTGCTGACCGGTGCAGTGTGCGGATCCCTCAACGGCGCCCTGGTCACCCGGTTCCGGGTACCGCCCTTCATCGCGACCCTCGGCACCCTCAGCATCTTTACCGCCCTTAACCTCTATGTCTCCGGCAGCCAGACGATCAAGGCAAATGCACTGCCTGACCTGCTCCTGTGGCCCGGCCAGACGTTTCGTGTTCTGGGGGCACCGGTAACGTTTGGCTCGATCCTCGTCCTGGCAGCCTTCATCGTCGTCAGCTACATCCTCCGGCGCACCGCCTGGGGCGAACACATCTACGCCGTCGGAGACAACGCCGAAGGGGCGCGCCTGAGCGGTATCCGCACCAGCAGGGTGCTCATGAGCGTCTACATCGTCGCCGGCGTCATCTGCGCCATTGCCGGATGGCTTCTCATCGGGCGCGTCGGCTCCGTCAGCCCGTTCTCCGGAGAAGGCGTAAACCTTGCCAGCATCACAGCCGTCGTCATCGGAGGCACCAGTCTCTTCGGCGGCCGCGGACACGTGCTCGGCACACTGCTAGGCGCCCTGATCATCGGGGTGTTCAGCAACGGTCTGACACTCACAGGCGTGGACGTGCTCTGGCAGGTCTTCACCACAGGCGTCCTGGTCATCGTGGCCGTCGGCCTGGACCAGTGGACACGAAAGGTCGCAGGATGACAACGACAAGCAACCCGGCCCGGACCCGGCAGATCACGCCAATCCTCTCCGCCCGGAACCTGGTCAAACGCTACGGGCACGTCACCGCACTTGCCGGAGCGGACCTGACCCTGTACCCCGGAGAAGTCCTCGCCGTGATCGGAGACAACGGCGCCGGGAAATCATCCCTCATCAAATGCCTGTCCGGCGCAGTGGTGCCCGACGAAGGAGAAATCAGGGTCAAAGGAAAACCCGAACGGTTCCGCACCCCGCTTGATGCCAGGTCAGCAGGAATCGAAACCGTCTACCAGCACCTTGCTTTGGCCCCAGCCCGGGACATAGCGGCCAATGTCTTCCTGGGCCGGGAGCTCCGCAAGCCGGGACCCCTTGGATGGGGACTGCGGATGCTGGACCGCAAGGCCATGCGCCAGGAAACGGCGAAGATCCTCGGCGACCTCGGTCTGTTGACGATCCAGAACATCGGCCAGGCCGTGGAAACACTATCGGGCGGTCAACGCCAGGGCGTCGCCGTCGCTCGCGCAGCAGCGTTCGGAAGCCGCGTCATCATCATGGATGAACCCACAGCCGCGCTGGGCGTGAAGGAATCAGCCAAAGTCCTCAACCTCATAGCCGAGATCAGAGACCGGGGAATTCCAGTCATCCTCATCAGCCACGACATGCCGCACGTCTTCGAAGTAGCCGACAGAATCCACATCCAGAGGCTCGGCCGGCGGATCGCTTGCGTGCAGAAGACCGAGATCACGATGAACGACGCCGTCTCCCTCATGACCGGAGCCCAGACACCCCCGGAAGACCATGATCCCGAAACCATCCCCGAGCGGCTGGTGAGGCAATGAATTCCCAGCCCATCATTCGCACCCTGGCAGACGGACCCGGTCTGGGCTACCTCACCAAGGCAGCCACACCATCCGAGGACATCAAATTCTGGTGGCTGGGCCAGGCGGGATTTGCACTCGAACATGTCGGACGCAGGGTACTTCTGGACCCCTACCTCTCGGACAGCCTCGCCACCAAGTACGCCGGCACCATATTCCCCCACACCCGTCTCCACCCAGTGCCCGTGGACCCCTCAGAAATCCAAGGGGTCAGCGCAGTACTTCACAGCCACGCCCACACGGACCACCTGGACCCGGCTACCGTGCAGGCGCTCCAGACGCGGAACAGCCCCCGGTTCATTGCCCCGAGGGCGCGTGCCCAGATCGCCCTGGACCGCCACGTCCCGGCCAGCTCATTCACACCGGTCACGGCCGGTGACCGGGTCGAACTGGCCCCGGACATCACGGTCACCGCAGTTCCCGCCGCACACGAAACACTCGAAACCGACGAGCACGGGGACTCGGTGTTCCTGGGCTACGTCATCGACATCGCCGGATTCCGGATCTACCACTCAGGCGACTGCGTCCCCTACGAAGGCCAGTCCCAACTGCTCCGTCAGCACGGCGTGGATCTGGCATTGCTGCCCATCAACGGCCGCGACAGCCACCGGCTGACAAACGGCGTACCCGGAAACTTCACGGTTGAAGAAGCCATCGGGCTGTGTTCGGCAGCGCGCATACCCGCCATGGTGGGGCACCACTTCGGACTCTTCGACTTCAACACCATCAACCCCGACGATGCCGCCGCCGAATTTGCCCGCACTGCGGGAGATCTTCAGTGGACGGTCCCGACCGTCGGACGACCCTACAGCGTCACCGTACCCAGGACAGACGCTGTCCTGCAGGAAGAGAGCATCAGTCATGAACGCTGAGGATCTGGAAGATACGCTTCGCCGGCTCGCCATTGTCCCCGTCATTGAGATCGAATATGCCGACGACGCTATCCCGCTCGGCCGGACGCTGGTCGAAGCCGGTCTTCCCATCGCGGAAGTCACCTTCAGAACGGATGCGGCCGCCGAAGCAATTGCCCGCATGGTCGAGAACGTCCCCGGGCTTCTGGTGGGAGCCGGCACCGTACTGTCCGAAGAGGACGTGGACGCCGCCGCAGACGCCGGCGCGCACTTCATCGTCTCTCCCGGCCTCAACGCCGCCGTCGTCCGGCGCGCCCGGGAACGTTTCGTGCCGATCATTCCCGGCGTCACATCGCCGACGGAAATTGAGGCAGCCAGGTCCCTTGGGCTGCGACTGCTGAAACTCTTCCCGGCCGAGGCCATAGGAGGCATCCGGCTGGTCCGGGCGCTCAGCGCACCATACCCGGACGTGTCCTTCATGCCGACCGGAGGAATCACGCCCGAGACGGTCACAGCCTGGCTGGGACAGCCTTCCGTCGTCGCGTGTGGCGGCTCCTGGATCGCGACCCGCGACGCCGTCGCAGGCCGTCGCTGGGAAGAAATACGCACCAACGCCGCGCAGGCTGCCGAACTCGCCGCCGACGCGATCCGATCCCACGCGGCATCATCGTAACGGCCGCCGCGTCCCGCCGGGTCACGGCCCTACCCCAACACTTTTCTGCAAGTTCCATCATCCAAGAGGAGAAAACAAAATGAGCGAAACATACGTCCCCCAGCCCGGAGTTGCCTTGGCCGGCAAAGTCGCCGTCATCAGCGGAGCAGCGTCCGGAATCGGCGAGGCCGTTGCCCGGATCTTCGCCGCCAACGAAAGCAAAGTCCTGCTCGTGGACATCGACGAAGAACGACTGGAAAAGGTTACCGCCAGCATCCGCGGCTACGGCCGGGGAGAAGTGCACTCCATCCTCGCCGACGTCACCGACGAGCAGTCCGTCATCGACCTCTTTGCCTGGGCCAAGAACACGTGGGGCAGCGTTGACCTCATCGTCAACAGCGCCGGACGCGACTCCCTGGCCCCACCGGTAGTGGACGTCACCCTTGACGAGTGGAACAAGACGATGACCCCGAACCTGACGGCCGTGTTCCTGATGTGCCGGGAGGCCTTCAGGATCATGGAAAAGCAGGAAAACGGCGGACGCATCATCAACATGGGTTCGTCGTCTGCGCGCGTCGCGTCGGGACCCGGGCACAGCCCGTACCGCGCCTCCAAGCACGGCCTGATGGGCTTCAGCAAGAACATCTTGCTCGAAGGCAAGGACAAGAAGATCGGCGTCACCGTCATCAACCCGTCCCACGTCAAGACCCCGATGACCGAAATCATCGACAAGGGCCTCTACGACGGCGACGTCCCCGCCTACATCGACGGCTGGCTTGACGAGAAGGAACTCAATGAAGGCATCCACGCCAGCTGCATCGAGGTGGACAACGTCGCCGAAATCACCCTGTTCGTGGCAACGCGGACCCCCGACGTCACCATCCCGCAGATCGCGCTCTACCCGACGCATAAGGCCCACCGCTACGGCATGGAGGTCTAAGACACCATGAAAGCTGCCATCCTTAACGGACTCAACGATCTGGAATACGCGGACATCCCGGATCCAGACCCGGTCGGGGACAACCCCGTGCTGGTGCGTGTCGGCGCCGTCGGAGTCTGCGGATCCGATGTGCTCCGTTACGGGCACGGCAAGGCGTATCGCTACCCCCTGGTGCTCGGACATGAGTTTTCGGCCATCGTCGAGGAAGCCCCGCACAGCCCCGGCCTTACGCCGGGGGACCGCGCGGCGGTCTTTCCGCTGCTGCACAGGCACGATGACCCGATGTCCGAGATCGGCGAATATGCGCTGGGCACCGGATACGACTACTTCGGCTCCCGCAGGCACGGTGCCATGTCCGAGAGGATGTGGGTGCCAGAGCGCAGCATCTTCCGCGTTCCAAACGACATGCCCCTCACCCACGCGGCCATGGTGGAACCTGCCGGAGTTGCCCTGCACGCCATGCTGAAGGTGCAGATCCCCACCCATGCCACGGCCCTGGTGATTGGAGCCGGCCCCATCGGCGCCCTCGCCGCGCAGTGGCTGCGGATTCTGGGCTGTTCCCGTGTCCTGGTGGCCGATATCGACGACCGTAAGCTGGAGATCATGACCGGCCTCGGCTTCGAGACTCTCGATGCCAAAGCGGGTGACACGGCCGAACTTGCCAAGACAGCCACCGGCGGGTGGGGTCCGCAGATCGCCGTCGAGGCGACTGGAAATCCGAACGCGCTGGTCCAGGCGATCGACGCAGCGTCAGTCCAGGGGCAGGTGGTCCTTCTCGGGGACCTGAGCGGGGACCTGCATCTGGCCAAGGCCGCCGTCTCCTCGCTCCTGCGGCGGGAATTGCGGCTCTACGGGACGTGGAACGCCAAAGTTGCGCCCAAGGGCCGCAGCGAATGGGACATGGTCATCGCCCATCTGGGCCGCGATCTCCACGTGGACGAACTGATCAGCCATGTCCTGCCCCTCGAGGCGGCGCCCGCAACATTCAGGAAGCTCACCGATCGGGCGATCTGGTACAACAAAGTGCTCTTCGCTGTTTCGGACGAGGCGCAGGCGGAGGTGCGGACCCAGTGAAAGCAGCACGCCTCCATTCCCCGGGCAACATCACAGTCGACGAAATCCCGACGCCAATTGCGGGAGCCGGCGACATCGTCATCAAAGTCCGGGCTGCGTCAATTTGCGGAACTGACCGGCGGATCGCCGCCAACGGGCACTTCAAACTGCAGGACGGCACCCCACGCGTGCTCGGCCACGAATTTGCCGGGGAAATCATCGAGGCAGGCAGTGAAGTGGTGGGCTACGCCGTGGGTGACCGGGTCAGCGTCACGCCGAACGTCGGCTGCGGGCGATGCGCGAACTGCCTCGTGGGCTTGAACAACATGTGTCCCTCCTACGAAGCCTTCGGCATCACCATGGACGGCGGCTTCCAGGAATACGTGCGCATACCCGGCTTCGCCATCAACCGGGGCAACGTGTTCCACTTGCCCGGGAGCGTGACGTACGCAGAAGCGGCCCTGGTGGAACCACTTTCGTGCTGCTACAACGCTGTCAGCAAGCTGGGCGTGGGGCCGAGCACCACGGTGTTGATCATGGGCGCCGGACCCATCGGCGCCTGCCACGTCATGCTGAGCAAACTCTACGGTGCCCGGAAAATCATCGTCTCAAACAACAGGCAGCCGCGTCTGGACTTCGCTGCATCCGTCGGGGCCGATGTGCTGGTCAACCTCACCGAACGCGACCTTGCCACCGTGGTGGATGAAGAGACCGGAGGCCGTGGCATAGACGTTGCCCTGACGTGCGTGTCCAAAGCCGAAGTGCAGGCCCAGGCGGTCCAGCTGCTGGCCACCCACGGACGCGTGAACTTCTTTGCCGGACTCGGTAAGGCACAGGCCGTGCCGCTGGACACCAACAGGGTCCACTACCAGGGCCTGACACTCACGGGGACGACAGGGTCAAGCAACTCCGACTATGCCGAATCCCTTCGGCTGGTCGGAGAACGCCGCCTGGACCTCTCGCCACTGGTCAGCCAGACATTCACACTGGATGACATCGAGAAGGCCATGGCCTACGCAGGATCGGGCCAAGGGATGAAAGCCATGATCCTTTTCGAATCGAATTAACGCGTTGCACCAACCCGCAACGCGCACAGAAATGGATCGGCGATGACGACGAAGTACATCATGGCGCTGGATGCCGGGACGACCGGCATCCGGGCAATAATTTACAACTCAGACGTGGAGATCGTAGGCGAAGCCAGCCAGGAATTCACCCAGATATACCCTAAGCCGGGGTGGGTGGAACACGACCCCATGGAAATCTGGAACACGCAACTCGCCGTGGCCCGCCGCGCGCTGCTGGGGGCCAACATCGACCCGCACGACATCGGTGCCATCGGCGTGACCAACCAACGCGAAACAACAGTCATCTGGGACCGCGGCACCGGCAAACCCATCATGAACGCCATCGTCTGGCAGGACCGGCGAACAGCAGGCGCGTGTGACGGCCTAAAGGAGAAGGGCTTGGAGGACCATGTCCGCTCCACAACGGGCCTGGTCATAGACGCCTACTTCTCCGGCACCAAGATTGCGTGGATGCTGGACAATGTGCCTGGTGCACGTGTCCGGGCAGAGGCCGGCGAACTGTGCTTCGGCACCATCGATAGCTGGCTCATCTGGAACCTGACCGCCGGGGCAGCGCACGTCACGGACTACTCCAATGCTGCCCGGACGATGCTGTTCAACATCAACACGCTGGACTGGGACGACAAACTGCTCACCGAGATCGGCGTACCCCGGCTCATCCTTCCCGAAGTGCGTCCCAGCAGCGAGATCTACGGATACACCTGCGACGGAATCTTCGCCGGCGCCCACATCCCGGTCGCCGCGGCCATCGGCGACCAACAGGCAGCGTTGTTCGGCCAGGCGTGTTTCGACCGCGGAATGGTCAAGGCCACCTACGGCACGGGCGCCAGCCTGGTCATGAATACCGGAGACAAGCCCGTCAGCTCGGCAAACGGCATGCTGACCACGATTGCCTGGGGTATCGGCGGCAAGGTCGAGTATGCGCTCGAAGGACTGATCTTCGTGGCGGCGGCGTCAATCCAATGGCTGCGGGATGAGCTGCGGGTCATCTACGACGCGGCCGACAGCGAATACGCTGCGATGCGGGTCGAGGATTCCGGCGGGGTGTACGTTGTACCCGCGTTCACCGGCCTGGCTGCACCCTACTGGGATCCGTATGCCCGCGGGGCGATCCTCGGACTGACGAGGGGATCGAGCCGGAACCACATTATCCGGGCCACCCTGGAATCCATCGCGTTCCAGATCAAGGACGTGATTAATTGCATGGAAGCCGACGCCGGTCTCCCCGTCTCGGAAATCCGGGTCGACGGTGGGGCTGTGCGCAACAACTTCCTCATGCAGTTCCAGGCCGACATGGTGAACGTCCCGGTCCTTCGTCCACGCCAGGTGGAATCGACCGCGCGGGGTGCTGCGCTTCTCGCGGGCCTGGCCTGCGGATTCTGGAACAGCCAGGACGAACTGCGGGACACGTTTGCGCTCGACCGGGCCTTTGTTCCGGACATGTCAGAAGAAAAGCGCTCCTCCCTGTACGCCGGCTGGCAGAAGGCCGTCGCCCGCGCCTGCGACTGGGAAGAACACGAATCCACCACCCCACCGACCACCAAACTCTAGGAGCGCCCTGTGACGCTACTGCCCGCCGTCGAACCGACGATGTACTTCATCGGTGTCACGACGAACAAATCCTCCATCATGAAAGTCTTCCCGGCCTGGGCCAAAGAGCTCGGCCTGAATGCGACCCTCAAAGGCATTGATCTGCCGTTGGGCGCGCCACGGGAGGCCTACCGGGACGTCGTCGGTTTCCTGAAATCCGACCCGATGTCGCTCGGGGCACTGGTAACGACCCACAAATTGGACATTGTCAGCGCTGCCCGCGATCTCTTCGACGACTTTGGCCCCGATGCGCAACTCTTGCACGAGATCAGCAGCATCAGCAAACGGTCCCCGCGCCTCTGGGGCAACGCCATGGACGCCGTCACCAGCGGCCTGTCTCTGGAAGCCATCCTTCCCGAAAACTACTGGGAAGACTCGCCGGCAGACTTGGTATTGCTCGGCGCCGGCGGGTCCTCCCTGGCACTCACCCTGTACCTGCACCAGCGCGCCGCCGCTGGCCTCCCCGGTCCCAAGAAAATCATTGTCACCAACCGCCGGAGTCTGCGGCTCGAGGAAATGCGGGAAATGCACGTCAGGATCAGCAGCACGCTGCCGATCACGTACGTCCAGGCAACGGACGAATCGACCAACGACGACGTCGTTGCCAACGCGTCTCCCGGATCCCTGATCATCAACGCCACCGGACTGGGCAAAGACCGTCCTGGTTCGCCGCTGACCGACAGTGTCACCTTCCCCCAGGGAGCCATCGCCTGGGATTTCAACTACCGCGGCGATCTGGTCTTCCTGGACCAGGCCCGGTCGCAACAGGCGGAGCAACAGGTCCGGGTGGAGGACGGCTGGGTGTACTTCATCCACGGCTGGACCCGCGTGATCGCCGACGTATTCAACATCGATATTCCCACCCGGGGAGCGGACTTTGACCGCCTTTCCGACATTGCCCACACCGTATCCCAGAAGGAGAACCTCTCATGAACACCACCCCCGCAACGACTGTCGAAGCAGTCGTCACCGACTTCAACGTCGTCACCGGACTGTCAAAAAGCAAAGCCCCCCTGCAGCGCCGCCTCTCTGCCATGGCCGAGATGTACGCCGACCAGGAGGCCGCCACTGCTCAGCTCGCCAAGGAGGACGTGCTGGTGTACGAGTTCTTCGACATGGGGGTCCCCTCCACCAGCGGCGACGTGGCATACGGAACAAGCATCACGTATCCGGGAAAGGTGGGCAATGAGTACCACATGACCAAAGGACACTTTCATGAGGTCCTGGACACGGCGGAAATCTACTACTGCCTGAGCGGACGCGGTTACATGCTCATGGAGAACCCCGAAGGTGACTGGCAGGCGGCCGAATTCACTCCGGGACAGGCGGTATACGTTCCGCGCCGCTACGCCCACCGCAGCATCAATGTCTCCGATACCGAGCCGCTAGTGACGTTCTTCGCGTTTCCCGGGCACGCCGGCCATGACTACGGGACCATCGAGACCAAGGGATTCCGCAAGCTGTGCGTCGAAAGCGACGGCAAGCCGGAGTTCATTGACAATCCCCGTTGGCAGGCCTGAGCTCCATGCCGCCAACTGGAACATCAGCCACCGGCCGGAAGGGCCGCATTGCAGTGACCCCCCGCTCGCTTTCGGGCGGGGGGCACCCGGCCCTCAGGCTGCTGGAAGACGCCGGATACGAACTCATCTATCCGGCTCCGGGAGCCGTGCCCAGTGAGGAACAGATCCGGTCCTCCCTGAGTGGCTGTGTCGGTTATCTGGCCGGGACCGAAGTCCTTTCCGGCGCGTTGCTGGAAGAACTTCCGAACCTTCGGGCCATCTCCCGCAACGGCGTGGGCGTTGACTCCATCGACCAGGGGGCAGCTGCTCGTCTTGGCATAAGTGTCGTCACGGCACCGGGAGCAAATTCCCAGGGAGTCGCGGAACTGACGATCGCACTCATGCTGGCCAGCTGTCGCAGTATCCCTTGGCATGACGCACAACTGAAATCAGGGGATTGGAATCGCCGACCAGGCCGCGAAATCGCCGGCCAGGTCCTGGGTGTCATCGGGTGCGGCCAAATCGGCCGCCGCGTGGCCTCCCTGGCTTTGGGACTGGGGATGAAAGTGCTGGCGTTCGATGAATACCCCCTGGCATCCTTCAATCCGTCTCCCGATTTCTCCTGGGCGCCATTGGAGACTGTCCTGTCAGCAAGCCAGATCGTATCGCTTCACATGCCGCCGGCAGGCCTCCCGGTCCTTGGCGCCGAGGCGATAGGACTGCTCCGGGACGGCGCCATCGTTATCAATACGGCCAGGGCGTCGCTCATAGACGACGCAGCAATGCTTCAGGCTCTGGACTCCGGACGGGTGGACACCCTCGCCACCGACGTCTTTAGCTCGGAACCGCCTGCACCGAGCAAATTGATTTCGCATCCGAGGGTCATCACCACCCCGCACATCGGTGGATACACTAAGGAAAGCGTGGATCGAGCTACCGAAGCCGCGGTGGAAAACCTGCTGAACGCGCTGGCCACATAGCCCTAGACCGGAGATTGCACAATGACGGAGACCTCTACAGGAGGCGGACTGCTGCACCGAATATCGGGGCGGTTGCCGTACCTGCCACCCTCGCTTCGTCTGGTAGCCGAGGCAGTGCTGAAGTCCCCCGAGCAGGCCCAGGCCATGACCATCACCGAACTCGCCCTCGCTGCCGGCGTCGGAGAATCGACTGTGTCCAGGTTCGTGAAAGAACTGGGCATCGATGGTTACAAATCCATGATGCTCGGTCTGGCCGAAGCTACCTTCATCTCCAAAGCTGCAAGCGGCGCACAGTCAACGAATTCGGAGGTCGTTTACGAAGGCGTCAACCGCGGAGACTCGACAGAAGATATCGCCGGGAAGGTCGAACGAAGCAGCATTCAGTCCCTCAGACGGACCGCGAACCGACAAGATATTAAGTCCATCGAGCGCGCGGTCGACATCATCGACGCCTCCAACACCGTGATCTTCTGCTGCATGGGATCATCCAGCATCGCGGCTGAGGAAGCTGTCATGCGCTTCACCCGGGCCGGTAAGAAGTGCATGTTGTACCGGGACACGACGATCCAGGTCATGCTGGCGGCCATCATCGAGCCGGGAGATTTGCTGATCGGAATCAGCGACTCCGGCCAAAGTACCCCCATCATCGACGCGATGCACTTGGCCCAAAAACGCGGGGCGGCGACGATTGCCATCACCGGCACCGAGGGTTCCCCGCTGCACGAATACGCGGATGTTCTCTTGTACACCGCCACTGTTCCCAGCGGCGGGGAACTCTACGGAGAATCCGTGACGAGCAAATGGGGCCAGCTGCTGGTAATCGATATTCTGTACGCCGCCTACGCGAGCCGGCACTACGATGCCACCGTCGAACACCTCAGGCAGACGTACCAAGGCGCAATTCGCCAATCACGAAGCAGCCCCCCGATATCTCCCCATTAGTTCCTTTGAACGCCTCGGACGACGGAAATGGATCGCAGATGGGAATCTGCACTCATGCATTGTCGGCGTCTCGCAACTCGGGTGCGATGCCGGCACCAGGCCGGATCCTGAAGATCCGGCAGGACCTTCTCTCAGGCCCAGCCCTCCACCCAGTTCAGAAGGTCGGATGCTTCCAAGGAGTCGCGCGTCAGGTCAGCCATTGGTTTCTGGTCCGGCGAAGCGGGTATTGCGATGACTTTCATTCCCGCGGAGCGCGCGGCGGAGGCCCCGGCCTCGGAGTCTTCGAAAGCCAAGCAATCCTCCGGATACAAATTCAGGGCGTCCACGGCGGCAAGATACACGTCCGGTTCCGGTTTCGGATTGGCGACTTCGTCTGCGGAAATCGTGACGCTGAACCCCCCGTCGAACGCGCCACGAAGCAGCGTCTGATCCAAGATGCGCCGGGCGGAATTACTGGCCACTGCCACCGGGACTCGCGAGGAGACTGCCGCGACGAAGGATCGCGCGCCCGGCATCGGCACGGCAGATTCAGCCACCATGGCCATATTGACCTGGAGTAATTGTTCAACAAGTAACTGGGGGTCCTCTCCCGCACGAGAGGCAATCAACGGCCCTATGCGGCTGGCGGGGAGGCCAACGAGGCGGTGCTGCAAGTCGGCGTCGAAGAGGACGCCATGGCTTTCGCTGACAAGACGCTGGGTTTGAATCCACAGGGATTCGGTATCCATCAGTAGCCCATCGCAGTCGAAAACCACGGCGCGGGGCTGCCAGTCGCCAAAAGTCCGTGGAAAATCTGAACGACCTGCCCGGCCGTACAGTGCGCGACGCGCGGCACTGACCGCCCCGTCGGGACGACGGCCGAACGCATCATCTAGCACCTAGCGATACTAACAAAATGCACCGCCATGGGCCCATGACGGCTTCACAATTGCTCTACTTGCTCCGGCGTTTCGCCTCGCCGGAATGTCTCTTACCGTTGTTTCATCCGTGCCTGAACCCTGCGAATAGTGTCCGGGTCGGATTTCGAACGCCGACCATATATTGCATGGCCCATATTGCGTATGCCCGGGCCACATCTAACGACGGCATCGTTCTCTGGGAGGTCAGCGTACGGACGGGTACCCGCCTGAGACAGTTACTCTTGAGCCCCCGCGGGACCGGGGCTTTGATTGCGGCCAGATCGTGCAACGCTAGGTGCATGGACCTCGAGGTGTCGCCTGCGCTCACGATTCCCTCGGCGGAACTCGGCTGGCGGTTCTCGCGGTCGTCCGGGCCGGGCGGTCAACACGTCAATACCTCGGACAGCCGCGTCGAACTCTCATGGAACCTCGCCGCCTCGGCGGCACTGTCGGAGGGCCAACGGCTGCGGCTGGTCACGCGTCTCGGACCGCGGCTCATCGCCGGGGTGATCACCGTGACCGCCTCCGAACGGCGCTCCCAGCTGCGCAATCGCGAGATTGCATTGGCTAAGCTCGCAGCCCTCGTGGCAGAGGGCCTTGCCCCCGATGCTGCCCGACGCCGGGCGACCAAACCCACGCGGGGCTCGAACCGTCGGCGCCTGGCCGCCAAGGAACAGCGGGCCGCGACGAAACAGCAGCGAAGGCGGCCGTCCGCCGAATAACGCCCGCAACGCCCGACGGCGTCCGGCTCCCGCTTGGAGGGCTCGCCGAATGGAGGCCCCTCGCCGGGCAACCTATCCAGCAAGAATGTCAGTCACGGCGCCCCGATGCCGAGCTTTCGCCGGGGAACACGATTCCGAGCTGGTTCCTGATGGCGTCGGCGACGGCCATGGTCCGGATGGATTCGGCGAGCGGCCGTTGCGGAACCTCGAGTTGCCCTGCCGCGATGGCACGCGCGACGGCGGCGGCCTCGTAGTGCAGGCCTTCAAAGTGCGCTCCGGCCGGCTCCTCGTAGGCCAGCCGGGTGCCGTCGGGGAAGCGGACGGCGAAGCCGCCGGGCATGTTGAAGGGCCCGTCGATGGTCAGGGAGGCCTCCGTGCCCACGATGGTGGCAGAGGTCGGCGTGAAATTGTGCAATTGGGTGTTCATCATGGCCTGGCGTCCGCCGGCGAAGGACATGACGGCGGAAAGCTGGGCGTTGACTCCGGATTCGTGCGGTTCGCCGAGTGCCAGGAGATGGTCCGGTTCGCCCAGGACGGACGTGATGAGCGAGAGCGGATAGGTCCCGAGGTCCAGCAGCGGCCCGCCTGCCAGGGCCGGGTCGAAGATCCGGTGGCTGCGGTCAAAGTGCTCACCGTATTCGGCGAAGACCGTCGTAAGGTCCCCGAGCATTCCGGAGTCGAGCACCTGACGGATGACGTCGAACTTGGGCAGGAAGAATGTCCACATGGCTTCGGCGGCAAACAGTCCGGCCTCGGCGGCCCGGTCGGCGATGCCGGCCGCCTGTTCGCGGTTGATGCCGATCGGCTTCTCGATCAGGACGTGCTTGCCGGCGTCGAGCGCCAGCAGGGCGGCCTTGTAGTGGAAGTTGTGCGGCGTGGCCACGTAGATGATGTCGACGTCGGAGGCCGCCAGCTCTTTATAGCTGCCGAAGGCCGCTGGGATGCCGTGGCGTGCGGCAAACAGTTCGGAGCGGTCCAGCGAGCGGGACCCGATGGCGGCAATCACCTGTGAGGTGTGTGCCTGGACGGATTCCGTGAAGCGTTCCGCAATCCAGCCCGGCCCCATGATCGCCCAGCGCAGCGGGGGTGCGTCGCGGGAGTCCGGGACCCGGGACACGGGGAGCGAGCGGTTCCCGGTCATGAACGGACCGCCGTGGTGCGGGCGCCGTTGCCATACCCGGAGGCAGTCGTCGCCGTGTATTCGATCCGCTCCGAGCGGCCAGTGTGCAGGGAGCGCGTGGCGGCCTCCGCGATGGCCTGGGCCTTCAGCCCGTCATCGAGCGAGGGCGTCAGGGGCGTCCCGCTCTCCACCGCGGCAACGAAGTGGGCCAGGGCGGCGGCATAGGTGGGCTGGACGCGTTCGAACCACCCGGGGTGCAGCCCGTCGTCCACCACCTGGCCGGCGCGGTACCGCGACACGGCTCCGGTGCGGCGGCGTCCGGCCTCGACCAAACCGGCGGAGCCCATGACCTCGATCCGCTCGTCGTAGCCGTAGCCCGTCCGCCGGACGCTGTCGATCTGCACCAGCGCACCGGTGGGCAGCCGGAGGGTGACCGCGGAGGTGTCGACGTCGTCGTACTCGGCCAGGCGGGGATCTGACAGGGCGGAGCCGGCGGCGAAAACTTCCACCGGGTCCAGCCCGGTGAGCCAGCGGGCGAGGTCGAAAAAGTGCACGGTCTGGTCCCGCATCTGGCCGCCCGAGGTGGCGATGTAGGACAGCGGCGGGAGGGCCGGGCCCCGGGTGGTGAGCTGGAGGAGTTCGACGTCGCCGATCTCACCGGCGTCGATGGTCCGCTTGAGTTCCGCGTAGTCGCGGTCGAAGCGGCGGTTGAAGTCGATCATGACCGGGACGGCGCGCCCCGCCGCGTGGGCGGCGGCTTCCCGGGCCCGGTCAAGGTCCAGGTCGATCGGCTTTTCGCACAGTACGGCCAGGCCGGCGTCGGCGGCGCGGACCAGATGCCGGGCGTGGGTGTCGGTGGAGGAAGCGATGAAAACGGCGTCAATGTTTTCCGGATCGAACACCTCGTCCAAGTCCGCGGCGGCGCTGGCCCCGTGTGTCTCGGCCAGGGCCTGTGCCCGGCTCCGGTCGATGTCATAGATGCGGGAAAATTCGACGCCGGGGTGGGCGGCGAGGTTGGCGGCGTGAACGGAGCCGATGAAACCGGCGCCTAAGAGAGCAAAGCGCAGCACGTCAGTGTCCTGTCTCGTGGCGGGCGGGCTTTGGCGACTGTGGTGCACTCATAACAATTCCTCACTGCTGGGCAAACCCCATTGACGAACTACTTGGACAAATACTTGGACCGGTCCATAATGGACTTTGTCGGGATCACCCGTCAACCCCTTATGCTGGGACGGCATCCAGAGGAGGAGCGCCATGAACCAGCCGCCGGCTCCCGGCCATCCGCCCCGCCGGCCCACCATCCGCGACGTCGCCGAGCGCGCCGGGGTGTCCAAATCCCTCGTGTCGCTGGTGCTGGGCGGATCGTCCAACGTGGGTGCAGACCGCCGTCGGGCCGTCCTGGACGCTATGGCCGAACTCGGCTACAGGCCCAACCAGTTGGCCCGCGGGCTCTCCAGCGCGCACAGCGGCACTATCGGCGTCCTGCTCAACGATCTCCGGAATCCCTGGTTTGTCGAACTCCTCGAGGGCCTGAGCGCGACGCTGCACGCAGCCGGGGTCTCCCCCGTGCTGGTTGATTCCTACACCGACAACAGGGTGGGCCGACGGTCCGTGGAGACTCTGCTGGAGCAGCGAATCGACGGTCTTGTGGTGGTCGGCACCACCTCAGAGGAGGCCGCCCTGGAGGCCGCCATCGCGACCGTGCCGGTGGTCCTCGCCGGCACCCGGGAGCCGGCGCTGCCCGGGGCGGACATCGTGGTCGACGACGATGAATCCGGGGCCCGTCAGGCGGCCGAGCACCTCATTGCCCTGGGCCACCGGCGGATCGCCCACCTGCAGGGCCCCGGCGAGATCGGCCGGCTGAGGCGGGCAGGCTACGAGGCCGCGATGCGGGATTCCGGGCTTGATCCTTGGGTGGTGGCTGGCGGCATGAGCGAGGAAAGCGGGTACGAGGCCGCGCGCCGCCTGCTGGCCGGACTGCAGCGGCCCACCGCGATTTTTGCGTTCAACGACCTCGCCTGCATTGGCGCGCTCTCGGCCGCCGCGGACCAGGGCCTCACGGTGCCGGGCGACCTCTCGCTGGTCGGCTACGACAACACGTACCTCGCCCGCATCCGTCACCTGTCCCTGACCTCGGTGGACAACGGCAACTTCGCCGTGGGCCTGCAGGCAGGCCGGTACATCCTTGAACGGCGGGAAACCCGGGATCTTCCGCAGCGGCTGCATCTCGTTCCGACGCAGCTGGTGGTGCGGGGTTCCACCGGGCATCCCCCGGGCAGCGCCTAGGCAGCGCCTAAGCGGAGCCGTTCCAGAGCCGCCGCCACCAGGACTGGGCCGGTTCCGGCTCGGGCGGAGCAGCGGCTGCCGCGGCAGCCCGGCGCCCCCGCCAGCGGTCCAGTTCGACGTCGACGTCGCGCGTCTTGGTGATCACCGGCGGGCCGCCCTGAAGCTGCCGCCGGGCATCGATGACCCGGGCGTTGAAGTCCTCCACCATCTCGCGCACCTGCTTCTCGCCGAACTGGGCATCGAGCCGGGCATCGAGTTCGGCGTCCTCGGTGCGGAGCAGGATCGCCTTCGGGCCCAGGCCGGAGATATTCTCCCGCTGGATCAGGCCCTTGACCCACCAGTCGGGGTCGTACACCTCCCCCAGGCCCGGGATGGGCTTGCCGGCGTACTTGAGGTTGTCGAACTTGCCCTGCGCCATGGCATCGCGGATCAGGTACTCGGCCTTGGCGGCGTCGTCAATCTTGGCCCGCTTCTGCCGGAGTTCCTCCTCCGCCGCGTTGAGCGCATCATTTTCCTGGGCGGTGCTGCCGGAGGCCCGCACGCCACGAAGTTCCGCCGCGCGCTCCACCCGGCGCCGGAACGCACTGCTGGAACCGCTCACCCCGCTGCTCATCAGCCACCACCGTCCTCGCCTGCCCGGATCGCGGATCTGCCTTTCCAGTATGAGGAACGGCCTGGCCCCGGCGAAAGGTTTGGCAGGCGATTGGATTGCCGAACTCCCTGCGCCCCGGGCCCGCCCGCAGTCCACAGCCGAGACGGGACCCTAACGCCCCCGTAACCCGGTGTTAACCCAACCGTGCAAGGCTGGGGACTTCGGAAACTAAGCATCCTTCCCATCTTTCCTGCAGAACAGATCCCGAGGAGTTGCAGCCGTGAACAGCCAAGAGCGCCGTCCGTCCGGAAGCCCCCAGCCCGCCAGCAGTGAGGAAGGAACCCGGGATCTGAGCAGCACGCACGTCACGCATGTCCGGGAAGATGTGGCCCTGGCAGGACGGTGCGCCAATGTCCACTTGCCCACCGGGCGCACCTGCACGCTGCCCGTGCGCCATCCGGGCTCGTGCAATTTCGTCGGGCCCGGGGACGCGGACAACGTCGCAGTGCACTAAGCCAGTGCACTAAGTCGGTGCACCAAACCGCAGCGCACTGGGCGCCTGCGCAGCGGGTTCCGGCGCATTAACATGCGGTGACGGCTCCTGGCGCCTCCCAAACAGCACTCCGGGCGCAGTTTTGTGCAAGTATTACGCCGGCCCCGGCGACAGGGGGTACTCCGCGGCTACGATGATCGGACTTGAGCACCGGATCTAGCTGAGGGAGATCACGTGTCTCGTGAGGATCTACGGCAGCGCGCCGAAAGCGCATCGGCTGGGGGACTGTCGGCCGACAAGACTTCTGCGGCGCCGCGGCCCGCACAACTTGATGCCACGGCGCTGACCCGCGCGGGCATTGCCGGCTGGGCTGCCCGTCTGGGACCTCCCGGGCCGGAGGCGCCCCGGTCCCGGCGGCTCGCCCATCTTGGCGGCCTTGCGGCCATCGCGGCCTTGGTCCTGTACCTGACGTGGCGTGTGCTGTTCACGATGCCGTCCGGTCAATGGAACCTGACCATCGCCTGGATCCTGGTGACCTTCGAGGCCCTGCCGCTGGCCGGCCTCATCCTGAAGGCGTGGTCCGTGTGGAACATCGACAGCCATCCGCCGGCGCCGGTGACCGAGGCACCCAACGGCATGCGGGTCGCAGTCCTGATCCCCACGTACAACGAGCCCATCGAGGTGCTGACGCCCACGGTGGCCGCGGCCTGCGAACTCGCCCCGGACCATGAGACCTGGGTCCTCGACGACGGCGACCGGCCCTGGGTTGAGGAAATGTGCGCCGCCTACGGCGCCCGCTACGTCCGCCGGGACGTCCACGACCACGCCAAGGCCGGCAACATGAACCACGCGCTGGGCCTGATGGCCGCGGAAAAGGCCGTAGGCGGCCCGGGCATCGACATCATCGCCGTGCTGGACTGCGACCACGTGCCGTTGCCCACCTTCCTCACCGCCACATTGGGCTGGTTCGAGGACCCGGAGATCGCGCTGATCCAGGGTCCGCAGTCCTTCTACAACGGCGGCGCGTTCGACGACGACGGCATCACCGGCGAGCAGGGCACCTTCTTCAACGTCCTCATGGCCTCCCGCAACGTTCCCGGCGCCGGGCCCTTCTGGTGCGGGTCGACGTCGTTGTTGCGGATGAGCGCCCTGGAAGAGGTGGGCGGCGTGGCCACCGAAACCATCACCGAGGACATGCACACCACGCTCAAGCTCATCCGGCGCGGCTGGCGGACCGTGTACCACCACCAGACCCTCGCTGTCGGGCTGGCGCCGGCGACGCCGGACCAGTACCTGCTGCAGCGGCGGCGCTGGGGCATGGGCGCGATGCAGATCCTGGTCCACGAGAAACTGTGGGCGGCCAAGGGCTGGATGTCGTGGCGGAACTACCACGAGTACCTCAACGGCACGCTGTGGTGGCTGGAGGGCATCGCCACACTGGTGGCCTTCCTGATTCCGGTGCTGATCATGCTGTCCGGGGCCCAGACCTCCACCGCCGGTCCACTGCTGTTCACCGGGGTCTTCCTGGTCATGTTCACCGTACGGCTGTGGGGTTCGAAACAGCTCATGCGCAACGAAATCCACTGGCCCACGGCCTTCGCCCTGCGGATCTTCCGCGTCCCGGTGGGCCTGGCGTGCCTCTGGTGGCTCATCTCCCGCAACGTCCTGGAGTTCCAGGTCACGCCCAAGGGCGCCGCCGATTCGCGGCTCCGCGGCCGGACGCCGCGGATTCTGATCGTGATGGTGGTCCTCATCACCGCGGTCATTCTGTACGCGGCGGCCGGGCTGGCCGGGCTGGTTCCCTGGCGGACGACGGCCG
Source organism: Arthrobacter sp. H-02-3 (assembly GCF_003097355.1). Classification (GTDB taxonomy): domain Bacteria; phylum Actinomycetota; class Actinomycetes; order Actinomycetales; family Micrococcaceae; genus Arthrobacter; species Arthrobacter humicola. Next base: position 138,349 of record NZ_PYUI01000005.1, read on the forward strand.
GTTCCACGGTGGCCTCGGGCGCCTGGCTCGTGCTTGCCGGCGTGGTCCTGGTCCTGGGCACCCGGCGGATCCGGGCCGCCGAATTCGCCACGTCACGCCGCAACGCGCACCGGATTGAAGTGAAGGCGCCCGTGGAGGCCGAGGGTGTCCGCGGCGAGCTGCTGGACATCTCCGTCGGCGGCGCGGCCGTACGGTTCCCGCATGGAACGCTGCCGGCCTCGGGCCTGGTCACACTCCGGCTCCCGGAGGCCGCGCCGGTCCAGTTGCAGGTCATCCGGACCACCGAACAGCCGGACGGATCCCAGACCGCGTCCCTGCGGGCGGCCGACGACGACTGGGCCGTCTACCGTGCCCTCTCGTTGTGGATCTTCCACACTCCCGCAGGGGCGCTGCCCGAATTCCCGCCGGGTGTTCCGGCCGCGGCGTCGCTGCGGGGCCGCTGAGGATCGCGGCTTCTCGGCGGGGCGGCTGCCGCCTCAGTCCCCCTCGACGGAGAGGATGAAACGGGGAGACACGTGCCGGCCGGGGCGTCCGCCGGCCTGGTCAATGGCCCGGCGGATCTCCCGGAGGTGGTCCACCGTCATCTGCAGCGGCGGTTCGTCCGGCTGGTAGGTGGTGAAGATGGGGTAGTCGACGCCGGGCTCCCGCGACATTTCGATGTGGCAGCCCAGGATGTGGGTGACGGGGCGCGTGCGGCAGAATACGATCAGCCGGTCAATGGTGCGGACAAACGCGGGCCAGTCCTGGATATACAGCCGGCCGGGATAGACCGTGTCTCCGGTGAGCAGGAAGCCGGTGTACGAATCGTAGAACGTGACGGCCGCGTTGTGGTGCCCCGGGCTCGGCCAGCATTCCAGGACGCGTCCGCCCAGATCCACCTGCGCCGGCTCCACGGAGCCGCCGCCGCCAACGGTACCGCCGTCGTCGTCCGAGTGGCCCTCAGCCTCCGAGTCGTCGGCGGCGACGCCGTCGTCGTCAGGGTTGTCAGTGAACCCGAAGAATTCCCACGCGCTGTCCCGGGCCGCGTCCACCAGAACGGTGTCGGGGCGCCCTGCGAACTGGGCATCTCCGGCAACATGATCGCCGTGCGGATGGGTGTGGAGGACCAGTAGCCGGTAACCGACGCGGGGATGCGCGGCAAGCCAGGCGTCCATGAGCCCGTCGATAACGCGGCGCAGGGGGAAGAAGTCCGCGGACGCGGTGGCGCCGGTATCGATGAGCACGGCGCGGGCGTTGCCGAACAGCAGGAACATGAACGGCGCCTCGTAATTGACCGCCATGTTCTGACGCAGGATGAACGTGTGGTCGTCGTAGGCGTGGACCTGGATGTCCGGGTCCGTGTTGTGCTTCGCGGACTCGGATCCGTGGATCCAGGCCACCTCCAGATCGCCGGGGCGCGGGACGCCTGCGGTGAAGTCGATTTCAGTGTGCATTCGGCTTCCTCACAGCTCCGGCAGAACTTGCTCGCGCACCTGCTTGCGGAGGATCTTCCCCAGCATCGAACGGGGCATGTCGCCGATCGCCACGATCCGTTTGGGGACCTTGTAACCGGCGAGGTGCTCGCGGCAGTACGCGCGCAGGGCCTCCTCGTCGAGGTCGGCACCCGGGGCGAGTTCGACGGCGGCGACCACCATCTCACCGCCGCGCTCCAGCGGCTTGCCAATCACGGCGGCGTCGGCGACGTCCGGGTGCAGCCGCAGCGCGGCCTCCACTTCGGTGGGCGAGACGTTGAAGCCGCCGGTGATGATGAGTTCCTTTGCCCGGTCCACGATCTTGGTGAAGCCGTCCGCGTCCACGGTGACGACGTCGCCGGTGCGCAGCCAGCCGTCGGGCGTGAGGGCTTTCGCGGTTTCCTCCGGGTTGTTCCAGTAGCCCTGGAAGACCTGCGGGCCCTTGATCAGCAACTCCCCCGGCTGGCCCTGCGGCACCTCAACGGCCGGGTCGTCGATGTCCACCACCTTCATGAGCGTGGACGGGAACGGCACGCCGATGGTTCCGGTGCGCCGGGTGGGGAAGAACGGGTTGCCCATGGCCACCGGCGAGGACTCGGTCATCCCGTAGCCCTCCACGAGCAACCCGCCGGACACCGATTCCCATAGCTCCACGACGTGGTCGGGCAGGTTCATGGCGCCGGAAATGCAGTATTTGCAGGACCGCAGCGAGATGCCCTTTTCCTTCGCGGCCATCGCCGTGCGCTCGTAGATCGGCGGGACGGCGCAGTAGACGGTGGCGGGCGACTTCTTCATGGCGGCAAGGATCAGATCCGGGTCAAACTTCGGGAAGAGGACCAGCAGGCCCTGCTTGCGGATGCCGTAGGTGAGGTAGAGCGTCATGCCGAACGCGTGGAACATCGGCAGGATCGCGTAGAACACCTCTTTGCGGTACTCCGCGCCATGCATCCAGGCCTCGCCCTGCAGCGCGTTGGAGTACAGGTTGAAATGGGTCAGCATGGCACCCTTGGGCCGGCCGGTGGTGCCCGAGGTGTACTGGATCGCCGCGAGGTCGCCCACTGAGGGCCGCGGGTGCGCGGGGTCAATCCGGCCGTGGGCGAGGAGCTCCTTCCACGGCGTGGTGCCGGGCGCCGGCGCGGTCAGCGAGGCACGCGTTTCGCGCAGTTTCTTCACCGGCAGGTGCAAGGCGAGGCGCTTGACGGCGGGGAACGCCTCCAGCAGGTTGACGGAGACGATGTGGTCGATTTCGACGTCGTCCGGGAGGTCCCGGACCGCCGCCGCGGCCTTGTCCCATGCGATCACGATCCGCGCCTGGTGGTCCTCAAACTGGTGGCGCAGTTCCCCGGGGGTGTACAGGGGGTTGTGTTCGACGACGACCGCGCCCAGGCGAAGCACCGCGTAGAACGCGACGACGTGCTGCGGGCAGTTCGGCAGGATCAGGGCCACCCGGTCACCAGAGCGGACGCCGAGGCGGCGCAGGCCCTCGGCGGCCCGGTCCACCTGTTCGCCGAGATCGGAGTAGCTGGTGCGGCGGCCGAAGAACTCCAGCGCCGGCGCGCTCCCCGCCTCGGCCACGGACCGCTCCAGCATGTCCACGAGCGACTCCGTGGGCAGTTCGATCTCCGCCGGGACGCCCGGCTGGTAATTCTTCACCCAGGGCTGCTGGTCTGTTTTCGCCATGGCCCCATCATTTCCTGAAGTTCCGGCCGGGGCGAATTCGGGCGCGGGGGCCGACGGCAGGTGCCGGGCGGCTGATGCTCACGCCGGTACGCTATGGACGGCCTCCGGGTCCGGTACGGCGGCCTTCGCCGTCCGGGTCAGCGCGATGGCTGCAAGTGCCACGACGGCGAGCGCGGCGCAGGCCGCGAAGACTCCCTGGTATCCGAGCGCGGTCATGGATCCGAGGGCGATGATCGGGCCGGAGACGATCGCGCCGACGCGCCTGGTGTTCATGTAGAGGCCCGAGGCCAGCCCCGGACGCGGAATGATCTGCTGAAACAGGGTCAGGCCCACTCCGGCCACAATCGCAAAGAACCAGGCATTGAGGATCTGGAGCGCGATGAGGCCCACGGGGTCCGCGATGAAGGCCATCGCGGCGTAGTAGGCAATCCCGGCGAGGCAGCCTGAGGTGATGAGGGCACGGCTGGAGAACCGCGCGCTCAGCCGCCCGATGACAAGCAGCGCGGGGATCTCAAGCGCGGCGGAAACGCCCAGCGCGATACCCGCCCAGAGGACGTCCAGGCCAAGCCGGCCGGTCACGAAGAGCCCCATGATGGACACCGCGGCACTGTTGGTGGCCTGCAAAGCGATGAACGCGAGGACGACGGCGGCGAGGCCTGCCCTGGACAGCCGCGGCCCGTCGTCGTCCGGGGTTGACGGGCCTGTCGGGTGGCTGACCGTCTGCGGTTTCCGGCGGATCATGGCCGCGGTGGTGGCAATGTTGAGCACGGCCACCGCTGCGAGGGCCAGCAGGATGGCCCGGTTGCCCAGCGTACCCATGATCAGCGTTGCCAGCGGAGGCCCGGCCACCCAGGCGACGGAGACGACGGCCCGGGTCTTCATGACGTCCGCCCGCGGCGCCCCCGAATGCTTGAGGTGCGCGAAGAGTAGCGAGACGCCGACTCCGGCCGGGCCGCCGAGGGCGATCAGGCCGACGACGGCGACCGGGAGCGAGGTAGTGCCGGCCAGCACGCCTGCGAGCACAAGGGTCAGGCCGGCGCAGACCAGGAGGGGCCGCAGATAGTTGTTCATGCGGTCGGCATAGGCGGGCACCAGCAGGGCAGCGACAAACCCGCCGGCGTTGTAGACGGCAAGGACCCACCCCACGTCGGCGCGGGTGGCGTCATACAGCGCGACCAGCAGGAGCGCCAGCGCGGGGTTCAGGAAGGCGAACTGCAACCCCCAGAGCAGTGCCGCCGAGGACACCAGCAGGCGCGGGGGCGGCGGTGAGGCCCGTGTCGTTTCCTCGAGTCTGGGGCCGCCGCTCTGACGCATGCGCATGTCGGTTGTCTCCTGTCAGGTCGCGGGTGCCGCAGGCCCCGGGCGTTTTCGCCCGCCGTCGCTCGGCCGGGCGTGGGTTGCTCCGCCGAACGACGGCCGCACCCACGTCCCCAAGGCTAAGCGCGTCAGTTATGGCCCGGGAGTCACTGCCAGTACCCCCATCGGCTGGGCCGCAGAAGGGCCAACCCCCGTCGATTGCTCCGTAGACGCCCTTTTGAGGAGTCATAACGGCAGTTCTGGAGCAATGGATGGAGTTGCCAGGAGACGCGCAACAGCCGGGCGCCGCTCCCCTTGGTCCGCGGACCTAAAACGGACCGCGTAACTTAGGATATTTTCCATATTTTCGGGGATAACCGCTCGATAGCATGAGGTGTCCGGACAGAGCCGTCCGGGAGGGTGCCAATGTCAGAAGGAAGCCCATGGCCGCAGCTACAGTGGACGACATCCTCGCGGATCTCCCGCTGGGCTCCGCGACCCTGATGCTTCGGCCCGCCCGCACGGATGCGACGATCGAGCGCTTTCTGATCGTGGACGCCGACGACGAAAGCTCCGACGGCGGGGCCGCGTTTGTCCTGTTGGTCGGCGTTCGCGGACGCTCCGCGTTGCCGGCAGTTCGGCGCCTGCTGAAGAACCCTCCCCTGGTCCTGGCCGTCAAGGGCAGCCCGGAGGAACTGGCGGAAGCCGAAGAACTGCTGCGCGCCGCCGGAACCGGCCTGCTGCTGGTGGACCCGTCCGCGGACTGGGACCGCCTCCTGTCCATCGCCAAGGACCGGATCCAGCCGCCCAGCTACCAGCGCGAAGTGCTGACCCTGCTTGAAGAGGACCTCTTCGCCATCGCCCAGACGACTGCCCGGCTGACCTCCAGCCACGTCGTGATCGAGGACGCCGCCAACAAGGTCCTGGCATATTCCACCGTCACCAACGCCATTGACGAGCTCCGCAAGGCCTCCATCCTGGCCCGGCGCGGCCCGCGCAAATACGAACTCCTGCTCAAAGACCTTGGCGCCTACCGCGAGCTGCACCGGACCCGCCTCCCGGTCCGGGTACCCGCCCGGCCCCAGGACGGCCTGCGGGAACGCGTCGCCATCACCTTGTTCGCCGGCAACCGCATCATGGGCTACATCTGGCTCCAGGAAACCGGCGCCGGCTTCGGCGACGACGTTGATTACGTGCTCACCGGCTCTGCCGCGCGTGCCTCCGCCGAGCTCATCCGGTACCGCAACCAGCAGTCCGTGCACATGCGCGAGGACCGGATCGCGCGCCTCCTTTCGGGTCCGGCGGAGGCTGCGGCGAGCGCGCACAGTGAAAAGATCCCGGCGGACCGCCCCTCGGCGCTGATCCTGCTTGGCCTCTCAGCGTCTGAAGCCCGGGAGGACGACGCGGCGCTCAAGCACGGGGAGCTGGCCAATCTCGCGTCGATCCACGCGGCCGCCTACAAATCGTCAGCCATCGTGGGACAGTTTCACGGCGACACCGCCGTCGTCATTCCCGGTCTCCAGTCCGCCAACGCCGACGCCGGACTGCGGAGCCTGGCCGAGGCAATCGTCAAGGACGCCGCCAAGCACCTCGGCATCAGCCCCTTTGCCGCCGTCGGACCCGTCGTCCCCGATCTGCTCTCGATTCATTCCGCGATCGGAATAGCCGAAGCCCTGCTCGGCTGCATGCGACGGTCCGGCGAAGTTCCGGTAGCCACCGTGGACGACTTCGAGGCGGAAATCCTCTTCCACGACGCCGTCGAAAACTTCACGACGGCGGCCTTCCGGCACCGCAGCCTCTGGGCCCTCCTCCGACACGACGCGGAACTGGCCGAAACCCTGCGTGCATTCTTCGACGCCTCCCTGGACGTGGCCGAGTGCGCCAAGCGGATGCAGCTGCATAAGAACACCGTCTACTACCGGATCAACAAAGTCAGCCGGGTCACCGGGCTGAACTTCGGCAATCCCCGCGATTCATTGGTCGCCCTGCTTCATGTTCAGGAGTGGGCCGGCACACAGAAGGAGCACCTGGGCAAGAAATGATGACAGCACTTGATTCGCCGCCGCTTGGCCCGGTCCTGGAGGACCTTGTCCGCAGCCACCGGCCCCGGACGGAAGCGGGGTCAGTCCCAGCCAATATTCCCCACCTGCAGGTCCCGCCGTTCGACCGGTTCGGCATCGCGGTTGCCACGACGTCCGGAGAAGTCTTCAGTTCCGGCGACGCCGATCTTCCGTTCTCGATCCAGAGCATTTCCAAGGTCTTCACCCTGGCGATGGCGCTCAGCGCCGACGACTCCGGCTCGTTGTGGTCCAGGGTCCTTCGCGAGCCGTCAGGGACGTCCTTCAACTCGCTGGTCCAGCTTGAAGTCGAGCACGGGATCCCGCGGAACCCCTTCATCAATTCGGGCGCACTGGTGGTCACCGACCACCTGATGGAAAGATCACCCGACGCCGCCGCTCAGGTCCTGCGCTTCCTCACCGACCAGGTGGGTCACCAGAATGGAAGACAGGGTCCCTTCATCGATGAGGTGGCCGCAAGGAGTGAGCTGTCCAGCAGTAGCCGCAACCTGGCCCTCGCCCACTTCTTGAAGGAATTCGGCAACCTGCGGCGGCCCGCACAGGCCGTGGTGGAGAACTACGTCAGGCAGTGCTCAATAATGATGACCTGCGTGGAGGTGGCCAAGGCGGGCCTGTTCCTCGCGCAGGATGGCCGCGGGGCGCAAGGCGCGGTGGTCTCCCGGAGCGAGGCAAAGCGCATCGGCTCCATCATGCTGACCTGCGGCATGTATGACGCCGCCGGCGAGTTCGCCTACCGCGTGGGACTTCCGGGGAAAAGCGGTGTGGGCGGCGGCATTCTGGCGATCGTCCCCGGCGAGTGCGCCATCTGCGTCTGGAGCCCGCGGCTGGATTCCAAAGGAAATTCCCTGGCAGGCTCGGCGGCTCTCGCCGACCTGTCCGACCGGACCGGGTGGTCGATCTTCTGATCTGACGCCTCGCTGTCCCCACAATCTCTCTCCAAACCCCATTTAGATCTCCGACAGATCGAAAGGAACACCCATGCCCAACAACCCCAATGACGAGGTTGGCTTGTACGAGGCCGATGGTGGCCACGCCCATGCTTCGGATGCCCTGATCCATGCGGAGGACTCTGGCTACCACAAGAGCCTGAAGCCCCGGCAGATCCAGATGATCGCGATCGGCGGCGCCATCGGAACCGGCCTGTTCCTGGGCGCCGGCGGCCGGCTCAACGCCGCCGGCCCGTCACTGGTCATCGCCTACGCCGTCTGCGGCTTCTTCGCGTTCCTGATCCTGCGCGCCCTGGGAGAACTGGTCCTGCACCGGCCCTCTTCAGGATCGTTCGTGTCCTACGCCCGCGAATTCTACGGAGAGAAGGCCGCATTCATCTCCGGCTGGTTCTATTGGATCAACTGGGCCACCACCACCATCGTGGACATCACCGCCGCGGCCCTCTACATGAACTTCTTCGGCAAATACGTCCCCTGGATGGGGACCGTTCCACAGTGGGCGTGGGCGCTGATCGCCCTCATCGTGGTCCTCTGCCTGAACCTTGCCTCCGTCAAGGTCTTCGGCGAACTCGAGTTCTGGTTCGCCCTGATCAAGGTCGCCGCCCTCGTCGCGTTCCTGCTGATCGGCAGCTACTTCGTCATGTTCGGCACCCCCTTGGAAGGCCAGGAAGTCGGCTTCAGCCTCATCACCGACAACGGCGGCATCTTCCCCAACGGCCTGCTGCCCATGATCATCCTCATGCAGGGCGTGCTGTTCGCCTACGCCTCGATCGAACTGATCGGCACGGCCGCCGGCGAAACCGAAAACCCCGAAAAGATCATGCCCAAGGCCATCAACTCCGTGGTCTTCCGCATCGCCGTGTTCTACGTCGGCTCGGTCATCCTGCTAGCCCTGCTGCTGCCCTACACCTCCTACCAAAAAGGCGTCAGCCCGTTCGTGACGTTCTTCGGATCCATCGGCATCCAGGGCGTGGACGTCATCATGAACCTCGTGGTCCTGACGGCCGCCCTGTCCTCGCTGAACGCCGGCCTTTACTCCACCGGCCGCATCCTGCGCTCCATGTCAGTAGCCGGATCGGCCCCGAAGTTCGCCCAGCGGATGAACAAAGCCGGCGTCCCCTACGGCGGCATCGCCATCACCGCAGGCGTCTCCCTCCTCGGTGTCCCGCTGAACTACCTGGTCCCCGGTCAGGCCTTCGAGATCGTCCTGAACGTCGCCTCGGTAGGCATCGTCGTCACCTGGGCCACCATCGTGCTCTGCCAGATCCAGCTCAAACGGTGGGCAGACAAGGGCTGGCTCGAACGCCCCTCGTTCCGGATGTTCGGCGCCCCCTACACCGGATACCTCTCCCTCGTCTTCCTGCTCGGCGTGCTCGTCATGGTCTTCATCGATTCCCCGCTCACGCTGCTGGTGACCCTGGTGGCCTGCGCGCTGATGGTCGGCGGCTGGTACGCCTGCCGGAAGCAGATCCACGACATCGCCGAAACCCGCGACGGCTTCACGGGCGCCGCGCCCGTGCTGGCCAACCGGACTCCGATCCACTAATCGAACCTGGCTAATCGAACATTCGTCTGCTGACCGGTCCCACCATCCGACCTACAACCTGAAAGCCTCCATGAAGCCACGAAACCCGCTGAATCCCGGCCGCACCAGCACCCTGCAGGAGCGCCACCCGCCAGCCGTGCGCACCAGCAACCCGCCGGCGTCGAACGACAGCTGCGAGGACGGCTGCTTCTTCTGCACCGGACCGGAAACCGACTAGGCGCCACCATCCGTTCCGCTGGATTCAGTGGACATGCCTTGCCCGCCAAACCAACCCAAGAAGACAACCAAGTGATGAAAACGGAGTCTGCATCCACCATGACCGCAACCGACACGTACCCAGTCGACGGCGACACCCTCCCACCCCTCCAGACGGTCCCGGCGGCTATCCCGGACAGCTTCAACGGCAGCGGCACCCTGAAATCCGCCGGCCACGTCATCGTCGATTCCCTCGTGGCGCACGGGGTTGAACGCACCTTTGTTGTGCCGGGCGAAAGCTTTCTGGACGTCCTCGACGGGCTGCACGGCTCGGACATCGAGACCGTGGTCTGCCGGCACGAGGGCGGCGCCGCGTACATGGCCGAGGCCGACGGCAAGATGAACCAGCGTCCCGGCGTCGCAATGGTCACCCGCGGGCCCGGGGCGGCGAACGCCCACGTCGGCCTGCACACCGCGTGGCAGGACTCCACCCCGATGCTGCTCTTTGTCGGTCTCATTCCGTTCGCGCACCGGGACCGCGAGGCGTTTCAGGAGTTCGACATCAAGGCGTGGTTCGACACCGGTGCCAAACGCGTGATGGTCCTGGACCACCCCGAACGGGCCTCCGAGATTGTCGCCGAGGCCATGTTCGCGGCCATGAGCGGCCGCCCCGGCCCCGTGGTGGTAGGCCTGCCGGAGGACATCATCCGCGTGCAGATCGATCCGGCCCTGCACCCGGCCATCCCGGTGGCCGCGGGCGGTATGAGCAGCACGGATGCCGGCGTCCTTGCCGAGGCCCTGGCACAGGCCAAGAAGCCGCTCTTTGTCACCGGCGGGAACGACTGGACCCAGGACGCGGCCACGGAGCTCACCGAATGGCTCGAAAAGCATCACATCCCGGCCGCGGCGGAATGGCGCACGCAGGGAACCGTCTCCTTTGACTCCCCCAGCTATGTGGGACCGATCGGCTATGGCCGACCCCGCCCCACCTACGACCTCCTGGAGGAAACCGACTTGCTCGTGTTCGTCGGGACGGTCCCGGGCGACGTGATCACGGACGGCTTCGTCTGCAGGCAGGACTGGAACAAGAAGAACTTCCTGGTCACCATCGATCCCTCGCTGCGCGGCCGCTCCGGCCCCGTCTCCCGCCAGATCCTGGCCAAGCCGGAGGCCTTCGTCCGGGACCTCGTTAACATCGACCTCCCGGTCAAGGAGGAGTGGAAGGCGTGGACGGCCCGGATGCGTGCCGAGCAGCAGTCCTTCGCCAGCCTGCCGCCGTCCACCCCGGACGAGGGGCCTGCCAAGATGGACACCCTCATGGCCAACCTCGTGCCGCTGCTGCCCGAGGACGCGATGGTCACGTTCGGGGCCGGCGAGCACACCAACTGGGCGCACCGGTACTTCCCCACCCGGCGCTACGCCTCCATGATCAGCGCCCGGAACGGCTCCATGGGGTACTCGATTCCATCGGCCATCGCGGCCTCGCTGGCCAGCCCGGAGCGGCGCGTGGTCACCATCGCCGGCGACGGGGAATTCCTGATGAACGGCCAGGAGCTCGCCACGGCCGCCCAGTACGGAGCCACGCCGCTCATCATCGTGATGGACAACCAGGAGTACGGCACCATCCGCACCCACCAGGAACGCCACTACCCGTCCCGGGTATCGGGCACGCAGCTGAAGAATCCCGACTTCGGCATGATGGCCCGGGCCTTCGGCGGTTTCGGCGTCACGGTCACCGAGGACCAGGACATCCCGGCCGCCCTCGAGGCCGCGCTGGCCGCCATCGACCGCGACGGCGTGTTCGCCCTGGTCCACCTCGTCGTCGAACAGCGGGTCAAGGCCTACTAGATTGCGGTCCGGACAGTAAACAGACGGACGACGACGGCGGGAGCCTCCCGCCGTCGTCGTGTCCTCCTGGTTGCGCTATCAGGTCTGGTTGTCATTCGGCGCCGATAGCCGCCATATCTGAAAGTGCAACGGGTGGTGGGGTGTCCCCTTGACCGGTGGTCTCTTGTCCGGTGATCTCTTGTACGGGCGGGCGCCCCGGACCACACTGGTTGCTGGAGGCAACGTCATGGAACCAGTCACCATCAGCGATCTGCCGATGACGCAGGAGGAATTGGTCGCCGTAGCCGAGGGCGCGCCGGTGGCACTCGGCGAGCCCGCCAGGGCACGGATCGCGGCGAGCCGGGCCCTGTTGGAGGAGGCCATGTCCGGCGGCGACCCGATCTACGGGCTCAGCACCCGGGTCGGCCACGGCAAGGACACCAGGGTGCCGCGCGAAGAACTCGAACGGCAGCAGCAATTCCTCGTGGCAAGCCATGGCGGCGCGTTCGGACCCCTGCTGGATCGGAGAGTGGTCCGGGCCGCGATGGCTGTTCGCCTCAACGGCATGGCCCGGGGCGGCTCCGGCGCCAGCCCGGCCGCGGCAGACACCCTGCTGGCCATGTTGAACGCCGGCGTCCACCCGGTCCTGCACAGCACGGGCTCGGTCGGAGCGGCCGATATCAGTCCGATGGCCGGCATCGCCCAGGTGGCTGTCGGCACCGGCATAGCGGAATTCAGGGGCGAGACCCTCCCCGGAGCCGAAGCCCTGCGCCGTGCGGGCATCGCGCCGCTCCGGCTCGAGGGCCGCGACGGACTGGCCATAATCTCGGCCAACGGCGTCTCGATCGGCCACGGGGCCCTGGTGCTGGCCCGCGCGGCGCGGACGGCCGGCGCCGCGGACCAGGCCGCAGTCCTGTCCATCGAAGCCACCCGGGGCAACCCTTCGGTCTTTTCGGCCTCCGCGGCCGCGGCCAAGCCGTATCCGGGGCAAGTAGCGGCAGCGGCCCATCTGCGCGAACTGCTGGAAGGCAGCCTGCTCCTGATCCCGGGCGGGCCGCGGTCGGTGCAGGATGCCCTTTCCTTCCGGGTGATCCCGCAGGTCCACGGCGCGTTCCGTGAGTTCCTCGCCACGGCCGTGGGTGCCGTGGACACGGAGCTGAACTCCGCGAGCGATAACCCGCTGGTCGACGTCGCAACCGGCTCGGTGCTGAGCAACGGCAACTTCCATCCGATGGTGCTGGCGATCGCCTTCGACGCCCTGCGCGTGGCTCTGGTCCACGTGGGTCAGCTCAGCGAACGCCGCATGAGCCACTTGTGGACTGCCGTCATGGCGGCGATGAAGTCGGGGCCCCCGCCCGGGAACCGCGGGCCCGCCGCGGCGCCGGGCGTGCAGCTCCGCTACGCCGGCTCCGCCTGCTACACCGAGCTCCGGCTCCTGGCAGCTCCCGCCACCCTGGACTCGACCATCCTGGATGTCGGCGTCGAAGACCATGCCACGGGAGCCATGCTGAGCGTCCGCAAGACTGAGGAAGCGCTGAGACTTCTTGAGGACCTGCTGGCGATCGAGGTTCTGCTGGCCGCCGACCTGCTGCGCATCTCGCCGCAGGGAACGCTCGGCGTTGGGGCCGCGGCCGTTCTCGGGCTCACCGAAGAGGCGGCGGCTGGCGCAGGATCGGCCGCCGACGTCCACCGCAATCTGCGGGAACGCTTCCCCGGAGCCTAGCCCTCCCCCTGGATGCGCTATCAGTCCTGGTCGTCATTCGGCTCGGATAACCGCCAAGACTGATAGCGCAACGGGTCGGTGGGCACGGGTGGTTGGGCCCGGGGTGGACGGACCCTCAGACCGCCGACCAGCCGCCGTCGGACGCGAGGACCGCACCGTTGACGTTCGTGCCGTCGTCGCTGAGCAGGAAGGTGATCGAGGCTGCCAGCTGCGCCGCGGTGGCGGGGGCCGGGATGTTCGCGCCCATGAGCGGCTGGAGGCGCGCGGCACCGAGCTCAGATCCCCACGGGGCCTCGATGTTCGTGATGGTGGCACCTGGGGCCACTGCGTTGAACCGCAGGCCCTTCGGCCCGTACATCACGGCGGAGTTCTTGGTCAGGCCGATGACGGCGTGCTTGGACGCCGTGTAGGTGGCGCCGGCGGCGGACCCGCGCAGCCCGGCTTCGGAGGCGATGTTGACTACGGAACCGGTGCCGGCCTTGAGCATGAGCGGCACGACGGCGCGGGTCAGGCGCATGAGGGCCGTGACGTTGATCCGGAAAACCCGCTCCCAGGTTTCGTCGTCCACCTCGTGGATCGGCGTGAAGTTGTCCATGATCCCGGCGACGTTCGCCAGCGCATCAACGCGCCCGCCCGCCGCGGCCACGACGGCGGCAACGGTTTCCTCGGTGGAGATGTCGCCGGGCACGGGAACCAGGTCCATGCCGGCGTTGTCCTGCACGAGGGCGTCCAGGCGTTCCTTGCTGATGTCGGCCGCGATCACCCGGCCGCCCTCCCGCGCGACGCGGAGGGCCGTGGCCTGTCCAATGCCCGATCCCGCACCCGTGACGATGACGGTCTTGCCCGCAAAGCGGCCCGCGGTGACGGTTTCCTGCCATGAAGCTTCGTTGCCCATGATGTCCTTCCAGACGTTGAGGATGCTGACAGGCTCACCTTATGACACTCTGTGTCATTATGTAAGGGTGAATACCGGCCAGCCCTCCGAGGACCACCAGCCCGCCGCCGCGCGCGCCACCGGGCGGCCGGCGACGATCGACCCCGACGCCGTCGCCCGCATCGCCCTGCGCCTGTTCGCCGAGCGCGGCTACGAACAGACGTCCATGGAGGACATCGCGGGCGCGGCCGGGATCGGGCGCAAAAGCCTTTACCGCTACTTCGCCAGCAAGGCCGACCTCGTCTGGGGCGGCATCGAGCCGGTCACGGAGGCCGCCGGCCGGGCACTGGACCGGGCTCTGGGAAGAGAACTGGACAGCGCGGACGACGGCGGCGGCCCCGTTAGCAAGTCCGACGGCGGGCTCCGGCCAGGGACGGGTGCGGCGCAGATCCGGGCGGGACTGAGCGCGGCGGCCGTCGCCGGGGCAGCCGCGCTTCCGGACCTCGCCCTTACCCGCGGGCGCCTGCGGCTCATCGCCGAACACCCGGAACTGGCCAGCCGGAGCTACGCCGCCCTCGCTCCCCAGCGCGAGCGGGGCCGCCGGTATTTGATTACGCTCGGCGTCCGCGAGGACATGGCCGGCTACCTCTGCGCGGCCTATCTCGGGGCAACGTTCGAGGCCTGGATGCAGTGGGCCGCCGGCAGCGATCCCGATCCCGCGCCATACCTGCTGGCCGCCATGACCGTGCTGCAGATGCCCGACGCGTAGGAGTCTTCGAAAGACGCGCAGGTCTCCCTGAAGACGCCGGCGGCGGGCGAGTGGCGCCGTCGGACTCCCCGCCGGAAACGCCCGGGGAACGCCTTGGCCGCCGCGGCTACTCCCCGGTCTGCCCGTCCACCGCTTCGCGGAGAAGGTCGGCGTGGCCGTTGTGCCGGGCATACTCCTCGATCATGTGGCACAGGATCCAGCGTAGGCTCGGCGCCGAGCCATCCGGCCACGAGCGCCGGGCCAGTTGGTCCAGGCCGCCGCTGGCCAGGGCCTCCGCGAGGCGTTCCCGGGAGCGGTCGACGGCGCCCTGCCACAGGTTGCGCAACTGGTCCGGGGTGTCCTCGGCGGCGGAATGCCAGTCCCAGTCCGGGTCGGCCTTCCAGTCCACGGTGCCGAACGGAGCCTCCCGGTCCCGCCCGCGCAGGGAACGGGAGAACCATTCGCCCTCCACGTAGGCCATGTGCTTCAGCAGTCCGCCCAGGGTCATCGATGAGGCAGCGGTCGTCGCCCCGAGGCCGGCAGCGTCCAGTCCGGCACACTTCCACGCCAGCGTGGCCCGCTGAAAGTTCAGGAAACCCAGGAGGGTCGCGGTTTCATCGGCGGCAAGGGGAGGCTCCGAGCGCCCCTGATCGTCCACAATCGTCATGCGCGTGAGTCTAGCGGCCTGCCATCCGGCGTCCGTGGGGCGCGCCGCCGACGCCTCGCCAGCCTCGAACTCGCCGGAAACTCTCCGAGTCGCCGGGAAATTAAGGCGAACCGGCACGCTTCCGGCTACCTCGACGACGGCGGGCGCCTCACGCCGTCGTCCGCCTCGCCGGTTCAAGACGTGTGACTTTCCGCCCGGAAGGCCGCGGCACCCTCGTGGCCCGTTGCGCGCGGCGGCGGATGACGAACTCGGCCACCGCAACATTGATCACCCAGGCCGATCCCAGCAGCGCCGCCCGGGTCGGCTCGTCGGGCGGCCCGACCAGCAGTATCCACGGCAGGCTCACCAGCGCCTGCGTTCCCGCGGCGACACCGATCGCGTAGCCGCGGGTCATCCATGCTCCATGCCGCACAAAGTCCCGGCGCACAATGGCTACGACTCCCAGGACAATGCTCGCCGCCATGGCCGAGCCGAAGACGAGCCGCAGGACGAAGAGCGCCGGGCCGTCGCCGGCCGGCAGCGGATAGAAGGCGGCCATCCACAAACCGGACAGGGCGGCCAGCAGGCCCGCCGGCGCCAGGATGCGGCCGGCGATCCGGTGCCAGCCGCGGCGGCCCCGCAGCGAGGGCAGGAACTGGAATGACCCGAGCAGGCTGTAGGTCGTGACGCAAACAATGTGCGTCACCACGGGAACGGGAGAGGCGAAGAACCGGGCGTTCTGCGGCGTGATGGCCGCACCTCCGGTCAATTCCGTCAGCCGTGTTGCCCCCGCAATGACCGGGATGAGGCTGAGCAGGATCAATCCGGCGGCCACCGGCCACTGGGGGCGACGGCGGACGCGGGGCACGGGAGCGCTGCTGGCTTGAATTGTCATGGCTTGGTCCTTCGCTGAGCGGCCCACGGCCTGTTTCACACGGCTCGTGGTGTACGGCGTACACCTGATGCGCACAACGCTAGGTGTACGCCGTACACTTGTCAAGAGGAGACCGCTAGGGAAAGGTGGCCGGATGACCCAGCAAGCGGAGCGCACGCGCCGGATCCCCCTGAGCCGGGACCGGGTACTTACGGCCGCCGTCGTACTGGCCGACGAGGTGGGGATCGAGGCGCTGAGCATGCGCCGGCTGGCCCAGGAACTCGGCTTCGTGCCGATGGCGCTGTACAAGCACGTGGCCAACAAGGAGGAACTCCTCGACGGCATGGTGGACACGCTCGTCAGCGAGATCGATCCTCCCGCCCGCGATGCCGGCTGGAAGGATGCCGTGCGACTGAGGGTGCTCTCGGCCCGGCGGGCGCTCCTGCGTCACCCGTGGGCCCGGCAGGTCCTGGAGTCGCGCACCAACAAGACGCCGGCGGTCCTTGGGTACATGGATTCGTTCATCGGGATGTTCCTGGCCGGCGGCTTCTCAGTCGATCTGACCCACCACGTCATGCATGCCCTGGGCAGCCGCATGTGGGGGTTCACCCAGGAGCTGTTCCCTGACTCCGCCGTCGGGACGGCGGAGGGGACGGCGGATCTGCCGCCGGGGGCCCAGGCCGCCATGTTCCGCGAGATGGCCGAGCGGTATCCGAACATCCTGAAGGTCGCCACCTCGTCCGCGCACGAGGACTCCGTGGTGGGGCAGGGCTGCGACGACCAGTTTGAGTTTGAGTTCGCGCTGGATCTGCTCCTGGAGGGCTTTGAACGCCTGCACCGGCAGCACTGGACTTCCATGCCGAAAAAGACCTCGACCCCGACAAAGCCCTGACCGCGCCCTACTCCTCCAGGAACCGCAGCAGGTAGGGGACGATGGTCCGCATGGCCGTCAGGTCGCCGCCGCTCGCAGACTGTTCGCCGAGGTAATCGCCATGGCCACCCGGCACGATCATCAGGCGCGCCCCGGGAATGACACGGGACATCCGCACGGTGTGTTCCGGGCTCATGACATCGCGGTCGCCGCCCAGGACCAGGGTGCGGGCCGTGATGCGGCGCAGGTCATCGTCCGGCCAGCCGGCGAAGGTCAGGATGCGCTGACGGTCCAGCTCGAACAGCCGCTCGAGGTGTCCGGGCTCCGGATTCAGCCGGCGGTCCGCATCCTTAAGCGCCTCCGGCATTTCGGCAAGGGTGCCCTTCGCCATGCCGTCCCAGAACTCGTCGCTGACCGCGTCCCGGCTGACGAAGGTGGAGGCGGCAATCAGGCACCGCACGGAGGCCGGATACCGCATCGCCAGTGCCAGCGCGGTATGGCCGCCGGCGCTGAAACCGAGCACGTCCACGGAGTCCACCCTGAGCTCGTCGAGCACGGCTTTGATGTCGTCGGCGGAGTTTTCAGCGGTGAGCGGGCGGCCGGTCGCCGCGGTCCGGCCGTGCCCTTCTTCATCGACGGCGATTACCTGGAGACTCTCGGCCAGCAGCGCCGGGATGAGGCCGGCGAAGTTCGTCTCGATGGTCGACCCTCCGCCGGGGATGAGCAGCAGCGGGGGCTTGTCGGCCCGCGGGTGACCGTGGACCTCGTAGTACATGCGGAGATCGCCATTGGCCGCGTAACCGTGGGTGAAAGTCACAAGGCATCCTAACGCCGCACGCGGCGGGCTGAATAGGGCCAAAGCGGACGACGGCGGGAGGGTTCCCGCCGTCGTCCGCTGTCGTTGCAGCTCAGGCGTTGACGGATTCGGCGAGGATCGCGTCCACCTGGCCCAGGGCCTGGTTCATGCCCTCCTCCATGCCCATGGCGACGATCTGCTCCATCTGTTCCTCGGCCTCGAAGGTGGACAGGACGGTCATCCGGGTGCGGCTGCCGATCGGTTCCAGAGTCACGACCCCGTGGATGCTGCCCATGTCGGCCACGGGGTCGCCGTTGTCGTCCGAGAAGCCGTCATCGAACTCCAGACGGTTCGGGGCGTCGATGGCGACGAACCGCCACCAGCCACGGGCCTTCTCCCCCTCGGGGCCCGTCATGAAATAGGTGGCCTCGCCGCCGGGGACGAAGTCGTGCTTCTCGAACGTGGCCGGCCACGTGGGCGGGCCCCACCAGCGCTCGAGCTGGCGCGGGTCTTCCCAGATCTGCCAGACGCGCTCCACGCCGGCGTCGAATTCGGCGACCACGGTGAGGCTCAGCGCCTCGAGATTCTTGACTGAACTGACAACGGTCATGACAAACCCTTCCCATCCTTCAGCGTTGCTGCGTGTTCCCTGCGTTTTTCTTGCCTGCTTCGGTCCTGTCTGATTTTGACCTGGCTGGTTCCGTCTGGCCTGGTTGCGGGTCGGCTGTTTCGGCGAGCAGGTCAGCAATCCGGTCGGTCCGCTGCCGCCAGATGACCTCGTACTCATCGAGCAGGCGGCGGGCCTTCTGTAGCCCGTCATGGTTGGCCCGCACAATCTGTTCCCTTCCCCGCTTGTCCTTCGAGACCAGCGAAGCCCGTTCGAGCACCGCCACGTGCTTCTGGACGGCCGCGAAACTCATGGCGTAGAGGGCAGCCAGTCCGGAGACCGAGTACTCCCCCACCGTCACCCGGCGCACAATGTCCCGTCGGGTCGTATCGGCGAATGCCTGGAACAGACGGTCAAGTTCTTCGTCGCTGAGCGGTTCGGCGAGCTGATTCCTGCGCTGATCTACAACCATTTGGTTGTAGGATAGTCCGGCCCTGCGACAGGAGTCAATGGGGCGGCGGGTGGCCCGGGACGCCGAGTTCGCCGGAGGCCTGCCAATTCGCCGGAAGCTTGCGGCGACCTCACACGGGTCCGGCGAATTCGCGTGCCTGTTGCCGGAGACGTCTGTGCCGGATGGACCCGGTGTGCCGGCCGCGCGCCGGGCGTAGAGTGAGCCCATGAAGCGTGTGGTGATCGACCGCTTCGGCGGCCCCGAGGTCTTGAATGTGGTGGAGGTCGCGGATCCCCGGCCGGGCCCGGGCGAAGTCCGTGTCACGGTCCTCGCCTCCGGCGTTTCGTTCACCGACGCACAACTGCGGGCCGGTACCTATCTCGGCGGGCCGAAGCCGCCGTTCACGCCCGGCTACGAGCTCGTCGGCGTCGTCGATGAACTCGGACCCGGCTGCTCGCGGATACGCGTGGGAGACCGCATCGGCGCGCTGACAGTGTGGGGCGCCAACGCCGAGAAGGTCTGCGTGCCGGAAGTGTATGCGGTGGAGGTGCCCGAGGACCTCGACCCGGCCGAGGTCGTGAGCCTCGTCTTCCCCTACATGACCGCCTACCAGTTGCTGCACCGCACGGCCAAGGCGAAGCCCGGGGAGAGCGTTCTGGTGCACGGCGCGGCTGGCCGGGTAGGCACAGCGATCCTCGAGCTCGGAGCGCTGGCCGGCCTCCGCCTCTACGGGACTGCTGCCGGCCGGGACCGTGCTGCCGTGGAGCGGCTCGGCGCGGTGGCAATCGACTACAAGAACGAGGACTTCCTGGCCCGGCTCCGCGGGCTCACCGGCGACGGCGTGGACATAGCCCTCGACGGGATCGGCGGCGCGTTGTCGCTACGTTCCTTCCGCGCACTCCGGCCCGGCGGACGGCTCGTGGTGTTCGGCCGCTATGCCACCATCGCTAAGGGGCGCAAGAACTGGCCCGGGGTGGTCGCCTGGTACGCGGCAACCGGGAGCGTCGCCCTCTGGGGCTGGCTTTCACCCCGCCGAAAGGTGCTGTCCTACCGAATCCAGAAGTTGCGCATCCATCACCAGGACTGGTTCCAGGCGGATTTCCTGGTGCTCCTCGGGATGCTCCGCCGTGGCGAGATCCACCCTGTGGTGGCCGAGCGGCTGCCGCTTTCGGAGGCCCGGCGCGCCCACGAACTACTGGGAAGCACGGCGGCAACAGGGAAGATCGTGCTCGTTCCCTAATCCGGCACGGTCACCGCCGGGTCACCGCGCGAACTCCGGCCGCGCCTAGCCCAGGAACGTGCGGTGGATGTCGCTCCCGTAGCGACGGATGATGTCCCGTTTGGCGGCCTGGAAGGCCTTAAGGTCGCCCGCATGCCCGTGCTGTTCCACGCGGCGCCTGGCCAGCTCGTCCGAGATCACGTCCAGGAAGAGCTCGGCCAGTAACAGCCGGGCGGAATCCCGGAAACGGCCGCGGCCGTCGACATACAGCTGGACCGTCGGGGCGCCGGTGTTGATGATGACCTTGCGCTCCGCGGGGCTGTAGACGGCACGGTCCGCGCTGTTGTGCAGGGTGCGGAAGTCGTAGCCGGTGAAGAGGTCGACGCCGTGGTCCCGGCTCGGGCGGTGGACCTCGCGGTGCGCCGCCTGTTGCGCCGAGGCGTCGGTGGCGATGGCGTGGTGCGGCGGCTGGTCGGTGCTGCGGCGGGAGGCGTGTTCAGCGATAACGATCTCGCACAATGCCCAGTAGTCGCCAGCCCGGACAGTGATCTCGCCGTGTTCCCCCGCTCGGTCCCCCGCCATGGTCCACTCGATCCTCCGCGTGTCCCTGAGCGCGCTGACCGGGACCGGGGCGGGTGTGGGGTCAATCCGCAGTGAACCGGGCAACGCGAGCTCAAAGGTGAGCGTCCCGGCATCGGGCAGCTGGCCCGGATCCAGCAGCAGCGCGACATGGAACGGATGCCCCGGCGGGCGGTAGTAGAAGGGCGTTGTGAACCGCAGGGCCGCGGGCGGCGCCCCGGCCGACGGCGAGCCGTCCCCGTTCCGGAGCGGCGGCGCCGTCTCCAGCCCCAAATCGATGACGGCTGCCTCGCTCATGTGCTGCAGCAGGTGCTCGATCATCTCCGCGGTCCGCCCCGACGTCGTGGCGCGTTCCAGGTGGGTGAGCTTTTCTTTCTCAGCCTGCACGGGGCCGGCGATCATCCGGCTGACGGCGCGGGAGAAGGCTGCAACGAAGGGGTCCTTGAGATTCAGCCCCTCCCGCTCGTCGCTGATGATCGCCTTGCCCCGGCCCAGCATCTCGGTCAGTGCCGGGCAGCGCACGGTGCCGAAGAGGTATTCCGTGCCCACCTGGTTCTCGTACTCGAACAGTTGGCAGTCGAGCACGGCCATGCCGGATTCGACCACCAGGCCGGCAGTGCGTTCGTCGCCCTTGAGCGTCAGTTCCACGTCCCGTGCCCGCTTGAGCGTGACGGTGAACGGGAACTCCTCACCATCAAGGCTGAAGCTTCCCGGCTGGTCGGGGCCGAGGAGCACGGTGGCCGGCGGTTCGTGGAAACGGATGTTCTCGCTGCCGTAGTCCTCGGCGCCGGGGCGTCCGTGCACCAGCTCCACCTCGCGCCGGTCCAGGACGTCCCGCAGGTAGATGTTGTCCGAGAGCGACTGAAGCAAGGTGGCGTGCTGGGTGATGGTGACGTGCGGATTGTCGACGACGATGGTCACGCGGGTTCCGTTGCCGGCGGGGATGTCCGTACCGTCGGCGCCGGCGTCGATGTCCCCGGCGGGGATGCCCAGCCGGGCGTAGTCTGCGGGGAAGGCGCGGCGGTCTGCGCCGTCGTCGTCGTAGAGGTAGCCGCCGTTCTCGCCGCGGAAGACGTCGATGCGGGTGAACCGGCCGTTCTGGATGGTCTCGATCCAGCCGTGGCCCAGGCCGAAGATGGCCTGCTTGAGCCCGCGGCCGAAGTACCCGCGGCCGGCGCCTTCGCCGCGGGCGAGCGGGCTGTGTGCACCGCCGTAGCTGAGGATGCGTCCGGCCTGCTCGAAGGACATGCCCTCCGCCTGGTCGCTGACCATCAGCACGGCCCCGGCGTGGTGGCGCTCGTAGCCGACGTGGATCCGGCCGGTCACGGACGCCCCGGCCTTCTCCAGCCGGGCGTAGCTGTCGTCGCTGTTGGTGATCAGTTCCACCAGGGCCTTCTCCACCGAGGCGAAGCGCCGGGAGTCGATCCCGATCACCCGCTGGTCCACTTGGATTTCGGCAACCGTCATGCTTTTTACCTCGCTCACAACTTCGCTGTTGCTGCGCCGTCGGCACCGGACCGGGCCGATACGTGGAGCGTAGCAGTTTGGGCGCCAACACCGTTCCCCACGGCCGAGTTCGCCGGAAAGCTGCCGATTCGCGGGAAGCTTCCGGCGAGCACGCAGGTTTCCGGCGAATCCGGCGCGCAGCTTCGGCGTGGGGCCGCCGAGCCGTTGCATGGTGCCGAGTCTGTGCGACGGAGGATAGTTTGGTGGCATGACGGCAAGCTACAGGTACGACGTCGAGATCCTCCATCTTCTCGTCTCTCCGGCGCACGCCTACTTCGGACGCGCACGGGACGGCGCGGCGGAGGTCCCCACCACGGACGCGGACCGGGTCGAGGTGGCGGCCGGCAAGGGCATCGTCGGCGACCGGTTCTTCGGCAAGGCCGCGCACATGGACGCCGCCGTCACCCTCCTCGCGGTCGAAGCCCTCGAGGCGATGGCCGCGGAGCTGGGGGCCGGGCCCTTTGACCCGCTCCTGACCCGGCGCAATGTGGTCCTCCGGGGCGCCCACTTGGCTCCCCTGCTGGGTCAAGACTTCGCGCTCGAATCGCAAGGGGATGTGGTCCGGTTCCGGGCCGGACGGCCCGCCCACCCCTGCGCGTGGATGGACCGGATGCTCGCGCCCGGAGCCCACGCCGCCATGCGGGGTCGGGGTGGCGTGCGTTGCCAGCCGCTCTCGGACGGCTTCCTGAGCCGCGGGCCGGCCGTGCTGGTCAGCCCTGTCCCGCTCGAGCCCGAGAAAGCCGGCCAGGCTGTGGTGCTCCGGCCGACACGCCTGCCGTAGCAGTCACCGGCTTGCGCGGGGTCCGGTGCTCGCAGCCCGCCGTCGTCGTTCTCCTCCTGCTGCGTACGGCGGCGCTACGGCTGGGCTGCGACGACGGGCGCGGCCGTACGGCCAATAACAATGCCCCGTTTGACGCATGTTGCGCATCAAACGGGGCATTGGCCGAGCGATCATTCCTCAGCGGAGTTCCCGGAGACAGCTAGGGAATGGCGGCGACGACGTCGATCTCGACCAGGAAGTCGCCCAGGAACGATCCCACGGTGGTTCGGGCCGGGTAGGGGGCTTCGACGAACTCTGCGTAGGCTGCGTTGAACCCGGCAAAGTCGCGGCCCGGGTGGTGCAGATGGACGGTTGCCTTGACCACGTGGGAGAAGTTCAGGCCGTGCGCGCCGAGGACGGCGGCCAGGTTCTTCATCGTCTGCGCGGTCTGCTCTTCAATGGTGGTGCCGATTGTGTCGCCGGTGGCCGGGTCGTGCGGTGTCTGACCGGCGGTGTAGAGGAAGCCGTTGGCGGCGATGGCTTGGGAATAGGGACCCGCCGGGCTGGGCGCGAGATCGGTGCTGATCTGCTGTCGAGGCATGGAACTGTGTCCTTTCATTCGGCCGGCCGGATGGCGGCCGGGGCTGCTGCGGTTCTGGCTGTTGATGTTTAGAGGACCTTTGACAGAAAGGCCTGTGTGCGTTCGTGTTGCGGGTTGCCCAGTACATCGGCCGGGGCTCCGCTTTCGACGACGACTCCCTGATCCATGAAGACCACCTGGTCGCTGACCTGGCGGGCGAAGCCGAGCTCGTGCGTCACTACGACCATGGTCATCCCAGCCTCGGCCAAGGACTTCATGACGTCTAGCACTTCGCCGACGAGTTCCGGATCGAGCGCCGATGTTGGTTCGTCGAAGAGCATGAGCTTGGGCTTCATGGCCAGTGCACGCGCAATAGCAATCCGCTGTTGCTGCCCGCCGGAGAGCTCCTGGGGGTATGACTGTCCCCTATTGCCGAGCCCAACACGGTCCAGCAGGGTCTGCGCCTCGGCGGTGACTTCGGGCCGGGGACGGCCAAGAACATGAACGGGCGCTTCCACGATATTCTCCAGCACGGTCATGTGCGGGAACAGATTGAAGCGCTGGAAGACCATTCCTGCGGTCAGTCGTGAGCGTGCTGTCTGCCGCTCTTTCATTTCGTACAGCCGTCCGTTGCGCTCGGTGTAGCCGACCATCTGTTCGTCCACGTACAGGCGTCCGGCGTCGACCTTTTCCAGGTGGTTGATGCACCGCAGGAAGGTCGTCTTTCCGGAACCGGACGGGCCGATCAGGCAGGTCACCGAGCCGCGTTCGACTCGCAAATCAATGCCCTTGAGGATTTCTGTTGAGCCGAAACTCTTGCGGACCCCCTGGGCTTCCACCATGGCGGTGTTCATCGTATTGTCCTTGTCTTTGCAGGGCTCTTCGCACGGCGTGCCCGTCGCGGGGATACATCGAAGCCGCGTCCATAGCGCCGTTCAAGTTTGGCTTGGAAGAAGCTCAGGATGGTTGTCATCAGTAGGTACCAAAGGCTGGCGACAATTAGCAGCGGAATCGTTTGGTAGTTGTTGGAGTAGATAATCTGCGCCGAGTACAGCAGGTCCGAAATCGCCAGCACGCTGACCAGGGCCGTGCCCTTGAGCATGGAAATGACCTGGTTGCCGGTCGGCGGAAGGACCACGCGCATCGCCTGGGGAAGGATGACCCGGCGCATGAGCTGGCTGCCGTTCATCCCCAGGGCCCGGGCGGCGTCGTACTGTCCCTTGTCCACAGATCCGATGCCGCCGCGGATGATCTCGGCCATGTAGGCGGCCTCATTCAGCGACAGCCCCAGCAACGCGGCGCCCAGGGGCGTGATGAGCACATTGGCCGATCCCAGGACCAGGGAGGGGCCGCCGAGAGGAAGACCGAAAGCGATCACCGGATACAGGGCGGCAATGTTGTACCAAAAGATCAGCTGCACGAGCAGCGGTGTGCCCCGGAAAAACCAGATGTAGCCCCGACTGATGGTGCTCACGATCGGGTTGGCCGAGAGCCGCATGACCGCCAGAACCGTGCCCAGCGCGATGCCGACGCTCATGGAGACCACGGTCAGGAGGATGGTCAGCCCGGCCCCGGCGATGATCTGCGGGGAGAAGAGATAGGAGACGACGACGTCCCAGTGGTAGCGCTTGTTCACCGCCACGTCCCAGGTGGCGCTGAGTGCGATCAGGATGAGAACGACGGCGGTTGCCAGCCTGAGCGGGTGTTTGAGCGGCACCACCGGGATGGATTCGCCCTGTTCCGCCGGCGTGTTCTGACGGGTGTCCGGGAAGGACTGTTGTTGCTGCACGGTTGCCACCTCCTATTGGGCGAAATTGACGCGGGCGTCGGTGATGGCGCTGGACTCAAGCCCGTACTTCCCGAGCACCTTGAGGTAGGAGTCACTCTTGATGACGCCGGAGAGCGCAGCGGAGACGGCTTTGATCAGGCCGGAGTCCTTGGGCATGCCCACACCGACCGGAGTGAAGTCATATTTTGCGGCGATCTCGATCTGGGGGTTCTGCGTGGCAGCGAAGTTCAGAATCGGTGAATCCGCTAGCACTGCGTCCAGCCGTCCGCTGCTCAGGGCGGAGATTGCCTGCCGCGTGTCCTGGAACTCGCTTCTCTGGATGGTGTCCTTGCCGGCCGCTGTGCAGGCCTTGTCGTACTCGGGAACGTTGACCGTGAGCTGGTAGGACCCTGTCAGGAGGCCCACCTTTCGACCGCACAGGACGTGTTGATCGGTGATCCCCTGCGGGTTGCCCTTGGCCACCGCGATGGAATTGCCCATTTGCATATAGTCAACGAAATCCAGGACCTCCATACGCTTCTCCGTGGGGGTCATCGAGGAGACAGTCATGTCGTACCTGCCCGCGGCGATGCCGGGGATGATGGAGTCGAAGTTGGCCACTTGGATCTCCACCTTCACGCCCAGGGCCTCCCCAAGGAGGCGCGCGATGTCCGGGTTGGTCCCCGTCATCTCCTGGGTTCCTTCACGGTAGAACTGCGTCGGCGGCTCGTTGGTGGGGATGGCAACGCGCAGGACCTTCGTTGATTTGATCGATTCCGGGAGCAACTGTGCGGCGGCATCGTTGACCGCGAGGGCAGGGACCCCGGTGCCGGACCCGCCGGAATCTCCCGACGGCGTCGACGGTGTCGATTGTGAAGTGGCGGTGCCTGGCGCGCAGGCGGTGGCCGCGAGCAGGAGCGCGGCCGTGGCGATGACGGCAGGGATGCCGCGTTGAATGCGCTTCACGGGAGAGTGTGCCGTGGGGGTTTTCATCAGGGGGTCCTCAGATCGGAGTAGGCCAACTCGGCAGCGGGAAATTTGGCAGAGGGGAATTCGGTGGGAAGGGTGCGGGTGAAGGCGTCGCTGCGGTGCCGGATCAGCTCACGGCCCTCGTCGCGCAGCTCCTGGATCGTCGACACTCCGAGCAGCATCATGGTGCGCGTCATTTCCGCTGCCAGCAGCTTCAGGACGTGGGCAACTCCTGTCTGGCCGGCGGCGGCTAGTCCGTAGAGGTAGGGGCGGCCGATGGAGCAGGCGTCGGCGCCCAGGGCCAGGGCCTTGACGACGTCCGAGCCGCGGCGGATTCCGCCGTCGACGATGATTTCAACCCGGCCTGCCGTCGTCTCGACGATTTCGGGCAGTACGTCCAGGGCCGAGGCCATGTGGTCCAACTGCCTGCCGCCGTGGTTGCTGACCTGGATGGCGTCGATGCCGATATCGGCTGCTATGACGGCGTCCCTGGGGTTGACGACGCCTTTGAGAATGATGGGACCGTTCCACCGCGCCCTGAGGTCCCGGATGTCGTCCCAGTCCGTCGGTTCGTACTGCCCCGCCAGCAGCGTCCGCCACATGTCGGGGGTGCTGGAGAGCGGGCCTTCAGGAATTTCGGCGTCCAGGTTCGGGAAGGCAATCGCATCGTTGGCCAGGAAACCAAGAGCCCACCGGGGATGCAGTGCCCCTTCGATGACGGTCTTGGGCTTGATGGACGGCGGCGCGGTGAATCCGTTGCGGTAGTCGCGTTCCCTGTGACCAATGGCCCGGCAGTCGACGTTGACCACAAGCGCTTCGTAGCCTGCGTTCGAGACCCGGTCCAGGGCAGCCTGAAGAAGGCCTTTGTCCGCCGTGGGCTCGAGGTTGAACCATCGCCGCAGCCCAGGGGTGGCGGCACTGACGTGCTCCATGGTTGTCGTGCTCAGGTGTGCCAGCCCGTAGGGAACGCCGGCTTCAAGTGCCGCGCGGGCTACGGCGGTCTCGCCGTCAGGGTGGAACAACCTGGTGCCGCCGGTTGGGGACAGGGTCAGTGGCATCGCAACCCGGCCGCCCAGAAGGGTGGAGCTGAGGTCCAGGTGCTCGACCGACCCCCACTTCGGGAGGAAGGCCCAGTCGTCAAATGACGACTGGTTGCGCCGCAAGGAGACCTCGTCCTCGCCGCCGCCCTCGATGTAGTCAAACACGCTCCCGGGGAGGCGCTTGGCGGCCATTTTCCTCATGTCCTCAACGCTGTAGCAACACCGCGACAGCCGCTCCGCCACTGACCGGGCAGGCCCTTGCACCGCGGCCAGCGACTTGATGTCTTTGATTCTCATTACGTGGGTCCTCTATTTCCTGGGTGGAACCTCGATCAACTTCGTCCCTCAATGGTGACGAAGATCTCACCCCGTCCATATGTAGATTCCTCCAAAAGAATGGATTTTCACATGTGATATCGTCCACGTATGGATATCGGGAAACAGCCTGTTGCTGAGCTCGACCAGAACGTCACGGTGGTGCGGCTGTCGGACTGCATCCAACTCATGCAGGCCGATCTCGTGCACGCCAATCCCGCTCCGGACAACCTCGGGCATCCCGTCTCTGACGTCCTCATGTATGACCCGATGGACGCATGGACGAGCATCGAGGACCGGATCATCCTGGCCGTCGGGCTGAGCTGCGGCTCGCCGGATTTTGACCAGCTGCTGCACCGCGCGTCCAACAGCAACGCGGCCGCAGTGATCGTCAAGGCCCACGGGGCGTCCCTGGACGAGCTGCGCTCCGCCGCGGTCAGCCACAGCCTCGCGGTCCTCGTCGCACCAGACAACGCGGATTGGACGCGGCTCGTGGCGCTGGCCAGGGCGTCTGTCATGGGTGCGGCGGTGGATTCCGTCTCAGGGGTCCGGCTCGGGGATCTCTACGCCTTCGCCAACGCTGCCGCGTCCATCACAAATGGCGCAGCCAGCATCGTGGACCCGCTCGGACGGGTGCTGGGCTATTCGACCCTGCCGGGCCAGCCCATCGACGAATTGCGCCGCGTCACCACCCTCTCCCTGCAAGAGACCACGCCGCCGGCCTTCGATGCAGACTTCAAGATCGTCTATGCGTCCGCGGGTGCGGTGCTGATCCCCGCCGTCGATGATGAGATGGCCAGACTGGCCCTTGCTGTGAGGGCCGGCGGTGAACTGCTTGGCTCGATCTGGATTATCGACCCGGGCGAAGACAAGCGAGGGGCGGCCCTGGACGCGCTCAACAGGATGGCGTCACTGGCCGGGCTGCACATGCTCCATGCCCGTTCGGCGTCTGATTTTGGGGAACGCCGGAACGGGGACTTGATCCGCACGCTCATGGACGACACCGTCCACGCTTCCTTTGCCGCTGCCCAGCTGGGGCTCGATGCGGACCACGGGCTCGCTGTCGCGGCTTTTTCAATTGTCCGTCCCGAAACCGGGAGCCTGGAGTCGGTGCGTGAAATTCATCGGCTGCTGCACCTTGTCACGACCGTCTGCAATATCCAGTTCAAAACGAGCCACAGCGCCCTCATTGGTTCGGTTGTCTATGCCCTTCTGCCCTGCCAGGGAATCATCCCCAGGGCAGTGCATCGACGCGTAGCCCAGGAAATCGGGGCGTACGCCCACACGATCAGCTCCTACCCGATCATCGCCGCCGTCGGAGGCATCGCGCCCCGGGTAGAAGACCTGCCCCGATCCAGATCTGAAGCGCTGCAAACGCTGCAATATCTGCTCCACCAAAAATCGGCAATGCCGGGCAAGAATGACGGGCCGGTCTCCGCAACCGGGCTTTTCGAGGACCACCGGATCCCGCTGAACCTCTTGAAAATCGGGGCATTCATCGACGACAACGGACTTGCTGATCTCGACGACATCGCCAGGATCCAGGCCTACGACGTCGAACAGCAAACCGACTATCTGGAAACACTGCGGGCATATCTGGCGTCGAACGGAAATATCTCCGCGATGGCCGCACGACTACACGTGCACAACAACACCGTCCGCTATCGGGTGGGGCGCTTGGCCACGGACTTCGACCTCGATCTGGACGACCCGCAGAAGCGGCTCTGGCTCTGGCTGCGCCTGACAACCATGGATCTCACTCCCAGGGCAACACCGACGGTGCCGTAGCAGGAACAGAATGCCGCCGTTGACGTGCCTGGGCCGTAGGCGGGGCTACGGCCGGGCTGCGGCGACGGGCGCGTTTGCCCGCTGCCAGGCCCGGTCGAGCCCTTTGATCCGCCGGTACGCGACCCGCACGAACCGCACGCCGTTCGAGGCGATGCTCACCACCCCGAAGAACGCGAAGCCGAACAC
The DNA here is from genome assembly GCF_003097355.1 of Arthrobacter sp. H-02-3. Lineage (GTDB taxonomy): Bacteria > Actinomycetota > Actinomycetes > Actinomycetales > Micrococcaceae > Arthrobacter > Arthrobacter humicola. The sequence goes on from NZ_PYUI01000005.1 coordinate 167,669, forward strand.
CGGGTCCCCCGCCTCGGCGATCTTCAGCACGGCGATTCCGGCCAGGAAGTAGATGCTGCCTTCCAGGGTGTTCACGCCCAGGGAGAGCAGGCTCAGGCCGCGGGTGGAGGCGCTGACCAGGCCCTCGTACGCGGCGGGGACGGCGTAGAAAAGGGTCGATACGCCCAGCGCTAGTCCGAGGGCGTCCTGCACGGGCATGAAGAACTGGGCGCCGATCGTAGCGACGGCAAGGGCCGCCGCCGAGCCGGCCCCGGCCAGGACAATTTCGCGCCTCTTCCGGGTATCGGTCCTGGCTACTTGCCGGCACAGGAAGGCATGGATCACGATCCACAGGAGGTTGGCCGCCAGCACCCACCAGCTCTGGACCAACAACGCGAGGGCCAGCCAGCCCAGTCCGGTACCGGCGAGCACGCCCAGGCTCATGCCGCTGACGCCGTCGCTGGTCCCGGTGCGCCGCACCCGCAGGAGCGCGGGAACTGACCGGATGAGTTCGACGGCGATCAGGGCCAGCCCGGCAAGCGCGGCAGACGTCTCGGCGAACAAGTTGCTCCTTCAGGTTCCTGCGACCATTGCGCAGTTGAAGCCACCATAGCCGAGCCGTGACGGGCACGGCTCGGCCTCTGATGGCAGTGCCTAGGAGAAGCGTCCCGGCCGGAACGTGGCGAGCATGGGGTGCTTCTTGCCTGTCATGATCTCGCCCGCGAGCAGTTCGCCGGCGATGAGGCCCAGCGTGGCGCCCGAGTGGGTGAAAGCCACGAAGCAGCCGGACACCTGGCCGAGTTCGCCGAGGACCGGCTCGCCGTCGCCCGGGATGGGCTTGTGACCGATCTTCCAGGAGGCAGGCTTGAGTTCGGGGTTGCCGGCGATGAGCTTGGAGGCTTCGTCGGCGAGTTCCTGGACGACGTCATCGGGGATGCTGAAGGAGCCGTCGGCGTGTTCGGTGATGTGCCCTTCGTACCAGTCGTGGTCCAGGGCGAGCGTGTTGCCGGGGTTGGGCCGGACGGCGGCCCGCGGGGTGTTCAGCACGGCCTGCAGTCCGTGCTCCACGGGTTTGGTCACCACCAGCATGGAGACCGGGGAACCGTTCGGGATCTCGACGCCGAGGGGGGCGACGACCGCAGGCGTTGCGGCACCGCACGCCACGAGCACCGCGTCCGCCTCAAAGGTTTCGCCTGCGGCCGTCTCGACGCCGGTGGCCCGGCCGTCGTCGACCGTGACGGAGACTTTTCCGGCGTTGAGGACGAGTTCGCCGCCCCGGGCGTGGAATTCCTCCATCAGGAACTCCACGAGTTCGGGCAGGCTGACCCAGCCCTCGCCGGGGTTGAAGATGGCGTTCTCCGGCACGGCGTCCGGATCGATGCCGGGGGTGGCCGCGGGAATCTGTTCGGGGGCAAGGAGCTGGGAGTTGTAGCCGATGGATTCTTCGTAGTCGTGGCGGGCTTCCGTGGCGGCCGCCTGTCCGGCGGCGTTCCACATGAGACCTCCGCCGAACTGCAGCCAGTCCCGGTCCGGGTCCGCGGCGAAGAGGGTGCGGTAGCGGTCCACGCCGGCGACCCGGAGCTGGTGGTACGGGGTGGACCGTTCTCCGGCCGAGTTCAGCCACGACAGCGAGCGGCCCGTGGCCTCGCTGGCCAGGCCGCGTTCGCTCAGGAGGATGACGGAGGCGCCTGCGCGGAGCAGGTGGACGGCGGTGGAGACGCCGAGGATGCCGCCGCCGATGACGGCGACGCGTTTGGTTGAGGGCGTGGAGGACATGGGTCTCCCTTTCGTTGCGTAGTGGGTTTGGGGTGCGCCCGGGCCTTGGCCGGGGGCAGTGTGGCTAGGCGAAGGCGCGGATCGTGTCGATGACCTTCAGGACTTCGAGGGACTCTGCGGGGTCCACGGGTAGCGGGCCGTCGCCCCGGAGGGCTCCTGCCAGCCGGGTGTAGAAGTCGGGATAGGCGCCCGTCTGGGCAGGGACGGGTTGGGTGGCGCCATCGACGCCGACGCGCCCCCAGGATTCCTCGGGGTCGACGCCGTACGCGGGATCCGAGGGCGTCATGCCGGCTGCGAGGGCCGGCTCCTGGCCGTCCAGGCCCCACTTCGTGTAGCCGGCCTCGGAGCCCAGGACATGAAACCGCGGGCCCACCTGGGCCGCCATGCCGTTCATCCACAGCCGCGATCGGACCCCGGATTCATGGAGCAGGGACACGAAGGCCTCGGTGTCGGCGCCGTCCGGGTCCGGGCCGCGGTTCGCGGTCTCCCCATAGCTCTCCGTCACGGCACCAAAGAGCTGGATGGCCTGGTCGATCAGGTGGGCGCCGAGGTCGTTGAGGATGCCGCCGCCGTCGGACACTGCGGCGGTGTCCCGCCAGTTCCCGAAGCCTTCCGGCCGCCACCACTCAAAGCGCGACTCGAAGGTGCGGACCTCCCCCAGCGCGCCTTCCCGGAGAAGCTTGCGGAGCGTCAGGAAGTCGGCGTCCCACCGCCGGTTCTGAAATACCGTGAGCTGCACGCCGGCGTCGGACGCCCGGGCGATGAGCGCCTCGCCCTCGGCCGCCGTCGTCACGAACGGCTTGTCCACCACCACGTGGAGGCCACGGGCCATCGCGGTTGCAGCGAGGTCGAAGTGGGTCAGCGGGGGCGTGCCGAGGACCACGAGGTCAAGGTCGCCGGCGAGGTCGAACAGGGCCTCCGGCGTCGGGACGATCCGGGTGTCAGGGTAGAGCCGTGCCGCTTCCGCAGCACGGACCGGATCCGCCGTGACGATCACGTCCAGCGAGTAGCCGGGATGCGCCGAGATCAGCGGCGCATGGAAGACTTTGCCCGAGATTCCGAAGCCGACGACGGCGGTGCGGACGGGTGCCGCTCCTGCGTTTCCCTTCAGGGTCTCCATCAGAGCACTTCCGAGAGGAAGCGCTGGAGGCGTTCGCTTCGGGGGTTGTCGAAGAGGTCGGCGGGGGTTCCGGACTCGACGACTTCGCCTTCGTCCATGAAGACGACCTGGTCGGCGACTTTGCGGGCGAATCCCATCTCGTGCGTGACCACGAGCATGGTCATGCCGCGGCGGCCGAGGCCTGCCATGAGGTTCAGCACCCCTTTGACCAGTTCCGGGTCCAGGGCGCTGGTGGCCTCGTCGAAGAGCATGACTTCCGGTTCCATGGCCAGGGCGCGGGCGATCGCGACGCGCTGCTGTTGTCCGCCGGAGAGGTCGCGGGGGCGGTGGTCGGCGCGTTCGGCGAGGCCGACCTCGGCGAGGCGGCGGTGGGCGCGTTCCCTGGCTTCGGCCTTGGGCATGCCTTTGACGCTCCAGAGGGCCAGGGCCACGTTCTCGAGAGCGGTGTGGTCCGGAAAGAGGTTAAAGTGCTGGAACACCATGCCGATGCGGGCGCGCAGGAGGTCCGGCTTGACGGCCAGGGCGCTTTCGCCGGCCAGGAGCACGTCCCCGCTTTTGGGTTCGTGCAGCCGGTTGACGCCGCGCAGGAGGGTGGACTTGCCGGAGCCGGAGGGCCCGATGATGCACGTGGTGGTGCCCGGGGCGACGGTGAGGCTGACGTTGCGGAGCACCTCGATGTCGCCGTAGGCCATGGTGAGGTTCTTCAGTTCCAGGCTGGAGCCGTGGAAGGTCTCGATGTCTGGGGCGGTGTTCTTTGTGGTGTTGCTGGCGAGGCTCATGTGTTGCTCCCGGTGGTCAGCGGCGAGGCCGCGGCGAGTTCCTTGACTTCCTTGAGACCGCTGCTGGGTGCGGCGGGGCGGCGCCGGCCGGTGCGGAAGCGGTTGTCGAAGTGGTTGACCAGGTGGGTCAGGGGCACCGTGATCAGCAGGTAGAAGATTCCGGCCATGACCAGGGGCGAGAGGTTGCCGGAGAGGACGGCGGCGTCCTGGCCGACGCGGAAGAGCTCCCGTTCGGTGACCAGCAGGCCCAGGAAGTAGACCAGCGAGGAATCCTTGACGATCGCGATGAACTGGTTCACCAGCGCCGGGAGGACCCGGCGGACGCCTTGCGGAACCACCACGAGGGCCATGGATTTTGCGTAGCTCATGCCCAGGGCACGGCAGGCCTCTCCCTGGCCTTTGTCCACGCTCTGGATGCCGGCGCGGAAGATTTCGCCGATGTAGGCGCTGGCAATCAGGCTCAACGCGATGATGCCCAGGGGGTACGGCGAGGGGCCGAAGATCGACTGGCTGAAGCGGGCGAATCCCTGGCCGATCAGCAGGATGGTCAGGATGGCCGGGAGGCCGCGGAAAAGGTCCGTGTAGATCCGCGCCGGGACCCGCAGCCACTTGGAGGGGGATATTCCCATCACCGCAACGATCATGCCGAGGGCAACTCCGATGATCGTTGCCGCGATGGAGATGATGAGGGTGTTGAGGAGACCGACTCCCAGAAGCTGGGGCAGGACTTCGGCCATTGCGTCGAAGTCGAAGAAGGTGCGGGTGATGGTGCTTAACCAGTCCATGGTTGCTCTCAGACGTAGGTAGCTTGTGGATCCCGGACGGGCCGCGCTGCGCGGCCCGCCCGGTCAGGTGGCCGCCGGGCTAGGTCCCGGACGTGCCTCGTTGTGGGGACGCTTATTTGCTGGGGGTCGGGCTGGCCGTCTGTTCGGCCTTCGGCAGGTACTGCTCGGGCATCGGGGAGCCCGGGAACCACTTCTGGTAGAGCTTCTTCCAGGTGCCGTCCTCCATGGCTGCGGCCAGGCCCTTGTTGAGGGCGTCCTTGAAGGCGGTCTTGCCCTTGGCCACGGCGAACCCGGCGGGGGCATCGAAGGACGGGATGTCCGCTGCGCTGACCAGGCCGTATTGCGTTTCATAGGCCTTGGCGGCCTCGTAGTCCAGGAAGTGCGCATCGACGGATCCGCTGTTGACGGCGGCGATTGCCGTGTTGTTGTCCGGGAAGCGCACCAGGCTCGCGGAAGTGAAGTTCTTGACGGCGTAGGCCTCCTGCAGCGTTCCCTGCACGACGCCGAGTCGCTTGCCGGCGAGCCCGTCAGCGCCGGTAATGCCCGAGGTCTTCGTAGTGATGACCGTCAGATATCCGGCGAGGTACCCATCGGAGAAGTCGACGGTCTGCTTGCGCTTGTCCGTGATTCCAATGGCCGCAACGCCGGCGTCGAACTGGCCGTTGGAGACGGCGGCGAGCAGCCCGGAGAAGTCCTGTCCGGTGAAGACGACCTTGTCGATTCCGGCGCGGTGGGCGACGTCTTTGAACAGTTCGACGTCGAAGCCGGTGAAGTTCCCCTGGGCGTCGGTGAAGGTGTAGGGCTTCGAATCGCCCAGGCTGGCCACGCGAATGGTGCCGGCCTCAATCAGGCCATAGGGGTTGTCCGCCGGCGAGGACGCGGCGGAGGAGGTTCCTCCGCAGCCGGACAAGGCCAGGACCGCGGCAACAGCGGCGGCGATGAGCGCCACCGGGCGGCGCATTTTGTTTCCTGTGTTCACAGCGTTTTCCAATCGTGGGAGTGAGGGGCGAGGTGGGCGGGCAATTGGCCCCCGGGTTGCGGACTGTCGATGCGAGCCTTGCTGAGTCCGGTCTCAGTCCCTAAGATTGAGACCGGACTCACATCGATTGCTAGAAATGTAATCGAAGCCACATGGGGCGTCAAGAGTCCGCTACGAAAGGCCGTAATGAATAGTGATGCTTCCCGGCGCCGCGATGTCACTGTCGCCGACGTCGCCAGAGCCGCCCAGGTTTCCAAGGCCCAGGCTGCCCGCGCCCTGGGCAACTACGGTGCCGTGAGCGACGACGTCCGTGAGCGGGTGCTGGCCGCTGCCGAGGAGTTGGAGTACCGGCCCAACGAGCTCGCCCGCAGCATGAACACGGGGAAATCGCACACCATCGGGGTGGTGGTCGGCGACATTGAAAACCCCCATTTCGGCCTCGCCACGCGGGGCATTACCGACACCGCCAAGCGCAGTGGTTTCAACGTCATCCTGATCAACACGGATGAGGATACCGAGGCGGAAATCGATGCCGTCCGGGTGCTCCTGGACAAGCGCGTGGACGGCCTGATCGTGGCACCGGCGTCATCCGTGGAAACGCAACATTTACGCCGCGTTCACGAATCCGGCCGCCCGCTGGTCCTGCTGGACCGCAAGGCGTCGGGCCTCGACGTCGACACCGTGGCGGTGGACATGGAGGGCATCTCGCACGACTCCACGAGCTACCTGATCGGGGCAGGACACCGGAGAATCGCCTTCGTCTCCACCCTCAAGACGGGCGAGCCGTACCGCGACGGCATGGTCCTGGACTCGTCCCAGATCTCGGACCGGCGCGACGGCATGAAACGGGCGTTCGATGAGGCGGGTCTGGACCTGCCGGACGATCTGATCCGCCTCAACGCCGGCGACAACGAGTCGATCAGAAAGATCACCCGCGAGCTGCTGCAGCGCCCGGACCCGGCGACGGCGATCATCGCCTCCGACGGCCTGATCGGCCTCAGCGTCGTTGAAGCCATCCAGGAGCTGGGCCTGCGGATTCCGGACGACGTCTCCTTCCTCATGTACGACGACTTCGCCTGGACCCGCCTCACCACCCCGCCGCTCACGGTCATCGCGCAGCCCGTCTATGACATGGGTGTTGCGGCCGCGGCGGCCCTGATCCGGCAGATCGAAGGCCGGAAGGTGCCCGCGGCCGTGCCGGAGTTCACGGCCGAACTGATCCGCCGTGGCTCGGTTGCAGCCCCGCGGGTGACCGGCGCCGGCAACTAATCTGCGGCCGGCCAGGGCCCCTAGGGACTTTGGACACGGGCATCGGCAGCCCCGCCGCGCCTAAAGTTGAACATGGCCTGTTCCGACACGTCTCATGACGACTCCGGGGGCACGGAGGCGGGCACCGATCCGTCATGGAACTGACGGTCATAGTCCTGATCACCGCCGCACTGTTCGCGTGGGCGCTGGTATCGGCGCGGCTGCAGCAGGCGGACCTGACCGCTCCTATAGTGTTCACTTCTGTCGGCCTGGCCCTGGCCTGGGCCGGGCTGGTCGATGCCGCGTCGCCCCCGGCGGCCATCACCCCGGTTGTCGAGGTCACCCTGGTGTGGGTGCTGTTCTCCGACGCCGCCCGTCTGCCCCTTCAGGAGTTGCGCCGGGACGTGGGCCGCTATGTGCGGTTGCTGGGAATCGGCCTGCCTCTGACGATTGTGTTCGGGTGGGTCCTGGCCGCCTGGTTCTTTCCCCAGTTCGGACTGTGGCTGGCCCTGCTCGTCGGTGCGGCGCTGGCCCCTACTGACGCCGCGCTCGGAATCCCCGTGGTGACGAATCCGGCGGTGCCGTCGCGGATCCGCCAGCTGATCACCGTCGAGAGCGGCCTCAACGACGGCATCGCCACCCCGGTCGTCATGGTCGCGATCGCCGGCGCGGCCGCCGCCGCAGGTCTGGAGAGTGCAGCCGGTCCCGGCAGTGCCGCCGTCGAGCTGCTTATCGGCGCCGGCGTGGGCGCGGCAACCGGCGCCGTGGGCGGGTGGCTGCTGCAGCTGGCCCGCCGGCGCGGGACGAGCGCCGAGGACTTTGCCGGTGTCGGAGTCCTTGCCCTGAGCCTGCTCGCCTACACTGCCGCCCTCGCTGTGGGCGGCAACGGATTCGTCGCCGCCTTTTGCGGCGGGCTGGCGTTCGGCACGTGCGCCGGCCAACGGGCGCCGGCCGAACTGGTCTTCGTCGAGCAGATGGGCGGCTTGGTGTCGCTGCTGGTGTGGCTGGCCTTTGGAGCCATCACCATTCCGACCATGCTGGCGCACTTCGTCCCCCTGACCATCGTGTATGCCGTGCTCAGCCTCACTGTGGTGCGCATGCTGCCGGTGGCACTGGCCTCGATTGGCGCCGGACTGGACCGGCGCACCGTCCTGTTCGTGGGCTGGTTTGGTCCGCGCGGTTTGGCATCCCTCGTGTTCGCGCTGCTGGCGATGGAAGCCCTCGGACCAGTGTCCGATCAGGCGGTGGCCGTCATCGCGGCCACCGTGCTGCTCAGCGTCCTGGCCCATGGCTTCAGCGCCGCACCGCTGGCCGCCCGCTACGGCAGAGCGGCTGCCGCAGCGGGGCCGGAGCCGGGAGGGCCGGTGCCGGTCACCCGTGCTCCGGCCCGGGGCCTGAGCCGCCAGCACACGCCCACGGCACTTTTCCCGCGGAAGCGCCCCCGTCGGTAGTCCGAACGGACCCTGCGCGACGCCGTCGCAGTTCGCGCCACGCCGGTGCCTGTGATGAGTCTCACGCGCTATTTTCGCCATCTGGCTTGAGACGTCCGCGCGGCGCTGTGCACTATGGAAAGGCAGGGCGGGGAGCATGGCTCCCGGTCACGCAGCCCCGATGTTCCCTCCGACGCCACGCGTCCGCAGTGAACCAGGGGCACCCATCCTGGTGGACGCAATGAGGCCAAACCGGTGAGCTCGCAGAGCTGCCCGAGGTCTCAGGCGTTCCTGGTTTGGCCCCACGGCGGCTCCGCATCGGTGCGGCAGCCGGACATCCGGATTCATGAAATGGAAGCACTGAACAATGACGTTTGAAACTGCCACCTCTGTAACCCACAAGCTCTGGGACCGCTCCACGATGCACCACGAGCTGGACGCCCTGATTCACGACCTCTCGGAGCGCCACAACACCGCCAAGAGCAACATCGCGGTCCACGCCAGCGGACCGGGCACCTTCACGCTCAGCCTGAACCACGGTGCAGCAAACCTTGAGGCAGTTTCCGCCTAGCAAACACACGGAGGACGACGGCGGGAGGTGACTCCCGCCGTCGTCCTCTGGCATTTAAGGCAGGACGTCGCACGTGGTGAAGCCGGAGTTGCGCAGGAAAGTGGCGCCGGCTTGTGTGACCGCGGTGTCTCCGTCCAGCACGGCCGTCCAGATCAGGAAGTTGGCTGCCTCACTAACCAAGGCGATCAGCTTCGCCCCCTGGGGCAGGGGTCCGTCCGCCCCGAATCCCTCCAATGCCAGCGGCCCGGAGGGCTCATCCCCCACACTGACCAGACTCCACTCGTCGTCGAGCGTCTCGGTGCCGCGCACCAGATGGACAGCAAATCTGGGCGACAAGCCAATCCTTGCCGCAGTGCCGTGAAACTGCGCATCCGGCCCGTCCTTCACAACGCCCCAGCGCACGTTGAATTGATGCAGGGACAAAAAGGGATTGGCAATGCCCTGGATATCCTCCAGGCCGGTGGCGACTTGGAGCGGATTGTCGTGTGTCTCCACGCTCCAGACTCCGAATTCGGTCTTTGCCATCAGATGTCCGACCGGTTTGGTGTCAGGCCAGATTGTGAACTTGACGTCGGTCAGGCACAAGGTCTTCAGGTTCTTCGCCGCTGCCAGCGGGGAAATATCGGCGATCCGATTGCCGCCTACATTCAACGACTCGAGATTGGGACAGCGCCCGAGCGGCGCGACGTCGCTTACGTCATTGTCCGAAACGTCGAGTCCGCGCAGAAAGGTAAGTCCCGCGACCGGTTCCAGCTGGCCTATGCGGTTCCCCGAAACATTTACGTGCTGAAGCTTTCCCAGCTGTTCCATGCCCTGCAAACTCATCAGGGCGCCGTCGTTGTTTCTGCCGGTGATTGATAGTTCGGCGAGCCGGTCCCTTGCGATCATCGTCGGAAGATGGGCGATCGAGGTAATTCCCATATTTTCCGGGTACCACTCGATCGTGAACTTATCCAGCTCGCTGACGACTTGCGCAAGCGCCTCGCCACGCAGGTGCTCCGTCTTCAGTTCGTCGCCGCCAGGATCCACGATCCCTTCGAGATTGTCGATCCGGCCGGCAACAGCGAAAGCGATCTGGTTCACCAGCTTCCGGTCGTCGGAAAGTATCCCCGGCTGATTCCGTTTCTCATACCAGTCGGCGTAGCTGCCCTCCACGCCGCCGATCCGCCGATGCAGTTCGAGAGTGGGAAATTGCAGCGGGGGGTCAGCCGTGGCCGGGTCAAAGAGTTGAGGTGGATCAATTTCACCCCTCGACAGGCGAACGGCATGACGAGTAGCGGCGTCCGTCGCACGCGCATAGGCCTGTGCCGCGGCCTGGAGCTCGGCGCTGGGAGCAGGATTTTCAAAGAACTCCGGATGTTCCGCCGCAAAGGTGAAGTCGTTGTACTTCTGGAGATAAGCGAGCCTTTGGCGGTCAGCGTCAGCCGTCGCTACGAGGAAGGCTTCCTGCTGAACCTTCGTAGGAATCGGAATCGGCACGGTGTCATAAGTGGCAACTTCAATTTCGTACGGGAAGGGGTGATTGGCTACAGCTGTCGGGAGTGATTTGAGGCGGTCTTTCACCTCGTCAACGGTCATGGTTGTCCCGATTTCCTCTTCGCCCTCGCCGCCCTTCTGATAGAACACCACATGCAGTTCTGCCCGCGACTGGGACTGATCCTTGTGCGCGTTGAATTTGCCGCTGAAGGAGCCGCCAGCGATCACCCCGTTGATCTCCGCCTGCAATGTCACCGCAAGATCGGTCTGCACGGCCGTATCCAGTGACGTGATTCGGAGTACCGCGAAAAATTCCCCGCCGCGAAATTGTCCACGTACGAACGAGTCACCGTAGGCCCTCGAAAACGCTTCAAACTGACTGGCTGTCAGCAGATCTTTCGCGTCTTGCTTGATGCGAAAGTTTCGTCCGCGCACGATCTGGTTATTGACGACCATTTTCGCCACGACGAACGTTGAAACGGAGTTGTAGGAGGTACTCTTCGAAAAGTCGACCTTGAGGCTTGCAGATGCAAATCCGTAGCGCCCCTGCGCTTCCGCGGATACGCCCAACGACTCCATCAGCGACTCATGTGTTGTGATGATTTCGGCGGTTGCCTTGGCCTCCTGCCCGGACAGGCGCGACGGTTCGTCAAAGTCCAATGCGGTGCCTATGGCCAGGCCGCTGTCACTGTTGAACCCCATCCCGATGTCTTCCCCGTTGTAAGTCAGGACGCGCACTTGGGGTAGTGGTGTGCTCATAACCCAGACCTTCCTCCGTGCCGGCCGCATGCCATAACAGGCCCCACGCAACGACGTGCTGGCCTCAACAATCCACGCCTGTTCCGGCGTTCGGCTGCCGGTGTCCGCGGCTGAGCTAATTATGGACGACGCCGCCTGCCCCGTCACGATGTCCAGGAATCACCGGCGGCAGAAGAACTCCGGCTTCCAGCGCGGCCAGAGCTTGGTCTGATTCCGCCCTGGCGGGCTCTTGGCCGCGTCGCCGCCCCTAGAGCCGGGCGCGCAGTCCCGCGATGATCACTTCGAGCCCGAAGTTAAAGGCGTCTTCTCCCCGCTGCCGGGGTGGTCCGGCATGTTCGAGCGCGCGTGTGAGCGCCGGGAACCCCTCGCCCGACGGCGCCCACACGACGTCGGGCGCGGCCAGATCAAGGGCCGCGCCGAGGGCGAAGCTGTCGATGGTCGTGATGGCCGAGACGACGTCCTTTCCCTCAAAGCCAGCGCCCTCCAGCGCCAGGGCCAGATCCTCATACAGGCCGATGACCTTGGCGTCCTGCACAGTCTGCAGGACCATCAGCGGGGCCAGCCTGGGATGCCGGGCGAACGCGTCACGGTAGGCGCGGATCACTACACGGAGGGTGTCTTCCCAGCTCAGCCCCTGAAGTGCGGGATATGGGGTCTCGCTGATGATACGCCGGCGCATCAGCTCAAGGATCTCCTCCCGTCCGCTGACGTGGTTGTAGATCGATGACTGGCTGACTCCGATGCGCCGCGCCAACTTCGGCAGGCTGAAGTCGCCGGTCTCATCGACCAGTTCGAGGCTGGCGGTTACGAGTCCGTCGATGGATATCAGCGGAGCGAGCGGGCGGCCCATGGGGATTCTCCAATCAGTGGCTCCTAAGAACCTACACAATTCTTGGGACTCAGTATTGTGCGCCGGGTCACAGGGACCCATAATAAACGAAAGGCTATCGTTTATGAGAGCTCCTGACCCCTCCAAAGGAACCCCCACATGTCCGACACCCAAACACAGCCGTCCAAGACGGCGGCCGAGAACGGCCTCAAACGCAATGCCATTGGCACAGGCGGCATCGCCTTCCTGGTCATTTCCGCGGCCGCCCCGCTAACCGTGATGGCCGGCGTCGCGCCGGTTGCCATTGCGACCGGCGGTATAGGTGCCCCCGCCGGCTATCTGATCGCCGGCGCGGTCCTCACGATCTTTGCCATCGGCTTCATGGCGATGACCCGGCACGTCAAGGCTGCCGGAGGCTTTTACACCTACATTTCACTGGCCATGGGCAAGACGGTAGGTCTGGCCTCCGCCGTGCTGGCGATTGTCTCGTACAACTGCCTTCAGATCGGCGTTTACGGGCTCTTTGCGGTGCAGACCCAGTCCATGCTTCATTTCATCTTCGGTCTCGACGTCCCTTGGCCGGTCGTGGCGCTCAGCGCCGTGGCCGCCGTGTGGTTCCTCGGTTACCGCGGCATTGATGTCGGCGCCAAGGTGCTCGGGGTCCTACTGGTCGCCGAAACCGCCATCCTCGCAGTGATGGGCGCGGGCATCCTCTCGCACGGGGGTGCCCACGGGATCAGCGGCTCCTCCTTCACCCCGGAGAATGCCTTCAACCCTGGAGTACTGGCAATTCTGGGCATCTGCTTCGCCGCGTTCATGGGGTTCGAGTCCACCGTTCTGTACCGGCGGGAGGCGCGGAATCCGGACAAATCCGTCCCCCGGGCGACCTTCATCGCTGTGGGCTTCATGTCCGTCTTCTACGCCTTCATTGTGTGGACCGTGGTCCAGGCGTACGGTGACGGCGACGTGGTCCAGGCGGCGGGACAGCTTTCCAACGGAATGTTCTTCGCGACCATCAACCAGTACGTCGGCCCATGGGCCGAGGTGGTCATGTACGTCCTGATTGTCACCAGCGTCTATGCCTCCCAGCTGGCGTTCCACAACGCCATCAACCGCTACGTCTACATGCTGGCCCGCGACGGCGTCCTGCCGGCGTTCCTGGGCAGGACGCACTCCAAATACAAGTCCCCGCACCGTGCCGGCCAACTGCAGTCCCTGCTCGCCGCCGTCGTGATCATTGTCTGTGCAGTCCTCGGCGCAGACCCATACCAGCAGCTGTTGATCTGGGTAAACACGCCCGGCATCTTTGGCATCGTCGGGCTGCAGGGCCTGGTCTCGGTGGCCGCCTTCATCTACCTTCGCCGGAACCCCGCGGCGGTAACGAACCGCCTGGTCGTTCCGCTGAGTATCGCCTCCGCCGTGCTGCTCTTCGCCGTCGTCGCCATGATCGCGGTCAACATCGAGCTGCTAACCTTCGCCGACACCCTGACCAACACCATTATTTTGCTGGTCACTCCTGCCGTCTTCCTGGCGGGACTCCTCACCGCCCGCAGGCTGCGCACCCGGCGGCCCGCGACCTTCGAACGCATAGGAAGTTTTGAAATCCATGAATCCTGATCTGATCCTGCTCGCCGACACCGTCCACACGCTGGACGGCACGCCGGAACCGGTGCAGGCGGTGGCCGTAGAGGACGGCCTGATTGCCGCCGTCGGCAGCCGCACCGACGCCACGGACTGGCGGACGGCCGGGACCCATGTGCTTGACCTGGGTGCTGCCACGCTGACGCCAGGGCTGGTGGACAGCCATATCCATCCGGTCCTTGGCCTCGATATGACCGGCGGCCGGGATCTCTCCGGCGCCCGGACCCTCACCGAGGTGCGCCAACTATTGCACGCTGAGGCCGCCGCCGCCGCACCGGGCGGATGGGTGCGGGGTTGGGGGCTAGACCCCAACGTCTTCGGCTCATCGCGCGTGCACCGGGAGGCTGTCGACGACGTCGTCGCCGGACGCCCCACCCTGATTCGACTCTTCGACGGGCACTCGGCGCTGGCCAGCGTCCGCGCCCTGGAGCTTGCCGGCGTCACCGGCCCGCGAGTCTTTGAACAGGCCTCCGAAGTAGTCTGCGACGACGACGGGGTGCCGACGGGACTGCTACTGGAGGCGGCGGCCGTAGACCTTGTGGAGCGACACGCGCCAACGGAGCCGTTCGCAACCCGGAAATCCCGGCTGGCGGAACTGCTCCGCCGCTTTGCCCGCTCGGGGCTCACCGGCGGACACGTCATGGACCTCGGTGCGGGATCGCTCGAACTCTACCGCGCGCTGGAGAACGACGGCGACCTGCCGCTGCGGCTGCGCTGCGCCGCCTGGTGCATGCCCGGAAGCGGAGAGACGGAGTGGGCGGAACTTGCGATGATGCTCCGGGAGGGCGGCCGCCGCTGGTCGGTGGATGCCATCAAGCTCTTCGTGGACGGAACCATTGACAACGGCACGGCCTGGCTCTTCGAACCCGACTCCTACGGCCAATCCACCGCACCCTTCTGGCCGCGCCCGCAGGAGTATGCCGAAGCAGTCCGATACTTCGCCGGTCGCGGCATTCCGACTGCGACCCATGCGATCGGGGATGCCGGCGTGGCACATGTGCTCGACGCCCTGGAATCGCTGCGTTCCTCGACTCCCGCGACGGTCCACCGGGTGGAGCACATTGAATCCATCCCGGACAACCTGATCAAGCGGTTCGCCCGACTGGACGTCGTGGCGAGCATGCAGCCGACCCACTGCACCCACTACTCACGGGCGGACCACAGCGACAACTGGTCCACGCGGCTGGGCAGGGAGCGGGCCGACCGAGCCTGGCGCTGCCAGGACCTGCGCAAGGAGGGAGTGACGCTGGCCCTGGGGTCGGACTGGCCCATCGCACCGTTCGAGCCGTTGCCGATCATGGCCGACGCCCGTTTGCGACGGCGTGCCGGCCAGCCGGACGAGTCGCCCATCGGGCCAGGCCAGGCGCTCACAGCCCTCCAGGCCCTGGAGGGCTACACCTCGCACGCCGCGCGCGCGGCGGGCCTATTCCACAGCACCGGATCGATATCGGTCGGCAAACGCGCAGACTTCACTGCCTTTGAATGCGATCCGCTCACGGCAGACCCCGATGACCTGGCCGGCAGCAACATCCTGGGCACAGTCGTGGACGGAGAGATCCAATTCATGCTCGACCGGGTGGAATAGCACAGCGGCTGTAAGCACTACGGCGGGTGGAATGCTCAACCATGGGCTTTTCCACCCGCCCTATCGAGTCGCGCGGCATATTTGTTCACACTCCCCTCACCCGGTTGACAGCCTCACAGCATTGAACCAATAATGAACGTCATTCATTTATTTGCACGCTCCTCTTCCGCCTGCACCGGCAAGCGGCGTCGCGGGCCCGCCGTCAGTGCGTTAGCCCCACTGGGGACGGTGCGCTGGCCGCAAGAAACACGTCCGGGCCCGGAAGCGGACGTCATCGCGCGTGGACTTGCACCGCACCAACACATTCCTCGAAGAAAGGCGACATCATGAGCGACGATCACGACTGGAGCAACCTGGTCGGCCGGCCGGTGGAGGTATGGAAGGACGGGCATCTCATCCGAACCGGCTATGTGGACGACGTCGCCCAGGCTGCAGGCGCCCTATGGCTCGCAGGCCACGGCGCGGACAGGCGGGCCCTCTATCAAAAGGCAGACGGCTATTCCGCCAAGCCGGTATGCGAGGCGGCGCCGTGAATCTCTTGGCCGGTACCGAAACCGTGCAGAGCATTGAGGTCCTCGCCCAGGACCGGGAGTCGATGGACCGCGGCCTCAATGCCGCGGTGGAACTGATGACGGAAGTCGCTGTCGGGCTCGCCACCCATGGCATCCTTGTGAGCCGCCTTGACGACAGGCTCTTCCGCGTCGGGTTGAGCGAGCTTGTCCCCTTCGGCTACACGGAACAGCGCGACTGCCGACCGTGATTCCCTGCCGTCCGCACCGCCTCGAAGGCGGTGGCGTGCGGTCCCTAATCAGGCGGCCGCCGCGGCTGAGACAGAAAAGCATCAGCCCTGGGAAGAACCCAGCTGCTGCAGCGAACCGCGCGCCGCACCCACCATCCCTTCGACCGCGCGGGCCAGGTGGGTGCCGCGGTCATTGACGCCGTCCCAGCGCACCAACGCCTGGGCGTTCAGCCCGTCGATCATCCCCAGAATCTGCCAGGCGACGGATGCGGCGTCGGAGGTCTCGAACTCACCGGCCGCAATACCGGCCTCCACCACGCCTTGCAGCATGGCCTGCCAAGCGTCCATCTGATCGCGGACGCATACCGCCAAAGCCTCGTTGCGCCGGCCCATGGTCCAGGCATCCACCCAGACCGCCGTGACGTCCAGGCGGCTGCTGTCCAGCAGCGTGTCCAAAAGGTAGGCAAGCTGCCCGCGGGCTGACGGCATCCCGTCCAGGGTTGCCTGCAATTCCGCTGCTTCCGCCGAGACGATGCCGGTGAAAGTGGACGCCACAAGGGCCTCAACATTGGGCTGGTAATGCGCCACCAGGCCGGAAGCCACCCCCACGCGGGCCGCCACATTGCGCAGGGTGATCGACCCGAGCCCCTGCTCGAGGGCGATAGTCCGGGCCGCCTCTGAAATCTCGCTGGCCCGTTCCCCTGGCGCCTTTCGGACGGCGCGTTTCCTCTGTGTGCTTGACATCACCTAACAGTCTAGAGTAATTTTCAATCTTATTGATCGATTGATCAATAACGGCTTGGCGTCGTTCCTATGCGCGCCCCTCATTGGGGAGGAGGCGTGCAGTGCCGGCGCAAAAAGGACTAAGGAGCCCTTCTCATGGCGTGGAGAATGCCCGCTGAAACCGCACCTCACGATCGAACCTGGATGGCGTTCCCCCGCACCGGCCTGACCTTGGGCGACGACGCCGCTTCAGCCGAGGAGGCCTATGCGGCCTGGACGGCCGTCGCCCACGCGGTTGCCGAATTTGAGCCGGTCACCATGGTGGTGGATCCCAGCGAGCGGCAGCGGGCTGCCGACATGCTCGGCAGCGGCATAGAACAGCTTGAAGCCCCGCTGGATGAGTTCTGGATGCGCGACGTCGGACCGACCTTCGTCGTCGACGACGAACGTCCCGGTGTCCTCGGCGCGGTGGACTGGGTCTTCAACGGCTGGGGTGCACCCAAGTGGTCCGAATGGGAGAAGAGCGCCGGGATGGCGCGCTTCGTGGCCGAAAAGTCCGGTGCTGAGCTCGTCAGCTCGCTGCTGGTCAACGAGGGCGGCGCCATGCACGTCGACGGCGAAGGCACCGTGCTCGTGACCGAAACCGTGCAGCTGGACCCGGGCCGGAACCCGTACGCGGACAAAGCCCGCGTCGAAGCAGAGCTGGCACGCACCATCGGCGCCCGCAAGACCGTCTGGGTGCCGCGCGGCCTGACCCGCGACTACGAGGATCTGGGCACCCGCGGCCACATCGACATGGTGGCCACCATGCCCTCCCCCGGCCGGGTCCTGCTCCACACCCAGATGAATCCGGAGCATCCTGACTACGAGGTCAGCCGCACCTTGCAAGCGTTTTTCGAAACCCAGACGGACGCCGCAGGCGGGCCGTTCCGGATCCTCCCGCTGCCGGCCCCGCAGACACTGCGCGACGAGGAAGGCTACGTGGACTGGAGCTATGTCAACCACCTTGTGGTCAACGGCGGCGTGATCGCCTGCGGCTATGGCGAAGACAGGGCGGACGCGATGGCCGCGGAAATCCTTGCGGAGGCATACCCGGGGCGCCGCGTGGTGACCGTGGACGCCCGCCCGATCCTGGCCCGCGGCGGGGGCATCCACTGCATCACCCAGCAGCAGCCCACGCTCGACGGGCCGGTGGCGTGATGGCGGGCTTCGACGTCGTCGAGGCGTCCATCGCCCAGTTGCGTGACGCCTTGGAGTCCGGCCGGGCCAGCAGTGAGGAACTTACCCGTTCCTACCTTGAGCGCATCGCAACCTACGACCACAACGGCATCACGCTGAACTCGCTCGTCGTCATGAACCCTGACGCCCTGGCGGACGCCCGGGCCTCTGACGAGCGCCGGGCCGGGGGCACGACGCTCGGGCCGCTGGACGGCATCGCGTACACGGCCAAGGACAGCTATCTGGTGAAGGGCCTTACCGCCGCGGCCGGTTCGCCTGCTTTCGAGCATCTCGTCGCACAGCGGGATGCGTTCACCATCGAACGCCTGCGGGCGGCAGGCGCGGTGCTGATCGGCCTCACAAACATGCCGCCCATGGCCAACGGCGGCATGCAACGCGGCGTCTACGGTCGCGCCGAGAGCCCTTACAACGCCGATTTCCTCACGGCGGCATTCGGCTCCGGCTCCTCCAACGGTTCTGGCACCGCGACGGCGGCAAGCTTCGCGGCGTTCGGCCTTGGGGAAGAGACGTGGTCCAGCGGGCGCGCGCCGGCGTCGAACAACGCGCTGTGCGCGTACACGCCCTCGCGAGGGGTCATTTCCGTCCGTGGCAACTGGCCTCTGGTGCCCACCATGGATGTGGTGGTGCCGCACACGCGCTCCATGGCAGACCTGCTCGAGGTGCTCGACGTGATCGTGGCCGACGACGCACAGACCCGCGGCGACTTCTGGCGGGTCCAGCCGTGGGTGGACATCCCGGCCCCCTCGGCGCTCCGCCCGTCCTCCTACCCTGCGCTGGCGCCGGCAGATGCCGACGACGCACGCTCGGTGTTGAAGGGCAGGCGGCTGGGCGTGCCGCGGATGTACGTCAACGCCGACCCCGACGCCGGCAGCAGCGAGAAGCCTGGCATCGGCGGGCCGACCGGCCAGCGCATCCACACCCGCGGCTCGGTGATGGAACTGTGGGAAGCGGCACGGCGCGATCTTGAGGCGGCCGGCGCCGAGGTTGTGCTGGTCGACTTTCCGGTGGTGTCCAACTATGAAGGAGACCGCCCCGGGGCACCCACGATCGCCACGCGCGGCCTGGTGAGCCCGGAATACCTGCAGCGGGAAATCCTGGATCTCTCGGCCTGGGCCTGGGAAGACTTCCTCGCAGCGAACGGCGACCCTGCCCTGAACACCTTGGCCGCGGTGGACGGCGCAACGATTTTCCCCCATCCGGACGGGGCGCTCCCGGACCGCTATGCCGGCTTTGATGACGACATCGCCAACTACCCGGGATACATCCGCGAGCACGGCGCCGCATCGTTGACGGACATCCCGCATCTCGAAGGTGGCCTGCGTGGCTTGGAGGAGACGCGCCGCGTGGACCTGGAGGAATGGATGGACAGACTCGGACTGGACGCCGTGCTGTTCCCCGCCGCCGCGGACGTCGGGCCCGCGGACATGGACGTCAATGAGGCCTCGGCAGATCTCGGCTGGCGCAACGGCGTCTGGGTCGCCAACGGCAACCTCGTGCCGCGCCACCTGGGCATCCCGACCGTCACGGTGCCCATGGGCACGATGGCCGACACCGGCATGCCCGTTGGCCTGACCCTCGCGGGCCGGGCCTACGATGACACCTCACTGCTGAGCCTGGCCGCCGCGTTTGAGGCAACGGGTTCCCGCCGGACAACTCCCCCACGGACGCCCCGGCTGACGTGAGCAAGACGGACATATCCGGATTGAGTACTTGGCTGGCGGTCTATTCCGTCATGTGCGGCGCACCCAAAGCGTTGTAGCCGTGCGGGTTGTTCTTCTGCCAGCGCCAGTGGTCCGCGCACATCTCATCCACAGTTCTCGTGGTGGACCAGCTCAGGTCCGCCAGGGCCGAGGCCGCGTCGGCCCAGAAGGCGGGGAGGTCGCCGGCGCGGCGTCCGGTGAGCTCGTAAGGGATCGGACGGCCCGCGGCCTTCTCGAAGGAGTGCAGGACCTCGAGCACGGAGGAGCCCTTGCCCGAGCCGAGGTTCCAGCGGAAGACGCCGGCCCGGCCCGCCACGTGGTCGAGCGCGGCGACGTGTCCTTCGGCCAGGTCCACCACGTGGATGTAGTCGCGCAGACAGGTGCCGTCCGGGGTGTCGTAGTCGCCGCCGAACACCATCAGTTTCTCGCGCCGGCCCACCGCCACTTGGGCGATGAACGGTACAAGGTTGTTGGGAATGCCCTGCGGGTCCTCGCCGATCCGGCCGGAGGGGTGGGCGCCGACGGGGTTGAAGTACCTCAGGAGGGCGATGTGCCAGCGGCCGTCCGCTGCTCCGAGGTCGGCAAGGATGTCCTCGATCTGTTCCTTGGTCCGGCCGTAGGGGTTGTTGGCGCCGATCTCCATCTTCTCCACGTAGGGGATCGGGTTGTGTTCGCCGTATACCGTCGCCGAGGAGCTGAAGACGATTGAGCGGACGCCGTGCCGGTCCATCGCCCGGAGCAGGTTCAGGGTGCCCACGAGGTTGTTGTGGTAATACATCAGGGGCTCCCGGACGGACTCCCCGACGGCCTTGAGGCCGGCGAAGTGGATGACGGCGTCGACCGGGTATTCGGTGAAGACGGCATCCACCGCCGCCTCATCAACCAGGTCCACAAGGCGGAAGGTCACGGGCGTGCCGCTGAGCTCGGCAACCCGGCGCAGCGATTCCTCGCTGGAGTTGACGAGGTTGTCGATCACCACCACCTCATGGCCGGCTTCCTGCAGGGACAGAACGGTGTGGGAACCGATGTAACCGGCGCCCCCGGCGACCAGAATTCTCATTGGATGCGCTCCGCGCCGGCTGAGGGGGTGACAGTGAAGATATCCGGCCGGGTGAATCCCGCCTCCGCGAAGGCGCGGACGACGGCGTCGCGGACGTCCTGCTCATGCTCCACGGGAGTCAGGGCGATCGCCGAGCCGCCGAACCCGCCGCCGGTCATGCGGGCACCGATGGCGCCGTGGGTCCGGGCCGTGTCCACGGCGAGGTCGAGCTCGGGGCAGGAAATCTCAAAATCGTCGCGCATTGAGGCGTGGCTGGCATCGAGAAGGTGACCGATATGGGCCGGGTCCTGGGAGCGGAGGGTGTCCACCGTCTGCAGGACGCGGTCGTTTTCGGTGACGATGTGGCGGACCCGCCGGAAGGTGGTCGGATCGAGCACCTCGCTGGCGTTCTGAAGGTCGGCGACGGCGACATCCCGCAGGGCACGCACGCCCAGGACCTCGGCGCCGAGCTCGCAGGAGGCGCGGCGGGATGCGTAACCGCCGTCGGCGTGGGAGTGCGAGACTTTCGTGTCGATGACGAGCAGGACCAGTCCCGACTCCTGCGCCTCGAACGGCACGAGTTGAACGGATTGGTCCCGGCAGTCGAGGAAGACGGCGTGGCCGCTGGTGCCGCGCAGTGATGCCGACTGGTCCATGATGCCGGTCGGCGCGCCGACGAACGCGTTTTCGGCGTGCTGGGTCAGCAAGACCATCTCCTGGGCCGAAAGCCCTGCACCGGTGAGTTCGTTGAGGGCCGTCACGACGGCGCATTCGATCGCGTGGGAGGATGACAGGCCCGCGCCCAGCGGGACATCGGAGTCCAGCAGCAGATCGAAGCCCGGAACCTCGACGCCGCGCTGCTGCAACGCCCACACGACGCCCAGGGGGTACTTGGCCCAGCCGGGCGCCCGGCCGGGCGCCAGGGCCGCGACGTTGGCCTCCACAATGCCGTCGTCGCCGGAGGTGGACAGCAGCCGGACGGTGGAGTCGTCCCGGAGCCGGACCGCCGTCGTCGCGCGCTTGTCGATGGCGAAGGGCAGCACGAAGCCTTCGTTGTAGTCGGTGTGTTCACCGATCAGGTTCACCCGCCCGGGGGCGGCCCAGACGCCGTCCGGGGCGGCCCCGAAGGTGGCCTCAAAGCGGCTGATCAGGCTGTCCGGATGGGCGTCGGTGCGAGTGGTCGTGTTCATACAGGGGCGCCTTCCGGGGTCGGGGTGGTGCGGGTTGCGGTGCCGGCCGTTGTGCCGGCGACGTCACTGGCCACCGCACTGGCCACTTCCCGTAGCCGGGCGGCGACCGATTCGGGCGTGGTGTCGTTGATGTAGGCCCCCATCGCCGCTTCGGAGCCCGCCAGGTACTTGAGCTTGTCGGCGGCGCGCCGGGGCGAGGTCAGCTGCAGATGCAGTTGGCCGGCCCGGCGCATCTCCGTCTCCAGAGGGGCCTGGTGCCAGGCCGCAATGTAGGGGGTCGGCGTCGGGTATAGGGCGTCGAAGCGCCGCAGAAGATCCGGGTAGAGGTGCGCCAGCTCATCGCGTTCGGCCCCGCTCAGCGCGGCCAGATCCGGAACCTGACGGTGCGGGACGAGGTGGACTTCCAGCGGCCAGCGCGCGGCAAACGGCACATAAGCGCTGAAGTGTTCGCCCTCCAGGACCATGCGGCTGCCGTCACTGCGCTCGGCCTGCAGCACGGACGCGGCGAGCGTCGCCGTGCCGTCCGAAGCATCGAAGTACGCGCCGGCCGCGGCGGCCAGAACGGCGGCACGCGGCGTCACGTAGGGGTAGGCGTAGATCTGCCCGTGCGGGTGGTGCAGGGTGACGCCGATCTCGGCGCCCCGGTTTTCAAACGGGAAGACCTGCCGGATGCCGGGCAGGGCGCTGAGGGCCTCGGTCCGGTGGGCCCAGGCGTCAATCACGGTCCGTGTGCGGCGCCAGCCCAGTTCGGCGAAGGACCCGGTGTGCTCCGGGGTGAACGCCACCACCTCGCAGCGGCCCACGGCCGGCGTCGAGGTTCCCCAGGCAAGTGCCGCCGGGAGCTCGCTCGTGGCGGGCCCAAGCGAGGGGAAACGGTTTTCAAAGACAGCGACGTCGTAGCCCGGAGCCGGAATCTCGGTCAGGTTGGCCGGCGTCGTCGGGCAGATCGGGCACTGGTCCGCCGGCGGCAGGTGCGTCCGGGACTGCCGGTGGGCGGCGACGGCGACCCATTCCCGGCTGAGCGCGTCGAAGCGCAGCTGGCCCGGGTCGGGGCGGACAGGCAGTTCGCGGTGGTCCGTCAGGGATTCGGGGGCCCGTTCCGCTGTGCCGGCATCGTCAAAGTAGAGGATCTCCCGGCCGTCGGCCAGGAAGGTCGTAGTGATGCATGTCATGTTCACATTTGTACACTAACGTTCGAATTAAAACAATATCGAACAAAGTGAAACATTGCCGGCGCTGCGAAGACGGATCGTTCGTTCAGCTGCCTGCGTCTCAGGGATAGGTGGGTATCGCGATGTACTGGTTGATGTTCGTGGACCGGAAGGTGTCAAACGACAGCGTCTCCTGGCCGCCCTCCGGATTTCCCACCACAACGGTTTGGTCGGAGGCGTTCACGTCCAGCACTGCGTAGGAGTGGTCGGATACCAGCCTGCCGTCGGAGTTTGAGGTCCCCAGCGTGACGAGGCCGTTCGCGAAATCCTGCTGCACCTGCTCAAAGCTCACTTGCGTCATGGGGCCGCCGGGGTTGCGGTCGACGCCCGCCTTGCCGGTGATGGCATAGAGGCCATTGTGCACATCGTGATCCTGGGCGTTGCTGAGGTCCGTGCCTTCGATGCCTTTATAGCTGTTGCCGTTCGCGGCCGCCCAGCCCTTCTCGATAATCGCCGCCCATGAAACGTTCTTGCCGCCGATATTTTCGATGCCATTTTCGACGGTTTTGCCGCGGCGATACGGGAGGTCACCGTTGACCGTTACCTGCACCGGATTGGGCACCCCGTCATACTTGCTGTGAAATGAAATGGTGTAAGTGCCGTCACCATTGTCGTGAACCATGTTTTGAATGGTGTCAGGCTCCCGCGCGGCCACCGTCAGCAGAGCCGCCAGGAAATAGCAATCTCCGACGTCGCCCTGCTTGATATTCGTCAGGTCGCCGGAAATATTCGGCTTACCGTCAGCGTCGAGCGCAAACAGCACCTGGTTCGGTACTCTCTGGTAGGTCCCGCGGCTCACCGAGGGATTGGTGCCCGCCGGCGCCGATGCCTCCGGAGGCGCCGACGCTCCCGGACCCGACGCAGGGTTCGGCATAACGGTCGCCCGGTAAATGAAAACAAGCGAGATTCCAAGAATGACCACCACGGCAATCAGTGAATAAATGCCGATGGCGCGAAATTTAGCTGATCCGAATGCTGCACGTTTCATGCCACGTGCCCTCCCGTTCTGCGGGCTCCTGCCTGGGCGGCGACATCGCCGCGTCAAGATCCACGGCATCCTCGCCGCCGGACCCTGGTTATTGATCAAGTCGCCAACTAATAAACAGCTTGCCGCAGGCAACCAGACCCGCGCAAGGACCGGCGGAGGATCCACAGGCAAAACACATGGAAGTCACAGCGAGGGAACCGGCCTGGCCCGCAATGAGTCCGTGACGTGCCGGGGACGGCGGCGAGAGCCCTTGCGTTCGCCGCCGGCAAGCGGCACCAACTGGAACAACACATCTGGCACGTCCCGTCTCCTGCTGGCACACTGAGCCGATGAGTGATCCTCTCCCCCAGTCCCGGCGGCCTGGCATCCGCGCCGCGATGTTCGTGGACTTCGACAACGTCTATACGGGCCTGATGGCTTTGGACCCCGCCGCGGCCAAGAGGTTCGCCGAGGATCCCAAGCACTGGACGGAAGCGCTGGCCGACGGCGGCACAGGTGCGGAATCCCGGCGTTTCCTGATCCGCAACTGCTACCTCAACCCGGTGATCTACTCCAAGTACCGGCCCTATTGGACCCGGGCGGGCTTCCGCGTGATCGACTGCCCCTCCCTCACGCAGCGCGGCAAGTCCAGCACCGACATCAACCTGGTCCTGGACGCGATGGATGCGCTGTCCGGCGCGGCGCATGTTGAGGAATTCTTCGTTGCCTCGGCGGATGCGGACTTCACCTCGCTGGTTCAGAGGTTCCGGGCGGCCGACCGGATGACGACGGTCATCGCCGCCGGGGCTGTGGCGTTCGCGTACCGGGAGATGGCCGACAGCGTGGTGGAGTCCCACGACTTCGTGGCAATCCTCAACGGCACCTCGGCCGAGATCCCCCGCATGGTGCCCTCCGCCGGACTTGCCGCCCCGCTCCGCACCGCACCGGGTGTTTCCGTGGCCGCGACGACGGCCGCCGACGAGGTCCGCGCCCTGGTGCAGGCCGCGCCCGGTCCGGTCACCGGGGCCGTGGCAGCGCACAGGGCCCTAACCGCTGACCCGTCGCTGAAGACCGATTGGGGCGGTCACGGAAAGTTCGGGGCCTGGATCGCGCAGATCGGCCAGGGCGTCCAATACTCATCCACGCCGTCCCCCGGCTGGGTATGGGACGCGAAAAGGTTCTCGCCGGAGCTGTCCTCGCTGGCCTCGGAAGGCAGGCCGGCGATCGAGGAGCAGGTCACCCGGGTCACCGACGTGCCGGCCCTCTCCGCCGATCAGTTCCGGCAGGTCTTCGTCTCGCTGGAGGCGAAGCTCCGCGAGCACCCCGGCAACCGCAGCGAACTCGCCCGATCCGTCCGGGACGACTGTGTGGCGGCCGGGCAGCCGGTGTCCCGCTCGGCCGTCAACTTCGTGATCCAGGGCGTGGTGTACGCCGGAGGCTCCCTCTCCGACGACATGACCGCCAGGGACCTCGCCGCCGCGTGGGCCAGGAACGTTGAAGAGCTCTGCCGGCTCGCCCTCATGGAGTTCGACGACGCCGAGAAGGTTGCGCTCAAGCGCTGGGCCGGCGGCGGCCTGCTGGAGTCCACCGGCGGCAGTTCCCGGGCCTAAGGCTGCGCCCCACACGGACGGCGGCGGGCCTCCCGCCGCCGTCCGTTCGCGCTTAGCGGGTGTTGTGCAGTTCCCTTCGCCTGCCCGACCCTCGACGAGTCCGCGCGTCCCCTCGACCCCGGCGCCTGCAGACCGATAGAGTTCCCGCATCTGTTCCGGACAATTCTTAGGAGCCCTCGTGCTTAAAGGAATCAGTAGGATGACAGGTGCCGTGGCGGGGCTGGTGCTTTCGCTCGGCATGATCGCACCGTCGGTGGCGGCAGTGGCCGCGGCGGGCTACGACATCCGTTCCGCCTCCAGCCTGCAGGTGGTGGTCAACAAACACCGGCAACTGAACCCTGCCACATACGTGCCGGCGCAGCTGGTCAGGGTCCAGGGGGAACGGTTGCGGGCGGAGGCTGCGGACGCCTACAAGCAGTTGACCAGGGCCGCCAAGGCGGCCGGCGTGAACATCATTCCCATCCCATCAGCGGTTACCGGTCTTTCAGCCAGCAGGCCAGCCTCTATAACAGCTACGTGAGCCAGTACGGACAGGCGACGGCGGATACCTTGGCCGCGAGAGCCGGCTACAGTGAGCACCAGACCGGTCTGGCGATGGACATCGGCAATGCCAGCGGAACCTGCGCCCTGCAAGCCTGCTTCGCGAATACCCCGGCGGGGCAGTGGGCGGCTAAGAACTGCCGGGACTACGGATTCATCATCCGCTATCCGGCCGGCGCCGAGGCCACTACCGGCTACACCTACGAGCCATGGCATCTGCGTTATGTGGGAAAGAACGTCGCCCTCGATATGAGCAGCACGGAGACCCTTGAGGATTACTTCGGCCTGGAAGCGGCCCCGGATTATCTCCAATAAGGCGGCGACGCGCAGACCCGTCTACGTAGCCCAGTCGGCGTCGTCGTAGGGGCGTCCGCGGAAGTGGGCGCGGAGATACTCTCCTACCACCGCAGCTCCCAGATCCCCGGCGTCGGGCGCCACCACCCGGCCGTCGATCCGGCGGGCCATCCGCTGGACGAACCGTTCCAGGCCTGGGTCGTCGCCGAGCCGGAAGAACGTGGCCTGCGTGCCGGCACGCCCAAGGCGGTCCAGCTCGGCGATGGTGACACGGATGGTCTCCTGGTCCGGCGGCCAATTGAACCACGAGTCGCCGTCGGCCAGCAGGTGCGCGGTGGGTTCGCCGTCGGTGACCACCAGGAGAACCGGCTGCATGGACGGGTGCTGGCGGAAGAATCTGCCGGCGAGCAGCAATCCGTGGTGCAGGTTGGTTCCTTGCTCGCGCAGGGCCGGCAGGGACGTGAGCTCGCCGATATCCATGGACTGCGCGTACCGGCCGAACGTGATCAGCTGCAGCCGGTCGCCGCGGAACCGGGTTGTGACCAGGTGGTGCAGGGCGAGTGCGGTGCGTTTCATGGGCACCCACCGTCCCTCGGCGGCCATGGAGAAGGACACGTCCGCGAGCAGGACGACGGCGGCCTGCGTGCGCGCTTCCGTCTCGGTCACTTCGATGTCACCCACGGCGAGGCGCAATCCGCGCCCCGGGTCACCTCCGTCGGCAATCGTGCGGCGGATCGCGTTGGTGATGGTTCGGGTGACGTCCCACGGTTCGGCGTCGCCGAACTCCCACTGGCGGCTGGAGCCGGTCTGTTCCCCGGCCGCCCCGGCAACGCGCGTGTCCCGGCGCCCCTGCCGCCCGGAAAGCTGCTTGGCGGTGTCCCGCAACAGCGACCTGCCGAGCCGTCGCATGGCCTGCGGTGACAACCGGAGATCGCCGTCGACCCCGCGCCGGCGGAAGCCGCCGTCGTGCATGGCCTTTTCGATCTCCGCGAGCGTCCGGGCGGACACGGCAGCGTCCTGTCCCAGCTGCCGGGCGAGCGCGTCCAGGTCCAGGTCGTCCAGGCGGGAGCCGTTGTAGGACTGGGAGAGCTGTTCGGCGAGTTCGTCGAGCTCGGCGAGGTCCTG
Source organism: Arthrobacter sp. H-02-3 (assembly GCF_003097355.1). Classification (GTDB taxonomy): domain Bacteria; phylum Actinomycetota; class Actinomycetes; order Actinomycetales; family Micrococcaceae; genus Arthrobacter; species Arthrobacter humicola. The sequence goes on from NZ_PYUI01000005.1 coordinate 195,003, forward strand.
CAGCACGCCGGTGCCGTCGCCGAGGCCCAGCCCCTCCTCGCCCTCAAAGCGTTCGGAGCCGGACCAGTCCTCGCCGGGGCGCAGCGCCTGCAGGTTGGCATCGAGTTGGCCCAGCTGTGCCATAAGCTCCGGGGAGCCGAACGCCTGGGCGGAGAGCCGCATCAGCTCCTCGCGCTGCTCGGCGGACATGGACCGAAGCATCCGCTGGGCGGCGGCCGCGCGCTGGGCGAGCGCGTCGATCAGCTCCTCGACGGACTGCGGGTTCTCCGGGAAGAACTGGCCGTGTTTGGCCATAAACTCCTGGAAATCCGCGTCGGCGTCCTCCCCGCGCCGGTGTTTGTCGAGGAGTTCGTTGAGGTCCTGCAGCATCTCGGCCACGGCCGCGCGGTCCTCCTCCGTGGCGCCCTCGAGCGCCTGCTTCATCCCGGCGAACCGCTGGTCCAGGATCTCGCGGCCCAGCAGGTCCTTGATCCGCTCGTAGGCCTCCCGGGCGGTGCTGGACTGCCAGTCATAGGACGCGAGTTCGTTGACCGCTGCCGCCGTGGATTTGGGCAGGTTCTGCAGCTGCATCTCCCGTAAGGCGCGGTCCGTGTCGTCCATCATGGCGTCGCGGGCGAGCTGTTTCCGCTCCTCCAGCACCGCAGTGTCGAGCAGCTTCTGGACCTCACTGAGGGTGCCGTCCAGCCGGTGCCGGCTTAGCAGGTCACTGCGCCGCTGCTGTACGCGACCGGCGAGGTCATCGAGCCCTTCCCGGCTGCGGCCGCCGCGCCGCAGGAACTCCTGCAGGGCGTGCCGGGGCGAGTAGCCTGCCATCACGTCCTCGGCGACGGCCTCAAGTGCCTCTGCGAGGTCGACCGGCGGGGCGAGCGGATCGGGTCCTCCCGTATACCGGCCGTATCGGGACCGGTTGTGAACGCTCATGGGCTCTCCTGTAGTCAGCCGTAGATCGTCGCCTCGTCGTCGGACTCCTTGGAGATCCGCCGGGCGAGGTAGAGCCCTTCCAGTGCAAGTTCGACGGCGGCGGCTCGCTGCCCGTCGTTTGTCGCGCCCAGGCGCTCAGTGATTTCGTCGTAGAGGCTGGATCCGTTGAGGGGCGGAAGATTTTGGAGGAACTCCCGCGCTGTGACCAGTTCCCCGGTGGTCACCGTGGAATGACCGTCGAGGGCGGCCACGAGCGGACCCATGTCGATGCCGTGGAAGTGCGCCCGCACCGCTTCCGCGGTAGCCATGCGCAAAAGGTGGTCCAGGATGTCCTGTTCCCGCCCTTCCTCGCCCGACTCGAACTCAATCTTCCCTCCGAGGACCTCCACCGCCGCGTCCAGGTCGATGATCCGGGCGACGGCTTCGTCTTCTCCGCGGACGCTGGCGCGGCGCAGGGCGGCCGCGGCGACGGTTTCGGCACCGGCAATGGCGAACCGCGCGGAAACCCCGGAGGTCTGGTTGATCGCCGGGGACTGCCGCAGCGCCCGGGTGTAGCGGGCCAGGATCTCGAGGATGACTGGCGGGACGCCGGCCACCAGGTGCCCCTCCTGCCGGATAACGGCGACCTCGTCGTCGAGCTCGATCGGGTAATGGGTGCGGATCTCGGCACCGAAGCGGTCCCGCAGCGGCGTAATGATCCGGCCGCGGTTCGTATAGTCCTCCGGGTTGGCGGACGCGACGACCAGGACATCCAACGGCAGCCGCAGCACGTAGCCGCGGATCTGGATGTCGCGCTCCTCCATCACGTTGAGCATCGACACCTGGATCCGCTCGGCGAGGTCGGGCAGTTCGTTGATGGCGATGATTCCGCGGTTGGAGCGTGGGACCAGGCCGTAGTGGATGGTTTCCGGGTCGCCGAGACGGCGGCCCTCGGCCACCCGCATGGGGTCGACGTCGCCGATCAGGTCGGCGACGGAGGTGTCCGGCGTCGCAAGCTTCTCAACGTACCGTTCCGAGCGGTGGCGCCACGACACCCGCAACCGGTCCCCCTCGGTGAGGGCACGGGCGCGGGAGTGCTCGGTGATGGGTTCGTACGGGTGTTCGTTCAGTTCCGAGTCCTCGATCACCGGCGACCACTCGTCCAGCAGCCCGGCCAGTGTGCGGAGGAGCCGCGTCTTGCCCTGTCCCCGTTCGCCCAGCAGGACGACGTCGTGGCCGGCGAGCAGTGCCCGCTCGAGCTGGGGCAGGACGGTCCGGCTGAAGCCGTACATCCCGGGCCAGGGATCCCGGCCGGCGGCGAGCGCGGCGAGCAGGTTGTCGCGGATTTCGCGGCGCAGGTCCTTGTGAACGTGGCCGGAGGCACGCAGTTCACCAACAGTGAAGATATCGGGGCGATCACTCACTCCTCCACCGTAGACCTGTACCCGGCGGGGAATCGAGGGATTCTTTGAGATTCCTGAGCTTTGGGCCCGAGTGCGGCATACCGCTCTGCGCCTCCCCCTTCCCTCGCAAGCTCGGGCGGGGCCCCTGGCGCTACGCTTAGATCCTGATGACTGCAGCAACTCCGCCGGCATCGCCGGCACCCGTCACGTCACCTGAGCGGCAGGGTACGCTCCTGCTTCTGGTGCGCCATGGGGAGACGCCGACGACAGGCACGGTCCTCCCGGGGCGCGCGCCCGGACTGCACCTGTCCGACCGGGGCTTGGCCCAGGCCGAACGGGTCGCGGACCGGCTCTTTGGTCTACCGGTGGACGCCCTATATTCGTCCCCGCTGGAGCGCGCCTGCGAGACGGCGGAGCCGACGGTGACACGCACGGGACTGGAAGTAAACCACGACGACGGGCTGCTCGAATGCGACTTCGGCGACTGGACCGGATCTGCGATCGCCGACTTGGCGGCCCTGCCGGAATGGCAGACCGTCCAGCACAGCCCGTCCGCCTTCCGCTTCCCCAACGGCGAGAGCTTTCCGGAGATGCAGGCGCGGATCGTCGGCGCGATGGAGGCACTGCGTGCAGCCCACGCCGGGGGTGTCGTCGTGTGCTTTTCCCACGCCGATCCGATCAAGGCCGCGGTCGCCCATGCCCTGGGCACGCCCTTGGACCTCTTCCAGCGCATTGTCATCAGCCCGGGCTCGGTGTCGGCCATCTCGTTTGTGGAGGGTCAGGACCCGGCGGTGCTGATGGTGAATTCGACGGCGGAGCCGCTCAGTGGGTTGAGGGCACAGTGAATTCGGGGCAGCGTGCATTGGGACCTTCGGTGAAGCGGGGCGGCCGGTGTCCGGCCGGAAGCTGACACTGCTCCGCGAGGGCCGCGTCGAGCTGCTCGGGCGCATCCCGCGCAGCAGCAACGAGACGTTCCTGGTCCAGGTCTCCGGTGGGGACGACGCCGCGTATGCGGTCTATAAGCCGGAGGCCGGGGAACGGCCGCTGTCCGATTTCGAGCCCGGGCTTTACAAACGGGAACGCGCGGCCTACCTGCTCAGCGAGTCCCTGAATTGGGGACTCGTGCCGGCGACGGTGATCCGCGAGGACGCCCCCTTGGGGATCGGGTCGCTGCAGTGGTTCATCGAGTGCGACTTTCAGGAGCATTACTTCACCCTCTACGCTGACGCCCCTGAGACACACCGCGAGCTGGCGCGGATCGCCGTGTTCGATTACGTCGCCAACAACACGGACCGCAAGAGCGGCCACGTGCTGCGCGGCGACGACGGGCGGATCTGGGGCATTGATCACGGGCTGTGCTTCTCGGCAGCATTCAAACTCCGCACCGTGATCTGGGACTTCGCCGGCGACCCCATCCCCGGTGCCCTGCTCGAGGACATCTCCTCTTTCGCGGAGGCCGCGCCTCCCGAGCTGGCCGAACTACTCGACGATGACGAGGTCACCGCCCTGCAGCGCCGCGTGCAGCGACTGCTGCGCGCAGGGGTGCTGCCGGTTGATCGCACCGGCATGCGTTACCCGTGGCCGCTCGTTTAGGAGGGCAATACGTGGCGTAGGCGGAGCGACTTTGGATTTCTTAGAGACCTCACGTCACACAACGCGACAGCATCCGGATCCGGACAAGCAACGCCCTACCCTTGACGGGTGACATTGACTAAAATCCGTACCGCCGCCGCGAGCTCCCTCGCCGCCGCAGGTCTCCTGTTTGCCCTCGCCGCCTGTTCGACGCCGGCCGCCACCCAGCCCACCTCCTCTGCACCGGCTTCCCCGGCAGCAACTTCCTCCAGCGCCGCCTCCGAGCCCTGCGCCGGCGTGAAGGTCATCACCGATTCGGGCGCCCTGAAGCAGGCCGCCGCTGACACGTCCGTTTGCGTTCCCGTGGACGCACCGACTCTCGCTTCCAAGGTGCTCGAAGACGCAAAGGTGAAGACCGAGGGCACTGCCGCATATCCCAAGGAACTGGTGTGCCGTGTGAACGGTGTACCCGCCGCAGACTTCGACATCGCCCACAAGGGCGGCACGTACCGGGAAGATTGCAGCAAGATGCCCGCCGCCTTTGCCTACTGGGCTCTCTGGGTCAAGCCGGCCTCCGGCGCCTGGGCATACGCGCAGGAAGGCCTCGGCACCCTGAAGGTTAACCCGGGAGAGAGCCTGGAACTGCTCTTCACGGTCGACGACGCACCGGCCGCACCCGCGGCATGACCTTTCGACCCGCGCCGTTACGCGCAGCGGCGGCTCTCGCCGCCGTCTTCATTGCGGCGCGGGTCCTCTACCGCATTCTCTTCAACGGGGCGGGCACCGGTGAACCCGTTCTGCTGAACATGCCGCCGGTGCCGCTGCCTGCCCCGTACGCCCATGTGGTCCTCCTCGGCCCGGTAACGGCGCCTGGCCTGTGGGCGGCGGTCCTGTCCGCCCTGCCGATCGCCGGAATGATCCTCGGCTTCGGCATGCTCAACGCCTGGGTGGACGTGGCCCGCGGCTTCCGGCACCTGGCCCGCGGCGGCCCCCTGCAGGGCACGGCCCGGGCGCTCGTGGTGGCTTGGGCGGCACTCCCGGCACTCTCCGACGCCGTGACCTCCGTCCGCCTGGCTTTTCGATTGCGGGGCGAACGCTTCGGACCCCGCGCCCTTGTTCCGGTGCTCGAGCGCACCCTCGAGCACGCCGGCCGGGTGGCCGCGGCCCTGGAGTTGCGCGGCTTCGGCAGCCGGACAGCACACGAACCGGCCCCCGGCGCCGAAGCACCGGTTCTCATCCCAGACGCACAATTCCGCATTGGCGACACGCAGGTGCGCGTCACCGGGTTCACGCCGTCGAGCGGGTCAATGGCGGTCATTACCGGGCCGACGGGCTCCGGCAAGTCCACGATCCTGCGAGGCATCGCGGGCCTCCTCTCCCACGTTGACGGTGGAGATATTTCCGGCACGGTGCGCGTCGCCGGAACGGACCGTGCAGCCACGCCGCCGCGCGATACCGCCCGCTTCATCGGCGTCGTATTGCAGAATCCCCGCGCCGCATTCGCCACCACCAGGGTCCGGGACGAAATCTCCCTCGCACTTGAGCTGCGCGGCGTGGCATCCGGTACCGCCAAGGCCCGAGTGCTGGAGGTCGCGGAGCGCATCGGAGTGTCGGCGCTGCTGGACCGGAAAGTCAGCACCCTCTCGGCAGGTGAGGCAACGCTCGTAGCCATCGCCGCCGCGGTGGTGGACCATCCGGTCCTGCTCCTGGTTGACGAGCCCCTGGCCGACCTTGACACCGCAGCACGAGGACGCGTCATCGCCGTCCTCGACGCCCTCGCCCGCGACGGGGGTGTCTGCGTCATCGTGGCGGAGCACCGGGCAGACTCGCTCGTACCCGTTGCCGACTCGTGGTGGACCATTTACGACGGCACGTTGGTGCCCGGTGTCGCGCCGTCCGCTTCGGCCCCGGCTGCTGCCTACCCAATGCCCGTTCCGGCAACGGAGCACGCACCCGTACTTACTGCGACAAACCTCGCGGTGCACCGCGAGGGCAAGCCGCTCGTGCGCGACGCATCCCTGGCACTGCACCGCGGGGAAGTGGTCGCTCTGGTGGGGCCGAACGGGGCCGGGAAGTCGTCCCTCCTTGTGGCGCTCGCCCTGGGGGAAGGCATGCCCGGTGAAATCACAGTCGGCGGCGGCCGCGTGGCCCTCGTGCCGGACGCCTCCGACGACCTCTTCACGCGGGACACCGTCGCGGCAGAGCTCAGAGCAGCGGAGCGACGGCGGGAACGTGCCTCGCGTCGTTCAAACCGGCGCCGCCCGGGTAGTGACCAGCTTCCGCCGGGGTCTGCGGAATCGCGCCTTGCACGCCTGCGGGGAGACGTCCGTATGCCCATTGGACACGAGCATCCGCGGGACCTCTCTGCCGGGGAGCGCAGGATCCTTGCCATCGCGCTGCAGATCACGGACGACCCGCAGGTACTCCTGATCGACGAGCCGACCCGCGGGCTCGATTACGAGGCACGCACAGCGGTCGCGGCGGCGCTGCGGGCCGCCGCGGACGACGGCGCGGCGGTCCTGATCGCCACCCACGACCTCGACTTTGCCCGCGGCCTCGGCGCCCGGATCCTCCCGATGCGCGACGGCGTCGCCCCCTCATCCCTGGCAGAAGCCGCCCCGGCCAGTGCCGTCACAGCACAAAGCATGACAGCACCACGCACCGCAGCGCCGCGGTTCATCGACCGACGGCCGGACAATCCGGGTGCGGCAGCAAAAGCGCGCCACATCCGGATGCCGCGGGGCGTGGAGTTCGCAGTTCTCGCGGCCGCAAACCTTCTGGCCCTGGCAGCGTTCTGCTGGCCGTTGCTCGCGGCAGCCCTCCCGGAGGATGCCGCCGCGGCCCTCCCCTACGCGGCGCTGGCCATCGCGCCGCTCGCCGCGGTCGCCGTCGCGGTGTCGCTCGACGGCTCGGTCCGCTCCGCGCACACGGTGGCGTTGCTCGGCGTGCTGGCCGCCATTGGCTCGGCGGTGCGGGTGGCGAGCACCGGCGTCGGCGGTGTGGAGGCGGTCTTTATCCTGCTGATTCTGGCCGGCCGAGCCTTCGGTGCCCGTTTCGGTCTGCTCCTCGGCGCCGCCACCATCGCCGTGTCGAGTGTCCTGTGGGGTGGCATCGGGCCCTGGTCACCGTTCCAGATCTTCGCCTGCGCATGGGTGGGCGCCGGGGCAGGCCTGCTCCCCCGCAGGGTGCGGGGCAAAGCCGAACTATGGATGCTGTGCGGCTACGGGGCCCTGGCGTCCTACGCGTTCGGTCTGCTGACCAATCTGTGGTTCTGGCCCTTCGCGGTGGGTGCCGGCACCGGCATTTCCTACGTGCCTGGCGCGCCGCTGGCCACCAACCTCAGCAGCTTCCTGCTCTACACGCTCCTGACCTCGACCGCCGGATGGGACACCTTGCGTGCCATCACGACGATCATCGGAATCACCCTGGTGGGGCGGGCCATTCTCGCCGCACTCCGGCGGGTGAAGCCGGTCTCGAGCGCGGGCGGGCAGGCCGCGCCGGCCCAATCCAGCCAGGCCGGGGACCGGCTTCAACTCACACCTTGAAGTACTTCGCCTCCGGGTGGTGGAACACGAACGCGTCGGTGGACTGTTCGGGGTGCAGCATCAGTTCATCGCTCAGGACCACGCCCATCCGCTCTGGACGCAGCAGTTCCGTTACCTTGCGGCGGTCCTCCATGTCCGGGCACGCTGGGTAGCCGAGCGAGAACCGCGCACCGCGGTAGTCGAGCTTGAACAGCCCTGCCTTGTCCTTCGGCTCCTCGGAAGCGAAGCCCAGCTCCGAGCGGATACGTGCATGCCAGAATTCCGCGAGCGCCTCGGTAAGCTGCATAACCAGGCCGTTAAGTTCGTAGTAGTCGCGGTAGTGGTTCCCCTTGAACAGCTCGGAAGTCACCTCATCGATCTTCGAGCCGGCGGTGACCAGCTGCACAGGCAGCACGTCCACCTGTCCCGATTCGCGCGAGCGGACGAAGTCGGCGAGGCACAGGTGCCGGTCGCGGCGCTGGCGCGGGAAGTCGAAGCGCAGCCGCTCGGTGCCGATCGGGCCGCCTGAGCCGCCGTCGGGGGCGAGCAGTCCCGCGGTGCCGAGGACGCCGTCGCGGTCCTCCCCGTGGTGCAGCACCACCACCTGTTCCCCCTCGGAGACCACCGGGAAATAGCCGTACGCGACGGACGCGTCAAGCATTCCCTCGCCGAGGATGCGGTCCAGCCAGTACCGCAGGCGCGGCCGGCCCTCGCGTTCCACCAGTTCCTCATAGGAGGCGCCGTCCTCGCCGCGGCCGGGCTTGAGCCCCCACTGCCCCATGAAGGTGGCGCGTTCGTCGAGGAAGGTAGCGTAGTCGTGGAGTGCGACGCCGCGCACAATGCGCGTGCCCCAGAACGGCGGCGAAGGCACGTGATTGTCCGAGGCGACGTCGGACCGGCCGGGCATCGCCTCCGGCTCGGTCACCGTGAACTTCGGGCCGCCTTTATGGATCCGCTTCTTCAGCGGCGGAAGGCCGACGGCGGCCGGGTCGGCGCCGCGGGCCACCTGCACCAGGGGCTCCATGAGTGCCAGGCCCTCAAAGGCGTCCTTGGCGTACCGGACGGTTCCTTCAAACTGCTCCGCGAGGTCCTGCTCCACGTAGGCGCGGGTCAGGGCTGCGCCGCCGAGGATGATTGGCCATTTCTTCGCGAGCCCCCGGGACTGCAGCTCGGCGAGGTTTTCCTTCATCACCACGGTGGACTTCACCAGCAGGCCGGACATGCCGATCACGTCGGCGTTGTGCTCCTCGGCTGCGGCCATGATCTCGGCGATCCCCTGCTTGATGCCGATGTTGATCACTTTGTAGCCGTTGTTGGTGAGGATGATGTCCACCAGGTTCTTGCCGATGTCGTGCACGTCGCCCCGCACGGTGGCGATCACCATGGTGCCCTTGCCGGAGGAATCGGACTTCTCCATGTGCGGCTCGAGCAGGGCAACCGCATTCTTCATCACCTCGGCGGACTGCAGCACGAAGGGCAGCTGCATCTCGCCGGCGCCGAAGCGCTCACCCACAACCTTCATGCCCTCGAGCAGCTGGTCGTTGATGATGCCCAGCGGGGTCATGCCTTCGCTGCGCGCCAGGTCGAGGTCCTCTTCGAGGCCCTTGCCTTCGCCGTCGATGATGCGCCGCTGCAGGCGTTCGCCGGTGGGCAGCGCGGCGAGTTCAGCGGCGCGCTGGTCCTTGAGCGCTGCGGTGTCGACGCCGGCGAACAGGTCCAGCATGCTGTTCAGGGGGTCGTACGTGACATTGCCGTCGGCGTCGTATTCGCGGCGGTCCCAGATGAGGTCCAGCGCCACCTTGCGCTGCTCTTCCGGCAGCGACGCGAGCGGCACAATCTTGGCGGCGTCAATGATGCCGCTCGTCAGGCCCGCCTGCACGGCCTCGTGCAGGAACACCGAGTTCAGGGCCATGCGCGCTGCCGGGTTCAGGCCAAAGGACACGTTGGAGACGCCGAGAGTGGTCTGGATGCCGGGGTATTTCGTGGTGATCTGGCGGATGGCCTCGATCGTTTCGATGCCGTCCCGGCGGGTTTCTTCCTGGCCGGTGGCGATAGGGAAGGTCAGGCAGTCGACGATGATGTCCTCGACGCGCATGCCCCATTCGCCCACCAGGGCGTCGACGAGGCGCGAGGCGATGGCCACCTTGCCTTCGGTGGTGCGTGCCTGGCCGTGCTCGTCGATGGTCAGGGCGATCACGGCGGTGCCGTGTTCCTTCACGAGCGGCATGATGCGCGCGAAGCGGCTGTCCGGGCCGTCGCCGTCCTCGTAGTTGACGGAGTTGACCACCGGGCGTCCGCCGATAAGTTCGAGCCCGGCCTGCAGGACGGGTGGTTCGGTGGAGTCGATGACCAACGGGAGGGTGGAGGCCGACGCGAAACGTGAGACGACCTCCTTGATGTCGGCCACGCCATCGCGCCCCACGTAGTCAATGCACACATCGAGCAGGTGGGCGCCGACGCGGACCTGCTCGCGGGCGATATCGACGCAATCGTCCCAACGCTCGTCGAGCATCGCCTGGCGGAACGCCTTCGAACCGTTCGCGTTGGTGCGCTCGCCAATCGCGAGGTACGCAGACTCCTGGTCGAAATTCACATGATGGTAGAGGGAGGCGATGCCGGCTTCACGCTCGGTGGGAACGCGGCTGCCGTCGGCGCCCCTCCCGCCGCTGGTGACAGCGACGCTGGCGCGCAAGGGCGCAAGACGCTCGACGACGGCGGCCATGTGCTCCGGCGTCGTACCGCAACATCCGCCCACGAGGCCCAGGCCGAATTCGCGCACGAACTGCTCGTGCGCCGTGGCGAGTTCGGTGGGTGAGAGCGGGTAGTGCGCACCGTTGGCACCAAGGACGGGCAGGCCGGCGTTGGGCATGCAGGCGATGGCTACGGTGGACTGCTTGGAGAGGTGGCGCAGGTGCTCGCTCATCTCATCCGGCCCGGTGGCGCAGTTGAGGCCGATGGCGTCGACGCCGAGCGGCTCGAGGGCGGTAAGCGCGGCGCCGATCTCGGAGCCCATCAACATGGTTCCGGTGGTTTCGACGGTCACCTCGACGAAGATCGGGAGCCGGATGCCGCGGGTGACGATCGCCTGCTTGCAGCCGTTGACCGCGGCTTTGGTCTGCAGGAGGTCCTGGCTGGTCTCGATGAGGAAGGCGTCCGCTCCCCCGTCGATGAGGCCCTCGGCCTGCAGCGCGAAGGTCTGTTTGAGGTAGTCGTAGCTGGTGTGGCCGAGGCTGGGGAGCTTAGTGCCCGGCCCCATCGAGCCCAGGACCCACCGCATCCGCCCGTCTGTTTTTTCTGCCGCTTCGGCACGGTCCCGAGCGATCTCCGCGCCCTTCCGGGCGAGCTCTTCGATCCGGTCGTCGATGCCGTAGTCGGAGAGGTTGGACCAGTTCGCGCCGAAGGTGTTGGTTTCGACCGCATCGATACCCACGGCGAAGTACGCGTCATGAATGTCCGCGAGGACATCCGGACGCGTGGCATTGAGGATCTCGTTGCAGCCTTCAAGGCCCAGGAAGTCGTCCTCGAGCGACAGCTCACGCCCCTGCAGCATGGTGCCCATCGCCCCATCGGCAATGACGACCCGGTGGTTCACTGCATCCAGCAGCTCCTGCGAACGGACGGGGCGGGGGACGGACTCAATATCAAGCGCAAAACGAGGCATCTAAACAGACTACGGGCGGGGCAGTATGCAGTGCGCTGTATTTCCATGTACTACGACGGCGGGGGTCGCCTTCCTGAGACCTTCGAGTCACGACACGGGCCCGATCAGTCAGGAGGGGCCCAGCTTTCGTAGACTCGATGGAGATCCGACCCGTCTCCTCTGTAGAGACAAGCCCGCCACAGGAAGAGCCATCGATGAAGATTGTCGTTCTAGTAAAGGAGGTCCCCGATACCTACGGGGACCGAAAGCTGAACCTGGAAACAGGCCTCGCCGATCGGGAAGCCAGCGAGGCAGTCATTGATGAGATTGGTGAGCGGGCCTTGGAGCTGGCGCTGACGTACGCCGACGCGCACGAGGGCACCGAGGTCGCAGTCCTCTCCCTCGCTCCCGAGGGTGCGACGGCAACGATCCGCAAGGGGCTTGCGATGGGCGCGGGGAGCGCTATCCACGTCTCTGACGAGGCGCTCCGGGGTGCGGATCTGGGACTTACCGCCGAAACTCTCGCAGCAGCGATCCGTCGCGCCGGGTTTGACCTCGTGATCACCGGCAACGTCTCCACCGACGGATCCGGCGGGATGATTCCCGCGATGCTCGCAGAATTGCTCGACGTGCCGCACGCTACCGGCCTCAGCTCCGTGGAAATCAGCGACGGCGCGGTGTCCGGCACCAGGCCCGTTGAATCCGGCGTGCAGAAGGTGTCAGCGGACCTGCCCGCGGTGATTTCCATTACCGAGGCGCTTCCCGGGGCGCGCTTCCCGAACTTCAAAGGAATCATGGCCGCGAAGAAGAAACCCCTTGAGGTGCTTACCCTCGCAGACCTCGGGATCACGGCCGACAACCCGGAGGCGGCGCGTTCGATCATGCTGACCATTGCAGAGAAGCCCCCGCACGCGGCGGGCGTAAAGATCATTGACGAGGGTGACGCCGGCGAGAAGCTCGCTGACTTCCTTGTCGAAAACCGACTGGCTTAGGGAGAAACGACATGACTGAATTCCCTCCTGACGCTATCCTCGTCGTCGTCGAAACCCAGGCGACCGGTGAACTCGAGAAGGCAGCACCCGGGCTGTTCGGCGCTGCCGCTGCGGTCGGCACGCCCATCGCCTTGGTTCTTGCCGCACCCGGCGCCGGCAGCGCCGCCGCCGCGGAGGCCGCCGTCCTGGGTGCCACGCACGTACTGATCGCCGAGACCCCGGATCCTTCCGTGCTCGGGCTGCCGGGCGTTGACGCCCTTGCCGCCGCCGCGGAGCAGGTGCAGCCGGACGCGATCCTGATTTCGCATTCTCTGAACGGGCGCGACCTCGCCGGCCGTTATGCTGCCCGCACGCGTGCAGCGGTTTCCGCCGATGCGGTCGGTGTGTCCCGTGACAACGAGGGCGTCGTCGCCCACCACTCCGTCTACGGCGGTGCCTACAACGTAACGTCGACGTCCACGTTCGGGGCGCCGGTAATCACGGTTCGCCAGGGCTCCATCGATGCGCGGGCTGCGGCTCAGCCGGAAGCCTCGGAGGCCTTGGCCGTGACGCGCTCCGAGAAGCCGGGCGCGCGGATCGACTCGTTCGAGGAGGCGGTTGCCGCCACCTCGCGGCCGGAGCTGCGTGGTGCCGCGAAGGTTGTCGCGGGTGGTCGCGGCCTCGGGTCGAAGGAACAGTTCGCACTGGTCGAACAGCTCGCCGATGCGCTCGGTGCTGCCGTTGGTGCTTCGCGTGCCGCAGTGGATGCGGGCTACATCCCGCAGTCGCAGCAGGTCGGCCAGACCGGGGTTTCGGTGTCATCGCAGTTGTATATCGCGCTGGGCATTTCCGGCGCGATTCAGCACCGGGCCGGCATGCAGACCGCGAAGACGATCGTCGCCATCAACAAGGATTCAGACGCGCCGATCTTCGAGATCGCCGACTTTGGTGTGGTCGGCGACCTCTTCAAGGTCGTGCCGCAGCTCATCAGCGCGCTTGAGGCTCGGAAGAAGTAGTCATGGCAACTTTTTCTCGGTCTGTTCGGCGGGGCCTGCCGCGCGTCGAAGGTGGTGAGCCCTGGCCTGCAGCCGGCCAGGCGCCTTCACGCATTGTGACGGCAGGAGCGGCAGCCCTGTCCGCGCCTGTTTCCGGGGAGGGATCGGTCACCGCCGCGCCCTCCGCCCCCGCTGCTGCCGCTGCCCGGGAAACGGCACCGGGTGCGACGGCGGTGTCCACTCCGGTCCCGGCCGCGAACTCCGGCGCCGCTGTGGCGCGGCCGCTTCGCCGCGGCCTGCCGCGCGTGCCGGGCGGCGAGCCGTGGCCGCCCGCGGGCGAGGCTCCGGTGTCAGCGGGGGCTCGGTCCGGGGCTCCCGCCGCAGGCGCCACGCCCGCGCCGGTCACAGATGTTGCTGCGGCTGCGGCTGCAATAGCGGCAGAGGCGGCGACGGCGGCTGCAATAGCGACGGCGCCGACGTCGACGGCGCTTCCAGCTGTTCCGGCCACCGCACCCGCCGCACCCGCGGCAGTGACGCTGGGAACCACTTCGCTGCGTCGCGGGCTTCCCCGCGTCCCCGGTGGCGAACCGTGGCCGCCGGCTGGACTCGCTCCGGCGGTCGCTGCCGCCCCTGCGGCGCAGGCAGATTCCGGACACGTTGCCCAGGCCCCGGCCCCGGCCCCGGCCGCCAGGGTGGTGGAGGCCGTTGCCGAGGCGGAGCCCTCGGCAACGGCGAGTGCGCCCGCGGCCACAACCCCGCCGGAAGCGGCGGCACGGCCCGTCGTCGCCCCGGCGGCACAGCCCGTCGTCGCCGCTGAAAAGCCGGTGAGACCAAAACCCGAGGCAAGGCTCTACGGTTCGCGTACCCGCGGGCAGTGGATCAAGCTCGTCGTGCTCCTCGCGGTCGGCGCCGTGGCCGCCGCAGGGATTCTTGTGCTCGCCGCGCGCGGCGTGACGACGCTGCCGGGCGTGCCGGAGTTCCTCAAGAGGTACCCGGGCGCATATCTCCTGCCCGACACGGTGGAGCCCGGCTTCCCCTGGTGGGCGCAGTGGGCGCACTTCCTGAACATCTTCCTGATGGTGCTCATCATTCGTTCCGGCTATCAGGTGCGCACTCAGCAGAAACCGCCAGCATTCTGGACGCCGAAGCGCGGTGGCAAGAAGATCAGCATCAACCTGTGGCTGCACCAGTCGCTCGACATCTTGTGGCTGGCCAACGGACTCATCTTTGTGGTGCTGCTGTTTGCCTCGGGACGCTGGATGCGAATCGTGCCGACCAGCTGGGAAGCGGTCCCGAACGCGCTCTCCGCGCTGCTGCAGTACATGACACTGGACTGGCCCGTTGAGAGCGGCTGGGTGAACTACAACAGCCTGCAGCAGATCATGTATTTCATCGTGGTGTTCATCGCGGCCCCGCTCGCGGCGATCACGGGTGTGCGCATGAGCGAGTTCTGGCCGAAGGACGCGAAGAGGCTGAACAAGATCTACCCGGTGGAAGTTGCGCGCGCCATTCACTTCCCGACGATGCTGTTCTTCGTGCTGTTCATTCTCATCCACGTGTTCCTGGTGTTCGCGACGGGTGCGCTGCGCAATCTGAACCACATGTTCGGCGGCACCGACGTGGTGAACTGGGTCGGGTTTTGGCTCTTCGCGGCCGCAATCGCCATAACCGCGGCCGGGTGGTACGCCGCCCGACCGCTCATCATCGCGCCAATCGCGAGGCTGTTCGGTCAGGTGAGCAGCCGCTAGGTTTCACCGGGCCGAATTGCCCGTTCAGGTGCCCAGCAGACGGCGTTCGTGGGCGAAGGCGACCAGCTGCAGCCGGGTTCGGAGCTCCAGTTTGTCCAGCACGCTGCGCAGGTGGGTTTTGATGGTTGCTTCGGAGACGAACAGGCTCTCCGCCATTTCGCCATTGCTGAGGCCTTTGGCCGCGAGCAGGAAGACGTCCCGCTCCCGCGCGGACAGGACGTTGAGGACCGACAGGTCCGGGCCCGCCGCGGGAGTACTGCGGGCCGCATGTTCAAACAGAGAGTGGATGGATCCTGGCGCGATGACCGAATACCCGGAGTGAACAGTGCGGATGGCTGCCAGGAGGAACTCCGGTTCCGCGCTCTTGAGGAGATATCCGCTGGCTCCGGCCTGCACCGCCTGGACCACGGCCTGATCCCGGTTGAAGGTGGTCAGGGCGATGATTCTTGGCTTGTCGGTGCCCGCAGCATCGGCGCGCTGCACAATCCGCCGGGTCGCCTCGACGCCATCCATGACCGGCATACGCAGGTCCATCAGCATGACGTCCGGACGACGTTCGCTTGCCAGGGCTACCGCCTGTTCCCCATCGTTCGCCTCTCCGGAGAGTTCCATGTCCTCCTGGCTCTCTATGAGCATGCGGATTCCTGCACGGAACAGAGGCTGGTCATCCACCAGGGCGACGGCGATGAGCGCCCCGGCATCAGCCACGGTCGTGCACTTCCCGGGCAATCGCTGCTTGCTGCAGTCCGATTGCGGCGAGCAGCGGCTGGGCTTCCGCATCCGCGATTTCCGTGAGGGAGCCCCCGGCTTCAGCGCAGGCTGTATCGTCCGCTTCTCTCGCTTCCCGGGTTCCGTATGGGACGAAGACCGTCACACGGAAGTGTTCGCCGTCCGGGCCGGCCGTGAGCCAGCCGCCGGCCAGATGGGCGCGTTCGCGCATGCCGGGAAGTCCCCGCCCGACCCGGGAGGAGGACGGATCGCCGGCGCCTGCTTGGCCGGGGTCTAGCGCCGAGGCCACGTGCAGGGTCAGGCCCGGGCCGCTCCAGTCAAAGTGGAGCCGCACGTCCGTGCCGCGCCCGCCATGTTTAAGCGCATTGGTCAGGCATTCCTGGACGATCCGGTAGACCGCCATCTGCTGGCCAGTTGAAAGTTCCACGGATGTCCCGGACTCGCTGCGGTGGACCTTCAAACTGCCGCGCTGCATCCCTTCGATGAGAGCCGGAATGTCGCTAAGTCGCGGCTGGGGCGTCACCATGCCGTCATCACGGACTCCCTCGATGACGCGTTGGGCGTCCACCAGTGCGCTGCGGGCTGACCGGGCGATGGTGTCCAGGGCGTTGAGGACAGCTTTGGGCTGGTCCTTGCTCAGGTATCGGGTTCCGTCGGCTTGGGCGGCGATGACTGCCAGGGAATGGGCGAGGACGTCGTGCAGGTCCCGGGCGATGCGCGTCCGTTCCTGCTCCACAATCAGGTCGATCTCGGTTTCCTTCAGGCTGCTCTGCGCCAGCTCCCGTGCCCGGAACAGGCTGCCCCGTTCCTGGTACAGCGCCAACAGAAGTCCGACGGCGGCGCAGGATCCGGCTATCAACAGGAGGAGTGCAAATAGCTGCCAGCCGTAGTCCTGAAGCATCCAGCGGTCGCCGGCGTACGCAGGAGGGTACCAGCCTACGCCGTTGCCGTACCTCCACGAGAGCATCAGGAACGCCATGATGGCAGCAGCGACCACGTTGGCGCCCGCAGCGATATAGCGCAGCCGCCGCGGTGCGGTCCACAAGATGAAGCCAAGAGCGACAAAGGAGCCCAGATAGATGGCCCAGTGATTGGAAGCCATCGGCGGCAGTGCATGACTTAGCTGTCCGGCAAGGAGTGCAACCGTGAACCCGAGGGACACCAGCGGCTTCCAGGAAGCTGTCGCAATGGCCAAGGTCATCAGCACCAGGGGCCAAGTTCCAGGCCAGCTGTCCAGACCCGTGTTGCTCACCCCGTACCCACCGGCCGGGCCCATTCGGCCGGCCTCGGCCACACACCACAGGGAGAAGAAGATCACGGCCGCCACGAGGGCGCCCCAACGCCGGACATATTTCAGAACTGGTTCCATGCCAGTCACCATATCCACGGCAATCACGCGCTTCTCTCCATTTGGCTGAGATCTCAACCTAAAAGCCAGAGGATTCATTCTTTGAGCCAGAAACTAGTGGCCACTGGCCACACGATACTTCCGTTCGGCGGTGAAAGGGGAGGAGCATTCGGGCCAGTGCTGAGAGAACTCCGGGCTGATGGCGTATCCACGGCAGAAGAACTCGAGCGCCTGATTGCCCTCGGCGCGCGGCGCAGAGAGATGTCGACCAAGAATCAGGGGTTCAGAAGTTTCAAGGCCCGCATCACGAGGTTTCCACCGGTGACTCGGGCATCCGTCCCCATTCAGCCCAGGAACCTTCGTAGACCCGGACTTCTTCACGACCCAGCAGATAGGTCAGCGCGAACCACGCCGTGCAGGCTCGGATACCGATAGTGCAGTACGGGATCACCTCGCGAGCGCCCGCGGTGTCGATCGGCGCAAATATCTCCTGCAATTCTTCGACGTTTCGGAACGCCCCGCCGTCGTCGCGCAAGGCGTCGATCGACAAGTGAACGGCCGAGGGAATGTGGCCGGCGCGACCTCCTGGTTCGAGTCCACCCGACGGCCAGAACCGCTCGCCCCGGAATTCAAGATCACTGCGCACATCCAGAATCGTGACCGAGGGGTCATCAATCGCGCTCTGCACCCGCGTCCGGTCGGCGCGGAGCCGTTCATCCTGGTCGGGCAGGCGATAGTCGGTCGTAGCCGGTGCGGGCACCTCCGTGGTCCACGGACGTCCGGCCTCTTGCCACGTGTCTCGAGAGCAGTCGAGAACGCGAACATCGGTATGGCCGTAGAGCTTCATGAGCCAGAAGCCCATTGCCGGTCCATAGCCATAGAAGACCACGGTTGAGTCCGGGGCAATCCCGGAACCGGCGATCAGCTTTTGGACAGCGGCCGTATCGACGAGCTGGTAGTTGCCGTCCTTCAGGTCCCGGTAGACGTTCCACAGCACAGCACCCTCAACGTGCCCGCGGTCATAAGCCGTCGCATTCACGTCGATCTCAATCAGGCGAAGCCCTGGATCGTGCAGATGCTCCTGAAGCCATGGCGCATCGACGAGGACATCACCCCGTGCATCGCCGGTGTCGTACATCTCCGGACCTCCTGAAGTGCGTCAGGGAACGGGACGGAGCCCGCTCTTCGCTGAGAATCCGCACATTACTCCGCTTCCGTTCGATCCGGTACGGGCAGCGGCAATGACGGTGGCTGCCGGGCTGCAACTATGTGACCAGCGGGACCGGCGGCGGGCTCTCCCGCCCCGTCAAGGGCTCATCTGGCTCTGAATTACTCTCGCGATTACTCTCGCGCGGCGGCGTGGACCTGCTTGACGGGTTTTGTGGCGGGCATGCCGATGACGGCGACGACGGTAAGCACGGCGGCGATCAAGACGGCCAGGAAGACGGCGGAGGAGGCCGCGACGACTGTTTGGGGGTCCGTCTCGCCGTGCAGAGTGCCGGCGTAGACAGCGTTCGCTATCGCCCCGAAAACGGCGACGCCGATGGAGCTGCCGATCGACCGCGCGAACAGGTTGGTGCCGGTGACCACACCGCGTTCGTTCCATTCGACGCTCGATTGGGCGGCGATCAGTGTCGGGGTCGCGACGAGCCCGAGACCCAGCCCGACGATGAAGCAACTGCCCGCGACCAGCGCAACGCTGGGGACGGAGGCGGTGAGGGCAAGGACTGCTGTGCCGATGACGGTGACCGTGATGCCGATCAGGGCCGTGTTCCGGAACCCGATCCGAAGATACAGGCGTCCCGATTGGGACGCACTGATCGGCCAGCCGATCGTCAGCGCTGCGAGGGCGAGCCCGGCCAGGATCGGGGAGGTGGAGAGTGCTCCTTCGAGGAACGTGGGAACGTAAGAGGTGAGGCCAAGCATGACCGCTCCGACGCCGAAGGCGATCATCGCCGTCGTCGCCAGCAGCCGCCGGGACACCACCCACGGCGGCAGGACCGGCTCCGCCGCCCTCCGTTCAACCAGGAGGAACGCGGCGAACAAGAGGGCGCCACCCGCGAACACTGCAATGCTGATGGCGGAATCCCAGGCCCAGGCCTGGCCGCCCTCGAGGGCCCCGAGAATGAGCAGGGTGAGAGAAACGGTGAGCAGCCCCGCCCCCAGATAGTCGACCCGGTGCTTCACGCTCTCAATGTTCTCGTGGAACGACCGGACCAGCATCCACCCTGCCACCAGGCACAGCGGGATGTTCACGAGGAAGATGCCCCGCCAGATGCCCAGCGCGGCAAACACTCCGCCGAGCGTCGGGCCAACCACCGAGGAAACTGCCCACACGCTCGCAAGGTAGCCTTGCACTTTTGCCCGCTCTGCCAGCGTGTAGATATCGCCGGCGATGGTGATGGCCATCGGCTGGACCGCTCCGGCACCGAGGCCCTGCACCACGCGGAAGGCGATGAGGACCGGCATGCTCCAGGCAACGCCGCACAGGATCGAGCCGAGCAGGAACAGGCCAATTCCGATGAGCATGATCGGCTTGCGGCCGATGGTGTCGGAGAGCTTCGCGTAGACAGGTACTGACACGGCCTGCGCCAGCAGGTAGGCGGAGAAGAGCCACGGGAACGACGCGAACCCGCCGATGTCTTGCACGATCGACGGCACGGCCGTCGCCACCACGGTCGCATCGATCGCCACCAGACCCGTGGAGAGCATCAGGGCAATGAGGACAGGTCCGCGTTTGGAGCGGAAGCCGACTCCGTCGGCAGTCGATGTCGTCATGTGATCTCGTTCCCATCCGCGTGCAGGGCGCTTTGCGCGCAGAACCGGTTCCGGCCCCGACTGCATAACCGCACCCTTCACCGAATTAGTCCCCGACGCCCCTCATAACGCTCCCGCCCGGACCGCTCAAGAAGCTCGCAGACGTCGAGAAAGCGGCGGTGATCAAGCGAACGACGGCGGGACTTTGAGTTCTAGCGGTAGTTTGCAACACTCCGTGCGGCTGGCCTCACGTTCCGAAGCGACATCGTCAAAGGCCCAGGCGGTCAGCAGATCCTGCTGGAGGACCCGTCCGGAAATGTGGTCGAGTTATTCCAACCCGCTGGCACGTAGACACCGCGGGCCGGGTTACCTCTGCTGCCAAGCAGACGACGGCGGGACATCCTGCCTCTGCCCTCGGCGCGTCACCGGAAAATGCCAACGGCACAGGCGCACAGTAAGAATATGAAATCACTACAAAGCGATGAAGTCGTCGCCGTACGTGGCGTCCTCACCGATACACACCCGGTCGATTTCCATGCCCTTGGACTGACCGGCGCAATTGACCGTCTGACCCTCCCCCTCCGCAAACGCGGCATCGTGGTGCATCTGGAGACTCCGCGCCACCGGATGGAAGTGGACCGACAGTCCGCAACTCTTCTGTACCGGGCGGCGCAGGAGCTCCTCAGCAATGTCTATAAGTTCGCTCAGGCATCAGTTGTCACGGTCCGGCTCAGCTGCGTCTCCCACGGCATGACCCACGGCGTTCAGCTCAAAGTGACCGACAACGGCGGTGGTTTCGACGCACCGGCAGCCATGATTGGCCGGCACACCGGCATGGGACTGCGCCTTATGCGCCTGGCGGTGGACCTTGCTGGCGGAGAGGTGATGATCGATTCGTCCGCCGCCGCAGGAACATGTGTGACCATAACGCTGCCCCTGGACTAGCGCCGGCCCGGAGGCCGCAGTGGCAAGAACCTTGACCCTCCTCTTGTCCGTGAGAAGCGTCACAAATAAATACGGCCGCAGCCGGGAGTGAGCCGCAGACAGGTAAAGTTATCTGTTCGTAACATTACCTGACTGAAATGTGTTTGAAGATGCCTGCAGACTCCGCTAATGAAGACAAGCCGAAACAGCTCCTCGGGCTAAGCGGCACCCAGACTATTGGCTCGGCGTTGGCCGCGGTGACCTCTGCCTTCGTGGGGTCCTTCCTCGGCGTCGCCGGGACCCTTATCGGCGCCGCACTCGGCTCTATCGTTGCCACGGTGGGCGCCGCTCTCTATGCCCGAACACTCAGCTCGGCCGCCGCCGTGGCATTGAGGAAAATGCCCCAGCGACGCGTGGGGGGACTGCCCGCTGACGACGGCGACGTGCTGGCCGCCAGCGCTCCGGCCGAGAGACCTCGAGCCAAACGGCTGAGGAGGCAGTTCACCCCCAAGACCTGGATCAAGGTCGGGGCGGTCAGTGCTGCCGCATTCGTTATCGCGATGGTCGGTGTCACGGCAGTCGAATTCGGAACCAATAAGCCCCTCTCAAGCCTTGTCTCGTCGACGTCGAGCATCGAGGGCGGTGCGGCCGGGCCCACGACGACGCTGGGCACGGCATTGAGCGGCACTCCGACCGTCCCGGACAAAACGGACGCATCCACCAAGGACGTGAAGGACGTGCCTGGGCAAGTCGCGCAAGTGCCGGGGCAAGTCCAGGAAGGCGCCAACAAAAAAGATGGCCTGACCACGGACGGTAGCCCCAGTGGCGCGGACAGCGGCTCGGCCGGAACCGCAGTGCCGGGAGCCGGCCAACCAAGCGTCACCATGCCGGCGGACGTCGCCCCCGAAACCGGCCAGAGCCCGAACCCCGCCCCCACGACCGAACCGACCCCGCAGCCCGAGGTGTCCTCGGGTTCGAAAGCGGCCGCGCAGCCCGCACCGTGATGGCGAAGTGATGGCGGGGCCGACAGGAACCTGATCCTTCGGGGCCGTGCTTAGGTTTGAACAGCCACCCGGCACCGGTCCACCTCGCCGGGGCACCTAACCTGTCTTGGATCTTCTGCGGCCCCCCGAAGTCCGGGACATCCCCTCATGCTGTTCCACTGCTATCCATTGGAGCGCGAAGCCGGCTGGCTGGCACACGCCCTTCGAAAACGTCAACATCGACGTGGGCCTTGCCGTGAACTTCACCGGGGCACGGCGCGGGATCTGGTGGCCCGCTCATTCGGACTGGCTCCCTTCACGAAAATCCTTACTCCTCCGACGCCTACGGCCCGGCCGAACTTCACTACCTCGGCGCGAGATTGTGGCGCACCGCAATCACCAAGGTACTGAGCGGATGGGTCGACGACGACGACTGTTCCGACGCAGACGCCCGCAAGATCGTGCAACTCGTCGCACACGAGAACGCCCGCCGCGTGCACTCGCTCCCCTGGGCATCGGAGCATGGAGCACCGGAACATGGAGGGCCGATCCTATGCCGCGATGAACAGTGCCCAGCCGGGAAAGGGATCCACCGGTAATGGCGGCTCGGTCTCGCCGGGTCCGAGGGCGCCGCCGGGTCCGAGGGCGCCGCCGGGTCCGACGGCACCGGCAAGTACGTCCGGCCAATCGGGCGGATCCGTTTCCCAATCGGGCGGTTCCAATTCCCAGTCGGGCGGTTCCGACGCCGGGCCTTCACCGGCGTCCCCGAGGGACTGCGGCCAGTGTGGCGGTTCCCAGTCTTGTTGTTCGCTGGGATACGAGCGTCCCGCGGGTGAGATCCAGCCGGGTGGCTGGTCCCGGGTGGCGTCAACCGGCCTCCATGCTGTGATGTGTCTGAGACGGTGGTGCCGCCGGCATGGCTGGCCCAGGTTGGTGACGCCGGTGCCGCCTCCCTCGGACCAGGCCAACACGTGATCCGCTTCGTTATCCAGAGAATGGTTATTGCAGCCTGGAAAAGGGCACCGGCCATCCCGAAGCCGCAACCATTGGCGCATCGCCTTCGGAACCCGGTAACTGGTCCGCCCGATCTCCAGCGGCGCTCCATTGCGCGGATCGGTCAGCACCCGCAGGAACGATCCGGCCCCATCCCCCACAAGCCGACGGGCCATGGTCGGAGGAATGGGACCATACCCGTCCAGCGTGGCCGGTTCCGACGCGACGCCTAAAAGAGACAGCGCCGGCACGGTCACCAGGACCTGCGCCTTGGGTGACGGAGTTCCTTCCGCCACCCCCGCCAGCAGCCAGTCAGCGGCGACGTCCGCACGGAGCTGGGTAAGGGTCCGGGATTCATTCGGCCCCTGCAGGGCACGCGCCGCCTCCGTGGCACGGGACCATACACCCACCGCCACATCAGCAGTCAGATAGGCGGAGAGCCACGCCATGCCGTCCCGATCGGGCATATATTCCAGCCGACGGTCCTCCACACCCTTGCGGTGGCGCGCTTCGATGCTTACAGGATGATGCACCTCACGCCATCTGCGCGCCTTGGCCCGGAACCTGCCCGGAACTAGCTCCCCTGCCGGGCAGCCGCGCGCCGCAAAGTCAGCTTCGGGGTCCAGGAAATGAGCCTCCAAAGCAGCCGCCGCGGCGGGGTCCAGCCCGGACGTTTCATCACACATCACCCGCGCGTGTTGCCAGGAAATGCTTCCTGCCTGCAGCGCAGACAGCGTGAGGGGCAACCGGGTGGTCAATTTGGCTGACTCGGCCAGGAGCGCCGCCGCGGATCTTTCACTCACGGTCAGGACACAGGCCACCTCTGCTGTCACCGCCATTTCCTGGGCGGTGCGCTCCTGCGGGGAAACGGATGGGGCCTCCATGGCGGCGGCGGCGCGTGCATATCCGTCGGCGAAGTGCACTTTCAGCGCGGCAAGCCTGGCCTCCATGCGGCCCACCTCAGCCATGCCGTCCAGGCACGCGTCCGCTTCATCACGGAGAAGATCAGCGCCGGTCGAGGCCACGTTCCCGGCACCGCGACTGGCAAATACAGCCATCGCAGCGAGGGAGGCCTCCATGGCCTCCAACGTCTTCGCAGCTGCTCTGCCTTCCACACTCACAGCATATGAGGAGGCACTGACAATATCCCCGGAGTCAGACTTGCAGGCTAAGTCCGTCATCCAGGATCTGCCTGATCCCGAACTTTCCTACCCTGAACATCCGAGGATTATCGTCAGAGTTGCTCAGCATGGCGGTGGACAGGATGAGGGCCCAACCGCGGGCCCTTATCCAGGTGTCCCCATCTACTGCGGAGCCAAAGGCGCCCATGAAGCGGTGGCGAGTGCCGGCGTCGAACATCAGCCACCCCACCGCAAGATCGACAGCCAGGTCCCCTGCCCCGACATCGCCGAAATCGATGACGCCGGCCAGGGAGCCGTCGTCCGACAGCAGGATGTTGCCGGGGTGGAGGTCCCCGTGGAGCATCATCGCCGGACCATCCCAGACTTTGGCGGCACAGGCCTGCGCCCACACTGCCCTCAGCGCTGCCGTCTGCGGGTAGCGTTCGTGGTCCCCGAGCCGTTCCATCAGCACAGCGTTCCGGTCTGCCAGCGGCACGCCCCGGAAAGGATTCACCGGGACGCCGGTTTCGGCGGGCACGTGAAGGGACAGCAGGAATTCGGCCAGGCCTTGAGCCGCCGGCGCGCGACCTGCCCGGCCGACGTCGGCCGCGGAGGCACCCGGGACCCACCGCACGATGCTCCACGGCCACGGAAAGTCCGACGTCGGCCTGCCGGCATGGACGGGGACAGGAACCGCAACCGGGGAGCGGCGAGCAATGTCGGGAAGGTAGCGCTGCTCATGCAGTATCAGCGGAACGGCCTCCGCCCGGCGCGGCAGCCGGGCGGCCAAGCGGTCACCGAGCCGGAAGGTCGCGTTGTCCCAGCCGTTCGCAACCCGCGCTACAGGACAATCGCCGAGGTCGGGCCGCTGGTCCCGGACGAGGCGCTGGACCACCGCGTTACTCACTTCCACCGTGGCCCGCGGCATTTCCGCCATCCAGAAATCCGCCTTCCTTTGCCGGCAATGCAGTCCGGTCCATTCCCTTGTCCGAATATAGTTCACGACCCCGGGAGCGGACGGGGCGCGGAGCGAGGTCAGCGTCGAAGGGTGGACGCTCCAACCGCAAGTATGCTCCGACCCTCGGTCGCCGCAGCCGCGCTCACCGCCGACATGGAAGTATTCACTTATGACTATCGATAATGATGACGCCAACCTCCCGGCGCAATTGGACTCCCACGGCGTAGACGACTCCGCCGAAGTCAGCCGCAGTTGGGACCACATCGGGGCCATCATTGTCGATGCCGCCTTGCAGCGACGACAGAACTACCACGCGACCGTCAGGCCACGCGTTGTCGCCCTGATCGAGGCATGGCCGGATGCCGCCACGACCAGTGGATTCCGGCGGCACCTCGATACCGGGACGCTTTCCGACGTCATCGACTGGCCGTCCCCTGGCCGTCTCGCCCAGGTAGAGGACATGACGCGCGTGTTCGAGAGCCAGGGAATCGAGACGGTGGCCGAACTCCGAGGAGCGCTTGGTGACCACGCCAGCAGAGCCGTTCTCCGGGAGGCTCTTGGCGCCGTGCGGCATGTCAGTCCCAAGACGCTGGATTACATTGACACCCTGAGCGGAGTGTCAACGGGCGGGGCTGTCGAAGAGTAAACCCGGGGTGGTCCAGCCTGCCGGCTTCGAGGACTCCCCTTGATCTGACGTAGGGCCTCAGGTTTACGTTGCAGATCGAGATGAGGCGCACGAGGGCGGGGACGTTGCCCAATGAGACGCTGCCCCGCTCGCGTTACCGCCTGTTCTTAACGCTGCTGAGCTTGAACTGTATGCTCCTGTCCGGGCTGTCCTCGCTGAACTTCAGGACTCGAACTTCTACGTCGTAACCGTCAATTACGGCAGAGGCAGAACACGCCTCATACATGCCCGTGACGTTTGACGGCAGCGGAGACGTCTCGCAGTCGCCCTTCACTTTCGCACCGTTCATGGCTTCGTCACTGATGCGCTGCACGTCCGCGGGCGTCACTTTCTGTTCCGTCCGG
The DNA here is from genome assembly GCF_003097355.1 of Arthrobacter sp. H-02-3. Classification (GTDB taxonomy): domain Bacteria; phylum Actinomycetota; class Actinomycetes; order Actinomycetales; family Micrococcaceae; genus Arthrobacter; species Arthrobacter humicola. Next base: position 220,598 of record NZ_PYUI01000005.1, read on the forward strand.
TAACTGCGCCACATGCTGTCACAGTCCACGTCGTAGCGGATGCAGAACGGTCCGCCCGTAATGTTCTCCCCCTCCGCGTTCCATCCCGGAGCCGGGTGCATCCGGTCTGCGATCGCAACCATCGGCGCCGTCCAAATAACGTGGGTCACCTGAAGGATTGTCGGAATGCCAAAAATGACTGCGAGCACGATGAGGACCACCTTCAGCCAGGTCGGAAACCATCGCCTCTTAGGCTGAGGTGAACCGTCATAACGAGTCTGCATGCCTCATTGTCGCCTCTGTTTGTGATTCGCAGGATTTTCCATTCCCGTGTCCGTTTTGGCGAGAGACTCCGAATCACCCCCGAACGGACTGCGAATCCCGACACCTGGGAAAGCGACAGGATCATGGCCGGCTACTTCTGACCCCTCACGCTCCTCGCCAGCGGGCGACGGCGGGAGGTCCCGCCGTCGCC
>NZ_PYUI01000006.1 GCF_003097355.1 Arthrobacter sp. H-02-3
GGACCACCAACCTGCGGGGCTTCCATACGCCTTGAACTCTAGGACCGCCCCGGAACCCCGGCCAGAGCATCGGAGTCAACTATGTGGGTATCCGCAGGATCCATGTGGGTCCGCCATGTGCCGCCCACCCCCGCACTGACCTGCCGTTACGCCCGTCTATTAGGCCGGCGTGCGGAAGAACGTCCGGGTGACCGTGGCCAGCCGGTGCGGGTCCTCGACCCCGCACAGCTCGCGCGCCGAGTGCATCGAGAGCAGGGGCACCCCGACGTCGACCGTCCGGATCCCCAGCCGGGTGGCCGTCAGGGGGCCGATCGTGGAGCCGCACGGCATCACGTTGTTGGAGACGAATTCCTGGTACGGGATGCCGGCGTCGGTGCACAGCCGCGCCCAGAGGGCGGCCCCGGCGGCGTCGGTGGCATAGCGCTGGTTAGCGTTGATCTTCAGTAAGGGGCCGCCGTTCAGGACCGGCCGGTTGGCGGGGTCGTGCCGTTCCGGGTAGTTCGGGTGGACGGCATGGCCGGCGTCCGCGGAGACACAGAACGACGCCGCAAAGGCCTGCCGCCGCTGGCTCGCCGAAGCCCCGAGCCCGTCGGAGATCCGCACCAGAATGTCTTCAAGGACCGGGCCGCAGGCGCCGGAGCGTGATGCGGAGCCGATCTCTTCGTGGTCGAAAGCTGCCAGCACGGCGATCGGTGCACCCTCCGGCAGGGGCGTGCCGGAGTGGGCGATCAGCGCCGTGAGCCCGGCGTGCGTCGCGGAGAGGTTATCGAGCCGGCCGGAGGCGAAGAATTCGCGTTTCGCGCCGAACACCGCGGGGGCCTGGGTGTCCGCGATGACGACGTCGTACCCGCCGATCTGCGCCGGATCCACTGCGGCATCCGTGACCTTCGCCGCGAGGAGGCCAAGCAAGTCCTCGGCGGCGGGATCGCCCAGCCCGAACACCGGATTCATGTGCTGCTGCTTGTCCAGGGCCAGTCCTTCGTTCACGGCCCGGTCCAGGTGGATGGCGAGCTGCGGGAAGCGCAGCAGCGGACCGGTGGCCGTAAGGTGCTGCGTGCCGTCGCGCATGACGAGCCGGCCGGCGAGCTGGAGTTCGCGGTCCAGCCAGGAGTTCAGGAGGGGGCCGCCGTAGACCTCGACGCCGGCCTGCAGCCAGCCGAACTTGCCCGTGGTGGGCTTGGGCTTGAGTTTGAACGACGGCGAATCCGTGTGGGCGCCGAGGATATTGAATCCCGTGGTCGGTCCGGCGCCCGGGGGCACCACCCAGGCGATGAGGGCGCCGTCGCGCATCACGTAGAACTTGCCGGCCGTGGCGGCGGGTGCCGCCCAGGGCTGCAGCTCGTCGAGGCCGGTGAAGCCTGCCTCGTCCAGCCGGCGCGCGGCCTCGTGGACGGCGTGGAAGCTCGACGGCGACGCGCTGACGTAGGCGCCGAGGTCCTGGATGTGGTCTGCGGCAGAGCTCGGTGTTGGCATGGTTTCGAGTCTAGCCCGAGCTGCGCGGGGCGCTGGGGCGACCGCGTTGGTGCACACGGACATGCCCTCCCTTAGCGCCAAGGAATGGACATGAAGGCATTATGTCCACTGATGGGCGCCGGGGGAGGGCATGTCCGGTGGTCCGGGACCGCTGCGGGAGCGGGGGGAGCCTACGACGTCGGGCGGGCGCCCACTGTTGCTTCCTCGGTCGCAGCTCCGGCAGGAGCCGATGATTCCCCGGCAGGAGTCCCGGCAAGATTCACCGTGGCGTTGTCGGCCGGGACCTCGGCTATGCCGGGGACGGTGGCCTTGGCGCCGTTCTTGCGGTAGCGGAAGACTCCGAGTCCCACGACGACGGCGGCGAGTGCCAGCGAGAGGACCAGTGATTCCCGCGTGGATTCCAGGATTACCATGCCGATCAGGAGCGCGACGATGCTGACGATGGCCGCCCAGGTCAGGTACGGGAAGAGCCACATCTTCAGCTGGAGGTCCTTGACGGCGGCGCCCATGCGGCGGCGCAGGATCAGCTGGGAGACGGCGATCACGAGCCACACGAACAGTGCGATGGCGCCGGAGGTGTTAACCAGGAACAGGAAGACAGTGTCCGGGGCGATGTAGTTCAGGCCGACTGTGACGAAGCCGACCACCGTGGAGGCCAGCACGGCGGAGGAGGGCACGCCGGTCTTGGAGATCCGCATCCAGGACCGGGGCGCGTCCCCGCGCCGCGACAGCGAGAACAGCATGCGGCTGGCGGTGTAGAGGCCCGAGTTCAGGCAGGAGAGTACCGAGGTCAGCACCACGATGTCCATGATGGTGCCGGCTCCGGGGATCCCGAACAGTTCGATGACTGCAACGTAGGGGCTCTTGGCGACGGAGGCGGAGTTCCAGGGAAGCAGGGTGACCACGATCGCGATGGATCCGATGTAGAAGACGAGGATGCGCCAGACGGTGGATTTCACGGCCTTCTTGACGGCGTCGACCGGGTTCTCGGATTCGCCGGCGGCGATGGTGGCAATTTCAGCCCCGAAGAAGGAGAAGACGACGACGAGGATGCCGGCCAGGACGGCGCCGGGTCCGTTGGGCATAAACCCGCCGTGACCGATCAGGTTGTCCAGCCCGGGTGCCGGGACGCCCGGGATGAGGCCCAGGATCGCGGCGACACCGAAGAGCAGGAAGAGCACGATTGCCGCGACTTTGATGGACGCGAACCAGAATTCGAACTCGCCGTAAGACTTCACGGAGCCGAGGTTGGTTAGCGTCAGCAGCACCATCAGGGCAAGCGCCCAAACCCACTGGTCAATACCGGGTACCCAGCGGTGCATGATGGCCGCCCCCGCCGTGGCTTCGATGCCGAGGACAATGATCCAGAACCATGCGTAGAGCCAGCCGATGCTGAACCCTGCCCACCGGCCCAGCGCCTTGTCCGCGTAGGTCGAGAATGAGCCGGTTTCCGGGTTGGCCGCAGCCATTTCGCCGAGCATGCGCATGACGAGGATGACGACGAGTCCCGCCGCGGCGTAGGCCACCAGGATGCCGGGGCCGGCCTGCTGGATCGCGGCGCCCGAACCGACAAACAGTCCGGCGCCGATCACGCCGGCGATGGCGATCATGGATAGATGCCTGGGTTTCAGTGATTTTGAGAGCTGCTGGTCAGCGTGCATGGAAGCGCCGTCCTTCGTGGGGGGTCCGGGCCCGTTCTTATGCCGGCAATGCATGGGTTCCATACTGTGCGGCGGGCCACAATGTCGTTTCACCCTAGACCGCCTCGCGGACGGCCCGTCTTGTGCAGTCCTACAAATGACGCGGGGTCGGACCGGGCCATGACCCAACAAAGAGGTGTAAGAAGCAACCAAAGTTGCCTCAAGGGCAATTTGGTAATGTGCCTGAAACCACTGCTTCAAAACTACCGGCCGGTAACCAGGTCGACTGTCCCGCCAGCCGTCGGGCAGGCGCCCGTCCGAGGGGGTGCTTCCGCCAGTCGTCCGCTTCGGCTAGCAGTCGCTAGTAATCCGCGTTGCTCGGCACCACGAGCCCGGTCTCGTAGGCGTACACAACCGCCTGGACGCGGTCGCGGAGGTGCAGCTTGGTCAGGATCCGGCGCACGTGAGTCTTGACCGTGGCCTCGGACAGGAAGTACCTGTGCGCGATTTCGGCGTTGGAGAGACCCTCCGCCATCGCCCCGAGCATCTCGGTTTCGCGCGGGGTCAGACCCTCCAGCAGGGGATCCCTGGCGGGACGCGCCGGATTACCGGCCGGGCCGCCGCCGTCCACCCCGGACGGGGCCGCCCCCGCCGGGGCGGCGCCGCGGACATAGGTCTCCAGCAGCCGCTGCGTGACACGCGGAGCCACCACGGCGTCGCCGCTGGCCACGACCCGCACGGCACTGATCAGTTCGGCAGGGGCGACGTCCTTGAGCAGGAACGCCGAGGCCCCGGCCTGCAGCCCGGCAAAGGCGTATTCATCGAGGTCAAAGGTGGTCAGGATGATGATCTTGGCGCGGGGCGCCGAGGCCGCAATGGCCCGGGTCGCCTCGATCCCGTCCAGCACCGGCATCCGGACGTCCATCAGGACGACGTCGGGCACGAGCTCCCGGGCTTGCCGCACCGCTTCGGCGCCGTCGGACGCCTCGCCGACGATGCACAAGTCATCTTCGCCCTCGAGGATGAGACGGAACCCCATCCGAAGCAGCGGCTGGTCATCCACCAGCAGAACGCGTATGGGTTCTTTGTCGGCCACTGTTTCCCCTTGTTTGTGTTGCGGCTGTTGGTATTAGAGCTGTTGGTGTTGCGGCTGGTGGAGTTGCCGTGTCTTCATTGCAGTTCAGTTCAGCGTGCACCCGCCAGCCGCCGTTGCCGGTGCGCCCCGCCTGCACCGTGCCTGCGTAGATCTTGGCCCGCTCCCGCATCCCGGCAATTCCCTGGCCGGTGCCGAGCGATTCCCGTGAATCGGCGTGCGCGCCGGCCCCCGGACCGCCGAATTCCACGGTTCCGCGGCCGTCGTCGGCCACGTCAATGGTCACGAGCGAACCGTTCCGGACGATGCCCACGTCCACGCGGCTCAGCGCACGCCCGTAGCGCAGCACATTTGTCAGCGACTCCTGCACGATCCTGTAGACGGTCAGCTGGAACGCTGCATCGCCGGGCAGCGCCGGACCGGTGTGCGTGTAATGCAGCGGCAGGCCTGCGGTGCGGAAGCCTTCAAGCAGTTTGGCGAGGCTGCCGCCGTCCACGAGCGGTTCCCGCGGAGCATGTCCCGCGCCGGAATCGTCGCGCAGCACGCCGAGGACGCGCCGCATGTCGGCCAGCGCGGTCCGCCCTGTCCGGGAGAGTTCCTCCAAAACGCCGGCGGCGCGCTGCGGATCCTTCTTGACCACGACGGCGGCGCCATCCGACAGGCTGATCATGACGGTCAGCGAGTGCGCCACGACGTCGTGCATTTCGCGTGCGATCCGGTTGCGTTCGGTGGCCGAGCCGAGCTGCTGGGCGCGGGCCGCCCAGGCGGCTATCTCGTGCTCGTGCTCGCGCCGTTGCCGCACCGAGATCCCGATCCCCGTGGCGATCACGTTGGAAAGGGTGATGCTGATGGCGGCCGCGATGCTCGTGATCAGCTGGAAGTTCTCCGGCGTGCTGACGGCCATGTCCGGGAGCCGCCCATCCAGCGGGCCAACCGCGAGCATGAAGTACAGGAGCACGAGCGGGGCCGTCGTCACGGCGAGGGCCGCCAGGGCGAAACGCCGGTTGCGGACCACCGCCACCGCGTACAGCGCAAACCAGAGCCCGGCGGAGACATTGGAACCCCACGGATGCAGGAACGTGACGGCCAGTTCCAGCGCCCCCACGGCCGCCGTTACCTGCACCGGGCGGGAGCGCCGGAAAAGCAGGACGGGAGCGGCCGCCGCGAGCAGCACGGTGACCTGCCATTCGCCGTGAACGAGTGACTCGACCGCCGTGGGCGTGACCAGGAGCAGGTAGCAGAGCACCACCAGGACATCCATGACCCGCGGACGGGCCAACAGGTAGCGGCGGAGCCAACCGCGCCGGCGTGCGGTGATTTCGGCGAAGGACGCGTCGGCCGGAGCGGCTGACGCGTCCTTCACGGGCACAGCATCGATCATGCTCTGAGCCTAGACTGTGGGATCTGCAGGCCTAGACATCCCGCCTCTTGAGCATGACGCCGGCGAGGAGCACGGGAACAACAACCCAGGCGCCCAGGACCAGGCCGGCCTGCCAGGCTTCCAGGGTGTCCGGGACGTGGTCCAAAGCTGTGAGCGGATCCACCGTGTTGCCCGGCAGGTACTTGCGGGCCTCCACGAAGAAGTCACCCGGAATGAGCTGGAAGGCGATGGGTGCCACGAAGAACAGGCCCACCAGGCTCATGATGCCGCCCGCCGAGTTGCGGATCAGGGTTCCCAGGGCCAGGCCGATCGCCGCGACGGCTGCCACGTAGATGCTGTTGACGATGAGCATCTTGACCGACTGCGAGCTGCCCAGGTCAAGGCCAAGGCCGTAGTTGTCCAGGATCGGCACCGAGACGAAACCGGCGGCCAAGGTGGACGCGGCCGTGACCACGAAGGACGTCAGCACTACCACCACGAGCTTGGCCGCGAACGCCGGGATGCGCTTGGGCACGGCCGCGAACGTGGACCGGGCCATGCCGGTGGTGAATTCCGAGCTCATCAGCAGCACGCCGAGGGAGCCGAGGATGAGCTGGGCGAAGGCGATGCCGGAGGTGGGGACGCCGACGGCGAGGTCCCCTCCCTGCGCCGCGATCCTGGCGGCCGCCTGCGGGTCCCGCGCCGCGGCCTCGGAGAACTGCCCCGTTCCCCAGGCTGAGAGTGCCCCAAACCCCACCATCACCACAATCGTGGACCCGAGCAGGATCAGGGTGGAGAGCAGGGTGCGGAACTTGATGAATTCGGAGTTGAGGACCCGCGGGAAGCTGGGTCCGGGCCCGGAACTGGTGCCGTCTCCGGACCGCTGGGGGCCGGCGTCGGCACCGCGGGGCGAGGGCGTGGATTCAACGGTAGTGGAACTCATGGCTTACTTGCCTCCGGCTTCGACGGGATCGGCGCCCGTGGTGATCAGCGAGTGGTATTCGACCTCATCCTTGGTCAGTTCCATGTAGGCCTCCTCGAGGCTGGCCTGGAGCGGCGTGAGTTCGTAGATCATGACCTGGTGTTCCAGCGCGGCGGTGGCGATCTGCCGGGGGTCCAGCCCCTTGACTTCCAGGAGCTCGCGTTCCTGGACCTCCACCGAGACGCCGGTTCCGGCCAGCAGCTGCATGAGCCGGTCCGGCTGGTCGGTCCGGACCCGCGTGCGGCCCTGGCCCTTGCCGGTGATGATCTCCTGGATCGGGGCGTCGGCGATGATCCTCCCGCGGCCGATCACGATCAGGTGGTCCGCCGTGACGGCCATTTCACTCATGAGGTGGCTGGAGAGGAAGACCGTGCGCCCCTCGGAGGCCAGGTACTTCACCAGGTTGCGGACCCACACCACCCCCTCCGGGTCGAGACCGTTGACGGGCTCGTCGAGGATGACGGTCTGCGGGTCACCCAGGAGGGCCGCGGCGATGCCCAGCCGCTGGCCCATGCCGAGCGAGAAGCCGCCGACCTTTTTCCTGGCCACTTCGGCCAGTCCGGTCATCTCGATCACGTCGTGGACGCGCTTCTTGGGGATGCTGTGCGTCGCGGCCATGGCCAGCAGGTGGTTGTAGGCGGAGCGGCTCGTGTGGACGGCTTTGGCGTCCAGCAGCGCGCCGACGTCCCGCAGCGGGGCGGCGTGCTTGGTGAGCGGCGATCCGTTGACGGTCACGGAGCCCGACGTCGGCCGGTCCAGTCCCATGATCATGCGCATGGTGGTGGATTTTCCGGCCCCGTTCGGGCCCAGGAAGCCGGTGACCCGGCCGGCTTCGACGGTGAAGTTGACGCCGGCGACGGCGGTCTTGTCGCCGTAAACCTTGGTCAGGCCTCGTGCTTCGATCATGGAAGCGTTCCTTTACGTAGCGGGCTGTTGTCCGGGGCGCCGCAGTCACGGGCCCGTCTGCACACCACGCTACCGACGCCGGGGGCGTATTTCGCCGGTCTCAGGGATGATTCAGGGGCGAATCAGGGTAGTCCGGGAGGATGACAAGGCCGCCCGCGGGCAGGGGCGGCACGAGCGTGATTCAGTCGAGCGGCGAATAGTACGTCAGCGCGCCGCGGCGGACCGCGAACTCCACGCTCCGCACGCCGGGCATGACCTCACCGTCAACGGCCAGGACCATGGGCCCGTCCCCTGGTTCCACCGTGATCCGGTCCGTTTCGGTGAGGTGGGTGATCCCGGAGGTGGCCACGGTGCCGGTCAGCACGGCCCAGAGCAGCCGCAGCCGGGCGAACGGCTCGTCGGCGGTGATCATCCGCAGGTCCAGGACTCCGTCGGCCAGCACGGGGCGTACCAGCGGCGCGTGGTCGCGGGGGTAGTAGCGGCCGCGGCCGATGTAGAGGATCCACAGCCGGTGCCGCACCCCGTTGACGATCAGCGTGGTGGGGGTGCCGGCCGCGAAGGTCCGGAACATGGCCACCACACCGGCAAGGGGTTTGCCGAGTGCCGGCTGGAGCTGTTCGCGCCGGCGGACCAGGTTCGGGTAGAGGCCGATGCTGGCGGTGTTGAGCATGCTCAGTTCGAGGTGCTCGGGGCTGTCGGGGAGCCCTCGCTCAACGCTCACGTGGCCGACGTCGGCCACGGCCGCCTCGCCGCGCGATGCCGCCCGGACGGCCGCCTCCAGGGTGGGTGTCCCGGCGTCGCGGGCGAAGTGATTGAGCGTTCCGCCGGGAAGCACCAGCAGCGGGAGCGAATGTTCGACAGCGGTGGCCGCCGCGGTGCCGACGGTTCCGTCACCGCCCCAGACGCCGAGGGCCACAATCCCCGGGCGGGTCGCGACGCCGGCTATTTCCGCCGCGATGTCCTCGCCCTGGCCGATTTCCTGTATATACGCTTTGGGGAATATTTTCTGGAGGGCGTCTGCGGTCTCGTCGGCATAGGAGCCGCCGAGGGCGTTAATCGCGATGCCGAGGCCATGACCCTCCGGAAGGTCAGGAGCCCGGAGGGCGCTGCGGCGGGTCTCCGGGAACGGCGGCCGGACAGGCCACCATTTCCGCGTCACCATGGCCGCCCCGGCGCCGATCGCGGAGCCGAACAGCACGTCCGAGGGCCAGTGGGCCCCCGTGTGGACCCGCGAGTAGGCCACCCCGGCCGCGACAGGGGCCAGCGCCGCTCCGAGTCCCGGCCGGACCATGCCGACGCCCAGCGCAAAGGCAACCGCGGAGGCCGAGTGGCCCGACGGCATCGACGAACTCGTGGGCTGGGGGTTGACGAAGCGGAAGACCGGCAGGTGTTCGGGCAGGGGGCGCCTCCGGGGCAGGAGCGTCTTGAACACCACGTTGGTGACGGCCGACGCCACGCCTTGCGCAATGAGCCCGTGCACGGCTGCCCGCCGCGTCTTTCCAGGCACGAGGGCCATGACTCCGGCGATGCCGAACCAGAGCTTGCCTTTGTTGGCGGCTGCGGACAAGCCGCGGAAAAACTCATCGTGGCCACCGCCCGGCAGCTTGGACACGGCGCGCACAAGTTTGCGGTCGAGGCTCGACAGGCGGCCGGGAGCTTTCCTCAGCATGGTTCGCATCTGACCACCATACTGCCGGACCCGGAGCGCCGCAGGCAGGGCCCCGCGGCAGGCTATCAGCCTCGCAGGGCTCCCTACTTGGCGGGCAGCGGCTTCGCGGCGCCGGCGAGCAGCAGGGCCACGAGAATGGGAATCCCGATCGCCAGCAGTGCGGTCCTGATCCCCGTCGCATCGCCCAGGAAGCCCAGCAGGGGCGGCCCGGCGAGGAACGCGATGTAGCCCAGCGTGGACACCACGGACACCCGTGCGGCCGCCTTCCGGGGGTCATCCGCCGCGGCGGACATCCCGATCGGAAACGCAAGGGCAGCCCCCACGCCCCAGAGCACGGCACCGGCCGCGGCCAGCCAGATGGTGCCGGCGAACACGAAGAGGCAGAGGCCCGCAGCCGCTGCGGCCATGCTGGCGCGGAGTACGGCCACACGGCCGTAGGCGTCGATCGCGCGGCCGCCGAAGAAACGCATGGCCGTCATGGCGAGCACGAAGGCGGCGAACATGAGCGCGCCCGTGGACTGTTCAGCGCCGAGACCGTCGACCGCAGCCTTGGCAATCCAGTCGTTGCCGGCGCCTTCGGTCAGGGTGGCGCCCAGAACGACGACGCCGATCAGGAGCGTGCGGCCGTCCCGCCAGGCGGAGACGGCCTTGCCACGGCCCGTTTCTCCGGCGGCGGACCCGGCGTCGGCCTGATGGGGCAGGAAGTAGCGCGGGGCCACGGTGGTCAGGACGGCGACGATCGCGGCGACGACCAGCAGGTGCTCCGGAAGCCCGACCCCCAGGGTGGACAGTCCGGCGCCGATGAGGGCTCCGACGAACGCTCCGCCGCTGTAGGCGGCGTGGAACTGCGGCATGATGGTGCGCCCAAGCCGGTGTTCGACGTCAGCGCCTTCGATGTTCTGCGAAACATCCCACAACCCGACGCCGATCCCGAAGAGGAACAGGGAAGCGGCAGTCCCCGGCACGGAGGCCGCCATCAGGGACAGCGCCACGCCGACACCGGCCGCCGCGGCAAACAGCCCTGCACTGCGGACCGTATTGGCGGTGCCGATCCGGCCCACGACGAATCCGGCCGTGGGCAGGGCGATCAGCGAGCCGACCGCCAGGCACAGCAGTAGTGTTCCCATCTGCCCCGAGGTAATGTGCAGGATTTCCGTCACCGCGGGGATGCGGGCGGCCCAACTGGCGAAGACCAGTCCGTTGATCCCGAAGACCAGGAACGTGGCCCCGGCGGCGGCCTTCAGTTGCGGCTGGGTTGCGGTGCTGGTCATACGATCACTGCTTCCACTGAGTGTTGCGCGAGTTGGGCATGTTCTTCCTGACTGAGCCGCCGGTCCGTCACGATGGCATCCACGGCGTCCAGGGATGCCACGAGGGCGACGGCGCTGGCATCCCACTTGGATCCTGCGCAGGCGACGATCACCCTGCCGGCGGATTCGAGGCCGGCGCGCTTCACGGCGGCGTCGTCAAGATCGTGAGCCAACAGCCCGTCCTTGAAGTTCAGGGCGCAGGGAGTGACCACGGCGGTGTCGAAGCGCAGCGAGCGGATGTTCGATTCCGTCATCGGTCCGCGGAAGGACATCTCGCCGGGGATGAGGCTGCCGCCGGGCATCAGGAGCTCGGGACGCCGACCCGCGGGCGCATCCTCAGGGGACAGTATGCTGACGGCCCGCAACGACATGGGCATGATGGTCATGTCGCGCTGGCGCAGCTGGCGGGCGATCTCGGTCGCCGTGGTGCCACTGTCCAGCCAGATGTGGCCCCGGTCCTGGAGCATGGCCGCCACGCCGGCGGCAATCCGGACCTTGACGGCGTGGTCCTCCAGCTCGCGCTGGCCGTAGGCAGGGTTTTCTCCCCGCAGCACCAGGCTTCGGGCGCCGCCGTGCACCCTGCGGAGGACGCCATGGAGCGCCAGGACGTCGAGATCGCGCCGGATGGTGGCCCCGGACGCGCCGCAGGCGGTCATCAGTTCGTCCACGGTCATCTGGTCCCGATGCCTCAGCAGCTCGCCGATCAGGCGATGCCGCTCATCAGTATTCATGAAGAAATGATAGCACTCGGTGATCATTTGATCATCGAAATGCGCAAATGCGATCACACCGTATGGGACGGGAGGGCAGCTATGTCCCTACGGCAACGTGGGGAAGTGCAGGACGTGAGGGAGGGTCTACCTTAGCGGGCGCGCTCGACGCGCTTTTCGTCCCAGACCGGCTCGGCCGATTCATAGACCTTGCCGTCCGAGCCAAAGACCAGGAAGCGGTCGAAGGTGCGGGCGAACCAGCGGTCGTGGGTGACCGCCAGGACGGTGCCCTCGAAGTGGTCGATCGCCCGTTCCAGGGCCTCGGCCGAATGCAGGTCCAGGTTGTCCGTCGGCTCGTCGAGCAGCAGCAGCGTGGCGCCGGAGAGCTGGAGGAGCAGGATCTGGAAGCGGGCCTGCTGGCCACCGGAGAGCGATTCGTACTTCTGCTCGGACTGCCCGGCGAGGCCGTAGCCGTCCAGGGCGCCGGCGGCGGCTTCGCGGCCGAGCCCGGAGCGGTGCTCGTCGCCGCGATGCAGGATCTCCAGCAGGGTTTTGCCCAACAGATCGGGCCGGACGTGGGTCTGGGCGAAGAAGCCAGGCCGGATCCGGGCGCCGAGTTTCACGGTGCCTTCGTGCGGAACCTCCGCAATCTCGACGTCGGACACCGGCAGGTGCTCCCGTTCGGGGTCGGTGCCGCCGGTGGCGAGCAGGCGCAGGAAGTGACTCTTGCCCGAACCGTTGGACCCGAGGACGCCCACGCGGTCTCCGAACCAGATCTCCGTCGAGAAGGGCTTCATGAGGCCGGTCAGCTCAAGCTTTTCGGCCACGATGGCGCGCTTGGCGGTGCGTCCGCCCTTGAGCCGCATCTGCACGTTTTGCTCGATCGGCAGAGCCTCGGGCGGGCCGGCCTCGAGGAACTTCGCCAGGCGGGTCTGCGCGGCGTGGTACCGGTTGGCCATGTCTGAGCGGAATGCCGCCTTGTTCTTGTACATGTTGACGAGTTCCTTGAGCTTCACGTGCTCCTCATCCCAGCGCTTGCGCAGCTCCTCAAAGCGTGCGTTCCGGTCCGCGCGGGCGTCCACGTAGGACCCGAAGCCGCCGCCGTGGATCCACGCACCGGCACCGTTGATGCCCGGTTCCAGCGTGACGATGCGTCCCGCGGCGTTGTTGAGCAGTTCACGGTCGTGGCTGATGAAGAACACGGTCTTCTTCGAGTCATTCAGCTTCGCTTCGAGCCAGCGCTTGCCCGGGACATCGAGGTAGTTGTCGGGTTCGTCGAGGAGCAGCAGTTCATCGGGGCCGGCAAAAAGAGCCTCGAGCACCAGCCGCTTCTGCTCGCCTCCGGAGAGGCTCGACGCCGGGCGGTGCTGCGCACGGTCAAACGGCAGGCCGAGGGCCGCCATGCACACCTCGTCCCAGACGGTCTCGACGTCGTAGCCGCCGGCATCGCCCCAGTCCACGATGGCCTGGGCATAGTTCATCTGCGTGGGCTCGTCGTCGTGCTCCAACATGGCCAATTCTGCCTCGTCCACGGCGCGCGCAGCAGCCGCCAGCGCCGGCGGGGCGGCTGACACCAGGAGGTCCCGGACCGTGGAGTCGTCGCGGACTTGGCCCACGAACTGGCGCATGATGCCCATGTTCCCGGAGCGGCCAATCACGCCTTCGTCCGGGACGAGGTCACCGGAAATGATCCGGAACAGCGTGGTCTTACCGGTTCCGTTCGGCCCGATCAGCGCGGTCTTGGTGCCGTCCGGGACCTTGAAGGTCACCCCGTTGAGCAGCTGGGTGCCGTCGGAGAGGAAGTAATCGATGCCGGAAACGTCAATATGAGCCACGCCTTCAATCTTCCCACGGCCGCGCGGGACTCCCGGCGGACGCCCCCGCAGGACGTGAGGGAGCGGCCGGGTCAGCTGGCCCGGGTGAGGAACTCCTTGAGCAGCGGACCCGACGTGGTGGCCCCGAGGCCGCCGTCCTCCACGAAGACGGCGACGGCCAGATCACCGTGCACGGCGACGATCCAGGCGTGGGTCTTGGGCGGGGTGTCATTGCCGAACTCGGCCGTTCCGGTCTTTGCTCCGACGGGCTCGCCCGGGACGGACGCCAGGAACCCGGCGTGCCCGCTGGTCACGACGGCGCGCATCATGTCAGCCAGTGACGCCGCCTCCGCCGCAGTAATCGGCGCCCCGGCGGCCGTGGCCGGTGCCGCAGCAGCGGATGTCGTCGCGTCACCGGACGGCGGCGCTGCCGGCGCCGTGCCGGAGGCTCCGGTGCCGGCCGTGGGCGTGCTCCCGGCGCCCGGTGAAGTGACGCCCGCATTTGGATTCAGCACCAGCTGGGCTGCCACCGGGGCACCCTTGGCCACGGAGCCGGCCATGATGGCGGCGGCCAGCGGGGACAGGAGTACCTTGCCCTGGCCGATCATGGACGCGGCGTGCTCGGTGCCGGCGGCTTCACCGGGGACTGAGCCAAGGAACGCGGCCGCTCCCAGCGCGGGCGCATCGACGGCCACGCCGAGGGAGGTCGCGGCCGATTCGAGCTGCGCCTGGCTCACGGAGTCCCGGGCGTTGATGAAGGCGGTGTTGCAGGAGTGCGCGAAGGCATCGCGCAGCGTCACGGAACCCAGGGAGGACGCGGGGTACCCCTCGGCGTTCTTGAAGGTGCGGCCGTCCACCGTGAGGGTGGGCGGGCAGTCCACCTTGGAGTCCGGGGTCATTCCGTTGCGGAACATGGCCAGGGAATCGACCATCTTGAAGATCGAGCCGGGGGCGTACTGGCCCAGCATTGCCGTGTCATAGCCGTTGCTGCCCGGGCCGGAGGCCGCTGCCAGGACGGCGCCGCTGGAGGGCCGGAGCGCCACGATGGCCGACGCCGGGCCGACGTTGCCGAGGATGTCCTCCGCGAGCTGCTGTAACTTCGGGTCCAGGGTGGTTTTCAGCGCGGTTCCGGGCTTCATCCCGGTCTGGAAGAGCACCCGCCGCGGATCCGGGGAGGTCGCCTGGATTTCCGCGGCGGTAAGGCCGGCTTTCTGCGCGCGGATCACGATGCCGTCGGTTCCCCGCAGCTGCGCGTCATACTGCTGTTGCAGGCCTCCGTTTCCGGTGGTGTCGCCGGGCTTGAGTGCGCCGCCGGACTTTTCGATCTGCTCCGCGTTGGCCTCGGAGACGGTACCCAGCAGGGCCCGTGCAAACGTCCGGGTGGGGGCCAGCGGCAAGGTGTCCGGGATGGTTCGGGCGCCCGGGATGGCCGAGATTTGCTCGTCGGTGACGGTCCGGGAGCCGTCTTCGCGCAGGGTGATGGCCGGGACGAATGCCTCAGGACCTGTCGCGGCGACCTGCTGGGCGTAGGCGGCCGGGTCGACGCCGACGAGTTGGGCAAGCTTCGTGGCGGAGTCAGCGGGGTCCGCGCCGCCGAGTGCGGGCTTGTCGATGCCAATGTTGACCACGGGCCGGTACGTGACCAGAGGGACGTCGCCGGCGCCCAGAATGTCGGCCCGCTGCGGCGTCTCGGTGGCGCGGGTGACAACCTCCCCGTCAGCGAGGTCCGGGACAAGGATGGCCGGTTTCCATACGGTGAGCCATTTGTCGCCGGACTTCTTTAGCTGCGCGGAAACGGTATATTTCCATTCCTCCGCCCCGACCTTCCAGATGTAGTTGAGCGGAAATGTGGCCGTGTCCGCGTCGAATGCAAGATCTCCGGCCTGCACGGCCGGTTTGTCCGGATCAAGTCCCTTGAAAATTTCCTTGAGCTGGTCGTTTGCGGCGCCCGAGTCCTTGCCCTCAAAGGCGACGGATCCGACGTCGAGCGCGGATACTGCGGTGGCCAGCTGCTTGGCAGCATCTTGCGCGCCGGTCCGGCCGTCGCCGCAGGCGGCCAGCGAGCCGCTAAGAACAAGGCCCACAAGGGCCAGTGCAAGTTTTGGTGAGTTCCCCATGGCGACATTATGCCCCGGGCCACGGACAACGCCCTTGTCACACAACGCAGTCACACAACGCGATCGCACCGCAGGACCGCACCGCACAGCCGCTCAACTTCCCCGCATGACGCCGGCTAGGGCCTCCGGATGATGCGCCGCTGCGTGGCCACGGCGATTGCGGCGGTGCGGTTGTCCACGCCGAGCTTGCCGTAGATGTGGACCAGGTGGGTCTTGACCGTTGCCTCGGAGATGAAGAGCTGCTTCGCGATCGCCCGGTTTCCCATGCCCGTGGCCAGCAGTTCCAGCAACTGGATCTCGCGGGCGGACAGGGCCGGCTCCGGGTTCCGGATCCGGCCCATCAGCCGGGCCGCGACCTCGGGGGCCAGCGCCGTTCCGCCCGCGGCGGCGGACAGTACCGCCTGGCGGATCTGCTCGGGCGGGGCGTCCTTGAGCATGTAGCCGCTGGCGCCGGCCTCGACGGCGGCGAGGATGTCGGCATCGGAGTCGTAGGTGGTAAGGATGAGCACCGGCGGCGCGGGCTGGCCGGTTTCTCCGGCCTTGATCCTGCCGGTGGCGGTGACCCCGTCCATGCCCGCGCCCATCTGCAGATCCATGAGCACCACGTCCGCGGGCTCGCCCAGGGTGTGGAGCCTGGCCAGTCCGGCCAGGGCGGCGCCGCCGTCTGCTGCCTCGGCCACGACGGTGATGCCCTCCAGATCACCGAGCATGGCGCGCAGCCCGGCACGGACCACGGGGTGGTCGTCCACGAGGAACACGCGGATGTTGTTCACTGCCATCGCTCCTTGACGGGCGCGGGCCCGGCGGCGGAACGGTTGGCTTCGCCCAGGGGCAGCCGGATGGCCACCACGGTTCCCTCTCCCGGGGCGGATTCGATGTCCAACCGGCCGTGCAGGGCCGCCACGCGCTCCCGCAGCGACGTCAATCCATAGCCGGAACCGTCCGGGCGGGCGGTCAGCGCCGCGGGATCGAACCCGGTGCCGTCGTCGTAGATGTCCATGGCCACGTCCGATCCCAGGAAGGACAGGGTGACGACGGCGGTACTCGCCTTCGCATGAACCCCGACATTGGCCAGGCTCGCTTGTGCGGCGCGGAGCAGGGCGGTCTGCAGCGCTGCGGGAAGGTCCACAGGCGCACCCTCGACGTCGAGGCGGCAGGACAGGCTCGCGCCGCGGGCGGCGGCTTCCGCTTCAGTCTTTTCACACAGCCGAAGGAGACTGGCCACGAGGGAACCGTCCTCAAGATCGGGGGATTGGAGGGCCCGGACGAAGTTGCGGGCCTCTGCAAGGTTGGCAGCGGCCGTGTCCTGGACTATACGGAGCCTTTCCCGGGCCACGGCGGGTTCGCCGTCGTCCAGGGCCTTCTCGGCCGCGCGCCCCATCAGCACGATGCTCGACAGGCCCTGGGCGAGGGTGTCATGGATTTCGCGGGCGAGCCGGCCGCGCTCGGCGAGCGTGCCGGCATCGTGCTGGGTCCGGGCAAGTTCGGCGCGCGTGCGGCGGAGCTCCTCCGCCGCCTGCCGCTGGTTATCCGCCTCCAGGAACAGCGCCCGGTAGGCCAGGCCCGTGACCACAGCGAAGGCTGCGCCGAACGCCGGCCCGAGCACCATGGGCAGCTGCAGCGCCATGCCGGCCGGCTCCGCACCGGCCTGCTCCGAAGGTGCGATACCGCCGTTGTGGAACCAGAGCGCCGCAATGACCAGAAGGGTGCTTAGGGCGATCGCCGGCAGCGCCAGCCGCCGCCGGAGCACGTGCAGTTGCAGGAAGAACAGCGGGAAAGCCAACCAGACGAAGTCGGCGCTGGTCCAGATCAGCAGGAGCCACAGGAGGCTGACACCGCCCAGCCACCAGCCGGAATAGGGCCTCGGATCGAACCGGGAACGCCCGGCGGCATGCCGCTTCTCCAGGATGGTACCCACGAGATAGAAAGCGGCGAGCAACAGGGCCAGCAGCAGGGTGATCCAGCCCGGGCCCGTGATTCCGCCGGCCACCAGCCGGACCAGCGCCACCAGGAGCAGCACAGCGAAACCGACGTGAAGGCTCACCCGCAGAACGCGCAGAATGACGGCCGCCCCGGTGGACTCGGTCTGACCGCTGTGACGTGTGCCGTCGTGGACCGTGTTGCCGGCGTCGCCCTCCATGCTTCCAGCCTAGTGCCGGGCGGGCGGCCAGCCTGCGGAAAACGGCGCGGCGACGGCGGAATCAACCATTTGGTTGATCGCAGAGCCGTCCTCACGGTGCGGCCGGTCCAGCCGGGCGGCCGATGTCCGGGAGCCGGGCGAAGGGAAGGCTGGAAGCAACGCCTCCTTCCTCACGAAAAAGGACAACCATGTATCTCGCCATCCGCGATATCCGCTTCGCCAAGGGGCGGTTTGCCCTCATGGGGGCGGTCGTCGCCCTCATCACGCTCCTGCTCGTCATGCTCTCCGGGCTCACCGCCGGACTCGGCAACCAGTCGACGTCGGCCCTCGCCGCCCTCCCGGCCGACCAGCTGGTCTTCGGCGCCCCGGCCGGGAGCGCACCCAAGGCCTCGTTCACCGAATCCGAAGTCACGCGCGCCCAACAGGCCGAGTGGGCGGCACGCGACGGCGTCGCCCGCGCCGACGCCGTGGGAATCAGCCAAAGCCGATTCCAGGCGCTGGGCGCAGGAGGCGTACCGGCACGCACAGCCAGTGTCGCGGTCTTCGGCACCGAGCCGGGCACCGGCCTGGCGCCCGCCGAACTGACGGAGGGAAGTGTCGCCGTCGGAGCCGTCCTGGCGAAGGAACTGGACCTCAGCGTCGGCAGCCGCGCCTCGTTGGGCGGCACCGAGCTCGTCGTGACGGCCGTCGTTCCGGAGCAGTGGTATTCGCACACCGGCGTCGTCTGGACCACGTTGGCCGACTGGCAGAAGCTCGCCCACGTCCCCGACCGGGGCGCCGCAACGGTGCTCGCCGTGACGTTTGGCCCAGGAAACTCTGCTGCCGGCGCCGGCGTGGATCTTGACGCCGCCAACGCGGCGGCGGGAACCGTCAGCACCACCGTGGACGGATCCTTCCAGGCCCTCGGCTCCTACAAGAGCGAGAACGGCTCGCTCCTGCTCATGCAGGCGTTCCTGTACGGCATCTCTGCCCTCGTGATTGTTGCCTTCCTGACGGTCTGGACGGTCCAGCGCACCCGGGATATCGCCGTCCTGAAAGCGCTGGGAGGGTCCGCCCGCTACATCCTCCGGGATGCCATGGCCCAGGCGGCCCTGGTGCTGCTGGCCGGCGCCGCGGCGGGAGGCCTGGCCGGGATGGCCGGCGGGGTCCTCGCATCCCGGGCCGCCCCGTTCCTCCTCACGCCGTGGACAACGCTGCTGCCGATCGCCGGAATCGTGCTCCTGGGCCTGGCCGGGGCTGCCCTCGCCGTCCGCAGCGTTGCGCGTGTGGATCCGCTCATCGCCCTCGGCGGCAACTGACCTGCCCACGCCCCGGCCCGTTATATTCCCAGAAAGGCATATCTGATGCATTCCACCCTGAACAACCCTGTCCGGAACAATACCGCCCTGAACCTTGTCAACGTCACACTGGAGTATCCGGACGGAGACGGCACCCTCAAGGCCCTGGATGATGTGAGCCTCAAGGTTCACGCGGGGGAGTTTGTCTCCTTGATTGGCCCGTCGGGGTCCGGCAAATCGTCCCTGCTGGCCGTCGCCGCCACCCTGGTCCGGCCCTCCGCCGGCCTGGTGGTGATCGACGGACAGGATGCGGGCGGGCTCTCCGACGCCGGACGGACGTCACTGCGCCGGGACAAGATCGGCATCGTCTTCCAGCAGCCCAATCTCCTGCCCTCCCTCACCGCGGTGGAACAACTGGTGATCACCCAGCGTCTCCGCGGCGGGGCCGCCCGCGCGGGGGCCGACCGCGCCGCGGGACTCCTGGAACGCGTCGGTCTCGGACAGGCCCTCGCGAAGCGGCCCCACCAGCTATCCGGCGGGCAGCGCCAGCGCGTCAACATTGCCCGGGCGCTCATGGGAAGCCCTGCCGTGTTGCTCGTAGACGAGCCGACGGCGGCCCTGGACCACGATCGCAGCGAGGCGATTGTCCGGCTGCTGCGGGAGGTTACGGACGAGTTCGGCGTGGCGACCGTCATGGTCACGCACGACACCGACTTCGTGCCGTTCACGGATGCCGTGGCGAGCATGCGCGACGGACGGCTTTCGGCCCCGCGCCCGGCGGCGGAAAACACGGCGACGAGTGTGGAGGACGCTGCGGCCGTGGAGGTGCCGCACTTGGGCTAGCGCCTCGTGTGGGCCGGGTTAACCGGGTTGGGGTTAGGGGACCCGGTGGCCGAGGTCCGGGACGCCTAGCCCGAACATGTCTTTCAGCGCATGGCTCGCCGCGTGGAAGCCGGGCATCCCGGTGACCCCGGGGCCCGGCGGGGTGGAAGACGAGCACAGGTACAGGCCGGGCAGCGGTGTCCGCCAGGGAACGCGGCTCAGCACGGGCCGGCGCAACATGCCGCGAAGGTCCATGCGGCCGGCACTGAAGTCCCCGCCGACGTAGTTCTCGTCATACGCTGCCAGCCCGGCGGCGGTCGTCACCTTGAACTGAATCACCAAGTCGCGGAATCCGGGCGCGAAGCGCTCCAGCTGCGCCATCACAGCCTCGCTCATGTCCACCGTGGAGCCCGACGGAACGTGGCAATAGGTCCAGAGGATGTGCCGGCCGGCCGGAGCGCGGCCGGCATCGAAGCGTGAGGGCTGGGAGACCAGCACGTACGGCCGGTCAGGATGCCGGCCGGACGCAACCTGGTTCTCCGCGTCGGCAGTCTCCGCCCGGGTG
The DNA here is from genome assembly GCF_003097355.1 of Arthrobacter sp. H-02-3. Classification (GTDB taxonomy): domain Bacteria; phylum Actinomycetota; class Actinomycetes; order Actinomycetales; family Micrococcaceae; genus Arthrobacter; species Arthrobacter humicola. Next base: position 19,879 of record NZ_PYUI01000006.1, read on the forward strand.
CCCCCCACATGGACCGTCCCGGCATCGGCAAGGCCGCCAGCCGCCCACGGAACCGGCCCGGAGAGAATGAAGTCCACCTTGCAGGCCGCGTTCCCGAAGCGGAAGGCCTCCAGGGCACGCCGGTAGCCCGCCGGGAACATGTCCCCGGCCAGGCCCAGCAGCGCGGGGGGCGCCACATCCAGCAGGGTGGCCCGGGCCGGGGGCAGCTCGGCGAGCGAACTGATCCGCGTCCCGGTCTCGATAACTCCGCCGTGGGCTTCGATGTCGGCGGTCAGCGCCCGGGCAATCGCGGCCGATCCGCCGCGCGGAACGGGCCAGCCGCCGACGTGCCCCAGGGCACCCAGCATCAGGCCGGCGCCGGCGGCGGTCACCGAGGGCAGCGGTGCCACGGCGTGCGCGGCGGCGCCGCTGAGCAGGGCCGGGGCCAGGTCCTCCCGGAACCTCGCATTCCACAGCCGCGACCCCTGTTCGAGCGTCCGGAAGCCGAACGCGGCGGCTGCCGCGGGGTGCCGCGGAATCCGCAGCAGCTGGTTCAGGGTCAGATCGGCCACTCCCTCCACCCCGCGCACAAGCGGGGCCATGAGGCGGCGGTAGGTGGCGCCGTCGCGGCCGAGTTCAGTAGCCGTGCGCTCCAAGGAGCGGTATGCCAGCGCCGCGCGGCCGCCGTCGAGCGGGGACCCGTAGGAGACGTCCGGTACCGCGAGGGTCACCCGCCGGGACAGCTCGAACCGGCGGAAGAACGGCGAGGCCAGGACCATCGGATGCACGGCCGAACAGACGTCATGGAAGTGGCCCGGTTCCATGAGTTCGGCGGTGCGCAGTCCGCCGCCGGGGGTGGGCGCGGCCTCGAACACCCGGACCTTGAGCCCGGCCCGCGCCATGGTCACCGCCGCTGCCAGCCCGTTAGGACCGGCACCGACGACGGCGACGTCAGTCACCTGCTGCGGCCTTCTGCCACGGCAGCAGGGACGCCGCGGGTCGGCGGAGATCCAGCCGCAGCCAGTCCGGGGCGCCGTTGAAGGGGCCGCCGTGGGGATCATCCACGCGAAGCCGCCGGATGACATCCGAGGACGGATCCCAGATGTCCCAAGCGACCCGAACCATCAGGTAACCGGTGGCAAGCATGTGGGCAACCACCGCCAGGACGTAGTACGGCATATCGATGTTGTGCTGGGTGGAGCCGCCGCTGGTGGCCTGCCCGAGGTACATCCAGATGGCGCCCCAGTGCAGGGCTTCGATGGCCTGCCAGATCAGGAAGTCCCGCCAGCGGGGCCGTGCGAGGGCGATCAGCGGGATCAGCCACAAAACGAACTGGGGCGAGTAGACCTTATTCGTAAGGATGAAGGCCGCCACGATCAGGAATGCCAGTTGCGCGATCCGCGGCCGCCGCGGTGCTGTCAGGGCAAGTACCGCGATCAGGACGCAGGCCACGAGGAACAGGTCCAATGCGAGGGAGTTGATGGCTTCGGCCTGTAGCTGGTTCCAGCCCAGGCGGCCGGCCACCAGGTTGAAGGCAAACCACGGTGAGCTGTAGCCGGCCGGACGCTCCTGCGTGAATTGGTAGAAGTATTTCCAGCCGTCCGGATTCGCGGCGGCCACGGGAACGTTGACCACCAGCCAGGCTGCGATCGCGGCACCGGCAGTGATCATGAGCGCCCGGATGCGCCCGGTCCGCAGTGCAAGCAGCAGGACGGCGCCGAGAATCAACACCGGGTAGAGCTTGGTGGCCGTGCCCAGGCCGATGAAGACTCCGGCGAGGATCAGCTTGTTGCGGGAAAAGAAATACATGCCAAGGGCCAGCAGGCACACGGCCCACATGTCCCAGTTGATGACGCCCGCCAGGACTATGCCGGGGGCCAGGGCAACCATCGCCGCGTCCCAGGACCGCCGCCGGTTCGTCCGTGCCGTGGCCAGGACCGTGATGATCCAGACGGCGGCGATCAGGGTGGCGTTGACGTCGAAGTACCCCAGGACCCTCGGGTTCCCCGTACCGGCGCCGGGTACCAGGAGCGCCGTGGCGCCTGCGATGAGTCCCATCAGCACGGGGTACTCAAAGAGAGCCCCCTGGGTGATGAACGGGAAAGCGCCGTCGCCAAGGCCCCGATTGCGGAACAGCTCCGGAAAATCCGAGTAGCACGTGGCGTAGAACTGTCCGGGGGTTTCCCAGCCGTTGGTGCGGCAGTAGTTCTTGAGGACAATGCCGGTCATGGCGGCGATGACGGTGAGGATCACGAGCACGCGGTCCACCGTGAAGAATCCGGGCGAAACGATCCCCGGCGCCGAGCGGTGGCCCAACGGGCCGCCTACCAGTTCCGTGAAGTTTCGGAGAAAAGGGTCGCTGCGGCTCGGGATGACCAATCGGACCCGTTTGCGGTGTTCCGGCGCCTTTGTCTCCTGCATGACCTTGAGCTTACCGGGGGCCGTTGCCGCTCGCCGCGCTCCGGCCCGGCCGGCACGTCGGTTCACTGCCAGAGCCGCGCCGGAGGCGCCCGCGGAGGGGCTTAAATGAGAGAGCCCGTGCGTCGCCGCACGGGCTCCCCGGGGTTGGGTTCCGATGTCAGCCATCAGCCCCTCCTTCGCTGCAGACAGTCCTGCCGGTCCGTGACTTCATCCCGGCGATTTCGTCCCTGTACGGGACCGCGGCGGAAGCGTCCGGTGTTCATCCGGGGCTTAGCGGAAGAGGCCGGCCTGGTGAATGGCGAGGAAGACGTCGTCGCGCTTCTGGTCAAGGAGTTGCCCGTTGAAGCGTGTTGACTCCTTGCGGGTCGGCTTCCTGGTCAGAAACAGGGCCTTGTAGAGCTTGGTCATCATGGTGGTCACCTCCTCTCGAGGGCTTGATCGGTGCGGCGGACTGGGGCGGTGGTTGCTGTGGTCACGGAGACCCTTCTGTCGGGGAACCGCCGGCCGGCCGGGGCGTCACGGAAATGACCGGGCCAAACTGACGGGCGGCAGTTCTTGGGCACAACAAATAAAGCCATATGTGCATTGAATTCGAATGGCACCGTCCGGGCACAACAATTAAGCGTGAAATTCCGGGGCTTTAATTTAAGTCGGAATTCCCCGGGTGCGGAGAGATATTCGATGGAGAATGGCCCTGGACGCGGTAGTGCCGCAACCCCAACAAGAAGCTGGGTTCCGAACTATGGGGGCGCTGCGCAACCGCGTGGTTCCGCCTGTTCAGGCTGAGGTCAAAAGGCTTCCCTCAGGGAAGCCCGCTGCCGCCGTCCCCAGGCTGCGTTACCTGGGAGGGATGGGCGGTTAGGAGACGGTCAGTCCAAAATTTGGGCGCGGTACAGCGAACGAGGCCGGGGTGGCGGTGGTGGAGTACATCCATCCGCTAGTCAAAGTAATCATCATTTTCCCAACCTCCTTTTCTGTCCTGCCGTGACTCCGGCTGACTGGCCGGGCGACGCGCGCCGTGACCCTGGCAAGTCGCTCTGGGGTCATGAATAAAAATACACTACGAATGCGGCAGTTGCCTACCGAATTCATAAAGTTTCTTGAAGTTTATTTTGTTAGGTGAATTTAGAGGCCCCAGCGCACGATTGCCGGCGTCTTCTTGTCCCATCCCAGCGTGCAAACTTTGGCGGTCCCCAACACGAAATGCCGTCCCTCGTGGGGGTCCAGTCCGAGCCAGCGGGCGGTCAGGATGCGGGAGAAGTGTCCGTGCGCGACGATCAGCACGTTATCCAGGCCCGATTCCAGCACGCGGGCCACGATCTTGTCCGCGCGGGCGGCGACGTCGTCAAGCGCCTCTCCGTTGGGGACGCCGTGCGTCCAGATCAGGTAGTCGGGGTTGTCCTTGCGGATGAGGTCCGAGCTGATGCCCTCGTAGTCGCCGTAGTCCCATTCGACCGCCAGCGGCTCCAGTTGGGCGTCGGGGTAGCCGGCGAGTTCGGCGGTCCGGCGTGCCCGGCGCAGCGGCGAGGTAAGCACGAGGTCAAAGTCGACAGTCTCGAGCACCCTGCGCGCCTCCACGGCCTGCTGCTCGCCTTCCACCGTGAGGGGCATGTCGGTGAGCCCGGTGTACTGACCGCTTTTGGACCACTCGGTTTCCCCGTGCCGCAGGATCCACAGTTGGGGGCGGGGGCCGTTGGAAGGTGCAATCACTTAGGACTCCTCGGTGGTGTAAGGTTCGGCGCCGGCGGGCGCCGCCTCGGGCTGGGCCGCCCACCATTCCCGCAAGCGGGATTCGGCGACGGCGGGATCGAGCGGACCGTGCTCCATGCGTTCTTCCAGCAGGAATTTGTAGGCGCGTCCCACAACCGGGCCGGGCCTGAGCCCGAGCAGGGCCATGATCTGGCCGCCGTCCAGGTCCGGGCGGACGGCGTCGAGGGATTCCTGTTCCCGCAGCGCCGCAATCCGGTCCTCGAGGTCGTCGTAGGCGAAGGACAGCCGGTCCGCCTTGCGCTGGTTCCGGGTGGTGACGTCGGAGCGGGTGAGCCGGTGCAGGCGTTCCAGCAGGGGCCCGGCGTCGGTGACATAGCGGCGGACGGCGGAATCGCTCCAGCCGGCCTCGCCGTAGCCGTAGAAGCGCATGTGCAGCTCGACGAGCCTGGCGACGGCCTTGATGGTGTCGTTGTCGAAGCGGAGCGCCTTCATGCGCTTGGCGGTCAGCTTGGCGCCCACCATGTCGTGGTGGCGGAAGCTCACGGCGCCGCCCGGTTCAAAACGGCGCGTGGCCGGTTTTCCGACGTCGTGCATGAGAGCGGCGAACCGCAGCACAAAATCCGGGCCGGGAACCGGGCCGTCTGTCCCCGTCTCCAAGGCTGCGGCCTGTTCCAGCACCTGGAGCGAGTGCTGGTAGACGTCCTTGTGGCGGTGGTGTTCGTCCGATTCAAGGCGCAGGGCCGCGACTTCAGGCAGCACGAGGTCGGCGAGTCCGGTGTCCACCAGCAGGTCCACGCCGGCCCGCGGGTGTGCCGCGCAAATGAGCTTGGTCAGTTCATCACGCACACGCTCGGCCGAGATGATGCTGATCCGCTCCGCCATCCGGGCCATCGCCTCGCGGACGTCCGGGTGCACCGAGACTCCGAGCTGGGCCGCGAACCTGGCGGCGCGCATCATGCGCAAGGGGTCGTCGGAGAAGGACGTTTCCGGGGGTCCCGGTGTGTCGAGGACGGAGGCGTGCAGGTCGCGGACGCCGCCGAACGGATCCACGAGCTCCAGCATGGGCAGCCGCAGCGCCATCGCGTTGATCGTGAAGTCCCGCCGCAGCAGGTCATCCGTGAGCGACGTTCCGAAGGCCACCACGGGCTTCCGGGATTCAGGATCGTAGGCGTCGGCCCGGTAGGTGGTGATTTCAATCTGGAAATCGCCCTTGCGCATTCCGATGGTGCCGAAGGCGCGCCCGATCTCCCAGTAGTTGTCTGCCCATTTCTTGATCAGGGCGACGGTCTGGTCCGGCGTGGCGTCGGTAGTGAAGTCCAGGTCGGGGGAGATCCGGCCGAGAAACAGGTCACGGACGGGCCCTCCCACGAGCGACAGTTCGTGGCCGGCGTCGACGAAGCGCTGCCCAAGCTCCAGAACCACCGGATCCACCTGGAAGGCAACGGTGTGGGAGTCAGTCTTGTGATGTGCGTGCGCCATAGTTACTTAAGCTTGTCAGAAATCCGCGCCAGCACCACACCGGAGCCTTCCGGGATCCGGCTGGTTCGTCACGATTGCGGACGAAGCACCGCAAGCCCAGTTTTCCGGCAGTCCATTTTCCGGCCATGTTTAGGTCATCAACAGCGGGCAAGAGTCGTTAGAGTGGACATCATGGCCCATCCCGTACCGAGCGCTCCCGGCAGGAGGACAAACGCACCGTTGCCGTCGGCAATAGGTGCCAATGTCGCGCCCGTCCAGCACTCGGGCCAGGCTTCCCTTCCCACCGTGGAGGAAATCTCCGCCGGCGGCGTCGTGGTGGACATGTCCGACGCCGAACTCCGGGTCGCGATTATCGCCCGCCTCAACCGCGGCGGCCGGCTCGAATGGTGCCTGCCCAAAGGGCACCCGGAAGGCAAGGAAAGCAACGAGGAAGCTGCCGTCCGCGAGATCGCCGAGGAAACCGGGATCGAAGGGAAAATTCTGGCGCCGCTGGGAAGCATCGACTACTGGTTCACCGTGAGCGGGCACCGTGTCCACAAGACTGTGCACCACTACCTCCTGCGCGCCACGGGCGGGGAACTGACCATAGAAAACGATCCGGACAAGGAAGCGGTGGACGTCGCCTGGGTTCCCATCCAGGAACTGGCGCGCAAGCTGTCCTTCCCTAATGAGCGCCGCATCGCGGATCTGGCCAGGGAAGTCCTCCCGGCGGACCGCTGAGGTTCCCGAGCGGCCGGTCACGGCCCCGGATAGCGACTAATGCCCCGCGCGGGTGAGACGATGAAGACGATGTCATCAGCCAAACCCGCCCCCGTTCCCTCCGGCCCCGCCGATTCCAAAGCTGTCCAGTCCGGAGAAGCCCGTTCCAGCGCCATCATGGCCGCGGGAACGCTCGTTTCGCGTTTTCTGGGCTTCGCCAAGACGTGGATGCTGGCGGCCGCCCTGGGTCTGGGTTCCACCGTCAATGACACCTTCATCAACGCCAACAATCTCCCCAACCTGATCTTCCTGCTGGTGGCGGGCGGGGTCTTCAACGCTGTTCTGGTGCCGCAGATCATCAAGGCCAGCAAGGCGCCGGACAAGGGAGCGGACTATATCAGCCGGCTGCTGACCCTGGCGGTGCTGGTGCTGCTGGTCCTCACGCTGGCGATCACGCTGCTGGCGCCGTCGGTCATTCAACTGACCACCCAGGGCTACTCGCCGCAGCAGAAGGCCCTCGCGGTGTCGTTCGCGTTCTGGTGCCTCCCGCAGATCTTCTTTTACGGCCTGTACGCCCTGCTGACCCAGGTCCTCAACGCGCACGGCGCCTTCGGGCCCGCGATGTGGGCGCCGATCGTTAACAACATCGTGGCGATCGCCGGGCTGGGCATGTTCATCGCCATCATGGGGGCGAACGCCGTCAACCCCCACACGGTCGACAACTGGGGGTCCTCCCAGACCTTGCTGGTGGCCGGGTTCTCCACCATCGGCGTCGTCGCGCAGACCGCCATCCTGCTCATTCCCGTGTTCCGGCTGCGCCTGGGCCTGCGGCCGCGCTTTGGCTGGCGCGGGGTCGGGCTGGGCCATGCCGCGAAGCTGAGCGTCTGGACCCTGGCGACGGCCGCCGTCGGGCAGTTGGCGTTCCTTTACGTCATGCGCATCGCAACGATTCCGGGCGGGGAACGGCTCCGCCTGGCACAGGCCGGGGACCCCGCGGCGGAAAGCATCCCCGGCAACGCCGTGCTGGAGGTGGCCAGCCAGCTGTATCTGCTGCCGCACTCCATCATTGCGCTGTCCCTTGCCACGGTGTTGTTCAACCGGATGACCCGGGCGTCGCAGGACGGCGACCGGGCTGCTTTGCGCAGCGCGCTCTCCCACGGTCTGCGGACCATGGCCGTGGCGACCGTCTTCGGCGCCCTGGCGCTCTTCGCGCTGGCCGGGCCGCTGGGCATGTTCTTCTCCGGCGGGGTGCGTCAGGACGGCGTCATGCTGGCCCAAACGCTCACCATCTTGGCTCTCAGCACCCCCTTCATGAGCGCCAACTTCATGATGTCGCGGGTCTTCTACGCCAACGAGGACGCCCGGACACCCTTCTTCATCCAGCTGGTCCTGGCGCTGGTCAACGTGGTGGCCGCGTTCGTTATCCAGTTCCTGCCGTTTGATCAGATCATCTTCGCCATCGCCATCCTCTATACCGGCGGCAATATCCTCTCGGTGATCGTCAGCGCGATCTTCCTGCGCCGGCTCCTGGGCCATCTGGACGGCCCCCGCATCGCCAGCTCCTACATCCGCATGGGCTACGCGGCCCTGGGGTCCGCCCTGGCCGGAGCCGTGGCCCTGTGGCTGCTGGGCAGTTACAACCCGGACGGCTTCGCCTGGAGCGACCGGATCGCCGCTCTGGTGACGATCGTCGTCGTCGGCCCCGTCATGCTGGCCGTATACTTCCTGTTGCTGAAAATGTTCCGTGTGACCGAGCTCCAGGACCTCCTGCAGCCGCTCCTTGGACGGCTCCGGCGCCGGGCAGCCCCGGCAGAGCAGGGCACCGAGCCCCGCGCCCAAGGGGCGGCGGAGGTGCGGAGGGTGCCGGAGCGGGCCACCGTCTCGGTGGACACCGGCCTGATTCCGCGAATTTCCGGCGAGTTCGATGCCGCGTCCTTCCGGGCCGGTCCCGACATCCCGGATGAAGATACGTTCCCCTACAGCCGCCAAGCCGGTCCGGAAGGCGGCTACCTGCCGGCCGAAGACCTGCCCAGCACCGCGCAAGGCGGTTTGGGCCGGGGCGACGTTCCCCTGCCGGGGCGCCGGACCTATCAGGGACCGGCCGGTCACAACCCCTATTTCCCGTTCAACCGGAAAAAGAAAAAATGAGCCCGGCTCCGTTTCAAACCGCCGTGCTCACGCGGCCCGGACAGAGCATCGGCTAGGATCGAAGACTAACAAGGGGAGTTGCGGACCAGCGGTCAACCGGCTTGCCGGAGGGCACAGGGTCGCTCACAGAGTGACCACGTCGGCAGGTCCCGGACAGTCTAGGAGGAGCCCGTGTCCCACCCGATCGATGTCGGATCAGTACTCGGTGGCCGCTACAAGGTCACTGCCACTGTACTGACCTCACATGACCAGGATCTGGTGCTGGACGGTGTGGACCAGGTGCTCAACCGTCCCGTGAGCATCCTCGTCGCCGGACCGGGCAACGCCGAGCAGGTGGCCCAGAGCGCCCGCGAAGTCGCCACGGGCGAACGGCCGGGCAGCGTTCAGATCCTTGACCTCGGCGTCAGCGATGCCACCACGTATCTGATCACCAACCACACCTCCGCGGCGGATCTGCTGGACCTTGTGGTGTCCTCCAACCCGCCGTACATCGAGCCCTTCTTCACCGATACCCTGGGCAGCGAGATCTTCGGGCAGGCACGCTCCCACGAACCCGAAACGTATGACGGACTCTACGACGACGAGGAAGTCGACGCCGGGTACATCAATTACGGGCACACCCAGCCGGTCGCAGGACACCAGCCGGCGCCCCCGGCCGCCCCGGCCGCCGGAATGCCGTCCCGCCCCGCGTCCGCACCCTCGTCCGGCGCTGCAGCAGCGGCAGCCGCCGGAGCCGCGGCCGCGGCTGCCAGGGCTCCCAAGGCCCCAAAGACTGCACCGCAGGAGACTGCTGCACACCACGCCAAAGAAACAACGGCGCCCCAGCCCGTCCAGGAGAGCGCAGCTCCCCGCCCGGCCGAGCCGGCAGCGCCGCAGCCCCCAACTGCCGCGGCTCCCAAGGTCTCCTTGTGGTCCGACGACGACTACGCCGGTACCGATCAGCAGGGCAACGGAATTCAGCAAGGCGTCGAAGACCACCAAGACAGCGGTGATCACCACGGCGCCGCCGCAGCCGCCTCCGCCGGACTGGCCGGATCCGGATTCAACAGCGCGGACCGCGCTCCTGGCAACTTCCCCGCCTCCGCCCGGTCCGCCGTGGACGAGGACGAGTACGTGGAGTACGACGACGAGCCGCGCCGGGAGCCTCGCTCCATGCGGTGGCTGGTTGGCGGCCTACTGGCTGTCGTCCTGGTGGTGGTACTCATCTTTGCGGTCACCAGTCTCGGCAGCCTTTTCAAGAGCAGCCCCCAGTCGAACGCCGGGTCCTCCTCCTCGTCGTCGACCAGCGCGCCGGAACAGTCAACGGGACAACCGTCGTCGACCGCCAGCGAGGCGCCCGCGGCCGGGCCGCCCGTCATTCAGGACGTGACGCGACTGGGCAACTTCGACTTCGCCGGAAACTACGACTCCGACCTCGTGAAAACCTTCGACGGGAACGGCGCGAGTTACTGGTCCGACATGGAATTCGCCACGGAGGACTGGGGTGGCCTTGCCTCCGAGGTTCCGCTCGTCGTCAAGCTGAAGGGCCCTTCCAAGGTCTCTTCCGTCACTCTGAGCCAGCTTGGTGCGTCCGGCGGCAACATCAGCGTCTACACCAACGACCGTCCTTCCCTGGATGGCGCGAAGCAGGTCGGCAGCAACAGCTTCACCTCGCCGGACCTGACGATGCCGCTGCCGGAACCGGTCACGGCGCAATACGTGATCGTGTCCATCAAGACGCTTCCCAAGCTCGCCGCTCCCAAGACCCGTTATGGCTACGGTCTCCGCCTGGCCGAGATCAAGGTGCAGTAGCGGACACTGTGCACTAGCGGGTGCAGTGCACTAGGGGACACCGTTCACTCGGGGACAGCGTGCAGTAGCGGGCCTGTCATCCGGGCGCCTTCTCCGGCCTCGGCCTCGCCAAACCGGTACCCTGAGTAGTGGCGTCGCTCCGTGACGCCCATGTCGGCCGGAATATTCAATGCCCGGCAATAGTTGTGCCATGTGGCCGGCCATCGAGGCGGGCGCATCGACAAAGGAAGAGGTTCACCGTTCAGTGAGCAACGCAGAAAACACTGCCTCCGAAGTACGTGATGTCATCATCGTCGGCTCCGGCCCGGCGGGCTACACCGCAGCGGTGTACACGGCGCGCGCGAACCTGAAGCCGCTGCTCCTGGCAGGCTCGGTCACCGCCGGCGGCGAACTGATGAACACCACGGACGTGGAGAACTACCCTGGATTCCCCGAAGGCATCATGGGCCCGGACCTCATGGAGAACTTCGAGAAGCAGGCTGCCCGCTTCGGCACGGAGATCCAGTTCGAGGACGTCACCGAGCTGGACCTCGACGGCGAGATCAAGACGGTGACCATCGGCACGGGGGAGACCTTCAAGGCCCGTTCCATCATCCTTTCCACCGGCTCCGCCTACCGCGAGCTCGGGCTGCCGAACGAGAAGCGGCTGTCCGGCCACGGCGTTAGCTGGTGTGCAACCTGCGACGGTTTCTTCTTCAAGGATCAGGACATCGCGGTCATCGGCGGCGGCGACTCCGCCATGGAAGAGGCTCTGTTCCTCACCAAGTTCGCCAAGTCCGTCACTGTGGTGCACCGCCGCGACGCCCTCCGCGCTTCAAAGATCATGGCCGACCGTGCCCTGGCCCACGAGAAGATCAACTTCGTGTGGAATACCGCAGTCGAAGACGTCCTTGGACAGGACAAAGTCACCGGATTGCGGTTGAAGAACCTGGTAGACGGCACGGAAACTGAACTGGCCGTGACCGGCGTGTTCGTGGCAATCGGGAACGACCCCCGAACGGACCTCGTCAAGGGCAAGCTCGAGTTGACCGGAGAGGGAACCATCGCCGTCGACGGCCGCACCTCGAAGACCAGCATCCAGGGTGTTTTCGCTGCCGGCGACGTCATTGACCCGACCTACCGCCAGGCCATCACCGCCTCGGGTTCCGGCTGTGTGGCGGCTCTCGACGTCGAGCACTACCTGGCAGATTTTCACGCCTAAGACGGCGCGCAGCAACCAACCGAAGAGAGAGACAAAGGTCATGAGCAACGCAAAAGACGTAACAGACGCCAGCTTCAGCACCGACGTACTGGCCTCCGACAAGCCGGTCATTGTGGACTTCTGGGCCGAATGGTGCGGCCCCTGCCGCAAGCTCGGCCCGATTCTCGACGAAATCTCTGTGGAGTACAGCGAAAAGGTTGATGTAGTCAAGGTAAACGTTGACGACAACCCAGCCATCGCCGCCGAGTACGGCATCACGTCAATCCCGGCTGTGTACCTGTTCCAGGGCGGCGAGGTCAAGAGCACCGTCATCGGCGCCCGACCCAAGCAGTTCTTCGAGAAGGAATTCGCGGACGTCCTGTCCTAATTCCGGCTCGGCTTCACCGGTAGTTTCGCAACTAGCTTTTTGATGGACTTGCTGAGGCCCGAGCATCTCGGGGCGTAGTGTCCGGTTGGCTGGTGGTGACCCCCGCTTCTGGCGGGGGTCACTTTTTTGCCCGGGTGCCGGTCACGGCTCTGGTCCCTTGCCATGGCTGCCGCTGGCCGAGGGGAGTGGGCTCGGAGGGACGAGTGGGTGCGCCCGGCCGATTGGGATGTTCTCGATTGAGAGAGGCGTCCGCCTTGGGGTTTCATCAGTCTTATTGAGTTGCCCAATCCTTTAGTTTTTCAGGAAGCGGGCCCTCTTCACCGGGGATCGGAAAACCGTGATCGAGAGGGGTCCGGTGGCGGAATTCCGGCCCATCATCGGCCACGCGAATTCTTGGAAACCGGCATTTCGGGGAACGTCGACGGGCCTCCTGGGAATGCGTCTGTGTTTCACGTGAAACATTGGCTGCGCGCGTGCCGGCGCGTGGCCATCGCATACTCCCTCGTGACTCCGTCCGCAGCGTCCTATACACTCACCAATCGCAACAGGTGATTCTGCCAAATTTCCAGCCACTCGGGACCCGGAACGGAAGCTCGTCAGGAGCGCGGCTGTTTCACGTGAAACGTCGAGTGCCCGCAAGAGGCTCCGAGTTGATCATCGTGGCCGGATTATGCCCACGGCCCGCATTCCACGAACGGCGATGTAGTGCATGTGGATGATGCCTTTGAACCTCGCCGAGTTTGGGCGATGTTCTCTGCGGAAAACAGATTCCCCCTGACAGCACCGGTTGAGGGCGATTTGCTCGAAGATGCGCCGCGGGGAAGGTGCACTGAGCGGCAGTGCGCCCGCTTCGGCAGTACAGCCACAACGTAGCCCTGACGGAGGCACAGCCGGCTCGTCAGGTGCTGCCCGCACAAACCGTGGCGCTAGGTACGACCGCCGGCGCGCCCGCAGGCGAGTTCGTCAGCCGTGACGACCCTCCTGGCCACCGCTAGCCAACCGCCACCCTTTCAATCGGTGCTGCCCTATCAGCCGGCGCTGACAGTGTTTCACGTGAAACATCCGTGAGGAAGGTTTCAGTCTCTCGAGGCAGGCTGTTCCGCCGTACTATTCAAGGGGCCGAATCCATCCGAGCGTATGGTCTGGACCGAATAGAGGCGCCAAGCTAAGAAGGGCAGGCGTCATGTTTCACGTGAAACAACTAGGAAGAACATCGACACCCCTACATAAATGATTGTAGACTATTACTTACATCCCCGGCTGCCCCTTTCATCCGTGCGCTGAAGTTCGCCGGGGCCGTGCTTGTCGTCGTCTGTCTTTCGCCGTCTGACACACTCATGAGAGCGTCGAGAATTCGGTCTCGCTGTCGGCCAGGCTCCGACGGGATGGGGGACAGGCGTCTCTGGAGCACCTGGGCTCCTCGCTGAATCCCGGTTGGCCCTCATCCAGCCCAAGCCTGATGGGCCCCGGTTCGAGATTCCACGCGAAGCCGTGGCTGCAAATTACCCTGTTGGCGGCGCACTGGTCTAGCCACATGGTTTCCTAACGGCCCGGCGGCCTTGGCGTCGCCGTTTCACGTGAAACATTCTGCACACACCGCGCGACAGGCTGACTCAGCCCGGGCGGCAGCGCCCGCTGGCGCGCAACGTCGCGGCCGCGAAAATCGCGGTCTCAGACTTGCCGGCCGCGCGAGGGAGGAACCAATCCCGGACAGAGGATAGCGGGGGAGCGATTCAGCTCCGCAGACGGTATCTCAGCAGCGCCTCCGCCTACGCAGTCCCGACAGTGGCAGACGTACTCCCGAGCCGGCCCGCGAGACTTGTCGCGCACAATCCCCCGATTGGCTCCTCAGGAGCCGAAGGGACCGAGGACGTGAAGCCCGGTTCCCATGCCACGAAGAACGCCAGGGCAAAAGCCCGATCCGCAGCAGGGCGTAAGCCATTCAGCCGCAAACTCAAATCGGGGCCCACAGACTTCAGTCGCAAGGACTCGTCAACCCAGCCTCGGTACTGGCCCGGGGCCGGATTCCTAAGTGGTTCTCGACGGCGCCAGCGAGTCCTCGCTTCCGGCCCGTTCCAGCGTGGAGCTCAGCCCGATGGTACTCCCTTCAGTTCAGGACAAGACTCTACGAGCAGGCACTGCGCAGTTCTTTACTCAGCTCACGCCGCGTGCATCCAAGTGCCCTTCAATGCCCCCTGAGCTCCCCGTAATCGGCACTCCACATGCTTGGTTAGCCTCGATAGCCGGCCTCGCGAATCTGATGAGGAACCCGACGATGCGGTAGACCGCGCGAGGTCCCCACGTGCCGTCCTCCGACCCACAGGGGAGGGTTCGCTCCATCCTGGACTCCGCACTACTGACTCGGCGAATCGGGGCCGTCTCGAATCCATGTTGGAGATTTCCACGGCATCTCGAGACGTCACGAATCCTCTGTCGGCTTACGCCGTGAGACTCCATCAGTGTCACTTGGAGTGTGTCCGGGCGCCGTCAGTATTCGATCCAATAGCCTTCGGCGGGGTTGGTGACGGCCCGCACTGGTGCTACCAGTCAATGTTCACAGACCCTCCGCGGCTGGCTCGGACCGGCGACAAGCGGGAGCAGCGACTGCCCTCTTGTGGGATGACTGGTTCCTCCGGCCAGTGATCTGCTCTGTCTTATCGTCTGTCTCCACCAGGTTCTCCACAGAAGTTATTCACATGGTTATCCACAGGTGCTGAGAGATTATTCACACCGCATGATGCACACCACAGAGCCGGGTCGAACTGCGAACACGTAATGACGCCTGCGGTATCCCGGGCTCGATATTGGTCTCCGCGGAGCCGGACGGCTGGCTCTTGTCACAGTCAAGAAATGCCCACCAGAGATGGCTAAAATCCCTGGAAAATTAACCATTCCACTGCGAATTGATAGGTGCGGCGTGTTGCCTTAAGCAGCCCGACCATCGACGGAGATTATGTTTCACGTGAAACTCTTCTCCACGATCCTGGCCGAGCAGCGGCGCCGGACAGCCGCTGCCGCCTCACCTTCATCCACTCTGGCGGACGGGATTCCTCGCAGACTAATCCACAAAGTTATCCACAGTAATATCCACCGATGTATCCACCGTGGATTGGGAGTGTCTGCTGTCTCCGTGGTGCCCCTTAGATCATCTGGGGAGTGCCACGTCGACAATCCATCCAGCTGGTGCCTCACGGCTGATTCGCCAGTAGCGCTATAGCTCCAGATCACAATGTCGGTGGCATCACGATCCGCCGGCGCCATTCCCCACCGGGTTGCGCCTCCGTGCGGCACCGAAGGCCAGCCCTCCCAGGAGGTGCGCCGCCTTGCATTTGGCCGCGCCATCGAAGAAGAAGCCGTGGAACCAACGTGAACGGCCACGGGCGGAATAGTTCAGCTGAAGAGCTACGCATTCCTTCCAGGTTCCGTCTGTTGACCCCGTCCAATATTGTCGCTCGAAGCTCGCATGCCGGACAGAAACTCGTTCGCTGCCTCTCTGGTCTGTACCGGTCTTCGAGAGCGGCAGCCCTGCCACGGGCTACCTTTGACCGCACACGACGGAGACAGAGCGGGTAACGTCGGCGTGACCGCCAGGCCAGAGCCGAGGGCTGGCCAAAGGAAGAATTGGTGCAACGGGCCTACTACCGCCAGCGGCGGGGGGAGTGCGATGGGCGTCAGCCTGGCGGGAAGGCGGCCAGGAGGGCGGACTGAGGGAGGCCTCAGGATGACCGGCAAGCCACTGCCATGGACGGAGGCAGCGGGAGCGACAGCGCGCGCCGCAGACCCCCGCTCGGAAGGAGCCGGACGAGCACGGCCGCTGCCGGTCGGACACATGGTACGGGCACTGCGGAGGGCTTCCAGATCGGCACAGCCGCTGGACGCGAGGTAGGGGCATTCAAGCCGAATCACGTCCCGCTGTTGGGCAGTCGGAGTTCGCGCGGACCAGTTCATGGATCACAACTCTGGCCAGCCATCCAAGCGCCGGGAGTCGGCATCGTTTCACGTGAAACATCCGCGCTCTTGCCAGATGGATCGAGTTCGCGCCGTCTTGTCCGCCGACGAACGCCTCGCTCACGGGGTGAAGCTCTACCGTCCCTGTGAACGTCCCTGCCCCTGCCGTGGGCCATAGACGTGACTTACGCGGCGCTGGTCCGCATCGGCATCGGCATTGGCATTGGCATTGGCATCGGCGAACAATGCCAGCATCTGCACTAGGCGGCGACCATGCCGCTGGCGGGAAAGTCCGAGCCAACGCGATCGAGGGAGCGCTTGCTGCCCCTAACGGGGGAGAGCCGTTGGCGCCCTCTTGTACGACACATAGGGGCTGGCTTGCGCACGGAGAAATACCAGAGACGGAGCTCGGACAAAAGGTAGGCGACCAGGCAAATGACCGGGGGAGCCGGGGAGCGCGATCGTCTAGGGCAGTCACACTACTGCTCCTACGCGGGGGATTCCGACTCAGCCGCGACGAAGACGGCCACATTGCTGGCGGTCGCCGTAGACACAGCTAGGAGGTCCGGGCTTGTGGCCCCGCACCCACATACCCTCACCCGCACCCACAGGACCCGGGCCCACGCCCACGCCCACGCCCACGCCCGCACCCACAGACCCGAGCCCACGCTGATGATGGCACACCCCCAGGCTTGGTCCGGGGCTCCCGCACCTCGCGCTTGGGCTGGTGCAGTCCATCGACGTCGTGACGGAATACTTTCGCTGTAGCGGATTGCCATCGTGGTCGGGGACAGACAGCCCGAGTCACCGCCGCCGCTATTCGCCGCGACGCAGTGAGGACATGGCATTGGAGACAACAGGTGCCGGCCTCTTGCCGCAAACCGGCGCCCCAGAGTGTGTCCTGTCCAAGAGTCTTCCGCCGTCTGGGCTGAGGTCCGGCTGAAGGGCAGTGAATCCAACGGCACGCGCTGGGCTATCCCGTGCGGGCAGCGGCGTGTGACCCAAAGGGTCGGCTGTGCCTTCCTCCCGGCTGCCCCATCCCCTCATGATCGGAGCGACATTCTCATCCGGGGAGTTCAGTCGGCCAGAGGCACCGAATGATGTCCACTACTCCCTATTTTTCTTGTCGTGCGAGTGGGATTTGCCCGCTTCCGGTCCGCCTTGAGAAGTCGAGGCGCCCTGCCGGCACTGGCCAGAATTCCGAGGTGCGGGCGACTCTCGGGCCCCCGTCGCCCTGCCGGCGCCCAATCGCCAGGGCCGAGTCGGATTCCCGAGATCCAGTTGCCGAGATCGAATTGCCGCCGGCAGGCACTACTGCCCGCGTCCGTCCTGTTTGGAGAACCCTTGTACCAGGCTTCCAGGCCTTGGTATGCACGCTCCGGCCTCGGATCGGCTGGCGCTGTTTCACGTGAAACAGGAGCCGCGCGTTCCGGATGTCACACGGTGCACGGGTACCGCGTACCGGGAGCCGGCGTCGGGGCGTCATTTCTGCCCCGGCTACTTGCGTTAGTCATGGATCTGGATCCAGGCGGTCATCACGCCACCGAGTCATTTCTGTCCAAACGGAATCCGGCCGATGTCCCCAGGGGCCACCGGTGGGCCCCATGACTTCGCTGCGAACACAACCTCATGATCCGCACGCGCAGGCGAGCGGCGATCCGTCGTGGACGCAGTCAGCAACTGTAGAGCCGACCACCTGCTGTCCATCCGCGAGAGCCTCGCCGCCTGGAGGCGAACCAGTGCGTGTGCTGTCACGTGCACGGACAACCACTAGTCCGGTACTCCATGTCATGACCATAAGCGGCGAATGGCGGACACCCGGTGACCAGGGCACCTGCGTCCACCCCGGTTAGCCAAGTGAACACGGTGTTCCTCCCGTCGCGCCGCTGACCCCTGATAAGGAGTCGTGTCCGGCGGTGCGAGTCCACACGCGGAGCAGGCCGGCATTGGGCTTTGGAAGGCGGCATTGGGATTTAGAGGAGAAGAGAACTGCGACCGCGGGAGCTTGCCTTGCGTTGTGGACCCGGGGGAACATCCATTGCGGGCTCTGCAGGATCCACCACCCAGTCGGAAGACGGAGCCAGCCGCCGCCTGCCGCACCAATCTACGCATCGCGGGCAAGTAGCTTACCGCCACCACCCGGCCTCCAACCACGTTCAGGGCGGCACGGACGCATCTCACCAATTTCCCCAAGCGCCACGATGGACTACTGCCGGATGCGGCGGCGGCATCAGCCAGGCAGGGTGTACCTAATGCGCCGCTGGCAGTGAGACGATTCGGCCTCCACCCCCGCAGCGGCAAACGAGGGCATAAAGGCAAGGCATTAAAAGAAGGTGGGTCTGTTTCACGTGAAACAGACCCACCCCAAACGACTTGGCGACTTTAGCCGGAAGCCCCAGGAGTCAAGACGTCCATGATCCGGTTTAGGTCCTCGACGCTGGCGAACTCGATGCTGACACGACCCTTGCGGGCACCAAGCGAGATCTTGACGTTGGTATCCAGCCGGTCGGACAGCGACGACGCCAAGTAGTCGAGCCTTTCGTGGCGTGCTCCCGGACGTGGAATGTTGTTCTTGGCCGGTGTCGCGGGGCTTTGGTAGAGGGTCACTGCTTCCTCGGTCGCGCGGACCGACATGCCTTCTGAGACAATTTTCTGCGCCAGGCGTTCCATGGCCGCGGCGTCCGGGAGGGCCAGCAAGGCGCGGGCATGACCTGCCGAAATCACGTTGGCGGCCACGCGCCGCTGAACCAGGGGCGGAAGCTTCAGCAGTCGGAGGGTGTTGGACACCTGAGGGCGGGAACGTCCGATCCTGTCGGCGAGCTGCTCATGGGTGGTTCCGAAGTCTTCAAGGAGTTGCTGGTAGGCTGCGGCCTCTTCGAGCGGATTCAGCTGGCTGCGGTGCAGGTTCTCCAGCAGGGCATCGCGCAGGAGGTCGTCATCGGTCGTATCACGGACAATCGCCGGGATAGTTTCCAGGCCTGCGGCCTGCACTGCCCGCCAGCGCCTTTCACCCATGACGAGTTCATAGGGTTCGCCACCTTCTTCGGTTGAAGTGCGGACCACAATTGGCTGGAGGACGCCGATTTCGCGCACGGAGTGCACCAGCTCCGCCATGTCGTCCTCGTCGAAGACAGACCGGGGCTGTTTGCGGTTGGGATGAATGTCCGTGACCGGGATTTCGGCGAACCTGACACCGGGCACGGCCACGAGTTCGATGCCGCCGTCGTCATCGTGCTCGGGAGTGGAATCAAAGGCCAACTGCTCCCCGGCGGCCGCCTCTTTGGCAGCGGTAGTTGAAGCCTTCAGCGCGGGCGTATTCCGGGCGGGTGCCCTCTTGGTGCCCGCCACACCGGGCGTGGTGCCAGCCCTCGCAGCAGCATCGACACCACCGGATGAAACCGAATCAGGAACAGAAGCCGGGACGTCGGCGGAGTCGTCGGACGTTGCGGCCGCAGCCGGTGACGCCTTGGTTTTCGGGGCGGGGACGTCCAGGAGAGTTTCTGTCTCGGACTCGGAAGTCTTCTTCCGGGCTTCGGGAAAGAAGAGGTCCACGGGCCGGGATGGAGCAGCACCGTTTCCGGAGGCGTTAGCCGCGGCGGAACTTGGAATGAGTGCGCCAAGTCCACGGCCGAGGCCGCGTCGCTTATCGCTCATGGATAAATCCCTCCAGTGGAAGAGCCGGGACTCACCTGGCTCTGGCTAGTGCAATTTTTGAAAAGATTCTAACGTTCAGCGATTTCCGCTGCGGCTTCCAGGTAGGACAAGGCGCCGCTGGAAGAAGGATCGTATGTCATGACAGTCTGCTGGTAACTCGGAGCCTCGGAAATACGGACGGACCTCGGCACCACAGCCCCCAGCACCTGTTGCGGGAAGTGCTCCCGTACCTCCGCCGCAACCTGCGCCGCGAGGTTGGTGCGGCCGTCGTACATGGTCAGGAGAATCGTGGAAACAACCAGATCGGCGTTCAGGTGCTTCTGGATCATCTCGATGTTCTTCAGGAGCTGACTCAGTCCCTCAAGGGCGTAGTACTCGCACTGGATCGGGATCAGGACTTCACCGGCCGCGCAGAAGGCATTCACTGTCAGGAGCCCCAAGCTCGGCGGGCAGTCGATGAAGATGTAGTCCAGCCGCTCCTCGCCGTTCTTGGCGCGCTCCTTGGAATACACATCGATTGCACGGCGCAGCCGCTGCTCGCGGGCCACCAGGCTCACGAGTTCGATTTCCGCGCCGGCAAGGTGGATGGTGGCGGGAGCACAGATGAGGTTGTCGATGTCGGGGCACGGGGCCACAACGTCCTTCAGGGGGACGTCGTTGATCAGGACATCGTAGATGCTGTCGACGTCGGCGTGGTGCTCGATGCCCAGGGCCGTCGAAGCGTTTCCCTGCGGATCGATATCGATCACAAGCACGTTCAGGCCGGCTGCCGCCAGGGCAGCCGCGATGTTGACGGTGGTCGTCGTCTTGCCGACGCCGCCCTTCTGGTTGGACACGGTGAAGATGCGGGTCTTTTCCGGCTTGGGCAGCTGCCGTCCCAACAGCCGTTCGCGGCGCTTGTTCTCGTGCGCGAGCTCGCGGGCGATGGGGCTGGAATCATCGATGGAGTCCAGCACGTTGCCCGTGTGAGGAAGGGATGTTTCACGTGAAACACCGGCCATTCCCGTTGCCCTAGCAACCGAACCCGTATGAGTTCCGGAGTAGTCATGAGCGACTGCGGGAGCCGTAAACGCACGTGCGGACCCCAGGGACATAAACGGCGGGATCCGCTGTGTGGAGGCTTCGCTACTGCTCACTATGACACGCTCACTCTCATTCGGCTTTTACTGCCGGTTACTAGCCTAACCTCTTCCCCTCAGACTCCCCGGGCACCGGGGCCGATGCTAGGCAATCTTTTGAGGCTTGTTTACTACGATTCGGACCACTGTGGTGGGTTCTTCGAGCAGGTCTTCGCCCACCACCACCACAGACGTCTCAATGCCACCCAGCTTGCGGATAACCTTGGCTGCCTTTTCAATTTCCTCGCCGGCGCTGCGGCCCTTGATGGCCACGACTTCGCCCTTGCCGGCCAGGAGCGGAATGGTCAGTCCCGCGAGATTGGAGAGCGCGGATACCGCGCGGGCCGTAACGACGTCGGCGTTCACGAGCCCGACGGCGAGCTCGGCGCGCGTGCGCATGATCGTGACGTTCTCGAGCCCGAGATCATCCACCACTTCCTGGAGCCAGATGACCCGGCGCTCCAGCGGCTCGATAAGGGTCAGTTCCAGGTCCGGCCGGGCAATGGCCAGGCACAGGCCGGGCAGGCCGGCGCCGCTGCCTACGTCGGCAACATGGCTTCCGTGGGCAATCTGGCTTTCGATGACGGCACAGTTGAGCACGTGCCGGCTCCACAGCCGCGGCACTTCGCGGGGGCCAATGAGGCCCCGTTCGGTGCCGGAGGTCGCCAGGTGCTCGACGTAGCGCTTAGCCAGGTCCAGGCGGTCGCCGAAGATCGACTGTGCTGCCTTGAGTTCGGGTGCGGTAATTTCAACCATCAAGCTAGTCAACGGTTCAGTCTGCGGAGACAACGATGTGCCGGTCGGCGCCTTCGCCTTCGGACTCGCTCACGAGCCCCAAATCGGCGACGGCGTCGTGCACGATCTTGCGCTCGTAGGCGCTCATCGGAGCCAGGGCAACGGCCTCGCCGGATTCCTTGACCGTGGCAACGGCGTCTTCAGCGATCTTCTGCAGGTCTCCGGCACGCTCGGCACGGTACCCGTTGATGTCCAGCACCAAGCGGGACCGGTTCTCCGTGGCGGACAGGACGGCCAGCCGGGTCAGTTCCTGGAGCGCCTCAAGGACTTCGCCGTCACGGCCGACAAGGCTTTCCAGCCCGGCGGATTCTTCCTCGGCAACGATTGAGATGTAGGTGCGGCCGTTACGGACCTCGATGTCGATGTCGCCGTCGATGTCGGCGATGTCCAGCAGTTCTTCGAGGTAATCAGCGGCCACGTCCCCCTCTTCTTCGAGGCGGCTTGCGGAAACACCCTTGACGGGGCTGGTTCCCGTGTCCTGTGACGCATCGTGGGATGCCTCCTGGGCATCGTCCCGCTCGTCGTCAAACTCGGCGGAAATAGCGTGTTCGGTGCTCTCGGCGGACATTACTTCCTCTTCCTGTTTTTACGTTGCGGCTGGACGCGCTGGGCCTTGGCCTCCACTGCGGCAGCGGCGGAAGCCTCGGCTTCCTCGGCGTCGGCCTTTTTGCCGCCCAGAAGGGGCATGGCGGGCAGGCCCTTGGCTGCCCGGCGCTCGGCCAGAGCCTTCGCGGCCGGTGATCCGGGCGTAGGCATCCGGCGGATCACGAAGAACTGCTGTCCCATGGTCCAGAGGTTGGTGGTGGTCCAGTAGATGAGGACACCGATGGGGAAGTTGATGCCGCCCACACCGAAGACGACCGGCAGGATGTAGAGCATCATCTTCTGCTGGCGCATGAACGGGCTGGCCAGGGCCTCTTCGGACATGTTCTTGGCCATGATCTGCTTCTGCGTGATGAACTGCGAGGCCGTCATGGCCAGGATCATCACGATGGAGAGGATCCACACGGCGGTCTGGTTGCCGCCGCCGCCATGGAGCAGGGACGCGGACAGCGGGGCGCCGAAAATGGTGGACTCATCGAACTGCTTGACCTGCTCGGCGCTCATGGCGCCGATGCCCTGGCCGCTGACTTTGGCGCTGCTGATACCCGAGAGCACCTGGAAGAGCGCGAAGAAGAACGGCATCTGGATCAGCATGGGCAGGCAGGCCGAGAACGGGTTGGTGCCGTGCTTCTTGTACAGCGCCATCTGTTCCTGCGCCATGGCCTGGCGGGAGAGCTGGTCGGTCTTGCCCTTGTACTTGTCCTGCATCTTCTTCAGGTCCGGCTGCAGCAGCTGCATGCCGCGCTGGGCCTTGATCTGCTTGACGAAGACGGGAATCAGGGCGGCACGAATGACCAGCACGAGCCCGATGATGGACAGGGTCCACGTCCAGCCGTTGGCCGGCGACATGCCGATGGCGCTGAGGCCGTCATGGAAGCCCACCATGATGGCTGAGACCAGCCATTTAAATGGGGCCAGGATTGTTCCAAAGATGTCCATACGATTCCCTATTCGTCAGGCCGCAGGGCGGCCTTCTCCATCAGGCTGAGCAGCCAAGTACTTGTCCGGATTGTTCAGCACAACAATTGTGGGGGTGTGGTCGGCCGGCCACTCCCGGTGCCCGGCGGGGACATGGTCCACACCGCCGGCATTCCATGGGTGGCAGCGCAACAGGCGCCGGGCAGCCAGCCAGCTTCCCTTCACGGCACCGTGTACCGTGATTGCCTCAAGGGCATAGGCCGAACAGCTGGGAAAAAAGCGGCACACCTGGCCGTACAGCGGCGAGACCACCTTGCGGTAGGCCATCAGCAGCAGGATGAGAATGTTGCGGGGCAGGTTCCAGACCACCTTGCCCAACCAGCGCAGTGCAGATCCGAGAGTCACAACGCTCAGACGGGGGACGACGGCGGCAGTTGAGTTACGCACGCGGGGGTCCCTTCCTGTGTTGTCTCGTAAGAACCTGATGAAGCAGCCTTTGGAAGGCGGTTGCCCAGCCGCTTCATGGTTGTTTCCAAAGCGGCGTCATAGTCTGCGAGCAGCTGGTCCCAGCTGGCCCCCGCCGCGGCGGGCAACGCCCGGACCACGATGGCGAACCCGCTGCCGTATTTCTGCAACGACAAGGCGCCGGCTTCTCTCAGTCTCCTCTTAACGAGGTTTCTGACAACAGCGTTCCCGACACTCTTGGAAACGATGAATCCGATCCGGCTTGGTTCATCGGCAGCGAGAGCTGCCGTATATAACACTACGTTCCGGCGTCCATTGCGGACACCGGAACGTACAGTTGTTGAAAAATCGGTTGATGTCCGCAGACGGTTCCTGGTGGCTAGCACCGTTAAACTCGCACAGGGATGTGGACCGACGAGTCAGTTATTTAGGCCGACAGTTCGGTGCGGCCCTTGCCACGACGGGCTGCCAGGATGGCACGGCCGGCACGGGTACGCATACGAAGGCGGAAGCCGTGCTTCTTGGCTCGACGGCGGTTATTCGGCTGAAAAGTCCGCTTGCTCACGTTAGTTACTCCAGTGGATCAAAGGTGCGCCCACCCGATCAAGGGGAAGAACTGGCCGACGCTAAGTTTTGTATGTGCCGCTTCCCTCGTAACTCGCACGGCGCAGGGCGTCGAGAAAGAATCAAATGAGGCGAAAAGCGTACACATGGGACTTCACAACGTTAGGGCTTGCCAGCCTCCGGAGTCAAACCGAGGGTCGGCTCGCTGCCTTTCCCCAGCTGTGGCTAACTGCCGTCGCAGCCTGTGGATGAAGTGCGTCACGCGCCCCGTTCGAGAACCACAACGGTGTAATTATCCACAGGAGAGAACCCAGCTATCTTCTAGCGTTTTCATCCCCTACAGTGTCTCAGTAACCCCTTATCCACGGACTGTGCATAACCCTGTGGATTGAGCCGGGCCGGCGCGCAGCTCCGGACCGCGTGGATGCACGTAATGCAGGCCAGCAAGTTTGAGGAACTGATTGATGACAGTAGACGAAGCCAACCAAGCCAACACTGTCGGAAGTTCCTGGCGGCGGGTTGTGAGCCTTCTGGAGAACGACCACCGTGTCTCTCCCCGGCAGCGCGGCTTCGTCATCCTGGCCCAGGCGCAGGGCCTGATCGGTTCCACCCTTCTGGTGGCTGTCCCCAACGAGCTCACCCGCGAAGTCCTGCAGACCCAGGTCAAGGAAGCCCTGGATGACGCCCTCCGGAGCGTTTTCTCCGACGAAATCCGCTGCGCGATCGACGTCGACACGGATCTGGTGCCGCTGCACACGGAACCCGAACCCGCCGTCGAGCTTTCCCTCGCCGCCGATCCGACTGTGGAGTTGAAGCCGCAGCCGATGCTGCCGAGCACCTCACACGAATTCGGCCGGCTCAACCCGAAGTATGTCTTTGACACCTTCGTCATCGGGTCCTCCAACCGGTTCGCCCATGCGGCTGCCGTGGCTGTGGCGGAGGCGCCGGCGAAGGCCTACAACCCGCTGTTCATCTACGGCGACTCGGGACTGGGCAAAACCCACCTGCTCCATGCGATCGGCCACTACGCACGCCGGCTCTACAGCGGAATCCGGGTCCGGTACGTCAACTCCGAGGAATTCACCAACGACTTCATCAACTCCATCCGTGACGATGAAGGCACCAGCTTCAAGACCACGTACCGCAACGTGGATGTCCTGCTGATCGACGACATTCAGTTCCTCGCCGGCAAGGATCGGACGCTGGAGGAGTTCTTCCACACGTTCAACGCCCTGCACAACAACAACAAGCAGGTGGTCATCACCTCCGACCAGCCGCCAAAGCTGCTCGCCGGATTCGAAGACCGCATGAAGTCACGCTTCGAGTGGGGCCTGCTGACCGATATCCAGCCCCCGGAACTCGAAACCCGCATCGCGATCCTTCGGAAGAAGGCCCTCAGCGAAGGCCTCTCCGCCCCGGATGACGCCCTCGAATACATCGCGTCGAAGATTTCCAGCAACATCCGCGAACTTGAAGGCGCCCTCATCCGCGTGACGGCCTTCGCCAGCCTGAACCGGCAGCCGGTGGATGTGGCCCTGGCCGAGATGGTGCTCAAGGACCTCATCACCGACGACGGTGCGCAGGAAATCACTTCGGCCCAGATCCTCACCCAGACGGCCGACTACTTCAAGCTCAGCATGGAAGAGCTCTGCAGCAAGTCGCGCACCCGCACGCTGGTGACCGCACGGCAGATCGCAATGTACCTGTGCCGGGAGCTCACGGACATGTCCCTGCCCAAGATCGGCCAGGAGCTCGGCGGCCGCGACCACACCACCGTGATCCACGCCGACCGGAAGATCCGCGAACTGATGGCCGAGCGCCGGGTCATCTACAACCAGGTGACCGAGCTGACCAACCGGATCAAGCAGCAGCAGCGCAATTCCTGAGCTGAATCCTGTCCTGACCGGACGCGCACTCTTACCTTATTAACAGGGGCCTGTGGACAACCCTGTGGATACTTAAGGGGACAACCGCGGTTAATGGGCTTAAAACCCTTAAGCCGCCTGTGGATCAGCCAAACGGCGAAAAATCTTATCCCCATCCACACCCTGTTTAAAACCTCCGCCGCCCACAGTCCATGAACAGGGCTTAACCGCGGAATCGCACGGCGAGATCGAGTTATCCACAGTTTCCACAGCAGTTATTAACACTACTAATCCCAAGAAAATGAAATTCCCTCAAACAACAATCTCCTTCCGCCTCCCCGCAGCGCCCAGGCCCGTTCCGGACCGGCGCCGGAGACCGGCCCCGTGAACCACACTCGTGTAAGCCGGGGATGGGAGAAACGCTCACCTTGGGGCTAAGCTGTCTGCAGTGCGTCCGTCCCGGACATCTTTTGTGGTTCCCACCGGGCCATGGAGCCGGGGAGGGCGGACGCTTCCCTTGTTGACGGAGTTCGGCAGTCCTGCCGGGGTCCGCGGCAGCTTGAGATGTTTTAGCGATTTTCAGCACTGACAGCAGCAATGAAAGGCGGCACCCTTCCGTGAAGTTCAGAGTCGAACGGGACGTCCTGGCAGAAGCCGTGACATGGACCGCCCGGTCGTTGTCTCCGCGGCCGCCCGTTCCCGTACTTTCAGGCCTGCTCCTGAAGGCTGAAGCCGGTACCGTCAGCCTCTCGAGCTTCGATTACGAGACCTCCGCCAGGCTCGAAATCCCTGCTGACATCAGCACCGAAGGCACCATCCTGGTGTCCGGACGCCTGCTCGCGGACATCTGCCGCAGCCTGCCCTCCGCCCCCGTCGAAGTCGAAACCGACGGCAACAAGGTGACACTGACGTGCCGCCGAAGCAGCTTCCACTTAGCCACGATGCCCGAGGCCGAATACCCGCCCCTGCCGGCCCTGCCCACCATCAGCGGCACCGTTCCGGGCGATTCGTTTGCCCAGGCGGTATCTCAAGTGATCATCGCGGCAAGCAAGGATGACACCTTGCCGATCCTGACCGGTGTGCGGATGGAGATCGAGGACGATCTCATCACCCTCCTGGCCACCGACCGCTACCGCCTGGCCATGCGGGAAGTCCCGTGGAAGCCCGTGACTCCCGGCATCTCCACGAGCGCCTTGGTCAAGGCCAAGACACTGAACGAAGTGGCAAAAACGCTGGGCAGCAGCGGCGACATCAACATCGCCCTTGCCGACGACGACAGCCGGCTGATCGGTTTCGAGAGCGGCGGCAGGACCACCACCTCGCTCCTGGTGGACGGTGACTACCCCAAGATCCGTTCGCTCTTCCCGGAATCCACGCCCATCCACGCCACCGTGCAGACCCAGGAACTGGTCGAGGCCGTGCGCCGGGTCTCGCTGGTCGCCGAACGGAACACCCCTGTCCGCCTCGCCTTCACCCAGGGCCAGCTGCATCTGGATGCCGGCACCGGCGAAGACGCGCAGGCCTCGGAGGAACTCGAAGCCCAGCTGACCGGTGAGGACATCACGGTGGCCTTCAACCCGCACTACCTGATCGAAGGCCTGAGCGTCATCGAAACCAAATTCGTGCGCTTTTCCTTCACCACCGCGCCCAAACCGGCCATGATCACGGCCCAGCAGGACGCCGAGGGTGAAGACCAGGGCGATTACCGCTACCTCGTCATGCCCGTCCGGCTCCCCAACTAGCTAACAGATCTGGCCGTTTTGACCCCTCAAAACGGCCACAACTGCCAGTCAGCTCGGTGACGTCACCAACGAAGCACCCCCAGCGCAGAAAAGAGTTCATCCCGTGCACATCGGACTAATCGGCCTTGGAAAAATGGGCTTCAACATGCGCGAACGCCTGCGCAACGGCGGCATCGAGGTCACCGGTCTTGACCGGAACCCGGACATTACCGACGTCGCCACCGTGGACGAGCTCATCGCCGCCGTTCCGGCTCCGCGCCTCATCTGGGTCATGGTCCCCTCGGGCGACATCACCGACGCCGTGATCACCGAACTGGGCAACAAGCTCGACGCCGGCGACCTCGTCATTGACGGCGGCAACTCGCGGTTCACTGAAGACCAGAAACACGGTGCCGCGCTGGCCGAAAAGGGCATCAGCTTTGCAGATTGTGGCGTCTCGGGTGGAGTATGGGGCCTCCAGAACGGCTACGGCCTCATGGCGGGCGGCGATGCTGCCGACATCGAGCGCGCCCTCCCCGTCTTCGATGCCCTCCGTCCTGCCGGCGAACGCGCCGACAGCTTCGTCCACGTGGGCGGCATCGGCGCCGGCCACTACGCCAAGATGGTCCACAACGGGATCGAATACGGCCTGATGCAGGCCTACGCGGAAGGGTACGAACTCCTGGCCGCGAAGGACATCGTGGCCGATCTTCCCGGGACCTTCCGGGCCTGGCAGAAGGGCACGGTTGTCCGCTCCTGGCTCCTGGACCTCATGGTCAAGGCCCTCGACGAGGACCCCGGACTGGAATCGATCTCAGACTACGTCGAGGATTCGGGCGAAGGCCGCTGGACTGTCGAGGAAGCGATCGCCAACGCCGTGCCTGCACCGGCCATCACGGCTGCGTTGTTCGCCAGGTTCTCCTCCCGCGAGGACAACTCGCCGGCCATGAAGATGGTGTCCGCGCTGCGCCACCAGTTCGGCGGCCACGCGACCCGGCCGGCCAAGTAATCCTGCCCGTGAGGTCCTGAATCCCGCGTGTACCTAGAAAAGCTCTCGCTCACAGATTTTCGCAGCTACGCCCAGGTTGATCTCAGCCTGGAGCCCGGAGTCACCGTCCTGGTGGGGTCCAACGGCATCGGCAAGACCAACCTGATGGAAGCCATCGGGTATCTGGCCACGCTCAACTCGCACCGGGTCAGCACGGATGCGCCGCTGCTGCGGTTCGGCACCGAGCGGGCGATGATCAGGGCCAAGCTGGTCCGCGGCGAGCAGGCCACCGTCCTGGAACTGGAAATCAACGCCTCCCGG
Organism: Arthrobacter sp. H-02-3; assembly: GCF_003097355.1. Classification (GTDB taxonomy): domain Bacteria; phylum Actinomycetota; class Actinomycetes; order Actinomycetales; family Micrococcaceae; genus Arthrobacter; species Arthrobacter humicola. The sequence continues at coordinate 48,634 of NZ_PYUI01000006.1, forward strand.
GCCAACCGCGGACGGATCAACCGCAGCAATCCGGTCCGCGCCCGGGATCTTCTCGGCATCTGCCAGACGGTGCTCTTTGCGCCGGAAGACCTGGCGCTGGTCAAGGGTGATCCGTCGAACCGCCGCCGGTTTCTGGACGAACTCCTGGTCAGCCTCATGCCGCGGCACGCCGCCACCAGAAGTGACTACGACCGGGTCCTGAAGCAGCGCAACGCCCTGCTCAAATCTGCACGGGCCGGAAAATTCACGGCCGGGCATGAGGCAACGCTGGATGTCTGGGACCAGCACATGGCGCGGGCCGGGGCCGAACTCCTGCATGCCCGCCTTGAGCTTGTCGACCGCCTGCAGCCGCACCTGAAAAACGCCTACGCGCAGCTCACCGACGGCTCAAAGGAAGCGTCCGCGGTGTACCGGTCCACGCTCCAGGACATCCTAGACGACGACGGCGCCGCATCGCGGCCCGCGGGAGACTCCGGAAACGGAGCCGAGGCCGGGGCCGCCGCGCCCGCGGAAGACCTGCGCCTGCTCGACGTCGGGCAGCTCACCGACCGCTACATCCAGGCCTTTGCCGCGTCCCGCCGCAGGGAACTGGAACGGGGTATCTCATTGGTGGGACCGCACCGCGATGAGCTGGAGCTCGTGTTGGGATCGGCCCCGGCCAAGGGCTACGCCTCGCATGGTGAAACCTGGTCCATGTGCCTGTCGCTGCGCCTGGCCTCGTACTACGTCATGCTTGACGATGCCCGCACCGGCGGATCGCCTCCGATCCTGATCCTGGACGACGTTTTTGCCGAGCTTGACGTCCAGCGGCGGCGTAAACTGGCCGCAATAGTATCCGGCGCCGAGCAAGTGCTGGTCACTGCCGCCGTCGAGGACGATATCCCGGCGGAACTGACCGGACGGCGGGTGAAGGTCATCCCGGGAGGAATCGATGAGCAGGACAATCGATGAATAAGGATACCGACGGCGGCCTGCAGCCGGGCCGCGACCCCGACGACATCGATGCGGCCCAGGCCGCCCTGAACAGGATGCGCGACGCCGCCGCAGCCCGCGGCGAGATCCGGCGTGCGGTCCCGCGCTCCGGCACCGGAACCCAAAAACCTGCCCGCAGCGCGCGCGGAACCCGCGGGTTCACCCAATTCCACGGCACCGGCCGGGATCCGCTGGGCCTGGGCAAGGTCGTGGGACGCCTTGTGGCCGAACGCGGCTGGACCTCGCCGGTGGCCGTCGGATCCGTCATGGCACAGTGGGCCGTCCTGGTGGGGCCGGAAATCTCCGCCCACTGCACCCCCGAGAGCTTCACGGACACCACCTTGCATGTGCGGACCGATTCAACGGCGTGGGCAACCCAGCTGCGGCTGCTGAGCAGCAGCCTGCTGGAAAAATTCCGCACCGAGCTCGGCGACGGCGTCGTGACCAGCATTCAAGTGCTTGGACCGGCCGCACCAAGCTGGCGCAAGGGCCTCCGGACCGTCAACGGCCGAGGACCCCGTGACACGTACGGATAGCCCCGGAAGGCACGGCGCGCGCCGGATCTGAAGCACTTCTTGCAAAAACCCTTGAAAAATCCCCGAACGGCGTGTAGGGCGCTCGAACGCCCCGGAGTCGTATAGGCACCCTAGGGCTGGACCCCGAAAGCCTTGCAGGGGGAGCCAGCGGCCTCTCAGCGGCACTTTCCCGCCCGTTTGGCGCCCTGGAATGCGGGTTTGCGCCCTATAACACGATAGAATCGTTGAAGATAACTGGGCGCCGGTGAAACGTTGACTGAGTCCGTTTCCGACGCAATTTCAGCGTGCGGCGGACGGATTCCCAAGTCGGCGTAACCCCGGAGCCGTCAGTGACGTGCCTGTTGGCAGGAGCCCTTTCCACGGTAGAGGCAAGGGCCGGCCTTCAACGAACATAGAGGAGTCGAAAGCGCCTGTGGCTAACGACAATGCAGACATCCGGTCAGCGGAAGATGTAGTGGAAGACGTAGTGAAAGAGGCGGCGGTAGCGGGGTCGTCCGGGACCGCGACTTCGCACGAATACGGCGCCAGCGACATCACGGTACTTGAAGGCCTGGAGGCAGTCCGGAAGCGTCCGGGCATGTACATCGGTTCCACCGGTCCCCGCGGCCTGCACCACCTGGTCTACGAAGTCGTCGACAACTCAGTTGATGAGGCATTGGCCGGCTACTGCACCCACATCGAAATCGTGCTGCAGGCCGACGGCGGCGTCAAAGTGGTGGACAACGGCCGCGGCATCCCGGTCGATATGCACCCGACCGAACACAAGCCCACTGTGGAAGTCGTCATGACCATCCTGCACGCCGGCGGCAAGTTCGGCGGCGGCGGCTACGCGGTCTCCGGCGGCCTGCATGGCGTCGGCATCTCGGTGGTCAACGCGCTCTCCAGCAGGGTCAACACCGAAGTCCGACGCCAGGGGCACGTCTGGCGGATGTCCTTCGCCGACGGCGGAAAGCCGCAGGGCGGCCTGGTCCAGGGCGAGGAAACCTCCGAGACCGGAACCACCCAGACGTTCTACCCGGACGCCGGCATCTTCGAGACCACGGAATTCGATTTCGAGACGCTCCGCGCACGTTTCCAGCAGATGGCGTTCCTGAACAAGGGGCTACGGATCACCCTGACCGACGAACGCCGCGCCCCGGAAGAGCCGTCCGATGACGCGGACCTCGATCTGGACGCCGTTGCCGTCGAGGGCGAAGTCCCCGCGGAGTTCCACACCGTCGTCTACCAGTACGACGACGGCCTGCTGGACTACGTCAAGCACCTGAACTCCGGCAAGAAGGTCGATGTGGTCCATGAGGACGTCATCGCCTTCGAGACCGAGGACACGGAACGGCACATCGCCCTGGAAATGGCGATGCAGTGGACCAACGCGTACTCCGAGAGCGTCCACACCTACGCCAACACCATCAACACGCATGAGGGCGGCACCCACGAAGAAGGCTTCCGTGCCGCGATGACGTCGCTCATCAACCGCTACGCGCGCGAGAAGAACATCATCAAGGAAAAGGATGACAACCTCACCGGTGACGACATCCGCGAAGGCCTGACGGCCGTCATTTCCGTGAAGCTCTCTGAGCCGCAGTTCGAAGGCCAGACCAAGACGAAGCTCGGCAACTCCGAGGTCAAGGGCTTTGTCCAGCGGGTTGTCACCGACGGGCTGGGCGACTGGCTCGAGCGCAACCCCGGCCCCGCCCGGGACGTCATCCGCAAAGCGATCTCGGCCGCCCAGGCGCGCATGGCGGCCCGGAAGGCCCGCGACAACGCCCGCCGCAAGAGCCCGCTGGAATCCTTCGGCATGCCCGGCAAGCTCTCCGACTGCTCCTCCAAGAACCCGGAGAAGTGCGAGGTCTACATCGTGGAGGGTGACTCGGCCGGCGGTTCGGCCAAACGCGGCCGCAACCCTGAGACCCAAGCCATCCTGCCGCTCCGCGGCAAGATCCTGAACGTGGAACGGGCCCGCCTGGACAAGGCACTCGGCAATGCCGAGGTCCAGTCCATGATCACGGCCTTCGGCACCGGCATTGGCGAGGACTTCGACCTTGCCAAGCTGCGGTACCACAAGATCGTACTCATGGCCGATGCCGACGTCGACGGCCAGCACATCACGACGCTGCTGATGACACTGCTGTTCCGCTACATGCGCCCGCTGATCGAAAACGGCTTCGTCTATCTCGCCCAGCCGCCGCTGTACCGGATCAAGTGGTCCAACGCACCGCACGATTACGTCTACAGCGACCGTGAACGGGACGCGAAGCTGCTCTCCGGGCAGGCCGCCGGCCGCCGGATCCCCAAGGACAACGGCATCCAGCGCTACAAGGGCCTCGGCGAAATGGACTACACGGAGCTGTGGGACACCACCATGGACCCGGACCACCGGACCCTCTTGCAGGTGACGATGGACGACGCCCTGGCAGCGGACCAGATCTTCTCCGTCCTGATGGGCGAGGACGTGGAATCGCGCCGGAACTTCATTCAGCAGAACGCCAAGGACGTTCGGTTCCTGGATATCTAGCGGCGAAAACCCCCTAATATTCCAGAGCTGATATATACCTGAAACGGAAAATATAGACTATGAGTGACGAAACACCCGAGGTGCCGGTCGGTTCGACCGGCTCCGAGCCCGTCCTTGAAGGCGCCATCCTCGACGGCGACGTGCTGACCGACCGCGTCGAGCAGGTGGACCTGCAGACCGAAATGCAGCGCTCCTACCTCGACTACGCCATGGCCGTCATCGTGGGCCGGGCCCTGCCCGATGTCCGCGACGGCCTCAAACCGGTCCACCGCCGCGTGCTGTACGCGATGTTCGACGGCGGCTACCGCCCGGAGCGCTCGTTCAACAAATGCGCCCGTGTGGTGGGCGAGGTCATGGGCCAGTACCACCCGCACGGCGACACCGCGATCTACGACGCCCTGGTGCGCCTGATCCAGGACTGGACCATGCGCTACCCGCTGGCGCTGGGCCAGGGGAACTTCGGCTCGCCCGGCAACGACGGCGCCGCCGCCCCGCGGTACACCGAAACCAAGATGGCGCCGCTGGCCATGGAGATGGTCCGGGACATCGATGAGGAAACCGTCGACTTCCAGGACAACTACGACGGCAAGAACCAGGAACCCACCATCCTGCCGGCGCGGTTCCCGAACCTTCTGGTGAACGGTTCCTCCGGCATCGCCGTCGGCATGGCAACCAACATCCCGCCGCACAACCTCCGCGAGGTCGCCGACGGTGTGCAGTGGTACTTGGCCAACCCGACCGCTAGCCGCGAAGAATTGCTCGAAGAGCTGATCCAGCGCATCAAGGGACCGGACTTCCCGACCGGCGCCACGATCCTGGGCCACAAGGGCATCGAGGACGCGTACCGCACGGGCCGCGGCTCCATCACCATGCGTGCCGTGGTCAACGTCGAGGAACTCCAGGGCCGCACCTGCCTGGTGGTCACCGAACTGCCGTACCAGGCCAACCCGGACAACCTGGCCATCAAGATCGCCGAGCTGGTCAAGGACGGCAAGATCTCCGGCATCGCCGATCTCCGAGACGAGACCTCGGGCCGCACCGGCCAGCGCCTGGTGATTGTGCTCAAGCGCGACGCCGTGGCCAAGGTGGTGCTGAACAACCTGTACAAGCACACCCAGCTGCAGGACAACTTCGCCGCCAACATGCTCGCGATCGTCGACGGCGTGCCGCGCACGCTCAGCCTCGACGCCTTCATCCGGCACTGGGTCACGCACCAGATGGACGTCATCGCCCGCCGCACCCGGTACCGGCTGCGGAAGGCGGAGGAGGAAGCGCACATCCTGCGGGCCCTTCTCAAGGCGCTGGATGCGCTCGATGAGGTCATTGCCCTGATCCGTGCGTCCACCACCACCGAGGCCGCCCGCGACGGGCTGATGGAGCTGCTGGACATCGACGAGGTGCAGGCCCGGGCCATCCTGGATATGCAGCTGCGCCGGCTCGCCGCCCTGGAACGCCAGAGGATCCAGGACAAGCATGCCGAACTCGAGTCCATGATCGCCGAGTACAACTCGATCCTGGCCTCCGAGGAGCGCCAGCGCGAGATCATCAGCACCGAACTCGCCGAAATCGTCGCCAAGCACGGCGATGACCGCCGCACCAAGGTCCTGCTGGGTTACGACGGCGACATGTCCATCGAGGACCTGATCCCCGAAGAGGAAATGGTCGTCACCATTACCCGCGGCGGCTACGTCAAGCGCACCCGCAGCGATAACTACCGCTCGCAGCAGCGCGGCGGCAAGGGCATCAAGGGCGCGCAGCTGCGTGGAGACGACGTCGTCGAGCACTTCTTCGTCACCACCACCCACCACTGGCTGCTGTTCTTTACCAACTTGGGCCGGGTCTACCGCGCCAAGGCGTACGAGCTCGTGGAAGCCGGACGCGATGCCAAGGGCCAGCACGTGGCAAACCTGATGGCGTTCCAGCCGGACGAGCACATCGCCCAGGTGCTGGATCTGCGCGACTATCAGCACGCCCCGTACCTGGTGCTCGCCACCAAGCGCGGCCTGGTCAAGAAGACCCGCCTGGAGGACTACGACACCAACCGGTCCGCCGGCGTGATCGCCATCAACCTGCGCGACGGCGATGAGCTTGTCTCGGCCCAACTGGTGTCCGAAACCGATGACCTCATGCTCGTCTCCCGCAAGGGACAGTCCATCCGCTTCACCGCGACGGATGAGGCGCTGCGCCCGATGGGCCGCGCCACCTCCGGCGTTACCGGCATGAAGTTCCGTGAGGACGACGAACTGCTCGCAGCCGACGTCGTGAAGGACGGCTCGTTCGTGTTCATCGTGACCGAAGGCGGCTTCGCCAAGCGGACCGCGGTAGAGGAATACCGGCTTCAGGGCCGCGGCGGCCTCGGCATCAAGGTCGGCAAATACCAGGAGGAGCGCGGTCACTTGGTCGGCGCCCTCATCGTCCAGGAAGAGGACGAGGTCCTGGTGGTCATGGAGGGCGGCAAGGTGGTCCGCTCCTCGGTCAGCGGTGTGCCGGCCAAGGGCCGGGACACGATGGGCGTGATCTTCGCCAAGCCGGACAAAAACGACCGCATCATCGCCGTTGCGCGCAACAGCGAACGCGGGCTGGAAGGCGACGAGCCCACCGACGGTGAAGATACCGGCGAAGAGGCCGGCGGCGACGCTCAAACTCGGGCTTCCTCGCCGGATGACGTAACGTTGGCTGAAGATGGCGGATTGCACGAGAGGTCCGCAGCGGCAGAATCAGTACCGGCCCCGGAGTCAGATGAGTCATCAGGCAATGCCGAGCTGGACGAAGACAACACCGGAGGTAACGAGTGAGTAATTCCGACTCATATCCCAAACCGAGCAGCGGCGTGCCGGGCGGAGTGCGGCAACCTGCCGCAGCACCGCGTGTGGGCGCTCCCTCGCGTCCGCAGCAGCGCCCCGGCGTGTCCGGCGCGGCCACGGCTGCAGGCCAGCGGCCGCCGGCCCCCGGCCAGCGCCCCGCCGTGCCCGGTCAGCGCCCCGCCGTGCCGGGACAGCGCCCCGCTCAGTCCGGCGGGCAGAACTCGGCCGGATTGATCAAGCCTGCCCCCAAGGCGAAGGTACGTCGGGCCAGACTGCTGATCAGCAAGGTGGACCCCTGGTCCGTGCTGAAAATGGCCTTCCTGCTCTCCGTAGCCTTGGGCATCGTCACGGTCGTGGCGGCAATCGTGCTTTGGACCGTCCTGGACCTGACCGGGATCTTCGACCAGGTGGACAGCCTGCTCGGGACCCTCGCGGGCTCCGAAGGCGGTGGCTTCGAACTGAAAAAGGTGGCATCCCTGGGGCAGGTGGCGTCGTTCGCCACCATCATCGCCGTGATCAACGTGGTGCTGCTGACGGCCCTGTCCATGCTTTCCGCGGTGCTGTACAACATCGCGGCGACGCTCGTGGGCGGCATCGGTGTGACCCTCACGGACGACTAAACCCGTATTTTTCCGCGGAATCCTGCGGAGAAGTGCCTCGATTTGAGATCGGGCCGGGATGTGCTGTACAGTCATATCTCGGCCCGATGAGGCATCGGGGCGTATAGCTCAGGCGGTTAGAGCGCTTCGCTGATAACGAAGAGGTCCCAGGTTCAAGTCCTGGTACGCCCACGGAACCTGTACTGGTTCTGATAGAGGTTAGTGAAGGTTCGTCGATGACTGAACCGGAACGGGGTGCGTGTGAAGAAGCTGTTGGTTATCGCAGCCACGGTCGCAGGCGTCTTCCTCTACCGGAAGGTGCAGGAATCCGAAGCCCGGAAAGTAGTTTGGAGTAACTCAACCGATACGGTTGATTAGCCCGGACCCAGGGATGGAAGCTGCATTAGCTCTTCGGAACTAGGGTATGATTGACGGGTTGCTTCTTATGGGGGCATGGCGCAATTGGTAGCGCACCTGCTTTGCAAGCAGGGGGTTCGGGGTTCGAGTCCCCGTGCCTCCACCATGAGAAAAGTCCCGGATCGCGGAAACGCGGTCCGGGACTTTTTGCATATCCGGGCAAGGGCGCCTGCCTGCAGACTCACTCCTTCGGTTTGGCGTAGTCCGACATCCCTTGCCAGTCGATGTACACATAGGGTTCGTCGCCGAGGACCCAAGCGTCGTGACCCGGCGGGATGACCCCGAAGTCGCCGGGACCGAATTCGATTTCTTCGCCGTCGTCCATGACGACTTTTAGACGGCCCGAGACGGTGTAGCCCTTGTGGGCAACCATGCAGCTCTCCGTTTGGGCGATCGGCTTGACGTGCTGGGACCACTTCCAGCCCGGCAGGAAGGTCGCTCGCGCCACCGGTCCGGCGTCGAGGTTGACGAGGTCCACCTGACCCATGCCTTCGGCAACGGGGCGTGTTTCTTCCGGCTGGTCCAGGCTCTTGCGGATCATTGACGCCATGTTGGTCTCCTTCTTTGGTGATGGTGAGACCGGACTGTGAGACCGCGATTTAAGACTGGCACCGCGGTATGTACGGGTCAAGGAGTAGCGGACGGAAGGGCCGCCGCCGTCGGTCCCACTAGTGTGGGAGCGTGAACTTTTTACTTGCTGCCGTCGGGGTGCTTGGTGTGGCTTCGTCGGGGCCGCTCATTGCCGCCACGCTGGGTGCCACATCGGTCAGTGCCCTCGCCATCGCCTTCTGGCGCAACGCGATTGGGGCCGTCGTCATGGCTGGTCCCGTGCTGGTCCGCAACCCGCGCCAGTTCGGCAGAGTGACCGGAGCTGAGTTCCGCTGGTCGCTCGCCGCGGCGGTGGCTCTGGCGCTGCATTTTGCCTGCTTCATCACCTCGCTGCAGCTGACATCGGTTGCGGCGGCGACGGCGCTGGTGTGCCTGCAATCGGGCTGGATCGCAGTTTTCCAGATGTTCCGGGGCGTTCGGCACCCGTGGCCGGTCCTCGTGGGGCTGGGGATCGCGTTCGCCGGCGTCGTGACGATTACCGGCTTCGACATGGGCACCTCTCCGCAGGCGCTCCTGGGCGATCTCCTGGCAGTGGCCGGCGGCGCCCTGGCGGGCATGTACACGCTTGCCGGAGGCAAAGCCCGGCAGACCATGGGAACCGGCATCTATACGACGCTCTGCTATGGCATGTGCGCCGCGATTGTGGCGGGGATGGCGTTGTTGGCCGGACAGCCGCTTGCAGGGTTCGAGGCGGCTGGCTGGCTGGGGATCCTTGCCGTCACTGTGTGCGCCCAGCTCGTGGGGCACACGGCATTCAACCACCTGCTGGCGACGATGAGCCCGCTGCTCGTATCAATGATCATCCTGTTGGAAATTCCAGGTGCGGCGCTCTTGGCTGCCGCGTTCCTTGGCGAGACGCTGCCGGCCGGGACCTATGCCGGACTGGCGATGATCCTGGTGGGGCTCGCCGTCGTCGTTCTGGGGCAGCGCAGGTCACGGCTGCCCCGGGGCGGCGCGGTGGTACCAGGCGGGGAGGGACCAGGCACTGAACGGCTGGCGGAGCTCGGCACGGACTAGACCGCGGCTATTGCTGGCGGCTCTTGGTAGCGCCTGTTGCTCGCGCCTATTGGCCACCGCGGCGGGCGGGCTGCGCGGTGTTGACGGTGTGAATGGCGCGGAGCAGCTTTGCCGGGAAATAGACCGAGAAGAACACCACCATGGGCGCCTTCAGGGCCATCTTCTTGACGTTGTGGGCCTTGTAGGTGCGGTCAAAGCGCGTCACGTAGTAGCGGTAGTCGCGGGGTGAATCCTCGAGCCTCCGGGCGGACATGCCCGAGATCATCTGCGGCCAGTACTGGATCCGGAGATCGTGGTCCGCCAGGTGCAGCGAGAGGTCGATGTCCTCGTGCATTTCGTCCCGTTCGTCCCGGCAGGTGTCGGCCCGGATGGTTTCCCAGGCCGAACGGCGGAGGGCCATGTTGGAGCCGAAGAGGAAGTGATACTGGTGCTTGGCAAGCTTGAGCATCAGTTGGCGCATTTTGTCGTCGGCCTTGAGCCCGAAGCGGCGCATCGGCATGTCGTAGTAGACCACCGGACCGGTTGCGGCGTGCACCGAGTCGTCCGTGAAGGCATTCTGGACCTGCTCCACCCAGTCAGGCTCCAGCACGGAGTCGGCGTCGATCCTGCCGAGGATGTCGCCTGTAGCGTGGTCCAGACCGAAATTGCGCGTGGGAATGAGCCCCTGAGCGCTGTGCTGGCTGAGGAGGATGATGGGACTCTCCGGATACTCAAGTTGCATCTGGCGCACGATGTCTGCCGTGCGGTCCTTGGACAGATTGTCCACCACAATGATTTCGTGGGCAGGCACCGACTGGTAGACCGCGGCAATCAGACACTGCCGGATGACGCTTTCCTCGTTGTACGCCGGGATCACAATAGACACAGACGGCGGTGGAGCAGTAAGCAGGTCGTCCTGGGGTGATCTATGGGGTGACATCACCACAAATTTAGCATCTAGCCTGCAGGCTGAAGCCGGGCCGCCGCGCGGACCGGCGCCGGACCGGCACGGGACCGGGACGGGACCGGGCGAAACAAAGGGAGGGATCCCGCCCCATGGCGGAATCCCTCCCTCGGTTCGGCTCAATGGCCTCGGCTCGGCCGGTGCTACTGGCCCGGCTTGTTCGAGCCGTTGTTCAGGTTGGACGCGATGTTGCGTACGGCGGTCTTGGCATCGGTGGCAACCTTGGTCGCAGCCGTCGTGGCGTCGTCGGCAACGTCCTTGGCCGCCTCCGTTGCATCGTCGGCCGCTGCAGCTGTCGCGTCGGCTGCCTCCGCAGAGGCATCAGCCGCGGCGTCGGCTGCCGCAACAGTGGCGGCGCCGGCCTTGTCGGCGGCGTCCTTGAGGGTCTCGTTGACGCTGCTGGCCGCGACAGGGGCCGGCGTTACCGGCGTCGGCACCTTCCAGGGGTCCTCCACCGGCTTGGAAGCCTTCCAGGCGGCAACACCGGCAGCAGCTGCGGCAGCGATGATGCCGAAGATCAGCAGCCCGCGGTGCTTGTGCTTGGGCTTCTGCGGCTTGGCGAGCTTCGCGCTGGCGGTCTTACCGGCCTCGGCGGCGGCGGCCTTGATGTTCTTTCCGGCAGCCTTGGCCTGCTTCTTGGTGACCTTGGCCTGCTCCTGGACGCTGCGGACGACGCCGGAGTCAACAAGCTTCTGCGCCACGGCGTCCACATGGGCCGGAGCGTTCTCCAGCGTGCGGTGGACGGCCTCGGAAGCGTACCCGAGCTGGTCGGAAAGCTTGGGCAGGTACTCGACCACCACCCGGTCGCGTGCGCTGGCGATCACGGGGGACGCCTTGTCCACGGCTTCGTGCAGGCGCGGAGTCGCGCCCTCGGCGGCTTCGGTGATCTTCGGCGCAAGGTGGGCCAGGCTGTCCTGAAGGCGGGGGGTGACGGTGGCAACGCTGCCGGCCAGATTGTGGGCTGCCGACTTGAGCCCTTCCTGAATCTTGGGGGACGCGGTGTCCAGTCCATGCTGCAACCGGGGAACAGCCCAATTCACGGCCGCTTCAACCCGCGGTGCCGCCCAATCCTTGGCGTTGTCTACTCCGGTGCTGACTGACTGCTCAAGGTCACGGGCAATACGATCCGATTTCTTCACAACTACCTCCCGATTAATGTGACGGTTCTGCTGTTAGCCTACGTGTCTAGGAACGCACCGGCTATTCTTCAGGCCGATTTCCAGTGGATTTCACCCAGCGCGGAACTGACTGCGTGGCCCTATGCGCATGGACCCGTCATGGAAGAATAGGCCCCATGACTGCCAACGCAACCGCAAAAGCCACTATCCACACGAGCCTCGGCGACATCGTCGTCAACCTCTTTGGCAACCACGCGCCGAAGACCGTCGACAACTTCGTCGGACTGGCCACCGGCGAGAAGGCCTGGACCCACCCGGAAACGGGCGAGGACAAGACGGGCACGCCGCTCTACAACGGCACCATCTTCCACCGCATCATCAAGGACTTCATGATCCAGGCCGGCGATCCGCTGGGCCGCGGCACGGGCGGACCGGGCTACAAGTTCGACGACGAAATCCACCCGGAACTGACGTTCAACGAGCCGTACAAGCTGGCCATGGCCAACGCCGGCATCCAGATGGGCCGCGGCACCAACGGTTCGCAGTTCTTCATCACCACCATCCCCACGGGCTGGCTGCAGGGCAAGCACAGCATCTTCGGCGAGGTCGCCGATGACGAATCCAAGAAGGTCGTCGACGCGATCGAAGGTGTCCGCACCGGCATGGGCGACCGCCCCGTCGAGGACGTCACCATCAACAGCATTGATATCGAGAAGCTCTAACCCCACACCATGAGCTACGGAGTTCCGGCGGCAGAGCCGTCCGCGGAGATCCCGGTGTGCCCCAGGCACCCGGACCGGCCCGCCTATGTGCGCTGCCAGCGATGCGGCCGCCCTGCGTGCCCCGATTGCCAGCGGGCGGCCGCCGTCGGATTCCAATGCGTTGACTGCGTCAATGAAACCAAACGCACGACGCCGACCGTCAGGACCGTCTACGGCGGCGCCGCGACCATCGGCAAACCTGTAGTCACTTTCGTGATTATTGGGCTGTGCGCCCTTGTTTATGCCCTGCAGTGGATCGTCCCCAACGACGGGATCTACCAGCAGCTGGCATATGCCCCCGCCTTCACTGACAGCGAGCCGTGGCGGATGCTCACCTCGGCGTTCCTGCACTCCCAGGGATTCCTGCTCCACATCGTCCTGAACATGTACACGCTGTGGATTTTCGGCCAGATCCTTGAACCGCTGCTGGGCCATGTCCGCTTCCTGGCGATCTATCTGCTCTCCGCCGTCGGCGGCTCGGCCGGCTTCCTCCTGCTGACCCCGGTCTATCCCGTGAACGGCCCCGTTGGCCTCGTAGGAGCCTCCGGCGCCATCTTCGGCCTGTTCGGCGCCCTGCTGGTGGTCCAGCGGCAACGCGGCGGCGATATCCGCCAACTCCTGGTCCTGATCGCCATCAACGGCGTCATCGGATTCATGGTCCCCCAGATCGCGTGGCAGGCCCATCTTGGCGGCCTCGTCACCGGCGCCCTGAGCGCCGTCGTCATTGCCTACACTCCCCGCGGACCCCGGCAGACTCTGATCCAGGTGATCGGCCTCGCCGGCGTCCTGGCCCTGGTGATCGTCGTTTCAGCCGTCCGGATGGCCGGCGCCGCTTAAGTCAGGCCCGCCTCCACCACCTTTGCCGCCTACCCCGGGGGCGCCCCTTTGCCGGCCATCCCGCCTGCGCCCCGCCGTACTCGTGCCCATCCATCCGGGCGTAGTTCCGGGCAGTTTTGTCCGGGGGCACTTCGACGTGAAAACGCCGCTCCCAGGCCGTCTATCGCCGTCTCCGGCCCGCAAAGTCGCCCCGGACGGCGCACCTCACCAGCCCTGCCGGCGCAGCCCGACAGCCCTGCCGGCACGACCCTGGCTCCCGTCTGCACCACCCGTCTGAACCTCCGGGGAAAACCCGTCCGATCTGCGGCGATGTCCCCGGCCGCGGGTGGAAGTTTTCCACAGGGGTTATCCACATTGTTAATAACTTACACGCGTGTAGTTCGTGCCGGGTTTCCCGATCTGAAGGCCACAGCTGGCGAATTTCCGGGAGCGTGGGGAGGCCGTCCGATGGATCTCCACACCTGTGGATAACTTCTGTGGGTAGCCCTGTGAGTAAGTGGATAACTCTGTTTGTTCGCCGGGTCCGCTGCTTCGCCCTGCAACAATGCGTCCCCAGGAACTGCAGATGCGCTGCCGGCTTCCCGCCGGCCCGCCGCCCCGTGTCGCTGGATCGTACGCCATCGCCGCAATGTGCAGCGGTGACGTCCTTTGATCCGGCCGCCCCTCAGGCCGCACGGCACGCACCGCTGGCCGACGCCAAGGTCTTTCAACAGGGTTATTCACAGTGTTAATAACTTGATCCTCTTAGTAGCCACGCGAAAAAATCCGGCTCATGGCCCGCCAGCAAGGCATGCCGGATCCGCGAGCCGGCGGTTATCCCCAGCTGTGGATAACTTGTGGGTAGAACACTGTTACTAAGTGGATAACTTATTCGTCGCACTCCGCCGGCCGGGACAGTCGCTTCTGGCGTGGCCTGGCACGGCCGCGGAGCACCGGACGGAGCGGATGGCCGATCCACGGCACTTTTCCACAGGGAATCCACACTGTTAATAACTTACAGCGTTGTAATTCATGGCCCGGCGGAGATACCGCAGCCCCCGGACCGGCCAGCTGCGGCCTTTTGCCCGGGCTGGAAGGCGCGAATGAACGGAAACTTATGAACAATGTGGATAAGTTTCCCCAGACTTGTGCACAGCTGTGGATAAAGCCGGCTCATGGAACCGGCGCTGCGCGGCACCGCGTCAGGCCGCCCCGCCGGACCGCGGCGTCAGTGCGGCCAGACGCCCGACGTTCCGCGCCGGTGGCTGTCCAGCAGGTGGGTATCCACCATGCCTATGGCTTCCATGAGCGCAAACATGGTGGTGGGTCCGACGAACGCGAAACCCTTCTTGCGCAGCGCCTTAGACAGCGCCACAGACTCGGCCGAGGTCGTGGGGACCTGATCCAGCGAATGAGGCCGGGGCGTGGTTGAGGGCTGAAAGGCCCAGACGAAGTCGACCAGGCCGCCGTCGTCCCGCAACGCCAGAGTCGCACTGGCGTTGGTGATCGTTGCTTGGATTTTGAGCCGGTTCCGGACAATGCCGGCATCGAGCATGAGCCGTTCCACATCGGCGTCGGTGAAGGACGCTACCGTCTCCGGGTGGAAGTTCTTGAATGCCGCACGGAAAGCGGGCCGCTTCCGCAGAATCGTCGCCCAGGACAGCCCGGCCTGGAACCCTTCGAGGCAGATTCGTTCGTAGAGTCCTTGCTCATCCCGGACGGGCATTCCCCACTCGGTGTCGTAGTACTCACGCAGCATGGGATCCACGGCTGCCCACACAGGCCGCGCCAGTCCGTCGTCGCCAATAATTGAGCCGCTTACTGCCGGGGTCATCTGGAATCCTTCGCTGGGTTAATGCCGCTCCCAGCATTATCGGTCATAAGGACACGGCCGCCTGAAGCCGGCACAGCCGGGCGCTCGAGCGCCGGGATTAACGCTGATGGGCCGGTACACAGTGTGTACCGGCCCATCAGGGACATGCTCCGCGGAGGCGTGGTTCAGGAACGCCAGCGCGTGGTCATCAGGAAGCCGATGATCGCGATTCCGAACCCGACGACGATGTTCCACGAGGCCCAGGCCTGCACTGGGAAGGCGCCTTGAGTGATGTAGAACGTGATGATCCACAGCAGACCAACGATCATCAGGCCAAACATGACGGGCTTGAACCAGACCGGATTGGGCTTGTAGGCCGCAGCAGAAGTCTGCGGCGCCACACTGGTAGTCCTCTTACGCGGCTTCGAGACGGGCACTGATCCTCCTTGGCGGGCCGGAACAAGAGCTGCTTGGTATCGTGCAGGAGGTAAGCCCCCGGCGGCCAGCGCGCTCTTGGTCAAGTTTGAATTCTCGTTCGCAGTCAATTCTAGCTGTAGTTCAGGCCACACCGTTGACCCCCAATCGCCCACGAGGAGAACCCGTAGTGCTGCAAGTGGAGCAGGGATCCGGCAGGACCGGCCGCCGGCGGGGACTGTTCCGGCGCGGTGTCCGGATCGCAGGTGAACTGCTCATGACGGTCGGCGTCATTCTCCTGCTCTTCGTGGCGTGGCAGTTGTGGTGGACGAATGTAGACTCCGACGCCCGGCAGCGCGACGTCGTTAGGGAATTCGCCCGTGGGACCGCAGTAGCCGCTCCCGCGGCGTTCGGCGTGCCGGAAACCGGCGGAGCCGCACAGGACGTCGTGCCGGCGGCCGCCGCCGCTGAACCCGTCGTTGCCCCTGAACCAGAAGAGGGCGCGACGATCGGCATCATGTATGTTCCCCGGTTCGGTGCCGGATACACCCGCCCCATCGTTCAGGGAACCACTCCGGCGCTGCTGGACACCCTTGGCATCGGGCACTACCAGGGCACCGCGATGCCGGGCGCGGCGGGAAACTTCGCGGTGGCCGGCCACCGGCAGACTCACGGCGCGGTCCTGGACAACATTGATGCCCTGGTGCCCGGGGACCGAATCTACGTCCAGACCCGCGGGGGCTACTATGTCTACGTGTTCCGGAACAGCCAGATAGTCCTGCCCTCGAGGACGGATGTACTGCTGCCGGTGCCGATGCAGCCGGGCGCAGTAGCCACGGAGCGCTACCTGACTATGACGAGCTGCAATCCGCGCTTTGGCTCGCAGGAACGCTTTGTCGCCTACGCACTGCTGGAGCGGTGGCAACCTGTGTCGGCGGGTCCGCCGGCCGAAATCGCTCCCCAGGCGGCCCTCGCGGCCGGGGAAGGCTGAGGCATGTACAGCTGGCTATTCCGCCACCTTCCAGGGCCCTTGTGGCTCAGGATTGTGACGGCGCTGGTGCTTGCGGCCGGAGCACTGGTATTGATGGTTCAGTTCCTTTTTCCCTGGCTGGCGCAATTCACCCAGTTAACAGATTCAACGATTGGTTCAGCAAGGCACCCATGAGCACAACCAAGATCTTGGTCGTAGACAACTACGACAGCTTTGTCTACACCCTGGTGGGCTACCTCCAGGAGCTCGGCGCGGAGACCACGGTGGTCCGCAACGACGACGTCACGCTCGCCGAGGCGATCGAAATGGCCGAGGCACGCGACGGCGTGCTCATCTCCCCCGGTCCGGGGAATCCGGCCGAGGCCGGCGTCTGCATTGAGCTGATTAAATGGTGCGGCCGCCACGCAAAGCCCATGCTGGGCGTATGCCTGGGCCATCAGGCGCTGGCTGAGGCCTACGGGGGAATCGTGACGCACGCGCCCGAACTGATGCACGGTAAGACGTCCCTGGTCGAACACCACGGAACCAGTGTGTTTGCCGGGCTCCAGTCGCCCCTCACGGCCACCCGCTACCATTCACTGGCCGCTGTCCGCGAGAGCATCCCGGAGGTCCTGGAGATCACCGCGGAAACGGCCACGGGTGTTGTGATGGGTCTGCAGCACCGCACCGCCCCGCTGTGCGGTGTCCAGTTCCACCCGGAATCAGTCCTGACCGAAGGCGGCTACCAGATGCTCGGCAACTGGCTCGAGTCGCTGGGCATGGCTGGCGCCGCCGAACGGGCAGCGGACCTGAGCCCGCTCATCAAGCACTGACCCGTCAGGGACAACCCAGGTAGGAAACAGCCCAGGTCAGGGGAACAACCCGTTCAGGACGGCGTCCTCCTTGGACGCGGTCTTGGTGGGACTCGGCGTGGGCGTCGGTGTGGGAGCTGGCGCCGGCGCCTTCGCCACCGTCACGGTGATGGTCTTGCCCTGCTCCACGAGCGAATCCGCGGCATCGGCCTGCCCTGTCACCTTGCCCGGAGCCACCTGGGAATTCTCCACTTCGGTGGCATTGAGCTTCAAGCCCTGGGCCGTCAGGGCCGCCTCCGCGTCCGCCAGGGGCAGCCCGATCAGCTGCGGCACGGCAACCTTCCCGGTCGAGACGACGATTTCGACGGCGTCCCCCACGGCCACCACCTGGCCAGGGGCCGGGTTGGTGGTGATGACGATGCCGGCCGGGACCGTGGGGTTGTTGGATGTCTTGGTGGTGAGGGAACCGGTCAGTCCCTCTTGGTGCAGGAGGTCGCGGGCCGCCGCCTCCGTCCGGCCGGGCAGGTCCGTCGGGATGGCGATGGTGCTGGGGCCTTCGGAGATGTTCAGGATGATGTCCGAGTTGGCTTCCAGGGAACTTCCCGAGGACGGCACCGTACCAATTGCGGTGCCCTTCGGGATGGTGTCGTGCTGCAGCCGTTTGAGTTGCGGCTTGAATCCGGCGTTATAGAGCCTCTGCAGAGCCTCTGATTCCGTCAAGGACGTCACGGTGGGTATCAGGACCTTGGTCGCCTGTGGCGGGCTTTGGTTCATGAGGTTGTACAGCCACAGGCCGCCCCCGGCCAGCACCAGCATCGTGAGGACCACCAGGGTCGCGATCCAGGTGCGGCGGCGGGATTTCTGCCGCGGCGTGCGTTCGCGTTCGACCGGCAGCGCCAGGGGCAGGCTGCCGGTGTCCGCGATGCCGTACAGTTCGGTGCCGGCAGGCTGCAGCATGTGATCGTCCAGGGGCGCTTCCTCGGCGGGCCGCAGACGGCCGCCGGGGGACTCGTCCAGGAACTTGGCCCCGGTCAGCGAGAAGGCTGCCGTGGGCGCCAGCGGGTCTTGACGGGAAACGGCGTTGGTGGGGTCGGTTGGGGCCTCACTGGCCGCCGGCGCGGTTACCGCTACACCGTTGCGCGCGGCCCGCAGGGCCCGCCGGAAGGCAGCCGCGTCCTGGAAACGGTCCGCGCGGTTCTTCTGCAGCGCCTTCATCAGCACGCTGTCCAGCGCCTCGGAGACCTCAGGGTTGAGGCTGCTGGCCGGCTCAGGGATTTCACGGACATGCTGGTACGCCACAGAGACCGGGCTGTCCCCGATGAACGGCGGCCGGCCGGTCAGCATTTCATACAGGAGGCATCCAGCGGAGTAGAGATCGCTACGTGCGTCGACCGTTTCGCCGCGGGCCTGTTCCGGGGACAGGTACTGGGCCGTGCCCACCACGGCCTGCGTCTGCGTCATGGTTGCCGAGGAGTCCGCAATGGCGCGGGCGATCCCGAAGTCCATGACCTTCACGCTGTTCGATTCCGGGCAGAACATCACGTTGGCGGGTTTGATGTCGCGGTGCACGATTCCGGCCTTGTGGCTGTAATCGAGGGCGGACAGCACACCCAGGGTGAAGTCGATGGCCTGATCGATGGTGACTTCCTTGGCCCGGACCAGGTCACGAATGGTTTTGCCGGAGACGAATTCCATCACGATGTAGGGCACCCGGACGTTGTCTTCGCGGTCACCGGGGACCGCATGGTCCCCGGTGTCGAAGACAGCCACGATCGAGGGATGGTTGAGCGCGGCGACGGCCTGGGCCTCGCGCTTGAACCGGGCCTGGAACTGGGGATCCCGGGCCAGGTCCGGGCGCAGCAGTTTGACGGCGACAGTGCGTCCCAGCCGGGTATCGACACCGCGGAACACGTCCGCCATGCCGCCGCGGCCGATCAGCTCACCCAGCTCATAGCGTCCGCTGAGGACGCGCTGCGTGTTCACAGGGCGATCCTCCCTGTGCGACGGTGTGCGGGGTGTGTTGTTCATGATTTCTTAGGGTGCGGACTTGGTAGGTGAAGGCGTTGTGGCCGAGGCCTTGGCGAGGTGGTAGGTCACGACGCTCCCGGAGGCCACCTTGCTCCCGGATGCGGGGTCCGAGCTCACAAAGGTTCCCGGGTCTTCCTTCTTGTTCGTGGGGCTGACGTCGGCTCCCTTGGCCCAGCGCAGTCCGGCGTTCTGGATGGCCTGCTGGACTTCGGCCTCGCTGGCGCCTGCCGGAATCGACGGGACGGCGACCATTTCCGGCCCCTTGGAGTAGCTCACGGTGATGGTGGTCCCGGGCTGGACCGGACCGGAGGGGTCAATATTGGTGACGGTACCCGGTGTCGCGTCGTTGAAGACCTCGGCGCCGGTGACTTGGAGCCCCTTGCCGACCAGCTCGTTGCGGACGTCGGCGTAGGGGCGCCCCAGGTAGGCGTCCGGGATCAGGTTGATGGCTGCCGGGGTGGACTCGGTGGGCGTCGCGGAAGAGGCAGTGGGGGTGGGGGTCTCGGAGGGCGATGCGGACGACGGCGAGGGGCTGGCGCTGCTCGGCTTCACGCTGTTGGACGTGGGGGCAGTTGTGACCGGCGCCTGTGAGGGAAAGAGGTTACCGGCCTGGCTGATGACCACACCGGCAAGGGCGAAAACCACCAGCAGGATCAGCGCAATCAGCGGCCAGGTCCACGGGCTGCGCTTGCGGCGCTGCGGTTCCTCGGCGTGTTCGTCTTCCTCGTCGTACTCTGCCTCGTCCTGCATCCAGTTGCGCTCGGCGGCCAGGGCGTCGGCGCGGTTGAGCGCGTTGCGTGCCCCGTAGCCGCTGGCTGCTGCCGCGCCGGCCGCAAGGCCTGCTGCCGCGCCGGCACCGGCGGCGCCGACGACGGGCAGCGCGGAGGTTGCCGACGTCGACTTGTCCTCCGCGGCGCTGGAGGCAATGACGCTGGTGGCTGCCGTGGGGAGATCGACCGGAGCCGTGATGGGCCCGGTTGCCGCGTCGAAGAGGAGCATGCCCGGAACAGCTGCGTGGGCCGCCGCGATGTCACCGTTGCGGATGGCCTCGGCCGCCTCGGACAGCTTGATGGCATCAGCAGGGCGGTTCTTCGGATCCTTGGCCAGCATGGACATCAGGAGCGCCCGGACGGGCCGGGGCAGTGTCTCCGGCAGCGGCGGCGGCGCATCATTGACCTGGGCCAGCGCGATGGCGATCTGGGACTCCCCGGAGAACGGCCGGTGGCCCGTGAGGCACTCGTAGCCGATCACACCGAGGGAGTAGATGTCCGAGGCTCCGGTGGCCGTCTGCCCCGTGGCCTGTTCCGGTGCCAGGTACTGGGCGGTGCCCATCACCTGACCGGTCTGGGTCAGCGGAACCTGGTCGGCCAGGCGGGCGATGCCGAAGTCGGTGACCTTGACACGGCCGTCCGGGGTGATGAGCAGGTTTCCCGGCTTGATGTCGCGGTGCACGAGGCCCTGCGCATGGGCGACGGCGAGGGCACGCGCCGTCTGCGCCATCATCGAGAGGGTCCGGTCCGGGGAGAGGACCTGCTCGTGTTCGATGATGCTGCTCAACGGCTGGCCCGGGACCAGTTCCATGACGAGGTAGGCGGAGCCCTCTTCCTCACCGTAATCGAAGACGTTGGCGATGCCCACGTGGTTCAGGAGCGCGGTATGGCGTGCCTCGGCGCGGAACCGCTGCAGGAACCCGGGATCACCCGTGTATTCCTCCTTGAGCACCTTGATGGCGACAATGCGGCCAAGGATCAGGTCTTTGGCTTTCCAGACTTCTCCCATGCCGCCGATCGCAATGCGTGTGGTCAGCTGGAATCTGCCGCCGAGGGTGATTCCTGAAGTAGGCCTCACTTATTCAACACCGCCTCAAAAATCTTCTTCGCGTTCGGACTGGTTAGGTTTGCGCCGGTGGTGATGTCTACGCCTTCCATGACGATGGTGACAGCCACCTGCGGGTCATTCGCCGGGGCGAACCCGGTGAACCATGAGTTGTTCAGGCCGTTGCCGAGTTCCGCGGTTCCGGTCTTGCCGGCCACCTGGACGCCGGGCACGGCCGCCCGCTTGGCGATGCCGTCGTCAACGACGCTGACCATCCACTCGTTGATCTGCCGCGCGATCTCCGGCGTGGTGGAGGTGCGCAGGGCCTGCGGTTTCGGCTCGCTGATAGTACGGAGGTCCGGGGCGCGTACGGCCTTGATCAGGTTCGGCTGCATCTGAACGCCGTCGTTGGCGATCGCGGCCGTCATCGTATTGATCTGGAGCGGGGTGGCCCGGACGTCCCGCTGGCCGATCGAGGACTGCGCCAGTCCTGCGTCGTCCAGCGGATCGCTCGGGAAAAAGCTCGGCGCCGAGTCCAGCTTCAACTGGTCGCCGAAGTCCTGTCCGAAGCCGAACTTTGACGCCTGGTCCCCGATGGCCTGCTGGCCCAGGTCCAGCGCGATGCTGGCGAACGGGGTGTTGCAGGACTGTTGCAGGGCAAACGCGAACGACGCCGTGCTGCGGGTGTAGCAGTTGCCTCCCGCATAGTTGGGGAGCTTGTATTCGATGCCGGGGAACGACATCTCCGCCGGGTTGGGCAGGACGCTGTCCTTGTTGTACTTGCCCGACTTCAGCGCCGCAGCGGTGTCGATGAGCTTGAACACCGATCCGGGCGCCAGCAATGCCCCGGTGGGGCCGCTGACGTTCTGGTTCAGGTTGATCCCGGGGATCTGGTTCAGCTCGTTGTAGTTGGACTGCTCGGCCACCGGATCCTGCGTGGCAATCAGGTTGGGGTCATAAGAGGGCTTGGAGACCATGGCCAGGATCGCGCCGGTCTTCGGGTTGGTGACCACGATGGAACCACGCTGGCCGTCCGGGATGAGGTCGTAGGCAAGCTTCTGGATCTTGGGGTCCAGTGTCAGCTCCACGGACGCGCCCTTGGGCTGGTTGCCGAGGAACAACTGGCCAACCCGGTCCAGGAACTGCTGGTCCGAGCTGCCGGCCAGCACATCGTTCATCGATTTCTCAAGGCCGGTGAGGCCGTAGTTCTTGGAGAAGTATCCGGTGACTCCCGCGTAGAGCTCGGGCTGGGAGTAGGTCCGCTGAAATTTGCAGCTCTCGGTGGCAGGCACGGATTCTGCCACCGGGGTGCCGCCGACAATGATGGCGCCGCGGTCGTTGCAGTAGTTCTGCAGGATGGCGCGCCTGTTCCAGGCGTTGGCTTGGAGCTCGTCTGCGCCGACCACCTGCACGTAGCTGAGCGCGCCGAAGATCAGCACGAACATCGCGATGGCGGCGATCCATGAATTGCGAATGGCCTGGTTCATAGCTGTTTCACCGCCTCGGTGGGTGCGAAGGGACTGGCTTGGGGAGCGGGAGCGCTGGAAGGCTCCGCGGGGAGGTTCTTTCCGGCGCCTGGTTCCTGGCCGGGTGGCAGCGGCGTCGTATCGACCGGCCGGCGCGCGGTGTGCGAGATCATTAGCAGCAGGCCCACGATGATCCAGTTCGCCAGGAGGGAGGATCCGCCGGCGGCGAGGAACGGCGTCGTGAGTCCGGTCAGCGGGATCAGGCGCGTGACGCCGCCAATCACCACAAAGCACTGCAGCGCGATCGCGAAGGAAAGTCCGGTGGCCAGCAGCTTGCCGAAGGCGTCGCGCGTGCCCAGCGCGGCGCGGAAGCCCCGGGTGAACAGCAGCAGGTACATCAGGACGATCGCGAAGACGCCGATCAGCCCGAGTTCCTCACCGAATGAGGCGATGATCATGTCGCTGTTGGCGAACGGGACGAGGTTGGGGCGGCCCTGGCCAAGGCCGGTGCCGACCAGGCCGCCGTTGGCCATGCCAAACAGGCCCTCGACGATTTGGAGGCTGCCGCCGAACTCCCGGCCGTAGACCTCAGGGGTAAAGGCATTGAGCCAGCCGTCAATCCGCAGGGCGACGTGGGAGAACGCCTTGGCTGCCACGAAGCCGCCTACCACCATCAGGACCAGGCCGATGATGACCCAGCTGATGCGGCTCGTCGCGACGTAGATCATGACGAGGAACAGGCCGAAGAACAGGATCGAGGTGCCGAGGTCGCGCTGGAAGACGAGCACACCGATGCTGACGAGCCAGGCGGTGATCATTGGTCCCATGTCTTTGAACCGCGGGAACTGCACCGGGCCGATCTTCCGGCCGGCCAGCAGAATCAGGTCCCGGTTCGAGGACAGATACCCGGCAAAGAATATGGCGAGTGTGATCTTGGCGATTTCACCCGGCTGGAAGGTCATGGAACCGATCTTGATCCAGACGCTGGCGCCCAGGACTTCTCCGGCCGAGATGCCCGGAACCAGCGGCAGGACGAGGAGCGCCGCACTGACGGCCAGCGAAATATAGGTGAAGCGGCGCAGGATCCGGTGGTCCTTGAGGAACCAAATGACGGCGATCGCGACCGCCATGGCCACCAGGGTCCAGCGGAGCTGGTTGTTGCCGGTGTCTTCGCCCACCCTGTCCAGCCGGTGGATCATGGCAAGGCCCAGTCCGTTGAGAGCGACCACGAGCGGAAGTATTACCGGATCGGCATATTTTGCGCGGATCCGCAGCACCACGTGGAAGGCCAGTGCGGCCGCCGCCAGGAGGCCGGACTGGAACCAGAAGTCAGTGTCGAACGCTTTTTGCCGGTCCACGCCTACGAGGGCCTGGGCGCCGATCCCGACGGCGAGGGCCAGGACCAGCAGGACAAGCTCCACGTTCCGTCGCGGCTTGGGCACGGGGTCGATGGGTGTCATTTGGCCCCCTCGCAGTTCGTTGTCGGAGCCGGGGACGCCGACGGCTTGGCCGCTCCCGGCGCAGCTGTAGCGCCGGGTGTCGCGGTGGCGCCCGGCGAGGCCTTGGCTCCGGGGGTGGCACTGGCGCCGGCCGTCACGGAGGGGGACGGCGTGAGGCACTCATCGGCCGGGGCTGTGGTACCGGTGCGCTCAAGGTTCTTGACGATCCGCTGTGCGTCGTAGAGATCCCGGGCAGGCACTGTCTGGCGGACCCGCTGCTGCGAGAATTCCGGAAGGTCGGACATCTTAATATCGGTCACCGCTTCGAGAGTGGAAAGCTGGATGGGTCCCAGGCGCTGGGAGACCCCGTTGAAGATGGCCACATGCTGATCGTGCTCGCCGATGTAGTAACGCGTCTGGGTCCAGGCGTAGCCAAGCCAGAGCCCGATTGCCAGCAGCGCGACGATGGCGGCGGCAATGGACACCGTGAGCCAGCGGCGCGGCCGCCCGGCAGCCTTGAATTCTTCGGTGTCCTCGCGGGTCTGGTCGGACTTGTGCGTCAGGACAGTGGCCGCGCGCCGGGCCACGGTGCGTCCGGCGATCGACGGAATGGACCCTGATTCCGCCGCTGCGGCGGCGGCTCCAACAAGTTCGTGCGGACGGGTGGAGAGCTCTTCGCGCAGGACTTCGGCGGAGAGATGTTCGCCCAGATGCGGGTCCGTAGTGGTCTCGGGTTCTTTGTTGCCAGCCGTCTTGTCCGCTTCCTTGCCGTCGGACGCGGGGGCGGGGGCCTGGCTGCCTGTCGCGGCCGGGGACCCGCCAGCGGGTCCAGCGGCGCCGGCGTCGTTCTTCTTCCCGGGCTCGCCGGGGGACTTCGCCGCACCGACGGCACTGCCGGCCAGTGCTCCGGGCAACGCGGCGGCGGCTGAATTACTGGCGCCGGGGGCTGCCGGCGCGGGGACGACGTCGACGGCGGCGGTCCGGACGTCGTCGGGCGTCTGCTCGCCGATGTCCAGCACCACAACGGTCACGTTGTCCGGGGCGCCGGCTTCCAGGGTCAGTTCAATGAGCAGGTCGGCGCATTCGTTGAGGTCCTTGGTTTCCCGAACCGTGCGCTCCACGACATGGCCCGCCACGTAGTTCAAACCGTCCGAGCACAGCAGCCAGCGTTCCCCGGGCTGGACGGCGAGGGTATCGAGGTCCAGCTCAGGGCTGGCATCGACGTCGCCCAGGACCCGCATGAGGACATTCTTGTGCGGATGCGTTTCGGCTTCTTCGGGCCGCAGGCGGCCTTCGTCGATGAGGCGCTGGACAAAGGTGTGGTCGATGCTGACCTGTTCCCACTCGCCGTTGCGCAGCCGGTAGGCCCGGGAGTCTCCGATGTGGGCGAAATGAAGCTTGCCCTCAGCGAGCAACAGGGCGGTGACGGTGGTGCCCATCCCGGCGAGCTTCGGATTGATATGGACCAGTTCGGACAGCAGGGAGTTTGCGGTCTGGATTTCGTCGGCCAGGACAGTGCCGGCGTCGCTGTCGTAGTCATCATGATCCAGGTGGATCATGTCCAGGACGGTCGCTGCCGAGGCGACATCGCCGCCGGCGTGGCCGCCCATGCCGTCGGCGACGACGGCGAGGTGCCGGCCCGCGTAGGCAGAGTCGTCGTTCTTGGCGCGCACACGGCCGACGTCCGAACGCGCGGCGTAGCGCATGATGAGTGGCCGCTTCGGGGCAGTTGCCTTGCCTTCGGCCCTGTCTGCGGGAAGATCCGGGGCAGCCATGGCTACGGCCTCAATTCAATGACCGTCTTGCCGATTCTCACGGGGACGCCCAGCTCCACCGGGAGGGCCCGGGTCAGCTGCTGGTCTGCCAGATACGTGCCATTTGTGGAGCCGAGGTCCTCGATGAACCAGCGGCTGCCCTGCGGGAACAGGCGGGCGTGGCGGCCCGAGGCATAGTCATCCTCCAGGACAAGGGTGGCTTCCTGCGCCCGGCCCAAGAGGATGGGGCTCGCCGCCAGCGGGAGCGTGGTGCCCTTGAGCGGACCCTCTGTCACCACGAGTTGGCGTGCCTGCTGCTTGACGGGTGCGGGCGGGGGCTCGGCCAGGGATGGGTTCTTGCGCACCTGCCGTGCCGTGGGGGCTCCGGCCGCTGCCTTGCGGCCGATCATAAGATCCCGGCGCATGGCTGAGACGATGCCGAAGATCAGCACCCACAGGAGGATAAGAAACCCGAAACGCAGGGCCGTAATGGTCAGTTCGCTCATGCGCGTCCGCCTGTTGTGGCGGGCAGTAGGCGGAAAATGATTTTGGTCCGTCCCATCGTGATTGTGGCGCCGTCAGTAAGTTCCGAACTGCCCACGATCTTTTGGCCGTTGACATAGCTGCCGTTCGTGGAGCCGAGATCGATCGCCTGGGCTGAACCCGGCCCCGTCCGGATTTCCAGGTGGCGGCGCGAAACACCGGTGTCGTCAATAAGGATGTCCGCGTCCGAGGACCGTCCGAGGACGATCGACGGCGCGTTGAGAGAATAGCGCTGCCCGTCGATGTCAAGCACGGGTTGAAGCTGCGCGGGCTGGCGGGTTGGAGCGGCCGGCACATTGCCGTGAACTCCCGGATGGGCCGGGACGGAAGGTGCAGTGGCCTTTTCGGTCCGCGAGGTGATGTCGAAATTTCCGGCGCGCTGCTCCTCGTCGCGGCGGAAACTGATCCGGACCGGTCCCTGGAGGGTATAGCCCTGGCTGCGGACGTGGTTGATGACGACGTCGCACAGTTCTTCCGCCAGCGGGGTGCCCCATTCCTGGGCGCGCTGGAAATCGTCGGGGCTGAGGAGAACATCAAAAACGTTGGGGGCCAGCGTGCGTCCCGCGGCAATGGTGATGGCCTTGTTGTCCACTTCGCCACGGAGCCGGCTTGCGATTTCGACAGGCTCAACCTGGGCGCGAGAGCCGGTGGAGAAGACGCCGCGGACGGCCTTTTCGATGCCGCGCTCGACTTTGTCCAGCAATCCCATGGTCCTTCTCCTTTCCTGATGGCTGCCGGGCAGCGTTCGTTCCGGAACTCGGTTTCCAACTTTTGCGAGCCCGCTGTCCGCGGACACTCCTACATCAGATACTACTGGGCGTGTCTGGGAATGGCCTCAATGGACGCCCCCGGTGCGACGCCGAAAACAGCCCCGGCCACGCCCTGAAGTGCGAGGACATCCCCGGTGCGGCCGTCCCGGCGGTACCCGCCGCGGGGCCCGGCAGCAGGGCGCCCGGACCTCGTAATACACCCGGAACCGCCACCCATCCGGCCCGATTGGTGTTTTCCCGCAATTGTCCGTTATGCTTGATCTCGCTGCTTTTACGAGGTTGGCGGTCCGGGAAACCGGCCCTATCCGAGTGGAAGAAGTTGCGCGCGAGTGGCGGAACGGCAGACGCGCTGGCTTCAGGTGCCAGTGTCCGAAAGGGCGTGGGGGTTCAAATCCCCCCTCGCGCACGCAATCGAAAGAACCCCGGTCTTCGGACCGGGGTTCTTTCGTTTAACCCACGCGGCTGGAATCACCGATCCACAATGCTGGACGGGCCAATGGCGTCGGGGTTTCCCCACCTTCAGAGGCTTGGGCGGCGTGTTGCGCCGAACCGCCGGCGTTTGGCGGTCCCCTGGCGTTGAAGGTGGGGAAACTCTAACCCGCTACGCGGTCCGCAGCGCCCCGAGTCCGGCCAGGAGTGCCTCGAGTCCCAGGCTGAAAGCGACGTCGGCCGGTTTTTCATGGCTGTCCTCGGCCAGACGCTGGACGGCGGAGGTGAAATTCGGCGTCGAGGACGCCATGCTGCCGGAATCGAAGATGTCCGCCGGCGCCGTGGCATCGTAGGCCGAGCCAAAGATGAAGGACTCGAGCGCCACGATGGCCGGAATGATGCGCTCTTGCGGGAAGCCCGCGCGGCTGAAGCCGGCGCTGACGGCCTCATACATGGCAAGCGTCCTGGGCGCATCGGCGACGGGCAGTACGGCGATGACGGGGATCAGGGGCGTGTGCTTGGAGAACACGTCGCGGTAGCTCCAGGCCCAGTCCCGCACGGCCTGCTCCCAGGGCCCGGACTCGAACGCGGCGACGTCCACGAACGAGGTCAGGTGGTCCTGGACCAGGACCAGGACGTCCCGCTTGGAGGAGACATGGTTGTACAGCGCAGACGGGGCAACGTTGAGGGTTCTCGCCAGAGCCGCCATGGTGAAGCCGTCGTAGCCGCTCTTGCCGATCAGCTGCAGGGCTGCCAACGTGATGCCCGCCTGGTCCAGCACAGCCGCGGCCGGCCGGCCCACGCGGCGGCGCGGATTGGTAGCGGAGCTGTGCGGATCCGCGGGGGCGCTGGTTGCTGCCGTCATTCCGGGCCTTTCTGCTCAGCTTGGCTGGCGGTTTCGGATGTTCCCATTCTGCTCCCACTTTACGGGCGAAATTTTCTTTAGCCGGGGGTCTTCCCCAATCCGGCAGAAAGTCCTATCATCATAAATGAACGTCATTCATTTAGTGGTCCGCATCACCTAAGCGGCCACGGGGAGGAATCATCATGCTGGAACTTGACCGCGACGTCGTCATCGTCGGAGCAGGCCCGTCCGGGCTGACCGCCGCCCGCCAACTGAAGAAGGCCGGACTGAGCGTCGCAGTGCTCGAGGCGCGGGACCGCGTCGGCGGCCGGACCTGGACCGACACCATCGACGGCGCCATGCTCGAAATTGGCGGCCAGTGGGTTTCGCCGGATCAGACGGAGCTCCTGGCCCTGATCGAAGATCTTGGACTGCAGACGTACTCCCGCTACCGCGACGGCAAGTCCGTCTACATCGGCGCGGACGGCAAGCGCACCCTCTACACCGGTGAGACCTTCCCGGTCAGCGAAACCACGGCCGCCGAAATGGACAAGCTCACGGCCCTGCTGGACTCCCTGGCCGCGGAAATCGGTCCCGAGGAGCCGTGGGCGCACCCCAAGGCCCGCGAGCTGGACACCATTTCCTTCCACCACTGGCTGCGGGAGAATTCCTCAGATGAGGAAGCCTGCAACAACATCGGCCTGTTCATCGCCGGCGGCATGCTGACCAAGCCCGCCCACGCCTTCTCCGCCCTGCAGGCCGTCCTGATGGCAGCCTCCGCCGGGTCCTTCACCAATCTCACGGATGAGGACTTCATCCTGGACAAGCGGGTTGTCGGCGGGATGCAGCAGGTTTCGCTGCTGCAGGCAGCGGAACTGGGGGACGACGTCGTCCTGGACAGCCCGGTCCGCACCATCAACTGGGCCGAAGACGCGAGCGGCGCACACCGTGTCACGGCCGTTTCCGAACGGGCCATCGTGAACGCCCGCTTCGTCATCATGGCCGTGCCGCCGAACCTCTACTCCCGGGTGTCCTTCAACCCGCCGCTGCCCCGCCGCCAGCACCAGATGCACCAGCACCAGTCGCTGGGCCTGGTCATCAAGGTTCACGCCGTCTACAGCACGCCGTTCTGGCGTGAAGACGGCCTCTCCGGCACCGCGTTCGGCGCCGGCGCCCTTGTGCAGGAGGTTTACGACAACACGAACCACGAGGACCCCCGCGGCACGCTGGTGGGCTTCGTCTCGGACGAGAAGGCCGACGCCATGTTCGAGCTCAGCGCAGAGGACCGCCGCCGTGCCATCCTCGAATCGATCGCGTCCTTCCTGGGCGAGAAGGCCCTGGATCCCGAGGTCTACTACGAGTCCGACTGGGGCTCGGAGGAATGGACCCGCGGTGCCTACGCCGCGAGCTACGACCTCGGCGGCCTGCACCGTTACGGCAAGGACCAGCTGAAGCCGGTCGGTCCGATCTACTGGTCCTCCTCCGACCTCGCGGCCGAGGGTTACCAGCATGTCGACGGCGCCGTGCGGATGGGGCAGATCACGGCGGCACGGATCGTCGCCGCCGCGGACCGCGCGTCGGTCACCTCCTAAAAATCACCCAACAGTCCTGTTCAGTTCAGTAAGGAGAGCGGCCGGATGCGTTACGTAGTGGGGTACTCAGCCAACGCCAGAGGCCACGATGCGGTCAATCTGGCCGTTTCCCTGGCTCTCGGGCGCGGAGCGAGCCTGGAACTTGTGCTGGTGGTTCCCGAAGTGCAGCAGTTCGGGGCCGCCCACGCACCCAGGGTCGGATTCGAGCACCTGCTCAATGAGCAAGCGCAGGAGTGGCTGGACCAGGCGCTGGCACTGGTTCCGGCCGGTGTCCCGGCCCGGGCCCACGTCCGCAGCGGCGATTCCGACGCCCACGCGCTCATCGCGGCCGCCGAGGAGTTCGGGGCGGACCTGCTCATCATCGGTGCCACCAGTAGCGGGATCTTCAAGCGGTTCTCGATCGGGTCGGTGGCCAGCGCCCTGCTCCACGCCTCCACCGTTCCGGTGGCCCTGGCGCCGCATGGCTACCACCGGCAGGAGGCCCTGACCCGGATCAGCTGCGGGCTCGGCACCCGGGCGGGCGCCGAGAAGCTGCTCGATTTCGCCCTCGGCATGGCCACGAACCGGGACGT
Source organism: Arthrobacter sp. H-02-3 (assembly GCF_003097355.1). Lineage (GTDB taxonomy): Bacteria > Actinomycetota > Actinomycetes > Actinomycetales > Micrococcaceae > Arthrobacter > Arthrobacter humicola. The sequence goes on from NZ_PYUI01000006.1 coordinate 78,999, forward strand.
CCCGCTGCGCGTGGTGTCGCTTCTGGCGCTCGACGGCGGCGATGCTGCCGGTGCCGCCAGCGCCGCCGAAGCGGCCCGGGAGTACGCGACGAAGCACCTTGCCGCCGCCCTGCCCGGTGGCGAGCAGGACGTCCGGGAGGAACCGAAGACGGAAGTCGTCGTCGCGCAGGGCCGCAGCATCGAGGAAGCGGTGGACCGACTGGACTGGGAAGACGGCGAGGTCCTGTTGATCGGATCGAGCAGGCTTGCCACGAGCCGGTCCATCTTCCTCGGCAGCACGGCCAACCGCATTCTGCGCGCCCTGCCGGTGCCGATGATTGTGGTCCCGAGTGACTATGAACTCAAGCAGATGAACCATTCAGCGTCGAATGACGTCCCCCGAGAGGCACAAAAATGAGCGCCGACCACGCGATGTCCAATACGTCGCAAACCGGACAGCACCCCGGACAGAACACGGAAGACCAGCACGGACTCAGCGAGAAGGGCCTGAAAGCAGGCTCGGTGGGCCTGATTGGCGCCGTTGTGATCGGCGTTTCCTGCATCGCCCCGGCGTATACCTTGACGGCGGCCCTGGGCCCTACCGTCGCCGAGGTCGGCGTGCACCTGCCGGCGATCTTCCTGGTGGGCTTCGTCCCGATGCTGCTCGTGGCGTTCGGCTACCGCGAGCTGAACAACGCCATGCCCGACGCCGGCACCTCCTTCACGTGGGCCTCGCGGGCCTTTGGCCCGTGGCTTGGCTGGATGGGCGGCTGGGGGCTCGTTGCGGCGACCATCATCGTGCTCTCGAATCTGGCCGCCGTCGCGGTGGACTTCTTCTACCTGATGCTGGGGCAGATCTTCGGCAATCCGGACCTCGCCGATCTCACCAAGAACCTGCCGCTGAATATCGCCACCACGCTGGTGTTCATTACGCTCGCGTGCTGGATCTCGTACCGCGGCATGGAAACCACCAAGACGGTCCAGTACGTGCTCGTGGGATTCCAGCTGCTGGTGCTCGGCTGGTTCGCCGTGGCTGCGTTCAGCCACGTCGCCAACGGAACCGCTTTTGACGCCACGGCCATCGCGCCGGACTGGTTCAACCCCTTCGCGGTCGAATCCTTCTCCGCCTTTGCCGCCGGCGTTTCGCTGTCCATCTTCATTTACTGGGGCTGGGACGTCACGCTGACCATGAATGAGGAGACCAAGAACCCGGAAAAGACCCCGGGCCGCGCCGCTACCGTCACCGTACTGGTCATCGTGATCATCTACATGACCGTTGCCCTGGCCACGCTGTCGTACGCCGGAATCGGTACGGAAGGCCTGGGCGCCGGCAACCCGGAGAATCAGGGCAGCATCTTCGCCGTCCTCGCGGGACCCGTGATGGGCCCCTTCGCCATCCTGATGTCCCTGGCCATCCTCAGCAGCTCGGCCGCGTCCCTGCAGTCCACCTTCGTCTCGCCCGCGCGGACCCTGCTGTCGATGGGCCACTACAAGGCCCTTCCGAAGAAGTTCAGCAGGATCAGCCCCACGCACAAGTCGCCGAGCTATGCCACGATCGCCTCGGCCGTGGCGGCCGCCGCGTTTTACGTCATTACCCGCACGACGTCGGAGAACGCGCTGTGGGACACCATCACGGCCCTGGGCATGATGATCTGCTTCTACTACGGCATCACCGCGCTGGCCTGTGTCTGGTTCTTCCGCGCCGAGGCGTTCAGCGGAGCGCATGCGTTCTTCTTCAAGTTCCTCGCGCCCCTCCTGGGCGGCGTCATCCTGCTGGTCATGTTCTTTAAGACCGCCTACGACTCCATGGATCCGGCATACGGTTCAGGCTCCTCGATCGGCGGTCTGGGACTGGTCTTCATCCTTGGCATGGGCGTCATCCTGCTGGGCGTGGTGCTCATGCTGGTCATGGCCAAGGTGCGGCCCGAGTTCTTCAAGGGCGAGGTCCTGTCCCGGGGAAATTGAGTCCGCGGCCTGTTCCGGTCAGAGAAGGTCCCCATCCGGCAGTCCTTGGAAAGTAAGCACACTTACCAATAGGCTGTCCGGAGGGGGACCTTCCTCCGTGGAACGAGAACGAGGTGAGAGCATGTCGGATGCCGCCAGCATCAGTAAAGTCACGGACATCATCAACGATTCGCACATCGGAATGTTCACAACCATCAACGAAGAAGGCGCGCTCGTCAGCCGGCCGCTGGCCGTCCAGGAGGTCAAGGACGACGGCGACATGTGGTTCTTCACGTCGGCGACTACCTCGCAGGTGGCCCACATCCGGGCGAACCCGGCCGTGAACGTTTCCTTCGGCAAGCGCACCGAATGGGTCTCCGTTGCCGGGACCGCCGAAGTCGTGACCGACCGGCAGCTGATCCATGACATGTGGAACCAGGTGGTGGAGGCCTGGTTCCCGGACGGACCGGACACCCCGGAGGTGGTTCTGCTGCACGTCGACTCGGATTCCGCCGAGTACTGGACCAGCCCGGGCGGCACAGCGGCCACCGCGCTGCAGTGGATCAAGTCCAAGGTCACCAACGGCCGCATGAGCGTCGGCGAGAGCGCAACCGTAGAGCTGTAGCGTGCCGGACCGGGCCGGCGGGGAATCCGGGCTGCTGCCGGCCGATTCCTAGTCGATGATTTTCAGGCCGGTGCCCCAGTTGAAGTCGGGATACGCGGGGTTGGCCTGCAGCGCCATGATCAGCAGCTGGAAGCCTTCGAGCTCGCGGGCGTGGCGCAGTCCGCCGACCTGGAGCGGACGCAGCCCTGCGGCCTCGGTGAAGGCTGCGACCTCGTTGCGGGCCTGTTCCGAGTCCGAGGCGATGAAGACATCCAGCGGCATGCCGCCGGTGGTCCCGGCGCCGAGCGTGCCGGCGAAGGTGGTGTTGAACGCTTTCACCACCCGTGCGCCTGGTAGCAGCGCGGCGATTTCTTCGGCCGCTGACGTCCCCGGGCCGACCACCAGGGAATCAAAAGTTTCGGTGTCGATCGGATTGCTGATCTCCACGACCGTCTTGCCGCTGAGCGTGTCGCCGAAATGCGTGGCAACTTCCTTTGCGGGGCCGAAGTAGAGCGCCAGGACGACGATGTCGCCCTCGGGAACCTCGCTCAGGCCGCCGGAGGTGGTGGTGCCGCCAAGTTCAGCAGCGAGCTTGGCGGCATTCTCCGGCGTCCGGTCCAGAACCTGGACGGAGCGGCCGGCGGCGACGGCCCGGGTTCCGATCGCCCGTGCCATATTTCCGCTGCCGATGATCGTGATGTCAGTCATGGTGGTTCCTTCCGAGGTTGGGCGGGAACTGCGGAATCAGCAATTCCGGAGGTCAGCTGTGGGCGCGGTCCGGGCCGTGGAGCCCCGCGGGGTTGACGCCGGCCGCGCGTTCAGCGGCAGCCAGGGCACGTTCCAGCTGGTCCACTGCCGGAGCGTACGCCGTGTCAGCCGAGCCGCGGTCCGTGCGGCCGCCGGGACGGCCGGCGGCCTTGATGGCCCGGATCAGGGCGGCCGTTTCCGGTTGCCGGGGATCGCTCATCGCCGGGTAGTCAATCGAGTACCCGGGATCGAGCTCGTAGCGTTGCCACCGGGCGAGGGCGTTCTTGTGCCGCTCAGCAGCGGCCTCATTCATGAGCTGAGTCTTCCGGGCTGCCCGGCGCGATTCCTGCCGGCGGAGCAGCCGGGGAACGGCCGCAAAAGCCGCCAGGGCCGTCACGGCGGCCAGCATGCCGAGCGCCAGGCCTGCCCAGGGCCACGTGAAGCTGGCGATCAGGACGGCGGGAACCACAACGACGAGTCCGGCAAAAACGTCCCAAAATACGCCGTCTGCGCCCTCTGAGCGTCCCTCGCCGGCTGCCAGGTGCTTGCGGGCCAGGTACATCGAGACGAATGCCGCCCCGGCAACCACGAGCGCAAGGGCCAGGAACTGCCCTGCCGCGAGGGCACCGGTTTGTGAGAGCGACGTCATTGCACACCTCCGGCGGAACCGTCCCGGACGGGCGCTGTTCCGCTAGTTCCATTGGAATCCCTCGCGGCGGGGCCGTCAATGGCCGTTCGGCCCTGCCGGACAGCCGGCAGGACCCCCCGCCGGCGAGCCGGGGACGGCCGCCGCTGAGGCAGTCACGGAGGCCGCGCCACGGTTCCTTCAGGGGTACTCCCGGCGTAGCCTAGGGGCCATGCGACTGAAAATGTGCAGTATCCACGTCAAGGACCCGGCCTCGGCCCATGAGTTCTACACCGGCATCCTGGGCTTTGAAACGCTGATGGCCATGCCGGAGCACAACCTCTTCATCGTTAAGGATCCGGACGGGGCCGGCGGCGCCGGACTGCTGCTGGAGCCCAGTGACAACCCGATCGGGGCGGCCTACATGAACGGCCTGCACGACGCCGGAATTCCGGCGATCGTCTTTGGCGTGCCCGACGTGCGCGCCGAATATGCCCGGCTGGCGGCCAAGGGCGTGATGTTCCAGGCGGAGCCGTCCGAGGGCCCCGGCGGGACCACCGCAGTGTTGGATGACGGCTGCGGCAACTACGTGCAGCTGCACCAGGACTAGCCACACCAGGACCGGCCGCATTAGGTTCGGCGGGAGGGCCCAGGATCAGCCCCACTCAAGTCATATCAGCGGCTCACTTTGTCCTTGTCCGGGTGCTCGTCGCCGATATGGCCGGGCGCGTTGGCGGCCAGGACCCGCTCCACGAAGGAGGCATACTCCTCCATGTAGTGGCGCAGCAGCTTGGCCGTGGCCTCGTCTTTGACCTCGCCGTCCTCGCCGTAGACCTCCGGAACGAAGCGGATGTACGCCTCCGGCGCATTGAGCTGCGGCGCATCCAGGAAGCTCAGCACGCTCCGGAACGAGGACTGCATCACGGCCGTGCCGATGCCGCCGGGGGAGGCGCCGATGATCCCGGTCGGCTTGCGGGAGAAGGAGTTGGTGCCCCAGGGCCGGGACCCCCAGTCGATGGCGTTCTTGAGTGCCCCGGGAATGGACCGGTTGTATTCGGGCGAGACAAACAGGATGCCGTCGGACGCGGCGATCGCATCCTTGAGGGCCTGCGCTTCCGGCGGAAAGGCAGCGTCAAAGTCCGGGCTGTACAGCGGCAGGTCTTTGATGGCGATTTCCGTGAACTCCAGCTCCGCGGGTGCAAGCCGGATCAGGGCCTTGGACAGGGTGCGGTTGATGGAATGGCTCGAAAGGCTCCCGACAAAGTATCCGATCTTGAAGGCCATGGCCTGTTTCCTTCCCGATGCTCCGCCGGTGGCTGGTGGATGGGGAGTGAACATGGGGATCGGACCGGCGGTCCCGACTCACCCCGCGAGCATAGTCCTGCGTCCGCGGGATGAAAATAGAAACCGGGATGAGCCCTCCGCCGCTATTCGGCCTTGGCGCGGGCCTTTTTGGCGTCCTTCTTGGCGGCCTCGTCCTTGACCCGCTGGGCCTCGGCGCGGACGGCGGCGTGGGTGGAGCGTTCGGCGACCAGCCACGCGGGGGGAGCCTGCAGCAGCGCGGTGATTTCCGCCGTCGTCAGCGCTTCCTCAACGCCGCCGCGGGCCAGGCCGCTGATGGAGACGTTGAGCTTTTGCGCGACCACCGGGCGGGGGTGCGGGCCGTTGCGGCGCAGTTCCGCGAGCCACTCCGGCGGGTTGGCCTGGAGCTCGGCGAAATCGGCGCGGGTGATGACCGAATCCTGGAACTCCTGGGGTGTTGCGGGCAGGTAGATGCCAAGCTTCTTGGCAACGGTGGCCGGCTTCATGGACTGGGAGTTTGCAGAGGTCATGCTTCAAGGGTATCCGGCCAGAGGCTTACCGGGCACCGGCACTGAGGCCTGCACGAGCCCGGGCGGTACTGTGAACATGTGTCCGCAGCCGATGAAACACCCCAGACCCCCGACGAAACCGCCGTCCAGGCCGAAGCAACAGCGCGGGAGCTGCGCTTCGCGTACGTCGCCGGCGTCACGCCCGGAAAATGGATCCGGCGCTGGGAGGAACGGATGCCCGATGTTCCGTTGCACTCCTTTATGTCCGACGACGGCGCCCAGCTCGCCGTGCTCCGCGACGGTTCCGCGGACCTGAGCTTCGTCCGGTTGCCGGTGGAACGCGACGGCCTCAGTGTGATCCCGCTGTACGAGGAACAGCCGGTGATGGTGGCACCCAAGGGACACGAGATCTCGGTGTTCGAGGAAGTGGACCTGGCGGACCTCTCCAAGGAGACCTTCCTTGACGTGCAGGAACTTGGCGGCGCCGCGATGGCCCTGCAGGTGGTGGCGACCGGTGCCGGGCTGGTGATCCTGCCGATGTCCGTGGCCCGGCACTTCAATGTCAAAGACACCGTGGCCCGGAAACTCACCGGTGCGCCCGTCACGGAGATCGCCCTTGCGTGGCCCAGCGACTCCACGGATGAGGTGATCGAGGAATTCATCGGGATTGTCCGCGGGCGAACCGCGGCGAGCTCCCGCCAGCCCTCGGCGCAGCAGGAAAAGCCCAAGCGGGAGCCCAAGCCGGACCGGCGCGGCCCCGCGGTCAAGAAACCCAAGGTGGCCCAGCGGTACGCGCCGAACCCGGACAAGGGCCGCGGCAAGGGATCCCGGAAAAAGGGCAAACGCTAGGGCGTAGCCGAGTGAGGGCCGGCACGCATAGGCTCGGTCCGTGGACATCGTCGAATTCCTGACCGCACGGATAAGAGAAGACGAAGCTGCCGCCCTGAAGCTGCTCGGCGACCCCACCCTGGCCGTTTCCGGCGAGTGGTACGAACGCCGCCTGCTTCGCGAGTGCGAGGCCAAACGCCGGCTGATCGACATCATTGAATCCGCCCGGCAGTCCGTCCTGGCGGCGCTGGTCAGCCAGGAACTGGCCGACGCCGGATGGGTGCCGGACGTGATCGAATGGACCACCCTCTCCTTGAACACCCTGGCCCTGCCGTACGCCGACCACCCCGAATTCCAGGCCCGCTGGCGGACCCCCGGGTAGGGATGCGGAAACCGTGCCGGACTCCGGCGCATGTGACGCCGGAAACACGCGGGAAATCTTCCCGGCCTACGCTGGTCACACCGCAGCATCCGCGGTCCGCCAGCCGGGCGGTTCTTGAAGGGATTCCGTCATGCACTTATTGCCCCGTGAGCAGGAAAAACTCATGATCGTGGTCGCAGCGGACCTCGCCCGGCGCCGCCAGGCACGCGGCCTGAAGCTGAACTTCCCCGAGGCCGTCGCCGTCATCAGCTATGAACTGATCGAGGGCGCCCGGGACGGCCGGACCGTGGCAGAGCTCATGAGTTACGGAACCACCCTCCTGGGCCGCGACGACGTCATGGAGGGCGTGCCGGAAATGATCCACGACGTCCAAGTCGAGGCCACCTTCCCGGACGGCACCAAGCTCGTCACCGTCCACGATCCCATCCGCTAGGAGAGCCCTGATGATTCCCGGAGAATACGTTCTCGGCACCGCGCCGCTGACGATCAATGCCGGCCGCGAGGCGGTTGACGTCGCCGTGACCAACACCGGTGACCGGCCCGTCCAGGTGGGCTCGCACTACCACTTTGCCGAAGCGAACGCCGCGCTGCAGTTCGACCGGCAGGCCGCCTACGGCCGCCGCCTGGACATTCCGGCCGGCACCGCCGCACGGTTCGAACCGGGGGACAGCAGGACCGTCCGGCTGATCAAACTCGCGGGCCGGCGTGAAGTGTACGGCCTCAGCAACGCCGTCAATGGCAGACTCCGCGAGACAGGACTCCACGTTTCCGAGGGGACAGGTGACGCACAGTGAGTTTCGAATTGTCCCGCAGGCAGTACGCGGACCTCTACGGCCCGACGACTGGCGACTCCATCCGCCTGGCCGACACCGATCTGTTCCTTGAGATCGAGAATGACCTCACCGTCTACGGCGAGGAAGTGGTGTTCGGCGGCGGCAAGGTGATCCGCGACGGCATGGGCCAGAACGGCCAACTGACCCGGGACGGGGACGGCAGTACTGGTTTCGGCAGTGTTGGTTCCGGCGGCGGAGTTCCGGACACCGTGATCACGAACGTCGTGGTGCTGGACTACACCGGCATTTACAAGGCCGACGTCGCGCTCCGCGACGGCCACATCTTCCGGATCGGCAAGGCAGGCAACCCGCAGATCACCGACGGCGTAGACATCGTGATCGGTGCCAGCACCGAGATCATTGCCGGCGAACGGAAGATCCTGACCGCCGGCGGCGTGGACTCCCACATCCACTTCATCTCCCCGGACCAGGTCCCCGCCGCCCTGTGCAGCGGGGTGACCACGATGGTGGGCGGCGGCACCGGCCCCGCCGAAGGCACCAAGGCCACCACGGTCACGCCCGGGAAATGGCACATCCAGCGGATGCTGCAGGCCGCCGAAGGGCTGCCGATCAACATCGGCCTGTTCGGCAAGGGGCACGCGTCCGCCGTCGAACCCCTGGCCGAACAGATCCGCGCCGGCGCGATCGGGCTGAAAGTCCATGAGGACTGGGGCTCCACCACCTCCTCGATCGACACCTCGCTGCAGGTCGCGGACCAGTACGACGTCCAGGTGGCCATCCACACCGACACCCTGAACGAGTGCGGCTTCGTGGAGGACACCATCCGGGCCATCGGCGGCCGCGTGATCCATACCTTCCACACCGAGGGCGCCGGCGGTGGACACGCCCCGGACATCATCAAGATCGCCGGGCTGCCCAACGTGCTGCCGGCCTCCACGAACCCCACGCTGCCGTACACGCGCAACACGATCGAAGAGCACCTGGACATGCTCATGGTGTGCCACCACCTGAACCCGGACATCCCGGAGGACGTGGCGTTCGCGGACTCCCGCATCCGCGCCGAAACCATCGCCGCCGAGGACGTCCTGCAGGACCTCGGCATCTTCGCGATCACATCCTCGGACTCCCAGGCCATGGGCCGGGTGGGTGAGGTCATCATCCGCACCTGGCAAGTGGCGGACAAGATGAAGAAGCAGCGCGGCGTGTTGAAGGATCCTGACGGTGGCGTGCACGGTGCGGCGTCCGGTCTGGGCGCGGAGAGCGATAACTTCCGGTTGAAGCGGTACGTGGCGAAATACACCATCAACCCAGCCATCGCGCAGGGCATGGCCGATTCCATCGGCTCCGTGGAGGTCGGCAAGTTCGCGGACCTCGTGCTCTGGGATCCTGCGTTCTTCGGAGTCAAACCGGAGCTGGTTCTCAAGGGCGGCCAGATCGCCTACGCCCTTATGGGGGACGCCAACGCCTCCATCCCCACCCCGCAGCCGCGCACCATGCGGCCGATGTTTGCCGCCTACGGCAAGGCACTCCAGCAGTCCTCGATCACCTTCCTGTCCCAGGCAGCAATAGAGGCCGGGGTCCCGGAAGAACTCGGACTGGAGAAGGTCATCCGGCCGGTGTCCGGCATCCGCAGCCTGACCAAGGCGGACCTGAAGTACAACGGCGCCACCCCGGAGATCGAGGTGGACCCGGAAACGTACAAGGTGACGGTCGACGGCGAGGACGTCACGTGCGAACCGTCGGACATCCTGCCCATGGCGCAGCGCTACTTCCTTTTCTAGGCTTCCAGAGGAGACGAACATGATCATCGAAAAGATCCTCGGCAACACACACGACCTTCCTCCCGGGCCGGACCCGTACGCCGGGCTGCACCAGGAAAAGGTCATCCTGCCCAGCGCCCAGCTGGTCAAGCGCATCCAGCGCGTCACCACCGACCACGGCAAAGAGTTGGGCCTGCGCTTTCCCTCCGGTTCCGGGGACCTGCGCGACGGCGACATCCTGCACGTGGCCGAGACCAACATGATCGTTGTCTCGGTGCTGCCCACCGACGTCCTGGTGATCGCCCCGCGCTCCATCCACGAGATGGGCGTGGTGGCGCACTCCCTGGGCAACCGGCACCTGCAGGCCCAGTTCTTCGATGCGTCCTCGGACTACGGGGCAGAGGTAATGGTGTGCCAGTACGACCACACCGTGGAGGACTATCTCAAACACGTCGGAGCGCCCTACGACCGCCAGGAACGCGTGATGCCCGTCCCCTTCCGCCATGCCGAACACTCGCACTAGTTTTCTCTTCCGTGGCTGGGGCGCCGTGGGCGCTGCGGCGGGTGATAGGGGTCGTGCCCGTCCCCAGCCGCTCCCAACTCTCGCAAGCTCGAGTCGGGGCCCTCGCGGCAGTGGGCCCATCGCGGTGCCCGCCACGCCGCGACCCCTATCACCCGCCTCCGCAGATTCGACAGCTTGCCTTGCGTCGTGGGGCCAGTTATGACCTATCAGTTGGCATTGCAGCAGCTGACGGATTCGGCGCTGCCTACCGGGGCGTTTGCTCACTCGCTGGGGTTTGAGAGCTATGTGGAGCGCGGACTGGTGCACGATGAGGAGTCGTTTGGGGTGTGGCTGGCTGCGTTTGTGGGGCAGCAGTTGACGTATTCGGATGCCTTGGCTATTCGGTTCCTCTATGAGGGCGTTGCTGTTGCTGAACTGGACGGTTCGTTGACCGCCCAGCTGTTGCCTCGGCAGATGCGCGAGGCCAGCACCAAGATGGGCACCCGGCTGCTGGAGATTGGCGCGGAGGTCTTTCCTTCCCCTGAACTGGCGGAATACCGGGCGTGGGTGACTTCGGGCCGGGGCGCCGGCCACCAGCCGCTGGCGTTCGCGGTGATTGCCCGTTCCCTGGGAGTCCCGCTGCCCGAGGCCCTCGCCGCCTACCTGTTCGCCACGGTCACGTCGCTGACGCAAAACGCCGTCCGGGCGATCCCCCTGGGGCAGAACGCCGGCCAGCGGCTCCTGCGGAAGGCGGCCGACGACGTCGCTGCCGCGGCCGAGCGGGCCGTCCACCTCACGCCTGACGACTTCGGGGCCGTCAGCCCCGGATTGGAAATTTCGCAGATGCGGCACGAACGCCAGCGCGCCCGCATGTTCATGAGCTGAGCTGACCGAGCAGTACAAGTTGGTCCACTACACGAAATATGTCTGGAGAAGAATATGTCTGAGCCCATCAAAATCGGCATCGGCGGCCCGGTGGGTGCCGGCAAGACCCAGCTCGTGGAGCGCCTCACCCGCCACATGAGCGGGGAAATCTCCATGGCGGCCATCACCAACGACATCTACACAATCGAGGACGCCAAGATCCTCGCCGCCAACGGGATCCTCCCGCTGGACCGGATCATCGGCGTCGAAACCGGCGGCTGCCCGCACACCGCCATCCGCGAGGACACCTCCATGAACACGGCGGCCATCGAGGAACTGAAGAAACGTCACCCGGACCTGCAAGTGATCTTTGTGGAATCCGGCGGCGACAACCTCTCCGCCACCTTCAGCCCGGAACTCGTGGACTTCTCGATCTACATCATCGACGTCGCCCAGGGCGAGAAGATCCCGCGCAAGGCCGGGCAGGGCATGATCAAGTCCGATCTCTTCATCATCAACAAGACCGACCTCGCACCGCACGTGGGCGCGGATCTCTCCGTCATGGAAAGAGACTCCAAGGAATTCCGGGGCGAGAAGCCGTTCTGCTTCACGAACCTCAAGACCGACGAAGGGCTGGAACGAGTCATCGAATGGGTACGGCGGGACGTCCTGATGCTCGACCTGGCGCCATGAGCGTTCTCGGGGTCAGTCCTGGCGACCTAACAGCTGAGGCGGCGAGGCCGGATTTTGGGGCCGCGGCGTGGCGGGCACCGCGGGGGGCCCACCGCCGCGAGGGCCCCGACTCGAGCTTGCGAGAGTTGGGAGCGGCTGGGGACGGGCACGGCCCCAAATCCGGTGAAGCCGCCGGAGCCGGCCAGAGCGCCCAAGAACACATGGGAGAGCTCGAACTCGTCGTCACCAACCGTGCAGGACGTTCTGTGGCCACGCATCAGTACCATCGGGGGGCTATGAGAGTGTTGCGGCCGCATTACTTGGATGGGTCCGGGCAGGTTTGTTATGTGCTCGTCAATCCCGGCGGGGCGTATTTGGGGGCTGACCTGTATGTGATTGACGTGGAGGTGGCGGACGGGGCGAAGCTGCTGCTCGCCACGCAGTCGGCCACCAAGATCTACCGGACTCCGGGGTCCTTTGCGGAGCAGCGGATGCGGCTGCGCCTGGGCGAGGGGGCGCGGCTGGAGCTCGCCCCGGACCAGGTGATTGCCTACCGGGAGGCCAGCTACCGGCAGAATACGCACGTGACGGTACGGCCGTCGTCGAGCCTCATCATGGCCGAAATCATCACTCCCGGGTGGTCGCCGGACGGGGCCTCTTTCCGGTATGAGGAGCTGCGGCTGCGGACGGAGATACGGGTCGAATCCGCGGGAGAAGGCGGGCGCGAGAGCGGGCTGCTGGCCCTGGACAACGTGCTCATCCGGCCGCCCCTGGGCGACGTGACCGGCATGGCGTTCATGGAGGGCTTCAGCCATCTGGGGTCGCTGATCGTGGTGGATCCGCAGGTGGACCAAGCCCTCGCCGATGAACTCCACGAGATCACGGCCGGCTACGGGGCCCATACCGGCATCTCGCTCACCGCCACGGTCCTGGGAACGGCCGGGCTGGTGATGAGGTCGCTCTCGAACAGCACCGAGGAACTCCAACGCGTGGCGGGCGCCGCCACCTCCTTGTTGCGGAAACGCTGGTACGGGCAGGATCCCCTGGACCTGAGGAAGTACTGATGGCCACGACCGAGCAGATGGCGGTATTGTCCCGGCTCTACCGCGAGCGGGCGCAGCTGCCGCTGCGGACCCGGATCCTGGTGACCTTCGGTGCGGTGGCCGCACTGCACGCTGCCGCCGTCGTGCTCCTGGTCGCCGGCGCGGCCGGAGGCGGACAGCCGCTGGGGATCGGGCTGGTCCTGACGGCCTACCTGGCGGGGGTGAAACACAGTTATGACTGGGACCACCTCGCGGCGATCGATAACTCCACCCGGAAGTTCGCGGCCGAACACCGCGATCCGGTCAGCGTGGGCTTCGCGTTCAGCCTGGGCCACAGCTCGGTGGTGGTCCTCGCCGGAGTGCTCGTCGTGTCCGGGGCATCCTTAGTGGGGAGCTTCATGGCCGAGGGGACTCCCGGGAACCGGCTGCTGGGGCTGCTCGGCAGCGCGGTGTCGGGGCTGTTCCTGCTGGCCATGGGTTCCTTCAACGGTTCTGCCTTCCTCCGGACGCTCAAGGTTTACCGTGGCGCCCGGGACGGTGCCACGGTCACTCCCGAGGACCTTGCAGCGAGGGGCTTCGTGGCCCGGCTGCTCGCGGGTCCGCTGGCCCGGGTCCAGCATCCCCGGAACATCTACGTGATCGGCTTTCTCTTCGGGCTGGGGTTCGATACCGCCACGACGATCGGGCTGCTGGTCATGGCGACGGCGGCCTCGCTGGCCGGCGTTTCCCCCCTCGCCCTGCTGGCCCTCCCGCTGGCATTCGCCGCGGCCATGACGCTGTGCGACACCGTTAACGGCGTGGCCATGATGCGGATGTACCGCTCGGCCCTGATGGATCCCCGGCGCAAACTGGGATTCAATGCCGTCATCACGGGCATTTCCGCGGTGTCGGCACTCTTCATTGCGGTCATCACCCTGAGCGGGGCCCTTCATGAGGCATTCGGACTCGGGGACCCGCTGACCAGCTGGCTCGGCTCGGTGGACCTGGGCGACGCCGGGCTGCTGCTGGTGGCGCTGTTGATGTCCGTCTGGGCCGTAGCCTCGCTGCGCCGGCGGGCCCCCGGGGAGTAAGGCGCGGGGCTGATCACAGCCGCCGCGCCCCTCGGCCGGGAGGCCGCCGCGTCCCTCGGCCGGCAGCGGCGGCGCTCAGACGGCCTGGACGTGCAGGAGCAGGGCATGCTCCGGATTCAGGACCGGCAGGGGCAGGCCGACGTGCTGCAGGAAGGCGCCGGAGGCAACGGCCCCGTCTTCCAGCCATGCCGGCGGCCGGATCTGCGTGAACGTGTGCGCGTAGTCGCCGTCAAGGGGGGTGGGCAGTTCGGCCCGGACGCGGTAGGTCCGCTTCGGATCAAGGCCCGGCAGTGAGGCCGGCCCGGGGACCTCTCCCGGGGCCGTGGCCAGCGACACGGCCGCGAACAGGGCCTCGCCGGCGTCGTGCGCGACCACACCGTGGACGCTCAGGGTGGGCTCGCCGGTGTCCGCGTTCACGCGCTTGCCGGAGTGGATCAGTGCCCGGTGGCGCTTGTAGAGCGCAATCGCGCGGCGCAGCGTGGCCCGCTCGTCATCCGTGGCCGCGCGGATGTCCCACTCCATGCCGAAGTGGCCAAAGAGGGCGGTGATGGCGCGGAACGAGATGTCGTGGGTGCGTGCCGTGGTGTGCGAAGTTGTGGGGCCGATATGCGCTCCGACGAGTTCCGGCGGGAGGACCGCCTGGGTCCACCGCTGGATGGTCTGGCGCTCCAGGGCGTCGTTGCAGTCCGATGCCCACACGCGGTCGGTGCGCTGCAGGATGCCGAGGTCCACGCGTGCCCCGCCGGAGGAGCAGCTCTCGATCTCCACGTCCGGGTGGGCTGCCTTGAGCGCGTCGAAGAGGCGGTAGGCGGCCAGCGTCTGCTCATGGACGGACGGGCGTCCGCCGCTCCCGTGCTCGGTGAGGTCCCGGTTCTGGTCCCATTTGAGGTAGGCGATGTTGTTCTCGCGCAGGAGGGCGTCGAGGCGGCCGTAGATGTACTGCCAGGCCTCCGGATTGGCGAGGTCCAGGACATGCTGGTGGCGCCAGGGCTGCGCGAGGCGGCCGCCGTCCTTGTGGGAAAGCGCCGAGGGGCCCACGATCCAGTCCGGGTGTTCGCGGGCGACGTCGGAGTCCAGGTTGACCATCTCCGGCTCCACCCAGAGTCCAAACTCCATGCCGTGGGCGGTCACGGCGTCGATCAGCGGGGTCAGGCCCTTAGGCCACAGACCCTCGTCGACATACCAGTCGCCCAGGCCTGCGTGGTCGTCGCGGCGGCCGCGGAACCAGCCGTCGTCGAGGACGAAGCGTTCCACGCCGAGCCCGGCGGCGGAGTCGGCGAGTTCCAGCAGGGGTTCGAGGCGGTGGTCGAAGTACACCGCCTCCCAGGTGTTGAGGACCACGGGGCGGAGCCGCCCGGACGTGGTGTCCACGTGTTGGGGACGGGCGCGGAACCAGTCGTAGAAGGCCTCGGTGATGCCGTCCAGGCCGTGGCCGGAGTAGGCGGCGAAGAGCGACGGCGTCCGGTAGCTGGCGCCGGGGTGAAGCAGCACTTCGCCGGAGCCGAGCAGTTCCGCGGCGCCGAGCATCCGCCGGCCGTCGGCGAGGCTGTCGAGGTACTGCTCGTGGTTGCCGCTCCAGCCGAAGTGTGTGGCCCAGACCTGGCCTCGGCGGTTGGAGAAGCCGGCGGTGCCGGCGGCGACCAGGAGCGAGGAATCGTGGCCGGTGCGGCCGTGCCGGCCGGTGCGGACCCAGGTGCCCTGCTGGACGGCGTGCCGCTGCGGGTGGTTTTCCCGGCACCAGCGCCCGGTGAGGTCAAGCAGTTCCGTGGCATTCCGCGGTACCGGCAGTACTGCGGCAAGTTCCTCGAGCTGGTAGGCCGCCGTGCCGCCGTTGCTCAGGGTGTGCGCCAGCTCCAGGAGACCGCCGGGGTGCAGGGTGAGTTCGGTGCTGACCTCCAGTCCGGCGTCGGAATCCCGCTGAATGATGAGGACGCCGCGGCCGCCGTCGCGCACCTCGGTTGAAACCACCCGCAGGGCCGGCGAGAAGTCCCGGCCGGGGACCCCGTCGGCGCTCCGGTACCCGCGGAGGCCGGGTCGACCGGCCCAGCCGGAGGAGGCCTGCGGCAGCAGCCCGGCGGTGACCGGGACGTCGAAGGCGGAGTGGGGGACGGGCCCGCGGAGGATCGCCAGATCGGGGAGGTGGTCCCCGAGGTCGGCGCCCCAGTGGACGATCTCGGCCTCGCCGGAGTCGAAGGCCAGCAGGAGGCTGGTGCCGGCAGAACGCAGGTGCACGGGGTGCATGGGATTCGCTTTCAGTAGTGCGGAAGTCAGGTGCTGGTGCGCGGGATCCCGGACGGGGACCCCGCGCACCGGGCGCCGCCGTGGCGGGCGGCTGTGGCTTCAGAGGCTCACTTGTTGAACGGCTTACTTGTTGAACTGTCTACTTGTTGAACAGCGAGTTGACCTGGTCGTTGGCCTGCGAGAGGGAACTGGCCGGCTGCTTCCCGGAAACCACGGCGTCCATGGCCGGCTTCATGATGCCGTCCACCTTGGCCGCCTTGTCGGCGATCGGGAACAGGAAGGTGGTGCTCTCCTTGACCTGCTGGGTGAAGGGCGTCACGTCCACGCCCTTGGCCTTGAAAGCGGCTTCTGCCTTGTCCGAGGAGGACTTGATCGCGGGGAACACCACGGCCTTGGAGGCTACGACGTCCTGGCAGGCGGCGGAGCCCAGGTACTCGGCGAACTTCACGGCGGCGGCGGGCTTCTTCGTGCCGGCCCACACGGAGTCGGCCAGGCCGTTGAACATGGAGGACCGCTTGCCGTCGGGGCCGGTGGGGGTCGGGGCGATTCCGACGTCGACGCCCTTGTAGCCGGTGTACTGGCCGATCATCCACGACCCGTGGGCGTTGATGACAGACTTCCCGGCGGCGAAGGTGTCCGCCATGCTCGCACCGACGGTGGTTTCCAGTTTGGGCATGTAGCCCTTCTCCGCCAGCCCGGCGAACCAGGCGATGGATTCCTGGAACTTGGGGTCGTCGTAGTTGAAGTGGGTGCCCCACGGGTTCTTGTCCGTGTGGGTCCACCCGGTGGTGCCGGTAAGGTAGCTCCACTCGGTCTGGCCCTGGCCGGAGCCGGAGCTGTTCAGGCCGAGGCCGTAGACCTCAACCTTCGTCTTGTCGAAGCCGGGCTCGTCTCCGCGCTTGCCGTTCTTGTCCACGGTCAGGTGCGCGATCGCCTTTTCATAGGTGCCCCCGTCCTGCGGGTTCCAGGTCAGGGTTTTCATCTGTTCATCGCTGATTCCGGCGCCGGCGGCGAGCTTCTTGTTGTAGAAAAGCGAGATCGTGTCCCAGTCCTTGGGCAGGCCGTAGCGCTTGCCGTCCTCGCCGACCCAGAGATCAGCGAGACCTTTGTTGTACTGGGTGAGGTCGACGTGATCGTTCGCGACGGCGTCGTCCAGGGCCAGCAGCTGGCCGGTCTTGGCGAATTCGGGGTACTTGGCCAGGTGGTCGGTGAAGACGTCCGGGGCGGTGCCGGCGACAAAGCCGTTGGTCAGGGTGCTCCAGTAGTCGTCCCAGCCGCGCTGGGTGATCTTGACGGTGATGTCCGGGTTGGCCGTGTGGAAGTCATCGGCGCACTGCTGGTAGGCCGGGAGCTGGTTGGAGTCCCAGAGCCAGTAGCTGATCTCGCCCTTAGCTTGATCGCCTGAGGCACCTGAGGCCTCTCCGCCGCTTCCGCAGGCGGAGAGGGCGAGGACAGCGGCGGCCGCGGCGGCGAGGGCGCCGACTGCTTTCTTGTTCATGGGGGTCCTTTCGGGACGGTGTTTTCGGGAAGGGGCTTTAGGGGCGGGCTTTTGGGATGCGGGTGCGGGTGGAACGTCCAGCACAGGTTGGGGCGGGTTACTTGATTCCGGAGAAGCCGATGGAGTTGACGATCTTCTTGCCGAAGGCGATGAAGAGCAGCAGGACAGGCAGGGCAGAGATGAGGGTCGCGGCCATGAGACCGGACCAGTCCGGCGCACCCTGGGGTGACTGGGATTTGAAGACGCCCAGGCCGACCGTGAGAACGCGGACGTTTTCCTGGTTGCCGACCAGCAGCGGCCAGAAGTACTCGTTCCACTGCCCGATGAAGGTCAGCAGCGCCAGGGTGGCGATCGGGGCGGCGGCGTTGGGCAGCACAATCTGGAAGAAGATGCGCAGGTGCTTGGCGCCGTCGAGCATGGCGGCCTCCTCCACTTCACGGGACATGTTCAGGAAGAACTGCCGCAGGAAGAAGATCGCGAACGGGGTCATGAAGAGGTAGGGCAGCACCATGCCGAGCATCGTGTTCAGCAGGCCGAGGTTCTTGATCAGCAGGAAGTTGGGCAGCGCGGTGAAGATCGGCGGGACCATCATGGTGGCCAGGAAGAGGCTGAACACGGCGTTCCGGCCCCGCCAGCGCAGGCGGGAGAAGGCATACGCGGCCATGGCGCTGAAGAAGACGGCACCGGCGGTGGTGATCCCGGCGAAGAGGACGGTGTTGCGCAGGTAGATCCAGAAGTCGATCTTGGCTCCGGAGCCTCCCTCCGCCATGGCTTCCTGGGCGGTCTGGAGGCCGAAGACCCGCTTGTACGCGCCGAGGTTGAAGTCGGCCGGCAGCAGGTTGGACGCGTTGCTGGCCAGTGCGCTGTTGGAGGACAGTGACGTGCGCAGGACCCAGTAGAAGGGCAGTACCGAGACGGCGACGGCAAGGACCACAAGGGCCCAGGCTCCGGCGCGGCGCCAGTTGAAGCGGCGGCGGCCGTTGATGCGCCGTGACTTGGCGGGGATGGCTGACGTGGCAGTAGTCATGCTGGGACTCCTTAGTCCAGGTCCGACTCGTTGCCCTTGAGGAACTTCATCTGGATGAAGGCGACCAGGGCGAGGATGACGAAGAGGATGACAGCGAGGGCCGAGCCGTAACCGAAGTCAGACTCCGTGAACGCCCGCTGGTAGATGTAGTACTGCAGGACGCGGCTGGCGTTGATCGGGCCGCCCTGGGTGGTGACGGCGACGGTGTCGAACACCTGGAACGAGCCGATGACGGTGACGACCAGGACCAGCACGACGACGGGCCGGAGCAGCGGCATGGTGATCTTCCAGAAGGTCTGGAAGGGTGAGGCGCCGTCCAGGTTGGCGACCTCATACAGGTGCTGGGGGATGGCCTGGAGGCCGGCAAAGATCAGCAGGGCCGTGTAGCCCATGTGCCGCCAGGTGTTGATCAGGGCCTGGGTGGGGATGGCCCATTCCTCGCTGCCGAAGAAGGCGATGCGGGGCAGGCCGATGGCGTCGATGAGGTTGTTCACGATGCCGATCTGGTAGTCCAGCAGCCAGAACCACAGCAGCGCGGCGATGACGTTCGCCATCAGGTAGGGCAGCAGCAGGCTGCCGCGGATGAAGGTCGACTTGGCGACCCGGTGCATCAGGAGGGCCAGGCCCAGGGCCAGGACGGTCTGCAGGACGATGTTGATCAGGACGTACTGGGTGGTGACGCCCAGCGCGTTCCAGAACAGCGGGTCCTTGGCGATCGCGGCGTAGTTGGCGCCGCCGATCCACTTCGGCGTTCCGAGGATGTTGTATTCGGTGAAGCTCAGGTAGAGACCCCGGATGCTCGGCACAAGGTAGAACACCACGAAGCCGAGCATGGCCGGGGCGATGAAGAGAAGGGCGACCCTCAGGTCGCTCCGGGTTCGACGCCGGCGGCGGGGGGCGGCATCGCCTGTTCCCGTGCCGGTCGCCTTGCGGGCCGGGGCGGCTCCGCGGGCAGTTGTGGTGGTCATTTGAGGTTCCTCCGCTGTGAGGTGGATAACAACTGAGGCTTGAATCTACACGAGTAACTTTCGAATGCGCAACAGTTTCTTTGATGTTTCCGGGGTGAAACCATCCGCTCATCATCAGGTATTGACTCGAGTAGAACCTGATGTGAAACTTGCGTGCATGACGTTCTCACTAGGCATCGTCGGCGCCGGGCAGTTCGCAGGTGCCTTCGCCAAACTCTTCGACGCCCACCCCGCAATCTCAGAAGTCCACGTCACCGACGTCCTGCCGGAACGGGCCGAGGCCCTCCGGGAGCGGCTCGGCCTCGCAGGCACTTATCCCAGTTTCGAGGCCATGCTCGACGGCGGCCTGGACGCCGTGGCGATCTTCACCCAGCGCTGGACGCACGGGCCGCTGGTCTTGCAGGCGCTCCGCGCCGGCAAGCACGTCTACTCGGCCGTGCCGATGGCTGTCAGCGAGGACGAGATCGCCCGGATCATCGAGGCCGTCCGCGAGACGGGCCTGACCTACATGATGGGCGAGACAAGCTACTACAACCCCGCAACGGTGTACGCCCGCAAGCGCCGGGCCGAGGGCGCGTTCGGCCGAATTTTCTATGCCGAGGGCGACTACGTGCACGACATGGACCTGGGCTTTTACGAGGCCTACCAGTACAGCGGCGGGGAGGACTGGAAGCGCACCGCCAGCTACCCGCCTATGCTGTACCCCACCCACTCCACCGGCGGGGTGCTGGGCGCGATCGGCGGCCACGCCGTCAGCGTCAGCTGCATTGGCGTCCCCGACGAGCGCGGCGACGGTGTCTTCGACAAAGACGTCAGCATGTTCGGCAACGATTTCTCCAACGCGACCGCACTTTTCGAACTCTCCAGCGGCGGGTCCATGCGCATCAACGAGATGCGCCGCGTCGGCTACCCCTCCCACCTGCGCGAAAGCCGCTTCCGCTACTTCGGCACCGAAGCCAGCTTCGAGCAGCTGGCCCTGGTCAGCGTGTGGCAGGACAAGGAATCCGTGACCGATGTCAGTGCGGAACTGGCCACACACGCCACGCTCGACGCCGACGATCCGGCGCTGGCCGGCGTCGCACCGGCCCTGCGGGACGCCTTCACCTCCGGAATGGCCGCCGTGCACGACGCCGGCCGGCTGCCCGCCGAATTCCGCGGACTGCACAACGGGCACGAGGGCAGCCACCACTTCCTGGTGGACGACTTCGCCACCGCCGTCGACACCGGGACGCTCCCGCCTGTCAACGCCTGGGAGGCAGCCCGCTACACCCTCCCGGGGATAGTGGCGCACGAGTCCGCCCTCCGCGGCGGGGAGCGGCTGCCCGTGCCGGACCACGGCGACGCCCCGGCCCGGCTGCCCACACACGGACCTGTTGGAGAGGCGTCTGACGGGGAAGGCGTTGCCGGGGAAGCCCGGCGGTAGCATGGTCACTGTGCCACACTCGCCAGCTTCCGCCAGGCCCACGATCACCCGCAAAGACGTGGCCAGGCTGGCCGGCGTCAGCACCGCCGTCGTCAGCTATGTGGTTAACGGCGGACCCAAGCGGGTCTCCCCGGTGACGGCCGCCAAGGTGCGCGAGGCCATCAGCGCCCTCGGATACCGGCCGAACGCCGCGGCGCGGGCACTGAAGCTGGGCTCCAGCGAGATGCTCGGCATGGTGGTCCCGGACACCACCAACCCCTTCTTCGCCACCCTGGCCCGCGCCGTGGAGGAAGCCGCCGCCGCCCGCGGCTACGCCCTGCTGCTGGCCAACTCGGGCGGATCGGCGGCCAACGAGCGCCGCCAGGTCAGGAACCTCGCCAGCCGCCGCGTGGACGGGGTCTTCCTCTCCAGCGTGCTGTTCGAACCGGACCTGACCGAACTCGAGCATTCCGAGATCCCCGCCGTGCTGCTCAACCACAGCAGCGAGGTGCCGGGCTTCAACTCGGTGGGCGTGGAGCTGCTTGAAGGCTCCCGGCGTGCCGTCGAGCACCTGGTGGGCCACGGCCACCGCAACATCGCGCTGGTCATGGGTATGAACTCCGGCAACGATCTGGATGCCCGCGAGGTCGGGTGGCAGCAGGGCCTCGCGGAAGCCGGGCTTCCGGAAGGGCCCATTCTGCGCTGCGACTTCGACCGGCAGGGCGGCTACCGGGCCGGTCAACGGCTGCTCGCCTCCGCGGACCGGCCCACCGCCGTTTTTGTCAGCTCCGACCTCCAAGCGGTCGGGCTGCTGCGGGCCGTGTCCGAGGCCGGCCTGCGGGTCCCAGAGGACCTGGCGGTCTTCTCCTTCGACGGCTCGGCCGAGGCGGAGTACAGCTGGCCGCCGCTGAGCACGGTCGTGCAGCCAGTCCAGGCCATGGCCGAGGCCGCCGTCGAAGCGCTCATCGACTTCGACGGCGTGTCTCCAACCCGGAACAGGATCTTCCCCGTGGACCTGGTCCTCCGGGCCTCCTGCGGCTGCGTGCCCGTGCCCGCCGCCGCGGCGGCCGCTCCGGGTCTGCCTGCCGGGCCTGCCAGCTAACGTTCCCGCCCCCGCACGTCCCCCTTCTCCGTACCGTTCCCCGTTCCACATACCGGGCGCGTTGATGAGCCGCGCCTTGCCGAGCCCCCAGAGGTCCACATGAATGTCCCCGCATCTGCTGTTGTTTCTGCTGTGCCGGAAGCGGCCGCGTCCCTGCCGCTATCCTCCGACCCGTTCCGGCCCGAGTGGCACTACTCGGCCGGCAAGAACTGGCTCAACGACCCCAACGGGCTGATCCACCTGAACGGCACGTACCACCTCTTCTACCAACACAACCCTTCCGGAGACGCCTGGGGGAACATGTCCTGGGGTCACGCGACATCGGCGGATCTCCTGCACTGGGAAGAACAGCCGGTCGCCATTTCCTGCGACGGGAACGAGGCGATATTCTCGGGCTCCGTGGTGCTCGACCCGGACAACACCAGCGGCTTCGGCACCCCCGGGAAGCCGCCGCTGGTGGCGGTCTACACCAGCGCGTACACCGACGCTTCGCCGCTGCGCGGGCGGCAGGCCCAGTCTTTGGCCTACAGCCTGGACCGGGGACAGACTTGGACCAAGTACGTCGGCAACCCCGTCCTGGACCGCACTTCTGCCAACTTCCGCGACCCCAAGGTGTTCCGCTACGACGGCCCCGAGGGAAGCTACTGGGTGATGGCCGCGGTGGAGGCCACGGACTGTGTGGTGGTCCTCTACCGGTCGACGAACCTGAAGGACTGGGAATTCTTGAGCAGCTTTGGCCCCGCGAACGCCACCGGCGGTGACTGGGAGTGCCCTGACCTCTTCCCCCTCGCGGTGGACGGCGACCCGGCCGACACCAAATGGGTCCTGGTGGTCAACCTCAATCCGGGCGGCATTGCCGGCGGCTCGGGCGCCCAGTACTTCGTGGGCACGTTCGACGGCGTGCACTTCCGTTCGGAGACCACGGTCACCGAGGGCCTCCAGCCGGACGGAAGCCGGATGCCGGACTATGCCTGGCTCGACCGGGGACGGGACTACTACGCGGCCGTTTCGTTCAATGACGCCCCCGGCGGCCGCCGGATCATGATCGGCTGGATGAACAACTGGGACTACGCGGGCAAGACACCAACCAAGGGCTGGCGCGGCGCCATGTCCCTGGCGCGGGAAGTCACCCTGACGCGGCTGCCCTCCGGCGGCGTCGTCCTGCGGCAGGCGGCAGTCGATCCCTTCGACGGACTGGACGACGCCCCGGACGTCCACCGGATCCCCCTGGGGTCCCGGGAACTCCACCCCGGAACCGTGGACCTTGTGGCGCCGGATTCGGACGCCGCCGTCGGGGCCGCCGTATCGACCGCCGCTTCAGCCGCCGCGCGCATCGACGTCGAGATCGAGCCCGGAACCGCCGCCAGGGTGGGTCTCCTGCTCCGGACGGGCGGCGCCGAGCGGACCGTACTGGCCTATGACACCGCCACGTCGAGGCTGTCCCTGGACCGTCGGGAGTCCGGCGCCGTGGAATTCCACGAGGGTTTCGCCTCGGTGGAACACGTTCACGTGCCTCTCGACGCCGGGCGGCTGCGGCTACAGGTATACCTGGACGCCTGCTCGGTGGAGGTCTTCGCCCAGGACGGCCTGGCCGTCCTCACGGACCTCGTCTTCCCGGCGGAATCCAGCACCGGAATGGCGTTGTTCGCGGAGGGCCACGGAGCGAGGGTACGGATGCTGGACATCCGGCGCCGCTAGGCTCGCGTGCCGTTGAATTCTCCGGGTTCCGCCGCGGAGATTCCCCACCTTCAACGGCGCGACGCCGCCAAGTGCCGGCGGTTCGGCGAAACACGCCGGCCGGATCCCGCAAACATGGGGAAACCCCGACGCCGTTTGCCCGACACTAAAGCAACAGCCGCCACCGGCATTTCTTGGTAGCCGACTTTCCTCCTGTTCCGCGGGTCCGCCGCGGTTGCGGGGGCCGGAGCCGCGATCGGCGGCATCCTCGGCGGGGCGGCGGGCGCCGGACTGGGAACGGTCATTGGTGGTGTTGCCGGCAAGATCGTGGATGAGTGCTTGTCCTGACCCTTGTTTGTTCTGAGCCCTGTTTGTCCTGGCCTCGGGCGCCGGGGTAGGGGGACGACTGAATGCCCTGACCGGGTCCATGATGCGGAGAGTTTCCGACGACACCCAAAATTCCTACCGATACCTGAATTCCGGTGTCGGTAGGAATATTGCGCGTCGCAGGGCCGACTGAGCGTCGCCGGGCTGTCCTGACCGGCCGCTCAGTCCCCGTGGACGGCGGCCTGGCGCTCTTCGGAACGGTCCAGGTAGGCCAGCAACAGGTCCCCGGCACGGTTCAGGTCGCCGGCTTCCAGGGCCGCGCAAATTTCCTCGTTGTCCGCCAGCCAGCCCCGGTAGAAGTGCGCATCCAGGGTGGCCTTGTGGAAAAAGAGCCGCATCTCGGCCAGGACCTGGGCCATGATCGTGTCCAGCCGCCGGCTGCCGGCCAGGGCCACGATCGCGCCGTGGAAATGCTGGTTGGCGTTGCCCAGGGCCTCTTCGTCGCCGGCGGCGGCCGCGGCTTTGCCCTCTTCCACGGCCGCGCGGACCGCTGCCACGCGCTCGGGGCTGCCGCCGCCGCGGATGGCGCTCACCTCGATGGCGCGGCGCACCGCGTAGACGTCGTGGATGTCCCCGGCCTCCAGGCTGGCCACAAAGACGCCGCGGTTCGGGTGGCGGACCACCAAGCGCTCGGCCGCAAGCTCCGCGAAGGCCTCGCGGACGGTGTTACGGGAGACGCCCAGATCCTCCGCGATGGTCGATTCCGTGAGCCGGGCTCCCGGCAGGAGCAGCCCCTCCGCCAGTTGCAGGCGCAGTTCAGCCGCTACGCGGTCCGCCACGGACGGCACCGCCACGCGCAGCCGTGCCGCCGCACCCAGGGCAGCCCCTGCCGCGGCCTCGCGCTTCTTATCCGCCGCGGCGCCGGCGCCCGCCCCGCTTCGAGGCGTGGCGGGAAGGACTCGGGATCCTGCTTCGGAGCTGGTCATACTCCAGAATTTACACGATCGTCACATCGTTGGATTGAAGAATCGTTGAACAATCCGAACTTTTGGTGCATCCTAGATAGGGGCCCAATCATGAGATGAGGATCACAATGGGAACGATCGACCTGAACAGCGACGTCGGCGAGTCGTACGGGCGGTGGACGCTGGGGGACGATATGGCGATGTTTCGCTCCGTCTCAAGCGCCAACGTGGCGTGCGGATTCCACGCCGGCGACCCCAGCGTGATCCGCCTGACCTGCCGCGAGGCCGTTGCTGCAGGCGTCATGATCGGAGCGCACGTCGGCTACCGCGATCTCGCCGGTTTCGGCCGCCGATTCCTGGACATCGATCCCGGCGAACTGGCGGACGACGTCGTTTACCAGATCGGCGCCCTGCAGGCCCTGGCAGCGGCAGAAGGCGGCAAGGTGGCCTACGTGAAGCCGCACGGCGGACTCTACAACGCGATCGTGGCGCACACCGCGCAGGCGCGCGCCGTCGTCGAGGCCGTGAAATCGGTGGACCCGAACCTGCCGATCCTGGGCCTTCCGGGCTCGGAGGTGCTGCGCCTGGCCGAGGCCGCCGGTCTCCGGGCCGTCACCGAAGCCTTCGCCGACCGGGCCTACAACCCGGACGGCACGCTCGTCTCCCGCACGCTGCCCGGTGCGGTCCTGCACGACCACACGGAGGTCACGGAGCATGTCCTCCGGATGGCCACCGATTCCGCCGTCCGCACGATTGACGGCTCCATCCTGAAGATCCGTGCGGAGAGCATCTGCGTGCACGGAGACTCCCCCGGAGCCGTCACCATGGCCGCGGCCGTCCGCGAGGCGCTCAACGCCGCTGGAATCACCACGGCCGCGTTCGTCTAAGAGTGATCCCGGAAGGCAAGGCCTCCATCCGGGCCGACGCTCGCAGCACCACAGCATCGCAGCATCACAGCGGATCCACCCGGTTCCCCCGACCGCACACCACGCAACAGGCAGCACCCCGCACACCTGGAGGAAAAATCATGACCACACCGCAGCAGGCCACCCCGGCCGCCAGCAAGAGGAAGCTGCCGCCCGGCGCCGTCAAGGCCTACATCGCGAGCCTCACCGGCACGTCGCTGGAATACTACGACTTCGCGATCTACTCGGTGGCGTCGGCACTGATCTTCCCGAAGATCTTCTTTCCCGTGGGCGATGAGCTGGTCGGCCTGCTGCTGTCCTTCTCCACGTTCGCGGTCGGCTACCTCGCCCGCCCCATCGGCGGCGTGATCTTCGGCCGGCTCGGCGACAAGATCGGCCGCAAGCATGTCCTGGTGGTCACCCTCATGCTGATCGGCGTCGCCACCGTGCTCATCGGCGTGTTGCCCGGCTACGCGGCCATCGGCGTCGCTGCCCCGGCGATCCTGGTCCTGTTGCGCCTGGCGCAGGGTATCGGCGTCGGCGGCGAATGGGGCGGGGCCGTCCTGCTCTCCAGCGAATTCGGCAATGCCCGGAAGCGCGGCTTCTGGTCCTCGGCCGCCCAGATCGGCCCGCCCGCCGGCAACCTGATGGCCAACGGCGTCCTGGCCCTCCTCGCGGCAACCCTCAGCACCGAGGCCTTCCTCTCCTGGGGCTGGCGCGTGGCCTTCCTCGCCTCCGCCCTCCTAGTGGTCTTCGGCCTCCTGATCCGGCTCAAGCTCGAGGAAACCCCCGTCTTCAAGGCCATCCAGGCCCACGGCGAGGCACCCAAGGCCCCCATCAAGGAGGTCTTCACCAAAGAACCCCGCGCCCTCGTGGCCGCCGCCCTGTCCCGGATCTGCCCCGACGTGCTCTACTCCCTGTTCACGGTGTTCGTGGCCCTCTACGCCACCAAACAGCTGGGCATGACCACCGGCAACGTCCTCGGCGCCATCCTGATCGGCTCCGCCTTCCAGCTGTTCCTGATCCCCGCCGCCGGTGCACTCACGGACCGCTTCAACCGCCGCCTCGTCTACGGCATCGCGACGGTCGCAACCGCCCTGTACATCCCGCTGTTCTTCCTCATGATCCAGGGCAAGTCCGTGCTCATGCTGACCATCGGCGTCGTGATCGGCCTGGCGCTTCACGCCTTCATGTACGGCCCGCAGGCCGCCTTCATCACCGAGCAGTTCCCCGCCCGCCTGCGCTACGCCGGCAGCTCGCTGGCCTACACCCTTGCCGGTGTGATCGGCGGCGCCGTGGCGCCCCTGATCTTCACCGCCCTCTTCGCCGCGACCGGCAACTGGTACCTGATCGCCGGCTACCTGGCCGTTGCCGCCGTCGTAACCGTGATCGGCCTGGCCATCGGCCGGAACCCGCAGACCCAGGAGGAAGAGCGGCTCCTGCAGACAGCCCACGCCTGAGCGGCGCGGATCCTTTCAGGAAAACGGTGGCGATGATGGAGACAGCAATGGAAACCCTGGCAGTTCAGAACGACGCGGTTCAGCAGGGCACGGTTCACAAGGTCCGCTCCGTGCGGGCGGTGGGAACCCGTGCCGTCCTGGCCGAGCTCTCCGGCACCCAGGACGTCCTTGCCCTGCAAGCACTCCTCCTCGAGACGCCGCTGCCGGGCCAGCAGGACATCCTGGCCGCCGCCGAGACCGTCCTGGTCAAGGCCGATTCCCCGGCCTCGGCCCGGCGGATCGCCGCCCGGCTGCTGCAGCTCGACCTCACCGCCCCCGCGCAGCGCGGCGGCGAGCTGGTGGTCATCGACACCGTGTACGACGGCGAGGACCTCGCCGAAGTCGGCCGGCTCACCGGTCTGGGAGCCGAGGGCGTAATCGCCGCCCATTCCGGCCAGGTCTGGACCGTGGCCTTCGCCGGCTTCGCACCCGGCTTCGGCTACATGGTGGGGGAGAACGGGCAGCTGGAAGTGCCCCGCCGCAGCTCGCCCCGCACCGCTGTCCCCGCCGGCTCCGTGGCGCTGGCCGGCAACTATTCGGCCGTGTACCCGCGCCGCTCCCCGGGCGGCTGGCAGCTGATCGGCCGCACCAACGCCCGGATGTGGGACCTGGACCGGGAGCAGCCCGCCCTGGCCGCCCCCGGCCACCGGGTGCAGTTCCGCCCCGTCCGGGATGCAGTCGCGCTTGCAGCAGAGCCGGACGCTGAGCCAGTCGCGGAGCCGGCCGCCGAGTCCGTCGCCGGGCCGGCCCCGGAGCCCGCCATGGAAATTTCCGGATCCGTGCCGGAACCCGCCGTTATACAGGGCATCACCGCCGGGCTCCGGATCGTGTCGCCGGGCCTGCAGAGCCTCGTCCAGGACCTCGGCCGGCACGGCCACTCGGGCCTCGGCGTCTCCGCCGCCGGCGCGTTGGACCGGGCCTCGCTGCGCCGGGCCAACCGCCTCGTCGGGAACGCGCCGTCGGCCGCCGCCATCGAGACCGTCGCCGGCGGCCTCAAAGTCCAGGCCGCCGGGGATCAGGTCCTCGCGGTTGCGGGGGCGCCGTCGGAACTGAGCATCGAGTCGGCGCCGGACGGCGCCGGGGAGACCTGGCACCGCACCGCGCCGATGGCCACCCCCTTCGCGCTGCTCGACGGCGAAACGCTCAGCCTCGGCGCCCCGCAGAGCGGATTCCGCAGCTACCTCGCTGTCCGCGGCGGAGTGGACGTCTCCCCGGTGCTGGGCAGCCGCTCCACGGACACCATGTCCGGAATCGGCCCCGCACCCCTGACCGCCGGGCAGCTCCTTGCCGCTGGCGGCGAGGCCGAGTCCGGCGTCGTCGGGCACCCCGAGCTGCAGCCGGACTACCCCGGCACCGGGGTGACCGTCCTCGACGTCGTCCCCGGGCCGCGCGCCGACTGGTTCGGCCAGGCCGCCCTGGACTCTTTCACCGGCCAGGACTGGGAGGTGAAGCCGCAGTCCAACCGCGTCGGCATGCGGCTGGACGGGACGCCGCTGCAGCGCACCCGTCAAGGCGAGCTGCCCAGCGAAGGCACCGTGGCGGGCGCCCTCCAGATCCCGCCGGAGGGGCTGCCCGTGCTGTTCCTCGCCGACCACCCGATCACCGGCGGGTACCCGGTGATCGCCGTGGTGGTCGACTCCCAGCTGGACCTCGCCGCGCAGGTCCCCATCGGCGGGAAGATCCGCTTCCGCTGGGCCGAATCCAGCACCCTCGAACACAACACCACCGAAAAAGAAGTGAGTAACTGATGCGCAAGGTCCTGATCGCCAACCGTGGAGAAATCGCGGTCCGCATAGCCCGGGCCTGCGATGACGCGCAGCTGGCGTCCGTCGCCGTGTACGCCGACATCGACGCCGATGCCCTGCACGTCTCCGCCGCGGATGAGGCCTTCAGCCTGAACGGCAACTCGCCCGCGGACACCTACCTGAACATCCCCAAGCTCCTCGCCGTGGCCGTCGAGTCCGGAGCGGACGCCGTCCACCCCGGCTACGGCTTCCTCTCCGAGAACGCCGACTTCGCCCAGGCCGTCCTGGACGCCGGGCTGACCTGGATCGGCCCCAGCCCGGACGCGATCCGGCTGCTCGGCAACAAGATCACGGCCCGCGACGCCGCGGTCCGGGCCGGCGCGCCGCTGGTCGCCGGCAGCGACGGTCCAGTGGACACGGCCGCCGAGGCCCGCGCCTTCGCCGAACAGCACGGCCTCCCGATCGCCATCAAGGCCGCCTTCGGCGGCGGCGGACGCGGCATGAAGGTGGTCCGGGTCCTCGACGAGGTCGAGGAAGCCTTCGACTCCGCCGTCCGTGAGGCGATCGCCGCGTTCGGCCGCGGCGAGTGCTTCGTCGAGCGCTACCTGGACCGCCCCCGCCACGTCGAGGCACAGGTCCTGGCGGACGCGCACGGCCACGTCGTCGTCGTCGGAACCCGCGACTGCTCCCTCCAGCGCCGGCACCAGAAGCTCCTCGAGGAGGCTCCCGCACCGTTCCTCAGCGCGGAGCAGACCACGCTGATCTACGACGCCGCCAAGGCCGTCTGCCGGGAGGCCGGCTACTCCGGCGCCGGCACGGTGGAATTCCTGGTCGCGGCCGACGGAACGGTGGCGTTCCTCGAGGTCAACACGCGCCTTCAGGTGGAGCACCCCATCACCGAGGAAACCACCGGAATCGACCTCGTCCAGGAACAGTTCCGGATCGCCGCGGGGGAGCCGCTGCGCCTGACCGAGGACCCGGCACCGCGCGGCCACGCCTTCGAATTCCGGCTCAACGCCGAGGACGTGGGCCGCGGCTTCCTACCCTCGCCCGGCACCATCGGCGAGTTCGCCGGCCCCACCGGCCCGGGCATCCGGCTGGACACCGGGGTCCGCTCCGGCTCCTTCGTGGCGCCGCAGTTCGACTCGCTGCTCGCAAAGCTGATCGTCACGGGCGCGGACCGCCAGCAGGCCCTGCGCCGCGCCCGCCGCGCCCTCGCCGAGATGCGCATCACCGGCGTCGCCACCGTGCTGCCCTTTCACCGGGCCGTACTCGAGTCCCCGGACTTCACCTCCCAGGACGCGCTGGGCATCCACACCCGCTGGATCGAAACCGACTTCGCGGACAGTGTCTCCATCTCGGCCGATCCCGATTACAACACCACCGCGCCCGACGGCGAACGCCGCACCATCACCGTCGAGGTGGACGGCCGCCGTCTGGCCGTCGGGCTTCCGGCCGACCTCTTGGACGGCTGGGCACGCTCCGGAGGCCTGGCACCTGCCGGCGTGGCGCTAGTGTCCGACGGCGGTACGGCCGCCGCTGCCGACCCGGGGGAACTGCGTGCCGACATGGCCGGCACCGTGGTGAAGTGGCTGGTCGAACCGGGCGCCGAGGTTGCGACCGGGGACCCGGTGGTTGTTCTTGAAGCCATGAAGATGGAAACCCAGGTCTCCGCGCACCGGGACGGGACCGTCACCGACGTCCGCACCGAAGCCGGCGGAGTAGTCACGGCCGGAGCGGTCCTGGCGCTGATCGGCTAGTTCGTTTCTTGGAGTACAGGGGCCGTTTCCGCCCAGCGGAAACGGCCCCTTGCCCTGCGTGCCGCGGGCGGGCACGCTGGCTGGATGACCAAACTGCAGCCAGCTGCCAACATGTCCGGCCTTGACGTCTCGGCGGGGATCGAGGCGCAGCCGGACGGCGTTATCGCCCTGGATCCGGACTTGGCGGCCCTTTGGGAGCTAGCGGCGCCGTTCCTGACGGTGCGCGACAACGACGCCCATACGCTCTACGCGGTGGGGCTGGCCCGCGCGCTGCTGGATGGGCACCCGGAAGCGGATGCCGCCGTCGTCCTTCCCGCGATCATGCTGCACGATATCGGCTGGTCGCAGGTGCCGCCGGCGGAAGTCCTCCAGGCGATCGCGCCCGGAGGCGGGAGACCGGACCTGGTGCTGCTGCACGAAAAGGAGGGTGCCCGGCTCGCCGCCGGGATCCTCGCCGCGGCCGGGTACGACGCCGGGAAAGTGCCGGCCATCCTGGACATCATCGACGGCCACGACTCCCGGCGCGAGGCGCTCTCGATCGAGGACGCGATCGTCAAGGACGCGGACAAGACCTGGCGGCTCAGCCCGCACGGCATCGACACCGTGATGGATTGGTTCGGACTGGACCGCGGCCAGGCCGTGCGCCTGTGCAGCCAGCGCGTCCACGGACACCTGTTCACGGCAGAGGCGCAGGGCATGGCCCGGGCGTTGTCGGCGCTGGAATCGGTGACGCTGTGGCCGCAGCGTCAGGCGCTGCTAACGGCGCAGCGCGGGCCGGAGGAGGCGAAGATCGTCGAGGGCCGGTGACGGTCTCCCGGGTTGACCGGGACGGGCCGTCGGGGACAGGCGCAAGATGTGGGATGACCAGGACTGTCATGCCGGCGACCACGGCGCTGGCCGCCCCGGTGTCCGTGTCCTCGATGGCGAGGCAGTCTCGGGGGCGGATTCCCAAGGATGCCGCGGCCGTGAAGTATGCCTCGGGGTGCGGTTTGCCATGGGTGACGTCATCACCGGCCACGACCTTGAGGAAGGCGTCGGGACCGGCGTCGGCGTCGGCGCGGTGGTCTAGGGACCGGTGCGCCGGCGCCGACCGGGCGGCGCGGCTAAACGCCTAGCCCGAGCGCCCGCCTGCCGATGGGGTTGAGGTCGCTCTCGGGGAACCGGTTATCCCAGTCGGTTTCGTAGTGCTCCTCGGGAAAGTCCCGCGGTGAGCGTCCGGCTTTGAAGTCCTCTGCCACGACGGCGGCGTACCGGGTGTTCTTCTCGCACTGGGGGGCTGCCGGGATGTACATGACGTTGCCCCATCCTTGTTGGTCCTGCACGGGGGCGACGGCGTGGATCACGTCGCAGTGCCACCACACCGAGTCGCCGGCCTGCACATCGGGGATGGACGAGAGCGCGCGCATCAGCAGAGGGTGCCACCGCTCGCTGATCGGCAGGACGCGCCGTGGGCTGACGCCGCACAACTCGTCCTCCGGCACATCATCCAGCAGCGGACGAAGCAGGATGTAGGCCATCGCTTCGGGGATAGGGACCGTCTGCAGCACGCCCTGATCGTTGTTCATGTCGGACAACGCCGTCCAGCCCTGGAAGGTGCGGAAGGCCGAGCACATCGTGGATCCGCCCTCGTACTCGTCGACTTCGGTGCGGTAGGCGGCATCCCAGGGGTCGTACTTCTCCGGTTCGCCGTCGAACACGTGCCGGAACACCCGCTGGTAGGCCGGCAGGAGCCACCGTTCCAGGGCGCCGGAGTCGGTGTGCGGGCCCAGGCCGCTTGAGTCGGCGCCCGGCGGGCGGCGGCGAATCCGGTCCGGGTACATCGAGT
Organism: Arthrobacter sp. H-02-3; assembly: GCF_003097355.1. Classification (GTDB taxonomy): domain Bacteria; phylum Actinomycetota; class Actinomycetes; order Actinomycetales; family Micrococcaceae; genus Arthrobacter; species Arthrobacter humicola. The sequence goes on from NZ_PYUI01000006.1 coordinate 111,565, forward strand.
CCTGGTCAGGGTTGAACCAGGACCGCCCCTCCGATTCGAAAGTCCAGCGGCGGTTCAGGAATGACTGCACGGCCGCCATCCGCGGGTCCTGCCGCGCCTCCATCTGGGGGCGGGACCAATAGATCGGGTAGATCTCCGGGCGGGAGGCGGACAGGGTGCCGAAGAAGTCGTCGCCCGGGCCGCGGTACTTGGCATCGAAGTCATTGCTCTCCACGTAGTCCACGAGCTGCCGGTCCCATCCCAGCGCGGTCTCGCGCGGGAAGTGACCGCGCACGACGGCGCAGCCGCGCCGCTTCAGCGCGGCCAGCTGGGCCTCGCTGACCTGACCGGATTCGATGTCCCTAAAGTTGATAACCGGCCAGACCTCCTCGCCGCGGGCCCGGATGGCCTCGATTTCCTCGACCTGTACCCGGATGCGGTCCTCGAGCCGGCGGAAGACTCCTTCGACATCGCCGATCCGGTGGCGCAGTTCGCGTTTGAGGGCGCGGATCTGGCCCGGGACATCGGCGGGGACCTGAGGGGCTTGGTGGACTGTGTCCTGTTCGCTCATTTTCATCGTTCCTTCTGTCGTCATTCCTAGACTGCGGTTTCTTGCATCGGGCACTTCGATGTAAGGGGGAAGCCTGCCGTCCGAGGGCATTTTCCGTGACACATCCCTGGGAGCTCGTGATCCCGGACTTCGCGAAGGCCTAGCTCGCGGCGGCGGTCACCGGTGCCGGGAAGATCAGCCGGGATCTGAGGGGTAGCGATCGTCGGGTCCACAGCGATTCCTCCTATAGTAAAGAATCCTAACTAATTCCTTTTTCCAGTGTAGGGCACTCCGTTACGATGGGGAAGACCCCTATCGGAGGACCCCTGCCTTGACCCGTTCCCCGCACTCCCTGGCCCCGGCTGCATCGACGCCGCAGGCATTGGCCACGGTCACTGACCGGCGATTCTTCGAACATCTCCGCCGCAACGGGCCCAGCTCCCGGGCGGCCATCGCAGCGGCCGCCGGATTGTCCAAGCCCACCGCCTCCGAGGCGGCCACCCGGCTGACGGAAGCCGGCCTGATAAGTGAGACGGGCCAGTCGGCCGGGCCGCGCGGCCGCACCGCGGCGATCTACGACATCGCCCCCGGCTACGGACATACTCTCGCCGTCGCGGTGACCACCGGCCGCGCCCAGCTCCGCGCCACTGATCTGCGCGGCAGCGTCGTGGGTGACTACCAGGTCTCGTCGGGAACGCCGCAGACCCGGGATCAGCTCGAGTCCGCCCTCTCCGGCCTGTTCGCCGAGTACCGGCGCGATGTCTCAACACCGTGCCTGGCCGCCGGCATCTCCCAGGCCAACCCCGTCGAGGCCGCCGGACAGGCCGTGCTGAGCCTGCCGAACGCGCCCTTCCCCGAAGGGCAGTGGAACCTGAGCGAACGGTTTCTCGGAGACTGCCGGGGGCCGGTCCGGGTTGACAATGACGTCAACTGGGCGGCCCTGGCGGAGCGCGAGTCCGGGGCGATGCGCGGCGTCGAGGACTTCCTGATGGTCTATGTCGGTGCCGGCATCGGTGCGTCCCTCGTCATGGGCGGCGAGGTGCGCCGCGGCTCACACGGCATCGCGGGAGAGATCGCCTATCTGCGGCAGAATGGACGGTCGCTGATGGAGCGTCTGCTCGATCTCGGGATCACCACGGCCGGCGGGCTTTCCCTGGACATGGACCGTTACCGCGGCCTCTTTACGGAACAGCCGGACTCCCCGGCGGCCGACGACTTCCTCGAACTGCTGGGCGAAGCCATCGGCAACACGGCCACCCTAAGCGACCCCGCGGCCGTCGTGCTGAGCGGGCCGCTGGTGGACTGCCCGGCGTTTGTGGACCGTTTGCGCGTCATCCTGATGCCGCACCTGCTGGATTCCTCAACACTGGTGACCGTCAGCGATCTCGGCACAGAAGGGCCCCTGGCCGGGGCCTCGTTGCACGCCCGTGACGCGGCCGTGGAAGGAATCTGGGCCGAATACCGCCGGTGATCCGCCGGTCCGAATCGCGGCACGGTGCCCCGTCCCGGATGGCTGACAGATGAACGGATACCGGCGTTGAGTTCACGCGAAATAGACTATTGGTCGATGACCAGCTGGATCTGCCTCGCTTCAGGAAAAGTAGGAGGAAACAGCTGCTCGGGCGTTCGGCGTTCACTGTCGCGCTCCGAGTACGCTTCCTTCATCTTCTCGAAAAGCCGTTGAGCCTCCGCCTTCAGGACCGGGACATCGACGCCCGGGATTACGCCGTCGCGCATGATCAGGCGCCCTGCGACGACGGAATGAGTGGCCTGCCGGGCTGTTCCATTGAGCAGGAGGGTACGAACCGGGTCGTCCAGAACTCCGTCCCTGATGTCGTCAAGGGAGAACGCAACGAGGTCGGCCTGGGCTCCCACTTCCAGCCTCCCCAGGTCCGGGCGGTCCAGAGCGCGGGCGCCGCCAAGGGTCGCCGCTTCAAAGTAGTGTTCCGCGGGAGCTGCGTCCGGTCTGTGGTCAAGAAGCTTGGCGAGGTGCACGCCCGTATCCATGCCCCGGATGAGGTCCGGCGGGAAGGAGTCCGTCCCAAGGCACAGGTTAACGCCGGCCTCCCGGAAGGCGGCGAACGAGTCGAGGGCCATGCCGTATCTGAAGGACGTGAGCGGACAATGGATGATGGAGATGTTGGCCTCCGCCAGAGTCTGAAGATCACCCAGGTCGGTGCCATCCACGAGCGGATTGCGGTCCACGAAGATCCCGTGCGGGATGACGAGACGCTCAGCGAGCAGTCCTGTCTGCTCCAGGAGCTGGAGGGGAGTCAGCCCGTGCCAGCGCTGCAGCAGCTCCCGCTCGAGAGCTCCCTGAAGGCAGTGCAACCGCACCAGAGCGTGCCGTTCGCGAGCGATTTCAGCCGTTGAGCGCAGAAGGTCCGCGGTCAGCGTTTCAATCCTGCACGGCAACAGAACACCGTTGACCAGGGGATCGGCCAGATCCTCCGCGTAGTCCAGGAACCGGACGGCATCGGCAAGCCCGGCACGCCCCTGCTCCTCATCGAATGCGACGTCGCGTTGCCCACTGGCCCTGACGACATTCACGCCGGAACGATACGCGGGCCCAAGGTATCCCCGCAGTCCGATCTGACGGGACGTTTCGGCCATGCCGGCAAGCTCGTCAAAGCTCTCTGCCCAGGCGGAATGGATTTCCGATGCTATGGGCATGTACGTCGTGACGCCGTGCAGGGCCAGCTGCACCAGAGCATATTTCCGGATGGTCTGGCGTTCCTGCGCTGTAAAGACGTCCGCGCGGCGGTTGTGGAAGTAATCTTCGGACCATTGCAGGCCGTTGGCCCGGTCCGTGGAAGCCCACGAATCGATCAGCAGGTGATCGATGTCGGTGAGGGCATCGAGATCGATCAGGCCCGGGGTGATGAGGGACCGGCCAAGTTCGAATGACTGGTCCGTCGGACCCTCGTAGTTCGGTCCGACATAGATGATGCGAGTGTCCTCAAAGACGACGTCGCCGTCGCGGATGAGTACGTGCTGACCGGCTTCATGCCCGAGCACGAATTCCGCGCTGAATTTGGTGCGCAAACCAACCTCCGATTCGATGATGGGGCGCGGTTCCTTAGGCGGAACGCGCAGATCCAACCCTAGCGAATTTGGTATACCGAAACTAGGGCGTGAAGAGAACTGCTGGACGCCGGCTTCCAAAGAATCACCAAAAATAGGGCTTTGTAAGTGATTTACATCTCGCCCACCCTGACCTATTCTATTTTGGTATACAAACCGGTTTGTGAGCTTGACACGACACGTTCCCCTGACCCAGCAACCGCCTAGTACGGGTGGCAGGTCTTTCCCCAAAGGACAGTTACTCCCATGGCCTCAGAAGCCCAGCTCATCAATCAACCCTCCGCTGCGGCCCCGGATCAACAGATCACGCGCCGGCACTGGTGGACGGTCGTAGCCGTGTCATTGCTTGTCTCGGTGGCGGCCGTCCTGATTGGCACCTACAAGTTCCAGCTGGGACCCGCACCCGTGGTCCTCTTCCCCATCATCTGGGCCGTGGTCCTCGGCGGAATCCTCGGGACCCAGCGAATCCGCCGCGTCTCCGGGGCGAGCCGGGCCGTTGCCACGCTGCTCCTGGAGATTGGGATCATTCTCTTCCTCGCCCGGCTCGGCACGCAGATCGGACCCTCGCTCGCCAAAGTCACTGAGACCGGTCCCGCCATCCTCCTGCAGGAAGTAGGGCACATCTTCGGCACCGTCATCCTTGCGCTGCCGATCGCCGTGGCGATGGGGCTGGGCCGGGTAGCGGTCGGGGCCACGTGGTCAATCGACCGCGAGTCGTTCCTCGCCTTCGCCATACAGCGCTTCGGGGTCCGCTCCGGAGAATACAGGGGCGTCTTCTCTGTATGGTTGCTCGGCAGTCTCTTTGGCGCCGTATTCATTTCCCTGCTCGCTGGATTCCTCGGCGGACTGAACATCTTCGATCCCCGCGCACTGGCCCTGGGCCTTGGACTCGGCTCGGCGTCGATGATGCTTGGGGGTGTCGGGGCGCTGTCCCTGCTCTACCCGGATCAGGCCGGCGAAATCATGGCGCTGGCCGCGTTGTCCAACCTCGTCACGAACATCGTTGGCTTCTATGCGGGGGTCTTCCTGTCCCTGCCGCTGTGCCGGCGGCTCTACACCTTCTGGAGCCGGCTCTTCGGAAAGGACGACGACGGCAGGTCCACCCGCGGGGCACGCAGCAAGCCGGAGCTGCCTGGCGCAACGCAGCCTGCCCCGGTCGCAGTGGAGGTGGATCCCACGCTCAAGGTGACGCCGCGGATCACCATTCTCGCCTTTGCCATCGCCGGCGCCTCGGCCCTGGTCATGAACGTCGTCGGGACAAAGAACTTCGCCTGGAATGACGCGGCGGGCGTGATCGTCCTGCTTCTGCTGACGGGCCTGTCATTCCGTCTGGCCCGGTTGCTGCCGTCGGTGCCGTCAAGCGTGTGGGTGCTGACCATCACAACGGTGCTTTCGGCGCCGTTCCTGCCCACTGCGGGGCTCATCGCCGGGCTGACCCAACATCTGGACGTGATTCTCATCGGGCTGCCTGCGCTGACGTTGATCGGGCTCACCGTCGGGCGGGACATCAAAGCGCTGAAGTCCCTGAGCTGGAAGATCATCGTGGTCGCCCTCGTGACGTACAGTGCATCCTTCATTGCGGCGGCCGCCTTGGGACAGATGGCCCTCGGGCGGTAACGAATCCGGCGCGGAACCTCCGGAAAACACGAAACAGGGAGGCGTGGAAGGGGCGACGGCGGAAACCGCCGTCGCCCCTGGCGCGCCTTCCGCAGGGACTCGATGGTATTCCAAAAGGCCTTTTCGGGCGCAGACAGTGCCACCAGAAGCCGCATCCCGGCGAGCGAACCTCAATCCCAAGGTATTCTTGGTATACCAAATACTTGTCAGGAGACGACTGTGGAAGAAATCCCCCAAGCGCCCTGGGAGCGGCCCCGAATACCTGCGGCTTCAAAGATCGCATGGACCCTCATCGCCTTGAGTCTCGTTTCCATAAACCTTCGGCCTGCGATTACGACCGTGGCCGGATCCATGGGCCAGCTGGAACAGGGGCTCGGGATAGATGCCCGGACGATTCCCCTCCTCGCGGCGCTTCCGGTGCTTGCCTTCGGGATTTCCGCCCCGTGCGGACCATGGCTCGCCCGGCGTCTGGGTGCAGGGAGGGCCGTCGCTCTTGCGATGCTGATGCTGGCCGTGGCACTGACCGCCCGCGTGCTGCTGCCAGCCCTTATGCTCCCCGGGACCTTCCTTGCGGGGATGGCCATCATGACGGCAAGTGTGCTGTTGCCCCAGATCGTCAAGGCCAACAGGGGCACGGGCTGGTGGACGGGGCTGTGCAGCATGGGCTTCGGTCTCGGAGCGGCACTGGGAGCAGGGCTGATCCAGCCGCTGCAGCACATAGTGGGCGGAAGCCTGCAGGGGGCTCTGGCCATGTGGGCTATTCCTGCTGTGCTGGGGGCCGTACTGATCCTCCGGCACGGCGGCAGGCGGACAGGACCCGTGGATCCGGGGTCCTCCGTTCACGCTTCCCGTGCCGTCATCCCCGACAGCTCGACTGCTGACGCGAAGGCGCGGCCCCACGCCGCACGCGCACTGCGGCAGCAGACAACTGCCTGGGCGGTGACAGCATTCTTTGGCCTCCAGGCGATGCTGTATTTCGCTGTAACTTCATGGCTGACGGTCTTCCTCGTGTCGAAGGGCATCACCGCCGGCGACGCTGCGGCGCTCCTTGCCTGGTTTAGCGTGGCCGGCCTTCCCGCCAGCCTGCTGGCACCCGTGCTGGCCAGCCGGCCGGCGGTTCTCAAGATCATGGCGCCCGGCTTGGGGGTGCTCGTGGCGGCCGCGTTGCTCGGAGTGCTGGCGGGTCCGGCTGAGCTGCAGTTCCTGCTGGTGGGTGTCTTGGGGGTTGTCCAGAGCGCGGGATTCGGGCTTGCCATTGCGCTCGTGGTGCTCCGATCGACGGGGCCCCAAACCGCCGGGAAACTTTCGGCGATGAGCCAGGGCCTGGGTTTCGCCCTCGCCTCCCTGGGGCCCGTGGGGGCCGCCCTGCTTCATGATGTGACCGGTGGCTGGGACGCTGCGTTCTGGGCTTTGGCAGGAGTGGCCACGCTGTTGGCCCTGGCGGGGTACTTCGCGGTGAATGGACGCATCGTGTCCGTTGAGGAAGGAACTGTGTCCGCCGGACAGGCCCGGCCGGCCGGCGTCGGAAGCTAAAGCCAGATAAAAGACAGAAAAGGACTGAAAAAGCGGCAGGTCCCTCAGGAGAGGGACCTGCCGCTTTGTTGCAGGGGCTAAGGAAGTAGCTGCAGCTGGTCCGCCACGACGCGTCCGCGGTGAATCACGGTGCGGTCGGTGCCCCGGTCCATGACCGCGGAGGCCACCGTTTCGCCGTCGACCAGCAGCAGCTCGGCGGGATCGCCGGCCTCGAGGCCCGGCCGGTGGGCCGTGCCTTTCAGCCGTGTGGCGGCCGGATCCAGCACGCTGGCGCCGCCCACAGTGGCGATCGCCAGGCAGTGCTCGATCAGCTCATCCCTCCGGAAACCGTGGGTGAAGGCGAGCTGCCAGGTGCGGTCCAGCATGTCGGTGTTGCCGTAGGGGGACCAGTAGTCGCGCTGGCCGTCTTCGCCGAGACCCACACGGACTCCGGCCTCGGCCAGCAGCGGGAGCGGGAGCTGGCCGGCTACCGCCGGAGCCACGGAGGCCATCGAAACGTCCAGTTCCGCGAACTCCTCGATCAGCCGGTGGGTGGTGGCCTCGGAGACGCTGCCCAGCTGGTAGGCGTGGGACATGGTGACCTTGCCCTGCATTCCCAGGGCGCGGGTCCGTTCCAGCACCAGGTCCGTGCTGAAGACGCCGAGTTCGCCGGGCTCGTGGAGGTGGATGTCGATCGGGACCTGATATTTCTCCGCGAGGCCGAATACGATGTCCAGATGCCGGGCGGGGTCACGGTCCAGGCTGCAAGGATCTATGCCGCCCATGACATTTGCCCCGGCCTTGAGTGCTGCCTCCATCAGCGGCACGGTGCCGTCCTCGAGCAGGAGGCCGGCCTGGGGGAATGCGATGATGTCGACATCCGCCTGGTCCTTGAACTGTTCCTTGGCGGCCACAACGGCCTCGAACCGTTCCAGCCGGCAGTCCACATCGACCTGGGCGTAGGAACGGATGCGGGTGGTGCCGCGCGCGATCATTCGGCCGAGTGTGTTGTTGACCCGGTCCTGCAGCGGGACCTCGGCGAGGCGCCAGTTCTCCCGGTCGTTCATCATCATGGTCCAGACGCCGGGACCGCCGGTGTGCTCGCGGAACGGCAGTCCGATGCGGGTCGAGTCCAGATGTACGTGGACATCCGAGAAGGACGGGAGCAGCAACCGGCCGCGGCCCTCCACGACCGTGACAGCCTCGCCCGGGGTGCCGGTCGAGTCCGAGGGCGTTCGAGCCGGGTTATGTGGTTCAATGCCGGCGATCTTGCCGTCCTTGAGCAGGACGTCGCTCAGCGACTGTCCCCAGGGACGGACGGCGCGGATCAGGGTAGTCAATGTATTGCTCCTTTGTGTTGGGTCTATTGCACACCGGCGGGGGAGGATGCTGCCAGACCCTCGTGGTGGCAGGCCGGGGCGGCGGGGCCGGCCGGCGAGGGAATGTCGCTGATACAGAGCTGCTGCCGGCTTTCGGGCAGCGTGCCGAACAGCGGGCAGCGCGTGCGAAAGACACAACCGCTGGGTGGGTTGGCCGGTGACGGGAGATCTCCGCGGAGCCGGATCTTCACCTGTCGCCGGGCTGCGCGAGGATCGGGCAGCGGCACCGCGGACAGGAGCGCCTGCGTGTAGGGGTGCCGGGGAAGGCGGAACAGTTCCTCGCGGGGACCTTGTTCGACAACCTTGCCGAGATACATGACGGCCACTTGGTGGGAGATGTGCCGGACGACGGAGAGATCGTGGGCGATGAAGATATAGGCGACGCCGGTGTCGCGCTGGATCTCCTGGAGCAGGTTCACCACCTGCGCCTGGACAGAGACGTCCAGGGCGGACACCGGTTCATCGCACACGATTACCGAGGGGTTCAACGAAATGGCCCGGGCGATGCCCACCCGCTGGCGCTGGCCGCCGGAGAACTCATGCGGAAAGCGGTTGTAGTGCTCGGGTTTGAGGCCCACCTGTTCCATGAGTTCTTTGACGCGGTTCTTCAGTCCTGCGGGCGGATTGATCTTCTGCGCCACCATCGGCGCGGCGATCGCGGTGCCGACCGTCTGCCTCGGGTTGAGTGACGCGAACGGGTCCTGGAAGATCATCTGGACCTTGCGTCGGAAGTTGTACAGATCCACACCGCGCAGCTGGCTGATGTCCACGCCGTCGACGACGATCCGCCCGCCGGTGGGATCCAGCAGGCGGGCGACCATGCGGCCCGTCGTGGACTTACCGCACCCGGACTCACCGACAAGTCCGAGCGTCTGGCCTCGGTCGAGACTGAACGAGACGCCGTCGACGGCCTTGACGGTCTTGGCTGCGTGGCCGCCGCCGGGGGAGAAGAGCCCGCCCTTGACGGGGAAATGCTTTTGAAGGTTCTCCACCTGGAGAATTGGCTGCCTGTCCATGGCGGGTCCTAACGCGAAGTCCGGATAGTGATGAGCTGGCGGCTGCTCAGATGGCAGCGCTTGCCGTGGCCGACCTCCACCAGGAGCTCGGGCCTCTGCTCCCGGCAGACGTCGGTGCCGGCCAGGGCGGCGTAGTCGCACCGGGAGCTGAAGATGCAGCCTGACGGCAGGTCAAGCAGCGACGGCGGCTGGCCGGGGATCGGGTTGAGGCGGCCGGAGGTGCCGGTGAGCGTCGGCATGGAATTGAGGAGGCCCAGGGTGTACGGATGCCGGGTGTCGTAGAAGATCTCGTCCACCGGTCCGGACTCGACGCATTGGCCGCCGTACATGACAAGCACGGAATCGCAGACCTCGGCCACGACGCCCAGATCGTGGGTGATGAGGATCAGCGCAGAGTTGGTTTCCGCCTGGAGTTCGGCCATGAGGTCCAGGATCTGCGCCTGGACCGTCACGTCCAGGGCCGTGGTGGGCTCGTCCGCGATGAGCAGTTCCGGTTCGCAGATGAGGGCCATGGCGATCATGGCCCGCTGCCGCATGCCGCCGGAGAAATGGTGCGGGTACTCGTCGTAGCGCTGCTCGGGGCTGGGAATCCCCACCCGGCCGAGCATGTTGATGGCCGCAGCCCGGGCCTGCTTCTTGCTCGCCTGGTGATGGACGAGGTAGGCCTCCTCAATTTGGTGCCCGACGGTATAGAACGGGTGCAGTGCCGACAGCGGGTCCTGGAAGATCATGCCGATGTTCCGGCCACGCAGCTGGCGCATCCCTGACTCGGACATCGTGATGAGGTCCTTGCCTTGGAACAGGGCCTGGCCGGAGACCCGGGCCGAGGTGCCTTTGAGCAGGCCCATCAGTGCCTGGCTCGTCACTGATTTTCCGGATCCGGATTCGCCTACGATGCCAAGCGTCTGCCCGCGCTCAAGGGTGAAGTCCATGCCGTTGACGGCCGAGACCAGGCCGTCGTCGGTGGGAAACGCGACTGACAGGTTCCGGACGTCCAGGAAGGCGCCAGCCCCGCCGTCTTCCGCTGCAGGGGTTGGCGCGGGGGACGGGAAAGCGGCGGGCGCGCCGGGATAGGTCTGGGTCATTGGAGCCTCACTCGGGGATCGATGGCGGCATAGGCGACGTCGACGGCGACATTGGCGACGATCACGAAGAAAGCGGCCAGCATGGTGATGGCCATGGTGACGGGCAGGTCGCCGGAGATGGCGGCCCGGACGGCGGTGAATCCGAGCCCCGGCACGGAGAAGATCTGTTCGGTGAGGACGGCGCCGCCGAGCAGCAGGCCGATGTCCATGCCGAGCATGGTCACGATCGGGGTGATGCCGGCCCGGACACCGTGCTTGAACGTCACGGTCCGCGGGGCCAGTCCCTTGGCCCGCGCCGTGCGGATGAAGTCCTCGCCGAACGTTTCAATCATGTTGGTGCGGGTGACCCGGATGTAGGAGGCGCTGAACAGCACGGCGAGGGCAATCCATGGCAGCAGATAGTTGAGTACCCAGGCCCACGGCCCCTGGGCGCCGAACGGGCTGTTGATCTCATTGGTGGTGAACGGCAGGAGATGCAGCTGATTGACGAACACCAGCAGCAGGAACAGGCCCGTGACGGGGATCGGCAGCGAGACGCCCACGGACGCGGCGCCGACGATGAACTTGTCTGTAGTGCTGCCTTTCCTGAGGGCTGCGAGCAGGCCAAGGCCCACGCCGGAAACCGTCCAAAGGACCAGGGCGCCGACTGCCATCGAGAGCGTGTAGGGCAGCGACCGGCTGATGATGTCCGAGACGTTCTCATTCGTCTGGAACGATTTGCCGAGGCAGGGCCACTGGCAGACGGACTCGGCGCCGGGGGCCCCAATCATGCGCGGCGACACCAGCCCGCGCATGTACTCGGCGTATTGAAGGAAGAACGGCTGGTCCATGCCCAGGGCGACGCGCGCCTCGGCGACTCGTTCCGGCGTGCATTCCTGGCCGCACGCGGCCGAGGCCGGATCGGATGGGCCCAGCTGGAAGAGAGTGAAGGTGATGAAGCTGACGGCTATGAGTAGCAGGACCAAGGAGCCTGTCCGGCGAAGTATGAATCTGATCATTTTGGTTGCGGGCCGCCCGCCTGAATCCGGGCGGCCCGCGTCTCCTTCTGTGAGGACCGGTTAGTGCTCGACGCCGACAATCGACAGGTCGATGCCGCCGAAGAAGTAGCCCACTTGGGCGTTGCGGATGTTGGAGCCGACGACGCTGTTCGTGTGGCTGCGGACGAGCGGAATGATCGGGTAGGTCTTCAGTGCCTTTCCGAATTCCTCGGACCACTTCTTGCCCAGCTCCTCCGAGGTCCCGGCGGTGTCCCGCAGCTCAAACATGGCCTTGGACACCTCCGGGTCGAAGTAGCGGGACGTGTTGGAGAATCCGTAACTGGTGCCATCGTTGTTCGGGCCGAGGATGGGGTCCGCCGAGGTCCGGATCGAAGACGGATCGGCGCCACCGCACCAGCCTGACCGTCCGATGTCCGGCAGTTGCTCACTGGCCATGACGGAGTAATAGTTCGGGGCCGGGATCGGCACCAGTTGGACGTCGATGCCCAGGGCCTTGAGGTTCTCCTGGACCACGGTGCCTGTGTTCTTGTAAGCGTCCCGGTTGTTGGCGTAGCCAAAGGTGAGAGTCTTGGGGTAGGTCTTGCCTTCGAGGAGCTTCTTGGCCTCGTCCAGCTTGGGCTTGCCGCTGGGATCGATCTCCAACTCCTGGGCCACGTACCCGCGCATCTTGTCGTTCAGCGGCGTCTGGGCGAGCTCGCCGAAACGGCGGCCCCCGTACTGGACCAGGATCGACTGGCGGTCCAGGGCAAGCGCAATTGCCTTGCGGACATCCGGGTCCGTGATCTTCTGCGTGTTCAGGCTCAGCACGTCGTTGCAGCCCAGCAGCCCTGAGGCGACCCGGTCCTTGACTTGGGCGTCGGCCAGCTTGGCCGAATCCGAGGTCTGGAGGGCGCCGTTCGAGTCCAGGGTGATGGCGTTGGTGTCGGCGTTGGCCAGCAACTGCTGGCTGATGGTGGCCTGCGACGTGGACAGGGAGAAGCTGAAGGTGTCCGGGAGTGCCGTGCGGTTGGGGTCCGTCGCGGGATCCCAGTGCGGGTTGCGGACGAGTTTGAGCGACTTGCCGCGGTTGTACGATTCCACCATGTAGGGGCCGGATGAGACCGGATGGTTCGTGTAGTCCAACTTGGTGTCCTTGTCCTGGGGCACAGGAGCGGTGTTGGACCGTGAGGCCAGCGCAGGAAATTCAGCGAACGGCTTCTTCAGGTGGAAGACGACAGTGCGCTGGTCCGGGGTCTCGACTGCCTGGAGTACGGCGGAAGGATCCTTGTAGGGTCCCTTGTAGCCGCCGGCGTCGAGCGCGGAATTGAGCTCCTGGGGCGCCTGGGTGTAGACATCCTGGGCGAAGGTGCGTTCGATGCCGTACTTGACGTCGGCTGATGTGATCGGGCGGCCATCCTCGAACTTGACACCGTCCCGGAGCGTGAATGTCCAGGTGAGGCCGTCGGCAGAAACCTTCCCGGTATCCGTGGCGAGGTCCGGGACGATGGTGGGCGGCTGGCCTGCCGTCTCTTTGGCCATGGTGAGTGTCCGGTAATACAGCTGTCCGACATTGGCCGTCTGGACGTAGTTGCTGTTTCCAGGGTCAAGTGTCTGGAAGTCGGAGGACATCAGGATGTTGATGTTGCCTCCCTTGGTGGTGAAGCCGGGCTTGACCACCGACGCGGCCGAATCCGTCGCTGAACCGCTGGCTTTGCTGACGGCCGGCTGGCCCTGGGCCGCGGAACAACCGGTGGCGGCCACGGAGATCAGCACGGCAAGTGCCAGCACTCTGGATGGATATTTCATGGTTCTCCTCATACGGGTGGGTGATGGTGATGGGTGCTAGTGGCGGGAGGCCTTGGGGTCCAAGGCGTCGCGAACGGCGTCGCCGAGCAGGTTGAACGCCAGTACGGTGACGATGAGCATGGCGCCGGGGACGGCCAGGAACCATGGATCGCTGAGGTACCAGTTGCCGGACTGGGCGGCGTTGAGCATCTGGCCCCACGACGGAGTCGGGTCTTTGACGCCGACGCCGAGGAAGGACAGCGCGGCTTCCGCGGAGATGTTGGTGGGGATGAGCATGGTCGCGTATACCAGCACGACGCCCATCACGTTGGGGATGATCTGCCGAAACAGCACGCTGAGGTGGGAGGCGCCGAACGAGCGGGCCGCCTCAACAAATTCACGCTCCCGGAGGCTGAGGACCTGGCCCCGGACGATCCGGGCAAGATACGCCCAGCCGAAGAATCCTAGGATGATGACCAGCGAGGCCATGGGCAGGAAGCTGCCCTGGCCCAGGGGCGTGCCGCGCAGCCTGGACTGAAGGATGGGCGTCAGTGACAGCACCAACAGGAGGTGCGGGAAGGCGAGGAAGAGATCCATGACGCGGCTGATGATCGCGTCCGTCTTGCCACCGAAGTAGCCGGCCGCCGCCCCGAGCACGGTGCCAAGGACGACGGAGACGGCGGTTGAAAGGAGGGCGATGGTGAGGGAGACCTGACCGCCAAAGGCAAGCCGGGCGAACAGATCCCGCCCGAGCCCGGGCTCGACCCCCAGCCAGTGCTGCTCAGAGGGATACATGTAGCCGGGGAGAGGCAGGCCCGGGGTTTCGAAGTCATCAAGGACCTCCGGGCTGGTGTTGGAGGTGAAGGGATCATTTCCGGACCACGCACTGAGGACAGGCGCGAGGACGGCAAAGAGCACGATTGCGACCACGACACAGAGGCTCAGCAGGGCGATCTTGCTCCTGCGGATCCTGAGCCAGGCAGTGGCCAGCAGCGACCGTGCCTGGGCGGGACCCGTGCTGGCGGTCGTTTGGTCGACGGGGGACATGGGGCGGCTGACGCCGCTGCTGCCATCGTCGCTGGCGCCGGGCAAAGGACTCGCAGCAGTTGGTGTGGCACCGGACTGAAGCTGGGTCATCGGGAACGCTCGATTCAGGGTCCAAGGAGCAAGCTCCAACGTTTTGTATACCAAACAAAGATTAGGGCACGATTTGTGCGATGTAAATCACAACTTGGCATCATCTGGAATACCAGAGAGTGGTGTGGCTTGGACGGTGTCGTGACTTGGCCGGTCCGCCGATCGCGGTGGCAACGCACTTGGGGGTTAGTTGCGCGGGAGCCTTTGCATGTGGCCGGAACCGGCAGTTGAGCGCGTGTATGCTCAGTTGGAACGCTGAGCGGCACCGTCCGCCAGGGCCACGGGGTGAGTGACGAACGGCGGTGTGAGTGTGGTTGAACCGAAAGGTGATGCGCTGAACGGGCGGGATGACGAAGTCCGGGCCGAACACGTGTATCAACTGGTCCTTGAAGGGATCGTGACCGGCAAATACGAGCAGGGCATGCGGCTGCGTGAACGGGAACTGTCGGAACTGCACAACGTGTCCAGGATTCCCGTACGGGAGGCCATCCAACGTCTGGAGCAGGACGGCTTCGTTGAAACTTTCCCCCGCAGGGGTGCGGCGGTGCGTCGGCTAACGCTCACGGACGTCAACGAACTCTTCGATGTCCGGCTTTGCCTCGAGACGTTCGCCGCGCGGACCGCGGCGGTCCGGGTTGCTGAGGGTCAAAGCGGCGCAAGGCTGCAGGAACTCGTGGACGAAACGCGGTTGGCCATCGACGAAGGTCCTGAGGCGAAGGTTGCGAGTCTCAGCGCGGAATTTCACGCCGAGATAGTGCGGCTCTCCGGCAACCGTTTGCTTGTCGAATCGGTTAAGCCGCTTTTTGGCCGCATGCGCTGGATCTTCGGCCTGGCCCACAACCGCAGCAATGAGCTCCAGCGCGACGAGCATGTCGAGCTCTGCAATGCCATCCTCAAGGGCCGCCCCGATCTCGCCTATTCGCTGGCATATTCGCACATTGAGCTGGGCCGTGAGCCGGTTCTTGCCGGGCTCGCCCACACGCTCGCACCTTAGCCGGCTGATTTATTGGCCCTCCGGGTCTCCGGTTGTCGCCAAGCGTCCAAAAACGCCCGCCCGGGTTAGTCCCGGGCGGGCGTTGCTGTCGCCTGCAGATGAATTCCGCCGCCAGGAGGCATGTCTCGATGTCCTTCCCGACGTGGCGGAGCAGGGCGTGCGGGAGCAGACGATCAGGTGCCTGCCCCGGCCCCTGCCCCGGATTGGATAGCGGCGAGCAGGGCCGTTCCGTCGGGGCTGCCGAAGCCGGTGCAGGGATCCCAGCCTGGCGCAGCCGCATAGGAGCCGTTGTTGCCGACGACAATGTCGTGGAAGCCCGTGTTGGAGGATGCCAGTTGGCCGTAAATGATGGCCTGCATAAGACCAAACCGGCGGTTGCTCGCCTGGGCCAAACGCGCGACCAGGGCCGCCCAGAGCGGTGCCACGGCGCTGGTGCCTCCGATGACCATGTTTGTGCCGTTGACCCTTACTTTGTATCCGGTCTGCGGATCCGCGACCCCACTGACATCCGGCACGCCACGGCCCAGAAATTTCTTGGCGGGTACACCCGACTTATGATGCTTGCCGTGGACGACGTGACCGTTCTGCCAGACAGGAACTGGGAAAGCGTCGCTGAAGCCGCCGCCGGTTGCCGAGTTCGGCCCGTCATTCCAGACCGTCTCACGCGTAATTTTTCCGGTAACCGGATCGGCCTCGAGCCGGGTGCCGCCGCAGGCGAGGGCGTAGGGGCTTGAAGCGGGGAAATCGGCATGGTCCTTGCCGTCGCTGGCTCCGTCAGCGCTGCCGTTGTCCCCGGCCGCGGCGGTGACGGTGACGCCGAGGGCTGATGCGTCGGCGAAGGCCTGGTCGAATGCCGTGCGTGCCTGCGCCGTCCACGCGTCCTCGCTCTGGCCCCAGCTGATGCTGATCGCCGCGGGCGTCGGGCTGGCGTGCGAGGCGTTGATGATCGCATCGAGGAAGCCGGCGTCGTTGTTCGGGGCGAAATAGACCACGATGCCCGCTTTCGGTGCGAGGGCGCCGACAACTTCGACGTCGAGCATCACTTCGCCGTCCGCCCCGTTCGGATCCATCCCGGGCTGGTTGGCCGCCCCGTCCACCCCGACAGCCGTGACGTTTGGCGGCGTGATCCCTAGGCCGTTGAAGTAGGCGGTCAGGTCCGACGTGGAGTAGCCCCCGCCGAGTTCGATGATGGCAACGTTCTGCCCGGCGCCATCGGTGCCGTCCGGGAACTTGTAGATTTTTCCCAGCTCCGGCGGGGTGTAGCTTCTGCCCGCGGTTGCGAGGGGGATCGCGCGGAACTGGGCCCGCGCCTGCGGCCGGTCGTCAAGGCCGAGGACAGCAGTGACGATGCCGTCCAGTACCGCCGGGATTCTTAGTCCTCCGGTGCGGTGGCGGTGGGTGACGCCGGCGCCGTGGGGTCCGGCGCTTGTCACTTCGTTCAGACTGGTGCCGAAGATATTGCTAAGCGTTTCAATAGTCCCTGCCAGACGCAGCCGGCGCGAGGCCGGATCAGCCTCCAGGACTTCAGCCCCGAGCCGCGTGAAAGTGTCCGTTGCGAGCTGCATGTCATCCTGGCCGGCCCCGTGGGTTGCTGCCAGCTTTTCGACGGACATCGGTTCCCTGACCGTCTCCGGAATCGGCGCCTTCCGGCGCAGGATCACGGTCACCTCGATCCTGCGGGACGGATCAACTGGTCCGTGTTCGGCCTGGACTTCTGGTACCCCGTGGCGCTCCGAACCGGGCAGGGGAACGCTGTCCTCAGCGGAAGCGGGACTGGCAGCTGGCTTGTCACTCATGGTGTTCTCCTATGACGTGGACATTGATTCGTAAGGGAGTAGGCAGGATGTTCCTGGACCCGGAGGATCCGAGGCTTGATCGGCCATAGATGCGATCATTCCTAGGGCTGTCAGCCACTGGTCGGACAGCCCTCAGCTTTATGGGGATATTCACTTAGTGGTGTAGCCCGTACGGCCTCAGACTTCAAGACCTCTCCGCTTGACCGGCCGCTACTTGGGGCGGGCAGCCAGGGCGGACGCCAGCGCCGTGGCGGAAGCGGTGCTGCTGTCGATCCGCCAGTCTGTTTCTTTGTTGAAATCGAACCAGACCACCGCGGTGACGTCGGACTGGGACGCCAGATAGCTGATCAGTGCCGTGTTCCAGTCGGCTTTGGCCCCGCCTTGTTCTGCCGACGACGTTTCTGCCACGAGCACTTGTTTCCCCGGCGCGAGGCGACGTAGTTCGGACAGGCCCGGGCCGAAGAGCTCCGAGGGCGAGATCCAGCTGCTCCAGGCCGCCGACGTGCCCCAGTTGTATCCGTCGAGCGCCACCGCATCCACGTACGCGGGGCCCGGATACAGGCCGTCGAGCGCTGTCGACCCCCAGTACGGGACGTTGGGGTTCCACACCCAGGTGATGTTGGAGGCGCCGGTGGCGGCGACGACGTCGTGAACGTGCCGCCACGCGGCAACGTAATCACCGGGGCCGTTGCCGTTGATTCCCTCCGACCAGGGGTACCAGTTTCCGTTCATCTCGTGCCCGAAGCGCAGCATCACCGGGTGCCCCCAGGACGCCAAGGCCACGCCCCACTGCCGCAGGTAGGGATCGAAGTTTCCGGCCGTTATGCGGTCCAGGGCATAGGCCGGCTGTTCGGTTCCGCCGCCCCAGGCCCATGGCTCCCAGGTCAGGAGGGTCACGGCGCCGCGGCTGCGGACGGCATCCAACTCCGCGATGGGCGGAGCCTGATTGAAGTCCTTATAGGACAAAATGACGGACGGTGCCTCGCCGGCGAGGGACGCGGCCTGGTCCAGTTCTGCCGAGGCCAGCGGCCCGCCCGGGGTGCCGACGCCGAAACGCAGCGGCGCGCTGCTGCTGGCCGGCGGCGATGGTTGTGTTACCGGCGTGACGACGATGGTGAAGGCCGCGGAAGCCTTGACGGTGCCGGATACGGCCTGAATATCAAGGACCGGCTGGGACGTTGGCGGGATCACGACGTCGGCCGTGAAGTATCCCGAGGCACTGACCTTGAAGGCGGCGGAATTGACGCCTGCGCTGAGTGTTCCGGCGTTCTTCTTGGGGAAACCGGTGCCGGTGACGGTGACGATGGTTCCGGGCGGCCCCTTGGTCGGGCTGAGGCTAAGGGACGCGGATGCGGCCTGCGCGGGTACCTCCACGAGTGTCAGGCTTAAGGCCAGCAGGGCAAGGATGCAGGCCAGGGTTCTTAGTGGCTTCATCGGGACTCCTTGACCGGGCCCCGGTAATGCGGGGCGTCGTGGCGGGACGAGGCTTGCCTACCGGAAGCCGTAACGTCCAGTGTCCGTCAGGAACGTACCGCACCGGGAGCCATCAGGGGCAGCAGATCCCAAGGATTGGCCAAGGATTCCTCTATCGGAGACCCGCCGGATCGAGGACAGTCTTTGGACGAGTTACGAACGCCCGTCCGGGTACCCCGGGCGGGCGTTGCCTCTCCTGCGTATGGCGACCGCCTATAGAAGGCTTGCTCCGATGTCTCGTCCGATCCTGCGGAGCAGGGTGGCGGACAGTTTGGGGTCCTTGGCAGAGTCCTGATTGGTGTAGTCGGCCAGCGCGTAGACCCGTGTCACGGCCATTTCGGGCCACCGCGCCTTCGGGAGCAGGGAGCGGCCGGCGACGGCGATGATCGGTCTGGAGCCCGATCTCCGGGCGACGGCGGCGGGAAGTTTGCCGGCCAGGGTTTGTTCGTCCAGGCTGCCTTCGCCGGTGATGACGACGTCGCAGCTGTCCTTGCGGGTGTTGAAGTCCAGCAGGTCCAGGAAGTAGTCGGCGCCTGAGACCTGCTTGGCACCGAGCAGCTGGCACGCGTAGCCCAGCCCTCCGGCGCTGCCGGCGCCTTCGTGCCCGGCCAGGACGGTCGCATCCGCGAACCCGGCTTCGGCCAGCTTGGCCACGAAGTGCTCCAGACCCTGCTCGAGGATCGCGATGTCCTGTGGTGACGCGCCCTTTTGGGGTCCGAAGACGGCCGGTGCCCCCTGGGTGCCGAGCAGCGGGTTGTGGACGTCGCTGGCGACGATGAGTTCGGTGTCGGCCAGTTCGGGTAGCGCGGTCCGGTGGACGGTGTGGATCTGTGCCAGCGCCCGGCCGCTGCCGTAGAGCTGTCGGCCGTCGGCGTCGCGGAAACTGTAGCCCAGGGCGGTGAGCATGCCCATGCCGCCGTCGGTGCTGGCGCTGCCGCCCAGGGCCAGAACGATTCTGCCCGGCTTCAGGCTGAGGGCGAACAGAACCGCCTCACCGAAGCCGCGGCTGGAGGCACCCAGCGGATCCAGTTTTCCGTCCGGCAGGAGTCCCAGACCGCAGGTGTTGGCCACCTCGACGACGGCGGTGAAGCCGTCGAACGCGATGCTGGACCGGACGGGCTGGCCGGTGGGCCCCGCGACGGTGTAGCTGCGCCGGGTGAAGCCGGCGGCGACGGCGGCGTCCACGCTGCCGTCACCCCCGTCCGCCAGGGGAAGCAGTTCACAGTGGACGGATCCGGATCCGGATCCTGCAGACCGGAGGCCCGCTGCCAGGGCCTCGGCCACCTCGGCGGCGGTGAGGCTGCCTTTGAATTTGTCCGGGGCGATGAGTGCCCGCACGGTTGTCGGAGCGGTTGGTGTGAGCATGTCAGATGCTTTTCGAGTAGGCGGGACTGCGGCCGTTCCCGGAGCGCAGGTCGACGTCGTCGGCCGGTTCCGCATGCTGCGAGTCGGTTAAGTCTGCAGCGATGTCCGTGAACTCATCGAGGGGTGTCTGGTCCTCGCTGGGCATTGGCTCAACGGTTTCGCCGTTGAAGACCCGACGCACCCGGTCCGCGTCCAGCGTCCGGTCCCACCAGGCGATGAACAAGGTGGCAACGGCGTTGCCGGTGAAGTTCACCAGGGCCCGGCATTCTGACATGAACTTGTCGATGCCGAAGATGAGCATGATGCCGGCGGCCGGGATGGTTCCGAGGGTGGCGAGGGTGGCGGTCAGGGCGATGAACCCGCCCCCGGCGACCCCGGCTGCGCCCTTGGACGTGAGCAGCATGACCGCGATGAGGCCCAGTTGCTGGCCGATGGTCAGGTTCGTGTTGGTGGCCTGGGCGATGTACACGGCGGCCAGCGAAAGGTAGATGGCGGCGCCGTCGAGGTTGAAGCTGTACCCGGTGGGGACCACGAGCCCGACCGTTTCCTTCTTAACCCCGGCGTGCTCGAGTTTGCGCATCAGGCCCGGCAGCGCCGGTTCGGCGGTGGAGGTGCCGAGAATGAGCAGGTATTCCTCTTTGAGGTGGCGGATCATCTTGAAGATGTTCAGCTTCAGGAAGGCCATGACGGATCCGAGGACCACGACGACGAAGAGGATGGAGGTGGCATAGAACAGGACGATCAGCCCGCCCATGCTGGAGAGGGAGGAGACGCCGTACTTGCCGACGGCGAAGGCCATCGCGCCGAATGCGCCCAAGGGAGCGGCCTTCATGATGAAGCCCAGGATCTTGAACATGACGCCGGTGAGGCGCTGGACCCCATCCAGCACGGGGGCGCCGACTTTGCCCATGGCGTTCAGGGCGATGCCGAAGATCACGGCGATGAAGATGATCTGGAGGATGTCGCCCTCCACGAAGGGAGCGACGATGCTGGTGGGGATGATGTGGGTCAGGAACTGCCACCATTCCTGGTGGGCGCCGGTTTCGATCAGCTTGGCAGCGGACTCCGTGGTCTTGATGGTGCTGGCGTCGGCGTTGACGCCGTCGCCGAGGCGGAAGAGATTGATGGCGACCAAGCCGAAGAGCAGGGCGAAGATGGTGCCGATTTGGAAGTACGTCAGGGCCTTCAGGCCGGTCATGCCGACCTTTTTCAGGTCCGCGACGCTGGCGATGCCGCCGACAATGGTCAGGAACACGATCGGGCCGATCAGCATTCTCATAGCGTTGACGAACGTGGTGCCGATCGGTTCCAGGGCGATGCCCGCGGCCGGGGCGAGCCAGCCGACCAGGATGCCGAGGACGATGCCGGTCAGTACCCAGAAGTACAGCTGCCTGTACCAGCGTGTCTTGGGGGCCGCATTTTTGGATGCCGCGGCTCTGCCCGCGGTGGTGATGTGTCCCATGATTCCTACCTCATTGTGGAATGTGAGTGGCGTGGTGCTTGAAGAATGAAAAAAGTAGGTCGGGGCGGGCGGCGGCAGTGCGCTGCGCCGCCCGCCGCGGGTCCGGCAAGGCTAGACGGCAGCCAGGGTGTGGGTGAGGGTCTTGATGATGGCGTCGGTGACGTCATCGGTGTTCGCGTCGCCGCCGACGTCGCGCGTCAGGTAACCGGCGGCGGTGGTCTGCTCGATGGCGGCCTCGACCTGGCGGGCTTCCTCGTGCAGGCCGAAGTGGTCCAGCATCAGGGCGGCGCTGGCGATCGCGCCGATCGGATTGCTGATGCCCTTGCCGGCTATGTCCGGGGCGGAGCCGTGGACGGGTTCGAACATGGACGGGAAGCGGCGTTCCGGGTTCAGGTTGGCGCTGGCTGCCAAGCCGAGGCTTCCGGCCAGGGCCGAGCCGAGGTCCGAGAGGATGTCCGCGTTCAGGTTCGAGGCGACGACGACGGACAGGTCTTCCGGGTGCAGGATGAACTTGGCGCTCATGGCGTCGACCAGGACGCTTTCGGTGGCCACGTCCGGGTAGTCCAGGGCCACGCGCTGGAAGGTTTCGTCCCAGAGGACCATGCCGTACTGCTGGGCGTTGGACTTGGTGACGGAGGAGACTTTTTTCACGGTGCGTGTGCGGGCGAGGTCGAAGGCGAAGCGCATGATCCGCTCGCAGCCCTTTTCGGTGAACAGGGCGGTCTGGAGGGCGACCTCGTTGCCGGGGCCGCGGCCGCTGAGGTTCCGTCCGCCCAGCCCGGCGTATTCGCCCTCGCTGTTTTCGCGGACCACGATCCAGTCGAGTTCGGTGTGGTCGGCCTTGCGCAGCGGGGACTGGATGCCGGGGAGGAACTTCACCGGGCGGATGTTGGCCCACTGGTCGAAGTTCTGTGTGATGTTCAGGCGCAGGCCCCAGAGGCTGATGTGGTCCGGGACGTTTTCCCAGCCGACGGCGCCGAAGTAGATGGCGTCGAAGTTCTTCAGGGCCTCAAGGCCCTTCGGGTCCATCATCTGGCCGGTCTTTTCGTAGTAGCCGCAGCCCCACGGGAATTCCGTCCATTCGAAGGCGAACTTCCCGCCGGAATTCTGGGCCAGGGCGTCCAGGACACGGCGGCCGGCGGAGACAACTTCCTTGCCGACGCCATCGGCAGGGATGGAAGCGATGCTGAATTTCTGGGTGGCGCTCACGGGCCTACCTCCTTGTTGAGTGTGTTAGCAGCGTCACACTGCCTGTCCTCTTCAAGTAGACGGTCAGGCGACACTCGCCGTCCAAGACCAAGATCCGATCCGGTAGATAGGCGCAGCCTATTGGTCTGTTCCATCGACTGCCGAGAGGTCGCCCTTTTGGACGCGCAAAAGGGCGTTATCGGAGCAATCGACGGGCGGGTTACTTGGTGTGGAGGGCTGCGACGTCCAGGAATGCCCTGGCGGCGGGAGTCAGGCCTTCTTTACGGCTCAGAATGGCCACGTCAAGATGGGACACGGGCTCAATCAGGAGGGTCCGCAACCCTGACTTGTGCGCCAGCGGGGCCCACGACGAGGGCATCACGGCGTGGCCAACGCCCGCCAGGACCAGCGGCAGGATCGAGGTCCGGTGGGCAACCTCGACGACGATTTCGGCGTCGACCCCGCGCGCCAGCGCATCGTCGACGAGCCAGCGCATGAGGGAACCGCGCTGGCTGGCGATCAGCCGGTGCCCGCCCAGGTCATCACGCTGGATGGCCGTCCCCGGGGCGAAAGTGTCGGCCTCCGGATTGACGATGAGAATCAGCGGCTGGCGTTCCAGCTCCAGGACTTGGACGCCCGGGACCCTGATGGGCGTGGGCGAGCCGGCAAGGCCGATCTCCGTACTGCCGCTGCGGACGGATTCGATGACTTCTTCCGGCGTAAACGCGGCACTGACGTTGAGTCGGACCGACGGATACGCGCGGGTGAACCCGGCGATCATGGACGTCAGCGGCTCGATGCCGGGTGACGGCATGGTGATAATGTCCAGCCGCCCGCTCCGCACGCCCCGCAGCGCCTGGACCGCGGACTGCGCCGCATCAAGGTCCCGCATCACCAGACGTGCCGGCCCGACGAGTTCCTTGCCCGCCTCACTCAGAACTGCCCGGCGGCCGATCCGGTGGAAAAGCGGCACGCCCAGTTCCTTCTCTAAGGCGGCGATAGTCTGGGAAAGAGACGGCTGGGCGATAAGCAGATGCTCTGCGGCGCGGTTGAATCCGTCGTGGTCAACGACGGCCAAGAAATACTTCAGCTTTCGTGTGTCCACGCCAACTCCTTCACTCGGCCAGAGGTTTTGAGCAGGTTACACCCGAACCCTCATGGGGCCCTACGGCCCTGTAAGGCGGGACAAAGCCACAACGGCGTAGCGGTCAGTGTCGCCGTGTCCACTTTGGCCGCTGCTGGCGCAAACGGTGTACGGCCTGTACGTGCTGTCTGTGTGCAGGAGGCGCACTGTCGCGCGGGTGGCGGGCTGAGCCTTTTCAACGGTGTCCCTAAAGGCGCGGTAATCGTCCGGATGGATGACGTGGGGGAGGTAGCCGAATCTCGGTGACTGGATGCCGAACCGCTGCCAAGAGCCGGACGTCATGAAGGTCTGCCAGCAGGTGGTGTCGACGGCCATCAGCACCCGCTCCTCGGCGAGTTCGAAGACGGCGCGTAGCAGGCTGCTGGACTGGAAGTCCCCGAAACCAGGCGTGATCGGGGACGGGGTGGCCTCCTGAACCTCACGTGTGATGGCACGCAGCCACTTGCCCTGCCGTTGTTCGTCAGGGATGACCCGACCGGACACCTCGAGGTTCTTGATCCCGGGCAAAGCAGACGAGAATCTGGTGATGATCTTGTACGGCACCAGGTAGCGTTGTGCGTTCATCGAAGTGATGGCCGCGTCGATGGTCACCTTCATCCGGGTTCTGTCCTCAGGGGAGATCAGTTCGCTGACCCATTGGTTCATGTCCCCGGTGGGGCTCTCCCCGGAACGATCGATCTCGTAGATGGCGAAAAGGTCATCATTCCAGGACGTTTCAATGTGCCCGGTGGAGGAGATCGTCCACTCCAGGGCGCCGATCGGCGGGCGCGGTGGCGGGTTGTCTCCCGCCGCAGTGTAGACGGCCAGAACTGCAAGAACCGTGTTCGTCATCGGAGAGCTAATCGGCACTGCGAGAACATGGTAATTGATGCCCCGATGATGGACGGGGTCGTGGATTTGCCGTCCGGTCTCAGCGACGCCTTTGATCCGGTCCATCAGCAGTTCGCGGCCCAGCGGATCGAGGTTCTTGCGGACACTGGACCCTGAGTAGTTCACCGCACCGATGCTCAGGAGACCGGGCTGCTCCTTGTTGAGATAGTCCACCAGGACCCATCGGCCTCGCGTGTCGCCTAACGTGTTCATGACTCCTGCGCCCGTCGCTCATATAGGGTCGTTGCCGCCGCGCATTATGACGCAACCAATTGGCATGACCAGGGGGCCATCTTCCACCATTTGGGGCTTATGTCATATTTTTGTCAAAACCGTGCCGCCAAGGGCCAAGGATCACGACTTGTGGATTTGAGTTTGCCTGAACCGATTGGCATCATATGTCTACCAAGCCCATCTGGCGGATGCCCGGCAGGCTGTACAAAGCGTCATCTGATCACCATCTTCAGGAGTACAGTCCTTTGCCCGACCCTTTTGCGCATTCCGGCCACACCGCATGGCAGCCCTCATCGCAGGTTTCCGAACCGGCTCCAGGCTTCTTCTTTGTCGAAGGCCCGGCATCCAACTGGATCATCGTCCGGGACGAGTCCGGTTTCATCCTCGTTGACAGCGGCTACCCCGGCGACACGGACTTCGTCCTGAAATCCATCGATTACGCCGGGCTGAAGCCGGCCAAGGCCCGCGCCATCCTCATCACGCATGGTCACGTCGACCACACAGGGTCGGCGGCCCTGTTTTCCCGTACGTTCGGGACCCCGATCCTGTGCAGTCCGGAAGAGCTGGCACACGTCCAGGGACACGAAAAGCACCAGGTCGGCCTGGGACAGGTTGTCCTCCGCGCCTGGCGTCCGCGCGTCCTGCGCTGGATGAGTCACGCGATCAGGGCCGGCGCGCTGAACGCCGATCCAGCCACCGAGGCCCGGGCCTGGACGGCGGAGCAGCTCCGGGAACTCCCGGGCAGCCCTGAGGCGATCCTGGTTGCCGGCCACACGCCGGGCAACGCCTCCATCTATTTCCGCGGCGCCGGGGTGATCGCCACCGGCGACTCCTTGATCACCGGGCACCCCCTGACTCGGCAAAGAGGCCCGCAGATGCTCCATCCGATGTTCCATACCGAGCCGGGCACCGTGCTGTCCGCGACCCATGTCCTCGACGGCGTAGAAGCGTCGGTCATTCTTCCGGGCCACGGTCCCGCTTTAGCCATGCCCCTCTCCCACGCCTTGGCATCCCTCCGCGCCTGACGCCTCAGTCCGGGCTCGTCCCCGCTGTCGGCCGCGTTCGGCAGCGGCTTCACTGCACCACGGCAATCGCGAAGCCACCCCACGCGCGCTTCTTCGTGGTCTCACGACCGAGCACATGCTGTTCGAGGATCGCCAACCCGCAGGATCGGAGAAGTTCGGACAGGCGCTCCCGCGACGGCGGTGTGCTGTCCACACCGAACTTCAACGGCTCGCCCACTGCTTTGGCCGCCGCCCTCCCGTACCGCCAGTACAGCATGGTCGATTCGAGAGTCTCGGTCGTGAAGTAGTCGAAGGCGAGCAGGCTGCCCCGGGCGCAGCCCGCGACCTTGCTCAGCGTGTCCTCGATCGCTGCCTGCTCGAGGTACATTGTCACGCCTTCCCAGAGGAACAGCACCGGGCGTCCGGGGTCGAACCCGGCGTCGGCAAGTTTGGCGAGCCAGTCATCCTTCTCGAAGTCAGCAGGCACGAACGTGACCTTGCGTGCGTCGATCCCTGCCTTGTCCAGCATGGCGCGTTTGACCGCCTGTGTCTTCGGGGCATCGACCTCGAAGGAGCTGACGGGCGTGTCCTGCGGGAGGCGGTAGGGGCGCGTGTCGAAACCGGCGCCGAGGATGACCAGCTGGTCGATGGCGGGAAGGAAGCGGTCCACGGCGCTGTCGAAGAACGTGACCCTGGCCGACGCCTCGGCCTGGGGAGGGATCCTGCCCTCGAAGGGGTACCGGAAGGTCTTCGAGACGTAGCCGGTGACGCGGTGCGCCAAGACCGTCGGCCAGAATGCCAGCCGCATGCCCAGCCAGGGCACGCCGGGCAGGACGGGCAACAGCAGGTTCGCGGCCTGGTCTTCGCGCACGCCGAAATTGTGCATCGCCCACCTGGCCGAGAGCGGGGCTTGCGCACTGGTCGACACACCGGACGGTTTCGCGGCCCGGAGCTTGCCCACCCAGATCGCATAGCCGAGTAGCGAGACCGGTAGCAGCACAATACTGAGCGCATAGAAGGCGACGGCGGCACCTGTCTTGCGCATTTCCCGTTCCTTTCGACTCGTGGTGCTACCGGAGGTCATGGAGTCTGCGTGGTCGCTTCTGAGCAGGTCCCGGCGCTGGGCGGGTTCATTCCCTCATACTGCTCCCACTCCACGGCGGGCGCCATGCCCGTCCGGCTCCTTTCCAGGGCGCGACCACGCCCGGAAACGCGTTCACGGGGCGGCGAAGATTTCCTTGGCCACCGTAATGGCGGACATCGCCTTGGGCCAGCCGGCGTAGAAGGCCAGATGGATGATGGTCTCTTTGAGTTCGGTCTCGGTCAGGCCGTTGGCCTTGGCCCGGACGAGGTGTCCGCGGAGCTGTTCGGTGCTGCCGCTGGTGATGAGGCTGGCGACCGTGACGAGGCTGCGGTCCCGCGGGGAGAGTTCGATTCGTTCCCAGATATCGCCGAAGAGCACACGGTCTGTGAGGTCAACGAGTTTGGGGGCGAAGTCGCCGATGAGTTGCTGGGCCCGGGTCTGGTTTGAATCGCTCATGGTGGAGTCCTTTCGGGAGATGTGAAGAGCAGGTTGGTAGTCGCCGAGCGGAGATGAAGCTGGCGGGCTTGTCCGCTCTGAAGGAGCAGGGTCAGTCGATCCTGCGGCCTCCCAGCCAGCTGACCATGGCGGGGTCGCGGTGGTCGAAGAAGAGGCTGGCGCCGGTGTCCAGGGTGGCGATCTGGCTCATCTGCTCGTCGGTGAGGGTGAAGTCGAAGACATCAAGGTTCTGGGCCATCCGATCGGGACGCACGGACTTGGGGATGACGACGACCTCGCGCTGGATGAGCCAGCGGAGCACGACCTGGGCGACAGACTTGCCGTGGGCCTCGGCGATGGCGCTGAGGACCGGATCGGTGAACAGGTTGTTCTTTCCCTCGGCGAACGGCCCCCAGGATTCGATCTGGACGCCGCGTTCGCGCATCAGCGCCTGATCGGCGGCGCGCTGGTGGAAGGGGTGGGTCTCGATCTGGTTGACGGCCGGGACGATCTCGTTGTGGTCGATGAGATCAACCAGCCGGTCCGGGTGGAAGTTGGACACGCCGATGGCACGGGCCAGGCCTTCCTTGTTGATGTCCTGCATGGCCCGCCACTCGCTGTAGTAGTCCCCGAGCGGCTGGTGGATCAGGTACAGGTCGAGGTAGTCCAGGCCGAGCCGGCGGAGTGAGTTTCCGAAGGCCCGCTTCGTGTCCTCTTGAACGCTGCCGGTCGGGGCGTGCTGGATCCAGAGCTTGGTGGTGACGAAGAGTTCCTCGCGCGCGATTCCGCTCGCCTTGATCGCTGCGCCCACGGCTTCCTCGTTGCCGTAGGAGGCCGCCGTGTCCAGGTGGCGGTAACCGGCCGCGAGGGCGGCTTCGACGGCGGCCTGGGTTTCGCCGTCGGGGATCTGGAAGACGCCGAAGCCCAGGATCGGCATCTGGACGCCGTTGTTGAGGGTCACGGTTTTCATGGGGTTTCCTTTGTTTGGGTGTGGGCTGTTTCGTAGTCCTGGTCGGTGACGGGGTCAAGCCAGGTGGCGCTCTGCCCGTCGTGATGCTCGACCATGGCCAGGTGGCACATCATGTTGTCCCTGGTGGCGCCGTGCCAGTGTTCCTCGCCGGGCGGGGTGTGGACCGTGTCCCCGGGGCGCATGGCGATGACTGTGCCGTCGCGGGTGCCGACGAGCCCGGTCCCGTCGGTGCAGTGCAGGGTCTGGCCGAGAGGGTGGGAGTGCCAGTTTGTGCGGGCGCCCGGGGTAAACCGGACCATTGCAGCCACGAGTCTGGAGGGGGCCTCGCCGTTGTGCAGCGCGTTGACGAAGACGTCTCCCGTAAACCTCGACGTCGGGCCCTTGGCCGCGGGGGTGGGAGGTGTGAGCTTCATTCGGGATTCCTGTATTCCTGTGGTCATGTGTCGTTTGCTTGTGGATCTTCGCTGCTGCATTTGCTGTAGTTGCTCTGCCCGGCGAGAACGGCGCCGAAGACGGCGAGGCAGAAACGGAACTTATTCAAGGGAACCAGCCCTCGCGTGCCCGCGGGAGTGTCTGTTGTGCGGTGTACTGCCAGTTCCTGTTAGAGCCACAAAGGGTCTCGTAACGTAGTAGCCATGGACAACAGCAAGGACGTCCGCGAGTTCCTGACGAGCCGGCGGTCACGCATCACGCCGGCCCAGGCCGGGATACCCGCCTACGGCGGGGCCAGAAGGGTGCCCGGGCTCAAACGCGAGGAAGTCGCGATGCTTGCCGGCGTCAGCACGGAGTACTACGCCCGCCTCGAACGGGGAAACCTTCGAGGCGTGTCCGACTCCGTCCTCGAATCCCTCGCACGCACCCTCCAGCTCGACGAGGCTGAGCGCACCCACCTGCTGGACCTGGCCAGGGCCTCCGCGCCATCGGAGGCCCCGGCCGCGCGCCGGCTGCGGACAGAAGTGCGCCCGAGTGTGGAACGGATCCTGGCTGGGATGACGGGGACGCCGGCCTACGTCCGCAACGCCAGGATGGATATCGTGGCCGCGAACAGCCTGTGCTTCACCCTGTACACGGACATCCTTAGCCCTGCGACGCTGCCGCTGAACCTCGCACGGTTCATGTTCCTCGACCCGCGGTCACAGGACTTCTTCGTTGAATGGCCCACCCTTGCAGATGATCTTGCCGCTGCCCTCCGCACCGAATCCGGACGCAGCCCACACGACAGGGCCTTGAGCAACCTCATCGGGGACCTCGCCACTGGAAGCACGGAATTCTCGACACGATGGGCACGGCACAACGTCCGCTTCCACCGCTCAGCCCGCAAGACCCTTCGCAACCCGCTCGTTGGAGAAATCGAACTCACCGGCGACGCACTCGAGCTCCCCGGCGAGGGCCTGACCCTCATCGCTTACACCGCTGAACCCGGAAGCCATGCCCAGGAGCAGCTCGACTTCCTCACCCGCTGGAGTGCAACCGGAAAACGCCCGATCGAACCGGCTCAAGCCAATCCGCAGGCCGCAATGACCAGACCGTCCGAAGGGGACTCGCGGGACTGAACATGGTCGCCACGTATCGCGCGGACAAGGCCCAGTTGCTGGTCCTGGAGTCCTGACCGGCAACGCCCGGGCTCTCAGGAGGGCCGACGTTTTGCCGCGGAAGGCCCGTCCCTTCGAGCGCGAAGGACGAGCAGCATGGCCAGTCCTGCCAGGGTGACGGCGCCGAATCCGATGATGGCGGACGAGATGCCGAAGGCTTCCGCGCCCAGCCCCAGCAGGGCCGAACCGAACGGGGTGGTGCCGGCCAGCAGCAGCACGAACAGGCTCATGACCCGGCCGCGGAGCCGGTCCGGCGTGAGTCCTTGGAGACGGGTGTTGACTGTGGTCGTGAACACCGTGCCGCTGAGGCCGGCCAGGGCCATGAGCCCCAGACTCACCGGGTAGGACTGCGAGATGCCCAGGAGGATCAAAATCGCTGCAAGGACAGCGCCCGAGACGATCATCCGGCGATCGTTGCTGCCGCCTACAACGACCAGGCCGATGCCGGCTACCAGGGAACCGGCACCGAACGCCGACATGAGCGCGCCGAAGCCGACGGACGCCACGTTCAGCACGTCGCGGGCCAGCAACGGCGCTGCCACCGGCCAGTTGTAGCCGAATGTCCCCACCACGGCCAAGGCCCCAAGGACAAAGAGGACGGCGGGGGTGTGGAGGACATACTGCAGGCCCTCGCGCAGGGCGCCGTGACGGGCCGGTTTGCTCCGGGAGAGGCGAAGCTCGCCGGTGCGCAGGACCAGCAACGCGGTCAGTGCCGCGGCAAAGCTGGCCGCGTTCATGAAAAAGACCGCCGCGGCCGAAAGCTGGGCGACCGCCAGCCCGCCAAGGGCGAAGCCGATCATCCGGCTGGAATTGAACTGCACACTGTTCATGGCCACGGCATCCGGCACCAGCGTGAGGCCCACCATCTCGGGGACAAACGCCTGCTGTGCGGGATTGTTGAACGCGTTGGAGACTCCAAGGATGAACGCCAGGAGGGCTAGTTGCCAGATTTGCGGGGACCCGGTCAGGGCGAGAAAGCCAAGGACAAGCGCCTGCACCGTGGCGAGGGCCTGGGCTGCCAGCATTATTGTGCGCTTCGGGAAGCGATCGGCCAGGACTCCCGCCGGCAGCACGAACAGCAGCAGCGGCAGGAACTGCAACGTGGTCACCAGACCCAGCACTGCCGGTGACCCGCTGATGTCCAGCACAAGCCAGGCCATCGCCACCATCTGCATCCAGGTGCCCGTGCCGGAGATGAGCTGCCCCGTCCAAAAGAGCGCAAAGTTCCGCACCCGCAGCGCCCGCAATAGGTCAACCGCACGCCGCGGAGGCGGAGCCCCGGGCGCCATTCCGGGCACCGGCGGGCCCGTGCTGTCAGGGCCCGCGCTGTCCGGACTCAGGCTGTCAGGCGGCATCACCGATCTGCCTCTCCATGGGTTCCCCGCCGCATGAGCTCTTCGCGCCGGTTTCTCCCGACGAAGGCTCCGGAATGCGGGGTCTAGTCGGCGAGGATGTGGTACAGCGCGCGGCGGGTTTCGTCGATTTTCTCCATCGCGGCATTGCGCTGTTCCTCGGTGGCCGAGAAGCGGAACTGGTGGATGACGCCCATGAGCTTTCCTACGCTCTGGTGAAATGCCGGTCCGGATCCCTGGGGATCGGTGTTCCACGCATTGTCCAGCTCCTCGGCGTGGTCGGCTACATAGGCCTTGCCCGCATCGGTGAGAGTGAATTCCGTGCGCCGGCCTTCACTGACGGGCGTGATGAGTTCTTCATCAACGAGCTGCTGCAGCGTCGGGTAGACGGAGCCCGGGCTTGGACGCCAGGCCCCGGACGTCTTCTCCGCGATTGTCTTGATCAGGCCGTAGCCGTTGGATGGTGATTCGGCCAGGAGGGAGAGAATCGCCGAACGAACATCGCCCTTGTTGGCCCGACGTGAACCGCCGGGACCAAACCCGGGACCAAACCCGGGGCCAAAGCCCGGCCCGGGACCGGGCCCGAATCCTGGCCCAAACCCGCGGCCCGGCCCGAAACCGCCGTGTCCGTGGGGTCCGCGGCGGCTTCTGCCGCGCCCGAAGCGTCCCTGGGCGGGTCCGCCGTCCGTGAATTTGTCGTCGTGAATGCCTTTCATACCGGCATCGTCCTTCCGTTTGAGGTGCGTTCCTCAGATGATCACCGATCCTTCGGCGATAGTTAACGATATATCGAAGACTGTCGCCGGTCAACGGTCAATTTAGCTGGATGATCGTCAGCTCAGCCCTTCCGCGGGCTCTCCTGTGTCCACGGCGTGTCGCCCGGGACCTCCCAGGTGGTGCCGAGGATGGCGGTCAAGGCCATGGCGACCAGCGCCGCCTTGAGTCCGGTGCCGCCGGCCGTCAGCGGCGGGATGGGGCGGTAGACGATCATCGGGGTCCTCCTTGGAGCGGTGTTCCTGTAACCACTTTCCTGCCGCGGAATTGTCGGGGGCTGAGGGGAACCTTTGCCCTGGCTGTGCAGCGGCCTGTCAGGCGTCGCCGGCGAAAAGGCTCACAGTCTGTTCACAGCGGCGCGACAGACGGTCGACAGTCCCGGGTTTGAGGATGGGGACACAGCTTGACCGGGACTCCGGGGGGCGGACGCAGCATCGGGGGTGCGTCCGCCCCAAGCCCACGAATGCCAGCCGGCGTCCCCTGGCGGCCCCGGCCGGCAGTGGACGTTCACGGAAGACATGAGTACACGTTCGCCCGCAGGTCAGGCGGGAGGTCGACACAGGCAATAACGACGAGATCAGGATGACCCATGAGCGAGCACGACCATCTCACGAACAGCGACAACGCACGAGCCGGTGCAGACCCGGCACGGCAGGAGGCGCCCCGGGCCGGAACAGTCGCGGCAACCGGCCGGAAACCCGGGAAGCGGGTTGGCACCGGCGTGTTCGTTGCCTGCCTGGTGGCCGCTGGTGCCTTCGGCGGGGGTGTGGCTGCAGCGGCGACGTCGATCTGGAACACCGCAGCCCCGGCAGCCGGCACCACCCAAACGACCCAATACACGCCGGTGATTGTCAACAATCCCGAGAGCGTCAACGCCGTGACAGCGGCCGCACAGAAGGCCTCGCCCAGTGTGGTGACCATCAGCGCCAGCTCCGGCACTTCCGGCGGTACCGGATCGGGCATCATTCTGGACACGTCCGGCAACATTCTGACCAATACCCACGTGGTCACCCTGGACGGACAGGCCGCGAACGCGGCCATTGAGGTTCGGACGAACGACGGCAAGGTCTACCCCGGGACCATTGTCGGAACGGATCCGCTCTCGGACCTGGCCATCGTCCACATCACTGCCCCGGGGCTGGTGGCGGCATCCCTGGGCGACTCCGGCAAGGTCAAGGTCGGTGACACCGCCATTGCTATCGGAGCACCCCTGGGGCTGAGCGGAACGGTGACGGACGGCGTCGTTTCGGCAGCAAACCGCACCATCGAGACCGCTTCCTCGGCCGCGCCCGGCTCGCAGAGCGGGTCCTCCGGTGCCGCGCAGGATTCCATCAGCATCAACGTCATCCAAACGGATGCGGCCATCAACCCGGGAAACTCCGGCGGCGCCTTGGTGAACACCAGCGGCGAGATCATCGGAGTCAACGTGGCCATCGCCTCGGCCGGATCCACGTCCTCCTCCTCAGCCCAGTCGGGGAACATCGGCGTCGGCTTCTCCATCCCGGTCAACAACGCGAAACGCGTCGCCCAGGAGATCATCGGCACAGGCACGGCCACGCACGGCCAGCTCGGCCTCTCGGTGCAGGACAAGGCCGCGGGAACCTCGTCGGGATTCACGACCGGGGCAGAGGTGGCTGCCGTGACCCCGGGCTCCGCGGCGGACAAGGCCGGCTTGAAAGCCGGCGACGTGATTACCGAGCTGGGCGGCCGGACTGTGACTGATGCTTCCGAGCTCACGGCGGCAGCGCGGGAACAGGCCGCCGGGGCCACCGTCAAGGCCACTTTCGACCGCGACGGCGGGCAGCACAGCACTGACGTCACCCTCGGCGCGGCCACCGCGGGCTGACGCCGCGGCCCGCCGGGCCCACATCGGAGTCCCGGCGTTAGGGTGGGGCATGATCGATAAGCGAAAGACCTGGCACGAAACCCATAAGGAATCCTTGACGCGGGGCCAACGGGCTGCGGATGTCATGCGGAACGGGATGGGCAGCTGGCCGTTCGTCGGCGATTTCATCGGCTTCATGATCGTGTGGGCGGCAGTCAACAGCTGGGCGCTGGCGAACAACGCCTGGGATCCGTATCCGTATATTCTGTTGAATCTCTTTCTTTCGATGCTGGCGGGGCTGCAGGGAGCGATTCTTCTGATCGCGGCCAAGCGGCAGGACGCGATTGCCGCAGCGATGGCCCAGCACGACCGCGACACCAACGTGAAGTCCAAGGAGGAGATCGACCTGCTGATGGCCATCAACAGTCAACAGCTGGAGATCCTTCGCGAGCTGCGGGCCCTTGCGGGCGCCGGAAACGTCAGGATTGATGCCGGCGCCGGCGCTTAGGGTTTCTCGACCGTCAGAGTTTGGCCGGAGCTTCCGGCAGCGAGAGGCGCGCGGCCAGGCCTGAGAGCAGGATGGTGATTCCTTCATCCAGTTCAGCCATCCCGTCGTAGTCGACGAGCACCGGGGCGAGGGCGCGGAGGTGAGGGAAGTCCTTCGGTGGCAGGCGGTGCAGGCCCAGGCGGAGAAGCGCTTCGTTTTCGTCGGGGTCAACGATGAATTCCTGCAGTTCGTTGAGGATGTGCCCGTAAAGGAATCCGTAGTAGGCGCGGTAGACGTGCAGTGCATCGGCGGGCGCGAATCCGGCGTCGATCAGCAGGGACAGGATCTGCTCCAGCGGCCGCAGTGTCCCAAGCGGCCTGAGGCCCAAGGGCGTTGATAGGGGCCGGGTCACGAGGAGGGGCACAACATTGGGGTGCCGGAGCGCCAGGAGCCGCAGGTCGTGGGCAATGCGGCGGAGCTGCGCCTGCCAGTCGGGATCATCGGGAAAGATGGCCAGTTCATTCAGGACGAGTTCTGAGACTCCGTCCAGCAGTGCTGCGCGGTTTTCGGCGTAGCGGTACAGGCCCATGGGATCCCGTCCCAGTTCCTGGCCGAGCCTGCGCATGGTGAGGGCGTCGAGTCCTTCAGCGTCCACCAGGGCCAGCGCCGCGGACAGAACAATCTCACGACTGAGCCGCTTCTTCTTGCCGGTTGCCGCTGGGGGCGCCGGGTTCGCTTCGGGCGACATCGTGTTCCGTTCGGGTCGGGGACAAGTCACGCTGCCAGGACAATAGACAGGTTGCTTAATATGTAGTCTACGCCTACAGTCTACATTGTAGACAAGTTGCTTGGCTGACCTCCGCGGCACGTGGATTTCCGGCCCGATAACCTTCTATCCCCGGATCTGCGGCGACGCAGCAGCCCGGGATCATGCTTCGACGCCGCGTGCACGGCCTTGAAGTCCAGCTGCTGTAGCCACACGGCGGCACAGACTGCACCGCGAGGAAACGAGCCACACATGGCAACTTCTCACTATGACCAATTCCTGCAGGAAGCCACCACCCGTGACCCTGCATCCGATCGCGCACTGGGCCGGGACCCGCTCTACGGGCTGTACACCAGCTGGTGCTTCCTGAGCCAGGCCGCGCCCCGCTCCGAAGACGCATTCTGGGCGGCCATGAAGAAGAAACAGGTCCACCCTAAGGGCACCGGCCTCCGCATGAAAGGCCCGGCCGCGGCGGACTACATCCTGGCCAGCTACCCGGTCCTGGTCTGAGCCGGATGTCAATCACGTCCAACACTTACCTGCCCCGGGACGCCCATCAGCCCCGGGGCCGCCGGCCCTGGTGCGCGAGCTGCGACACCGACCGGCACCTGACCGCGGACTCCGTCACCATGATGAATCCGCGGCAGGAGACCCTTGCCGCCGCCATCAGCTGCACCCAGTGCGGCAACTCGCATGTGGTGGCTACGACTGCGGCCTTCCTCGCAGCCATCCCGGGATGGGACGGGGACAGTGGCGGCTCCGTACGCCGCGACGACGCCTACCGCCACTGCTAGGAGCCGATGTCCGCGGTGGAGCCGGCCAGCGCCCTGCCCAAAATGCCATCCGCGACCTCTGGCGTGGCTTAGGCTTTACGGCATGGGACTAATAATCACACTACTTATCATTTGGCTCCTTCTTTCGATCCTTGGCTTCGCCGTGAAGGGCCTGCTTTGGCTGGCCATCATCGGCTTGGTGCTGCTCGTGGCCACGGCTGTTTGGGGCTGGGTGAAGCGGAAGGCCAAGGCCTGAGGCTCAACTGATCTCCTTGGGCGGCGGCCGGTCCAACACACACGGGACCGGCCGCCGCTTTCGTGTATGCCCTGACTTTGCGGGGCGCTGTGGGCGTCGCTGTTGCCCATTGCCGGAAGCCAGCGGCCGCCGGTGCGCACGGAGCGGGCCAGCATGGAATCCCACGTGTTGATGGCGTACTCGTCGTCGGCGCTCCACGGACCGGTCCACACTTCGACTGCGTCGGCTTTGTCGTATCCGAACTTCCAGCGGCAGGCGGGCCAGGCTACGGCTGGTGCTTCGTGTGGGCTTCCGGTGTCCAGGTAGCTGGGGTGATTCTGCCGCCATAGATGGGGAGCTCGATGGGAGGGTCATCGGTCCGGAACTGCGACCACATCCGGTTCAATCCTGCAGTACCTTCTGAACGGACCCGCCCCGGGTGCCCCATGTCCAGCGCTGCGGAGAGCACGCAGGGGGAGTCGTCCGGGGCTTCGGACAGGACGGCGCCCTCGGGGTCCACGATGATGCTGCGTCCCTGGCCGGTGGGCCCGGCGCAGTTGACGCTGATCATGAACACCTGGTTGACGATTGCGTTGGCGCGGGCGAGGATCAGCTCCTGGGCCCGGTCCGGGGTGGTGGTCTTGACGACATTGATGATGACGTCGGCTCCCATCCAGGCCAGCTGGCGGGTGACCTCGGGGAACCAGGCGTCGTAGCAGATGGACAGGCCGGCCCTGCCGAATCCGGGTAGATCGACCGTCACAAAAGTGTCTCCGGGGTCGTAGGGTTCGAACGGGCGCCAGGGGAAAATCTTTCGGTAGCTTGCCGCCAGGGCACCCTCGGGGGAGAGGACCAGGGACGTGTTGAACAGCTGTCCATGCGGCCCGCGTTCGCAGATGCTCCCGGGGACCAGCCAGAGCTTGAGGTCTCCGGCGAGTTGCCGCAACTCATTGACGAGCGGCCCGTCGAGCGGCTGCGCGGCCTCCTGGAGCGCTTCGGATCGTTGTCTGTCCGGGATTCCGTCGCTGAACAGGTGGAGTTCGGGAAAGACCATCAGCTGCGTTTCGGGCACGTCCGCCAAGACGCGAGCGGCTTCATCGGCGAACGCGGGGAAGGGCTCACCGATCGGGCGCGGAGGGGCCTGGACGGCTGCAACGGCAAGGTGGGACATCAGCGGTTACCTTCGAACGGACGGTTACGGGAGAAGGCCGACGGCGGGATCGGCTCCCATCGCCCGCTCCGCTTCCGGCCGCCCGCCGGTCTGTGGGGCAAGAGACCCGATGATGCCTGCCGTTGAGCCCAGTAGTGCCCTCCGGCAGCTCTTGACATTCGCACAATATGGCGACCACGATTCTGTCATCCCCACCCGGGGAACGACACGATTCGAGTTTACTCTCGTCCGCGATCTGCATGTGATTCGCTTCATGCCCTCTCGGCGACCCCGCGGGTTCCGGTCGCCGAAC
This sequence comes from Arthrobacter sp. H-02-3, assembly GCF_003097355.1. Lineage (GTDB taxonomy): Bacteria > Actinomycetota > Actinomycetes > Actinomycetales > Micrococcaceae > Arthrobacter > Arthrobacter humicola. Next base: position 148,972 of record NZ_PYUI01000006.1, read on the forward strand.
CCCTCAGCCCCGCACCGATGCTGGCAGCATCGCACGATCCAGGAGACAAGTCATGAGTACAGCCACAGGTCCGGCGGCGGGCAGGGGACTCGAAGTCCGGTCGATTGACTATGTTCCGCTCAATGAGCGGCATGGAAAGGTCTCGAACATCGGGCCGCTGTGGTTCATGAGCAACGCCCAGATCGCCACGCTCGCGGTCGGACTGATCAGCATCACCACCGGCGGAAACCTGATCTGGTCATTGATCGCGATCGCCATCGGCGTGCTCGTAGGCACCCTGTTCATGGCGGCGCACTCCTCCCAGGGGCCGCAACTCGGATTGCCTCAAATGATCCAGTCCCGTCCGCAGTTCGGGTACGTGGGGGCCCTGCTGGTCTGGCTGTTCGCCTACCTGCAGTACGCGGGATTCAATGTCTTCAACACCGTCCTGGCCGGCGAGGCCGTGACCGGGTCCCTTCACATCGGAAACGCAACCCTCTGGTTCTGGGTCATCACGATCATCGCCGCCGCCGTCGCACTGTTCGGCTATGACCTGATCCACGGCTTCGAACGCTATCTGACCTACCTGACCATCATCATGCTGGCGCTGCTGACGGTGGCTGTCCTCACCCACCTTGACCTGCCCGGCGGCGCGTTTAACCTGGCCGATTTCCATCTGGTCCCGTTCCTGGGTCAACTGGGCGTGGCCGCCGGCTACCAGATTTCCTGGGCGATTTACGTCTCCGACTATTCCCGCTACCTCCCCCCGGATTCCGGCCGCAAGACTTTCAAGTGGACGTTCTGGGGAAGCGCCCTCGGCGGTATGTGGGTCATGTTCCTGGGCTCGTTCATCGCCGCGGCCGCCGGCGCGGACTTCGAGACTATCGGCTCGATCCAGGACACCGCCAACAAGCTGTTCCCGGGGTTTGGATCGATAGCGCTGTTCATCGCAGCCCTAGGGCTCGTGTCGGTCACGGCGCTGAATATGTATGGCGGGTCCCTGACTCTGATCTCCTCCATCGACAGCCTGCGCCGCATCCGGCCGACAGTCAAAATCCGCGTCGTCACGATCGTGATCACCGCGGCCATCTCAATCATCTTCGCCAACGTCGCGTCCGCCGATTTCCTCGTCAACTTCAACGACTTCCTGCTGCTGGTGCTGTACTTCTTCATCCCGTGGACAGCGGTCAACCTGACCGACTACTTCGTCGTCCGCAAGGGCCACTATGCCATCGCGGAGATCTTCCACCCGCACGGCATTTACGGACGCTGGGGCTGGCCCGGAATCACGTCTTACCTCGTGGGCTTCCTGGTCATGATTCCCTTCTTCTCCGCCGGAAAACTCTTCGTCGGACCCGCGGCCGAGGCAATGGGTGGCGCTGACATCTCCCTGTTCATTGGCCTGCCGGTCTCGGCCGTTCTCTACTGGGCACTCACCCGCCGCATCGACACGGCTGCGGAATGGCGCCTGGCAAAGACCCAGGCAGCCGAACTTGAGGAAGCCGCGAAGATGCACGTCGAGCCCTAATCCGGCGTCGAGCCCCAGTCCGGCGCAGGAACAGACGGGTGGGTGCGGCGGCCCACCCGGCGGCCATCAGCCGACGTGGATGCCCGGGCGGAGGGCCGGGTCGTGTTCGACCTCGCGGAGGATCTCACGCACCAGCGGGGCCGTGTCGCCCTGGCCCAGGAACAGGTACCGCATGAGATGACTGATCGGGTTCCCTTCCGACCACTCGAAATAGCATTGGGGCTTGGTGGCGGTCGAGTCGCGCATGGCCAGAAGGACCGCTGCGATCGCGTTCGGCACCGCCGGCGACTTCACCCGCAATACCCGGTAGCCGCCCACTTCGATACCTTCGACCCGGAGCGTGTGGCTGAACGCCGACGGGTCGGAGATCTCCACCTCCAGGAAGATGACGTCCGCCGGACCCGGGACCGGGTTCAGGCCGCGCTGTTCGTACTCCTTGTCGGCATACTCGGCCTTGTCGCCGGCCTGGCGCTTGTTGGCAATGACGTTCAGCTGGCCGTCGAAAGCGATCGAGTCGGTGATGAACTGCCGGGCTGCCTCGTCGAACTCGATGGTTTCCAGGCGCAGTTCGGTGGTGCGCTTCACCCGCGAGATCAGCGAGACGATGATGATGCCGGCGATGAAGAATGCCGAAATCGCAATGCCGTCGGGCTTTTCGATGACGTTGGCGCCCAGTGCGTACAGCAGGACCAGGGTCAGCGCGCCGAATCCCAGGGTCCCGGCACGGCTGTGCCGGCGGACCGCTGAGACGGTCACGGCGACCGCACCGGAGACCATCATGGCCAGGATGCCGGTGGCGTAGGCGCCGGCCTGGGCGTTGACGTCGGCGTTGAAGGCGATGGTGATGCCGACGCTCAGCACGGTGTAGACGATCACGACCGGGCGGACGGCCCGGCCCCATTCCGGTGCCATGCCGTACGCGGGGAGGTAGCGGGGCACGATGTTGATGAGCCCGGCCATGGCGGAAGCGCCGGCGAACCAGAGAATCAGGGCGCTGGAAATGTCGTAGACGGTGCCGAATCCGGCGCCGAACAGGTCGTGGGCGAGGAACGCCAAGGCGCGGCCGTTGGCCTGTCCGCCGTCCTGGAATTCCTTGGCCGGGATCATGACCGTGGTGAGGAAGCTGGTGGACATCAGGTAGACGCTCATGATGGCCGCCGCCGTGGTGAGGAGTTTGCGGGTGTTCTTGACCCTGGAGGCCATGACCTCCTCCGGGGTGTTCCCGGTGGCTTTGATCAGCGGCATCATGGACACGCCGGTCTCGAAGCCGGAGAGCCCCAAGACCAGCAGCGGGAAAGCGATGACTGCCGGACCAATGAGGCTCATCGGCCCGCCGCCGGCACTGGAGAGCAGCCGGTCCTGCCAGCCGGCGATCAGGGAGGGGTCCGAGAAGACGTGTGCGAACCCGGCGGCGACGACGGCGGCGTTCAGAAGCAGGTAGACAGCCACAAGCGGGATGGCGACGCCGACGGCCTCATTGAAGCCAAGAAGGAATACCCCGCCCAGGATCAGCAGCAGGATCACCGTGATGATGACGGCACTGCCCTTCAGGCCTTGCGGGATCATCGGATTCTCCAGCAGGTGCACTGTGGCGTCGGCGCCCGAGAGGGTGATGGTGATGATCCACGAGGTCGCGACGAACCCGAGCAACAGCAGGACGAAGAACTTGCCGCGCCAGAACGGCAGTAGCTTCTCCAGCATGGCAACCGACCCCTGCCCGTGCGGGCTCTCCTGCGCAACGCGGCGGTACATGGGCAGCATGCCCAGCAGGGTCAGTGCCACGATCAGCAGGGTCGCCAGCGGGGACAGGGCGCCGGCGGCCAGGGCCGCGATGCCTGGTAGGTAGGACAGGGTGGAGAAGTAGTCGACGCCGGTCAGGCACATAACCTTCCACCAGGCGTTGGGCTTGTGATCTTCCTCTGCTTCGGGGCCGGCCGGTGCGACCTGGTTGGCGAGCAGCCAGCGGACCAGGGGTTTGCGGTCCGGGGCTGCGGCCTGCTTAAGGTCAACCTGGGCCGGTACGGCGTGGTCAGAAGTGGTCGTCATGGGGTCTTTCCGTCAGTGGCCGGGCGTCTGCAGGGCCGGAACAAAGCACAGGGACCGGCCAATTCTAGTGGCCGTCCCTCCGGCCGGCTGTCAGCTGGAGGAGGGTACCGGAAACGCCACCCGGCTGCCGGCCGGATGGCGTTTCCTGCAGTGATGTTTTCCTGGCGGCCACAGACCGGTCCGCTGCGGGCAGTTACTCCCCGGAGTTGCTGCCGCGGTTGTTGCCGCCGTCGTCGTGTCCGGAGTTGCTGCCGTCCTCTGTATTGGTGATGGAGGCGACGGCGCCGGTTTGTTCGTTGAGCAGGACTTTGTCGGTGCGCTGCCTGTCGAAGTTGAACATGGCGTTCACCGAGCCGGCTGTCGCGTCCGCGGAGGCGTCGCCGATTTGGCCGGTGTGCCAGTTGTCTTCGATGAAGCGCAGGATCGAGGCCTGGTCCGTCTGGGTGTGGTCCACATAGTTCTTCTTCGCATACGGTGAAATGACCACGAGCGGCTGGCGGGGGCCGGGGCCGCAGCGGTCAGCGTAACCGCCGGCCATCGGGATCCCGCTGGCCGCAGCGGTCTGGCACCAGGCGGCGTCGTCGGCGGAGTTTGAGGAGTTCTTCACCTTGGCGACGGCGTGGTCGTACCAGCCGTCCGAGTCGTCGTAGGCGAGTACCACGGCCGTGTTCTCCCAGTTCTTGGAGTTCTGGATCTGGTTCACGGTGTTGGTGATGAAGTTCTGCTCGTCGACCGGGTCAGAATAGGCGGCGTGGCCGTCCTGGTACATTCCCGCCTTCAGGAAGGACACGGCGGGCATGTTGTCGGTGTTGACCACCTTGTTGAAAGCGGTGAGGTCGTACTGGTGGTTCGCCTGGCCGTTGTGGCCGATTTCCGCGTCCGACGCCGGCGCCAGGTGGTGCGGGTTGGCGGTCGAGGCGTAGTACTGGAACGGCTGGTGGTGCGGGGAGTAATCAACGACGCTGGCTCCGGCGGCGTTCGTGTGGCTGGACAGGCACGACGCCGGCGTGGTCCCTGTAGCGGCAGTGGTCGGTGTGAAGCCGCCCTGGAACCAGCCCCAGGATGTGCCCTTGGCGCTGAGAAGGTCCCCGATGTTCCTGCCGGTCATGCCGGCCAGGTTGTTGGTTTTGGCGTGGCTATTGTTCGAGCAGTCGTCGTAGACCGGGTCCGGATCGTTGATGACGGTGCCGACGCCGTTCGCGTCAGGCTGGCGGACAGTGCTGCTTCCGGCTGCCGGTGTGGCCACGGGTTGCCCGGCGGCGGTGTATTCCGTGGCCCCGTGGGTCTGGCCCGAGACCAGGTTCAGCGCGCCCGGAGTGGATGGCCCGAAGACGGTGCTGAAGTGGTTGTCGCTCATGGCGTAGTTCTGGGCGTAGTTCCAAATGCCGGTGACGGTGTTGCCGTCGTAGTAGTCCATGGTCAGCCCGGGGCGGCCGTACTGGTTGGTGCCGCAGGAGTCCCGGCTGGTGAACTGGACAAACCGGTCCATCGCGCCGCCGTTGTACGCCTTCTGCTCGGCAGTGTACCCATGGTCCTGGTCGCAGGTGACGGCCTGCATCGGCGAGAGCCGGGCCGGCTGCACCGCGTTGGGATTGTTCGGTGCCAGGAGGCCCGCTGTAGCCAAGGTGTTGATGTCCTTGGGCGTGTTCTTCGCGGCGGTGAAGGAAGCTGCTGCGGTGCCCGTGCCTTGCTGGGCTTCACCCGGGGTGTTGGCGGCTTGGGGGTAGGTGGCGAAGTAGTGGTCGAACGAGACGTTCTCCTGGAAGATCACCACCACGTGCTTGATCGGCGTCGCGGTGCCGCTGTGATTTTCGCCGGCAGAGGCCGGCCCTGCGCCGAAGCCGATCGCTCCGGCTGTCAGCGCCGTGGCCGCCAGGGCTGCAGCGCCCGTGGCGGCGGCGACGCGCTTTCGGGTAAAACGTTGTGCTGGATGAGGCATGGGTTATCCAATCGTTCCGGTTCAGGGGTACCGGCCGTCAAAGGCCGGCTTCGCATTCATCGCCGACGGTAGGGGCTCGTCATGAATCCGCGGTAAACGGCACGAGGCCAAAGAAAGCCTGCTTAGTGTCGGTCGCCATGGATGGGCCGGGATCCGCCGTGTCGCGGTCCGGCCGCCGCCGGATTGCCCTATTTGGCGGGGGTAACGGCGGCTTCGCAGGTGAGGACTTCGGCGCCGCCGCCTTCGTCGCCGTTATCGGGTGCCACCTTCATCGTGAGGTGATTCCCATTGGGCGTTGCCCTCGTGCTGGTCAGTGTTGCCTGCCGCCTGGGCGGCCGCGGTGGCGCAGGTGTCGAATCTCGGACATGATGCGGCCCGTAGCCACGCGAGGGTGGCGGCGGGATGTGAGCGGGCGGAGCAGTTGCGCAGGGCTTAGGCGGATCCACCGTCCGCTGGGCGAGGCCCCCGCTCGATCGTGACGGTGCCGGCATCGCCGTCGACCCGGATCCGCTGGCCGCTGGTCAGCCTCTGGGTGGCCACGCCGGTGCCGAGCACGGCCGGGATGCCGTACTCCCGGGCGACGATCGAACTGTGGCTCAACGGGCCGCCGACGTCGGTGACCACGGCGGAGGCCATCGCGAACAGCGAGGTCCACGCGGGAGTGGTGATGCGGGCGACCAGGACGTCGCCGGGAACCATCGTCGCGAAATCCTCGGGTCCTCGCAGGACGCGGGCGGGAGCGCTGACCCGGCCCGAGCTGGCGCCGGTGCCTTTGATGACGTCGCCCGGCTGCTGTTGTGAGGCTGCCGGCATCATGGACCCGAAGGCCCGCTCCATCCACCGGCTCTCGGGCAGCAGTTGCGGGGCGGAGGCCTTGGCCTGGCCCCGCCAGAGCATCCTGCGCTCCTCGATGGCGGCCGCCCGGACGGGCCGGTCTGCCCCGGTAATGGCCACGGCCGCCGCGGCGCCCGGCGCGGCGAGGCCGAACTCGACGGCGCTTCGCAGCTCCCGGTGGCGGAGCCAGAAGACGTCGCCGGGCTCGGCGATGACGGTGGAGCCAACCAATCGTTGGCCGAGTTCGAGCAGCATCCGCCGCAGCAGCGGCCAGGCCAGTCCGACGTCGGCCAGGGCGTCCTCGCGGATCGGAGCGGCATTCTGCGCCCACCGGAGCAGCCGGAGGAACGCGGCCCGACGCCGCGGCCCAAGCCGGGCGGCCGTTCGGCCGGTTTCCTCTTCCCGGCGGGCGGCCAACAACCGCTGGCGCTCATGCGGGTCCGTGCCTTGTCCCCGCAGGTAGAACTTCACCGTCTCCAGCAGCGGCGAGGGATCATCTGCGGGCACCGGGCAGACGAAGTCCAAATTGTAGACTGCATGGCCGTACCGGCCGAGGTGGTCCTGGAAGCGGGGACGCCATTGCCCCCAGAGTGCCTGGTCCATGGCGGCCGGCGGCACCCCGGTGCGCTGCGACTCGACCAGGGCCGGCGTCGGTGCGTTGAGGATCGCCGTGGCGAGTCCCGGAACACCCCGGACCCAGGCTGCGAGGTCGTACAGCGACTTCTCGGCCCGGATGGGTTCGCTGTCGTAGCCGAGGAGGAACGTCTGGGCCGGGGCGTCTCCGTTGCGCCGAACTAACTTGTCGTAGTAGGCCCGGAAGGAGATTTCGCTTGTCGCGGCGACCGGAATGATTGACTGAACCGCCGTGTAGTAGACGGTGCCGGCATCCAGCAACGTCTGCACACCCTCCAACAATTCCTCCCCGGAGAGCCCCCCGAGGGGCTTCGCCGACCAGTCCTTGATAACCCGTTCGTAGCGGGGATGCGAATACTCCCGCCAGCCGGCCACTCCCATGTGCGCCGTGCCGCGGATCAGCGCGCGCATCGCAGCCAGCGACATGGCCGTCACGCGCAACATTGCCGAGGTGCGGTAGTAGTAATAGGCGTAGCCATTAATGGTGGGCAGTCCGACGTCGTCCTCCCCGATGACGTTCTTGCCGATGGCGCCGGCCATCAAGGCCCTCAGCGACCGGGACACCGAGCCGTCAATGAGATCGGCGAACAGCGGTGAGAGCGGGTCAGGCAGCTGTTCCACGATGCTCGCCCGGAAGTAGAGCCCCTTCGGATAGGGCACCGGCCACGTGTCCGGAGCATCAGCTGCCGGTTCCGGCAGTGCGGTGATCGGGCGGGATTGCAGGAGGAAGAACTCGCCACCGGCCCGTGCCCACTCGATGTCCTGCGGGGCCCCGAAATGATCCGCGATCCGGGTTCCGTAGCCGGCCAGCTCGGCCGCGGCCTGGTCGTCGAGTACGGGCTGACGACGGCGGCCCGCCGGCACAGGCTGCTCCCGGGTGCCGTGGTCCGCGACGACGGTCATGACTTCCTTGTCGGCGGTCCGGCGCGAGAGCACACGGCCAGAGCCCGCTTCGACGACGACGTCATCGGTGGTGACCGTGCCGCTGACCACGGATTCGCCCAGGCCCCACGCGGCGCTGATCACGATCTGGTCGCGGCGCCCGTTGGCCGGATTGGCGGTGAACATCACCCCGGCGGCGTCGGCCTCGACCATCCGCTGGACCACGACGGCGAGGCGCACCGCGTCCGGTCCGATGCCTTCGCGGGCTCGGTAGGCCATGGCGCGCGCCGTCCACAGGGAGGCCCAACAATCGGTCACGGCCGCGGCCAAGGCTTCCGCCCCGACGACGTTGAGGTAGGTTTCCTGTTGCCCCGCGAAGCTGGCGGAGGGGAGGTCCTCGGCCGTGGCGGAGGAGCGCACCGCCACGGCTGCATCCCCGTCGCCGATCAGCCGGAAGGCGGCACCGAGCTCAGTTGCGATAGCGGCCGGCATGGTTCCGCCGGCGAACAGGGCGCGGATCCGGTTCGAGGCATCCTCGTAATCCTGTGGCGATGCCAGCGGTGACAGCGAGGCGAGCTCACGGATGCCGGCCTGAAGGCGATTGGCTTCCACAAAATCCGCGTAGGCTGCGGTGTTCAGCACGAACCCCGGGGGAACCGGCAGCCCGGCCTGAACGAGGCCGCCCAAGCCGACGCCTTTGCCGCCGGCCATGGCGACGTCGCCTTGTCCCACATCGCCGAGGTTGTTGATGTAGGTCATGACCGAGCACCTTTCTGCCGGGAGCCGGGGCGCCATCATTGAGCGTGACTCTCAACATACTGGCACTGCCGCAGGCCGGGGGCCATAGCTGCAGCCGTTGCCAAAGCCCCATGCTGCGCGGCCGGGGACCGCCTCACGCGGGCCGTTCGCATGGTCAGCGGCCGGGGGTCAGCGACCGGCGTCGCGCCCGTCGGTCCATACGTCAGCCCCGAATCCGGCGAGCCCGGGAGTTCCTGCATAGCCGAGGTAGGGCAGCGCGAACAGGTCTTCGATGCTTTTCAGGAGCGAGTAGTGGTTATACGGTGTGGAGCTCGTCGTCCCGGGACGGACGAAGGGCGAGAGCACCAGCGCGCCGATGCGTCCGCCGCCCTTGCCGTTGCCGGGGCCGGCCGCAAACGTGCCATCCTTCGCGGCCGACGGCGGCAGGCCGGGCGCGGCAACGTTGGGGCCGGAGGGCTCGTTACAGCAGGCGCTGGTGTCGCCGTCGGCCTCATCGTTGACGATGATGATGGCACCGCTTTCCTGAAATGCGGGAGATGCCGAGATCAGGGACACCCAGGTGCGCAGCCAGGCATCCTCCGCCGCGGGACCGGCAGGCTGGCCGTCGCAGTTCTGGTTATGTCCGTCATTGCACAGGCTGGGGGAGATGAACGACAGGTTGGGGGTGGTTGAGACGGCCGTCAGATCCTGGGGCAGCCGGGCCAGGGACCCGACATTCGCGGCGCACGCCGCGGTTCCTGCCACTGACGCGAAATACAGGAACGGGTTGTGACGGGCCGTGTAGGCATCCCCGGCCGTGGCTTCCTGCGTCAGGTCCGTGGATCCGGGACCCAGGGAGGGCTTCCCGCAGACGGCTTCTTCCCGCCCCGGGACATTGCCCATGTCCTCCATGTAGCCCTTCCAGGTCAGGTTCCGTGCCGCGAGCTGGCCCGCCAGGGTGGGCACCGACGCCGGAAAGATGCAGCCGGCGTCGGACTTGACCTGCCCGAAGCGTTCCGCGGACGGGTGCACCATGTCCGTGTAGGCCGTGCAGTCCATCTGGATGTCGGGGCTCGGAGCGACACCGCCCAGCATGGCCAGGTAATTTCCCAGGCTGTAGTGCGCGGTCCCGTAGTACTGGTCCAGCAAAACGCCCTGGCCGCGAAGCGTTTGGGCCAGATACGGAAGGCGCGAATTTGGCCCGAACGACTGCGCGTAGGATGCGTTCTCAAGCACAATCACGAACACGTGGCGGACAGGCGAAAGACGGCCGGCCGGCCTGTCCGGTTGGCTGACGCCGGCCCCGAGGATCACAAGGAGGACCACGGCGATGCAAAGGAACGCTCGTCTTCGGTTCATCAGACCCGGATTCCCTTCCCGGCGAACACATACTCCCGCGCCGGATCCGGCGTGCCTCCGGTGCCCGTTCCTGCGGACGGTATGTCACGCCGGTCCATAAACAGAATAGACACGGGCCCCACTCCCCGGACAGGCCCGGGCGCGCCGAGCCGGCGTGTTTACGACGTTGAGGATGTTCGGAGGCAGCTCCCGTAGCATGACGCGGATGGTATTCATACGGCTGTACCGCGAAGGAAAACTTGAACGCGACGACGTCAGCGCCCACGAGATCGAGGCCCTGGCGCACCAGGACGACGTGGTGCTGTGGATCGATTTCACGGACCCGACGGCGGATGACCTTCTGGGTGTCGAGACGGTGTACGGGTTTCACCGCCTCGCCGTTGAGGATGCCGTCCATGATTTCCAGCGGCCCAAGCTGGACCGCTACGCCAACCACCTGTTCCTGTCGGCCTATCAGGCGGGGCTGCGGCCCGGCAGCGGGGAAGTGGAAATTGCCGAGGTCTCGGCATTCGTGACCCGGAACGCCCTCGTGACCGTGCACGGGCCAGGGTTTGATACGGACAAACTGATGGCGCACTGGGATGCCGAGACGGACCTGGCCGCACACGGGGTGCCTTTCCTGTTCTGGGGCCTCCTGGACATGATCGTGGACGGGCACTTCGACGCCGTGCAGGAACTGGACGGCTACATCGACGCCCTTGAAGAATCGCTCTTCGATGACCACTCACCCGACCACGACCTGCAGCGAAAGACCTTCGAGCTGCGCAAGAACCTGGTCCGGCTCCGCCGGGTGGTCCTGCCCATGCGCGAAGTCCTCAACACCCTCCTCCGGCGGGACGACCTCGTCGGCTGCAGCCCCGCCATGCAGCCGTTCCTGCAGGACGTCTACGACCACGTGCTGCGGGCCACGGAATGGACGGAGTCGCTCCGTGACCTGGTCACGACCATTCTGGAGACCCACATCAGTATTCAGGGGAACCAGATGAACCTGGTCATGAAAAAGGTCACCAGTTGGGCCGCGATCATCGCCGTACCCACCGCGGTCACGGGGTTCTTCGGGCAGAACGTGCCGTTTTTCGGCTTCCAGAGCGATTACGGTCTCTGGTTGTCCACCGCATTGATGGTCGCCGGATCAGTGTTCCTGTATCTGGGGTTCAAGAGGCGGGACTGGATCTAGATCAGCCAGTGTTATGTCTGGCGCGCAGCGTTGCCGGCGGGGGTGTTCGCGTTGCGGGTGCGGTGGGCCCTGTATTCGTGCCAGGTGAGCCAGACGATGAAGATATCGAAGGCTGTCAGGAGGGCTAGCCCCCAAGAGAAGGCAACCAGGAGTTCATAACTTTGGTAGAGGATGAAGGCCATCAGGAAGGCAATCATCCACGGATAAGCCCACATTTTATCCTTGAGCACCGCCCAGACCAGGACCACCTTCACCGCTCCGTGCAACAGCAGGTAGATGGCGCCGAAGAGGGTCGCCGAGACGGTCATGGTCCCGGCCCAGTGCACCAAGGTGGTGGCAACGAGATCATGCGGATCTTCGGAGAGTTCGTGCTGTGTCAGTAACCGGACCCAGGCGCCGATCTGCGCGGGGGAGACCAGCAGGAGAAGAATTCCTCCCACGAGTTCCAAGAGTCCGTCAAGGCCTTTGAGAATCAGGCTGATCCTGAAGGTCTTGTCCAGCAACGTCCTGTCGGTACTGCCTTTAGCCAACGTCACCTCAAACCCCCGGCACGCACTTCCGGCGCGGCTACGAGCTGGCGCTGGATGCCAGCACGCCCAGGCCGAGCGCGGCGATGATGCCGCTGCTGCCGCGTTCGAGCCAACTGCTCACCCGGGGGCGCTGCAGCCAGGCCATGGCCTTCGCCGCCGCGATGGATACGGCCGCCAGATAGAGGAACCCGATGGCGCTTTCGATGGCACCCAACACCATGGCGGTGTCCAGCGTGTTGCCGCCGTGCGGAATGAACTGCGGCACGACGGCGAGGTAGAACAGGCCCACCTTGGGGTTGAGCAGCGTGGAGAGGCCGCCGGCGCCGAACCCTGCCCGCCGGCTGTAGCTTCGGCGGGGAGTGTGGCCGGCCGTCGCGGAGGACTTTGTGCGGCGGGCCCGGATCAGCGAAGAAATTCCCAAGTACAGCAGGTACAGCCCGCCCGCGATCTTCAGCCAGCGGAACACTTCCGCGGATTCCTCCAGGACGGCGGCGAGCCCCACGCCCACCAGCGCGGCCCAGACCATGGATGCCACGGCCGAGCCGAGCGCGGCGGCAAGGCCGGCCCCGGCACTCTGCAGCGAGATCCGCAGCACCAGGAACGTATCCGGGCCGGGGGTGACGGAGAGCAGGAGGCACAGCCCGGCAAAGGCCAGCAGGGTCACGAGGGTCATGAGCACCATTGTCCGGGTGCCGGCCGTCGGGGCGCAACGGCGGCAACGCCCGGCCCGGATGAGAGGCCCGGGAAGGCAGCATGCGTTCCGGCGTTCCGAATATGTGTGGGGCGGGTGACGCTCACTGCGTCATATTCGGCGCCTGCAACGCCGGTCCCGGGTAGGTGACTGCGTCGGCGGCGTCCAGGACCTCCAGCGCCGTGAGGTGTGCCGCGGCGGCCACGTCCCTTATGGACTTGCCGTGTGTGACTGCCGCGGCGACGGCGGACTGCAGGTTGGCCGCGTTCTCCTCGCTGGTTCTGGATGTCTCAAGCCGGGCGGCAGCCGCTTCCACAGCCAGGATTTCACTATCGATCACCGGTTGTCCTCCAGTCCCGTCCCTGCCTCGTTGCAGTTGTGCCGGGAAGCGATTCGTGCCCGATGACGGGCCGCACCCGGCGGTCAGGAAAGGATATCGAACGTTGGACCAGTCTGTCTCGCGTCTGTGTCGAAACCGCGGGGCGGCCGCTCGTCTCGGCACGCCGGTATCTACAGGATCGCGTCGTCCGTTGAGGTTTCGCCGTGAGGGAGGCTCAACCGGGCGGTGCGAAGGAGGGTTCCGAGCAAGGAGCGGGCGTCGCCCAGCAAGGTGTTCACTTCGGGGCAGGCAAGCTCATAAAACAGCCGCCCGTCCCGCCGGGTCGGGAGAATCAGGTGCTGGCGGCGCAGCACACCGAGATGCTGGGACAGATTGGAGGGTTCGAGGCCGGTGTTGTGGCGCAGCGTGCTGACGGCCACTGGGCCGTCAGCGAGCATTTCCAGGAGCTGGATCCGTGCTGGGTGCCCCATCGCCTTGAAGAGGTCGGCCTTCACATCGGACAGGACAAGGCCTGCAGGCAATCCGTCCGCCATGGGGGCCTTCTCCTTCGCATCCAATACTCACGGCCCAAGGCCCGTGCCGGACCTGGTCCGAGGAAATTAGCACACGCGAGACAGAAAAGTCTGTCTCCCACTCGTCCGGGCGGGCCCGCTCGAACATACATCGTAGCGTCGGACTGCCGTCGTGTCGCCGCCGGCGGCAGGTGTGTGGGCGCCCCTTGCGCAGACGGCGGGGGTAGTTCAGACTTTCATGAATTCATCAATCCGATCCGGCCCTCTGCTAGCGGCCGGCGTCCTACAGGTGGATTCAGGCTGCCTCCGGTGACAACGGCGTCACCGGAGCAGAATGATCCCAACTTTCAGGAGGGTTCAATGGCAGGAATGTTCGAACTGTTCACCGGCTCCGATGCTTCCTATCGATTTCGTTTGACTGCCCCGGACGGGACGGTGATGGCGCTCTCCAGATCATTCCCCGACAAGCCGTCCGCAGTGGCAGGAATCGCCGCGGTACGTGAGTACGCCGGAATGGGGCTGGTTTGTGAAATCCCGGCACCGGGAGACGACGGCGTAAACGAACCCGCGGCGGTCCAGGTTCCTTCGGGGGCAGCTGCACAGAACCGAGTCCGGCAGGAGAGCCCGGCCGCTGATGGAGCATCCGGGACCCGTGCCCGGCTGCCACGCATCCGTATCCCTTCCGCCGCACATTTTCTTGGCGGGCGGGCCGTTGCCCGGAATCACCAGATGATAATGCGGTGGCGCCGAGCCCCGGAAACGGCAGCCGCCCCGGCCGGGCTGAGCCCTTGCTGAACCCCGGATTCTCCCGTGCCATCCACGGGAGGGACGTCCGGGTATTTACCCGGCCTTGTACCGCATGAGGCCGGGGCTCGACTCTTTGGACGATGGAGGCCCGACTTACGACACAGCAGTCCGCTCCGCGGGTCCGGTGTAAAATTTCTTCCACAATGACCGCCAACGAAGCTGCCAGTCCCACGTTGTTGCCCGCCGCGGCGATGGCCGGTCGCGATGATCCAGTGGACCGCATTCTCTCCACCGCCTACGAACTGTTCTCCCGCCGCGGCATCCGCGACGTCGGGGTTAACGAGCTGATCGACAGCTCAGGCGTCTCAAAAGCAACGTTCTACCGGCACTTTCCATCCAAGGACGCGCTGGTGCTTGCCTTCCTGGAGCTGCGCGACCAGGTGTGGACCGTGGACCTCATCGTGGCCGAGGCCAGGCGCCGCGGCACCACCGCCGAGGAACGGCTGCTCGCCGTCTTTGACGTGTTCGGGGACTGGTTCAAGCGGGAAGACTTCGAGGCGTGCACGTTTATCAACGTCCTGTTGGAGATGGGACCAGGGCACCCCTTGGGGATGGCAAGCATCGGATATCTCAGCCGGATCAGGGACCACATCCAGGCTCTGGCCGAGGAAGCCGGGCTGAACCGCCCCGAGGACTTTGCCCGTTCCTGGCACATCCTGATGAAGGGCTCCATCATCTCGGCGACAGAAGGCGACATCCTGGCTTCCAAGCGGGCGCAGCAAATGGCCCGCTGGCTGATCGAACACCACCGGAGCCTGTAACCGGCGATCCGCTCGTTGCCAAGCCCCGCACTACGGGCGCCCTTCATGTGTGGTCGTGATTCAGGAGCAGTGGCAGCAGGGCCTCGGGGGAGGCAGCGACGGCGGCCGCTTGTGAAGCTTCCCCGGCGTCCCCATACCCCCAGAGTGCGAATATCGTGGGGATGCCGTGTTTGGCTGCCCCCGCGACGTCGTAGCTTCGGTCTCCGACCATTGCGGGACGGGAGATGTCTACGCCTTCGCGTTGGAGCCGGAGCAGCAATTCGGCGATGACCTCCGCCTTGCTCGCTCTTCCATCGGAGTCCGACGCCCCGCATACGTTGATGAAGTGGCGCTCAATCCCAAACCGTCGTGCAAGTCGTACTGCTTGGTCTTCCACCTTGGAAGTGGCTACGGCCATAGGAATACCGGCCGTGTGCAGGTGCTCAAGCAAGTCTTTGATCCCGTCGTATGGACTGGACTGTTCAGCGCCATGAGCGGCATACGCCTTGCGGTAATGTTGGAGGGCCTTTTGGGCGGATTCTTCGTCCAACTGTGAGACTGTTCTGAAGGACTCGATCATCGGCGGGCCGACGAACCGGCGCAGAGTGTCCATCGCCGGGATCGGCGCACCTACAGCTGCCAGGGCCTGGGCAGCACTTGCTGTCACGCCGGGAGCCGAATCCAGGAGCGTGCCGTCCATGTCGAACAAGATGCAGCTAACGCCAGTGAGAGAGGGACGGGCCTGGTGCAGAGGTGTCATTTTTTCGCAGGCTTTCGGTCTTGATATTGGTTCCGTTCCGGCAGTGCCCGGGGGATTGTTGCGGTGAAGGGTAGGCGTGGATCGAGTGAGTCTTGATCAGATTGATCAGAGGATTCTTGCGGAGCTCACTAAGAACGCCCGCATGAGCCATGCGGAGCTGGCGACCAAGGTCCTCCTGTCGAGAAATGCCGTTCGCCAGCGGATCGAACGGATGGAGCGGCAGGGGTATATCCAGGGGTACACGATTGTTGCCGGGCCGCCGGGTCAGGGTCCGGTGTCCGCCTTCCTGATGGTTTACAGGAAGGACCGGGTGCGGGGGTCGGACGTCATCACCGTCCTGCGGTCGATTCCGGAGGTGGTTCTGTGTGATGTCGTGAGCGGTGACTTTGACCTGTTGGTCCGGGTCGAGGCCCGGTCGCTGGAAAGGGTTCAGGAGATCTGGGAGCAGATCGCGGCAATTCCCGGCGTGACGGACACGGTGACGGCCATGACGCTTTCGAGTCTCATCAGGCGCGGGACCGGAGGGGTCCGCGCCAGCGAGTGACGTGATCAGACGCCGGACATGTCCGCAGTTCTGACAGGCAGCACGGCGGATTCAAGCAGTAACTGAGCTGCGTCCCGGTCCATGAGGTTCCTGCTGGTGACGATGTCCAGGATGGCGGACCCGTCCTGGAGGGCTTCCTTGGCCACCGCCGCAGCGGCGGCATACCCGATGGCCGGTATCAAGGCTGTTGCGAGGCCTGCCGAGGCGGCCGCCTGGCGGGCGAGGCGTCCGGTGTTCGCTTCAATGCCTTCCATGCAGTACCGACGGAGAACGCGTGATCCTTGTTCGAGCCACGAAATGCTCTGAAGAAGGACATGGGCAATGACAGGTTCGAAGGCATTGAGCTGGAGCTGGCCGTTGTCTGCAGCCATCGTCACGGTGGTGTCAGCTCCGGCCACTGCGAAGGCAATCTGGTTCATGGTCTCCGGGATGACAGGGTTGACCTTTCCCGGCATGATTGATGACCCGGCCTGGCGCGGAGGCAGGATAATTTCGCCGAAGCCGTTCTGTGGACCGCTCGACAGCAGCCGGAGGTCGCTGCTGATTTTGGAGAGCTTGATGGCCGTGCGTTTCAGCATGCCTGACATGTGCATGAAAACGCCGACGTCGGACGTGGCTTCGATGAGATCAGCGGCGGGAAAGACCGGGACGCCGGACACTTCGGACAGTGCCCGAAGGACGAGTTGTTGATATCCAGGTTCGGCGGTGATGCCCGTCCCGATGGCGGTGGCACCGAGGCTGCACTCGAGCATCAGCGCTGTGGATTCCATTAGCCTGCAGCGGTCTTCTTCCAGCGTCGCGGCGAAGGCATTGAACTCCTGCCCAAGGGTCATCGGGACGGCGTCCTGGAGCTGTGTCCTGCCCATCTTCACGACGTCGGCGAATTCGGCGCCCTTGTTGCGGGCGGATTCGGCAAGTTTCCCCAACTCCCGGTTGAGTTCTGCAGTAGCGAAATTCAGAGCCAGCTTGATCGCCGTGGGATAGGTGTCATTTGTGGATTGGCACCGGTTGACGTGGTCAATGGGGTGCAGGTGCTGGTATTCACCGCGGCGGTGGCCCAGTTTTTCCAGCGCAAGGTTCGCGATCACCTCGTTGGCATTCATGTTCGTGCTGGTGCCTGCACCGCCCTGGATGACGTCCACGCAGAATTGTTCGTGGTGATGTCCGTCCTGGATTTCCTGGCATGCTTCGCGGATCGCTGTCGCTTCACGCGGGTTGAGGATGCCGAGTTCGCAGTTGGCCTGCGCCGCAGCGTTCTTGATCATCGCCAGGGCACGCACCAGATGGGGGTGGCGGGAGACGGGAATACCGCTGATGGTGAAGTTCTCCAAGGCGCGGGCGGTGTGTGCCCCCCAATAGGCTGTGGCCGGTACGGGAACGTTCCCGAGCGAATCCGTCTCGATGCGGGTGGTCATGGGTTTCGATCCTCTGCGTGAAAGTGTGGGTGGTGGGGTAGTTGTGTGCCGCATACTCGGAGGAAGCGGAGGGGCGCAAGGGCCGGCCGCGCCCCTCCGCTTCGATCATTTCTTGATGCAGATGACCTTTGGCTGGGTCATCTCCTCATACGCGAAATGGACGCCCTCCCTGCCCATGCTCCCGTACTTGGCGCCGCCGAACGGCATGCCGTCGAACCGGTAGTCCGAGGAATCGTTGATCATGACGCCGCCTGCTTCGAGGCGGTGGGCTGCCTCCATGGCCTTGGCCAGGGAGTCGGTGAATATGCCGGCGTGGAGACTGAAATCGATGGCGTTGGCGACTTCGATGGCCTCTTCGAAGGTGTTGAATTTTCGAAGCATGACCACCGGCCCGAAAACTTCCTCCGTCCACAACCGGCTGTCTTCCGGGACGGCTTCCAGAACGGTCGGGTGAAGCACGTTACCGTCCGTGACATTGCCTGCGAGAAGGACAGCGCCGGCGTCGAGGGCCTCGTCAAGCTTGGACTGCAACCCGTGCACGGCAGCGGGGCTGATCATCGGCCCGACATCCGTCAGTTCATCCAGTGGATCTCCGGTAACCAACTGTGCCGTTGCCTCCAGGAAGCGCCGGCGGAACGCGCTGTACACCGGGGCGGCTACCAGGATCCGCTGCACTCCCACACAGTTCTGCCCGGCGGCCCAAAACGCTCCGGAGACGCAGGATTCCACTGCGTTCTCGATGTGGGCGTCGTCTAGGACGATCACGGGAGCGTTTCCGCCAAGGTCCATGGAAAGCTTCTTCAGGCCCGCGGTGCGGGCGATACTCTCACCCGTGGAGAACCCACCGGTGAAGGACACCATTCTTACGTCCCGGGACCTGATGATTGCTTCGGCAACTTCCCGGTCGCCGTGAACAATCGTGAGGGCTTCCGTCGGGAGCCCGGAGTTCACGAGGGCGTCCGTGAGCATCTGGGCCGATAGGGGCGTGAGTGCAGAGGGTTTGAGGATCACGGCGTTTCCTCCCGCGATTGCGGGCCCGATTTTGTGTGCCACCAGGTTGAGGGGGTCGTTGAACGGAGTGATCGCGGCAATGATGCCCAAGGGCTCGCGCGAGTACCACCCGGTGCGGTCCTCTGAGCCCTCGTACGAGTCAAAAGGGATGACTTCGCCAGCGTTCCGGCGTGCTTCGGCAGCGGAGAGGCGGAGCGTGTTGACTGCGCGCAGTACTTCCTTCCGGGCCTGACGGATCGTTTTGCCGGCTTCGGACACAATGGTTTGCGCGAACTCCTCGTTGCGCCTCTCGATCTCAGTTGCGGCGCCGTCCAGTATCTTCCCGCGTGCGTTGCGGGACAGTGCCCGTGCTTTCCGGGCGCCGATGCGAGCCGTTTCGATCACGGCTTTGCCGGCAGTGGATTCGGTCAGCGAAACCGCGCCGATCACTCTGCCGTCAAAGGGGCTCGTCACATCGCGGAACTGCGGCAGCGCGGTTTCTGTCGAACACAGTGTGGATTCAGGCATTTGCAACTACTCCCGTCCTGGCTGCGTGCATGGCGATGATGTCAGAGAGCAGAGCGTAGGCGGTCTCCACACGGCCGGCCCCCGGTCCTGAGACCGTCACTGCGCCCAGAAGGTCGGTGTCGAAGGACACGGCATTGGTCGCGCCGGAAACCCCTGCCAGCCCATGGTCGAGGGGGAGTGCTACGGGGGATACGCCTGCCGTCACTGACCCGTCCGGGTTCCGCCGTGCTGCACCGACGAGCTTCCACCGGCGTCCCTCGCTGGCTGCCTTCCGGATATTCTCCGGCGTCACGGCCGAAATCCCCTGTCGCTGGACGTCCTTGAGTTCTATGCCTGCATCGAGCAGCTCGTTGGCGAGGATGAGGACCTTGAGCTGAACGTCGTACCCCTCGATGTCTGCCGCGGGGTTTGCCTCGGCATAGCCGAGGTCCTGTGCCTCACCGATGGCAGCGTCGAGGCCCAGTCCGGCCTCCATCCGTCCGAGCACATAGTTGCTGGTGCCGTTGAGGATGCCTTCGAAGCCGTTCAGCTTCAGCCCCTCGAACATCTTCTTGGCGAGGCGGATGACGGGGGTGCCGCTCATGACGGCACCCTCGAACTCGAAGTGCACGCCGTTCTGTTCGGCCAGGGCGGTCAGCTCGGCGCCGCGGAGGGCAACGGGGCCCTTGTTCGTCGTACAGACGCTCTTGCCGGATTCGAGTGCCCACCGCACGTGCGAAACTGCTGGCTCGCCGTCGTCGGGATTCGTGAACGTGGCCTCGCAGATGATGTCAGCGGTGCAGCTGCGGATAACTGATTCGTTATTGGTGTCCGTGGATCCGCCGTACTTGGCGAAGGTTTCGCTGCCGCCGTCCAATTTGAGGGCGATGGAGAGGTCGATGCCCTCGGGCTGGACCAGGGAGCCCAGACGCAGGTCGGTGATGGCCACGACCCGCAGGCCGAAGCCCAGATCGGTGTGAAGTGTCTCGCCGCGTGTTGCGATCAGTTCGGCCAGCGTCCTGTTAACGCCGCCAAAGCCGATCAGCGCAATGTCGTAGGTGGTCATGGTGCTCCTTCAATCAGTTACATCGGTCCTCCAATGCTGTCTGCATTCCATGTCCGTCAGTGCATGTGATTGTGACCGAAAAACAGGGCGAATTGACCATCTGACTGCCGATTCGGCATCTACACCTCGAGGTAACCTGCGTGCAACATAGGCATGTTTAAATGTTTTTAATGACCAAAGAGTGGTTTTCGTGTTACTTTCATCACTATCGGTGCTGCGCAGCTCGAGGCGGCCTGTCCCGCACGCCGGGGCGTCGGGCGCACCCTTCGCATCAGACCTGTCCACTCATCCGGGAGAAACCATGGAACCCTCATCGTCCGTCCAGCTAGAACCACAGCCCACGATTCCCCCGTCGACCGACTCCGGGCTCCGGCGGTCCATGGGGGCGCGGCATCTGGTCATGATCGCCATGGGTGGGGTGATCGGCTCCGGGCTGTTCCTGAGCTCGGGCTACACCATTTCTCAGGCCGGGCCCCTCGGGGCTGTCATCGCCTATCTCATCGGCGCCTTTGTTGTGTACCTGGTGATGGCGTGCCTCGGCGAACTGGCCATCGCATATCCGGTCTCAGGCGCCTTCCATATCTACGCGGCGAGGTCGATCGGGCCGGCCACCGGGTTCACCACCGCCTGGCTCTACTGGCTGTGCTGGGCAGTGGCCATCGGATCGGAGTTCACGGCCTCCGGTCTCCTCATGCAGCGGTGGTTCCCGGGTGTTGACGTCTGGGTCTGGTGCGTCATCTTCGCCGCGGTCCTCTTCGGCTTCAACGCCGTTTCGTCGAAGTTCTTTGGCGAGTCCGAGTTCTGGTTCGCCATCGTGAAGGTGGGCGCCATCCTGGTCCTCATCGTTTTCGGCGGCGCGGCGCTGCTCGGCTTCCACCCGCTCAGCGAGGGGGCAAACCACCCTTTCCTGTTTGAGAACTTCAACACCTCCGGCGGTCTCTTCCCCAATGGTTTCGCCGGTGTCCTGGTCACTGCACTGGCAGTTTTCTACGCCTTCTCCGGCTCTGAACTCATCGGCGTGGCAGCGGGCGAAACGGCCGATCCCGCCACCAGCATCCCCAAAGCGATGCGCAGCACAGTAATCCGTCTGCTGATCTTCTTCGTCGGGGCAATCGCTGTCATCGCCGCCACCATCCCCTTCGAGCAGGTCGGACTGGATGAGAGCCCGTTCGTGACGGTCTTCTCATCCATCGGCATTCCCTTTGCCGCCGACATCATGAACTTCGTCATCATCACTGCACTCCTCTCGGCCGGAAACAGCGGGCTCTTCTCCTGCGCGCGGATGCTCTACTCCCTTGCCGACGAGGGGCATGCCCCCCGGGCGCTGAAGAAGCTGACGCGGCGGGGGATCCCCATGACCGCGCTATCGGTGAGCATGCTCGGCGGCCTGGCGTCACTGATCAGCAGCGTCGTGGCGCCCGAAACGGTATATCTGGCTCTCGTCTCTGTGGCGGGTTTCGCCGTCGTCGGGGTCTGGATGTCCATCACCGCCTCGCATTTTTTCCACAGGAGGTCCTTCGTCAAGAACGGCGGCGATGTGGCTGCCCTTCCGTACAAGGCCCCGCTGTTCCCGCTGGTGCCGATCCTGGCCTTCTCGCTTTGCCTCATTTCCCTCGTCGGCATCGCCTTTGACCCGAACCAGGTAGCAGCCCTCTATTTCGGTGTTGCATTTGTTGGCGCCTGCTACGCCTTCTTCTACTTCAAATACGGACGCAAGACGCGCACCGACCAGCTGTCCTGACGCCATCATCAACCAACGCCTACTCAGCTTCACGGCCGGGGACTCTCGTCCCCGGCCGTGAAGCTGTTCAACGGATAAACCATGACTTCACAAGACCTGATGCACCACATGCGCAGTTCGGGCCAGGACGCCGGCAGCTGGCTGGAGATTGACGCCGCCGCTTTCGAGTCAAACGTCCGGAACCTCCTGACCATGATCGATGACACTGCGCTCCTGTGTGCAGTGGTCAAGTCCAATGCCTACGGGCACGGAGCTGGGCTATTGCTGCCGTCTCTTGTTCATCTAGGCGTTCCCTTCGTGGGAGTGGGAAGCAACGAAGAGGCTGCCATCGCACGCCGCTGCGGTTTTACGGGACGGATCCTGCGTGTCCGGGCCGCGGCGCCGCAAGAGATCAAGGCCGGTCTGCGGCACGACATCGAAGAACTCCTTTCCGACCCGCGGAGCGCGTGGGAGATGCACAAGATCGCTGCCGAAGCCGGGAAGCTGGTCCGCATCCACCTCGATATCAACTCTTCCGGCATCAGCAGGCACAGCCTCGACGTCTCGTCCGCACTTGGGCGCGCCTCTGCGGTCGCGATCGTGAGCCACCCTGGACTTCAACTGGCCGGGATCATGACCCATTTCCCCAAGGACGACAACGGCCATATTGAAACAGCTCTTGAGCGATTTAAAAGCCAAGCGTTAACGCTGCTCCACCTGACCGGGACTCCGCGGGAGGGCGTGCTGCTCCACTGTGCCAATTCCTACGCCGCCCTGCACGTGCGCGGCTCGTGGCTGGACATGGTCCGTGCCGGGGCAGTCCTCTACGGCGATTCGGATCCGAGAGCAGGGCACTTCCAACGGTGCCTGGCCTTCAAGGCCCGGATCGCGTCCATCAACAGCTACGCAGCCGGAACTAAGGTCGGCTACGGGCTAACCCGCACCCTGAACCGGGATTCCAAGCTGGCGACAGTCACAGCAGGATACGGAGACGGCTACCGGCGGGCACTCGCCCGCCAAGGCGGCGTCCTTGTCCGGGGACGCCGCGCCGCCATTGTCGACGTCGTTTCGATGAATTCCATGGTTGTCGACGTCACCGACGTGGCGGACGTTTCCCCTGGAGACGAAGTCGTGCTGTTCGGGCGGCAGGGAAGCGCAGAAATCGCTCCCGCTGAACTGGAAGCAGCGAATTCAGCGATACTCGCGGACCTCTACACCGTGTGGGCACAAGGAAACCGCGTCCTGGTCAACGATGGACACATGTGAGAATAGGCGTAGTTATCGGGCGGAAGGAGCATGGAGCATGGATTCTTCCTCGGAAGCGTCGTCCATGGCCCAAGGGCTTCGAATAGTTCGGCTGGTCGCAGACCGGGAGAAGTGGGGCAGGCGGCTTCTCGGCGTTTCCCAGCTCGCATCCGAGCTGGACATGGAACAAAGCCGTGTCTCCCGGCTGACGCAGGAATTGTGCGAGCTGGGACTGCTGGAACGTGTCGAACGCGGACCTTTCCGAACCGGCCCGCGCTTTTTCAGCCTTGCCGCAGCGCTGAATGCCGGCTGGGTCCGCGAATCAAGAACCGAACTTGAGGCCTTGGTGGCTTCTTTCGGCCTGAGAGCGAGAGTTTCCGTCCGCGAGGGCTTCCGCGTCATTCTCCTGCGTGCCTCCAGCAATGACGCGGTCCCCGGAAGCTTCGTGAAACCCGGCATGGTGACGCCCGTATGGTGTACCGGGTCCGGCCGGGCGCTGCTGTGGGACGAGCAGCAGCCAGCCGTTCAAGCCCTCCTCCAGGACGTCAACTTCATCGGAGTGGGCGGTCCGGGAGCGGCACATTCGCCCCAGGAAGTCGCCGAACTGATGGACCGCGACAGGGCCCGGGGCTTCATTGTCGCGGAGGAAGAATTCGAGCACGGAGTCTACGAACTCGCTGTGCCGGTCCGCACTGCTGAGGGATCCATTCTTGCCGCGCTCAGCGTCCTGGGCAGCCGGGCTGAGATCGCGTCCGGCATCGATGACATTGTCAAGGCCCTCACGGCCGCGGCCGAACGGCTGGGATCCTGCGAGGGCCGCATCCGGGGCGCCGCGGGCCGGAAGGACCGTGCCGGCTAGAGGTGGTTCTCCGGTACCGCATGGCCTAGCGCCGACTCGAGCCACTTTCCCCAAGACCTGAGAGCTGTGGCGCAGAACTCCCGCTTTGGCTCCAAGCGTGCCTTTGGGCCCACGACCTGAAGGGCTGCCACCACGTCGCCTTTGAAGTCGTGAATCGGAACGGCCAGGGAGTACAGCCCTGGCTCGGCTTCCTCGTCGACAATGGAATACCCCCGGTGCCGCGCACCGCGCAGTCGTGTCAGGAAGTCCTCGACGTCAAGGGGAGTATTGGGGCCATGGCGCACAAAGGGAACGCCGGAGAATATGGTTTGGACCTCGGCGTCCGACGCTTCCCACAGCAGTGCCTGGCCGGCATCACTGCAAAAGGCCGGGTAGGGCCGGCCAAGCCAGGAACCGACCATGTTGCTGCTTTCCGGAACACGCTCACCGATGGTGACCGTACTGTCGCCGCGCAGAATGCCAAGGAAGCATCCCTCATCAGTTTCACCCGCCAGGCCTTCCAGGGCGGTCACACCATCGGTCTGCAGCCGTTGGTCTGTCAATAGCTGTGCGTCTGTCAGCAGCGACCAATCCAGGGTGTAGGACCGGTGGTCTCCGCGTGCCAGAAACCCCTCCTGCTCGGCGGTCCGCAGGCTGCGCGAAACCTGGCTGCGGTCCTTACCCAGGTCGGCTGCTATGTCAGCGACCGTTCCGCCGGGCAGGCCTCCTGCGCTGCGGGCGCCCACCGCTAGGACAG
Source organism: Arthrobacter sp. H-02-3 (assembly GCF_003097355.1). Classification (GTDB taxonomy): domain Bacteria; phylum Actinomycetota; class Actinomycetes; order Actinomycetales; family Micrococcaceae; genus Arthrobacter; species Arthrobacter humicola. Next base: position 173,549 of record NZ_PYUI01000006.1, read on the forward strand.
CCATGATTCCCCGGCCCATGCTGGACGTCTTAGACATGGAACCGATTCTAGTCAATGGACGAACGTGTCCTAGTGGATGGCGAAGACCCGGGCCGGAAAACCGCTGCCTTGCAGCGGCTTCGGCCAGCTCGCAACGAGGGCTGCGCCCGCTTCCGGAAGTCCCTCCAGATTTGCCATCAGCTCGATCTGCCACCGGTTCTGCGCCAGGACATACGTCTCCAGGCTGAAATCCTGGCGGGACGTCGCACTCCCCGGGTCCGTGTCCGTCTGTTCATGGCCGACTGCAGTCACCGAGCGCTCCTCGATCAGGAAAGAGAGGACTTCCTGCGACCACCCCGGCGTGTGGCTGACACCCTCATCATCCCTGTTTGCCATGGCGCCAGTGTCGGGCCAACGGTGACTCCACCCTGTCCGCAATGCCACAAAGGACCCGGGCGCGATGGCACCATTGCGGCGCTCCCACGCCTGAACGTCCTCGATCGTGGGGGTGGCGTCCGCATTGGCGGTGACCCGAGAGGTGATGTCCAGGACGACCAGCGGAAGGACCATCTCCTCGACAGGGATCTGGTCCAGGGTTCGTCCCCCGCGGATGAAATGCGAGGGAGGGTCAACGTGTGTTCCCCATTGGCCGATGATCGAATAACGGTGAGCGGTGAACCCGTCGCCCCTGTCCAGATCGAAAACGGTCTCCCGGGTTTCGTCGGGGAATGCCGGGAAATGCGGCTGGCCGGGGTGAAAGGCGTGCGTGAGGTCGGTAAAGGACCTGCCTGCGAGCAGCGACTGCAAGCCGTCCCAAAGTCCGGTCGTTGCTGCTTCAATCATGATGCGGCCTCGCACTCAAGGACTGCCGGAAGGGCAGTGCTGGAGACGCTGATGGGCCCTGCCAGTTCGATGACCGGTACTTCCCAGGGGTGGATCTCCACGATGTGCTCCAGGAACCGTTCCACGGCAGCGTCATCGAGCGCGGCATCGAAATACGTCGTGCAGACAAAGGTAGGCGAAATTGTCCGCTGGCCCACTTGCCCCAAAGTAGGGTTGGCGCCTTCCGTGCAGGTGAATCCCTCGAAACCCAGGCCGGATTCGAAGACATGCCGGTAGTTGCCAAAGTCCCCTAAGTCGGGGGAATCCGACAAAGCCTGTAGCAGGGCCGCGATGCCCGCTTCATCCGTGAATGCTTCCACGTCGCCAGTCGCGAGCCGTGAGAAGGTTTCCGGCGCTATGGGCCAATGCACGCGCAGCTTGCGGACTGATTTCATTTCAATTTTCACGGGAAGCCTCTTCCTGAGCGGGTCGCAAAACGTGTTTGACAGCCATCGTGGCATAGAGTGATGGTCATTACAAGCATTAAAAAATGCTTATTACGCACACTACTCGGACGGAGGTCGCTACCTTGTGCTACGTTTCATTGCCGGACCAAGAGGTGCACGCCCGGCCGGCAGGCAAGAACGACCCGAACCGCTTGGAGCCCTAACGATGCCCACTGATACCAAGCTTTCACGCATGCTCGACGCCGGAGCGAACCTGACGGTGGACGGTGCACTCGCCACCGAGCTTGAAGCGCATGGCTGCGACCTGGGAGACCCCTTGTGGTCGGCGAAAGTCCTTCTGGAGCAACCCCAGCTCATCAAACGCGTACACCGCGATTACTTCCGCGCCGGAGCCGCCGTCGCCATCACGGCGAGCTATCAGGCCACACCCCTGGGTTTTGCACGGCGCGGCATTGGCGAGGAAGAGGCCCTGGAACGGGTGGCATTGAGTGTGCGCCTGGCCGACGAGGCGCGCCGCGAGTATCTGGCCGAAAACCCGGATTCGGGCCCCCTGCTGATTGCAGGATCGGTCGGGCCCTACGGCGCGTACCTCGCGGACGGATCCGAATACCGGGGTGACTACGTTCTCAGCCGAAACGAGTTCCTGGAGTTCCACCGGCCTCGGATCGCGGCGCTGGTGGAGGCGGGAGTGGACCTCCTTGCCTGTGAGACGCTGCCTTCACTGGCTGAGGCCGAGGCCCTGTTGACACTCATAGGGGAGTTCGACGTCGAATCCTGGCTCTCCTTCACGCTCCGGGACGGAGGGCACATCAGCGACGGTACGCCGCTGGCTCACGTGGCAACGCTCTCCCGGGCGCAACCGCTCGTGGCGGCAATCGGCGTGAACTGTGTGCCGCTGGAGCTGGTCTCGCCTTCCTTGGAGGCACTGGGCAAAGCCACCGATACGCCCCTCATCGCCTATCCAAATTCGGGCGAAAGCTACGACGCAGTCACCAAGACATGGCGGCCGGCCGCGACGGCGCACCCCCTAGCGGGACCCGGTAGTAAACAGCCCTCAAGCCTTGCGGAAGGAACCCCCATCTGGCGTGAACTTGGCGCCCGGCTCGTTGGCGGGTGCTGTCGAACTACCCCGGCGGACATTGCCGCCGTGGCCAGGCTGTCAGTAAGTCCCTAAAGGGGCCGGCAATGGCTGCCCCGCGTCATCCCTTGGCAGCCCAGGGGTCGGCGATGCCGATGTATTGGGTGGTGGTGTATTCGGCGATGCCTTCGGAGCCGCCCTCGCGGCCCAGGCCGGATTGTTTGACGCCGCCGAAGGGGGCGGCGGCGTTGGAGATGACGCCGGCGTTGAAGCCAACCATGCCGAATTCGATCTGTTCCGCGACGCGCAGGAGCCGGTTGAAGTCGCGGCTGTAGACGTAGGAGGCCAGTCCGTATTCGGTGGCGTTGGCCAGCCGAATCGCGTCCTCTTCGGTGGCGAAGGTGGTCACGGGGGCGACGGGGCCGAAGATTTCCTGGCGGAGGATTTCGGCGTCGTTGGGGACGTTGGCGAGCACGGTGGGCCGGTAGAAGTAGCCGGGACCGTCCACGGGGGAACCGCCGGTGACCGCTGTGGCCCCGGCGTCGACGGCGGCGGTCACCAGGGCGTGGACGTCGTCGCGGGCGCCGGCGTCGATGAGCGGGCCCACCGTGGTGTCCGGTTCGGTGCCGCGGCCGGTGGTCAGGGCGCCCATGGCGGCGGCGAACTTGCGGGTGAATTCCTGGGCCACGGATGCCTGGACGAGGAAGCGGTTGGCGGCGGTGCAGGCCTCGCCCATGTTGCGCATCTTCGCGGCCATCGCGCCCTCGACCGCGGCGTCGAGGTCGGCGTCCTCGAAGACGATGAACGGGGCGTTGCCGCCGAGCTCCATCGAGGTGCGCAGCACATTTTGGGCGGCGTCGGCCATGAGGCGCTTGCCCACCGGGGTGGAACCGGTGAAGGAGACCTTCCGGAGCCGGGAATCGGCGAGCAGCGGCCCGGAGATCCCGGCGGCGCTGGAGGAGGCCACAACGTTCAGGACCCCGGCGGGCAGGCCGGCGTCGAGCATGGTCTTTGCGAAGAGCTGGGCGGTCAACGGAGTGAGCTTGGCCGGTTTAAGGACCATGGTGCAGCCGGCGGCGACGGCGGGCGCGACCTTGCGGGTGGCCATCGCGAGGGGGAAGTTCCAGGGCGTGATGAGCAGGCACGGCCCCACGGGCTTTTTCTGCACCAGGATCTTGTTCCTGCCTTCGGGGGTGGTGAGGTAGCGGCCGTAGTCGCGGACCGTCTCCTCGGAGAACCAGCGCAGGAACTCGGCGCCGTAGGCCACCTCGCCGCGGGCCTCGGCCAGCGGCTTGCCCATTTCCAGGGTCATGAGCAGGGCGAAGTCCTCGGCGCGCTCGGTCACCAGGTCAAAGGCGCGGCGCAGGATTTCGGCGCGTTCACGGGGTGCCGTCCGGGCCCAGGCGGCCTGGGCCTTGTCGGCGGCGTCGAGCGCGGCGAGGGCGTCCTCGCTCGTCGCGGAGGCGAGCGTGGCGAGGACCTCGCCGGTGGCGGGGTCGTGGACGTCGAACGTGCCGCCGTCGGACGCGTCACGCCACTGGCCGTTAATCAGCAGGCCGGTAGGCACGGAAGCGAGCAGAAATGCCTCGCGCTCGGGTGAGATGGCAGGGGTGATCGCGGAAACAGTCATGAGGAGGTCCTAAAGGGAGTCAGTAGCTGGTCGGGGTTTCGGCAGGGCCAATCACCGGGTCCGGCGGGATGTATTGGGCCGCAAGGGCTTCGGAGCCGCGGGCCAGCAGGGCGACGTCGGCGCCCACCAGCACGAAGGCGGCACCGGCGGCCAGGTAGGCGCGGGCCGTGGGCGGGTTGAAGGCGTTTACGCCGGCGGGTTTTCCGGCCGCTGTGGCGGCGGCAATGCAGTGTTCGACGGCGGCGCGCACCCGGGGGTGTTCCTGCTGGCCGAGCAGTCCCAGGGAGGCGGCGAGGTCGGAGGGGCCCAGGAAGATCGCATCTACGCCGTCCACAGCCAGGATCTCCTCCACGGCCGCGACCGCGGCTTCGGATTCGATCTGCACCGTGAGGCTGACGGTGTCCGAGGCGCGGGCGAGGTAGTCCGGGACCCTGTTCCAGCGCGCGGCCCGGGCCAGGGCGGAGCCGACGCCGCGGACCCCGTGGGGCGGGTAGCGGGTGGCGGCCACGGCGGCTTCGGCGTCGGCGGCCGAGTTCACCATGGGGATCAGCAGGTTCTGCACGCCCAGGTCCAGGTACTGCTTGATGAGGACGGTGTCGTTCACGGGCGGCCGGACCAGGACCTGGACCGGGTAGCCGTGCACGGCCTGCAGCTGGGCGAGGATGGATTCGAGTCCGTTGGGGCTGTGTTCGGCGTCGATGAGGAGCCAGTCCAGGCCGGAGCCGGCGCAGAGTTCGGCCATCAGGGGGCTGCCGGAGCAGACCCACATTCCGGCCAGGGGGCGGCCGGCAGCGCCGGTTTGGTTGCGCAGGGCGTCCCGGAAGGTTTCATCTGGTTTTACTCGAAGCGGCATGTTACGACTCCCAGGGGTCCGTAGTCGGCGTGGACGGTATCTCCCTTGTACACCCAGAGGGGCCGGGTGAAGGAGCCGGCGAGGATGATGTCGCCGGCCTTCATGCCGTCTCCGTGGGCGGCGATCTTGTTGGCCAGCCAGTGCACCCCGTTGGCGGGGTGGTCCAGGACGCCGGCGGCGACGCCGGTTTCCTCGACGGTCTGGTTCTTGTAGAGGATGGCGGAGACCCAGCGGAGGTCGACGGCGTCGGGCTTCACCGGGCGGCCGCCGACCACCATGGCACCCATGGCGGCGTTGTCGGCGATGGTGTCCACGATCGTCCGGCCCTCCATTTCGATCCGGGAGTCCAGGATCTCCAGGGCCGGGACCACGTAGTCGGTGGCGTTCAGGACGTCGAAGATGGTGCAACCGGGGCCGGCGAGGTCCTTCTTCAGCACGAACGCCAGTTCCACTTCCACACGGGGGTGGGTGTAGCGGTCCCAGCCCACGGAGCAGCCGGTTTCCAGGACCATGTCATCGAAGATGGCGCCGTAGTCCGGCTCGGTGATGCCGGTCGCGGCCTGCATGGCTTTGGATGTGAGCCCGATTTTGCGGCCCACGAGCCTGCGCCCGGCGGCCTCGTTGCGGCGCCGCCACAGCTGCTGGACGGCGTAGGAGTCCTCCACCGTCATGCCAGGGTAGCGGGCGGTCAGGCGGGCGACAGGGGTCCGGGACCGGCCGGCTTCCAGCAGTTCGTCAGCGATCGCCTCGATCGTCGCGGGGTCAAGCATTCGGGTGCTCCTCAGGTTCTCGGGCGGTATGGGGGGACGGCCGGGGCCGGTCCCGCGCCTGTCGGAGGCGGGACCGGCCGCGCGGGCCAGGGTTTACAGCCGCGTTAGAGCTGGGCGCCGAGCTTGAACCCGGTCTTCTCCCCGGCGTGGCCGTCCTCGTCCTTGCGGGTGTAGGAGAACCCGTCGGCGCCCACGGTCACGGCCATCTCGCTCTTTTCCTCGCGGACGATGACGGGCTGGGGGTTGCCGTCGAGGTCCAGGACCAGGGAGGCCTCGGTGTACCAGGACGGGACCACGGGGTTGCCCCACCAGTCGCGGCGCTGGTTGTCGTGCACGTCCCAGGTGATGGTGGGGTTGTCCGGGTCGCCGGTGTAGTAGTCCTGGGTGTAGATCTCCACGCGGTGGCCGTCCGGGTCCAGGATGTAGAGGTAGAAGGCGTTGGAGACGCCGTGCCGGCCGGGGCCGCGCTCGATCCTGTCGGAGATGCGCAGGGCGCCCATCTTGTCGCAGATCTGGATGATGTTGTGCTTCTCGTGGGTGGCGAACGCGACGTGGTGCATGCGCGGGCCGTTGCCGCCGGTCAGGGCGGTGTCGTGCACGGTCTGCTTGCGGTGCATCCAGGCGGCGTAGGTGACGCCGTCGGAGTCCTGGATGTCTTCGGAGACGCGGAAGCCGAGGTCCTCGAGGTACTTGCGGCCGCGCGGTACGTCGGGGGTGACCTGGTTGAAGTGGTCCAGGCGCACGAGCTCCCCGGCGGAGTAGAGGTCGTAGCGCTGGGTGAGGCGTTCCACGTGCTCCACCTCGTAAAAGAACTCGTAGGGGAAGCCCAGCGGGTCCTCGACGCGGACGGAGTCGCCGATGCCCTTGGTGAAGCCGTCCTTGCGGCGTTCGGTGCGGCAGCCCAGTTCCTTGTAGTAGGCCTCGGCGGCGTCCACCTCGGCGGGGGACTTCACCCGGTAGGCGAAGGCCGCGACGGCGGCGATGGGTCCCTTGCGGAGCACCAGGTTGTGGTGGATGAACTCCTCAAGCGAACGCAGGTAGATGGCGTTCTCGTCTTCCTCGGTGACGTGCAGGCCAAGGAGGTCCACGTAGAAGGCGCGGGATTTGGCGAGGTCGGTGACGACGATTTCCATATAGGCGCAGCGGACGATGTCCGGTGCCGGGACCGTGGGGGTGGGGACGAAGTTGGTCATGGTGTTCTCTCTTCTTTGAAAGGGGTCTGCTTGGCGCTGGCGTGAAAGCTTAGGCGCCGAATTTCGGGGTATGAACAGGGCCCAGGGTGATGTGGACGGCCTGCTGGTCGGTGTAGAAGTCGATGGAGCGGTAGCCGCCCTCGTGGCCCAGGCCCGAGGCCTTGACGCCGCCGAAGGGAGTGCGGAGGTCGCGGACGTTGTGGCTATTGAGCCAGACCATGCCGGCCTCGACGTTCTGGGAGAAGTTGTGCGCTCGGGTCAGGTTCTGAGTCCAGATGTAGGCCGCGAGCCCGTACCTGGTGTTGTTCGCCAGGGCCAGGGCTTCGTCGTCGGTGTCGAACGGGGTGATGGCGACGACGGGGCCGAAGATCTCCTCCTGGAAGATCCGCGCCTCCGGGGCGACGTCGGCGAACACCGTGGGGGCGATGTAGTTGCCCTCCGGGAGGTGGTCCGGGCGGCCGCCGCCGGCCAGCAGCCGGCCTTCGGACTTGCCGATTTCCACGTAGGAGGCCACCTTGGCGTAGTGCTCCGGGTGGACCAGGGCGCCGACCTCGGTCTTGGGGTCGTGCGGGTCACCGACCACGATGTTCCTGGCGCGGGCCGCGTACTTCTCGCAGAATTCCTCGTACACGGCGCGCTCCACCAGGATGCGGGAGCCGGCAGTGCAGCGTTCCCCGTTGAGCGAGAAGACGCCGAACAGGGCGGAGTCGATCGCGGCGTCGAGGTCGGCGTCGGCGAACACGACGCACGGGGACTTGCCGCCGAGCTCCATGGACAGGCCCTTGAGGTTGGCCGCGGCGTTGCGGAAGATCGTCTGGCCCGTGGTGGTCTCGCCGGTGAAGGAGATCAGCGGCACGTCCGGGTGCTTCACGAGCGCGTCGCCGGCTTCCTCGCCCAGGCCATTGACCAGGTTGAACACGCCGTCCGGGAGCCCGGCGTCCTTGAAGATCGTCGCCCACAGCGAGGCCGAGAGCGGGGTGAATTCGGCCGGCTTGAGCACCACGGTGTTGCCGGTGGCCAGCGCCGGGGCGAGCTTCCAGGACTCGAGCATGAAGGGCGTGTTCCACGGCGTGATGAGGCCGGCGACGCCGATCGGCTTGCGGTTGACGTAGTTGATCTGGGCGCCGGGGACCTTCATGGCGTCGTCGAACTGGGCCACGATCAGGTCCGCGAAGAAGCGGAAGTTCTCGGCCGCGCGGAGCGCCTGGCCTTTGGCCTGGGTGATCGGCAGGCCGGTGTCAAAGGTCTCGAGCTCGGCGAGGCGTGCCTCCTGGGCTTCGACGGCGTCGGCGATCCGGTTCAGGACGCGGGCCCGCTCGCGGGGCTTCATCTTCGGCCATGGGCCGTTGGTGAACGCTTTGCGGGCGGCGGCGACGGCGAGGTCGATGTCTTCCTTCTGCCCGGCGGCGGCGGTGGCGTAGTTGGTGTTGGAAACCGGGTCGAGGACATCGAAGGTCGCCCCGCCCACGGAATCAACGAATTCGCCGTTGATGTAGTGCTGGATGTGGGTGGGAAGGTCCTGCGGAACGTAATGGGTCCGGGTTTCTGCGGCAGGGAACGTCATTGTTGTCTTCCTTTACTGCTGTGCGGTCTGCGGGGTCGGGTGGTCGTGGGCGGCCGCCTGGGCAAGGTACGCGTCGAGGGTGGCGGATCGGTGGAGTCGGGCGGCCTTTTCGATCGCGTCCGGGCTGGCGCCGGACTCGATGAGTTGCAGCAGGGCTTCGTGCTCGTCGACCGAGTCGTGGGCGCGGCCGGGGACGAAGCGGAACGTGGAGGACCGCAGGGACGCGAGCCGATTCCAGCCCCGGTGGACCAGGTCCAGGATGTGCGGATTGGGGCAGTGCTCGAACAGGACGCTGTGGAAGTCCTGGTTCAGTGCGGTGAACCGGACGGGATCGAAGTGTTCCAGGCAGTCGCGCATCTCGGCGTTCACCGCCCGGGCCCGGGCCACGTCCGCCTCCCCGATCAGCGGAGCCGACAGGGCCGTGGCGGCGCCCTCGACAATGCTCAGGGTCTGCATCGTGTAGAGGTACTCGGTCGGGTCGATCCCGGAGACGGTGGCGCCGACGTTCCGTTCAAACGTCACCAGGCCCTCGGCCTCGAGCCGGCGGATAGCCTCACGGACCGGAACCACGCTGACGCCCAGGTCCTCGGCGATCTTCGCCAGCACCAGCCGGTAGCCGGGGGAGTAGGTCCCGTCCACGATCCGGGCCTTGACGGCCGCATAGGCCTGTTCGGACTTGCTGACTGTCGTAGTGGCTGTGTCAGCCATGGGCTTTGCCTGCTTCCCATTGCTCGTAGCGGGTCCGCCACGCGGCGTTGAGCGGGTAGAGGCCGTCCACGCTGTGGCCCTGCTGCACCATTTCGAAAATGAAGACTTCCTCGCGTTCCTGGGCGATGGAATCGTCCGCGAGCTCTTCGGCCAGGGCCGGCGGGATCACCAGGATGCCGTCGGCATCGGCCACGATGATGTCCCCGGGCTGCACGGTGGTGCCGCCGCAGGCGATGGTGATGTCCGTGTCCCACGGGATGTGTCGGCGACCCAGGACGGCCGGGTGCGGGTTGGCATAGTAGGTGGGCATGTCCATCGCGGCCACCGCGGAGAAATCACGCACGCCGCCGTCGGTGATGACGGCTGCGGCGCCGCGGACCTGGGCGCGCAGGGCCAGGATGTCGCCGATGGTGCCGGTGCCCTTTTCGCCGCGGGCTTCCATGACCAGGATCTCTCCCTCGTTGACGGAATCGATGGCCTTCTTCTGGGCGTTGAAGCCGCCGCCGTGGGCCTTGAAGAGGTCCTCGCGGTTGGGGACGTAGCGCAGGGTCCGGGCCAGGCCGACGATCCGCTGGCCCGGGCGGGTGGAGGTGAGGCCGTCGATGCTGACGTTGTTCAGGCCGCGCTTGCGCAGCTGCGAGGACAGGGTGGCCGTGGACACGCTTTCCAGCTTCGCCTTCAGCTCCGGGGACAGGATGGCCGCCGGGGCCGGCAGGCCGGCCGCTTCACGCGAACCGTAGGCTTCCTCCCGCTGGAGATCATCAGTCCTGGGCCGGGCGCCGAAGTCCGCGAACGGCGTCGTGCCTTCCGCCACCCGGGTGACCAGCCGGCCGGTGGTCAAGTCAGCGCTGCTGACTTCCACCTCGATGACGTCCCCCGGGCTGGCCACGGATGCCCCGGCCGGGGTGCCGGTGAGGATGATGTCGCCCTCTTCGAGGGTGAGGAGCTGGGAGAGGTCGGCGACGAGCCGGGCGAAGGGGAAAAGCAGCTCCGCGGTGGTGTCGTCCTGCACGAGGTCGCCGTTGTGCCAGGTGCGGACCCGCAGCTTGGCCGGGTCGACGGTGTCGGCGGCAATCAGGCCCGGGCCTACGGGGGTGAAGCCGTCGCCGCCCTTGGACCGGAGGTTGGAGCCCTTGTCCGCATAACGGAGGTCATAGACGCCGAGGTCGTTGCTGGCCGTGACCCACTCGACGTGGCTCCAGGCATCCTCGATGCCCACGCGGCGGGCGGGCTTGCCGATGATCAAGGCGATCTCGCCCTCATAGCCGAGGAGTTCGCAGCCGGCGGGGCGTTCCACGGTTGACGGGGCTCCTGCCGAACCGACAGCCAGGGAGGACGACGGCTTCAGGAAGTAGGACGGCTGCTCTGGGGTGCGGCCGCGCTGGGCTGCCCGGCTGGGGTAGTTGACATGCACCGCGATGACCTTGCGGGCCGCGGCCAGGATGTGGTCGGTGACCTGTTCCAAGATTTACTCCTCATCGAGTACGAAATCGTATACGATAACTATCACTCGACAGCTGGGGGTACGTCAACCCCCTGTTTTCCGGGATTTTTCAGGACACTTGTAACCCATGTCATATCTGCCGTACAGTTTTGGATCAAAGGTCCATTTCGATTATCGAACACGAAGTTCTGATATCGAACACAATAAGCAGCAATTGACCGCCACACAACGAAGTGAGGAAAGCCCGTGCATTTCCACCACCACGGTTACGTATCCGGTGACCCGCGAGTCCAGCCGGCCGCCGGCGTCGGCATCGACCGGCCCACGCAACTTCCAGACGAGGTCGACGTGCTCATCGTCGGCACCGGGCCCGCGGGCATCGTCGCAGCCGCCCAGCTGTCCCAGTTCCCCGGCGTCACGACCCGGATCGTGGAGCGCCGCGGCGGAAGGCTCGCCATCGGCCAGGCCGACGGCATCCAGGCCCGGAGCGTCGAGACCTTCCAGGCCTTCGGCTTCGCGGAGCGGATCATCGCCGAGGCCTACCGCATCACCGAGATGGCCTTCTGGAAGCCGGACCCCCGGAACCCCGCGAACATTGTCCGCAGCGCCCGCACCCTCGATGACCCGAGCGGAATCAGCGAGTTTCCGCATCTCATCGTGAATCAGGCCCGCGTCCTGGATTACTTCGGCGAGTTCATGGCGAATTCGCCCACCCGCATGACGCCGGACTACGGCTACGAGTTCGTCGGCCTTGAGGTCGCCGGTGAAGGGGAGTACCCCATCACCGTGACCCTCGTCCACACCGCCGGACCCGACGAGGGCCGGACGCGTACCGTCCGGGCGAAGTATGTTGTCGGAGCCGACGGCGCGCGGAGCAAGGTGCGGGACTCGATCGGCTGCACGCTCGCCGGCGACCAGGCCAACCACGCGTGGGGCGTCATGGACGTGCTCGCCTCCACGGACTTCCCCGACATCCGCCTCAAATGCGCCATCCAGTCCCATGACGGTGGCAGCATCCTGCTCATCCCGCGCGAGGGCGGCCACCTCTTCCGCATGTACGTCGACCTCGGCGAGGTCGCCGAGGATGACAACGGGGCCGTCCGCAAGACCACCATCGAGCAGATCATTGCCAAGGCCAACGCGATCATCCACCCGTACACGCTCGACGTGCGCAACGTGGCCTGGCACAGTGTGTACGAGGTCGGCCACCGCCTCACCGACCGGTTCGACGACGTCCTCCCGGAGGAGCTCGGCACCCGCACGCCGCGCGTGTTCATCACCGGCGACGCCTGCCACACGCACAGCGCCAAGGCCGGCCAGGGCATGAACGTCTCCATGCAGGACGGCTTCAACATCGGATGGAAGCTCGGCCACGTGCTCGAGGGCCGCAGCCCGGTCAGCCTGCTCTCCACCTACTCAGCCGAGCGCCAGGTTGTCGCGAAGGACCTCATTGACTTCGACAAGGTGTGGTCGACGCTCATGGCCAAGAAGCCCGAAGAGTTCGAGAGCCCCTCTGAGCTCGAGGACTTCTACGTGCGCACCGCCGAGTTCCCCGCCGGCTTCATGACCGAGTACTCGCCGTCGATGATCGTCGCCGAGGCGGCGCACCAGAACCTGGCCACCGGCTTTCCTGTGGGCAAGCGTTTCAAGTCCGCCCCGGTTGTGCGCGTCTGCGACACTAATCCGGTCCAGCTCGGCCACCAGGCCACGGCGGACGGCCGGTGGCGCATCTACGTCTTCGCCGACGGGGCAGCGCCAGGACAACAGTCGGGAGCACCGTCGCCGACGACGGACCTGGCCGCGTGGCTTGCCAGCGCGCCGGACTCGCCGCTAGCCGCCACGCCGGAGGGCGCCGACGCCGACGCCTGGTTCGACGTCAAGGTCATCTACCAGCAGGACCGCACGGGCATCGACATTGGCGCGGTGCCGGCGGTGTTCAAGCCGGAGGTCGGGCCGTTCAAGCTCCCGTACCTTGAGAAGGTCTACGGCACCGATCCGGCGTCGGACATCTTCGAGCTGCGCGGCGTCGACCGCGGCGGCGTCATCGTGGTGGTGCGCCCGGACCAGTACGTGGCCAACGTCCTGCCGCTGACGGCGACGGCGGAGCTCGCCGCGTTCTTCGCGCCCGTCCTGCGCTCCCGCACGCGCATCGGCTGATCCGTGGCCCCGACAAAGTAATCAACTCCGTTTGAACGGCAGGCTGCAGTCGCAACGCAGCCTGCCGTTCCTGTATCCCCGTGGACCTTTCGCCCGCTTGACCGCCAGGCCAATGCCGTCTGCCCCGCGCCGTCAGCGCATTAGCACTTGACCTCAGCCCGGAGGTCAGTGATGGCGGCTTGGACGTTCGCGGCATCGTCGCGGAGGGAATTAGTCGCCTGGGTCAAAGTTGCGTCGTCAGGCACCGCTTTGACGGCGTCGTTGAACTTGGCTTCGGCCGCCTTGACGGCGTCCGCCCGTTGTTGGGCGAGGTCACCGGTCGCCTTGACGAGATCGTCGTAGGTCTTCGTGACTTGTTCCTGGGCCGAACGGACCTGCTCGATCGTGGCATCAGGTGTCAGCGTGTCCTTGAAGTTTGTCAGCGCCGCGGCGTGGGCATCGGCCGCAGCGCAGACCTGTGACGTGCTCGGCGGCGGGCTTGAGGCGGACGCGGGCGCGCTGGAAGTGCCCGCGGGTGTGCTGGCGGGGCTGCATCCGGTGAGCAGTGCGACGGCGGTCCCGAGTGCGATGGATCCGAAGAGAATTGGGTGGGGTTTCGACATTGGAAGATCCTCTCCCCGCTGGGTGTCGCCTCCGCGCATCGGAGGCCATATTTCATCGTGTGCCCCGACGCGGGCATGGACCTCATCCGCCGGGGGTGAAATGGGGTGTCGCCCAACCAAAGCCCCGGCAGGGCACAATGGCTCTTTTGGGACCGGTCGGCCGCGGGTAAGAATGGTGGTGCCACGGCGGAAGGGGTCGTCCGCGACTGGTGTTGAAGCCGGGGCAGGCGGTCCAGGGCGGCACGCAAGTGCTGCCCTGGGCCGCCGCGGCGCGGCCGTTGAAGGGGATCTTGGGCGCTGACAGATTGGGTGGCGCCGCGGTGCCCGCGCGGACGTATGCTGTTTTCATCGGTTCAGCAGTGAGCTGCGTGCTTCGATCTCGAGCGTGGAACATGACCCAAGGAACTGCAGCAGACGGCAGGCGGGATCCGCATGCCGCGTTCTGGGACGTGCATTTCAACGACCCGGATATCGGTGCATTCCTCGGCGAAGTCGTCACGGGGCTCGTCCGCGACATCGGCGGTCCCGGCCGTGGGATCAGCTGGGCGATCACACTCCTCCGGTCCGGGGAAACCATCACGCTAATCGCGGGCAGTGCACTGTCGCGGGCGGCGGACGAAGCGCAGCGCTCCTTCGACGACGGGCCGGCGCGCGCGGCGGTTCGCAGCGGGGAATTTGTGATCATGGGGGACACCTCTTTGGAGCGCCGCTGGCCCGGCTATGCCAGCACCGCAGCTGCCGAGGGAGTCCGGTCGCTCGTATCCGTTCCGCTGGTACCCGCGGAGGGCTTCCGTGCCGCGGTGAACCTCTATGCTCCGGGGCCCCATGCTTTCACCAGTGCGGACATCACTGCAGCGGTGCGGCTGGCCCGCCAGGTGTCCGGGGCGCTGCTCCTGGTCCAGCAGATGATGCTCAGGTACGCCGGGAGTGCCGATCTATCCTCGGCACAGCTTTCCCGGGTGCTGGCCGGCCTCGCTTTAAGGACGCTGGTGCGGGACTACGGGTTCAGTGAAGAGGGCGCCCTGGACTATCTTCGGAGCGTCGCGGGCGGCCCTGCGCGGGAACCGGCCGGCGGCACGGTCCATGTCCTCGTTCCCGTTTCCGTCCCGGGTCCGGAAGCGCCCCAGCCCAACCCGAATACCCCGGTGCCACACGCCGGGGACTCTCCGCCCGTCCGTCGTCGGCGGCGGAGGGTGGAGAGCCCGGCCTAGGCAAAGGGCCCTGCACGGGGTCAGGCGGCGATTCCGGGTTCGTCGCCGTGGGACTGGTCCGGGCGGAGGACCTTCAGGGCGCCGGCCCAGGCGATGACCTGATTGAACAAGATCTGCAGAGTCTTCTCCGCGGCCGCAGTAGGGATCAGGGTGCGGTAGTTCTCGAACTCCGTGGCAAAGGGCAGTGCCACCTGGGCCCGGACGTCTGCCAACTGCAGCTCGCCGGCAACTCCCCTGAGGTGTTCGACGGCGCGGATGCCGCCGCTGCTTCCGTAGCTGACGAACCCGGCCGCCTTGTTGTTCCACTCCTTGTACAAGTAGTCCAAGGCGTTTTTCAGTGCCCCGGGGATCGAGTGGTTGTACTCGCCGGTGACGAAGATGTAGCCGTCGAATCCGGCGACCGCCTCGGACCAGGCCTTCGTGTGCGGGTGGCTGTACCGGCCGAAGGAGGGCGGCAGTGGCTCGTCCAGGATCGGAAGGCGGAAATCGGCGACGTCGAGGACCTCAAAGGTGGCATCGCCGCGTTCTGACGCCCGTGCAGTCACCCAGTCGGCGACGGCCTTTCCGAGGCGTCCGGGCCGAGTACTGCCCAGCACGATAGCGATGCGAATCATGGCGGACTCCTTTCCGGAGGTTGTGTCTTCCCCACTACAAGAACAACAACCCGGACGGCGCGATGCTTCCGCAGCCGCCGCCGGCCCGTGCTCAGGGGCAGGAATTTGCAGGATAGCGGTCGCGCGCCCCGCTGGCTGATTCCGGGTGGTGCCGTCGGGTTCTTGGGGTGGGTCTTTAGTCCCTGCCCGGCGCCGGTCCGCGGGCGTCTACTGGAGGTGTCGGCCCGTATAGGGGCAATCAACCGCAACTCTCCGGAGGATCTGCCATGTCTGATTTGCATAAGTGGTCACCGTTCCACCGCTGGCCGGACACATCCCGTACCAGCCCGTTTGACGCGTTCCGCAGGTCACCGTCGGATCTGATGGACTTCATGGACCGATTCTTCCAGGAAGAAAACCAGCCGATGCCGATCCGCGTCGAGGAGTTCCTTGACGGCAACACCCTTGTTATCCGGGCCGAAGCGCCCGGGCTGGATCCGGACAAGGACATCGACGTCTCGGTGGTTGACGGAGCCCTCCAGATCCGCGCCGAGCGCAAGGAAGAAAAGGAAGAGAAGGGCAAGGACAGCTACCGGTCCGAGTTCCGGTACGGCTCTTTCCTCCGCACCCTGCCGCTGCCCGCGGACGTGAAAGAGGAAGACATCAAAGCCACCTACAAAGACGGAGTCCTCGAAGTCCGCACGCCTGTACCGGAGCGCGCCTTGGCCGAGTCCAAAGCGACCAAACTGCCCATCACCCGGGAATAACCCGGCCAGCGCAGCCCCCGGACGGCTTGCCCGGGAGCTGCTAGCAAGACAAGCACTTAGCGGCCCAGAAGTTCCGCGACGTAGCGGAGCTGGCTAACCCAGTGGTGTTCCTGGCCGCCCTCGTGGTTGTTGAAGCGGTACACCTCAATGGCCTTCGCCGGGACAGCCCGCGGGGCTGCCTCACCCATACGCGCGCCCGGCCCTGCCGCCTCGCCCGTGCCATAGGCGTTGTACGCTGCAAAGACGGTCGACGGCGGGCAGACGTCGTCCATCAGCGCCACCGAGAACAGCGCCGGCGCCGTGGCGCGCCGGCCCAGGTGCACGCCGTCGAAATAGTTCAGGACCGCAAGCGCGGGCTCGTAACGGTCCCGGTGGCGGGCCAGGAAGCCGGCGACTTCCAGGTAGGGCCCGCGCGGGGCGATGTCGACGGCGCGCGGAAAGTCCTGCAGGAACGGCACATCGGCCATGGTGCACAAGACGCCGTCCAGGCGCCCGGCCGCCAATCCGGCGGCCGCGATGGCCAAGCCTCCGCCCTGGCTCAGGCCGGCCAGCAGCACCTTCGAAGCATCCACCTCGGGATGGTTCTGCACGGCTTCGATGGCCCGGAAGGCGTCGACGAAGACGCGGCGGTAGTAGTAGTCCTCCCGGGAGGAGAGGCCGCGCGTCATCAGCCCGGCGTAGGCAACGTCTCCGGCCGACGGGTGCGGATCCGCGCTCTCGCCCAGGCTGCCGCCGTAGCCCTGGCCTCTGGTGTCCATGATGAAGTGCGCATACCCGGCCTGCGCCCACTTGGTGTCCTGCTGGACCAGCCCGCGGCCGCCCGAATAGCCGACGTACTGCACCACCACAGGCAACGCCCTCCCGGCGTCGCGGTTTGCCGGCAGGTGCAGCCAGCCCTTGATCCGGGCCCCGCCGAAGCCCGCGTAGGAGACGTCAAAACTGTCAATGACGCTCAGGTGGTTCTCTGCCGGGGCATAGACGGCGTCCAGCGGGAATTGGCGGGCCTCGGCAATGGTCCGGTCCCAGAAGTCGTCGAAGTCTTCGGGTTCGACGGCGGATGAGGTGTAGTTGCGCAGCTGATCCAACGGCATGTCGAAGAGGGGCATGAGTTCTCCAGATGTGAGGCGTACGGTCCGAAGGTGATCCTACGTCCGATCACCAGATTTCCCCCACACGATGGATATGTGAGCCACTACACATTATGGTTGTAGGACGTTCTATATCGAATGTGGGATGCGCTGATGTTCCGGTTCGTTGAGCGCTGACAAGTCTCCGTACCAATGAGAGGTTAGATGTGAAGTCACGCACGAAAGCCCGCGTTCCCCGGCCAGGGGCATGTGCCGTCGCCGGCATCCTTGGATTGTGCCTGGTCGCCGGATCCGGTGTGCCGGCAAGCGCCGCTCCGATCCCGCCAACGACGCCGACCGACGGTCCTGGCGCGTTCTCCGAATCGAATCTCGCCGCAGATCGCACTCCCAGCAATTTCTTCTACCGGATCCCTGCGCTGACGTACCTCGGCGGCGGGGTAGTTCTGGCGGCATGGGACGGCCGGCCCGGGAGCTCGGCCGATGCGCCAAACCCAAACTCAATCGTGCAGCGGCGCAGTACCGACGGCGGGCAGACGTGGGGCCCGCTTCAAGTGATTGCCGCCGGTCATGTCGGTGACGCGACAGGCCTGAAGTTTGGCTACAGCGATCCGTCGTACGTTTACGACTCTGAAGCCGGAAAAGTCTTCGCGTTCTTCGTCTACTCCAAGGACCAGGGTTTCGGTGCCAGCGTCTTTGGCAATGACGACGCCGACCGCTCGGTGATCTCGTCGGCGGTTGTGGAGTCGGACGATGGCGGGCAGACCTGGAGCTCCCCTCGACTCATCACCAACGTGACCAAGCCCGGGACGAGCCGGACGAACCCCCAGCCGGGCGACGTCCGTGCCAACTTCGCTGCCTCGGGGGAGGGGATCCAACTGAAATACGGAATCCACAAGGGACGCCTCATCCAGCAGTACTCCGGACAGGTCCAGCAGGCCAATGGCACGCAGGCATTCCAGGCCTACAGTGTCTTCTCCGACGACCACGGCGCCACGTGGCAGAAGGGCACCCCGGTGGGCGCCGCGATGGACGAGAACAAGACGGTTGAGCTTTCGGACGGCCGGGTCATGCTCAACTCCCGTGACAGTGCCAACGGAGGGTATCGAAAAGTTGCCGTCTCCGACGACGGCGGCGCCACTTACGGTCCCGTCACCCAGGACACCGAACTGCCGGACCCGGCCAACAACGGCTCGATCGCCCGAATGTTCCCCGATGCCCCGGCGGGATCTGCCGACGCCAGGAAGCTGATCTTCACAAACGCCAATTCCAAGACAGCGCGGGAAAACGTCTCCGCCAGGGTCTCCTGCGACGACGGGGCGACATGGCCCGGCGTGCGCACCCTCCGCTCCGGATTCTCGGCCTACTCCACCGTCACCCGCCTGGAGGGCGGACAGTTCGGCGTGCTGTACGAGGCCAACTACACCGACAACATTCCCTTCGCGAAGTTCAACGATGAGTGGCTCAACTACGTCTGCGCCCCTCTCGGCGTCGCCGCACAGACCGTGACCCCCGGCGCAACCAAGGCTGTCGCCGTCACGGTGACAAACCAGGAGAGCGCCGTGCTCTCCGGAGCGTCCGCCACGATTCTCACCCCCGCGGGCTGGTCTGCAACCACCGTGCCGGTTCCCGACGTCGCCCCCGGCACCTTTGCCACGGTCAGCGTGAACCTGACCGCCCCGGTCGGGGCTTCGGGTGCGCAGAATCTCACCGCAGCGTTCACCGCGGCCGACGGTAGGGTTGCCCAGTCTGCGTTCGTTGCGACGGCGCCCCAGGCCCAGCAGATCGGGCTGGGCATCACCGGCACGGCCCCGGACCGCGATGTCATCAACTCGCCCTACGCCGCCGGCGACGTGCTGTCCTATTCGTTCACCGTCAAAAACACCGGCACCGTGACCTCGAATGCCGTCCCCGCCGCCGGCAGTTTCGAGGCAGGCTATCTCCCGCCGACCGCGCCGAACTGCCGGTACAACAACCTCCCGGCCGGCTCCAGCTACAGCTGCACCACGGCCAGGCACACCGTGACGGCCGAGGACATCTCACGCGGCTACTTCACACCCCAGGCGACGTTCACGGTGACAGCATCCGCCACGCCGACCCTGACGCAGACGGTGGTGTTCAACGGCTCCGCAGTCCCGCTGCGCGACGGATTGCCCGCGGCCGACATTACCGGGCAGCGCAGCGACGCCGGCAGGGATCTGACACTGCAGCCCTACACTGCCGGGGAGCAGGTGCCCTACACGTTTGCGGTCGTAAACAGCGGTCCGCTGACCACCACGGTTACGCCGACTGCCGGAAACTTCTCACCGCTGGTCCCTGAAGGCGCCGGCAACTGCCGGTGGCGCAACCTGGCGCCGGCCGGAAAATACAGCTGCACCACGCCGCGGCACACCGTGACCCAGGCCGAAGTGGACCAGGGCTTCTTCGTGCCCCGCACGTCGTGGACGCTTACGGCAGCCGGACAGAGCCCGCGGGTACTCGACGTCGACGGCGGCGAGGTGGACCTGATTGCCAGGAACGCCCTGCTCGAAGGCACTGCCACGGCCTCCTGGGAGGATTCGAACGACGACGGCTACGCCAGTCCCGGAGAGAAAGTCACCTTCACTTATACCCTCGGCAATGCCGGAAACGTCGGGCTGACCGCGTTGGAGGCGCCGGAGATGGGCATGTCCGAACCGGTATTCGCCTCCGGCTCCACCGTCACCAGGAGCCAGGACTACATCCTGACGGCTGCCGACGTCGCTGCCGGCGAACTGTCCGCCGCGACCTTCACCGCAACTGCCAGGAACGGGGCAAAGAGTGTCGAACTCAAGGTCACGCGGGGGGCACTCGCCCTGCTCGCACAGCCCGCGCGGCCCGAGGCCACGCCGGGCCTCCGAACCCAGGATCTCGACGGTCTGGCTGCCCCGACGGACCTGGGCACCGACGCAAAGTACCGGACCGGACAGAAAATGACCCTCCGGAACCTTGAGCACGGTCAGTGGTACTACGTCTACCTCAACAAGAGCCTCTACAGGCTTGGCTGGATGTTCCCGGGGAAGGACAACACCGTTGACATCATTCTGCCGGACGAGCTGAAGAACGGCCGCGACGACGTGGTGGTGCTCGATTCGCTCGGCCGGCAAGTCACCTTCGACAGGCTCCAGATCACGCCGAAGGGCCAAAAGCTCTAAGGGTCAAGGGCTCTGGGTCTGGCAGCCCCAAAGGGTGCAAGGGTGGCGGGCTCCGGAATTCGGGTCGGAACCCGCCACCAACGTGCCGCCCGGCGCCTCTTTCGCAGGCGCCTCGCGAAAATTCTCCACACTCGCGGCAACAAAAGGACATTGGACGTCCCATCTCCTGTAAGCTGGAGGTAGGAGTGGCCGATCCCGGCTGCGGCCAGAAGGAGAGTGTCGTGAGCATCGAATCCCGAGTAGTGTCGCCGGCCCGTTTCAGCGCTCAAATCAGGTCCCATGCGCTGCAGACACGCATTATGGACCTCATCCTAGAACAAGGGTTGGACGTTGGGGATGCACTCCCCACCGAAAGCGAGCTCTCCGCGGTTCTGGGCGTCGGGCGCAACACTGTGCGGGAGTCGCTGAAGGTGCTTCAGGCGCTGGGCGTGATCGAGATCCGCCACGGCTTTGGCATGTTCGTGGCACCGAACAACTTCACCGCACTCACCGATGGCCTGGCCTTCCGCGGGCGGCTGTCGCTGCGCCACAGGGGCGAGGAAGCGATGGAGCTCATCGACGTGCGGCAGGCGCTCGAATCGGGCCTCATTGGCTCCGCGATCGACCTCATGACCGACGAGCACCTCGGCCAGCTCCGCGGCACCCTGGAGCAGATGGAAGCAGCCGCGGCTGCCGGGGAAGCGCTGGCCGAACTGGACGCGGAATTCCACCGTGGCCTCTACGCGCCCCTGAACAACGAGCTCCTGATTAATCTCATGGACGTGTTCTGGAAGGTGTACCGCCAGATCCACCAGGCCCTGGGAACCGGCCCGGTCAACCTCCCGGAGCAGGCTCGTATGCACCGGGAAATTTTCGAGGCCGTCGCCGAGAAGAACAAGACCCTGGCCTCCGAGCGCCTGCAGCGCCACTTCGACGGCATCCGCCAAAAACTCAAGGACGTCGCTGCCCGTTAGCCGGACCGCCGACCAGCTCGTGCAGGCGGGCCGCGACGCATTAGGAACCACAGAAAGCGCCACTCATGATGGAAATCTTTGTAGTGCCCGACGCCGAGGGAACCGGGGCCGTTGCTGCCGGCATCCTGGCCGCCGTGATCCGCAGCCGTCCCGACGCCGTTCTCGGCGTGGCCACCGGCGGCTCGCCGCTGCCGGTGTATGTGGCCCTTGCCGGCCATGGGCTGGACATGTCCGGTATCCGCGGCTTCGCGCTGGACGAGTACGTCGGGCTGCCGGCGGGCCATCCGGAGAGCTACGCCGAGGTGGTTCGCCGCGAAGTGACCGAACGGCTGCACCTTGTCCCCGCCAACGTCTTCGTTCCCGACGGCGGCGCCGAGAACCCCGACGTCGCTGCGCGTGACTATGACCGCGCGATCGCCGAGGCCGGCGGAATCGACGTCCAGATCCTGGGGATCGGACACAACGGGCACCTGGCCTTCAACGAACCGGGTTCGGCCCTGGATTCCCGGACCCGGGTGGAACTGCTGACCGAGCGCACGCGCCAGGCGAATGCCCGCTATTTTGACAGCCCTGACGACGTCCCGGAGCGGTGCATCACTCAGGGCCTGGGAACCATCCTTGAAGCCCGGCAGCTACTGCTGGTGGTCAACGGGGCGGACAAGGCCGACATCCTCCGCGAGGCACTTGCCGGTCCCGTTTCGCCCGAGTGCCCGGCCTCGGTACTGCAGTTGCACCCGCATGTCACGGTGGTGGCGGACGAGGCCGCGGCCGCCCGGCTTACGGACGTCCCGGCAGGATCCCTCCGCGGGCCCGGAATAGTCAAGGTGCGTGCCGGGGCAGCCGTCGCCTAAGACCGAATGCCACCCTGCGCGGCGGCATCCGCACCCGGTCAGGCGGACGCGTCCAGAATCCGGCCGCCGCGCAGGACCCTCACCAGTTCGAAATCCGCGTCGACGGCGAGGATATCGGCGCGCATTCCTGTCCGGAGGGCGCCGATCTCGTTTTCCAGGCCCAGGACGCTGGCAGGAACCAGGGTCGCCGCCAGAACGGCCTCCGCAGGATCCACCCCTGCCGCGACGGTGGTACGGACAACCTCCAGCAGGGTCGCCGTGCCCCCGGCGAGGGCGCCGTTGCTTCTCAGGGTGGCTACGCCGTCGTGCACCACCACCGCGGAGGGTCCCAGTTCGTAGTCGCCGTCGGGCAGTCCTGTGGCCGCCATGGAGTCCGTCACCAGCGCGATATTCGCGGCCCCAACCACCTCGAACACCATCCGGACCGTCTCCGGGTCGAGGTGGACGCCGTCGCCGATCAGTTCGACCACGACGGTGCCGGCGGCCGCCAGCCGCAGGCTCGCGCCAGCCGGCCCGGGGCTCCGGTGATGCAGCGGCGGCATGCCGTTAAACAGGTGCGTCACCGTGGGCCGGGCCTGCGGACCGAACCGCCCGCCCGCTGCGGCGCTGCCGATGAGGTCGGCGGCTTCCGTCAGCGAGGCGGCCGCCAGCCGGGCGTCGGCGTCGGTGTGGCCCAGCGAGGGGGTGACGCCGTGGTCCGCGAGCATCCGGAGCAGTTCACTGGCGCCGGGCAGTTCGGGGGCGTACGTCATGGTCCGCAGGGTTCCGCCCGCGGCCTGAAGCATGTGCCCCAGGAGTTCAGGATCGGGGTCCCGGAGCCAGAGCGGATTCTGGGCGCCGCAGCGGGCGGTGGAGAGGAACGGGCCCTCGGAATGGACGCCTGCGATGAGTCCCTCGGCCGCCAGGACCTTGAGGATGCCGAGCGACCGCAGCAGCTCCTCGCCGGAGGCGGTGACGAGGCTAGCGAGCAGGCTGGTGGTCCCGCTGCGGTGCAGGAAGTCCACGGCCTCCCGGCAGGCCTGGCTGTCCCCGGTGGGGAATCCGCCGCCTGCCGCCCCGTGGCAGTGGATGTCCACGAGCCCGGGAAGCAGTGACGCGCCGGGCGGCAGCGGGAGCTCCGCCGCGCCCGGGAATTGCGCGGCGTCAAAGCCGCTGCCGGGTCCGGCGTAGGCGATCCGGCCGCCGGACACTGCCACCACGGCGTCCGCGGTAGCGGCACCGTTGCTGAGGAGGGCGCCACGGAGGAGGTAGGCGGGAGCAGAGGCGGGGTCGCGGGATTCCGGCATCGGGACAGTCCTCAGGAGTGCAGTGCGGTGGCGAACCAGCCGCTGATGGTGGCCGGGTGGGTGATGGCGGTGCCGACGACGACCGCGTAGGCGCCGGCGTCGAGCGCCTGGCGGGCCTGGTCCGGGGTGTGGATGCGGCCTTCGGCGATGAGCGGCTTCCCAAGGCCGGCGGCGGCGATCTGCTCCAGCAGTTCGAGGTCGGGGCCGTGGGTTTTCGGGCGTTGACCGTCGTAACCGGCCAGCGTCGTGCCGATCAGGTCCGCGCCGGCGTCGACGGCGGCTGCGGCGTCATCGTAGGAGGCGCAGTCCGCCATGACGAGGGCGTGGGAGTCTGCGCGGAACCCGGCAACTGTGGCGGCCAGGCTCAGCCCGTCCGGGCGGTGCCGGCGGGTGCCGTCGATCGCCACTACGTGGGCGCCGGCGTTGGCCACGGCGAGGGCATGCCGCAGCGTCGGGGTGATGAAGACGCCGTCGTGGCCGTCCTTCCAAAGCCCGATGACCGGGACCTCGACGGCGGCGCGGGTGTGCTGGACGTCGGCCAGCCCCTGGACCCGGACGGCCGCGGCACCGCCGATGACGGCCGATGCCGCCATCTGCGCAGTGGTGCGGGGATCCCGCATCGGCTCCCCGGGGTAGGCCTGGCAGGAAACGATGAGCTGGGAGCGGAGGGATTCGAGGCCCGTGGGGGTCAGGATCATGGTGCCTGGTTTCTGTGTTTCTCGGCGGTCCGGTGTGAGCGGACGGGAACGGTCAGTTGAAGACTAGCTGTGCGGCACCGACGATGGCTGCGGAGTTTTCCAGCGTGGCCCGGAGCACCGGCACGCGGACCAGCGGGTCCAGCAGTTCCCGGCGCAGGGCGGCTTTCATGGGATTCCACCAGAGGTCGCCGGCGTCGGCCAGTCCGCCGGAGATCACCAGGACTTCGGGGTCCAGGACGTTGGCCAGGCCCCCGGCCGCCTGGCCGGCGGCCTCGGCGGCGGTGCGGACAGCGTGGCGGGCCGCAGGGTCGCCGTCGTGCGCCAGCGCGAACACCGCCCGGGTGTCCGGGACGGCGGGGGATCCGCCCAGGCGCAGGAACGCCGCATGGATGGCCGGACCGGAGGCCGCGGCCTCCACGTGACCTTCACCGCCGCAGGAACAGGGCAGTGCGCCGCCGTCGGCATACGCGTAAGGGGAGGCGATGTGCCCGACGTGACCGCCGACATACCGGTGGCCGAGGACCGGCCGGCCGCCGAGCACCAGGCTGGCGCCAACGCCGGTTCCGAAGGCGATCAGCAGCGAGCTCGCCGTCCCGGCCGCCGCCCCCTGCCAGGCCTCGCCGAGCGCGTGGGCATGGACGTCGTTGACCGCACGGACCGCGCCCGGGGGGATCCCCAGCCGCCGTGCCAGGCCTTCCGTGAGAGGGGTCCCGGCCCAGCCGTGGATGGCGTCCGTTGCCGAGACCACCACACCTCGACCGGCGTCGATCACGCCTGCCGAGCCGACCCCCACTCCGGTGATGGAGAATCCATCCGCCGCCGCCCGCAACCTGAGCCCGGCCACCAGAGCCGCGGTGGCGTCCAGGACGGCCTCGCCGCCGGCGCGGCTGAGCGTCGGAGTGGTCTCCGAGAACAGCAGTTCGCCGTCCGCGGAGACCACCCCGGCCGCCGTCTTGGTGCCGCCCAGGTCAATCCCGATAGCGTGCGCCATGTTCCTCCTCAGTCCTGTGTCCGTGCGGGCGTGGCGGCCGGTGCCTAGACCAGGCCGTTGCGTTCGAGGATGACCTTGATGGCGGTGGTCTCGTCCTCGTTCAGGGACGGCATGGGCGTGCTCATGGTGTTGGACTCGATGATGCCCATGAGCTGGAGGGCGGTCTTGAAGGCGCCAAGCCCGGCCGCGCCGCCGGAGACCCGGCCGTTGGGGGTGTAAACGATCTCGAAGAGGTCGGCGAGGCGGTCCTGCTCGGCGGTGGCCTTGGCCCAGTCGCCGGCGGCCGCGGCATCCATGAGGTTCCGGTAGCCGCGGGGGTCCACGTTGCCCAGGCCCGGGACGACGCCCTGGGCTCCGCCGAGGAGGGCGCCGTCCACTACGACCTCGTGGCCGGTGAAGATGTCGAAGTTGGGGATGTCGCGGGCTGCCAGCAGGAGTTGGCGGAAGCCGACGTCGTCACCGGAGGAGTCCTTGACGCCGGCGATCACGCCGTCCCGGCCGAGCCGCACCAGCAGGTCCGTGGGGAGCTTGAAGTGGGTGCGGACCGGGACGTCGTAGGCGAAGATCGGCGTGCTGACGGCGTCATGGATGGTACGGAAGTGGGTTTCCGTCTCCTCCGCGTTGCCGATCGCGTAGTACATCGAGGTCACGACGATCGCGTCGGCGCCGAGGTCGATCACCTTCCGGGCCTCCTCGATGACGCGGTTGGTCGTCTGCTCGTTGGCGCCGACGATCAGCGGCACGCTCGCTGCGCCAGCAGCAGCATTCTCAGCCGCGATGGTGCTGACGACGAGTTCGCGCTCGGCGTTGCTCAGGTAGGGGACTTCGCCGGAGGAGCCCAGGACAAAGAGGCCGGACACGCCGCCGTCGATCAGGTGCCGCGTGAGGTTCTTCAGCGAATCGGTGTCGATGCTGCCGTCGGCGTGGCGGGGGGTGACGACCGGGGGAATAACGCCCTGGAATTGGGTAGACACAGGTAACTCCAATGATGGTTTGTTGAAACGGGGAAAGGGGAAGGAATCAGGGGTGCAGCAGGCTGGGCGCGGCGCCGAGCAGTTTCTTGGTGTAGTCGTTGCTCGGGTTGTCGAAGACCTGTCCGGCGGGGCCCTCTTCCACGATTTCGCCGAAGTACATGACGCAGATCCGGTCCGAGACATAGCGGACGGTCTGGATGTCGTGGGAGATGAAGACCATGCCGAGGTTCAGTTGGGTCTTCAGATCCGAGAGCAGGTTCAGCACCTGTGCCCGCACGGAGACGTCCAGCGCCGAGGTCGGCTCGTCCGCCACGATGATGTCCGGATCCAGGGCCAGGGCCCGGGCGATGGCCACGCGCTGGCGCTGGCCGCCGGAGACCTGCGAGGGCGTGACCTCGGCGGCGGAATACGGCAGTCCGACGAGGGCCAGGAGGTCCTTGACCTTTGCGGCCCGGGTGGCCGCGGTGCCGATCCCGTGGATCTGGAGGGGGTCGGTGAGGATGTCCTGGATGGTCATCCGGGGGTTCAGTGCCGTCGACGGGTCCTGGAAGACCACCGACACGGCGCGGCCGAATTCCCTGCGCAGGGCGGCGTTGCGCTTGATGGCGGGCTTGCCGTGGAACAGCACCTCACCCGAGGTGGGCGCCTGCAGCCCCACCAGTACGGACGCCAGGGTGGACTTGCCGCAACCGGATTCACCCAC
This sequence comes from Arthrobacter sp. H-02-3, assembly GCF_003097355.1. Classification (GTDB taxonomy): domain Bacteria; phylum Actinomycetota; class Actinomycetes; order Actinomycetales; family Micrococcaceae; genus Arthrobacter; species Arthrobacter humicola. The sequence goes on from NZ_PYUI01000006.1 coordinate 200,101, forward strand.
GATCCCCACGGTCTCGCCGCGGCTGATGGTGAAGTCCACCCCGTTGACGGCCTTGACGATGTTGGGGCGGAACAGGCCGCCGGTACGGGCCCGGTGGTGGACCTTGACGTTCTTGAGTTCAATCACGGGCTTGCCGGTTGATGTGCTCACTTGGCGTCCTCCTTGAGGTGGCTGGCCCAGTAGTGGTCGCTGTCTTCGTGAACTGGCGTCAGGACGAGCCGCTGGTCCGGGTCGGCGTCGGGCCGCAGTGAGCGGGCGGCGAACCGGTCGCCGGCGGCGAAGTCCCGGGGCGAGGGCACGGTACCGGGGATCTGGTGCAGCCGCTCGGCGTCGGCCTCGATGGAGAGGACAGCGCCGAGAAGTCCGCGGGTGTATTCGTGCTGGCGGTTTTGCAGCAGCGCGGATGCCTGCGCGGATTCCACCACCTGCCCTGCATACATCACGGTGATGCGGTGCGCGAGCGAGGCCACCAGCGCGAGGTCGTGGCTGACGAACACCATGGCGAAGCCCAGCTGCTCGCGCAGCTCGTTGAGCAGTTCCACGACCTGCTGCTGCACGGTCACGTCCAGCGCGGTGGTGGGCTCGTCCGCGACGACGATCCGCGGCGAGCGGGACAGGGCCATGGCGATCAGGACGCGCTGGCGCTGGCCGCCGGAGAGCTCGTGCGGGTAGCTGGCGAGCGTGCGGACGGGATCGAGCTTGACCAGTTCCAGGAGTTCGGCGGGGGTCTTGCGGCCGCCGCGGCGGGTGAGCTGCTGCAGCTGGTCCTTGATCTTCATCGAGGGGTTGAGCGAGCTCAGCGCGTCCTGGTAGACCATGGCGATCTGCTGGCCGCGCAGGCCCTCGTAGGCTTTGTCGCTGCTGTTGCCGGTGGCTGGATCCAGCAGCTCCTTGCCGTCGAAGGTGATGGAGCCGGAGATCCTGGCCGTCTTGGGCAGCAGGCCCATGATGGCCAGCGAGGTGATGGACTTGCCGCAGCCGGATTCGCCGACCAGTCCCATGGTTTCGCCCTCGCGGACGCTAAAGGAGACGTTGTCCACGATTGCGGTGTCGCCGAAGCGGCCCGGGAAGCGGATGGACAGGTTCTTGACTTCCAGGACGGTGCGGGCCGAGTCCGGGACCTGGGGGAGGCGGTCCGTGCGGGCGGCCTCGACGGCGGTGAGCAGCTTCAGTTCCCTGTCCAGCACGCCATCCAGTCCTCGGTCCAGGAGGCCGCCCAACAGGGCGTGGTCCACGTTCTTTCCCTGCGGAAAACCGGCCTCCGGGACGGCGTCGCCGGCGGCGTCGCGGACGCCGTCGAGCTCATGTTGCTCCGCCACGGAGCCTTGGGCCACGGACGTGCCGATCTCGGCGTCGACGGCGGCGACAGGGGAGGAGAAGCCGTCGTCGTCCTTCACGACGGGAGCCTTGCGGAGCTTCGGGTTGACCATGGCATCGGTGAGCCCCTCGGCCAGGATGTTCAGGGCGAGGACCGTGAGCAGGATGGTCAGGCCGGCGAAGGTGGTGGCCCACCAGCCGCCGGAGAGGACGAGGTTGCGGCCGTAGGAGATCACGTTGCCCCACGACGGGGCGGGGTCCTGGACGCCGGCGCCAAGGAAGGACAGCGAGGCCTCCAGGATGATCGCGTCCGCGACCATCACCGTGGCGAACACCAGGACCGGGGCCGCGGTGTTGCGGACGATGTGCTTGAGCAGGATGTACGAGCGGCCGGCGCCGATCACCCGGGCGGCCCGGACATAGTCTTCGCCGTACTGGGAGAGCACGTTGGCGCGCACCACCCGGGCGAGCTGGGGCGTGTAGATCACGGCGATGGCCACGATGATGGTGGGCACGGTGTTGCCGAAGACGGCCAGCAGCACGGCGGCCAGGGCGATGCCGGGGAAGGCCATGAGGATGTCCATGAGGCGCATGATGCCCTCGTTGACGCCCTTGCTGGAGGTCGCGGCGAGGGAGCCGAGCAGGGCGCCGGCGAGGACGGCCAGCGAGACCGCGCCCAGGCCGATCATCAGGGAGGACTGGGCACCGTAGAGCAGACGCGAGAAGATGTCGCGGCCCAGCCGGTCGGTGCCGAACAGGTTTTCCCCGCCGGGCGGGGTCGCCGGAATGAAGGATTCCAGCGGATCGTGCGGGGCGATGACAGGCGCGAAGACGGCGGCAAGAGTGATGACCACCAGGAAGACGAGGGCGAGCCGGGAGCTCCACGGGAGGGCCTTGAAGCGGACTCCCGGGGCGCTGAGGCGTTCAGCGAGTTTGCTGCGCATGGGTCAGACCGTCCTGATTCGAGGGTTGATGAGCAGGTACAGAAGGTCGACGGCGATGTTCACCAGCACGAAGGTGACGGAGATGGTCAGGACCACGCCCTGCACCAGGTTGACGTCGAGGTTGGTGATGCCGTTGAGGATCAGTTGGCCCATGCCGGGCAGGGCAAAAATCATTTCGATGACGACGGCGCCGCCCAGGAGATAGCCGACCCGCAGCCCCAGCACGGTCACCGGGGTGACCAGGGCATTGCGGAGCACGTTCCGCGAAACGACCTCCCAGTAAGGGACGCCGTTGCCGACGGCGGTGCGGACGTAGTCGCGGTCCAGTTCCTCGACCATCGAGGTGCGGACCACGCGGATCAGCGAGGCCGCGACCGGAATGCCGAGGGCCAGGGCCGGGAGCGTCATTGAGTTCAGCCACCCGCCGAAGCCCGATTCCGGCGCCGCGATGCCGCCGGAGGGAAAGGCGGGGTCGGTGCCGAGCGCGAACCACTGGATCAGCAGGATGCCGAGCCAGAACGACGGCGTTGCGACGGCGGCGATCGAGAAGACCCGGACCATCTGGTCCGGCCACTTGTCCCGGTACAGTGCGCCGGCGATCCCGAGCGGCAGGGACACCACGACGGCGATCAGCACGCCGAGGAAGGTCAGCTGAAGGGTCAGCGGGAAGGCCGCCGCGATCATGGCCGCCACTGATTTCGCCGGCGGCGTGGTGACGCCGAGGTCGAACTGGAGCAGCTTGCCCAGGAACCGGAAATACTGCAGGACCAGGGGATCATTGAGCCCGTTGCTCTCGCGGTACTGTTCCTTGGCTTCCTCGCTGGCTCCGTCGCCGAGGGCGCTGCTCGCCTGGTCACCGGGGGCGGCCTGCAGGACAAGGAACACCAGCAGGGTAATGCCCAGGATCATCAGGGGCAGCGCCGCAAGCCTGCGGCCCAGCAGGCGCAATATTGTGACCAATGTTGTCTCCGGAATTCGTGGAAGGTTGTCCCGGCCTCAGCCGGCACGGGTGGCAAGACATGCCGGTCCGGACGGGTGGGGGACCCGTCCGGACCGGCGGTGGGGGAGGAATCAGGCGGTGCGGCCGACGCCGACGAAGCCGACACCCGTGGTGGGCAGCGGCTTGAAGCCGCTGAGCTTCTTGGCATCCCAGGCGCTGGGAAGCTGTCGGTGGAAGACCGGGTAGAGCGGGAGCTCTTCGGACACCAGATCCACAATATCGCCGGTCAATTTCTTCGCATCTGCCGGGGCTGACTGACCGGCCTTCGCCATGAGGTCAACGAGCGTCGCGCGTTCCGGCGTGGCGGCCCAGTAGGCCCGGCCCTTCATCCAGGTGTCGCCGGCGTAGAACCAGCTCAGCAGCAGATCGGCGTCGTTTCCGAAGACGGAGGGATCGCCCGGGGCGGCGACGACGGAGAAGTCGGCCTTGCCCACCCGGTCCGTGTACAACGCGCCGGACTGGAGGTTCTTCAGCGTGACCTTGACGCCGGGGATCTTGTTCCAGGATTCGAGCATCAGCGGGGCCACATCCTTCACCCATGCCGTATCGGTGGTCAGGAGCTCGAATTCCAGGTTGGTGACGCCGGCCTGCTTCAGCAGGTCCGCGGCCTTCTGGGGGTCGTAGCCGTAGACGTTCTTGGCCTTGACGTAGTCGGGGTGCCCTTCCTGGAAGTAGGAGCTGGAGGCTTTGGCGTTGCCGAAGAGGGCCTTCTTGATGATGGAGTCCTTGTCCAGGCCGAAGTGCAGGGCCTGGCGGACCAGCTTGTTGTCGAACGGGGCCTTGGCGCAGTTGAACATCAGGAACAGCATGCCGAAAGACTGGACGGATTCCACCGTGGCCTTGGACTTCAGCCCCTCGATGTCCAGGTACGGGACGTCCTCGATCGCCTGTACACGGCCGGACTGCATCGCCGTGACACGGGCGGCGGCGTCGGAGAGCAGCAGCCAGGTCATGCCCTTGGCGAGGGCGGGCATCGGACCGTTGTAGTCGGGGTTCGCCTCGAACAAAATCTTGTCGTCCTTGACGGCAGAGATCAGTTTGTACGGGCCGGAGCCGACGGGCTTGGCATCGAACGCCTTGAGCTGGTCGGAGCCCAGCGGGAAGTTGGCGAGTGCCTTGGGGACGATCTTGACGACCGAAATGCGCGAGGGGAAGGCAGGGAAAGCGTACTTCAGTGAGAACTCGACAGTCTTCGCGTCAATGGCCTTGACGTCCTTGATGAACGGGATGAACTGCGAGAACAGCGACTTGTTGGCCGGGTCCATGACGCGGGTGAAGGAGAAGACGACGTCCTCGGCGGTGACCGGGGTGCCGTTGTGGAACTTGGCGGCGTCGCGCAGGGTCGCCTGGTAGGTGGTGGGGTTGACCATTTTGGGGTCGGCGGCGGCGAGGGCGTTGTACGGCTCGCGGGTGGCGGGGTGGAGTTCCACCAGGCCCTCGTAGACGTGCAGGTTGGCCGCCAATGGAGTTGCCCCGGAGCTGGACAGCGGGTCAAAGCCGGTGGACAGGGCGTAGGAGATGCCTGCCTCGATGATGAGGTCCTTGTTGATCGGAGCGGTGTTGGCTGCCGCTCCCGCCGTCGTGCTGGCGGCCCCGCCGCACGCAGACAGGGAAGTGGCGAAAGCCGCGGCCACGCCCAGCGCGCCCGACAGCTTGAGGAAGCTCCGGCGGCTGGCGTCATTGACCAGCGGCAAGTTCTTTGTTGTCTTGCTCATGATTTGCCTCACCATTCGAGTATATTTATCGGATGTAGGACGTCCGATGCTTGTAGGAAAAACTGTAAGGGCCATCACACCGGCCCGTCAAGCGGTGACGGACGCGACTGCGGAAGGCCCGTGAGAGGGCCTCCGGCCGGCCCGTCACGTCGCCTTGCGGCGAGCTCCGGAGCCAGACCCGGTCCGCGTTCCAACCAAAGGAGAGAATCATGTCACTGATCGTCGGCGCCTATCCCGCCCAGCCGGAGGGCTTCACACAGAGGCAGTTTTTCGAAGCGATAGCGCAGATCCCGGCTATCCGCGGCCTTGAGGTTCCCTACCGGGCAACCGGCGGCGATCCCTGGCCGACCGGAGCTCCCGCCGGGTGGTCGGCCGTGGTCACGGCGATTCCGGGAACCATGCAAAGGGTGGGCCTGGACCGGCACTTCGGCCTCGCATCGGTGGACCCGGACGGGCGGCGGGCGGCCATCGACTTCACGGCGGGCGTCAGGGAGTACGTCACCGGTCTGCGGGATCAAGGACATCAAGTGGAGGCGGTGGCGCTGCACTCCGCGCCGCCGTGGCGGGGCGCGGCGCCGGCCTTCGCGGAGTCCCTGGCGGAGATTCTGGACTGGGACTGGTCCGGCACGGCCCTCGTGGTGGAACACTGCGACGCTCCCCGGCAGGGGCGGGATCCCGAAAAGGGGTTCCTCTCCATCCAGGCGGAGGTCGACGTCGTCCGTTCGCTCAAAGTCCGGGGGTACGGGATTGGCATGCTCGTAAACTGGGCGCGGTCCGTGATCGAGACCCGGCAGAGCCGCACGGCCTCGGAGCACATCGCCTATGCCCGCGACGCGGGGGTTCTCAGCGGCCTCATGTTCTCCGGCTGCTCCGGCGAAGCGACGGAATTCGGCTATCCATGGATTGATGCCCACCTCCCTGCCGTCGAGGTCGAGGGAGCACCGGTAAGTTCGTTGCTCAACGCCCGGGAAATCGCCCGGTGCCTGCGCGCCGCCGGCGAACTGCCGATCACGGGCTTCAAGGTCGGGCTCCCGCAGGACGCCGTGTCGGCCGAGGACCGCGCGTCGCTGCTGCGCCAGATGTGCGCGCTGATGACGGACACCGTCGCGGCCGGCCGCTCCTGACCTGCCCCCGCACGCTCCTGGCCTGCCCCCCACAGGCGAGGGGGCAGGCCAGGAGCCACCGGGCGGCCGCGAACCGGAGGCCGGCGCGGCGCGGAATTTAACGCAGCACCACTGTTCGGTTGCCCTGGAGGAAGACGCGTCCCTCGCAGTGCCAGCGGACGGCATTGGAGAGGGCCTTGCACTCGGTATCGCGGCCGGCAGCCACGAGTTCGTCGGGCCCGTAGGTGTGATCCACTTCCACGACCTGCTGGGCGATGATCGGTCCTTCGTCCAGCTCCGCGTTGACGTAGTGGGCGGTGGCGCCGACTGTCTTCACACCCCGGGCGTGCGCCTGGTGGTAGGGCTTCGCGCCCTTGAAGCTGGGAAGGAAGGAGTGATGGATGTTGATGGCACGACCATCCAGCCGGCGCGTGAGGTTGTCGCTGAGGACCTGCATGTAACGAGCCAGCACCACGAGCTCGACGTCGAGGCCGTCCACCAGTTTCAAGAGTTCGTCCTCGGCCACCGCCTTGGTCTCCGCCGTGACGGGAATGTGGGAAAAAGGGATCCCGTGCCATTCCACGATGCCCCGGTGGTCCGGATGGTTCGAGGCGACGCCGACGATGTCGATGGGCAGCTCGCCGATGCGGGCCCGGAACAGCAGATCGTTGAGGCAGTGCTCGAATTTTGAGACCATGATCAGGACCCGCCGCTTGGTGCCCTGCCGGCGCAGCTCCCAGTGCATGCCGAATTTTTCGGCTACCGGCACGAAAGCGTCGCTCAGCGACTCCAGGGTGGCCGGATCCCCGGCCGAGGCAAAGTGGATCCGCATGAAGAAGTGGTCGTCCGGCTGCGAATCGAATTGCTTGCTTTCCAGGATGTCGCAGCCCTGTTCCAGCAGGAATCCCGACACGGCGTGGACGATGCCGCGCGTTTCCGGGCAATCGAGTGTCAGAACGTATTCAGGCGCGCTGCTATTTGATGTCTCCACGGTTCAGCACTCCACGACGTTCACGGCGAGGCCTCCGCGGGAGGTCTCCTTGTACTTGGTCTTCATGTCCGCTCCTGTTTCACGCATGGTCTTGATCGCCTTGTCCAGCGAGACTTTGTGGCTGCCGTCGCCGTGGAGGCACAGGCGGGCGGCGTTGATGGCTTTGACACTGGCGATGGCATTGCGTTCGATGCAGGGGATCTGCACCAGCCCGCCGACGGGATCGCAGGTCAGGCCGAGATTGTGTTCGATCCCGACTTCGGCGGCGTTTTCCACCTGTTCCGGGGTGCCGCCCAGCACCTCGCACAATCCCGCCGCCGCCATGGAACACGCCGATCCCACTTCACCCTGGCAGCCGACCTCGGCCCCGGAGATCGAGGCATTGATCTTGAACAGGATCCCGACGGCGGCCGCCGCCAGGAGGAAGCGGATGACGCCGTCGTCGTCGGCTCCGGGGACGAACTTGACGTAATAGTGCAGCACGGCGGGCACGATTCCGGCGGCGCCGTTGGTGGGGGCCGTGACGATCCTGCCGCCCGCGGCGTTCTCTTCGTTGACCGCCAGGGCGAACAGGTTCACCCATTCCATGGCGAGCAGCGGGTCGGCGGGCACCTGGGCCAGGGACGGGGTCCGGGCGTCTGTCTCGGCGCTGACGGCGGTAGCCGCCAGCGTCCGGAACAGGGACGGGGCACGCCGTTTGACGTTCAGCCCGCCGGGCAGGATTCCCTCGGCAGCGCAGCCGTTGTCCACGCATTGGCGCATGACCGCCCACAGCGCCAGGAGCTTCTCCCGGAGCTCGGCCTCACTGCGCCAGACGAGTTCGTTGGCGAGCATGACGTCGGAGATGGACATGTGCTCGCGCCGGCAGATCTCCAGCAGCTCGTCGGCCGTGCTGAAGGGGTAGGGCAGCACGGTGTCGTCGGCCACCACCTGGTCGGCGCCCTGGGCTGTGCCGTCAACTACGAAACCGCCGCCGATTGAGTAGTAGCTGCGCTCCTTCAGCACCGCCCCGGAGTGGTCCAGCGCCCGGAAGGTCATGCCGTTGGGGTGGGCCGGCAGCGACATGCGGCGGTGCAGGACCACGTCCTCGTCCCAGTTGAAGTCCACCCGGTGGTCCCCGCCGATCCGCAGCTCCGCATCCAGGGCCGCGGCCGCCACCTGGTCATCGGCAGTGCCGGTGTCCACGGTCTCCGGGTCCTGGCCCTGCAGGCCCAGGACCACGGCCTTGTCCGAACCGTGCCCCCGGCCTGTGGCACCGAGCGAACCGAACAGTTCGGCCTGCACCCGCGTCGTCGAGGTCAGGTGCCCGTCGCTTTTCAGTCCGTCGGCAAAACGCTTGGCTGCCCGCATCGGGCCGACCGTGTGGGAGGAGGACGGCCCGATGCCAACAGAAAACAGGTCCAGGACGCTGAGCGCCATCAGGGGACCTCAGGAGTCGCAAATTCGCGCATGGCGTCCAGGAGCCAGCGGCCCAGGAACTCCGCAAAGGATGCCCGCGGGAAGATCCGGTAGGTCTCCTCCCCGGTCTTCCACAGAATGGCGGGGATGCCGCCGATTTCCGTGGATAGGGCCGTCCCGGCCTTCAGGACGCGTGGGTGCAGGTCCAGGGCGCAGCCCTTTTCCAGCACGGCCCGGGCCCGCGGACCGGAGAGCTCGAGCGTGGTGCGGTTGGCGGAGAGGTCCACCACCTGGCCTTCGCCGTCGCCCAGTGATTCGGTGAGCGTCCGGGGGAGCTCGCCGCCCAGGCTTTCGTGGGATTCGGCGGGCGCCACGAGCAGGAATTCTGCCGGACCCAGCCACAGTACCGCGGTGTCGCCGCTGCTGCGGACCTCCCCGGAAGCGGCCGGCAGGCCGCCGGTGAGGGCGCCCAGCCGCTGCCCGGCGTCGCCGGCCGGATTGATCCGGAGCCCCGCCATGGTCAGGAACGGCACCTCGCGCAGCTCCACGACACCTGTAACCGATCCCGCTTCAAAAGCTGCGGCCAGGAGCGCTGCCGGACTCTTCCGGAGGGTCTGGATCTTCTTGGAATTTTCGAGTGCTGCTGTGTCAGCCATCTTTGCGGGTCCCTTCAGAGTCAAAAAGTACGGTTTCTGCGACGACAACGTCCACGAGTTCGTCTCCGGCGGCAGCCACCAGGGTTTCGCCGATGCGGTTGCGGCCGTTCTTGATCAGGGCCAGGGCAAACGACCGGCCCAGCGCGGCGCTGTGGTAGCTCGAGGTCACGAACCCCTCCATCGGGACGGGGCCGTAGGCAGGGTTGACGGTGATGCCCTGTTCCACGAGCTGGGTGCCTTCGGGGAGGCGGATGGTGCCGTCCACGGGAAGGACGCTGACCAGGTGTTTCCGATCGGTGCGGGCGGCGTCCGTGCGGGTGTAGGAGCGCTTGCCGATGAAGTCCTTGACCTTGGAGACCACCCATTCCATGCCGGCGTCCTGCGGGGTCACGGTCCCGTCGGTGTCCTGGCCGACGATCGGGTAGCCCTTCTCGGCACGCAGCACGTGCATGGTTTCGGTGCCGTACGGGGTGATGTTGAACTCCGCGCCGGCCGCTGCCACGGCTTCCCAGGTGCTCAGCCCGTACCAGGACGGGACGTTGATTTCGTAGGCCAGTTCACCGGAGAACGAGATCCGGCAGATCCGGGCCCGGACGCCGGAGGCGAGGGTGGTTTCCTTGAAGGTCATGAACGGGAAGGCCTCTGCGTCCAGGCCGCCGTCGGCCGCCAGTTCCGGTGCCAGCTTCGCGATGACGGCGCGGGATTTCGGTCCGACGACGGCGATGGTGGACCACTGCTCGGTGACGGAGGTGCAGTGAACGTCCAGTTCCGGCCATTCGGTCTGCAGCCATTCCTCCAGCCAGTCCAGCACCTTGGCGGCGCCGCCGGTGGTGGTGGTCATGAAGAAGCGGTCCTCGTCCAGGCGCAAAGTGACGCCGTCGTCGAAGATCATCCCGTCCGGGGTGCACATGACGCCGTAGCGGGCCGAGCCCGGGGCGAGCTTCTTGAACGCGTTGGTGTAGATGCGGTTCAGGAACTCGCCCGCGTCCTTGCCGCGGATCTCGATCTTGCCCAGCGTGGTGGCGTCCATGAAACCCACGGACGCCCGGACGGCCGCGCATTCGCGCAGGACCGCGGTGTCCATGCCCTCGCCATCCTGCGGGTAGTACCACGGCCGCTTCCACTGCCCGACGTCTTCGAAGAGCGCTCCCTGGGCGACATGCCAGGGGTGGATGGAGGTCAGGCGGGCGGGGTCGAAGAGTTCGCCGCGCTGGCGGCCGGCCAAGGCTGCGAACGCCACGGGGGTGAACGGGGCCCGGTACGCGGTGGTGCCGATTTCCCCAATGCCCGCCGTTTCCCCGCCGCCGTGCTTCAGCGCAGCGGCGATGACGCCGATCGCGTTCACGCCGGAGGTCTTGCCTTGGTCGTTGGCGGTGCTGATCGAGGTGTAGCGCTTCACGTGTTCCACCGAGCGCATGCCGGCCCCGGTGGAGCGCAGGACGTCGGCTACCGACTGGTCGCGCTGGAAGTCGACGAAGTGGTGGTGCCAGTCCTCCGGGCCGCCCTTCTGCCCGGGAACCAGCCAGAGCTGGCGGGTCGGGGCGGACGCGCGCGGCGCCGCAGGGGCGACGGGCTCGACGGCGGAGCTAAAGCCGGCGGCGATGCCGGCCGCGGCCCCGGCGGAGATGCCCTCGGCCACGCAGTCCTCGAGCTCGAAGCTGCCGCGGCCGGAGCCGGCCACCTGCTGGTTGGGAACCACGCTGTTGGGGACGAACGCCGCGAGGTCCTCGTCCCAGCGGAGTTTGCCCTGGCGCTGGGAGTGCAGGTGCACCACCGGTGACCAGCCGCCGGAGACGGCCAGCAGATCGCATGCAAGCTGTTCGACGCCCGAGGTGAGCTCCCCGGCGTCGTTGATGCTCCGAACGGTGACGCCGAGGAGGCGCTCCTGCCCGGTGGTGTTGGCGACGGCGCTGCCGATCAGCACCCGTGTTCCGGCCGCGGCGGCTGCCGCGGCGGTTTCGCTCAGCTGCGGACGGGCGTCGACGACGGCCTCAACCTTGATGCCGGCGGCGCTCAGGTCCGCGGCCAGGGCGTAGGCGCTGTCGTTGGTGGTGCTGATGACCACCCGGGACCCGGCGGCGACGGCGTAGCGGTTGAGGTAGGTGCGGACCGCGGAGGCGAGCATGATGCCGGGGCGGTCGTTGTTCTCAAAGACCAGGGGCCGTTCGTGGGCGCCGGGAGCCAGGACGACCTGCTTGGCACGGATGTGCCAAATCCGCTGGCGGGACACGCCGGGCGCGGCCGGGGTCAGGAGGTGGTCCGTCCGGTTCTGGGCCGCGATGACGTAGTTGGAGTCGTAAGAGCCGAACGCCGTGGTGCGGTTCAGCACAGTGCACTCGGCCGCGGAGATCAGTTCGGCTTCAACATTGGCCACCCATTCCAGCGCGGGCTGGCCTTCGATGGTGTCCGTGAGGGCCGGATCGGTGGATCCGGACAGCAGCGATCCGCCGAGTTCGGGCTGGTCGTCGATCAGGATGACCCGGGCGCCGGAGCGGACGGCTTCGCGTGCCGCGGCGAGGCCCGCCGGGCCGCCGCCGACCACGAGGACGTCGGTGTGGACGTACTTCTTGTCGTATTCGGCGTGGTCCTCGGCCGGGTCGAGCTTGCCGAGGCCGCTAAGCAGTTCGGCGCTGAGTCCGTCCACGAGGGACACCGTGGTGGCGGGGAGCATGGATTCGGCCACGTGGCCCGGGAACCGGGCGGCGATCTTGACCAGGGCGTTGGATTCCTCGACGCCGGCGGACATGATGCCGCGGGGCCGCCCCTCGTAGAGGGAGTCACCAGCCCGGTGCCGGCCGTTGGCCAGCAGGGCGGAGGCGAGGGTGTCGCCGGGGTGGCCGGTGTACGCGCGGCCGTCCAGGGTGAAGCGCCAGGTGACGCTGCGGTCGATGCGTCCGCCGGTGCCAAGACGCGCGGGCTGCGGCTGAGCGGTCATTTGAGTGTTCCTTCCGGGGAAGCGGGGATGACGGTGGGGGCTGTGGTTCCGGCGGCTGCGGTTTCCTTGGCTGCGTTTTCCCTGTCGGGACGTGGCTGGCCCATCGGGTACACGGCCTGGATGTCGTAGGTGACGGTGTCGCGGAGCGTGTTGAACCACTGACGGCAGCCGGTGCTGTGCTGCCAGCGCTCGGCGAAAGCGCCCTTCGTGTTGTCGCGGTAGAACAGGTACTCGGCCCATTCGCGGTCGGTGAGCTCTGCCGGGTTTTCGGGGTAGGGCACGTGGGCCTGGCCGCCGTAGTGGAATTCGGTCTCATCCCGGGGGCCGCAGTTGGGGCAGGAAATCAGGAGCATGTCCGTACCTCTTTCTAGTGAGCCACGGCGGCGGCGCCGTGTTCATCGATCAGGGCGCCGGTTTCGAAGCGCTCGAGGGCAAAGGGCTTGTTGAGTTGGTGCGGTGTTCCGGTGGCGATGGTGTGCGCGAAGGTCAGCCCGGCGGCCGGTGTGCCCTTGAACCCGCCGGTTCCCCAGCCGCAGTTGACGAACATGTTTTCCACCGGGGTGGTGCCCACGATCGGGGAGGCGTCCATGGTGGTGTCGACGATCCCGCCCCAGGTCCGGAGCACGTGGGCCCGGGCGAAGATCGGGAAGAGTTCGACGGCGGCGGCCATCTGGTGTTCGATCACGTGGAATGAGCCGCGCTGGCCGTAGCCGTTGTAGGAGTCCACGCCGGCACCCATGACGAGCTCGCCCTTGTGTGCCTGGGAGACGTAGACGTGCACGTGGTTCGACATGACCACCGTCGGGTGGACGGGCTCATGGAGTTCGGAGACGAGCGCCTGGAGCGGATGGGATTGGATAGGGAGCCGGAATCCGGCCATTTCCGCCAGCACTGAGCTGTGCCCTGCGGCGCAGAGACCGACCTTTTCGGTGTGGATGGTGCCGCGGTTGGTCTTGACGCCCACCACCCGGTTGCCGTCCTTGAGGAAGCCCGTGACCTCGCAGTTCTGGATGATGTCGACGCCGAGTTCGTCGCATTTGCGGGCGAACGCCCACGCGACGTGGTCGTGCTTCGCGATCCCGGCGCGCGGCTGGTATGTGGCACCCATGACCGGGTAGCGGATGTTGTCGTTGATGTTCAGGATGGGGCAGAGTTCCTTGACCTGCTGCGGGTCCAGCCACTCGGCGTCGACGCCGTTGAGCTTGTTGGCCCCGACCCGGCGGATGCTTTCGCGGACGTCGCCCAGGGTGTGGGCCAGGTTCATGACCCCGCGCTGGCTGAACAGGAAGTCGTACTCGAGTTCTTCCGGCAGGATCTCCCACAGCTTCAGGGCGTGCTCGTAGATCGCCGCGCTCTCGTCCCAGAGGTAGTTGGAGCGGATGATGGTGGTGTTCCGGGCCATGTTGCCGCCGGCGAGCCAGCCCTTTTCCAGGATGGCGATGTTGGTCATCCCGTGGTTCTTGGCCAGGTAGTACGCCGTGGCCAGACCGTGGCCGCCGCCGCCCACAATCACGGCGTCGTAGGAGGACTTGGGTTCCGGATTGCGCCAGAGGAAGTCCGGGTGCTCCGGAAGGTGTTCGGTGGTCATTGTGCTGCTCCAATCAGTTCTGCTTCAAGCCCGGTCGCCGCTGCGCTGGTGCCAAGGTGCGGGTAGAGGGGGAATTTTGCGGCCAGGGCGCTGACGCGCCCGCGCAGTTCGGCGACGGTTTCGTCGCTGAGTTCGTTGTCCGGGGCCCGTGCGGTCAGGGCGGAGGCGATGATGTCCGCCACTTCGGTGAACTCCTCGGCACCGAAGCCGCGGGTGGCCAGGGCGGGTGTGCCGATCCGCAGCCCGGAGGAGACCATCGGCGGGCGGGGGTCGAACGGGACGGCGTTGCGGTTGACGGTGATGCCGATCCGGTGCAGCCGGTCCTCGGCCTGCTGTCCGTCCAGTTCCGAGTGCCGCAGGTCCACCAGGACCAGGTGCACATCGGTGCCGCCGTTGACCACCGAGATCCCGGCGGCCGCGACGTCGTCCTTCAGGAGCCGGGAGGCGAGAATCCTGGCCCCTTCGAGCGTGCGGTTCTGGCGTTCCTTGAACCCGGCGGACGCCGCGATCTTGAAGGCCACGGCCTTGGCCGCGATCACGTGTTCCAGCGGGCCGCCCTGCTGGCCGGGGAACACGGCGCTGTTGATCTTGCGCGCATACTCCTCCTTGCTCAGGATGACCCCGCCGCGCGGGCCGCCGAGGGTCTTGTGCGTGGTGGTGGTGACGACGTCGGCGTAGGGGACGGGGTTCGGGTGCAGCCCCGCTGCCACGAGGCCGGCGAAGTGTGCCATGTCGACCATCAGGTAGGCGCCCACGAGGTCGGCGATGCGCCGGAACTCCGCGAAATCCAGTTGCCGTGAGTAGGCGGACCACCCGGCAACGATCAGCTTGGGCCGGTGCTCGAGTGCCAGGGCCTCGACCTCGGCCATGTCGACCAGGTGGTTGTGCTCGCTCACGTGATACGGGACCACGTTGTAGAGCTTGCCGGAGAAGTTGATGCGCATGCCGTGGGTGAGGTGGCCGCCGTGGGCCAGGGCGAGCCCCATGATGGTGTCACCCGGTTCCAGGAGGGCGAACATGGCGGCCGCATTGGCCTGCGCGCCGGAATGGGGCTGCACGTTCGCCGCCTCCGCGCCGAACAGGGCCTTCACCCGGTCGATGGCGAGCTGTTCGATCACATCGACGTGTTCGCAGCCGCCGTAGTAGCGCTTGCCCGGGTAGCCCTCGGCGTACTTGTTGGTCAGGACCGAGCCCTGTGCCTCCATGACCGAGGCGGGGGCGAAGTTCTCGGATGCAATCATCTCCAGGGTGGACTGCTGGCGTTCCAGCTCCCTTGCCACCGCCTGTTCGACCTCGGGATCGACTGCGGAAAGTCGCTCGTTCAATTGCTCAACCACGGATGCTCCTTTGAAATACCATTGTTGCTGTGACTGATATATCAGTGTGGGGTCAATGGTATGATCGGGATCACAACAGAGTCAATAGCTGAAGCCAAATGGAACCGGGCTTCCGCTTAGAATCCAGGAACGGAGCCGCGCCGTGAATGCACTTCCTGCCCTGCCGCCCGCAGAGGACGAGGCCATATCCCAGGCGGAGGCCGCCTACCGGCAGCTGCGCGACAAGCTGATCATGCTCGAGATCCGGCCGGGTGAGCCCATCAATGACGGTCAGCTCGCGATCGAGCTCGGGTTCGGCCGCACGCCGGTGCGCGAGGCGATCAAGCGGCTGGAGGTGGACCACCTGGTGGTTTCCTATCCGCGCCGGGGAACATTTGCCACCAGTGTGGATTTCACAGAGCTGGCCGACGTCTCGGAGATCCGGGAATTGCTGGAACCGCTGGCGGCACGCCGTGCGGCCGCCCGGGCCAGTGTTGCCATGCGCCGGGAACTGCTGCATGTCGCCGATGTCATCGCGGAGCTGGACCCGAGTCCGGGGGAGTCCCGGGACCTCATGCGCTACGACCTCACCGTGCACCGGCTGATTTACCGCGCCGCCGGCAATCCCCATCTCGAAGACACGCTGATCCGCTACGACAACCTGGCGACCCGCATCTGGTGCCTGGTCCTGGACAAGGTGCCCTCCGTCAGCGGCCACATCACCGAGCACGTGGAGCTGCTCAAGGCGGTGGCTGCCGGGGAGGCGGACAAGGCGGCCGAGCTCGCCCTGCACCACGTCACGAGTTTCGAAGAGACCATCCGCAAGGTGCTCTAGGGAGTCCGTCCCGGCCGGCGCGGTACCGGCCCCGCTGCGGCCGCCGCCGCAGCTATGTGGATGCCAAGCAACCTGCCGGAAGTGCGCAGGTCGTCGCCGCCCAAGAGCGCCTGGATTTTGCTCAGCCGCTTGTGCATCGTCTGGCGTTCAATGTTCAAGGAAGCGGCCGACGCCGTCGTATTGCACCCGGAATCGAGCCAGCACAGCAGGGTGGCCATTAAGGCAGTGCCATGCTTTCGGTCCCACTCCAGCACTTCCCCCAGCGCCGACTCCACATAAGAGTCCATGAATGCCGGGTCCGGGACCGCGGCCAGGATGCGGCGGCCCAGGAGGTCCATGGCATCAGCAACCTCGCCCGCCGCAGGCATCCCAAGCCGCATGGCTTCCTGCGCCTCGACGTAGGAGTCGTGCGCGCGGAAGTCCTCGCTCACGTTTGGTCCGAAGGCGCCGCAGGTGTCCGAGCCGGCCGCGGCGTCCCGCGCGGCCCGGATCAGCGCTTCACGCGCCGCTCTTGCGCCTGTCCGCGGCAGGGCGAGCAGCACCGCGCGTTCGCCGTCCCACAAGTGGGACTTCACGTGCACTCCACGCATGTGCAGTGCACGTTCCACGGCGGAGAAATTGGCGTCCCTGCTCTCTGTGCGGAAGACAGCCATGACCGCTGCCTGACCGGGCTGGAGCCCTGCCTGCAGCCACAGATGCCGGATGGTCGCGGCGTCGCCGCCCTCGATCACGGATTCCAGCAGCCGCGCGTCGGCCACCTGGGCCGGGGTGGGGCGGAATGCCTGTGCGAGGGCCAGCGCCAGAATGCCGGACAGGCGGTCGGCCGCGAGCTCCAGGAGCAGCGGATCATCCGACCGGGAGCGGAGCGTTAACTGTGCCGCAAGCTGTCCGCCCACCACGATCCCGGCCATGGCCCGGGAGCCCGCGTCGTCGACGGCATTGCCTGCGTGGCCAAGGAGGACTCCGTCGGGGGCCACGAGGGAAACCTCCGCTTCCAGTGCGGTGGCCAGCAGTTCGAGAATGGTCGGAAGGTGGGGACCCCGGTCGGTGATCTGGCGCGCGATCTGCCGGGAGGCGTCGTCGACCACCAGGTGGGCGGCCGCCTGCTCATTGACCACCAGCCGGTTGACGGCCTCGGCGATGTCCACAAAGGGTGCCACCGAGCGCAGTTCGATCAGAGGCAGGCCGCTCCGGTCCGCCGCGGCTATCAGCTGCTCCGGCAAAGCGGCGGGCTGACCGGCGGTCTGCAACGCCAGGGCCGCAACGTGCCGTGCTGAAAGGCTGCGGATGTAGTCCTCCTGCTCCTTAGGGCCCAGCGCCAGCAGCGTCTCCCCGCCGGAGAGCAGCAGTTCCCCTCCGCGCAGGAGCGGGGCAATCTCGAGCACCTCGCTGGAATGCACCCACCGGACAGCCCTCTCCAGCGTCCCGGGCACGTTGCTGCGGAGCAGCGGATCGGCGGCAAGCATGGGCGCGGAAGCGAGTACTTCTGCAAGCGTAATCATTTGGGCCCTTTTACTACGCGATGTCTTGGGGTGACATTTAGTCGTCTGTTACGCGGTCAGTGTAAGCATAATGTCTCTATGTTGTGGCATGGGTCACCCATAGGCTGGATGAACTCCCGTTCTGCATTTCAACGTAGTGAATTGAGACACAGCATGAACCAAGCTCAACAAGGCTCGCACGAGGCGGCGACCGTCGAGGTTGAAGACGTCTTGCAGCCCATCCCGGAATCCGCACGGACGACCAAACTTTCCGGACAGTTCTGGATCTGGGCCGGGGCCAACGTCGCTCCAATCAACTGGATCCTCGGAGCCCTTGGCATCCAGCTCGGCCTTGGCCTGGGCGACACTCTTCTGGTGCTGATCGTCGGCAATCTCATCGGCATGGCCGGCTTCGGGTTCTTTGTTATCCTCGGCCAGCGGACCGGGGCCACCGGCATGCTGCTCGCCCGCGGCGCGTTTGGCCGCCGCGGGGCCTACCTGCCGGCCGCAATCCAGGCCACCATCGCCATCGGCTGGTCAGCAGTCAACACCTGGGTCATCCTGGACCTGATCCTTGCACTCTTCGGCATGATCGGCTGGGTCGACCCCCACGAACGCAACATCATGGTGCGCATCATCGTCGCCGCAGTCATCATGACCGTCCAGGTGGCCATCTGCTACCGCGGATACCGTGCCATCTCCAAGTTCGAGCGGATCACCATGCCGCCCACCATCCTGGTCCTGGTCGGCATGTCGATCGTGGCCTGGACGCAGCTCGACATCAACTGGAGCTACGCCGGACCGGCCGGAGCCGTACTGGAGGGGCTGCCGCGTATCGCGGCAATGTCCTCGATCATGACCGTCATTGGCATCGGCTGGGGAATCGGGTGGTTTACCTACGCGCCGGACTACTCCCGTTTCGTCAGTCGCAAGGTCAAGCCTGCCAAGTTGTTCATGGTCAGCGTGCTTGGCCAGTTCCTGCCCGTCGTCTGGCTCGGCATCCTCGGCGCCAGCCTCGCCACCAAGAACGGACAGGCCGATCCCGGTGAGCTGATTGTCTCCAACTTCGGCAGCCTGGCCATCCCGGTCATCCTCTTGGTCATCCACGGACCAATTGCCACCAACATCATCAACCTGTACACCTTCGGCGTCGCCTTCCAGGCGCTGGACGTCAAGATTTCCCGGCGCAAGCTGTCGATCATTGTGGGGGTGCTGTCCATGTTCGCGGTCATCGGCTTCATGTTCGCGGAGGACTTCGCAATGATCCTTGACTCCTGGCTCGGCGCCATTGTGGCCTGGGTGGCCACTTGGGGTGGCATCATGGCGGTCCACTACTTCATCTTCGAGCGCCACCACAAGGACTTCTCCTACCTGTTCACGGATTCGAAGACGACCGCGCTGAAGGCAGTGAACCCGTCGGCATTCATCGCGTTCTTCGCCGGCATCCTGATGACCTGGATGTTCATGTACGGCGGAGTCCCGGCCCTGCAGGGTCCCATCGCGACGGCCATGGGCGGCGTCGACTTCTCCTGGCTCGCCGGAACTGTCACCTCATCCGTCCTCTATTTCGCCCTCGGCTACCCGCGCTTCCGCAAGCGCATCCGGGCCGGTGTGCCCCTGGGCATCCGACTCGACCTGAAGGAAGAAGCAGTGCTGGCCGAGCACGGCGACGCTTGCGAAGACAAGCACCCCGTCCAGGAGCCGGCCCGGGTCGCCTGAAAACCGGAAACGCCAACCCTAAAGTCCATCCACACGTAAAGGAATAACCAGTGACAATCTCCACCACCGCCCCTGCATCAAACATTTCCGAGCTGGAGCGTCTGAAAGTTCTGCACAACGGGCAGAAGGAAAAGCTGACCTTCTCCAACGCTGAATTTGAGCGCCGGCTCGGCGGATTGCGCCGGATCATGGCAGAGAAGGACCTGGACGCCGT
>NZ_PYUI01000007.1 GCF_003097355.1 Arthrobacter sp. H-02-3
CACCGGGGCCGGGGGACGCCGGACGCGGCGACGCGGGACCGGAGGGCCTGGCCGGAATCCTCGACGTCGTGGGCCGAGCCCTGGAGCCGGTCTACGGCTTCCGGTCGCTGGCAACCTTCAAATCGCGCTTCAAACCCGACTACCGCACGCTGTACCTGTATTACCAGGATCCGCTGCAGCTGCCCGCGATGGGCCGGGCCCTGAGCCGGGCGTACCTTCCCGGGCTATCCGTCCGGCAGAGCGCACGCCTGCTGCGGACCCTGGTGCGCTAGCGCATTTGCGTAGCGGCAATTCGGACCAGCATTGGTTCCGCCGCAGCGGCGCCCGCGCAAAAGCAGTGCGGCCGAAACAGGGAGCCCAACAATGCAGGGCGCCTAACAAAGCAGGGCGCCCAACAATGCAAAAAAATGATCCCCGGCACTAATGCCGGGGATCATTTATTGCGGGAATTGCCGTAGCAGTTCCCTGCGGGAGACTAGACCAGCGTCACGCCGGTAGCCTGGGGGCCCTTGGCGCCCTGGCCGATCTCGAACTGAACGCGCTGGTTCTCGTCGAGGGTCTTGAAGCCGCCGGTCTGGATCTCGGAGTAGTGAACGAAGACATCGCCATCGGAGTCATCCGGGGTGATGAAGCCGAAGCCCTTTTCTGCGTTGAACCACTTGACGGTTCCCTGTGCCATTTGTTTCTCCTCATTGTGGATCTTGAATAAGTCCGGCGCACTTCACACCGGCCTTGGTCACTCTGCGAGAAGAACCTTGGCTTCGGGCCCGGATCCCGGACCGTGGCGGCAGGAGCTTCACGCTCGCAACATGTCTTGCGAGCATGAAAAAACACCTACACAAAGACTCGTATAAGAATTTCATGACACTTGCGTCAGGTCAACGGGCGCAAGCGAGAATTGCATAAATTTTGTGCAAAGAATCCCTTAACGCGAATCTGCGCCCGGAAAAGCCTGCCGCGGGGGGGTACTCAGAACAGCCGGGACTCGCTGTCGTCAACGCCGCGCATGGCGTCGTAGTCCAGGGTGACGCAGTCAATTCCGCGGTCCTTGGCGAGGACCTTGGCCTGCGGCTTGATCTGCTGGGCCGCGAAGATCCCCCGGACCGGTGCCAGTAGCGGGTCCCGATTGAGCAGTTCCAGGTAGCGGGTGAGCTGTTCGACGCCGTCGATGTCACCGCGCCGCTTGAGCTCAATGGCTACGGTGGCGCCGTCGGCGTCCCGGGCGAGGATGTCCACCGGGCCGATGGCGGTGAAGTATTCGCGGCGGATCAGGGAGAACCCGGTGCCGAGCAGTTCAATCTGCGCGGCCAGCAGTCGCTGGAGGTCCGCCTCGACGCCGTCCTTGATCAGGCCGGGATCCTGGCCCAGTTCGTGGGAGGTGTCGTGCAGCTGCTCATGGATGTTGATGATGAGCCGGTCATCGGTCTTGGCGGACTGGACCGTCCACTGCTCGATGACGCCGACCTCGACGTCGACCTCGTCCGGGGTGGAGACCCGCAGCGAGGCAGGCGGGCTCATCCAGTTCAGCGGCTTGTAGGACCCGCCGTCGGAATGGACCAGGACCGAGCCGTCGGCCTTGACCAGCAACAGCCGGGTGGCCAGCGGGAGGTGGGCTTTGAGGCGGCCGACATAATCGACGGAGCAACGGGCTATGACTAAACGCACCCGGTCCACTCTACCGTCTGTGCCGGCGGAGCAGGGAGGCAGCGGGGCTGGGGCAGAATGGAACCATGCCGCGTTCCAACCGACCCCGTCGCACAGTGTCAGGAAAGACCGTGTCAGGAAAATCAGGCTCCGGCGCCAAACACGGAGCCAGGAACGGTCCGGCGCCGGAACTTGATCTGGAGCGCGCACGCTCGGGTTTTGCCCGCCGGGAGAGCGCACCGGACGGCGAATGGATGGTCCGCTCCATCACCGCAAGCCGTGCCGAGAAGACCTACATCTGCCCCGGCTGCTCCACGGCCGTGCTACCCGGGATCGCCCACCTGGTGGTCTGGTCCGAGGACCACCTCTTTGGCGCCGCCGCTGGCCTCGCGGAGCGCCGGCACTGGCACAGCAACTGCTGGCGGTCACGGACGTACTGGTACCGCTGACGGGTAGGGGTAACAGGTATCGCCAAGCGTTATAGCTAAGCTTGTCAGCATGACTTTTGATCCGGCGTCGTACGTCTTCACCCAGCCGTCCGCGCCCACCCCCATCCGCGCTTCCACCGTCCTGCCGGCCCGCCGCGAGAACGTCGAACTCCGGACCTCGGACGGACACCGGCTGGTGGGCGAACTGGCGGTCCCGGAATCGGGCGAGATCAAGGCAACGCTCATTACGCTGCACCCGCTGCCGACGCACGGCGGCTTCATGGACTCGCACGTCTACCGAAAGGCGTCCTACCGGCTGCCGGCCCTGGCGGGGATCGCCGTGCTGCGCTTCAACACCAGGGGCACGTCCTCGCCGCGGGGGACCAGCGGGGGCGCCTTCGAGGAAGGCGTCGGCGAGCGTCTCGACGTCGAGGCCGCCGTTCGGTTCGCAGTGGACCGCGGCCTGCCGAACCGATGGCTCGTTGGCTGGTCCTTCGGTACCGAGCTCGCCCTCATGTACGGCGCCACGGAGCCGGTGGCCTCGGACATCGAGGGGGCTGTCCTGCTCTCACCCCCGCTGCACAGGGCCACGGACGTGCACCTGAAGGAGTGGGCCGAGGCCGGCAAGCCGCTCAAGGTGCTGGTCCCCGAACACGACGACTACCTGCAGCCCGCGGCGGCGGCGGAGAGGTTCGCCGTCGTCCCGCAGGCCGTGGTGGTAGGCGTCGAGGGCGCCAAGCACCTGTGGGTGGGGGAAAAGTACGCCGGGCGCGTGCTTAACGAAATCGTGGACGAGGTCCTCCCTGGACGCGCCGCGACCGGCAGCGCCGGAACCGGAAGCGCTGGAACCGTGCTGCCGCAGGAATGGGACGGGCCGGTGGCCACGGCGCACGCCTGATCAAAACCGCACCGGAAAAGGACAGCCGCACCGTGGATCCACGGTGCGGCTGTCCTTTTCCGGTGCGAAAACGACTTAGCGGTTGTCCTGGCGGGCGATGAAGATCTCCTTGAGCAGCAGTAGGACCGCCGCCGCAGTGGGGATGGCGATCAAGGCACCGAGCACGCCGAGCAGGCTGCCGCCGGCGATGACCGAGATGACGGCGACGGCACCGGGTACCGCCACGGCTTTCTGCATGATCCGCGGCGAGATGAAGTAGGCCTCGAACTGGAGGTAGGCGAAATAGCAGATGGCGAACACGAGCGCCGTCTGCCAGCCGGCCGTCAGCGCAACGAGTGTCACCAGGCAGCCGGCAATCATGCCGCCCACGAGCGGGATGAACGCCAGTAGGGCCACGACGAACGCGAGCAGCGTTCCGAACGGCACTCCGATGATCGACATCACGATGAAGGCGAAGGTGGCGTTCAGTACCGCCACAGCGGCCTGGCCGATCACGTAGTTGCCCACCGAGCCGGTGATTTCCTCGGACAGGGCTTGAACCCGGTGGCGGCGCGAGCGCGGCGCGAGCCGGTAGCCCCATTTCTTCATGGCGGGCAAAGCCGCGAGGAAGTACAGGCTCAGGACCAGCACGATCAGCGCGCCGAACAGCCCGTTGGCCACCGTGGAGCCGAAGCCCACAACGCCGCCGAAGATGCCGCCCATGGCATCCGGGTTGTTGACGAACTTCTCAAGCTCCTGCGTGATGCGGTCCCTGATGCCGAACTGCTGGTCAATGCTCCGGAAGAAGTCCGAGTCAACGAACTCCTGGACCCACTTCGGCGCCTGCTGCACGATTTGCGTCACCTGCTGCACGATCGTGGGGATCAGGGTGGCAAAAAACGCCGCGACCGCGAGGGCCAGGGTGGCAACGGCCATAAGGATGCCGGCGGCCCGGGGGACGTTCTTGCCTTCGAGCCAGCGCACCACCGGATCCAGTCCGAGGGTGATGAACAGCGCCGTGACGATCCACAGGAGCAGCTGCGTGGTATTCGAGCCGATCCAGTAGACCAGGAGTGCGACGCCTACGCCCACCGTGCCCATGAAGCCCATATATAGGGGATGCTGGGCGGACATCCGGGGGCCGGGACTGCCGAAGCGTCCGGCGTCACCGGCCTCGGCCGCCCCTTCGTCCTCGGCCTCGTGCTCCGGAGGCATTTCGAAGCGGAGCCGCGGCTGGGCTCCCGGCAGGGGCTGACGCAACCGCCGGGCCAAGGACAGAAGCACGCCGGCGGCGGCCACCCGGGGGCGGGAGGCAATCGGCTGCGGGGCAGGATTCTGGCTGCCGGATTCCTGGGCTTCTTCCGGTCCTGCGGAGGACGAATCCGTATCTTCAGTCACTGCGGTGAATGCCCTTAATTCTCTGCGGCGCCATGGCGGCTGCGCTGGTGTGATGATCACCGCAAACACTATCAGCAGGCTTGTCAGCTCAAGGGCGGGGCGCCGGCGCGGGGTCCCCGGACGGGGGCGGGCCGGGCCGCCGATCTGACTCGCGGGTAACAAAACGGTTACTATTGAAGCTACGTGTCCGCTGATGATTGGTGTATTTTGCGTTTCAAGACTGCAGTCGCCCTGGTGCTGCTCGGCCTCCTGACACTGCTGGCTGGAATTGGCCAGAAGACCTTTTGGGCTCCTCCGGAGACCATCACGGCCACCGCTCCGGCCGGTACTGCGGCGCCGCTGACCGTCTTCGACGAGAAGCTGAGGACGCTGCACCCCGGGACCGTGAAGATCAACGTCAAGGGCGAGGGCAGCTTCATGCTGGCCGCAGGACGCCCGGACGACGTCAACGCCTGGGTGGGCAAGACCGCGCACAACACGGTCGCCGGCGTGTCCGACGACGGCACGGCGCTGCAGCTGACCCATACCGACGGCGAAGCAACCGCGCCGTCGCCCGCCGGATCGGATCTGTGGGTCACCACCGAAAACGCCAGCGGTGAGATGAACTATTCCTGGAACGCGCCGGCGGACGGCGACTGGTCCCTCCTCCTCGCAACGGACGGCACCAAGCCCGCCCCGAGCACCATCACGATGACCTTCCCGAACGACACCTCCACGCCCTGGGCCATTCCGTTCATGGTGCTCGGCGGCCTGCTGATCATCGCCGGCGTGGCCCTGCTGGTCATCAAGCCCAAGGCCGGCAACCGGCGCTCCGGCACCCCGACCGGCGGGGGTGAGGGCAGCCCGTTCGCCCGCCGCGCGCAGGCCAAGGCCGCGGCACGCCGCGGGAGCCGGGGTTCAACGGGCGGCACGCTGCCGGCCGGCCCTGGAGAGACTGCCCCCGACACCGCGCCGCAGCCGGCTACGCCTGAAAAGACCGCGCCCGAAAAGACCGTGCGTGAACAAACTGTGCCCGAGCAGAAGCGGGGTGCCCGCACCGCACGCCGAACCGGCGTCGTGGTTGCTGTGTTGACGGCCGCCGCCGTCACCGGAACCTCCGTGGCAGCCCAGGCCAGCCAGACGCCGGCCCCCTCGCCGAGCGCCAGCGCCCCGGCATCCAGTGCTCCGGCTGCCAGTGCCCCTGCCTCCGCCAGCGCGACTCCGGGCACCTCCGGCCCGGACCAGGCCGCCGATGCCCCGGTGCTCCTGGACGCCCAGTTCCGCCGCGTCCTGGAACAGGTTGCCGGTGCCGTCGATGCCGGCGACGCGGCCAAGGACGCCGCCAAGCTGCAGCCGCGAGTGGCACAGTCCGAGCTCGAGGTGCGTACGCAGAATTACAAGATCCGGTCCCAGGTGGGCTCCTACGAGGCCCGGATGCCGGTCCGCTCCACGAAGCTCCTGACCACCGTGGTCACCAACAAGCGCAGCTGGCCCCGGTCCGTCATGGCCGTGACGCAGGGCGAAGGCAACGTTGTCCCGCAGGTGCTGACCCTGACGCAGGCCTCCCCGCGGGACAACTACAAGCTCGTCAGCAGCACGCCGCTGCAGCCCGGAGCCACGTTCCCGGCAATCGGGCGGGGCGGCACCGAGACGCTGGCACCCTCGGACAAGTCGGGCCTGCTGTACAGCGGCGAGGAAGCGCTCGCCGGGCTGGGTGACCGCCTGACCAAGGCCGACTCCGCCTTCAAGGACAAGCTCGTCGAAGGCCAGTCCTCCCCGTACATCGCCGACACCCTCGCCTACCAGGCCGACGTCGTCACGTCCGGCGTCAACGGCACCTTTGCCTTCACGCACAAGGTAGCCCCCGAGAACACTGTCGTGTTCCGTACGGCCGACGGCGGGGCGCTGGTCCTGGGCCGCCTGAACTTCTCCTTCGACGGCACTCCGAAGGCCGAAGGCGACAAGCTCACGATCGGCGACGACGCGGCCGCGCTGGCCGGCGGCAAGGAGACCAGCACCGGCATGGTGCTCAACTTCGCCGAGTCGGTGGCGGTCTATGTTCCGCCAGCCGGCTCCAAGGATCCGATGAAGCTCGTGGCCGCCACCCGCGGCCTGGTCGGGGCGGCTTTCAAGTAGCCGCCACCGGCCGCGCGGGTGGCGCCGGGCGGGGCTTCAATGGCTAGAGTGGAGCTATGACAACGCCAGCTTCCCGACCGGTCCCGCCAGTTGCCGCCAACCCGCTGAACCTGCGCGGCGCCGTCGATCTCTCCGCCCTGAAACAGCGCCCCGCGCCGCCGGCTGCAGGTGCGGGCCGGACAGGCTCCGCCGACGCTCCGCCGGCTCCGGCAGCCGGCGGCGCCGAACACGCCAATCGTCCGCTGCGGGTAGACGTCACCGAAGGCAACTTCCAGGAACTGGTGGAGCTCTCGGCGCAGGTGCCCGTGGTGATCGCCCTGTGGGCCTCCTATTCGCCGGACTCCGGGCAACTCGTGGGCGTCCTGGAGGACATCGTCGAAAGCTACGACGGCCGGCTCGTGCTCGGCGCCGCGGACATCGACGCCTTTCCACAACTGGCCCAGGCCTTCCAGGTCCAGGCCGTGCCGACCGCCGTCGCCGTCGTCAAGGGCCAGCCCGTCCCGCTCTTCCAGGGCGGTGCCGACGAGGAGCAGGTGCGCAGCCTGTTCGATGAACTCCTCAAGGTCGCCACGGCCAACGGGGTGACCGGACGGATCGGCGCCGGCGGTCCCGGCAGCGGGGAACCGGAGGCTCCGCCGCTGTCGCCGCTGCACCAGGCCGCTTTCGACGCGATCGAGGCCGGACACTACGACGCGGCCGCCGCCGCCTACCGGCAGGCCCTGAACGAGATGCCCTCCGACGCCGAGGCCAAGGCCGGGCTGGCGCAGGTGGAACTCATGGCACGCCTCCAGTCCTTTTCCGGGCCCGACGCCGACGCCCTCCGCCGGCTCGCCGCCGATGAGCCGGACAACCTCGACGCCCAGCTCGGCGTCGCAGACCTGGACATCGCCGGCGGCCACATCGAGGACGGCCTCGGCCGGATCGTGACGTTCATCGGCCGGAACTTCGGCCCGGAACGGGAGACCGCCCGGGTCCGGCTGCTCGAACTCTTCGACGTCGTGGGCACCGGCGACGAGCGCGTCGCAAAGGCTCGTCAGGGACTGGCCCGGGTGCTGTTCTAGTGGGATCCGCACTCTTCACGCCGCTGGAGCTGAGGTCCCTGCGGCTGCAGCACCGCGGCTGGGTTTCCCCGATGTGCCAGTACAGCTGCGAGCCCGAAACCGGCGAGGGGGTGCCCACCGACTGGCACCTCATGCACCTGGGCTCGTTCGCCACCGGGGGAGCGGCCCTGATCCTCACCGAGGCCAACGCCGTGAACGCGGCGGGCCGGATCAGCCCCCGCGACGCCGGCATCTACAACGACCGCCAGGCCGCGGCCTGGGAGCGCATCACCGCCTTCGTGCACCGGCACGGCACTGCGGAGGCCAGGATCGGCACCCAGCTGGCGCACGCCGGCCGCAAGGCGTCGTCCTACTGGCCGTTCTCCGGAAAATCGGGCAGCGTACCGGCGGCCGAGGGCGGCTGGGACACCGTGGGCCCCGGCACCGGTGCCTTCGACGGCTACGCGCCGCCGTCGGCCATGACTGACGCGGAGATCGACGGCGTGATCGCCGATTTCGCCGCCGCCGCCGTGCGGGCCGTCGCTGCCGGGTTTGACACGATCGAAATCCATGGCGCCCACGGCTACCTGCTCCACCAGTTCCAGAGCCCGCTCGTCAACGACCGCACGGACCGTTGGGGCGGGGACGAGGCCGGCCGGAACCGGCTGACGCTTGCCGTGGTGGACGCCGTCCGCGGCGTCATCCCCGACTCCATGCCGCTGCTGCTGCGGATCTCGGCCTCCGACTGGGCGCCGGGCGGGATCGACGCCGAGGCCTCGGTCCGGCTGGCCGGCGCCGCCGCGGAGCGTGGAGTGGACCTGGTGGACGTTTCTTCCGGCGGCGCCGTGGCGCACCAGCAAATTCCGATCGGTCCCGGCTACCAGACCGGGTTCTCGGCCCGGATCCGGCGCGAAACCGGGGTCAAGACCGGCACGGTGGGACTCCTGACCTCGGCCGGGCAGGCCGAGCACGCGGTGGCCACCGGCCAGGCCGACGGCGTCTTCATCGCCCGGGCCGCCCTGCGGGATCCGCACTGGTGGCTGCGGGCAGCGTTCGAGCTCGGCCACGACCTTGCCTGGCCGCCGCAGTACGAGCGCGCCATACCCCGCCATTCGTTCTAGAACTCTACGGTTGTGGGTGCGGGTTGTTGCTGCGGGGGTGCGGTTGCGAGCGCGGGGGAAGCTACGCCTTGCGGACGATCCTTTTCGCGACCGGGGGCGGTTAGTCTAGCGTCATGACTTACCAAACCCCTGACCAGCAGGGACAGCCAGCCCCGCACGGCCCGTCCGCGCCGACGGTCCCTGCCCTGTCCCTGCTCGGCCTCGCCAAGCGCTTCGGCGACAAAATCGCCGTCGACGGCATCACCCTGGACGTTCCTGCTGGATCCTTCTACGGGGTCGTCGGCCCCAACGGCGCCGGCAAGACCACCACCTTGTCCATGGCGACGGGACTGCTGCGCCCCGATTTCGGGACCGCGCTGGTCCATGGCGTGGACGTCTGGCAGCATCCGCTGGAGGCCAAGAAACTGATGGGGATCCTGCCCGACGGCGTCCGGCTGTTCGACCGCCTCAGCGGCGAACAGCTCGTCACGTACGCAGGCCTGCTGCGCGGCATGGACAGGGACACGGTTGCCGCGCGCGTGGCGGAGCTGCTGGCAGCCCTGGACCTCGGCAACGACGCCGGCACGCTGGTGGTGGATTACTCCGCCGGCATGACCAAGAAGATCGCCCTGGCCTCGGCACTGATCCACGCGCCGCGGCTCCTGGTCCTGGACGAACCCTTCGAATCCGTGGACCCCATCTCCGCGGCCAACATCCGCGACATCCTGGACCGCTACGTCGCCTCCGGCGGAACGGTCATCGTTTCGAGCCACGTCATGGACCTGGTCCAGCGCATGTGCGATCACGTCGCCGTCGTCGCCGGCGGCCGGGTCCTCGCAGCCGGCACGGTGGAGGAAGTCCGTGCCGGGGCGAGTCTCGAGGACCGCTTCGTGCAGCTCGTGGGCGGCCGCAACCACACGGAGGGACTGGAATGGTTGCGCACCTTCTAAGGCTCAAGCTGACCCTCCTGCGCAACAGCGTGAGGCGCAGCCCCTGGCAGCTGGTGGGCCTCGGCATCGGCACCCTGTACGCCCTGGGAATCGTCGGGCTCCTGGTGGCCGGGCTGCTGCTCCTGCGCGGCCAGGAGATTGAGCTCGCCCAGACGGTCGTGGTCCTGGGCGGCGCGGCAGCACTCCTGGGCTGGGCCATCATCCCGGTCGCGGTCTCTGCCGCCGACATGACCCTGGATCCGGCCCGCTTCACCACCTTCGCCGTGCCCATGCCGCAACTGCTGGCGGGGCTGGCGCTGGGCGGCCTGATTGGCATACCGGGCCTTGCCACCTCCATCGTCGCGCTCGCCACCGTGGGCACCTGGTCCCGCAGCGTGCCCGCCGCGGCCGGCGCGCTCGTGGGCGCGGTGCTGGGCGTGCTGAGCTGCGTCGTGCTGTCGAAGGTCGTGACCACCGCGACGGCAGGGCTGGCGAGCTCCCGGCGCTTCAAGGACATCAGTGCCGTCGCCTTCCTCATCCCGCTGGTCCTCATGGGCCCCATCGTGGCGGGCATCGCGAAGGGAATCGCAGGTTCAGGCGACTTCCTGGCCAGCCTGTCCCGGACACTGTCCTGGACACCCGCCGGCGCGGCCTTTTCGCTCGGCGGCGAGCTCGCCGCCGGCCACTACGGGGCAGCCGCCGTGAAATTCCTCATCGCGGTGGCCACGCTGGCGGGGCTCGCCCTGGCCTGGAAGGTCCTGCTGCAGCGTGCCCTGGTGACCCCGCCTTACGCGGGAACCTCCAAGCGCCGTTCCGGCGGTCCGGGCCTGTTCGGGGTGCTCCCGGCGACCCCGGCGGCGGCCGTCGCCGCGAGGTCCCTGTACTACTGGCTGCGCGATCCCCGCTACGCCGGCGCCCTCGTCGTCGTGCCGCTCCTGCCCGTGCTGTTCCTGTTCCAGGGCAGCCAGAGCGGGTTCTACGGCCCGTTCCAGTTTGTCGGTCCGCTGACGGCTTTCCTCCTGGCCTGGTCCATCTCGACGGACGTGTCCTACGACAGCACCGCGTTCGCCCTGCACGTGGCCACCGGAGTGCGCGGCGCCGACGACCGGCTCGGCCGGGCTTTGGCGTGCCTGAGCTTTGCGCTGCCCGTCGTGCTCCTGTTCAGCGTGGGGCCGTTCTTCCTCACGGGTGACTGGGCCAAGCTGCCCGCGGTCCTGGGGCTGTCGCTTGGCGTGCTGTTCAGCGGGCTGGGCCTGTCCTCCGTGGTCTCGGCGCGCTACACGGTGAGCGTCCCGCTGCCGGGAGACAGCCCGTTCAAGAAACCGCCGGGCAACGTGGCCCAGACCCTTGCCGTGCAGCTCGGCGGCATGGCGGTCCTCATGGTC
Organism: Arthrobacter sp. H-02-3; assembly: GCF_003097355.1. Lineage (GTDB taxonomy): Bacteria > Actinomycetota > Actinomycetes > Actinomycetales > Micrococcaceae > Arthrobacter > Arthrobacter humicola. The sequence continues at coordinate 10,917 of NZ_PYUI01000007.1, forward strand.
CTCGTGGCGCCCGAAGTGGCGCTCGTGGCCGCACAGTTCATCACTGGCAGCACCGTGCCCGGCTGGATCGCCCTGGTCCTGGGGCCGGTGCTGGGGCTCGCGCTGTTCGCCACCGGGGTCAGGGTTGGCGGAATCTGGCTCGACCGCCGGGCACCGGAGCTGCTGGCACAACTGGCCGTCAACCGCTGACGGGTGCATGCTGGGAGTGCGCAGACCCGAACGCCAGATAAGCCAGGTGAAGGCAGGGATTATGGAAGTTGTCATCCTTCCGGGCAGCAAGCAGATCGCATCGCTGGCGGCCGATGCGGTGGAAGCCTTGCTTCGCCGCAAACCCGGGGCCGTCCTGGGCCTGGCGACGGGCTCCACCCCGTTGCCCATCTACAGCGAGCTGGCGCTGCGGCACGAGCGCGACGGGCTGGACTTCAGCCAGGTCCGGGCTTTCGCCCTGGACGAGTACGTGGGACTCCCGGCGGATCATCCGGAGTCCTACCGCCAGGTGATCGCCCGCGAATTCACCGCCCGGGTCAACATCAGCCCCGCCAATGTGCACGTGCCCGACGGCGCCGCGGCAGACATCCCCGCGGCCTGCCAGAGGTATGAAGACGCCATCCGCGATGCCGGGGGAGTGGACCTGCAGCTCCTCGGCGTCGGAACCGACGGCCATATCGGGTTCAACGAGCCAGGCTCGTCCCTCGCGTCCCGGACCCGGATCAAGACCCTGATCGAGCAGACACGCCGGGACAACTCACGGTTTTTCGGCAGCCTCGCCGAGGTCCCCCACCACGTCCTGACGCAGGGTCTGGGCACCATCCTGGACGCCCGCCACGTGATCCTCGTCGCCACCGGCGCGCAGAAGGCCCAGGCCGTCCGGGATCTCGCGGAGGGCCCGGTCTCCGCCATCTGTGCAGCGTCGGTGCTGCAGCTGCACCCGCACGTCACAGTCCTCGTGGACGAGGCGGCGGCGTCCTCCCTGCGGCTCGCCGATTACTACCGCCACAGCTATGACCATAAACCTGCCTGGCAGGGCCTCTAAGCCCGGCCGCCGGCATCGCGCAGCCCCGCCGCGGGCGGCGCGCGGGTCCGGCCGCGCGCTTCCAACGGCTAAGATGGGTGTCATGACTAGCATGACCGATCCTCTCGAAAACGACCCGATGCGCGAGCTCTCCGGAGCCGGGACGTCAACGGCCACGATCGAGCGCGAGGAACTGCGCCAGGAAGTGGAGCCCGGTGACCGGGAGCGCTTCTCGCACTACGTGCGCAAGGAAAAGATCATGGAATCCGCGCTGACCGGCGAGCCCGTGATCGCGCTCTGCGGCAAGGTCTGGACGCCCGGCCGCGACCCCCAGAAGTTCCCGGTGTGCCCCGAATGCAAGGAAGTTTACGAGGGCCTTCGCCCCGGGAACGACGGCGGCAAGGGCTCCGGCGATAAATAGCGGCACGTGAGGGCTGGCGGATCGCACAGGATCCGTTAGGCGTCACGGTGCGGCGCTTCTGTAGTCCCCGGAAGCGCCCTGTAGTGCCCGTGCAATGTTCCTCTACGGCAGCGCGCCGCTGCGCCGCCGCGCATTTGTACTGCCCACGGTCCATCCGAAAAAGATTGGTGTTTTTGTGCTTAATTGCGTTTCTCCGTCGGCTGCAGCCATGCGCGGATGGGGGGCGCCCCAGTGACAGAGACACTCTTCGGCGGACCCACGCTTCCCCCCGCCTATCCCGAGCGGGCCGCCTGGGGCACCGCCCCGAAGCTGCGCGCCTGGCAGCAGGAGGCGCTGGACAGCTACTTCAGCACCCATCCCAAGGATTTCCTTGCCGTCGCCACCCCCGGCGCCGGCAAGACCACGTTCGCCCTGCGCGTGGCGTCCATGCTCATCGAGTCCGGCGTCGTGAACCGCGTGACAATCGTGGCGCCCACCGACCACCTGAAGCGCCAGTGGGCCGACGCTGCCGCCAAAGTGGGCATCGCGATCGACCCGAACTTCAAGAACGCCGACGGCCAGCACGGCCGCGGGTTCATCGGCGTCGCCGTCACGTACGCTCAGGTGGCCAGCAAGCCCATGCTCCACCGGGCCAAGACCGAGGCCGCCCGCACGCTGGTGATCCTGGACGAAATCCACCACGGCGGCGAGGCGCTGTCCTGGGGAGACGGCCTCCGCGAGGCGTTCGACCCCGCGGCCCGCCGGCTGTCCCTGACCGGTACCCCGTTCCGCTCCGACACCTCGCCCATCCCGTTCGTGGAGTACGCCGAGGACCGGGACGGGATCCGCCGCTCCAAGGCCGACTACACCTACGGCTACGGCAAGGCGCTCCGGGACCACGTTGTCCGCCCCGTCATGTTCATGGCCTACTCCGGCCAGATGCGCTGGCGCACGAGCGCGGGCGATGAAATGGCCGCCTCCCTGGGCGAGTCGGCCGTCACCAAGGACATCACCTCGCAGGCCTGGCGCACCGCGCTGAACCCCGCCGGCGAATGGATCCCCGCCGTCCTGGCCGGAGCGGACAAGCGCCTGAGCGAAGTGCGGCGGAGCGTCCCTGATGCCGGCGGCCTGGTCATCGCCACCGACCACGAGGACGCCCGGGCCTATGCCGGCCAGCTGAAGAAGATCACTGGCGAATCGCCCACGATCATCCTTTCCGACGACGCCAAGGCCTCCAACAAGATCGAGGAATTCTCCGCCGGCGACAAACGCTGGATGGTGGCCGTGCGGATGGTGTCCGAAGGCGTCGACGTGCCGCGGCTGTCCGTCGGCGTCTATGCGACCTCGACCTCCACCCCGCTGTTCTTCGCCCAGGCCGTGGGCCGCTTCGTGCGTGCCCGCAAGCGCGGAGAAACGGCGTCGGTGTTCCTGCCCTCGGTGCCGCAGCTGATGGCGCTGGCCAACTCCATGGAGGCCGAGCGTGACCACGCCCTGGACCGCCCGGAGAAGGACGACGGCGACGGTCTGTTCAATCCCGAGGACTCGCTCATGGACGAGGCCAACCGTGAGGAGAAGGCCTCCGACACACTGATGAAGGGCAAGTTCGAGGCCCTCGACTCGCAGGCGTCCTTTGACCGCGTGCTCTTCGACGGCGGCGAGTTCGGCACCGGCGGCGAGGTGGGCTCGGAGGACGAGCTCGATTTCCTCGGAATCCCCGGACTGCTCGACGCCGAACAGGTCGGCACGCTGTTGCGCCAGCGCCAGCACGAGCAGCTGAACCGCAAGAACATGCGCGCCCCGCAGGCCGGTGCCGCGCCCGAGGCGGCAGTGCCGGCCGTGCCCGACCACCGGATGCTCATGGACCTGCGCACCGAGCTGGCCAAGAACGTGGCGGCGTGGTCTGCCCGGACCGGGACCCCGCACGGCGTCATCCACACCAAACTCCGGACCGTCTGCGGCGGCCCCGCCGTCGCCCAGGCCAACGAGGAACAGTTGCAGACCCGATTGCGGAAGCTTCAGGACTGGTTCATCGGGCGGAAGTAGCCGCCCGCGCCGCTCAGCATGGCAGCAAAAGCGAAGGGACCAGGCCGATGGCCTGGTCCCTTCGCTGTGTGAAACAGTCTCTTGCGCTCCGGTTACTGGCCGTTGCCGCAGATCTTGCCGTAAGTCTGGCCGGCCGCGGTGTAATCGGCCTTCATGGTTTCGAGCCTGGCGGCGTCCGGGTTGGGCTTGGCGGACTCGTCGAAGTATTCGATGATGGTCTGCAGCGGGGCCCGGAGGTCATCCGATGCCGCAGCCTTGATGGGCCGCAGCTGGTTGGCGACCCTGTTCATGCCGGCTTTGTCAGACGTCGCCGACGGGGCGGAGACCACGGTCTTGACCCGGGCGCAGGTTTCCTCGTTGGTCAGCTGCGGGGAAGCCGAGCAGCCGGCGGCGGCGAGCAACGCTCCGGCGGCAATCAGGACGGTCAGGGTCTTCTTCATGGTGTACTCCGGGGTTCTACGGGACGGTCAAAATAGCAAGACTGGCGACTTGGCAAGGATTTCGAGTCTACTGCGACGGCGGGCTCAGAGGACATCGACGCCGCCGAACTCCATCTCGGCCACAGCGTCGTCGAGGTCTTCGGCGATTCCGGCCGTCAAGCCGCGCAGCACCGTGACGGAGTAGCCCGCCTGGACGGCATCCAGGGCGGTGGCTTTCACGCAGTAGTCCGTGGCGATGCCCACCACGACGATATCCTCGACGTCGTGGCTTTGCAGCCAGTCGTCCAGTCCGATGGCATCATCGCCGGCGGCGAAGGCACTCACCGAGTCTTCGGCGTCTTCGGCGCCGGGGCCGGTTTCGGCAACGGGCATGGCGCCGGGCTTCCGGTCCCCGGTGGGGACGTCGTCCTCGGGGGCCAGGAGTCCTTCAAAACCGGAGTACGCCGCGGCGAACTGGCCCTTGCGGAAGTATGCCTGGATGTACTCGGGGTCCAGGTCCGGGTGGAGTTCGGCCCCCCGGGTGCCCGCCACGCAGTGCCTCGGCCAGCTGTCGACAAAGTCGGGTTCCTCCGAGAAATGCGCCCCCGGATCGATGTGCCAGTCTTGGGTGGCCACGATGTGGTCGAACTGGCTGTGGTGGGCGTCGACGTACTCGCTGATCTCGCCGGCGAGGGCGGCCCCGCCGGCGACGGCGAGGGAACCCCCTTCGCAGAAATCGTTTTGGACGTCAACAATGATCAGGGCGCGGGACATTCAGTCCTCCTCGTAGATGGTGGGGATTGCCGCCTCGCCGCGTTGCAGCCGGTTGACGACGGCGGGGAGTTCCCTCATGGTCTCCGCGTGGCGCCGCCGGGCGCGCTGGACCCCCTCGGGGCCGGTCCACCCGGGCAGGAGCTCGCCGTTCTTGACGAACTGCTGCAGGAGCGGACGGTCATTGCCGTCATCCTCCGGGTGGTGGCCGACGCCGACGATTTCCTGGGTGGCGGTTCCGCGCTCGTTGAGCTTGCGCAGCGCGTACTTGCGGCCGCCCTTGCTGGCTTTGTTCTTGGCGGCCTTCGCGACGGAAATGAAGTCCCCGGCGTCGTCGGTGCGGCTGACGAGCTTGTAGACCATGCTCGCCGTCGGTGCCCCGGACCCGGTCACCAGCGACGTCCCCACGCCGTAGGAGTCCACGGGTGCGGACTGCAGCGCCGCGATGGCGAATTCGTCGAGGTCGGAGGTCACCACGATCTTGGTGTGGTCATTGCCGAGCTCGTCGAGGAGCTGGCGGACCCACTGGGCCTGGGCCACGAGGTCCCCGGAGTCCAGCCGGACCGCGCCGAGTTTGTCCCCGGCGAGGTCGACTGCCGTGCGGACCGCCGTTTCGACGTCGTACGTGTCCACCAGGAGCGAGGTTTCCGGGCCGAAAGCGGCAATCTGGGCCTCGAAGGCCTCACGTTCCGTGTCATGCAGGAGCGTGAAGGAATGGGCGGCCGTGCCCACGGTCTTCAGCCCGTAGCGCAATCCGGCCTCCAGGTTGGAGGTGCTGTCGAACCCGGCAATGACCGCGGCACGGGCAGCGGCGGCGGCCGCCTCCTCATGTGTCCGGCGCGACCCCATTTCGATGCACGGACGGTTTCCCGCCGCCGTGATCATCCGGGACGCGGCGGAGGCGATCGCGCAGTCGTGGTTGAGCACGGAGAGCAGGTAGGTCTCCAGGATGCAGGCCTCGGCGAACGTGGATTCCACAATCAGGACGGGGGAGTTCGGGAAGTACGCCTCACCCTCCGGGTACCCCCAGATGTCGCCGGAGAAGCTGTAGCCGGCCAGGTACTCCAGCGTCTGGTCGTTGACCACCTTCGTCCGGCGCAGGTAGTCCAGTTCCGGCTCGCCGAAGCGGAAGTTCGCGATACCCTCCAGCAGGCGTCCGGTGCCGGCGACGATCCCGTAGCGGCGACCGTCCGGCAGCCTCCGGGCGAAGGCCTCGAAGACGGATTTCCGGTGGGCCGCACCGGACTGCAGAGCACCCTGCAGCATGGTCAGCTCGTAATGATCGGTGTACAGGGACGTGCGGGGACGGTCCCAGCCAGCTGATGAACTCACAAATTCACTCTAGTGTGCATCCCCATAGAATGGACAGATGACCCTCAGCGTTGCGCTTGGCCCCGACACACGGGAGAGCACCCAGACCGGAACGGTGACGTCCACCGACGTCCTGACCGCCCCGGACATCCCCTGGAACCTCGTGATCTGGAATGATCCCGTGAATCTGATGAGCTACGTGAGTTACGTGTTCCGCAGCTATTTCGGATACTCGGAGGCCAAGGCCAACAAGCTCATGATGGAGGTCCACAAGAAGGGCCGCTCGATCGTGGCGCACGGCAGCAAGGAACAGGTGGAGCAGCACGCGGTCGCCATGCATGGCTACGGCCTCTGGGCGACAGTGGAAAAAGCCACCGGCGGCACCGGGAGCGGCTCAGGCAAAGGCAAGGGAAAACGTGGCTAAGGCATTCAAGTACGGGCTCAAGGGCATCAAGGGCTACCTGGAGCCGGCCGAACGGGAACTGCTGCGGAGCCTTTTTGCCGACGTCATCTCCATGCTCGAGCCGGCCGAGCGGGCCAACGAGGACCCGCTGGCCGCCCTGGTGGGACTGGACGCCGACGCCCGCGAGCCCTCGGACCGGGCCCTGCGCCGGCTGCTGCCGAACGTGATGAAGAACGACGACGACGCCTCCCTCGAGTTCCGCCGGTACACCGAGCGCTCGCTGCGCGAAAGCAAGATCGGCGCGTTGAAGGCGGCCGCCCTGAGCCTGGACAGGGAGGACCTTGTCCTGACCCCGGCCGACGCCCGGCACTGGGCCACGGCCCTCAACGATGTCCGGCTGGTCCTGGCCGAACGACTCGACATCCGCGACGACGCCGACGCGGACAACGTCCACCTCATGCAGGACTGGTCCCAGGCCGAGGACGTGGAAAGCTACCTGGCGCTTGTTTACAACTTCACCACGTGGCTGCAGGAGTCTCTGGTCCAGGCGATGGTGCACTCGCTCGATGCCCGGCGCTGAGCGCGGACGTGTGACACATGAGACACGAGTTGCACGCCACAATGTGATGGCCGCCCCGCAGGCGTTGTCCTATCCTCGAATAATCATGACTTCAGCATCGAGTATGGACCCGGCCGCAGCTGTTGCCGCGGACACCCCAACGAGCAATACCGCCACAGGCCCCTCGGGCCCCGAACCGGCATCGGAGCTGGGATCGCGTCCCATCGGGGTCTTCGATTCCGGCGTCGGCGGGCTCACGGTGGCCCGGTCGATCATCGACCAACTGCCCAACGAATCCATCCTGTACGTCGGCGACACCGCCAACGGCCCCTACGGTCCCCTTCCCATCGCCGAAGTCCGCGCCAACGCCCTCGGCGTCATGGACGAGCTCGTGGACTCCGGCGTGAAGCTGCTGACCATTGCCTGCAACTCTGCCTCGGCCGCCGTGCTGCGCGATGCCCGGGAGCGCTACACCGCCCGGTACGGGATTCCGGTGATCGAAGTGATCCAGCCGGCGGTGCGTCGCGCCGTCGCGGCGACCCGTACGGGACGGGTGGGCGTGATCGGGACCTCGGCCACCGTCGGGTCGCGCGCCTACGAGGACACCTTCGCGGCCGCCCCGGACCTGGAGATCACGTCCGTGGCCTGCCCGGCGTTCGTGCCTTACGTGGAGGCCGGGATCACCACGGGGCCGGAACTGCTCGCCGTCGCCCGCGACTATCTGGCACCGCTCATAGCCGCCGGCGTGGACACCGTGGTGCTCGGCTGCACGCACTACCCGCTGCTCACGGGCGTGATCTCCTTCGTCCTGGGCGGGGACGTCACGCTGGTCTCCAGCGCCGAGGAAACGGCCAAGGATGTCTACCGTGCCCTCGCCTCCAGCGGGCTCGAGCGCATGGACGCCGCGGCCCCCGAGCACAATTTCATTGCCACCGGGGATGCCGCCCAGTTCGAACACCTCGCCCGGCGCTTTCTCGGCCCCGAGGTCCTCAGCGTCCGCCACGTGGACCACGTCGCGGCGCAGTACCCCACCGGCAGCCTCGCCCGGATCACCCCGGAGATGATTGCCGCCGCCCAGGCCGGCACGGGCCGGCCGCGGATCTCCAACTTCGTGGGCGGATCCGCGGGCGGGGGAACACTCCTGTGAAGCTGACCATCGTGGGCTGCACCGGATCCTTTCCGGGACCGGGCTCGCCGGCGTCGTGCTATCTGCTGACCGCCAGCGACGGCGAGCGGAACTGGAAGATCGTCCTGGACATCGGCAGCGGCGCGCTGGGCGCGATCCAGCGCTACACGGACCTGGAGGACATTGACGCGATCTTCCTGAGCCACCTGCACCCGGACCACTGCATGGACCTGTGCGGCCTCCATGTTGCCGTGCGCTGGAAGCCGGGCGGCTGGGGCAAGGGCCGGATTCCGGTGTGGGGACCGGCCGCCACCGCCGACCGCATGGCCACCGCCTACGGCCTGGACCTGGATCCCGGGATGCACGAGGAATTCGACTTCAGCAACTGGTCCGAGCGCAAGCCGGTGACCATGGGCCCGTTCACCGTCACCCCCTACGCCGTCAACCACCCGGTGGAAGAGGCGTACGCGCTCCGCGTGGAGGTCACCGAACCGGACAAGGTCGGCGACCCCGTCACGCGCGTCCTGAGCTACTCCGGGGACACCGACTCCTGCAGCGGACTCGAGGATGCGGCCCGCGACGCCGACCTCTTCCTGTGCGAGGCGGCCTTCGAGGAAGGCCGCGACGACGCCATCAAGGACGTGCATCTGACCGGCAAGCGCGCGGGGGAGGCCGCCGTCGCCGCCGGTGCCCGGCGGCTGCTGCTGACGCACATCCCCGTCTGGACATCCCCGACCACCGTCATGGCCGAGGCCAAGGAGGTCTTCGGCAAGGACGTGGCCGTCGCCGTCGCGGGTGTGCACTACACCGTCTAGACGCCGGCACTGTTTCGACCCCGGCACAGCCGGGGCCGGGCAAGTCGATAAGCTAAAGACATGACTTCCCAAGCTCCTACTGTCCCCGTCATCCGCGCCGACGGCCGCACCGCCGATCAGCTGCGCCCGATCAGCATCACGCGCGGCTGGTCCAAGCAAGCCGAGGGATCGGCCCTGATCGAGTTTGGCAACACGCGCGTGCTGTGCACGGCTTCCCTGACGGAGGGCGTCCCGCGCTGGCTCAAGGGCGAGGGCCGCGGCTGGGTCACCGCCGAATACGCCATGCTTCCCCGGGCCACGAACACCCGATCCGACCGCGAATCGGTCAAGGGGAAAATCGGCGGCCGCACGCACGAGATCTCCCGGCTGATCGGCCGCTCACTGCGCTCCATCATCGACACCAAGGCCCTCGGCGAGATCACGATCGTGCTGGACTGCGACGTCCTGCAGGCCGACGGCGGTACCCGCACCGCGGCCATCACCGGCGCCTACGTGGCCCTCGCGGACGCCATCCGCTTTGCGCGCGAGAAGAAGATGATCGCCAAGAACGCCGAGCCCCTGATCGACACCATCGCCGCGGTGTCCGTCGGCATCATCGACGGCGTGCCGATGCTCGATCTGCCCTACGTCGAAGACGTGCGCGCCGAGACGGACATGAACGTCGTGGTGACCGGCTCCGGAAAATTCGTGGAAGTCCAGGGCACCGCCGAGGGCGCGCCCTTCGACCGCGACGAGCTGAACAAGCTCCTGGATCTGGCGCTGCTGGGCACGGAGCAGCTCGCCGCCATCCAGCGCGACACCCTGGCGGAAGCCCCGTGACGGAGGCGCCCTCCACGGACCTGCGGGATGCCGGCAGCACGGCGCCCCGGCTGGTCCTCGCCACCCATAACAAAGGCAAGCTGCGGGAACTCCGCGAGCTGCTGCGCGGCAAGGTGCCCGGACTCGACGTTGACACGCAGGTCGTGGATGCCGGCGCCGTCGGAGCCCCCGACGTCGCCGAGACCGGGGTGACCTTCGCCGAAAACTCGCTCCTGAAGGCGCGGGCCGTGGCGGCGGCCACCGGGCTCGTGGCAATCGCCGACGACTCCGGACTGTCCGTTGACGTGCTGGGCGGTGCGCCGGGGATCTTCTCGGCGCGCTGGTCCGGCCGGCACGGAGATGACGCCGCGAACCTGGAGTTGCTCCTGGCCCAGCTGGCCGACGTGCCGGATGAGTACCGCGGGGCCGCGTTCGTCTGTGCCGCGGCCCTGGCGGTGCCCGGGTCCGCGGCCGAGGGCTGCCGGGAAGTCGTGGAGTACGGACAGCTGGAAGGGATGCTCCTGCGCGAGCCGCGCGGAGAAGGCGGCTTCGGCTACGACCCCGTCCTGCAGCCGAGCGGATTGGACCGCAGCTGCGCCGAGCTCAGTTCCGAGGAGAAGAACGCCATCAGCCACCGGGGCCATGCGTTCCGTGCACTCCTGCCGGCCATCGTCGAGGCCCTGGCCGGGACGTAGGCCGCCGCGGCAGGTGCCGTGTGATGCCCGCTGAGGGCGTTATGAGTGCTTAAAGCAAGAGAGGCGCCCCACACTGTGGGGCGCCTCTTACGTGCGGTGTGTCAGGGGGTCCTGCGCTCTTCTTCGGGCTCGTGCTCCTCGATGAACTCCTCCACGACGTCCGTGCCGTACTTCTCGGCCTGCCGCCTGGCGATGGCGCCGCGGATGACTTCGATGGCGATCGGGATCACGGAAACCAGGACGATGGCGATGAAGATGATGTCGAGGTTGTCCTTGACCCACGGCACCTTGTCTCCGAGCAGGTAGCCGAGGAGGGTGACGCCGCCGCCCCACAGCACCGCGCCGATCACGTTGTAGGTGAAGAATTTGCGCTTGCTCATCTGCGCGACGCCTACGATCACCGGGACGAAGGTGCGGATGATCGGGACGAAACGAGCCAGAATCAGGGCCTTGCCGCCGTGCTTTTCGAAGAAGGCGTGCGCGTTTTCCACGTTTTCACGCTTGAACAGCTTGGAATTGGGCTTGTTGAACAGGGAGGGTCCCGCAGTGGCCCCGATCAGGTAGCCCACCTGGTTGCCGATGATCGCGGCGACGATGATGAGCGCCGTCAGGACCCAGATGTTGACCTGGATGGTGCCGGTGGCCACCAGCAGCCCGGCCGTGAACAGCATGGAGTCGCCGGGCAGGAAGAAACCGATCAGCAACCCGGTTTCGGCAAAGATGATGCCGCAGACCAGCAGGACCACCCACGGTGCAAAGGCCGGATTCGCCAGGAAGACCTGCGGGTTGAGCCAGTCGGGGAGGAAGGAGGCCAGATGTGGCTGCACCGGGCCGGCGCCGCCAAGGGCGGACACGGCAAAGTCGCTCATAGCTAAAAGGTTCACCCGTTAAGGGTACTTGACGGCCGCCGGCCGGCCCCGGCAGTGCTGCGGGGACCGGCCGCGCCGGTGCGGAGGTCCCGCCGTCGGGCGGTAAAGTTGAGCCGTGGGTTTGGACTTTACGGCGATCGACTTTGAGACCGCGAACGGCTTCCGCGGTTCACCGTGCGCCGTTGGCCTGAGCAAGGTCCGCGACGGCGTCGTTGTTGACGAAGCCTCCTGGCTTATGCGGCCGCCGGAAAACCACGACACCTTCGACCACCACAACGTCCGGATCCACGGCATCCGCCCGGACCAGGTGGCCGGCCTGCCGCGCTTCGGGGAGCTGTTCCCCGAGATCGGGGCGTTCATCGGCGGCGATGTGCTGGCGGCCCACAACGCGGCGTTCGACCTCGGCGTGATCCGCTCTGGCCTGGAGGTGTCCGGACTGCCCGGTCCCGCCTACGACTACGTCTGCACGGTGGTGCTGTCCCGGCGCTGTTACTCACTGGTGTCCAATTCGCTGCCGTACGCGGCCGAGGAAGCCGGCGTGCCGCTGGTCAACCACCATGATGCGGCCGAGGACGCCCGCGCGTGTGCGGGGATCCTGATCGACATCGCCGCCCGCAACGGGGCGGCGAGCATTGCCGAACTGTATCTGTCCCTGGGCATGGCAGTCTCGCACCAGCCGGCCTTCGACCCCCGGCTCGACCCTTTGTCCAAGGCCACGCTGGCCGCACTGGAAGCGCTCGCCGGGGGAAACGCCGGGAGAAATGTTGGGGCGCCGTCGGGCCGCCGGTTCGTTGCCGGCTGGCCGGAAGAAGGTCCCAACCCGGAACCCAATGCCGGGGCCAGCCCCGACCACCCGTTGTTCGGCCAGACCGTCGTGTTCACCGGCGAGCTGGCGATTCCCCGGCCCGAAGCCAAAATCCGCTCCGCCGAGCTCGGCGCCCGGCCCGAAAGCCGGGTCACGGCCCGCACCACCGTCCTGGTGGTGGGCGACGGCTTCGTGGCCGCGGACCTGCGCTCCGGCCGGATCACCGGCAAAGCCCGTCGCGTCCTGGAACTGCACGAACGCGGGCAGCGGATCGAAGTCCTGTCCGAGGGGGAATTCCTCCAGATGGTCGGCGGACACGTGGCCGCCGCCACCGCCTGAACCGGACAGCCCGGGGCCCGGATAACCCCGCCGGCCTGGGCCGGCATAAACCTGCCGGCAGTCACATGGCGCAACAATCATTCCCCCTGTGGCGCGCACGCTCGTAGCCTTGGCGGATGAGCAAACTGATGGATGCACAGACTCCCGCCGCTCGGTCGAAATCAGTGGCGTCGAAGCGCGGAATTGACTGGGGCAAGGTGTTCGCGTTCCCGAACCCGGTGAACGAGTACTCCGCCCGCATCACCGCGGCACTGGTCGTGGTGCTGTCCGCAGCGACCCTGCTGACCGGTTTCGGCTGGGGGCTCGCCATCATCGCGGCGGGATTCTGGCTGCGCGTGCTGTTCGGTCCGCGGATCTCGCCGCTGGCGCAGCTCTCGGTCAAGGTCATCACGCCCTGGCTCGGCCGCACGCGGCTTGTTGCCGGCCCGCCCAAGCGGTTCGCGCAGGGCATCGGCGCCGCCGTGTCGACGGCCGCCGCGCTGCTGCTGGCCGCCGGCCTCGCGCCGGCCGCATGGGTCCTGCTGGCTGTGCTGATCGCCGCGGCGTCCCTCGAAGCATTCGCCGGGTTCTGCCTCGGCTGCACCATTTTCGGATTCCTGCAGCGCCGCGGGGTCATCCCCGAGGACGTCTGCGAGGCCTGCAACAACATTTCGCTCCGGCGCGCCTAAGGCCCTCCGCCAGAGATCCGGCGCGCCAATGATCCGACGAGTCTGTTTCGGACATGTTCTCGGCAGGCTCTGACTATTGGACATAGAGGCAATATGTCCAGTCCTCGCCACCGCGAATGCGCATGTCACGAGCTGCTGCGGCCAGGGATGGACATGTCGCTCGCGGTGGGACGCGACTGGGCATGTCCTGGGCACACAGCAGTGGCGGATGGACATGCCGTTCGCGGTGATGCACGACCGGGCATGTCCGGAGGGATGCGGCAACCCGGAATGGACATGCCCGTTGCGGCGAGGCAAAACTGGGCATGTCCCGCGGAAAAGCCGGCCCAGGTGACGGCAGATGGACGGTCCCGCGCTGCACGAATACCGAAGACCTGACGCCAAGCGCACAGGTTCGCGGCGACGTTACGAGCCGGTGACGGCCGCCAGCCGTGACGCCATGCCCCGGATGACCTCCGGTGCCTCCAGGGCCGCCAGCCAGCCGGCCGGCAGGCACTGCTCGCCGTAGTACGCCCCCAGGATGTTCCCCGCGATCGACGCCGTCGAGTCGCTGTCCCCGCTGTGGTTCACCGCGACGGCGATGGCCGCGCGGAAGTGGGCCTCGGCGCGCTCCTCGGCGGCACCGGCCGCCGTCGCTGTTTCTGTCCCGATTCCCGGGGCGGTGGCCAACACGGCGTAGAGCGCGACGGCGAGGGCTTCCTCTGCCACCCAGCCCTCGCCGAGTTCGCGGACCAGGTCCTCGGGGCTGAGCCTGTCCCCGGGCCCCGGCCTGTCCCCGGCCAGCCGCAGGGCCGCCTCCAGCCGGGACACCACATCGGCGTCCGGGTCCTCGCCCTTCCGCAGGATGCCGCCGCACAGCTGCGCGAGGGCCGATTCCGCGGCTTCGCGCAGTCCGCGTCCGGTAGCCAGGGCATGGATGACCAGGCTGAACACCCCGGCGCTCTGCCGTGCCGCGGGGTGTCCGTGGGTCAGCGACGCGGCGTCAGAGCTGAGCTTGTAGACCGTCTCGGGCTCGAGGTGGGGGATCAGGCCGAACGGCGCCGAACGCATCACGGTGCCGCAGCCCTTCGACTCGGGGTTGACCGGCCGCTGCACGGTCCCCATCTCGCCCGTGGCGAGTCCGCTCAGGCACGCGTTGCCGGGCGCCCGGCGGTTCTTCAGAACGTCCTGGCCGTCGATCCAGCGCGGCGGCTGGACCGGGGCCGACGCCGGCACGGCGACCCCCTGGGTGCCCAGCCAGCGCAGGTACGCGAGCCACAGGCACGCGTTGATGTCGGCCGACACGCCGTCGTTCGCCCATTCGAGCGCCTCGAGGAGGCCGTCCGCCGTGTACAGCGTCATTTGCGTGTCGTCCGAAAACGGGCTGGCGGCGTCGAGAGCGGAAAAGTCCTGCAGGCCCGCGGGGCCGAACCGGGCGCGGATCGCGGAAATGCTGTCGAACTCGACGGCGTAGCCCAGCGAATCGCCGAGCGCGCCGCCCAGCAGGCAGCCGTGAATGCGCGAACCGTGGGCAGGGGAGTGTGACGGGCCGGGTGCTGGGGCTGGTGCGGGCGTGGTCCCGGGCTCGGTGCTCATGTCTTCAAATTTACCCGCCGCCGCGCGCACTACCCAATGAACGCCGGTAGGGTGCTGTTAGGACCCGTCCAGCGGTCGGGCGAAGCAACCGCCGGTGGTGCCGTCGCCAGGCCAGGCAAGACAATCAGGCCACAAAGACAACCAGGCCAAACAGGACGACCAGAGGACACGAATGCGCGAACCGACGTGGCGGAAGACCGGAACGACGCCCGATTACAGATTCTCCCTGGCCAACGAACGGACGTTCCTGGCCTGGATTCGCACGTCCCTGGCCCTGATTGCCGGGGCCCTGGCGATTGACCAACTGGCCCCGGAAATTGCTCCCGCACCCATTCGGATTATTCTGTGCGTCATCCTCGCGTTCCTGGGCGCCGGCCTGGCCGCCCTGTCCTACCAGCGGTGGGGACTCATGGAGGCGGCCATGCGGAACAACCGCGAGCTGCCGTTCTCCGGGCTGATGCTGGTGATGACCATCGGCGTCGCGGCCGCGGCCCTGGTGTTTGCCGCCCTGATCCTGCTGGCGCGGTGAACCCCGAAGACGCCCGGGATCCCGGGCTGCAGCCCGAGCGGACGTCTCTGGCCTGGCGCCGGACCCTGCTGGCCCTGATAGTGGCGGACCTGCTGATCTGGCGCAGCTGGGCGCTCGCGGCGTCCCGGGGCGGTCCTTCGGGGCGTGTTGATTACCTGGGCGTCTGCGCATTCGTCGCCATGGCCGCCACCCTGATTCTGGGCGTGTGCGTGCTGGTCCGCGGGCACGAACTCCGGAGGTCCACGACCGCGCCTTCGGCAACGCTGCTGCGCTGGGCCGCAGCCGCCGTCATGGCCCTTGCCTCCAGCGCCGTGGCCGCGGTAGCGCTGGGGCGCTAAGCCGCAACCCAGCGAACATCCAGATTCCGCTGGCAGACTGCTGGCGAAGCTATTCTCCGGGCGGCTCGATGCCGTACCCGGTCCATGACCCGGCGGCGGGCCAGCGACGGCGCACTTGCAGCCCCAGGGCGCGCCGCCACCAGCGAAGGAAGTCCTGACCATGACCCTGCCTGTGCCAGCCCACGACACCGTCGGCGTCCAGCCGCCGGCCGCCAGCGACGATGCGCCCCGGCCGGCACTCCTGGCCCGGCTGTCCGCCGAGGTGTTCGGGACCCTGATCGTCGTGGTCGCAGGTCTGGGCGTGCCGCTGTTCACCATTCCGCAGTCGAACCCGCTGCCCGCCGCACTTGCCGCCGGCGTGGCCCTGACGGCGGCGATGCTGGCCGTCGGCTACATCTCGGGCGGCCATTTCAACCCCGCTGTGACCCTCGGCAACGTCATCGCGGGCCGGATTGGGCTGGCCGACGCCGCCGCGTACATCGGCGCCCAGCTCGTGGGTGCCGTGCTCGGCGCCGTCGCCCTGTTCGGCGTCCTGCGTACGGTGCCGAAGATTGACGACAGCCAGGCCGCGTTTGCCACGGTGACGGCCGGTTTCGGCGAGCACTCGATCATCCAGGTCCCCATGGCCGGCGTCTTGCTCGTTGAGGTCCTCGGCACGGCCCTGCTCGTGGCCGTCTTCCTGGCCACGACGGCCGGCCGGAACCCCGCCAAGGCGGCTGCCCCGTTTGCGGTCGGCCTGACGATGGCGATGCTGTTGCAGTTTGGGCAGGCGATCGGCAATGTTCCGTTTAACCCGGCCCGCGCCACGGCCTCGGCCATCTTCAGCGGTCCGGATGCGCTGGGGCAGCTGTGGCTGTTCTGGGTAGCGCCCGTGGTGGGTGCGGCCATCGCCGGACTCGTCTTCCGCGGCTTTGCCCAGTCGACGGCCCCGGCAGCTCCCCGGCCGGACGCCCGTCCCGCGCGGCCCGCGCGCGGCAAGTCCGCCGGCAAGGCCCCCGCTGGCCGGGCCACCGCCGACAAGGCTGACCCGGAGCTCGCGAATGCAGAGCTGGATGAGGCGGAGCCGGCGAATGCTGAGATGGACAACGCAGAGCTGGCCGACGCACGGCTGGCCGGCGCCGTCCGCGCCGGGGACGACGAGGCCCGCAGCTTCTTCGACCGCAAGGGCCGCGAGTAACCCCCGTCACCCCTGCGGGGTGGTGGCGCAAGAGTGTCGGCCCCAGCCGATACCGTAGGAATATGCGGTTACTGCACACCTCCGACTGGCACTTGGGCCGGTCCTTCCACGGCGTCGGCATGCTGGATGCCCAGCGCGACTTCATCGACCAGCTTGTCACCTTTGTCCGGGACGAGGCAGTGGATGTCGTCCTCATCGCCGGGGATGTCTACGACCGCGCGCTGCCGGGTGTCGACGTCGTCGGCCTGCTCGATGACGCCCTGGTGCGTCTCACGGGAGCCGGCGCCCAAGTTGTCCTGACGAGCGGCAACCACGACTCCGCCATCCGGCTGGGATTCGCCTCACGGCTGCTTGAGCGCGGGGGAGTGCACCTGCGCACGCGGCTGAACGAACTGGACCAGCCCGTGCTCTTTCCTCTCGGCGATGCCGCAGCGGACGACGCCGCAGATGGGGATGCCGGTGGGGATACAGGGGACCAAACAGGGCCGGTGCTGGCGATTTACGGAATCCCGTGGCTTGAGCCCCGGCTCGTAGCTGAACAGCTGGGCGTCGAGACCGCGAGCCATTTTGAGGTCACACGCGCCGCCACCGAACGGATCCGGGCAGACGTGAGCCGCCGGAGCGAGACCCGGACCGTCCATTCGGTGGTCCTGGCGCACACCTTTGCCAGCGGAGGCATCAGCTCTGACAGCGAACGGGATCTGAGCATCGGCGGCGTGGGCGCCGTCCCGCTGGATCTCTTCGACGGCTTTGGCTACACGGCACTGGGCCACCTGCACGGCCGGCAGGAACTCTCGACGGCGGTGCGCTACTCCGGCTCGCCACTGGCTTACTCCTTCTCCGAAGCGAAGCACAAGAAGGGCGGCTGGCTCGTGGAGGTCGACGCCGATGGAATCGGCGAGGTGCGCGAAGTGCTGTGGGACGCACCCCGGGCCCTTGCCGTGCTGCGCGGGAAGATCGAGGACCTCCTGGCGTCGGAGGAATTCGCGTGGGCGGAGGGCGCCTATTGCCAGATCACGCTGACGGACGCCGCGCGCCCCGCGCAGGCGATGGACCGGCTGCGGGCACGGTTCCCCGACACCCTGGTGCTCGGGTTCGATCCCGACGGCCCCGGCGCGGCGCCGAAGGCCAGCTACAGCAGCCGGCTGGCCGAGGCCGACGACGACCTCTCCGTCTGCTGCGGATTCCTCGACCACGTCCGCGGCAGGCCCGCGTCCGACGCCGAAGCAAAGGTTCTCGCCGAGGCCCTCGAAGCCGTGCGCCTGGAAGGGGTGTCCCTGTGAGGATCCACCGCCTTGAGATTTCCGCCTTCGGCCCGTTCGCCGGCACGGAGCGGATCGATTTCGACCGTCTCAGCGCACACGGGCTGTTCCTGCTCAACGGCGCCACCGGCGCGGGAAAAACCAGCGTCCTGGACGCCATCTGCTTCGCCTTATACGGCGCGGTTCCCGGTGCCCGGCAGGACGGTAAGCGGCTGCGCAGCGACCACGCGGAAGCCGCCGCCGAGCCCCGCGTCACCTGCGAGTTCTCGGCCAAGGGCCGGCACTTCGAAGTTTCCCGCTCGCCTGCCTGGGACAAGCCGAGCGCCCGGGGCAAGAACGGCTTTACGGTCCAGCAGGCCAACACGCTGCTGCGCGAACGCATCGACGGCGTGTGGGTGGAGAAATCCGGCCGGAATGACGAGGCCGGAGCCGAGATCGCCGACGTCCTGGGCATGAACCGGGAGCAGTTCACCCGCGTGGTCATGCTGCCGCAGGGCGACTTCGCCGCCTTCCTGCGGTCCAAGGCGTCCGACCGGCTGGAGCTGCTACAGAGCCTCTTCGGGACCCAGCGCTTCGAGGCGGTGGAGCAGGAACTGTCCCGGCAGGCGCAGACCGCGAAGGCGGAGGTGGCAAACCTCACCACCAGGCTCGACCTGCTGCTGGCCCAGGCCGAGTCCGAAACCGCGGCACTCGACCTCGACCCGGCCGATGCCCCCGGCAGGGACGCCCCCGATGCCCTCCTGGCCTGGCTGGACGATGCGGCGGCAGCCGTCGCGACCGGGCGCCGGACCGCGGCCGCGGCAGCCGGGCAACACGCCGCGGATCAGGCGTCACTGCTGGAAGCTGCCACCGCGCGGGCCAGCCGCCACGCCAAACTTGCCGCCGCGGAACAGCGCCGGAATGATGCCGACGCCGCGGCAACCGCCCTGGCGGAACAAGCCATCACGCTGGGCCTGCATCGGAAAGCCGAAGTGCTCGGCGGTCAGCTGCGGGCCGTCGAAAGTGCCCGGGCCGCCGAGGACCTGGCGGGAACGGCCCTGCTGGAGGCCGCCCGGCAGTTGAGGTCCGCGGCCGTCACCGACCCCGAGCTCGCCGGGCTGGACCTCGTCGATGCCGGGGCGGACACCGGCCGCGAGCCCGAAGCCTTCGACAGCGCAGCCCTCCGGAACGGCCTCGGACGGCTGCGGTCACTGCGCGCCGTGCTCACCGAGCGCCTGCCCGACGAATCCCGGCTTATGGAGCTCACGGACCGCAGCAGCCGGCTGCGCCTGCAACTGACGGCCCTGGAATCACGGCAGCGGACCGGCGCCGCGGCCCTGGACGCCTTGCGCACTGAATCGGAGGCGCTGCTCACCGGAATCGTCCCCCTTGAGGAGCTCGCCGCCGAAGCCCAGCTCCGCACCAAGGAGGCCACGGCGGCGGACGAACTCGTGGCGATTGTTGGCCGCTACCTCACTGCGGAGGCCGGGTCCTCGGCAATCGCGGAACGTCACGCAGCGGTCCGGAACGACCACCAGGATCTGAGGCAGCACTGGCTCGACCTCCGCGAACAACGGCTCACCAACGCCGCCGCCGAGCTCGCCGCCCAACTCCTCGCCGGAGTGCCGTGCCCGGTCTGCGGCAGCCCGGAGCACCCGGAGCCGGCTCCGGCCGCGGCCTCTGCACTGGCCGTCGCGGAGGCCGAGAAGGCCGCACAGCAAGCCAGCGACGATGCAGAAGCGGCGCTGGCCGCCCTCGGGCGTGAACTCGCCGAGGCCCGGCAGGATGTCGCCGTGCTGGCGGCCCAGGGCGGCAGCACGCCTCCCGAGGAAGCCCGTGCCGATGCAGCACTTGCCCGTGAACGGGCCGACGATGCCGCCCGCGCTGCCACGGACCTTGCTGCCGGCCGGGCCCGGCTGGCAGAACTTGAGACGGCAATCGCCTCGGCAGAGCGGGCGAAGGCCGAGGCCGCCTCCGGCATCGCCCAAACGCAGTCCACGATCGCCGAAGTCGACGAACAGGCAAAAGTTCTCGAGCATGCCCTGGACAAGTTGCGCGCCGGCCACGCCAGCCTTGAGGAGCGGATCGCCGCCCTCACCGGAACAACAGCGGTCCTGGAGCGGGCAGACGCCGCCCAGTCGGCCCTGGAACAGGCCGGGGCCCGCACCGCGGAGGCTCGCCGACAGCTGGACCAGGCGCTCCCCGCCACAGGTTTCAGCACCGAAGCCGCGGCACGGGCCGCCCTGCTGCCGGCTCCGGAGGCGACAGGGCTCGAAGCCGCCATCCGGGCGGGACAGGACGAGGCCGCGAGGATCCAGGAGCTGTTCGCCGGAGAGGAGCTCGCCCTGGCCGCCGCCGAGCGGGCCGCCGGGGAGCTGGTCAGCGAGGCCGCCCTCGAAGAACTCCACGCCGCGTCGGCGGCTGCGGAACGCCAATCCCGGGACGCCGAGCTCGCGGCGGGCCTGGCAGAAAATTCCGTCCGGACCCTCGGGCGCATCGCCGGCGAGTATGTAGAACTTGCCGCGGCCGGCCGGGCGCCGCGGGACCGTGCCGCGCTGCTTGGCGCCGTGGCAGAAGCGGCCAGGGGCGGAGGCGACAACACCTACCGCATGAGCCTGAACAGCTATGTCCTCGCCGCCCGGCTGGAGCAGGTGGCCGTCGCCGCCTCGGAACGACTGATCGGCATGAGCGACGGCCGCTACACCCTGCAGCACACCGATGCCAAGGCCGCGCGCGGCGCCAAGTCCGGCCTCGGCCTGGAAGTGGTGGACGAGTGGACCGGCCAGCGCCGGGACACCGCCACACTTTCCGGCGGCGAGTCCTTCATGGCTTCGCTGGCCCTGGCCCTGGGGCTCGCAGACGTCGTGCAGCACGAGTCCGGCGGCGTGGACATCGAAACCCTCTTCGTGGACGAAGGGTTCGGCAGCCTCGACGACCAGGCGCTGGAACAGGTCATGGACGCCCTCGAAGGCCTCCGGGACGGCGGCAGGGTAGTGGGGCTCGTGAGCCATGTGGCAGAAATGAAGCAGCGCATCGGCACCCAGCTCCAGGTGGTCAAGGCCCGCAACGGTTCCACCCTGCACATCAGCGACGACGCCCGGGCCTGACTAGGACCTGCCGTCGCGGCGCCGGGTCAGCTACCATGGACTCGTTACCGGGTCGCGCGCATCGGGAGGAGGGACGATGCGCACCATTGAACGAACCCGGAAACCATGTCCCCTTCACCGTCTTCATTGGCGTCTGCTCTTGACGCGATCCCCTCGGCCGGCCAAACCACCTCTGCCGACCCCATGCCCGTACCGGCCGTTCAGGCCCCCGCGCTGCCCGCCCCCGCGCCCGGGAAGGGCGGCCGCTTCGCCCGCCTGCCGCTGCTGGCCGGGCGGACTTTCATCCCGCTGGGGCTCTTCGCGCGACTGCCGCTGGCCATGCTCACCGTCGGCGCCCTCACCCTTGTCACCGCCGTCACCGGATCCTATGCCGTGGGCGGCGCCGCAGCCGGTGCGGTCGGCATCGGTTCCGCGCTGGGTGCTCCCGTCCTGGGCGTCCTCGCGGACCGGCTCGGCCAGCGCGGAGTCCTGCTGGTGTCCGCCATCGCCAATACCGCGGCCATTGTCGCCCTGATCCTCGCGGCGTACCTGATTTCCGGTGTGCAGGACCTTGCCGCTGGCGCCCCCGCGCTCGCCGCGGCCTTCGTGGCCGGGGCCAGTTGCCCGCAGGTCGGCCCGCTCGCCCGGGTCCGCTGGATGGCACTGACATCCCGGACGTCCGGTGCCGGCCGCGCGGCCGGCGCAACCTCCGCGGACCTGGACACCGCCCTGTCCTATGAGAGCACAGCGGACGAACTCACGTTCGTGCTTGGTCCCGCACTGGTCGGTGTCCTCGCCAGCCTGCTCGCGCCGTGGCTGCCGCTGGCCCTCGCTGCGGCACTGACCGTTGTCCTCGTACCCGCCTTCGCCGTCCACCCCACGCACCATGCCGTGATCCGCACCCCCCGGCGGCCGGCTGCCGGTTCCGTCGCCGGGACGGCAGGGGAGCGGGACCGGGACGCCCCGACGCCACGGCGCCTCCGGACCCTGGCCGCCGTCGCCCTTCCCGCGCTCGCGATGGTGTGCATGGGCACGTTCTTCGGCTCCACCCAGACAGCGCTGAGCTCCTTCTCCGCCAGCTTCGCCACGTCCGAGCTCGCGGGCCTGCTCTACGCCGCCATGGGACTCAGCTCTGCCGCGGCCGCCCTCTCGGTCGCGTACTGGCCCCGTCGCCTCACGGTCAACGCCCGCTGGATCGCCTGCGCGGCACTCATGGCCGGCCTTGCTCCGCTGTTGCTGCTGCCCGCGACGGCACTGCCCATGGTTCTCGTGCTGCTCGTCCTGGGCCTGCCCGTCGGCCCGCTCATGGTCACCGTCTTCGCGATCGGCGGCCTCGTGGCTCCGGCCGGAAAGCTCGGCACGGTCATGACGGCCCTGGCCAGCGGCATCGTCGCAGGCACAGCGCTCGGATCCTCCATCGCCGGACAGCTCGCCCAGAACTTCGGGTTTTCAACGGCGTTCCTCGTGCCGGTGTGCGCCGCGACGGCGCTGTTCCTCCTGGGGACCGCCGCCGCCGTCGTCCTCCGGCAACGCGGGAAGAACACCCCCAACTGACTAGCAGCTATGGTCGTTTTGAGCGCTGAAAGCGGCCCTAGGCCCTAGCTGCGAGTCAGTTGGGACAGGACGACGGGCCAGGGCGCGGGCGTTTAGCCCAACTGTGCCTCGATGCGCCGGGCCGCCTCCGTGAGGGCGCCGGCGACCTCGTCCGGATCCTGTGCCGCGCGGATGTAGACCACCGCGAGGGCAGCCGGCCGGCCTCCGGGCACGCGCAGCGGCACCGCAAGGGAGGACACGCCGGTAATGACCTCGTCGTGGCTCGCCGCGAAGCCGCGTCGCCGGGCCTCGGCCGCTTCGGCCCGGTACGGGATGCCCGGGGCCAGGGACTGCCACTCCTGTTCCGTGAAGGCGGACTGGATGGCGATGCCCGGCGCGCCGGCGCTGATGGGATGCCGCGATCCCGGGTGCTGCACGACGGCGGGGCCGCTGTGCCGCGGATCAACGGTCACCAGCGTCACGC
Source organism: Arthrobacter sp. H-02-3 (assembly GCF_003097355.1). Lineage (GTDB taxonomy): Bacteria > Actinomycetota > Actinomycetes > Actinomycetales > Micrococcaceae > Arthrobacter > Arthrobacter humicola. The sequence continues at coordinate 33,913 of NZ_PYUI01000007.1, forward strand.
ACTCCTCCCGGTCCCAGACGGCCACGAAGGCGCTCATCGTCAGGGTGTTGGCCAGTTGGGTCAGCTCCGGCAGGGCCGCGGACTGCAGGTTGCGCGAGACGCCCCGCGCCAGGACGGCCAGGCCCGGGCCCGGCTGGACACGGCCGCCGTCGTCGCGCACCAGCAGCGAATGGTCCTCGAGCGTGCGCAGGATGCGGTAGGCCACGGAGCGGTGGACACCCATGGCGTCGGCGAGTTCGGCGATGGTGAGCGGCTGCTGTGCTTCGGCGAGGATCTCCAGGGCCCTGATGCCGCGGGAGAGCGTCTGGGATGGGGAGGCCTGGGCGCTGCCGGCGTTCGGGGTCATGGGATCCATCCTAGGGGCGGGGTCGCGGTAAGCCGGCTTCGCCGGAGGCTCTTGTGTTCCGGCTCACGGTCCGCTAGCGTTCTATATGGGAACTATTTGTTCGATTATAGAACAACAGCGTATAAAAAGCCCGAGCATAAAAAGCCCAAGAGAAAATACAGCGCCAGGACAACTACAGCCCGTGAGAGCACGCGCTGAAAGCGCAGCCTGGGAAGACCGCCACCGAACCCAAGGGATCATCGATGATTGCCGAGCCTCGCGACCATGCCGGGGATGCCCCGGGCGCCGGGCGTGTCCACGGCCGGGCGGCCGACCCGCGGGCCAACCATTTCCGGGGCAGCCTCGGCAGGTACGCCACCGGCGTCGCGATCGTCACCTTCGACGGGGTGACGAAGCGCCACGGCATCACCGTCAACTCCTTCACGTCCGTCTCGATGGACCCGCCGCTGGTGCTGGTGAGCATCGCCCGCACCGCCAAGGCGCACGATGAACTCGCCGGCCGGCCCTTCACGGTGAACATTCTCGGCGCCGAGCAGCGGCAGCTGGCCATGCACTTCGCCGGCCGCCCCGGGCCCGAGCCGCTGTGGGTGGAAGGGGAGACCGCACCGCGGCTGTCCAATGTGCTCGCCTACTTCGCGTGCAGGCCCTGGGCGGCCTACGACGGCGGCGACCACACCCTGTACATCGGCGAGGTCGCGGACTTCAACTACCGCAACGGCGATGCCCTGGCGTTCGCCAACGGATCGTTCACCACCATCCCGGAAAGCCAGCTGGGCATGGAAGACCTGCTCTAGCCCCCGCACCCCCTTCAAGACCGCTCAGCTCAACGACGACTGGAGAAAGACCAATGGGTATCCGCACCGGACGGCAGTATCTGGACAAGCTCAACGCCATGACCCCGCATGTGGTGATCGACGGCGAGGTGGTCAGCGAGAAGATCGCCGAGCACCCCGCCTTCCGCAATGTGGCCCGCTCCTACGCCAGGCTCTTCGACATGCAGCATGATCCGAAGTACCAGGACGCGCTGACCTACACCTCGCCGAGCACCGGCGACCTCGTCAACGCGTCCTTCCTGGTGCCGAGGACCATTGAGGACCTCCAGCGCCGGCGCCGGGCCATCTCCACGTGGGCCGAGTCCTCCAACGGCTTCCTTGGCCGCTCCGGGGACTACATGAACTCCTCGCTCACCGCGCTCAGCACTGCCGAGAAGTGGTTCTCTCAGGCGGATCCGAAGTTCGGTGAGAACATCCGCAACTACTACGAGTGGGCCCGGGAGAACGACGTCCTCGCCACGCACACCCTCATCCCGCCGCAAGTGAACCGCTCGGTCTCCGGTTCGGAGCAGCTCGGCGGCCAGCTGTCGGCCCGGATCATCGAGGAGCGCGAGGACGGGATCGTCATCCACGGTGCGCGCATGCTTGCCACCATCGCCCCGATCGCCGACGAGCTCCTCGTCTTCCCGTCCACGGTGCTCCGCGGCACCCCGGAAGACGCCCCCTACTCCTACGCCTTCGCCATCCCCAACGATGCTCCGGGCCTGCGCTACCTCTGCCGCACCTCGCTCTACAACGGCGGCAGCACCCACGACGAGCCGCTCGCCTCCCGCTACGAGGAAATGGACGCCGTCGCGGTCTTCGACCACGTCTTCGTGCCCAACGAGCGCATCTTCATGCTCGGCAACCCGCAACTGTGCAACAGCTTCTACTCCGAAACCGGCGCCGGCGCGCTCATGACCCACCAGGTGGTCACCCGCACCATCGCCAAGAGCGAGTTCTTCCTGGGCCTGGCATCCGAGCTGGCCGAATCGATCGGCATCGACGGCTTCCAGCACATCCAGGAGGACATCGCGGAGCTGATTATCGACGTCGAAATCGGCCGGGCGCTGGTCCGCGCCTCCGAAGCCGACGCCGAGCTCAACGACGCCGGCGTCATGCTGCCCAAGTGGTCCACCCTGAACGCCGCCCGCAACTGGTACCCGAAGATCGCCCAGCGCTTCCCGCAGATCATCCGCAAGTTCTCTGCGTCGGGCCTCATGGCGCTGCCGGGCGAGGCGGACGTGAACAGCGAGGCCCGCGCGGACATCGAGCTGTACCTGCAGGGCAAAACCCTGACCGGTCCCGAGCGCGTCCGGCTCTTCAAGCTGGCTTTCGACGCCTCGATTTCCGGGTTCTCCGGCCGGCAGTCGCTCTACGAGTACTTCTTCTTCGGGGACCCCGTCCGCATGGCCGGCGCCCTCGTGAACAGCTACGACCGTGAGCCGGTCCGCGCCCGGATCCGCGACTTCCTGGCCCGCACCGACTGAGGCGCGCAAGACGCACCCCGGAAATGTGTGCGGGATATCACATTTTCATAGTAGTATCCTACATACCAACTGACCGTTCGATCAGTAATTAGAGTGATCCGCAGCTCCTGCGGCACGAGTTCCACGAGGCACCAGCTAGTCACTTCGCACCCACCCCGGGCAGTACCTCTGCCCCCAGCAACGGAGTTCCAATGACCGTAACTTCTTCCGTAGATTCAGTAGCGGGTCCCAGCAACAAACATGAGGAACGCAAGGTCCTCGCCGGGACGCTGGTCGGCACCACCATCGAGTGGTACGACTTCTTTATTTTTGCCCAGCTGACGGCAACGCTGCTGTCACCGTTGTTCCTGGCCCCGCTGAACGCATCCAACCCCGGCCTGGCACAGATCCTGTCCTTTGCCCTCATCGGCATCAGCTTCCTGTTCCGCCCGCTCGGCGCGATCGTTGCCGGCCACCTGGGCGACCGCCTCGGCCGCAAAGCCATGCTCGTCTTTACGCTGGTCATGATGGGTGCCGCTACGGCCCTGATCGGCATGCTGCCCACCTACGCGCAGATCGGCGTCTGGGCCCCCATCCTGCTCATCACGCTCCGCGTCATCCAGGGCTTCTCCGCCGGCGGTGAATGGGGCGGCGCCGCGCTGATGGCCGTGGAGCATGCTCCGCTGAGCAAGCGAGGCCTCTTCGGCGCCTACCCGCAGATCGGTGTACCGGTGGGCATGATCCTCGCCACGGGCCTGCTGTACTTCCTGAACACCAGCATGTCCAAGGAAGACTTCGCCTCCTGGGGCTGGCGTGTGCCGTTCCTGCTCTCCATCGTGCTGATCGTCGTCGGCTACCTGATCCGCCGCGCCGTGTCCGAAAGCCCTGTCTTCAAGGAGATGCAAGACCGCAAGGAGGAGAGCAAGGCTCCCCTCGGCGAGCTGATCCGCAAGCACAAGAAGGCCGTCCTTTACTCCACGATGATCTTCATCGGCAACAACGCCGCCGGCTACCTGCTGATCGCCTTCTTCATCTCCTACGCCACCAAGACACTGAAGATGCAGACCCCGCAGATCCTGCTGGCCACCACGCTGGCTTCCTTCGGCTGGCTGATCTTCACGCTGGTTGGCGGCTGGCTCTCGGACAAGATCGGCCGCGTCAAGACGTTCCTGCTCGGCTACGCGATCGTCTTCGCCTGGATGATCCCGATGTTCGCGCTCATCGACACCAAGGACATCGTGCTCTACGGCGTGGCGCTGTTCGTCCTCACGATCGGCCTGGGCCTGTCCTACGGCCCCATGTCCGCCATGTACGCCGAGATGTTCCCGGCCAAGGTCCGCTACTCCGGCATCTCGATCGGCTACGCGTTCGGCGCCATCCTCGGCGGCGCCTTCGCGGCCATGATCGCCGAAGCGCTCCTGCAGGGCACGCACTGGACGGGCTCCATCGGCATCTACATCATGATCCTGTGCGTCATTTCCGCCGTCGGCGTCCTGCTGGCCGGTGAAACCCGCGGCCGCCCGCTGGGCCTCAGCAAGCACTAGAACCGCACAACAGCGACGCGGGGTCACCTGCGGGCCATCCGAACCATTCGGACGGGCCGCAAGTGGCCCCGCGTTGCTGTTCTAGTACCCGGGGGCGCTGCCCTTGAACTGGGACCATTTCCCGGCCACCCTGCCGTCGTTTGAGGCGACGATGAGGTCTCCGCGCAAGGTCGGGCCCAGGACGTTCCGGATACCTTGGCCGGCAGGCCGGGCATCCTTGTCCCGCCAGACTTCGGTCACCGTGTAGCCGTCGAACGTTGCGATGACAAAGGAGTACCCGGAGGCAACATCGGGACAGAAGCCAAAAAAGGCCGGCGCGTCATCCCCCACGCGCCTGATCCGGCTGATGCCCTGGCATAGATGCATACCCAGACTTGCCGGCGCGTCATAGGCGAGATCCAGCGTGTAGTGCCCTGTGTGAATTTTGCCCTCGGTGCGATTGATCCGGTGCAGTCCGGAAGGATTGACATCCCCCGCCAGGAGGACGCAGCGGGGCAGGGGCAGAATGCCCACAGTCTGCGTTCCGTTCGTACCCGAGAAGTAGTGGGCTTCCTGCCATGTTGCCCCGAGGTTGTCGGAGTAGAGGACGCCGTTGGAGCCGGCTCCGGACATGTTGTCCCCAAAATTGAGCCAGATACGGTCCCAGTAGGGATCCCAGGCCACTCCGTGAAGGTGATGCCCCTTCGTGCTGCGGCCCTTTGCCGTCAGCCATGCATTCAGGTCAAAGATTGTCGTCCACGTCCTGCCGTAGTCCAGGGACAGATACGTGTAACGCGCGTTCTTGCCCTCGGCGATAATTTCCGTGCCACCGGACCACGTGTAGCCGGATTTCGGTCCGTATTCGTTGGCCAGGACAATGTTGTCGTGGACGGCGAGCCCCCAAGCGGAAGCAAACTTGACCTGGGGATTGGACCCGTTCAGGACCACCGTCCACGAGGCCGAGCCGGACCCGTAGCCGCTGGACACATATGCGCGCCGCATGTTGGTGGCCGTAATCAGGACGAACACCAGCAGCTCGCCGTTGTCCAGGGGAACGACGGCTTCGACGAACTCCCCGGCAAACGTCCTGACAGTTGTCCAGGTCAGCCCTTCGTCCCGGGTTTCCTTCAAAGTGCCGCTGTAGCAGTTCCATCCCCGGACCCGGTTCCTGTCCATGGCCACCATGATCTCCGACTGCAGCCGGGACGTTCCCGTGAGGGTCGTGGCGGTCAGGGGTGCCCGGTCCGGGACCGCGTAGGCGACCGGGGCCAGCAGTGCTTCGGGCGCGGTCACGGCGGCGGCAGCTGGTGGAGCGCCCAGGACCGGGAGAACGGCCGGCAGCGATGTCGCTGCGACTAAACCCAACATTGAGCGGCGTCCGATCTTCAACTGCTCCAGGGGTGACATATTGATCTCCAATGTTCAGGCGATCGGTCAAAACACTTGGAATCACGCCGATTCCTACAGCTCCCCATTCCTCCGACGCTTGTGGATCCGCTCAGTGACCGGGCCTTGCTGATCCTCCAAATACAGGCCCCCCCTTTGGGCAGGATAGGAAGTGCAACTTTGAAAAAGGTTGGGCCGAGGGACGGGACGCACCTGCCATGCCGGAAACCGGGCCGTCAGCAGCCATCAGTAGTCCGCGCAAAAGCAACGCGGGGTTACTTGGCGCCCATCCTGTCGAATCGGACCGGCGCTAAGTGACCCCGCGTTGCTGTTTGAGGGAGGCCCTAGACGGCCAGGAAGCTGATGGCCCCCTGCTTGAAGGCGCGGCTGGTGACGGCGTTGGTGTGGTTACGGCCGGGCAGGGTGAGCTGCTCCACCATGGCGCCGGACTTGGCCCCCAGGGCGGCGAGGTCCGGCATGGAAGCAGCGCGGTCGTCCTTCTCCCCGGCCACCAGCAGCATCGGCATGGGCGGGATTGCCTCGGCAGGATCGAACGGCTCGCCCTTGATGGCCTCCACGAGCGAGAGCAGCGCGAAAATGTTGTTGCTGGGCAGCAACTGGGCCATCTTCAGCAGTTCGGCGGTCGATGCGTCGGCGATCGGGGTGCCGTCGGCCAGGTACCGCTGCGCGGCCACGAGGTCAAAGTCCGCCAGCGGATCCGCGGTGTTCGGCCCGCCCAGCACCAGGCGGTGCACGAGCTCATGCTGGGTGGCGCCAAACTCCCAGGCCAGCCGGGACCCCAGCGAATAGCCGATCACGTCGAGCCCGCTGGACGGGTCGCCGTCGCGCAGGGGACGCGCGCCGGCGTCGAACGCGATCTGGAGCAGGTCCGCACGGATCCGGCTGGGGGAGTAGGAGTCCATATCTTCGGGGGCGCCACTGCGGCCGTGACCTGGCAGGTCCACGGTGATGACGCGACGGCCGGCGTCCAGGAGTGCGGTGAGCCAGCCGGTGTCCTCCCAGTTGAGCTTGGAGGAGGAGGAAAACCCGTGCAGCAGCAGGATCGGACGGAGCCCGGCGTCGTTCTGGGGCTCATGCACCTCCACATACAGCTGGGGGTCGGTGCCCTCCACGGTGTGGGAATGCTGTTCGCCGGTGTGTCTGCCGCTCATGGTGTCAGTCCTCATCAAGTACGGCGCTCAGGCGGACCCGGCGCTTCGGTGCCTCTTCCTTCGGGACCGTGCCCACGATGCCGGCGGTATTGTCCGGGACCTCGAACACAATCAGGGGCTCGCCGACATTGATCTTGTCACCGGGCCCGCCGTGGATACGCACCACTTTACCTGCCTGCGGGCTGGGCAATTCAACGGCCGATTTGGTGGTTTCGACCTCCACGAGCGGCTGGTTGCGCTCCACCTGGTCTCCCGGGGAAACGAGCCATTCCAGCACGGTCGCTTCGATCAGGCCCTCGCCGAGATCCGGCAGCGGGAAGGAAATTTCAGCCACGTTTGTACTCCAATACTCGCTGGATCCCGAAGAGGATCCGGTCAATGTTCGGGATGTATTCGTCTTCCAGATCGCCGGAGGGATGCGGGACGTCGAAGCCGGTGACGCGCTCCACCGGCGCCTTGAGCGTGCCGAAGCAGCTCTGTGTGATCAGCTGCGCCACTTCGGCGCCGAGGCCCGAGGTGAGCGGCGCTTCATGGACGACGACGGCGCGGCGCGTCTTGCGCACGGAGGCGGCCAGCGCCTCGGCGTCGATCGGCTTGAGCCAGCGCAGGTCCAGGACCTCGATGTCGATCCCGTCTTCCGCGGCGAGCTCGGCCACCTGCAGGCAGCGGGCCACCATGGCGCCCCACGCGACGAGCGTCAGGTGGCGGCCCTCGCGCATGACCTTGGCCCCGGTGGGGGAGACCCCGGCCGCATCGTGCCGGGCGAGGTCGACCTCGCCCTTCTGCCAGTAGCGGGACTTCGGTTCCATGAAGATGACCGGGTCCGGCCGCGTCGCGGCGTACTTGAGCAGGTGGTAGGCCTCGTGCGGGTTCGACGGCGAGACGACCTTCAGGCCCGGGACGTGGGCAAAGAGCGCCTCGAGGCTTTCGCCGTGGTGTTCGGGCGCCCGGATGCCGCCGAAGCTGGGCACGCGCAGCGTGATCGGCATGGGCATGGTGCCCCGGCTGCGGTAGTTCATCCGGGCGATCTGGCACACGATCTGGTTGATGGCCGGGTAGGCGAAGCCGTCGAACTGGACCTCGGGGATGGGGTGGAAGCCGGCCATCGCCAGGCCCACGGACATGCCGAGAATGCCGGATTCCGCCAGCGGGGTGTCAAAGACCCGCTGCGGGCCGTGCTTGGCCTGCAGGCCGTCCGTAATCCGGAAGACGCCGCCGAGCCGGCCGCAGTCCTCGCCGAAAATCAGGGTTCTCGGGTTGTCCGCCAGGACCTCGTCGAGGGCGCGGTTGAGCGCCTGCTGCATGGACATCACGGTGGCTGATGCGGGACTTTCCACCACAGCCTCGCTTTCAAGCATCGAGTTAGACATGTTCGGACTCCTCGCGCCAGCTGGCGGCCTGGGCCTGCAGGGCAGGGGTGGTTTCCTGGAAGACCAGGTCAAACATTTCAGTGCCGGGCCGGGATCCGAGCGCCTGGACGCCGGTACGGATCTGTTCCTCTTCGGCCTTGGCCGCTGCGAGGGCCTCCGCAAAGAAGGCCTCGTCGGCGATGCCGTCGGCGAGCAGCCGCTGGCGGAGCCGTTCGAGCGGATCGATGCCGGCGCCGTCGCGCTCCTCGTCGAGGGAGCGGTAGCGGCCCGGATCATCGGAGGTGGAGTGCGGTCCGCGGCGGTAGGTCATCGCCTCGATCACAACGGGTCCGTTGCCGGCCCGGGCGTGCGCGAAGGCGCGGCGGGTTGCCTCGACGACGGCGGCGACGTCGTCGCCGTCGATGTGCAGTGCCGGGATGCCGTACCCGGCGGCGCGGGCGGCGACGGAACCACCGGCTACCTGATGTTCGGTGGGCACGGAGATGGCCCACCCGTTGTTCTGGATGAAGAACACCACGGGCGCCTTCATCACGGCGGCGAAGTTCATGGCCTCATGGACATCGCCCTGGGACGACGCGCCGTCGCCGAAATACGTCAGGGCGACGCCGTCCTTCCCGTCCAGCGTCTGGCCGTGGGCCCAGCCGACGGCGTGCAGCACGGAACCTGCGACGACCGCCTGGATCGGGGCCAGCCGGGATTCCACCGGGTTGTACAGCCCGCCATGCCACGTGGCTTTGTGGGTGGACATGTAGGCCACCATGTCCACGCCCATGGTGCGGGCGACGCCCATCTCACGGTAGGTGGGGAAGACGAAGTCGCGGGTGGTGTCCACGGCGTAGCCGCTGCCCACCTGGGCCGCTTCCTGGCCGAGTTCGGGCGCGTAGCCGGGGATGATGCCCTGCCGCTGCCAGGCGATGGCCGAGGTGTCGAGGTGCCGGACGGCCACCATCAGCGAATAGAGCTCGCGGAGCTCATCGGCAGTAAGGGCCCCGGCATGGGCGCCGGAAGCCACGGGGAGAAGTGTGTCCATGCCTGTGACCCTAGTCACCGGCGGCAGGGTGGGCAATCAGCCTAGGTATTGCTGGCCAGACTGCATAATTCTGCGTCACCCTAAGCCTAAACATGTGGCAATTTGTCCAGCGTCCCGGTGAATCCGGCCTGCCATGGCCGTGCCCCGCCTCCGGGGTGCCGCGCGGGCGTAACGGCCGTGCCGGGGGAGTGCCGCTGCGCGGAAGCGAAGCGGCACTCCCTCCAGGCTATTCCGACTGCCGGGCGGTGGCCCGGTTGCGGGTGACGCGGGCGCCGATCCAGCATGCCGCCGCGATGCCGGCGACGAGGGCCAGGGTGCTGAAGAGCTGTTTGCTGCTCTCGGGGCTGCTGAAGCCGACGGCGAAGATCAGCGCCAGGAGCGCCAGGCCGAAGATCGTCAGCCCGGGGAAGCCCTTCATTCGCAGCGGCAGCGGGGTGCCGTCCCGGTCCGCGCGGCGGCGCAGGATCAGCTGCGACACGAGGGCTGAGCCCCACACCACGAGGCACGTGGACCCGACAAGCTGGAACAGGGCCGGCAGGATCCGGTCCGGGAAGAGCAACTCCAGGACGGCGGCCAGGAAGCCGAAGGCGACAGAGACGCTGACGGCCAGCACGGGGACCCGGGCCGTGTTGAGCCTTGAGAGGAACCGCGGGGCCTCCCCGCGCTCGGCGAGCGAGTACACCATGCGCGATGCGCCGTAGAGGTTGGCGTTCAGGGCGGACAGCAGTGCGACGACGGCGACCAGAGTGATCGCGGCGCCGGCGCCGGGGATCCGGGCGGCGTCGAGCACGCCGGCGAAGGGGGATTTCAAGGCCGCCGAGGTCGAGGGCAGGACGGCGGCGATGACGAATACCGAGCCGATGTAGAACACGAGGATCCGCCAGACCACGGTGCGGATCGCCTGTGCCACGCTGTGCTGCGGGTTCTCCGTCTCGGCCGCGGCGACGCTGACGATCTCCGTGCCGCCGAAGGCGAAGATCACCACGAAGAGCGCGGTGGCGATGCCGCCCAGGCCCGCCGGGGCGAAATTGGAGGTGAAGTTGCTCAGTCCCGGGGACGGGACGTTCGGCAGCCAGCCCAGCAGCAGGGCTGCGCCGATGCCGAGGAACAGCAGGATGGCAGCCACCTTGAGGATGGCGAACCAGAACTCGAACTCGCCGAAGTTCTTCACGCCGGCGAGGTTGACCGCCGTGAACAGGGCCATGAAGATCAGGGACAGCGCCCAGACGGGGATCACCGGCCATACGGTGAACAGGAGGGCGGCCGCACCCAGCGCCTCAGCGGCGATGACCACCACGAGCTGCAGCCACCAGAGCCAGCCGACGGTGGCGCCGGCGGTCTTGCCCATGGCCTTCTGCGCGTAGACGGAGAACGCGCCGCTGTTGGGGTTGGCAGCGGCCATCTCGCCAAGCGCCCACATGACCAAAATGATCAGGGTTCCTGCGACGAGGTAGGAGATCAGTACGGCCGGCCCCGCCGCCTGGATTCCGGCACCTGAGCCGAGGAACAGGCCGGCGCCGATCGCGCTGCCGAGTCCCATCATGGTCAGCTGCCGCGGCTTCATGCTGTGCCCCAGGGTCGGGGCCGGACGGGCGGCGGGTAACTTCGCGGTGGACTTCGTTGTCATGTGGCGAACCTTCGTGTGGTTTTTGATCTGCGCGTCCTTATGGGACCTATTGAATTTACCGTCTTTCGCCCGGCCTTTCCGGCTGCCGTAGTGCCAAGGCCGTGAGACCATGGTGGCAGTTTGCTCACTGAATCGGGAATTCGGCAACGGTTTGTCCGGCCCGGGCTGCTTGGGAGGGAAGAATTCATGGACGTCGATCCGCTGGATGCAAAGATTGTCCGATTTTTCACGGATTCACCGAGGGCCTCTGTCCTGGAAGCCTCGCGGGTCCTGAAGGTGGCCCGCGCCACAGTGCAGTCGCGGCTGGACCGGATGCAGGGCGGCGGCGTGATCGGCTCCTGGGTGCCGCAGCCCGATCCGGCGCACTTCGGCTTCCCTGTGGTGGCGTTCTGTTCCCTCACGATCAACCAGGACCTCGGGCACGACGCCGTCGTGGAGGCCCTGGCGCAGATCCCCGAGCTGATTGAAATCCACACAGTCTCCGGGAGTTCGGACCTCATGGCCCGCATAGCCGCGCGCTCCAATTCAGACCTCCAGCGCGTCCTCGATGCCATGATCGGCACCAGGACTGTCCTGCGCTCCTCCTCCGTGATCGTCCTCAACACCCACTTCCAGGGGCGCACCCTGCCGCTGCTGGAGGCTGCGGCCGGACGCCGGTGAATCCACGGCGGCCCTACACGACGCTGAGGTTCCCGGGCAGTCCGGAGCGCCCCGTGAGCAGGAGCAGCAGGTCCGGGGCCGAGGGCAGCCGCGCGCCGATGGCCCCGGCGAGTTCCAGGGACGCGGCGATAGCGGGGGAGAGCGTATCGGGCGGCGGGAGGCCGATGGCGCGGGCCAGGTCCAGGCCGTGCACGGCGAGTTCGAAGCTGCGGGTCGGCAGGTAGTCGATGAGGGTCATTGCCCCGGCGGCGGTGGCGACGGGCGCGTCGTCCGGGGTCTTCGCGACGAGTTCCGTGACCCGGTCCACGAGCTTGCTGACGGCGGCGGCCGGGTCGTGCCCGAGGGCTTCGCCGGCCTCCCGGCCGCGCGCGGCGATGGCCTCGGGCGGCACGCCGCCGCGGATCGCCAGGAAATAGGCTACCGGGCCGTCGAGCCTGTCTCCGCTGGCGGGGGTGGAGAGGTACGTCTCGACGGTGCTCAGCGCACGGCTCGTGTGGCCGGTCAGTGCGCGGACGTCCCACTCGCCCAGCGCCGGCCTGGTCCAGGCGGCTTCGGGCACGTGTTCCACAAGGTCCAGGAACGCACGCGCCGCTCCGAGGTAGCAGTATCTAATCTCCGCAGCATCCATACCGCCGATTATTGTCCCGCCGGCGTGAGCTTCCAACCGCGGCGGCAGTGACGGCGGGGCCCGCAACATTTCGCTTCAGGAGCCAGTGGTCGTAGAATTAGTTCTAGTCACATTGACTATAACTAGTCCGGCGGTCGGGCCGGCACCTTCCGGGGGTCCCCACGGGGACCGCCCAGAAGTCTGGAATGCGGGGTGAATCGCCGTTTACACGACAGCTGCCAACGTCTCGGAGCGCCAGCTCGCCCCGCCGTCGCTGGCCATCTCCACCGTGATCTTTGCGCTGCGTCCCAGCGAGCGGTCCGGACGGCCCACCCTTTGGATCCCGCTGGTGCGCCGGATCCGGGAACCGTTCAAGGACCTCTGGGCACTGCCCGGCGGCCCGCTCACGCACTCCGAGTCCCTCCAGGATGCCGCGTCCCGGAACCTGCGCGAGACCACCGGACTGGCCCCGAACTTCCTCGAGCAGCTCTACGCCTTCGGCGGCCTGCACCGCTCACCCACCCAGCGAGTCGTCTCGATCGTGTACTGGGCGCTGGTCCAGCCCACGGAGGCCGCGCTCGCGGACGAGTCGGAGAACGTGCGCTGGTTCCGCGCCGACCGGCTCGGCGAGCTCGCCTTCGACCACAACGCGATCATCGACTACGCCCTGTGGCGGCTGCGCAACAAGATGGCCTACGGATCCATCGCGTACCACCTGCTGGGCGAGTACTTCACCCTCGCCCAGGTCCGGGAAGTCTACGAGGCCGTCCTGGACCGCGAGCTCGATCCGGCCAACTTCCGCCGGCAGGTCAAGGCCACGCCGGAAATCGAAGAAACCGACCAATACCTGCAGGGCGGCAAGCACCGCCCGCCCCGCCTCTACCGCTTTACCGGCCGCCCCGGCCTTGACCCAGACAACAGGAGCACACCATGAGCAGCGTCAACACGGCAATCCAGCTGATCACGCGCGAGCAGGCCACCACCATGGCAGGCGGCGCGGCGGCCAACACCTGCAGCCCCGCCCTGGCGCGCGGGCCGTGGGACTTCGACCTCGCCGAGGCCCTCGCCGGGGTGCCCGCGTACGGTCCCGGCGCCTCATCCGCCGACGCCGCCCCGGCGTCGACCCCGCGGCAGGGGCAGCTGCCGGAGGAGTACAAGCTCGCCAGCGACGCCGAACTCGACGCCCGCATCCGCGCCGCGAAAGCGGCACTGGGGGAACGCGCCGTCGTGCTGGGGCACTTCTACCAGCGCGACGAAGTGGTCGAATACGCCGACTTCGTGGGCGATTCTTTCCAGCTCGCCAACGCGGCACTGACCCGCCCGGAAGCCGAAGCCATCATCTTCTGCGGCGTCCACTTCATGGCCGAAACTGCGGACATCCTGTCCCGGCCCGAGCAGGCCGTCATCCTGCCCAACCTTGCCGCGGGCTGCTCCATGGCGGACATGGCGGACATCGACTCGGTCACCGAGTGCTGGGAACAGCTCGAGGAGCTTTTCGGCACGGAACCCGACGCCGACGGCCGGGTTCCGGTCATTCCGGTCACCTACATGAACTCCTCGGCCGCCCTCAAGGGCTTCTGCGGCGAGCATGGCGGCATTGTCTGCACCTCCTCGAACGCCGCCACCGTGCTCGAATGGGCGTTCGAGCGCGGCCAGCGCGTGCTCTTCTTCCCGGACCAGCACCTGGGCCGCAACACCGCCAAGGCCATGGGCGTCCCGCTGGACAGGATGCCCATGTGGAACCCGCGCAAGGACCTCGGCGGCAACGATGAACAGGCGCTGCAGGACTCCCGCGTGATCCTCTGGCACGGTTTCTGCTCCGTCCACAAGCGCTTCAACGTCGGCCAGATCGACAAGGCCCGGGCCGAGTTCCCCGGCGTGCAGGTCATCGTGCACCCGGAATGCCCCATGGAGGTGGTCGACGCCGCCGACGCCGCCGGCTCCACCGACTTCATCCGCAAGGCGATCGCCGCCGCCACGGAGCCCACCACCTTCGCCGTCGGCACGGAGATCAACCTCGTCAACCGGCTGGCCGCGGAGTACCCGCAGCACACCATCTTCTGCCTGGACCCGGTGATCTGCCCCTGCTCCACGATGTACCGCATCCACCCCGGCTACCTTGCCTGGGTCCTGGAAGCGCTCGTCCGGGGCGAAGTGGTCAACCGCATCACGGTGGAGGACGACGTCGCGGCCCCGGCAAAGGTGGCGCTGGAACGCATGCTGGCGGCGCGGCCGTGACCAGGCGGCTGGTGATCGTCGGCAGCGGCGTTGCCGGGCTCTACGCCGCGCTGCTCGCTTCCGACGCGGCTGCCGGCAGCGGCCGTGACATCGAGGTGGTCCTCCTGAGCAAGGGGACGCTGGAGCAAAGCAATACCTTCTACGCCCAGGGCGGTGTCTCTGCCGTCCTGGCGGCCGAGGACGCCGCCCCCGGGGACTCCGTAGCCGCGCACATCGCCGACACCCTCGCCGCCGGCGCCGGGCTCAACGACGCCGAGGCCGTCCGGGTCCTCTGCACGGAGGCCGTCCGGGACATCGCCGGCCTGGGCCGCTACGGCGTGCACTTTGACGCCCGTCCCGACGGCGGCCCGGCCCTGGGCCTCGAAGCCGCGCATTCCGCGCCGCGCATCCTGCACGCCGGCGGGGACGCGACGGGCGCCTGCATCGCCCGCGGGCTGGTCGCCGCTGTCCTGGAACGGGCCGTCCAGGGCCTGCTCCGGGTGGAGACCAGTGCGTTCGTCACGGACCTCCTGACCGACGCCGGGCCCGACTGCCAGCCCGGATCACCCTCGCGGCCCGGCAGCACGACGCCGCCCCGGGTCACCGGCGTGGAATATCTGGCCGGCGGCCGGACCCACCAGCTGGCCGCCGACGGCGTCCTCCTCGCCACCGGGGGTGCCGGCCGGCTGTTTGCCCGCACGAGCAACCCCTCCGTCGCCACCGCCGACGGCCTCGCCCTGGCCTGGCGTGCCGGCGCCGCGGTGCGGGACCTCGAGTTCTTCCAGTTCCACCCCACCACCCTTGCCGCCGAGGAGGTCCCCGGCGGGCCGCCGGCCCTGCTCATCTCCGAAGCGGTCCGCGGCGAGGGGGCGGTGCTGCTGGACTCCGCGGGCTACCGCTTCATGCCGGACTACCACCCGGACGCCGAGCTCGCCCCGCGCGACGTCGTCTCCCGCAGCATCGCCCTACACCTGGCCGCCACGGGCGCCGCACCGGACAGCCCGGTCTACCTGGACGCGCGCGGCATCGAGTCCGCCCGCGGCACCGGATTCCTCGCCCGGCGGTTCCCGACCATCACGGCCGCCACCCGGGGCGCCGGGTATGACTGGACCGCCGAGCCGGTACCCGTGTCCCCGGCCGCCCACTACTGGATGGGTGGCGTCTGCACCGATCTGTGGGGCCGCACGTCCGTTCCGGGCCTTTATGCCGCCGGCGAGGTCGCCCGCACCGGCGCCCAGGGGGCCAACCGGCTGGCGAGCAACTCGCTGCTGGAGGGTCTCGTGTTCGGCCGCCGCGCCGTCGAAGACTTCCTGCGTGCCCCCGCGCCGGAGACGACATGGTTCTCACCGGCGCGAGGGGACGTCCACGCCGGTAGCCTCGACCTGTCCGCGGCCGCTGTTCCTCCACGCACCGGCGCCGCCGGGGTTCCCTTCAGCCGTGCAGCCCTCGGCCGGCTCATGACCGCGGCTGCCGGAGTGACGCGCACCGGCGCCGAGCTCGCCGCCGCCGCGCTCCAGCTGGGGCAGTGGGCGGCGGGGCTTGCCGCCGGGGACAGTGCCGGCCTGGACCAGGGCGCCCGCGAGGACCGGAACCTGCTCCTCGCGGCCCGCTTGCTTGTGGCGGCTGCCCTGAACCGCACGCAGTCCGTCGGAGCCCACTACCGGGCGGACACCGCCCGGGCGGACACCTCCCGCCTGGCAGACGCCGCCCGCTCGAACGACACTGCACCCACGGAAGACCATGCCGAGGCTGCCGTGCAGTCCGGTCCCGCCTCACTGACCTCCAGCGGCCGGCATCATGCCGCTGCCCGCTCCATGCAAAGGATCTAGCCATGACAGCAACCGCCGCCCCGGAAACCCTGCCCTCCCGCACCGCGGCGCTCGCCGGGAGCCTGCCCCGGGCCGCCGTCCTGGCCGTCCTGCACACGGCGCTCCAGGAGGACGCCCCGTACGGCGACATCACCTCGCAGACGCTCATCCCCGCGCAGGCGCGCGCGAGGGCGGTATTGAACGCCCGCGTTCCCGGCGTGCTGAGCGGCGGCGAGGTGTTCGCCGCGGCGATGACGCTGACCGACCCTGACGCCGTCGTCGAACTCCTCGTCAACGACGGCGAGTCCTTTGCTGCCGGAACTGCACTGGCCCGGGTGACCGGGAACGCCCGCGCCGTGCTGCTGGCCGAACGCGTCGGGCTGAACCTGGTGCAGCGGATGAGCGCCATCGCCACCAGGACCGCCGAGTTCGTGGCGCTCGTGGACGGTACCGGCGCGCGGATCACCGACACCCGCAAGACAACGCCGGGGCTCCGGGTCCTGGAACGCTACGCCGTGCGCTGCGGCGGCGGCGCCAACCACCGCTTCAGCCTCTCGGACGCCGTCCTGGCCAAGGACAACCACCTGGCGGTCCTCACCGGGGGCGATCCGGCGAAGCTCACCGAGGTGCTGCGGCGCGCCAAGGCCCAGCTCGGCCACACGACTCACTTCGAGGTGGAAGTGGACACCATGGAGCAGATCGAGCCGGTCCTGGCCGCCGGGGTGGACACCATCATGTTGGACAACTTCTCCCTGTCCGATCTGGCGGCCGGCGTCCGGCTGGTGGGCGGCAGGGCCCGGGTCGAAGCCAGCGGCAACGTCAACCTCGCCACCGTGGCGGACATCGCGGCCACCGGGGTGGACGTCATCTCGATCGGCGGCCTGACCCACAGCGTCACGGCCCTGGACCTCGGCCTCGATATCGAGCTGGCTGTCGCCCCCGCCGTCGACCCGGCAGCGGGCTGAGGCCCGCCGTGATCTTCCTCGACGCCGCGGCCACCACCCCGGTCCGCCGCGAGGTGCTGGAAGCCATGTGGCCGTACCTTACGGGCGAGTTCGGCAACCCGTCGAGCCACCACTCCCTGGGGGACACGGCTGCCACGGCGCTCGCCGGGGCCCGGGCCGCGACGGCCAAGGCCCTGGGCTGCCGGTCCGGGGAGATCATCTTCACGTCCGGCGGCACGGAGGCGGACAACCTCGCCGTCAAGGGCATCGCCCTGGCCCGGCGCGCCGCCGACCCGGGCTTGGACCGGGTGGCCATCAGCGCCGTCGAACATCCTGCGGTGGAAGAATCCGCCCGGTACCTCGAACGCGTCCATGGCTTCATCGTCGACGTGATTCCCGTGGACCGCTACGGGCAGGTCACGGAAGAGGCGCTGGCTGCCGTGCTGGGGCCCCGGACCGCGCTGGTCAGCGTGATGTACGCCAACAACGAGGTCGGGACGGTGCAGCCCATCGCCCGGCTCGCGGCGCTGGCCCGGGGCCGCGGAATCCCGTTCCACACCGACGCCGTCCAGGCCGCCGGCTGGCTGCCGCTGGACACGGGCGCGCTGGGCGTGGATGCGCTGAGCATTTCAGGCCACAAGCTGGGCGCGCCCAAAGGCAGCGGCGCGTTGTTCGTGCGCGGCCGGATCCGGCTGGAACCGCTGGTCCACGGCGGCGGCCAGGAACGCGGGCGCCGCTCCGGCACGGAAAACGTCGCCGGAGCCGTGGCGCTGGCGACGGCACTGACTCTTGCCGGGGCCGCACAGCCGGGACCGGCGGGACAAACGGCCGAGGGCGTTGTTTCCGACGTGGCGGCAGAACCGGCTCAGGACCCGGCCCGGCGCGTCGCGGACCTCCGCGAGGACTTCATTGCAGCTGTGCTGGCCGGTGTTCCCGGGGCCATCCTCACCGGGCATCCCACCGAGCGGCTGCCCTCCGTGGCTTCCTTCTGCTTCCCGGGCACCAGCGGCGAGTCAGTGCTGCTGGAACTCGAACGCCAGGGCGTGATCTGCTCCAGCGGGTCGGCGTGCGCGGCGGGCTCGGACGCGCCGTCGCCCGTGCTGCTGGCCATGGGCATCGAACCCGAGGTCGCCCAAACGGCCGTGCGGTTCAGCTTCGATGCGACCGTGACCGCGGAGGAGCTCCGTCAGGCCGCCGCTGCCGTGGGCATCGCCGTCGCCGGGGTCCAGGCCCTCGGCACCTGAATCGTTGCTCTATCATTTATGGCTGTTCCGGGGCGCCCGGAGCAGCCATAAGTGATAGCGCAACCGGGGTATTCAGCGGGGGTGACGCTAGCGGTGGCGGGCGCGGCGGAAGATCCAGTGCCGCAGCATCGTGAACCGCACCGCGGTGGCGGCGAAGCCGGAGAGGGTAGTGGTCCAGAGCTCTTCGGCCACCGTGGCCTCGGGACGGACCCAGTGCAGGACGGCCAGGCTGCCGCCGGTGATCAGCAGTGCCACAAGGATCACGATCAGGCCGTTGAGGTGGTCGCGCTTCATCCGGCGGCGTTCGGTGATCTTGAATGTCAGGCGCCGGTTGAGTGCGGTGTTCATGAAGGAGGTCAGGACCAGGGCCGTCGCGTTGGCCGGCTGGGCACCGAACCAGGGCCGGGACAGGGCGTACAAGGCCAGGGACGTCAGCGTGCAGACAACGCCGACGCCCGTGAACCGGAGGAGCTGCCGGACCACGGGGTAACGCAGGATTCCGCGGTGGCGCCGGGTGTTCGGCCCGCGGACGACGCCGGGTGCGGGGGACTGCTGTTCGAGCTGGGACTCCATCCGCTCAGTACAGTTCGCCCACGGGGATGTCCACGGCCAGCCGGTTGGCCGGACCCGCAAGGGGACAGGCCCACGCTTCGTTGTAGGCGCACGAGGGGTTGTAGGCGAAATTGAAGTCCAGGATGAATTCGGCGTCGGGCCCGGAGCCCCGCACACCGTGGAAAGCGCCCTTGATGGTATCCAGCAGGTAGCGTCCGGCCCCGTAGCTGCCGCCCGGCTGACCGGCCGTGGCATCACGGAACGGCACGAAGATGCCGCCCCCGTAGCCCCTGAGCTTCCAGACCGCGAGCTGTCCCATCTCGGGAAGATCGAACGTACCCAGCCGGACAAACCGCACCAGGCCGTCGGTCCCGGTCTCCACGTTCATTTCCCGGCCTGCGCCTTCCAAGGTCAGGGGAACATAGAACCGGTAGATCGGATCGTAGTCCGCCGTCTTCAATCCGCCGAAGCTCGCCTTGGCCTCGGCGGTCAGCGCGGACGCAGGGTGCGTGCCGAACATGCGGTCCCGCTCCTGGCGCCAGTAGGAATGGGCCTCCGCCGGGCTGTCGGCCGCGATCTTGCGCGTGGTGGCGTACAGGGCAAAGGTGCGCAGCCGCCAGTCCGCGATATCGAGCGCTGACATGCCTGCAGCATCACCGTGCTCCCCAAAATGCGTTCCGTCAAAGTGCTGTTCGGCCATGCCCCCAGCGTATCCGCTTTCCCTGTGCCGTATTTCTGCCCCGGATCCCGGCGCTGGACCAGGACCCAAGCTACGCTGACTCCATGACTGGGAGGGACCTCGCTCAAGGATCAGGCACCGCCAAAGGATCAGGCACCACCGGGACTCGGAACGCCGCGCTGCGCGCCGGCGTCGCGCTCGCGGTCGCGGCGGTGGCGCTCTCGGGCTGCAGCAGCGACGGCAAAGGGGCGCCCGTGTGGACGGCCGGCAGCAGCGCAACGGAAAGTACGACGTCGGCTCCCGCCCAGAGCCCGACGCCGTCCGCCAGCGTTTCCACCACCCCGGGCTCCACGGCGTCGGCCTGGAAACTCTTCACCGATCCGGCAAAGACCGTCAGTTTTGAGGTGCCGCAGGACTGGATTGTCCAGTCCGTTGCCCCCGACGCCGGCACGCTCCCGGGCGCACTGAAAATCGAGGTCAAAGACGCCAAGGGCGCCTATCTGGCCACCCTCCAGACGGGGCTCGCGCCGCAGCCCGTCCCCGCCTGCTCGGACGGCGACGCGCGGAACTACGTCGTGGTCAGCAGCGTGCCCGTCGACCTGCCGCACCGGGGCGGCGAGGGGACCATCGATCCGCACGTGGTGTTCCGGGTCATCCAGGGCTACAAGTACTTCGGCTCCTACGGCATCACGAACGTGGTGGGCGGGGCCGGCGGCAAGAGCTGCGCGCTGCCGAACGTGGTCCGCGGCCCGGACGGCAAGGGCGACTATTCCTTTGCCGACCTGACGGTGCTCAAGCCGTTGGCTCCGGACCAGAAGGTCGCTCCGGCAAAGGCGTTCGACACCCTTGACCAGGCCGCCAAGTACGTTAACGACGGGTCCGAATTTGCCAACGTCCAGCGGATGCTAATGTCTCTGAAGATCAAAAACTAGTCCCGCACACCCGCACATCCCCGGGCCGTCGACGGCGACTTCACCTTGCCCTCACCTCACATCCCGGAGATACATGGAACGCACTGTAGCCGCCCGCCTGGCCTTCAAAACCGTCGCCGAGACCAAGGTGGCGCTCGCCGTGGCCGTGGCCCGGAACGCCGGGTACGACTCCCTGGAAGAGTCGCTGTCGGTGACCGCGGGCGGCGGGCAGGTGCCGCTGACGGAGCTCTCGGACCACCACGGCGGGCGGTTCCACTACATGGAATTCGCCGAACCCGCAGAAGTCCTGGTGGAGTACTCGGCCACGGTCACCGGTGTAGCTCTGCCCGAAGAACCGGGCCTCATGGAACTGATCCGGTATGTCCGGCCCAGCCGCTACGCGGAGTCTGACCGGCTGCTGCCCACAGCGTATGCCGAATTCGGCGGCCTTCAGGGCGAAGAGCTGCTCCACGCTGTCCGCAACTGGGTCTTCAGCGAACTGCGCTATGTCAGCGGTTCCTCGCGGGGGACCGACGGCGCCGTCGAAACGCTCCTGCACCGTCGTGGTGTCTGCAGGGACTTCGCCCACCTCGCCATTGCCCTGCTGCGGTCCAAGAACGTCCCGGCCCGGCTGGCGGCCGTGTATGCGCCGGGCTTGACCCCGATGGACTTCCACGCTGTGGCCGAAGCACACATCAACGGAGCCTGGCACATCATCGACCCCACCGGCCTGGCACCGCGGGAAAGCATGCTGAGAATCACGGCCGGGCGCGATTCCTCGGACACAGCTTTCCTCTCGACGGTGGGCGGAAGCCTGTCCCTGCAGGACATCAAAGTCACCGCGATCGTGGATGTGCTGCCGGTGGAAGACCCGGCGAAGCTCGTCGCCATCCGGTAGGCACCATATGCAAAGGCGCCCCTTCCGGACGTTTCCGGAAGGGGCGCCTTTGCGAGCCGGCAGCCGGCCGGCCGGCCACCGTCAGCGCGCGGCGACCGAGGCGCGGAGCTTCTCGGTCAGCCGCAGCAGTTCCTGCTGTTCGGCGGCCGAGAGAGCCGGCCCCACCAGGGCGGCGATGTCCCGGACGTGCTCCCGGCCGATCTGCTTCTGCAGGTCTCTTCCGGCATCTGTGAGCCGGATCAGGATGCCCCGGCCGTCGTCGGGGGCCGGCGTCCGTTCCACGAGGCCGCGCTTTTCGAGCCGCTCCACCAGCCGGCTCAGGCTCGACTGGCTCAGCAGGACGTTGTCGTTGAGCTCGTTCAGGCGCAGCCATCCGGAGGGGCAGCGGGAGAGCGTGAACAGGACGTCGTATTCATTGAGGGCCAGGGCTTTGAACGCCGGTGCCGCCTGTAGCTTGCGCATCACCGCCACCTGGGCGCGGAACAGTGATTCCCAGGTTTCCGCGGCGAGGCGCACCGGCGATTCTGTGGTCTTGGCGTGCATCACGCGTCCTGGCTGGTGGTCTCTGTCGCTGTCTCTGCCGCTGCGCCGTCGCCGGTGCCCGCGGCCAGCGCGGCGGCTACCCGGCCGGCGTGCGTGGGAGGCTCGGGGACATGCGCGGGCTTGAGTGCGGCGTATTCCCGGCGGAGCACCGGCAGGACCTCTTCGCCGAACAGGTCCAGCTGCTCCAGGACCGTCTTCAGCGGCAGGCCGGCGTGGTCGATCAGGAAGAGTTGGCGCTGGTAGTCGCCAAAGTATTCCCGGAACGTGAGGGTCTTCTCGATGACTTCCTGCGGGCTGCCGACCGTCAGCGGGGTCTGGGAGGTGAAGTCTTCCAGCGACGGGCCGTGGCCGTACACCGGGGCGTTGTCGAAGTAGGGGCGGAACTCCTTGACGGCGTCCTGGGAGTTCTTCCGCATGAAGAACTGGCCGCCGAGGCCCACGATGGCCTGGTCCGCCTTGCCGTGGCCGTAGTGCTCGTAGCGCTCGCGGTAGAGGCCGATCAGCTGCTGGTAGTGCTCCTTGGGCCAGAAGATGTTGTTGGCGAAGAAGCCGTCACCGTAGTAGGCGGCCACTTCGGCGATCTGCGGCGTGCGGATGGAGCCGTGCCACACGAAGGGGGCGACGCCGTCGAGCGGGCGGGGCGTGGACGTGAAGTTCTGCAGCGGGGTGCGGTGTTTGCCGGACCAGTTGACGGTGTCCTCATCCCAGAGGCGGCGCAGCAGGCTGTAGTTCTCGATCGCAAGTTCGATCCCGTCCTGGATGTTCTTGCCGAACCAGGGGTAGACGGGTGCCGTGTTGCCGCGGCCCAGCACCAGGTCCACGCGGCCGTCCGCGAGGTGCTGGAGCATCGCGAAGTCTTCCGCGATCTTGACCGGGTCATTGGTGGTGATCAGCGTGGTGGCCGTGGACAAGATGATGCGCTCTGTCTGGGCAGCGATGTAGGCCAGCGTGGTGGTGGGGGAGGAGGAGAAGAACGGGCGGTTGTGGTGCTCGCCGATGGCATAGACATCCATGCCGATCTCTTCGACCTTCTTGGCGATCGCCACAGACGCCTTGATGCGCTCGTGCTCGGTGGGGGTGCGGCCCGTGGTGGGGTCGGTGGTGATGTCGCTGACGCTGAAGACGCCGATCTGCATGATGTGCCTTTCCATGGCCGGTGATCCGGGAACTGTTTCCACTATAACCGAGTTACATGCATTTGCATGTATCGGTGGGTACAACGCCCGGAGCGGCCGGATATTCCCTTACCTTGCGGCTGCGGCCATCCTGGCTGCTGACACCCTGCTGCCACGAAGCCTGCGGCACCCTCGCCAACACCAACCCGGACCTGCTCAAGGAAATGTCCGGTGGGCCTGACGTCCGCGACCGTGTCAGACGCCAATGTCCGGAAGGGTTGATGCAACAACGCAAGGGCCGGACGTCCTTATTCGACATTGCCAGGCGCTGGCAGAATTGTTGGATCTCCACCGAATCGGGTAGTCCACCAGCCGTTTGGGTGGAAAAAACAAGTACCTAATACTCAGGTGCTGAGAGCTGCCTGAGACTAGCCTAGGCATAGCAACACATTCGGGCAGGCATTAGCTGCCACGTTCACGTATGGAAATACTCCATTGGTGAAAAAAATACGGGCTCCGTGGGAGCAGTGATCAGCACGCCGCAGATGTCGTGCTGCATCCTTCCGTTGCCCGTCATCCGGGAGCCTGAGCTGAATCCACGCTCGGGACACTTCGCTAGTCGCAGAAGTACGGGGGACATCGAAAGATGGACATCTTTGAAACTTTGGAATCTGAAGTCCGCTGCTATTGCCGCAGCTGGGACACCGTGTTTGAGCGGGCCGCCGGCAGCACCCTCTACGGTGAGGATGGCAGGGAATATCTGGACTTCTTTTCCGGGGCCGGAGCACTGAACTACGGCCACAACAACCCGGTACTGCTCCGGCCGCTCGTGGATTACCTACTTTCCGGCGCCATCGTTCATTCGCTCGACATGAAAACGCCTGCCAAGCGGCGCTTCCTGGAATCATTCCAGGAGCTCATCCTCAAGCCCCGGCATTTGGACTACAAAGTAATGTTCCCCGGTCCCACCGGAACAAACTCAGTGGAAGCGGCCCTGAAGCTGGCGCGTAAAGTCACCGGCCGGCAACATATCCTCAGCTTCACCAACGCATTCCACGGGATGACCCTGGGCTCATTGTCGGTGACCGGCAATTCCATGAAACGGCAGGGCGCCGGTGTGCCGCTGACGAATGCATCGAGCATGCCCTATGACGGATTCTTCGACGGTCAGACGCCGGACTTCCTGTGGCTCCGGCACGCGCTGGAGGACAGCGGATCCGGACTCGACAAACCCGCCGCCGTGATCGTGGAAACGGTCCAGGGCGAGGGCGGGCTCAGGGCCGCCCGGGCATCGTGGCTCCAGGGCCTCGCGGAGCTATGCCACCAGCATGACATCTTGCTCATTGTTGACGATGTACAGGCCGGTTGCGGACGCACCGGAACATTCTTCAGTTTCGAGGATGCGGCTATAACCCCGGATATCGTCTGCCTGTCAAAATCCATTTCCGGCTTCGGGCTGCCCATGGCACTGACACTGTTCAAGCCCGAGCTGGACATCTGGAAACCCGGCGAGCATAACGGAACATTCCGGGGCCACAACCCCGCCTTCGTCACCGGAGCCGCTGCCCTGGAGCACTACTGGCAGGACGGCAGGTTCGAGTCGCATGTCGCGGGGCTCATTACGCAACTGCACGAGGGGCTTTCGCAGATCGCGACCGGCATCGACGGCGCCACCGTCCGTGGCCGGGGCCTGCTCGCCGGTGTCTACTACCCCCACCCGGGGACTGCGGAAAAGATCGCGGCTGAGTCGTTCGCCCGTGGGCTGCTCGTGGAAACGTCGGGTCCGCAGGGTGAGGTCATCAAGGCAATGCCCGCGCTGACCATGAGCCACGAGAACCTGCGGAAGGGACTCGATATTCTCGCCGGGGCCGCAGAGGCCGTCACCGGCGTTCCTGTCGCCTTGGCATCCACTGTTTGATCATCCGCACGGACGCCCCGACAGTGGGGCAAGGACCGCTCGCAAGAATCGAAGTAGATTTCGGGGGAGAAATGGGTACCCGCAAAGCCACAGCGGCTAACGATGGCGATCCAGCGGAAACAGCACGGGGCATCCCCCCGGGAAGTGTCCCCCCGGGAAGCGTCATCGTGCAAAAGTTCGGTGGTTCGTCGCTGGCCGATGCCGCAGGCATCATCCGTGCCGCCGAGCGGATCGCCAAGACGCGTGAGGAGGGATTCCGGGTAGTTGCGGTGGTGTCCGCCATGGGCGACACCACGGATGATCTCTGCGACCTGGCGGCCGAAGTTTCCACCCGGCCGCTTCCCGGCGACCTCGATGCCCTCCTGAGCGTCGGCGAACTCGTATCCTCGGCACTCCTGGCGATCGCACTGGCAGATCTGGGCCAGGTGCCGCGGACGTTCACCGGCAGCGCGGCCGGCTTCATCACCGACAACATTCACGGCAAGGCGCACATCACTGATGTCAGGCCGGGCCGTGTCCGCACGAGTCTGGCCCGCGGCGAAGTGCCGATCGTTGCTGGATTCCAGGGCAGAACCAAGAAGCGGCGGAAAATCACCACCCTCGGGCGCGGTGGTTCGGATCTCACCGCGGTGGCGCTTGCCGCGGCACTGGGCGCCGGTATTTGCGAGATCTACACGGATGTTGACGGTGTCTATACCGCGGACCCGCGTGTTGTCCCGACAGCGCGCAAGCTGGACGTCCTCTCAAGCGAAGAGATGCTTGAATTCGCGGCCTCCGGGTGCAAGGTACTTCACCTGCGGTGCGTGGAATATGCCCGCCGGTTCGGTATTCCGATCCATGTCAGGTCCTCTTTCGTGCCGGAAGCAGGAACCTTGATTCTGCCTGGCCTTGACCGCGGTGCGCTGCGCCCGCCCGCGGGCGAGCAACCCGTGGTGACTGCGGTAGCCGGGGTCAACTCGGCGTCGAAAATTATCGTCGTTGGCATTCCGGACGAACCGGACAGCATTTCGCGCATCTTCCAAGTGCTCTCGCGGTCCGGGGCCAACGTCCAGACGGTCGTCCAGACACCGGCCGGCACGGGGTCGCGGCGCTCGGACGTTGCCCTGATCCTTCCGGCAGCCCAGGCGGCGCAAGCCCTTTCCGTGTTGAACGCGGCCAAGGGAGCCATCGGATTTCAGGGTCTGCAGCACGACAGCGAGATGGGCAGAGTGTCCGTCACCGGCCTGGGCATGAGGTCCTCGCCGGAAATCTTCTGCACATTCCTGAAGGCCCTTTCCGACGCCGATGTGGGCCTCGATCTGGTCGATATGTCGGAGACCTGCCTGGGGGCCGCGACGCCCACCGACCGGCTCGCGGATGCCGAACGGGCCGTTCGCCTGGCGTTTGGCATGGCGACGGCGGACGGGGCGGCGGCGACGGGTCGCATGGGCACTCTCGTGCCCGCCGGCGGCCGCCCGGTCGGCACCTGGATTGCGATATCCGGCAAAGACAGGACGGCTGTCGCGCGAGGCGACAGAGCCGTGGCACGTCACTTCTAGCGAAGGAGCTAAAGGATGGGCAAGACCGCGAGGATCGGCAACGGCCTCACCCGGCCCCCTGAGTTGCGCGGAAAGATGTCGGTGAACGGCGGTTCTGAGGGGGGAACGATCCTCACATCGGCCGCACCGGATCAAACCGCCCGCTGGCAGCGGGGGGAGCGGCTGGACCAGCTGTTTGAGGATCGCTGCGACCGCCTGCGGGAACAGGGGCTGGAGGATCAGGTCGCCGTGGATTCAGGGGACATCGTCCTGACGTATCTGCAACTGGATGAACGCGCGAACCAGCTGGCGCGGCATCTCCTGGTGTGTGGTGCCCGCCCGGGTGACCGCATTGCGTTGCTGTTCGACCAGCCGTGGCGTGCCTACGTGGCGATGCTCGCCGTCCTGAAGATCCACGCGGCCTATGTTCCCCTGGACGCCGGATTTCCCCCCGACCGTCTCCAGTACATTGTGGAAGACGCCAATGTGGCGATGATCCTGTCACTGTCGCACCTGAAGGACTTGATGCCCGAAGTGGCCGCTGTGACGGTGTGTCTCGACGATGTACAGGCCCAGGTCGACGCCAAGGACCCCTCGCGCCTGAACGGTGCGGCCAAGGGCGGAACCAAGGATGAGCTGGCGTACATCATCTACACGTCCGGCTCGACGGGCCGGCCGAAGGGTGTGGCGGTGGACCAGGCCAGCATCTGCAATTTTGTCCGGGTGGCCGCTGACGTCTACGGCATGGAGCCCACGGACCGCGTGTATCAGGGCATGACGATCGCCTTTGATTTTTCGGTGGAGGAAATCTGGGTTGCCTGGATGGTGGGAGCGACCCTGGTACCTAAACCCGGACGCTCCAGCATGCTGGGCGCCGAGCTCGCGGAGTACTTGCAGGCGAAACGGATCACAGCCCTTTGCTGTGTTCCAACCCTGCTGGCCACCCTTGAGGATGATCTGCCCGGTCTCCGGTTTCTCCTGGTCTCCGGGGAGGCCTGCCCGCGGGATCTCGTCCAGCGCTGGCACCGCCCGGGTCGTCGATTCCTGAATGTCTACGGCCCGACCGAAGCGACGGTGACTGCCACCTGGTCCCTCCTTGACCCGGACACGCCCGTGTCCCTCGGCGTGCCCCTGCCCACCTACACGGCCGTCATTGTTGATCCCGTGGAGCCCCGGGCCCTGCCGGCGGGCGAAACCGGGGAAATCGGCTTGGCAGGAGTGGGGCTGGCACGGGGCTACGTCAACCGGCCGGACCTGACGGAGCGGGCCTTCATCCCGGACTTCCTGGGCATCAAGAACAACCCCTCCGGCCGGATCTACCGCACCGGGGATCTCGGACGGATCAACGACGACGGAGACCTCGAGTACTTCGGACGGATCGACACGCAGGTCAAGATACGCGGCTACCGCATCGAGCTGAGCGAAATAGAATCCGTCCTCCTGCAACTGCCCGGAATTGCGCAGGCAGTCGTTCAAACCTATGAACCGGAACCCGGAACGGTGGAACTGGCCGCCTACTACACCCTCCGCCATGACATCACGGGCGTTGATGCCCATGACCTCCACCGGATGCTGCGCACCAGGCTTCCCGGGTACATGGTTCCGGCCTATTTTGAACAACTGGATGCCCTGCCCATGATGGCCAGTGACAAGGTGGACAGGAAGCGGCTGCCCCGGCCGGAGCACAGGATCAGTCAGGCGGCCGCCGGTTCCTACACCGCCCCGACGACTCCTGCCGAAGAGGCCCTGGCGAAGCAGCTGGGCGCAGTGCTGGGCCTTGACAAGGTGTCCACAGACGCCCACTTCTTCAACGACCTGGGGGCTGACTCCTTGCTGATGGCGCGCTATTGCGCCCGCATCAGAAAAGAAACCGCCCTGCCGCCGGCAGCAATGCAGGACATCTACGAGAACCCCACGGTCCGGCAGCTCGCCACGTGCCTGGAAGCCAGGCACAGCGCATCGGTTCTCAGCGCGGCCGTGCCGGACACCGGCACTGCGGTCCCGGCACCGATGCCCCAGGCCAGCTCGTTCAGCTACTTCATGTGCGGGGTTATCCAGCTGCTGATTTTCCTCGGCTACACCACGTACGCGGCTTTCCTGTTGGTTATCGGCTTCCAGTGGACGTCCGGGGGAAGCAACCTGTTGGACATGTGGGTGCGGTCGATCGGTTTTGGCGCCGCCATGTTCGTGATCCTTTCCGTAACCCCGATCCTCGCAAAGTGGATTCTGGTGGGGCGGTGGAAGCCGGGGCACATCCGACTATGGAGCCTGGCCTACCTGCGGTTCTGGACCGCGAAGACCCTTACCCGCGCAAACCCCCTTGTGCTTTTCGTGGGCTCGCCGCTCTACGTGCTCTACCTGCGGCTCCTGGGGGCCAAGATCGGCAAGGGCGTGGTGATCTTCTCCCGGAAGGTGCCCGCCTGCCCGGACCTGCTCACTATCGGTGACAATACGGTAATCCACAAGAACTCTTCGTTGCTCTGCTTCCGGGCGCGTTCAGGCATGATTGATATCGGTCCAGTGACCTTGGGGAGAAATGTCCTGGTGTCGGAGAAGACCACCTTGGACATCGGCACGTCAATGGGGGACGACACCCAGCTGGGCCACAGCTCGTCGTTGCAGACGCCGCAGGCCGTGCCCGACGGGCAAGTCTGGCACGGTTCACCGGCGGCGCGCACCACCACCGAATACCGGCGGGTCCCGCCCATGCGGTGCAGCACGCGCCGGAGGGTGATTTTCAGTCTGCTCCAGCTATTCAACCGGCTCGTCCTGGTGGCTCCGGCCGTCATCCTCGCGCTGGCGGCGCTCCTGCCGCCCTATCTGAGCACCGGGCACCTGCAGCTGGGCGCCATGAGCTTCTTTGCCGACGTCTTTGCCGTCACGCTGGTGCTCTTTGTTGTCGGATTGATCACCGGGCTGATCACGGTCTTCACCGTCCCGCGTTTGCTTAACCGCTTCATCAAGCCGGACAAGGTCTATCCCTTGTACGGGGTGCACTTCACCATCCAACGGATGATCTCCCGTCTCTCGAACGTCAGGCTGTACAAAGACGTCTTCGGCGACAGTTCCTACATCGTGCACTATCTGAAGGCCCTGGGTTACAACCTTGGGAAGGTGGAACAAACAGGATCGAATTTCGGCCCCACGCTGGCCCATGAGTCCCCGTTCCTGAACTCCGTGGGGACCGGAACGATGGTCGCGGACGGCCTGAATATGATGAACGCCGACTTCTCCAACACCTCGTTCCGCCTGTCGACCGTCCGCCTCGCCGGCCACAACTTCCTCGGCAACGCCATCACCGTTCCGATTGGATCCCGGGTCGGGGAGAACTGCCTGCTGGCCACGAAAGTGATGATTCCGATCGACGGTCCGGTTCGGTCGGGTGTGGGGCTGCTGGGGTCGCCTCCGTTCGAGATTCCGCGGTCGGTTCAGCGTGACGCCCAATTTGATGACCAAAAGATCGAGGAGGCGAGGAACCGGGCCTTACCGGCAAAAAACCGGCACAACATCGTGAGCATGGTGCTGTTCCTGGCCGTGCGCTGGGTCCTGCTATTTGTCGCCACGCTCTGCAGCGCCGTTGCCGTGTCGGCTTTCAGTCTTGTCGGCGTGCCGGCGATCGCCGCCATGATGCTCGCCCTGCTGGTGTTCCGCGTATTGGTTGCCGTGCTTGCCGAGCGTTCGGTCATGGGCTTCCGCCGCCTGAAGCCGCAATACTGCTCCATCTACGATCCTTACTTCTGGCGGCACGAACGCCTCTGGAAGCTCCTGGCCATGCCGGCGTTCAACGGGACGCCCTTCAAGCCCCTGATCTGGAGAATGCTGGGCGTCAAAGTCGGCAAACGGCTCTACGATGCAGGCGCCAACCTGCCGGAGAAAACGCTCGTGGCAATCGGTGATGACTGTGCCTTCAATGAAGGAACCACCATTCAGGGTCATTCCATGGAAGACGGCGCGTTCAAGTCCGATCACATCGTGATCGGCAACCGCTGCTCCCTCGGCGTGGATTCCTGGGTCAACTACGGGGTGACGATGCACGACGGCTCAGTGCTGGGGGCCGACGCTCTCCTGATGAAGGGCGAAGACGTCCCGGAAAATGCAACATATACCGGCAATCCGGCGCGCGAAGTGATGACCCCCGCCATACCCGAGCCGCGTCCTGCCGGAATCCCCGGCGCACCCCGCAACGGCGGACCCCGCCATGCCGGCCCCCGCCACAGGGACGCCGTCGAGCCGGCCGGTGGCCTGCTCAGGCTGTCAAGGGGGACCCACAGGCCGCACAGGGCAGCGCGGGCCAAGGCTGGGGCACCGGGATCCCACTCCTAGCGCGAACTGCTGGGTACGGGAGCGTCCTCGGGCAAATCGTCAGGGAAACCGTCGGGGACATCTTTGGCCACGGCCGGCCCGGAATGGCGTCCCCGGGGGAGCGACTTCTGCAGCGCCTTCCGCTCACGACGCCCTTCCACGAGCCGGTACAGCACCGGCACCAGAATGAGCGTGAGCGCGGTGGAGGAGATCAGGCCGCCGATCACCACGATCGCCAGGGGCTGGGAGATGAACCCCCCGCCGCCGGTCAGGCCCAGCGCCATCGGCGTCAAGGCGAACACTGTGGCGAGGGCTGTCATGAGGATGGGGCGGAGGCGCTGGCGGGCGCCGTGGGTGATCGCGTCCGCCACGTTCATTCCGGGTTCGCCGTTGCGCGGCTGGCGGTACTGGTTGATGAGGTCGATCAGCACAATCGCGTTGGTCACCACGATGCCCACGAGCATCAGCATGCCGATCAGTGACGGCAGCCCCAGCGGCACCCCCGTCACGACGAGCAGGGCGATGGCTCCCGTCGCCGCGAACGGGATGGAGACCAGCAGGATCAAAGGCTGCACGAGGGACTTGAACGCAGCCACCATGATCACGTAGACGATCGCGACGGCGGCCAGCAGCGCGAGCCCCAGCTGGCGGAACGAATCGGCCTGCTGCGTCGTGGCGCCGCCGATCGTGGCGGTAACCCCCGGCGGGAGCTGGACTGACGTGAGCCGGTTCTGGACTTCCGTGCTCACCGCACCAAGGTTCGCGCCCGACGGCGTCACGGAAACCTTCGCGGTGCGCTGGCCGTTGCTGGCGGTAATGGAGACGGGGACGTCGACCTGTTCCACGGAGGCGATGCTGCCCAGCGGCACGGCGCCGGCCGCCGTCGGGAGCGGGATCTGCCGGATGGCGTCGATGCTCGTGAAGCGGGTGCCCTCGCCGATCCGGACCGGGAAGTCGTCGGTGTCGATCCGCACCGTCCCCGCGGGAATAGGGCTGATCGTGGCGGCCAGGACCCCGGCCACGCGCTCTTCGTTCAGGCCGGCCGCGACGGCCTTGGCCCGATCCACCTTGACCTGGACTACCGGCTGGCTGGCGGCCAAGTTGGTGGCCACCTCGCTGCTGCCGGGGACCCCGTCCATGGCCTTGACCATCACGTCACTGGCGGTCCGGAGGTCAGCGGTCGTGGCGGCTTTGAGGGTGATATCCACGGTGGAGGACGTGCCGAAGCCGCCTTGCTGGGAACCGACGGTGATCTTGCCTACGTCGCCGAGCTTGGCGAGCTCGGCGCGGACTGTGTCCTGGAGCTTGTCCTGGTTGGCCTTTTCGTCCGTTACCACCGTGAATGTCGAATTCGACGCGCCGGCGGATAGAAGGGCCGAGAAACCGGTCTGGGCGTTGCCGGTGGTGGACTGGACGTCCTGGATCCCGTCGATGCCCCGCAGCACGTTCTCGACCCTGATGGCCGAAGCGCTGGCATCGGCAAGGCTCGTGCCGGCCGGCAGGGCCTGCCGGACGGTCATGCTGTTCTCGCCGGAACGGCCCAGCAGGTCGGTGGCGAGAAGCGGGGACATCGCCACGGTGGCGCCGAGCACCAGGGCGGCGGCGACGAGCGTGAGGACCGGATGGCGCTGCGTGCCGGACAGGACGGGCAGGTAGCCGCGCTGAAGCAGCGTGCGCTGCTCGGCCTCGTGCGCCTTGGCGGCAATGCCAGCGGCAGAACCGGCCGGGGAGTCCGTGACGGCGGGCGCGCGCAGGAACCAGTACGCCAGCACCGGCACGATGGTGAGCGAGACCAGCAGCGAGGAGAGCAGGGCGATGGTCACCGTGAGGGCGAAAGGCCGGAACAGCTCGCCGGCCAGATCACCGACGAAGGCGATCGGCAGGAAGACGGCCACGGTGGTCAGGGTCGACGCCGTGATGGCGCCGGCGACTTCGCGGATCGCCGTCACAATGGCGGTGATCTTGTCCTCGCCGTAGCTCAGGTGGCGCTTGATGTTCTCGATGACCACGATCGAGTCGTCCACCACGCGGCCGATCGCAATCGTGAGTGCTCCGAGGGTAAGGATGTTCAGGGAATAGCCGGTCGCCGAAAGCCCGATGAAGGTGATCAGCAGGGACAACGGGATCGACACGGCGGTCACCAAGGTCGCGCGCACGGACATCAGGAACACCAGGATCACCAGCACGGCGAAGCCCAGGCCCAGCAGGCCCTCGGTGGTGAGGTCCTTGATCGATTTCTCGATGAACGGCGCCTGGTCGAAGACCGGAGTGAACTTGGCGTTGGAGCCGAGTTCGGCCTCGAGCTGGGGGATGGCGTCCTTGACCGCATGGGAGATCGCGACGGTGTCGCCCTCGGGCTTCTTGGTCACGGACAGGGCGAGGGTTTCTTTGCCGTTCGTCCTCGTGATGGAGGTGCGGGCATCCTCGACGAGGCTGACATCGGCGACGCTGCCGATCGTTGCCGCGTTGCGGGCGGCGCCCAGGGGCAGGGCTTTGATCGCGTCGAGGGAGTCCACCGGGCTGCCGATCTGCAGCGAGAGGGTCTTGCCCTGCTCTTCGACGGTGCCGGCCGGAACCAGCGAACCGTTGTTCTTCAGCGCATCACTGATGGACTGGATGCTCGCGCCGGACGCCGCCATGTCCCGGGGCCGCGGCAGGATCTGGATGTGCTGGGTGGCGCCGCCGGTGACGTCGGCGCCCCTCACGCCGTCGAGCTTCTGCAGTCGGGGGACACTGAGCCGGGCGAGATCGGCGTTGAGTTCGCTGAGCGGCTTGTCCGAGGACACGGCGAGGAACACGATCGGGAAGTCGCTGATGCTGCCGGCGATGGCCTGCGGCTGGACGTCCTTCGGCAGGGCCTGCTGGGCGTTGGAGATGGCCCGGTCGATCTGGTTGCGGGCCCGGTCCAGGTTGGTGCCGTACGTGAACGCCAGGGTGATCTGTGAGACGCCGTTGCGGGACGTGGACGACGTCGACTCCAGCCCCTCGACGCCGTTGAGCGCCGTTTCCAGCGGAGCGCTGATCTGCTTGTCCACGACTTCCGGAGACGCACCGGGCATCGAGGTGATCACCGTGATCTGCGGGAATTCGATGGACGGGATGAGCTCCTGCTTCAGCGAGGACATCGTGATCACGCCGAACACCGAGGCGAACACCGTGACCAGTGCGATCAGGGCCCGGTTGGCGAGGGACAGCTTGGCGAGCCGGAACATCTCATAGTCTCCTGGCGGGTCGACGACGTATTGCACAGATGTACTGCATAGACGTACTGCACAGATGTAGTGCCCAGATGTACTGCGCAGCCCTGGTGCACAACGGGAACAACATAAGCGTTGCGGCGGCTCCCAAACCAGGGGCCGCCGCGGCCCGCGCCCGGAGGGTTTAGCTGTGGGCGGCGACTTGTTCAAGCTGCAGCGTCTTGGCCGTCTCGGCTTCCAGCTGCGCGGCGAGCTCAGGGTTGTCGTTGAGCTTGATACCGTAGCCGGGCATCATGTCCTTGAGCTTGGACTGCCAGCCCTTGAAGTTCTTGGGGAAGGACTTCTGGAGCAGTTCGATCATGATCGGCACGGCCGTGGACGCGCCGGGGGAAGCGCCGAGCAGGGCTCCGATGCTGCCATCGCGTCCGGCGATGACCTCGGTGCCGAACTGCAGCACGCCGCCCTTCTTGGGGTCCTTCTTGATGATCTGGACCCGCTGGCCGGCGGTGATGAGCTCCCAGTCGCCGTCCTTGGCCTCGGGGTAGTACTCGCGCAGGGCCTCGACCTTGTCGCCGTGGCGCTTGGCGACCTCCTTGACCAGGTAGGCGGTGAGGTCCATGTTGTCCTTGGCCACGGCCAGCATCGGGATGATGTTGGACGGGCGGATTGACAGCGGCAGGTCCAGGTAGGAGCCGTTCTTGAGGAAGTTCGTGGAGAAGCCCGCGTACGGGCCGAACAGCAGGGAGCGCTTGCCGTTGACGTAGCGAGTGTCCAGGTGCGGTACGGACATGGGCGGGGCGCCGACCGATGCCTGGCCGTAGACCTTCGCGCTGTGCTGGGCCGCGATGGTCTCGTCGGTGCAGCGGAAGAACTGTCCGGAGACCGGGAAGCCGCCGAAACCCTTGCTTTCGGGGATTCCGGAGGCCTGCAGCAGGTGGAGGGCGCCGCCGCCCGCGCCGACAAACACGAACTTCGCGTGGATCGAGCCGTGCTCGCCGCTGCGGGGGTGCTTCAGCGAGAGGTCCCAGCCGCCGTCGGACGCCCGCTTGATGTCGCTGACGTTGTGGCCGTAGTTGATCTCGACGCCGTTGTTGCCGAGGTAGGTGGTCAGTTCCCGGGTCAGGGCGCCAAAGTCGACGTCGGTGCCCTCGGCGGCGCGGGTTGCCGCGACGCGCTGCTTGGGGTCGCGGCCCTTGACGATCAGCGGGGCCCACTTGGCGATCTGGGCCTGGTCCTCGGAGTACTCCATGGAACGGAACAGCGGGTTCGGCTTGAGCGCCTCATAGCGGGTGCGGAGGAACTTGGAGTGGTCCTCGCCGATCACGAAGCTCATGTGCGGGACGGTGTTGATGAAGCCCTTGGGGGAGCCGATCAGGGAATTCGAGACGAGATGGGACCAGAACTGGCGGGACAGCTGGAACTGCTCGTTGATGTTCAGGGCCTTGCCGGGGTCCACCGAGCCGTCTTTGGCTGCGGGGGAGTAATTAAGCTCACATAGGGCGGCGTGCCCGGTGCCGGCGTTGTTCCAGGGGCCGGAGCTTTCCAGCCCGGGCTCGTCGAGCCGTTCGAACAGCGAGATGGTCCAGTTCGGCTCAAGCTGCTTGATGAAAGCGCCGAGCGTGGCGCTCATGATGCCGCCGCCAATCAGGACGACGTCGGCATGTTGGGTCTTGGAAATGAAAGTCACAATCAGTCTCCGATAGCAGCGGCTCTGGCTGTCACAGAATATCCCCGCACGGCCCACTAACTGAAATTGGGCCCGGGCGTCAAGGCTTTAGCTCGACCTTTGTGAAAACTTCGTTCAACACCGGGGACGCCGGGTACTTCAGGACCCGATCGGACAAGGCCAGGGCCGAGATCGGGAAGGCAATGGGAACCGCGGGCACCGTGGCCGCGATCTGCGCATTGATGGTCTGGTACTCGGCCGTGCGGTCCTTGCCGTCCGGTAATCCCCGGGCCCGGGCGATCTTGGAGAAGACCTGGGGATCCTGGTAGCCGAATTCGCCGGTGTCCTCGCCGAACAGCGGACCAACGAAGTTGTCGGGGTCGGAGTATGAGCCGTTCCAGCCGAGCAGGTGCAGGGCGTGGTCGCCGGGCGAGGTGACCTTCTGCAGGTAGCCGTCGGTCCAGTCCACGGGCACCGGTTTGATGTTGAGCCCGACGGCGGTCAGTTGCCGGCTGATCTCGGCGTACACCTTTTCCGGCGTCGGCAGGTACGGCCGGGTGACGTTGAGCGGGTAGTAGAACTTCAGTTCCTCGCCCTTGTAGCCGGCCTCGGCCAGGAGTTCCTTAGCCTTGTCCGGGTTGTAGCCGAGCGACGGGGCGTTGTTGTTGAAGCCGCTGAGCTTGGGCGGAACGAACTGGGATGCCTGCGCGGTGTTGTCGATGAAGAACCGCCGGATCAGGGTGTCCTTGTCCAGCGCCATTTCAATCGCCTGGCGCACCTTGAGGTTCTGCAGGATCGGAACCTGCTGGTTCATGCCCAGGTACATGACGGAGAAGGGGTCCCGCTGGATGATCTGTTTGCCGCTCTTGACCAGCTGGTCGAAGTTCCCCACGGTGACGGCGTCGTAGGCGTCGATCTTGCCGTCGAGAAGAGCCTGCATCCGGGTCTGCGGGTTGTCGTAGGTCACGAACTTGATGGTCCCGATCTGACCTTTGTCCCCCCAGTAGTTCTTGTTGCTGGTCAGGGTGACGCTGCCGGTGTCCCAGGAACCAAACGAGTAGGGGCCGGTGCCCACCGGGTGGAGGCCGTAGGCGGACACGGGCTGGCCGCCGCGGCTCTGGTCCAGGACGTCCGCGTGTCCGGCAGCGAGGGCCTGCGGGGAGGACATCGCGAAGGCCGGGAGGGTGAGGGCCTGGAGAAATCCGGTGAAGGGCTGGGTGAGGTCGATCCTTACGCTGTCCGGCGCCACGGCGGTGCAGCTCTTGTAGATGGACAGCGGCGCCTGGTCGGCGTGGGCCTTGAAGACGCCCTTGAACGTGGTGCCAGTGGCCTGCTGGCGGAGGGCCGCGGGGAAGTTGAACCAGCGGTTGAAGTTGGTGCAGGCGGCGGCGGCATTGAACGGCGTCCCGTCCTGGAACGTGACCTTCTCGCGCAGCTTGAACGTGTACGCGCGGCCGTCATCGCTCTGGGACCACTCGGTGGCCAGCAGCGGTGTGGGCTCACCGGTGGTCTGGTCCACGCCGACCAGTCCTTCGAGGACCTGCCGGGTGACGCGGTAGGACTCGACGTCGGAGACCAGGGCGGGATCGAGCCCCAGCGGATCGGAGCCGGTGCCGAAGGTGAAGAGCGCGGTGGGCGCGGCGCTGGAGGCGGCCGAGGAGGTTGCGGAGCCGGGTGCCGGGCTGAGGGCGCCGGTGCAAGAGGCAAGCGGCAGCACAAGGAGAACGGCCCCGATGCTGGCGGCAATACGCCGCGCTATCTTGCTGGGCACTCTACTGCTGGGCACTGAAGGAATCACCTCTGGGAGCTGGATGGTCCGCCGGCTGCGGAACAGCCCCAGTCTAGTTGACGGCGGAGTCCGGGATCTTTTGCGGCGCACCGTCACGGGCCGCATGCGCCCGCAAAAGCGATGGCCCGCACCACGAGGTGCGGGCCATCGCTTCTCCTAGTGGTCCAGGGAGTCAGGCTGGAGCCGGGGCAGGAGTGCTTGGATGCTGCTTACTTGGGCATGAGGACGGAGTCGACCATGTAGACAGTGGCGTTGGCGGTCTGGACGCCGCCGCAAACAACGTTGGCGCCGTCGACCTTCAGGGCATCCTTGGTGCCGGTCACCGTGACGGAACCGCCCTCAACGGTCTTGTGGGTGCCGACGATCTGGTCCGGAGTGATCTTGCCGGGAACGACGTGGTAGGTCAGGATCTTGCTGAGCGTGGCGTCGTCCGTCTTGAGTGCTTCGATCGTGGCCGGGTCGATCTTCTTGAAAGCGTCATCGGTCGGGGCGAAGACGGTGAATTCACTGCCGTTCAGGGTGTCCACCAGGTTTACCTTGGGGTTGAGCTTGCCGGAAACGGCAGCGGTCAAGGTGGTGAGGACCGGGTTGTTGGACGCGGCGGTGGCTACCGGGTCAAGGGCCATGCCCGAGACGGAGCCGGCACCGCTGGGAACCTGGGCGGCGTAGGCGGCGCAGCCGGGCCCGACGAGGTTGGCGGCCGGATCCATCGCTGCGGCGGAGGTGCTCATGGACGGGGACGGCGCCGTGCTGGCTTCCGACGGTGCGGAGGAGGCAGGAGCTGCGCTGGAGCTGGATCCGCCGCAGGCAGTGAGGCTGAGCATGGCGGCGGCTGCGATACCTGCAACGGCGAACGTGGTGCGCTTGATGGTCTGCATTTCGGTTTCTCCTTTGTTGTGCCGATGGTTGCCGGCGGCGAACTTAGCCGCTGCGGCCCTTTCCCGACTGTTGGGCACCGACCCTTGGTTGGTGTCTCAATGGGTATTCGGCTGCTCGGAGGACGCGGATGGGTGAGGGGTTGAAATTCTTTTTCAACCCCGGGGAATCCCCGGAAAATCCGCTGTAAACGACGAGAACCCCGGTCCGAAGACCGGGGTTCTCTCTGTGTGCGCAAGGGGGGACTTGAACCCCCACGCCCGAAGGCACAGGAACCTAAATCCTGCGTGTCTGCCAATTTCACCACTCGCGCGCGGCGCCGTCGTCGTCCGGGGGGAAGAACCCCGGCGGCGGACGTCAGGCTCCATTGTACCTATTCGGCGTCGAGCTTCAGGTCCCGGCGGAGTTTCGCGACATGCCCGGTGGCCCGGACGTTGTACTGCGCGATCGTCACGGTGCCGTCGGGATCGACAACGATTGTGGAGCGGATGAGGCCCTGGTAGGTCTTGCCGTAGTTCTTCTTCTCGCCCCAGGCCGCATAGGCCTCCGCGACGGCGTGGTCTTCGTCGGAGAGAAGCGGGAACGTCAGCCCCTCGGCGGCGGCGAATTTTGCGAGCTTTCCGACCGGGTCGGGGGAGATGCCCACCACGTCATAGCCTGCCTGCTGCAGTGAGGCGAGGGAATCCCTGAAGTCGCAGGCCTGTTTGGTGCATCCCGGGGTGGAGGCCGCCGGGTAGAAGTAGATGACGGTGCTCCGGCCCCGGAAGTCGCGGAGGCTGACTTCCTGTCCTTCGGCGTTCTTGAGGGTGAAGTCCGGTGCTGCAGCACCGGGAATGAGTCGTTCAGGCACGGGTGTCTCCTTGGCGAAGTGCGGGATTAAGTGGCGTGATTATCCAGCGTAGTGAGCGGAATGGCCCCCGACGAATCCGCTGCTCGCTATACTCTTGGGTATGCCTGATATGGATCGCTGGCCCACGGGCCGCCTATTGTCCACGGCAGCACGTCTCGTAGAACACTCCTGGAACGAAAAATTGGGGGCCATTGGCCTGACCCATGCCGGGGTGATCGCCATGGAGGTGCTCTCGGCGAACGGGCCGATGACGCAAGCCCAACTAGCCCAGCTGGTGCGGGTCCAGGCCCAGACCATGGGCAAGACGCTGAGCCGGTTGGAAGCGCACGGCCACATTTCGCGGCAGCGCAGCGCCTCGGACCGGCGCAGCCAGGTGGTGTCGCTGACAGACCAAGGCCGCGAGGCCGTTACCGCCGCCGCGGACATGGAGCGCTCAGTGCTCGCCGCGACGCCGATTGACCCGGACGTGTTGCGCCAGGAGCTTCAAGCGGTGGTGCGGGTGCTGGCCACCAAGTCCACGTCTGCCGAGGTCAAGGCCATTGTCACTGCCGCGGATCCTGCCGTCGCCTCGGAGCCTGGTCTCGCGGCGAATGCCACCCCGCTGAACTAGCCACCCCGCACGGAAGACGAAGATGAGCAAGACGGCGGGAGAATTCCCGCCGTCTTGCTCAGTCCTATCCCCAGGCCCTTAGCGGCGCCCGGTCACCAGATTGTGTGGGGGTGGTGCTTGTTGTCCTTGTGCTTGTTGTCGTTGTGCCTGTTGTTGTTGTCGTGCCTGTTGTTGTTGTTGTCGTGCCGGTTTCCGTTATGGTCCCAGAATCCGTCCTTGTCATGCCGGCAGCCGTCGTGGCCGGTCCACGAGCCATTGTGGTCGTTGTCGTCACGCCAATTGCCGTTGTCGTCACGCCAGCCCCACCCGTCGCCGTTGTCATGCCACCGGTCCTCACCGTCCCACCAGCCGTTATTGGTATCGTGCTGGTGGTTGTCCCGCATCTGGTGCCGGTGTTCGAACGAAGATTGATTCCAAGAGATGTTGGAAGTAGTCACAGCGGCGCTGGCGGGCAGGGCGCTGGCGCCCAAACCCAATGCCGCCGTGACAGCAGTTGTTCCGATGATGCGAATAGCCTTGTTCATTACCTTGATCCTTAGAGGGGATCGACGCCCCCATTTCTCCCGCCGACGCACGGCCCACGCAAGGCCGGCCTGGCGTCGGCGGGAGCCCGCGTCTCTGGACGCGATCCCAGACAGGGAATCGGGGAGTCGACATGATAAACACTGGAGTTTTCCGCCCGGGAACTTGGCCGGGGGTCTGCGGTCCGGGTCTGCGGGACCGGTGTCGTTCCGGGATCGTTGCCCGGAGCACCTTCCCAGTCAACGCGCGGTTTCGGGCTCTCGACAGGGACTAAAGTCCCTGCTTCCCATGCTGTTTGGGGGATGTCCGGACGCGGGCCGCGAGAGGATGATGGTGCCAACCAGAGAGCCTCAACCGGGTCGGAGGAAATGGTATGGCTATCAGCAGTCCGTTCGTGGTCGTCGTAGGGGTCGACGGCTCCACAGAGTCCCAAGCAGCCCTCGATTGGGGCATCCAGGAGGCAAAGCTCAGGAACGGACAAGTGATTGTCCTGGCTTCGTGGCACTACCCCTACGTCACGGATGCCGCGGGCCAGGCCTGGGACTACGCCGGCTTCGAGCGCGACGCACAGACAATCCTCAACGACGAACTTGAGCGCGTGGCCGATCAGGGGGTTCCGGTCACCGGGCGTCTTGTCGAGGGCAATGCGGCGGCCGCTCTTGTGGAGGCGTCGCGCGAAGCGGACCTGCTGATTGTCGGTTCCCGTGGCTTGGGCGGGTTTACGGGGATGCTGCTGGGCTCCGTGTCCTCCCAGCTGGCTCACCACGCCCGGTGTCCGCTCCTGATCATCCGGACAGGAGATGAAAGCTAGGCACCTGTCCCGGACGCAGCCTATGTCTACGCTGCCTACGTCTACGCTGCCTAGATCGACGCCGCCTGGTTCGCCAGGGTGGCCACAAGCGAGGACATCTTGAAGCCGACCAGCACCACCGCGAGGACCGTTACGCCGATCGTGGCCCACACCGGGGCGAGCCCGCGCCGCGGCGCCACCTCGTGGACAATCACGGAACGGCCGATGACGTAGACCTCCCTGCTGAGGAATACCCACGCCCAGTGAAACGGCCTGACAACGCCGTCCTTGCGCAGCTTGTCCCAGTCCAGATAGGCCAGGAGGGCGGAGACGCCGTACACCAGGAAGCCGCTGGCCACCAGCAGGAAGTACGGCGTTGTAAAGATCGACGCCGGATCAACGGTCTGGACCTGCCGTGCACCGACGGTCCGCAACCGGATCGCCGGGTTCCAGAACATCAGCAGAATGAGCGGCACGAGCGGCAGGGCCACGATCGTCCAGACGTACGCGTTGTAGACAGGTGTCCGGTCACTGATGCGTCTCCGGGGTTCTACCGGTCGCGGGGTCTGGCCCTGGAACTGCGGTGCGTTGAATTGCCCGGTCCACGCCGTACCGTTCCACCATTGAAGCCGGCCCGATCCGGCAGGGTCCGGATACCAGCCAGGACCGGGGGTTGACGTGCTGGGCGGGACGGTCATGGCTGTTCATCCTTTTCCGGTGCGCGGGCGATCTCTGTTACTGAGACTGAGCGTACATCGGGGCGGCGGTGGTAGCGAGAGTCTCGACGTGCCAACGGATCGGGAGGACGATTAAGGGGCAATCACCATGAAGGAGGCCAGTGATGTGCTATTCGAACTACAAGGATTTCGGGCGTGATACCAGGAAGGATGCCGCACGGGAATCCGGGGAACGCCGGGAGCCCCGGCCGGAGGCAAAGGAATTCAAGTTCTGGGCCTTCCCCCGCCGCACCAAGGAATTCACCGTCGAGGAGCCGGAACACGTCGTAGACCGGTCCCGCGAGAAGGTCTAAGACAACAGGATGTCATTCAAGCGGCCGCCGAACCGCCACAGTTCGCTGTGACGGTTCGACGGCCTCTTTAGGACCGGCCTGGCCGGCGGAGGCCAATCGCTGCCGAAGAGCCCAGGAGGAGCCCGCCTAGCGCCAACAGAGCACCGCCGGTGAGGCCGCTCTGCCCGTCAGGTCCGGGAACATCCTGTCCGGCAGGGCTGCCCAGTGGCGTGGCGGGTGAGGGCACGGTCCCGTGGCCGGCGCCCGATGCCGGAGTCCCGGATGTGTCAGCCGTGACCGGGGCCGGAACGGCCCCCGTGGCCGATTGACCGGCGGCGCCCTGACCGGCGGATGGAACCGGGCCGGGCGTCGGGGGCGCCGGGACCTGTGCGGGCCGGGCCGTCTGTCCTTGTGACGGTGGCGCGGGTGGCGTTGGGGACGGCGCGGCGGCCGACGTCGACGGTGCCGGGGTGCTCGGCGGTGTCGAACCGGAACCCGGGGGAGCGGACGGCGGGCCCGGCGTCGGCGCGGCGGGGCAGATCTTCACGGGGATGAGGCCGGCAGGCGTGCAGGGAGCCGCCACTGCGGGCCGCGCCAGGAGGAGCGGCGACGCCGCGAGCACGAGAACCACGGCGGCTATGCGACAGGCCTTCCGGATGGAGTTCATCCTCCCCATCGTAGGGTTCCACCTCCTGCCGGCACGGAACCTCGGCCCGGTGAGTGTCGCGGTAGAACGACGCTTCCTGCTGGCGTCTTGATCTATCCGTAGGCGTTTACCCGTGGCAGGATCGGTCAATGGGGGATTTTATGGGGCTGTGCCGGGCAATTTGCTGGACCACCGCGGTGGCATTACTGATGCTGGCCACAGGCTGCGCACACGAGCCGGGACAGGCAACACCTGCCGTGAGCCCGCCGTCGGAGTCCAAGGTCCCGGCAACGGCACCGAGCAGCTCCGCACCCGCCAGCCAGGCGTCTGCGAGCCAGGGACCAACGGGGCAAGCCCAACCCAGCCAGGCCCAACCCAGCCAGGCCGCCGGCGGGGCCCTGCAGGTCAACACGATGCCCCTGGGCGGCAGCCGGGTCGACGTCGTAGCTAGACTGCCGATCAACGCCTACTGGGCCAGGCCCGGCCAGGAGATCAACTTCGACGCCTCATCCTCCGAGGGCGTCATCGGCCAGTACGAGTGGGACCTGGACGGGGACGGCACCTACGACACGACCACCCGGTCGCCGATCCTCAAGCACGTCTACGCCCGGCCGTTCGAAGGCGTGATGATCCTGCGGGTCTCTAACCCGCTCGGCAGCGCCAACATCCTGAAGACCCCGGTCCACGTCGGCACGGGCCCGGGACCCGGGGGCGTCCGCCCGGTCCCGCCGACCAACGTCAAGGCCGAGGTCGTCTCCGCCGACGGCACCCAGGTGAAGGTCACGTGGGAATCGAACGACCCGACGGCTGACTCCTGGGGTGTGGCCGTGAACGGGTTCCCGGCCGGCCGCGCTTACAAGTCGGCCCGGTCCGTCACGGTCACCGACATCCAGCGCGACAAGGACGTCCTCCTGCAGGTCTTCGGCATCACCGCCGACGGCGCCGTCGGCGACCGGGCGGGAACGACCCTGCCGGCCGCGAAATGAGGGAAGCTTAGCGGACAAAAAAGAAAACCCGGCCCCGCGGGCCCCTGAGCCTGCGAAGACGGGTGATCCCGCACCGGATGGCATCAAGGGCTAACCGGTCAGCGGAAGCGGCTCGGGCCCGGGCTGCCCCGAGCCTCAGACGTTGGCTGATTTCCCCCAGGGGCCGATCTGGTCCAGGGTGTATCCGTCCGGGTAGGCCACGACGTTCATCCTTCCCGGCACAAATATGGGCTCGGTTGGCAAGGGGCGCCGCCTGGCCTTGAGGGAGCGGAACCGCAGCACCGCGTTGAACGGTACGCGCAGCACTGCCGGGGCAGGTTTCAGGCCCAGGGCAACAGCGACCTCGGGTTTGTCCATCATCAGCGCCAGGATGGTCGGGGTGAACCGGCGAAGCCGGGTGGGGATACGGCTGGCGAAGGCCCCGACCGGTAGATCCCGTACATGTCCGTACCGCTCGGGCGTGTTCGGCGGGTCGGGTGCGTCAGGAGGTACAGGGGAGCTTTCTGTAGCTGCCGCAGGTTATGCCAGGGCAGGGGCGACGTGGAGCTTTGCTTCGACCGAGAGCAGGTA
Organism: Arthrobacter sp. H-02-3; assembly: GCF_003097355.1. Classification (GTDB taxonomy): domain Bacteria; phylum Actinomycetota; class Actinomycetes; order Actinomycetales; family Micrococcaceae; genus Arthrobacter; species Arthrobacter humicola. The sequence goes on from NZ_PYUI01000007.1 coordinate 78,074, forward strand.
GCTGCGCTCCTCCGCGGTCAGGAAGGTCGCCGAAGTGCCCGCAGCGAGTTCAGCGTCCCGGATTTCGACAACCATCCGGTGCAGCCGGTCCTGTACCGGCGCCTGGGGGTCGGCCTCAAGGGTCCGGTCAAGAGAAGTGTTCTGCAACGCTTTGGCCCAGATGGTCTCGACGCGCGCGAGGGTTTCGGTGTTCCAGCGGTGGAGCTTTTTGCGGGCGCCCCTGCCGGCAACCGCCGGGATCGTGAGTCCGGCGCCGGCCAGGACGGTCGCGGCCAGCTCCAGCTGATGGTACGGGAAATCAGGCCTGACCAGTATGGCCAGGAATGTCAGGTGTCGGGCCAGCAGGGAGAGACACATCTCGGCCATCACCAGGAAACCCATGATGCAGCCGGCGCCCAGCATGGAGAAGCCGACTCGGAACGAGCGGCTCATACGCGGGACGTAGCGGAAGCAGATCACGGCAATTTCCGCGCTCATCGAACAGATGAAGAGGGTGAGCATCAGCGAGAACAGGAGGGCTGGGAAGCGGTCCTCGTAGATGCCCCAGGCGGGGGTCGTGATGGTGGGCCCTGTGAGGATGAAGAACGCGGTTTGCAGGGTCAGCGTGAGCGTCAGAGGCAGGGTGCGTGTCCACCAGGACCGGCGACCGCCGGCTTCCGGGGCGATGGCCGCGTATGCGGCGAGGCGCAGATACCAGAGGGAAATAATCATCAGGGAGTTCAGGATCAGTTTGACCAGGTTCATCCCGCCCAGGGCTGTGTCGACGGGGACATAGACAATCGGGGACATGAGCAAAGAGCCCATGGCTCCGTACACGGCGCAGGAGAACACCAGATCGGTGCGGTTGCGAAGCAGGGCGGGAATGCGGGCCCCGGCCAAGAGGAAGAGTGCCGCGGCCATGAGGAACTGCATCATCCGAAGACCGCCCCGAAGTTGCCCGGCTCCGCGTCCGGCTGCCGGTAGGAGCGGCGGATGCGGGAGGCCAGCCGGTCGGCAAGGAGTTCGGCAGTTACCTCGAGCTCATTGAAGAAATCGGTGCGCTTCAGGGCCGAGACGACGCGCTCCGGGCCGAGGTCCGGGAAGAAGGTCTTGGCGTAGTCGTGCGAGAGGTCCTCCTGCTCGTGGCGGAGGATCATGTGGGCGAACTCGTGCAGCACGATCTGCTGGCGGTGCACCTCCGATGCCGCCTTGGCGTGGAGGATGAGATCCAGGTCGTCCAGTCCGAACCACAGGCCGCAGACCTTGTCCGTGGGTGTGTTGTCGATGGGCTTGATGACGATCCGGCGCCCCCTGGCGGACTCCAGGTGGGCCTGGATGGAGCGCATGGAGACTGGTTCCTGTAGCCGCAGGCTGTCTTCCGCAGTCCGTGCCCGTGCTCGGGCGACGCTGTAGTCCATGGGAGCTGATCCTTGGGATAGTCCGATAAGTGGCCAGAGTCCCCTGACTCCAAAGGAGGAGCCTATCAGCCCTGTTCAGGGGCCTTCCCGGCACCCGGCGTGTCGGAAGAAGTAACGTTCGTCTCTGCCAGTTGTTCGTCTGGAGCGTCACCCATGTCCGGAGGAATGACAAAGCGCGCCTTGACGCCCTCACCGAGGTAGGTGTTACCTGTTGAGCTGCCCTGTGACTCGCAACCGCGCGGCGGACGAAAGATCGGGACACCTTGGCGCAAATAACTAGCCCGTGAATATCGCCTCGGAGGAATTATGGCAAGAAGAAACCCCGCCCTGCAGGCCGCTAAGCCTGCGAAGACGGGGTTTCTCTGTGGTGCACCCCCCGGGACTCGAACCCGGAACCCATTGATTAAGAGTCAATTGCTCTGCCAGTTGAGCTAGAGGTGCATCTGTTGTTCTTGTTCATCGGGGCTTTTTCTTTCCCCGTTGTTCTCCGCAACGACATGAAACTCTACACGAGTTTGGCCGCGGTGTGAAATCGAGGCGCGGGGGAGGAGTCGCGCTAGGCGTGAAGGTTCAAAATCAGCGCAAAATCAGGGTTTTCGCCGTTGCTGAGGAGCCACAGGCGGCCGTCGGGGGCGAGTGAAACGTTCCGGATCCGACCGTACTTTCCTGTGAAATAGCTCACAGGATCGCGGGCGAATTCGCCCTTGAGGGGAACGGCCCACAGCCTTTGCCCGCGCAGGGCGCCCAGGTAGGCGGTGTTGCCGACAATTTCGAGCCCGCTGGGCGAGGAATCCGCCGTCGACGGCCACACGACTTTGGCGTCGAGGAAGCCGGTGCGGTGCGGGGCGCCCGTCACGTCCGGCCAGCCGTAGTTGCCGCCGGGCACGATTAGGTTGAGCTCGTCGTTGACATCGGGGCCGAATTCGCTGGCCCACAGCCTGCCCGCGCTGTCCCAGGCGAGTCCTTGCACGTTCCGGTGGCCCAGGCTGTAGACCGGGTTCTCGCCGAAAGGGTTTCCGGGCGCCGGCCGGCCATCGGCGGTGAGCCGGAGGATCTTCCCGCCGAGGGCCCTGCTGTCCTGCGGCTGCTCCCGGCGCTGCGAATCGCCGGTTCCCACATACAGAAAGCCGTCGGGACCGAAACGGATCCGTCCGCCATTGTGCGTGCCAGCCTTCGGAATCCCCGTGAAAACAGTCTCCGGGGCGCCCAGTTCCCACCGCCCGCCGCGGTCCTCGAGCCGCATGCGGACGATTCTGTTGTCTTGGGCCGCGGTGAAATATGCGTAAAGGTAGTGGTCCGTCGCGAAGTCAGGGGACAGGGCAAGGCCCAGGAGGCCGCCTTCGCCGCCGGGTACGACGCCGGGCACCTTGCCGAGGGTGCCCAGCTGTCCGCCGTTGATGGTCCGTAGCAGGGCGGAGTCGCGTTCGGAGACGACGGCGGTGCCGTCCGGCAGGTAGACCGTGGACCACGGCAACTGCAGGCCGTCAATCCGCTCCGCCACCGTGGGCTCACCCGCCGTCCCCGGCGCGCCCGTGGCAGGGCCGCCCCCTTGCGGGGGCGTGGGAGAGGAGGCACCGCCGCCGGTGCAGGCGCTTGAGACAAACAGGGCAACGGCGAGGGCTGTTGCCCTGACCACGACATGGCGGAGCAGCAAGGCGAAAGTTGTAGGAACCGGGCCGGCTGCTACTGGCGCGTCCGGCGGGGCGGCCGGAATCCGGCGGCTTCGGCGTGTGCTGCGGAGACGAACCATACTTCCGCCCGGGCTTCTTCGTAGGCCGGGCTGGAGTCTTCGTAGTAGGTCATCGACAATGCGTTGCCCTTGACGGTGAAGCCTTCCGGTCCGCTGCCGTCGGCCGCCGGGGCCGCCGATCCCTCGCCGTAGGGCTGGTCAGTAGCGAGGTGGCCCGTGGGCTCGGTCGTGTGGCTTGCGGAAGCCTCCGTTGCCGCGGACGAGGCGGCCATCTGCGTGGTCTCCATGTCGGCAAGGGGCGCTGCCGCTGGTGCTGCTCCTGTAGCGGGGCCGGGCGACTCGGGCATCGCTGCGGCGGCGGCGCCGGTGGCATTCGCAACACCAGGGGCAGCGCTCCCGGCACTGACGTTGGCGCCTTCATTGTCGGCTGCCTCCGCGGCTGCCGTCTCAGCTCCGGGCAGGGTCGGCGAGTGGGGCTCGGTGTATTCGGGATGGTGCACCGGAGGCCCGGCAGCAGCCGCCGGTTCGGCGGCAACTCCTGGAACGTGCGCAGCGTGGGCCGGTTCGTGGTGGGTCGTGGCCGCATGCGCATCGGCCGGTGCGGCGGTCTCGGACCACTGGGTCTCCCACTCGGTGCTGTCCGCAACGCCGGCGGCTTCCGGCGCGCCTGCCGCGGCCGTGGCTGCGCCCGCGGCCGGTTCGATCGTCGGGGGCGCTGCCGGTTCGGGAGCGGGGGTCATCTTCTCTGCAGTGGCCTGCGGCGCAGGGGTCTCCGGTGCAGCCATCTCGGCCGGCGGCATCGCCGCCGAGGGCGCCTCAGGTGTTTGCATCGCTTCTGGCGCTGGCGCCGCCGTCGAACCCGCCGCCGTCGAACCGGCCGCCGTGCCGGAAGAGCTGCCGGTGCTGGTGGTTCCGGCGGAGGCGGAACCTGCGCCCGGGCGGCTCTTATTGCGGTTGAGCACGGCCCAGACCACAGCGACCACCACGATGATGACGACGAGCCAGACTATCCAGTCCATAGCAGAGCCTTTCAGTCCATATTCAGTCCATGAGATTCAGTCCATGAGGCACGGTTGCCGATGCTTGACGGTACGTCCGGGCCAAGCCGGCTGTCCACCCTTCCCGGGGCCGACACGGCCGCCTGCCGCGAGGGCACGGGCGGCCCCGCGAGCTGGCCGGAAACCGAAAACGAGCAAGGCCCGCCGTGTAGCCTCGCCTCATGGATTTCAAGCGACTGCGGATTCTGCGCGAACTCGCCGACCGCGGCACGGTAGGCGCCACCGCCGAGGCCATGAACGTGACGCCGTCGGCTGTGTCTCAACAGCTCAAAACCCTGCAGGAAGAACTGGGCGTGGTCCTGGTGGAGAAGTCCGGCAGGGGAGTGCGGCTCACCGAGGCTGGCCTGGCCATGGCAGGCGCTGCTGCCGAGGTGTCCACCGCCATGGCACGGGCCGAGGCAACCATCGACACCTACCGGCGGGGCTGGCAGACGCGGGTTGTGGCGGCCTTTTTTCCCAGCGCCGCGGAGATGTTCCTCCCGGGCCTCCTGCACCGGGTCAAGGCCATCGAGGGCCTCCGCTTCGAAGCGCACTTCGAGGATCCCGGCGTTGCCGGGTTCGCCGGGCTGACCGCGGACTACGACATCGTCCTGGCCCACAGCGTCGACGGTCCCGAAGTCTTCGGCGGCCAGGGCCTGGCCGTGGTGCCGTTGCTGGAGGAACCCCTGGACGTGGCCCTGCCCGCGGGGCACGCGCTGGCCGCTAAGGCCACGCTGTGCGCCGAGGACGTCGTCGGCTTCCCCTGGATGGGCGTTCCCGAGGGCTTTCCCTTCGACACCGTGCTGCGCCAGATTGAGCTGCGGGCCGGCTCGCAGGCTGTCCGCGCCCAGCAGTTCCCCGATCTGCGTGTGCTCGAAGCCCTTGTCAGCGCCGGCCACGGGCTGAGCCTGCTGCCGCGGTACACGGCTGTCAGCAACCAGGACCGCGGATTCGTCCTGCGCCCGCTCGAAGGCGTAAAGGCCAACCGCAGCATTGTTGCCCTCGCCCGTCCCGACGTCGCGGCCCGGACCACCATCCAGCAGGTCCTGGCGATGCTGAAGGCCGAGGCCCAAGCTGTCGCCGAAGCTCCGCAACAGCGTGACGCGGCTCACCGAATTCGCGGCCAAGCGGCCGCGGATTTCATCATGTGAGATGAGAGTCCACTATTTGATCGAAATATTCCCGGTTTTCCGCTTAACGCTCCCTCATGGGGTCGTTGGGGTCCGGGGCAGACCCCTAGACTTTGAGCCATGAGTCAGGACACCCAAACAGCAGCAGACACCAAGCCGGACATCAAGCCCCGCAGCCGGGTCGTTACCGATGGAATCCACGCCGCGCCCGCGCGCGGTATGTTCCGGGCGGTCGGCATGGGCGATGACGATTTCGCCAAGCCCCAGATCGGTGTGGCGAGTTCGTGGAACGAGATCACTCCCTGCAACCTTTCTTTGAACCGGCTCGCCCAGGGCGCCAAGGAAGGCGTGCACGCCGGCGGCGGGTTCCCGATGCAGTTCGGCACCATTTCCGTCTCTGACGGCATCTCCATGGGGCATGAGGGCATGCACTTCTCCCTCGTCTCCCGCGAAGTCATTGCCGACTCCGTCGAGACCGTCATGCAGGCCGAGCGGATCGACGGCTCCGTCCTGCTGGCCGGGTGCGACAAGTCCCTGCCCGGCATGCTGATGGCCGCGGCCCGCCTGGACCTCGCAGCCGTGTTCCTCTACGCCGGCTCGATCATGCCCGGCTGGGTCAAGCTCGAGGACGGCTCCGAGAAGGAAGTCACCCTGATCGACGCGTTCGAGGCCGTCGGTGCCTGCGCCGCCGGGAAGATGAGCCGCGAGGACCTGGACCGCATCGAAAAGGCCATCTGCCCGGGCGAAGGCGCCTGCGGCGGCATGTACACCGCGAACACCATGGCGTGCATCGGTGAGGCCCTGGGCATGTCCCTGCCCGGCTCGGCCGCGCCGCCCTCCGCGGACCGCCGCCGCGACGCATTCGCGCACAAGTCCGGCGAAGCCGTGGTCAACCTCCTGCGCCTGGGCATCACCGCCCGGGACATCATGACCAAGAAGGCCTTCGAGAACGCGATCGCCGTCACCATGGCCTTCGGCGGGTCCACCAACGCCGTGCTGCACCTGCTCGCCATCGCCCGCGAAGCCGAGGTCGAGCTGACCCTGGACGACTTCAACCGGATCGGCGACAAGATCCCGCACCTGGGCGACCTCAAGCCGTTCGGCCGTTACGTGATGACCGACGTCGACAAGATCGGCGGCGTGCCGGTCATCATGAGGGCCCTGCTCGACGCCGGCCTGCTGCACGGTGACTGCCTCACCGTCACCGGCAAGACCGTCGCGGAAAACCTCGCCGCGATCAACCCGCCGGACCCGGACGGCAAAGTGCTCCGCGCCATGGACAACCCGATCCACAAGACCGGCGGCATCACCATCCTGCACGGCTCGATGGCCCCCGAGGGCGCCGTCGTCAAGAGCGCCGGCTTCGACGCGGACGTCTTCGAAGGCACCGCCCGCGTGTTCGAACGCGAACAGGGCGCCCTGGACGCGCTGGACAAGGGCGAGATCCACAAGGGCGACGTCGTCGTCATCCGCTACGAGGGACCCAAGGGCGGCCCCGGCATGCGCGAGATGCTCGCCATCACCGGCGCCATCAAGGGTGCGGGCCTGGGCAAGGACGTCCTGCTGCTCACCGACGGCCGCTTCTCCGGCGGCACCACGGGCCTGTGCATCGGCCACGTCGCACCGGAAGCCGTCGACGGCGGCCCGATCGCGTTCGTCAAGGACGGCGACCGGATCCGGGTGGACATCGCGGCCCGCACCTTCGACCTCCTGGTCGACGAGGCCGAGCTCGAGTCCCGCAAGGTCGGCTGGGAACCCCTGCCGGCCAAGTTCACCAAGGGCGTCCTCGCGAAGTACGCCAAGCTCGTCCACAGCGCCTCCACCGGCGCCTACTGCGGGTAGCGCACGCTGAACAGCTAAACCCAACTAGCTCGCACCTGTGGCCGTTATGAGCGGGCATAACGGCCAATAACTGCGAGCTAGTTGGGGTGGCGTTCATCCAGTGGACAGCGTTGTCCAAATAGTGAGACAGGTGCCCGGCTCGTTGACACTTGTCTCACTCAGAGGGAAAACTGAACGCATGATCGAGATCGTTACCGCCGGTGCATCCGTCGTCGTACTTACCAAGCGCGTGGCTGACTAGCCCGACTGGTAACGAACCGTCACGCGCAACCCCTCGAAGAGCCACTCGGCTGAGGGGTTTTTTTATTTCCCGCAGCACCAGCACCACGCAAGACCCAAGAAGTTCCACGATCACCGAAGATCCACAAAGGAAGAGTCCGATGAGCAAAGGATCGCCGATCAGCCCCTCGCTGATGGCCACAAAGTCCGCTGGAGCCCACAAGGCTCCGGATCGCGTCGAACGTCCGGCTGACGCCGGCGTCGACACTGCTGCCGTCTCTCCTGTCCTCGGACCGAACAACGTCGTACCCCCGACCGTTATGACCGGTTCGCAAGCAATTGTCCGCTCGCTCGAAGAACTCGGCGTCCAGGACATTTTCGGTTTGCCCGGTGGCGCGATCCTGCCCACCTATGACCCCTTGATGGCCTCCAAAATGAACCACGTTCTGGTCCGTCACGAACAGGGAGCCGGCCACGCCGCGCAAGGCTACGCCATGGTCACCGGACGGGTTGGCGTCTGCATCGCCACCTCTGGCCCGGGTGCCACCAACCTCGTCACCGCCATCATGGATGCCCACATGGACTCCGTGCCGATGGTGGCCATCACTGGCCAGGTGTCCAGCGGGGTGATCGGCACCGACGCATTCCAGGAAGCGGACATCGTCGGGATCACCATGCCGATCACGAAGCACTCCTTCCTGGTCACCGACCCCAACGACATCCCGCACGTCATGGCCGAGGCCTTCCACCTGGCCTCCACCGGGCGCCCGGGACCCGTCCTCGTCGATGTCGCCAAGGACGCCCAGCAGGGCCAGATGACGTTCTCCTGGCCGCCCAAGATCGATCTGCCGGGCTACCGGCCGGTGCTGCGCGGCCACAGCAAGCAGGTCCGCGAGGCCGCCCGGCTCATCACCGCCGCCAGCAAGCCCGTGCTCTATGTCGGCGGCGGTGTGGTCAAGGCCCACGCCTCGGCCGAGCTGCGCGAACTGGCCGAGCTGACCGGCGCACCCGTCGTGACCACCCTGATGGCCCGCGGCGTGTTCCCGGACTCGCACCCGCAGCACGTTGGCATGCCGGGCATGCACGGCACCGTTTCCGCCGTGACCGCCCTGCAGCAGTCCGACCTCCTCATCACCCTCGGCGCACGGTTCGATGACCGGGTGACCGGCGTCCTGAAGTCCTTCGCCCCGAACGCCAAGGTCATCCACGCCGACATCGATCCGGCGGAGATCTCCAAGAACCGCACGGCCGACGTCCCGATCGTTGGCTCGGTCAAGGAGATCATTCCGGAACTGAGCGAGGCCCTGCGCACGCAGTTCGAAGCCTTCGGCACCCCGGATCTGACCAACTGGTGGGCATTCCTGAACAACCTCAAGGAAACCTACCCGCTCGGCTGGACCGAACCCGAGGACGGCCTCAGCGCCCCGCAACGCGTGATCGAACGCATCGGTGCCCTGACCGGACCCGAGGGTGTGTACGTCGCCGGCGTCGGACAGCACCAGATGTGGGCCTCGCAGTTCATTAAGTACGAACGCCCGCACGCCTGGCTGAACTCCGGCGGCGCCGGCACCATGGGCTACGCCGTGCCGGCGGCCATGGGCGCCAAGGTGGGTGAACCCGACCGCGTGGTCTGGGCGATCGACGGCGACGGCTGCTTCCAGATGACCAACCAGGAACTGGCCACCTGCGCGATCAACAAGATCCCGATCAAGGTTGCCATCATCAACAACTCCTCGCTGGGCATGGTCCGGCAGTGGCAGACCCTCTTCTACGAGGGCCGCTACTCCAACACCGACCTCAACACCGGCCATGACACGATCCGCATTCCGGACTTCGTCAAGCTGGCGGACGCCTACGGCTGCGCTGCCTTCCGCTGCGAACGCGACGAGGACATCGACGCCACCATCCAGAAGGCCCTGGAGATCAATGACCGCCCCGTGGTCATCGACTTCGTCGTGAGCCCCAACTCGATGGTGTGGCCGATGGTCCCCTCGGGGGTCAGCAACGACCAGATCCAGGTTGCCCGCAACATGACCCCGGAATGGGAAGAGGAGGACTGAACATGACCCGCCACACATTGTCCGTTCTGGTCGAAGACAAGCCCGGTGTGCTGACCCGCGTCGCCAGCCTCTTCGCCCGCCGGGCCTTCAACATCAATTCCCTGGCCGTCGGCCCCACCGAGGTCCCGGGCATGTCCCGGATGACCGTCGTGGTCGACGCCGACGGCGAGCTGATCGAACAGGTCACTAAGCAGCTGAACAAGCTGGTCAACGTGATCAAGATCGTCGAGCTCACCTCAGAATCTTCCGTACAGCGCGACCACATCCTGGTCAAGGTACGTGCGGATGCCGCAACACGCCTGCAGGTCACCCAGGCTGCAGACCTGTTCCGCGCTTCAGTGGTCGACGTCTCCACAGAGTCGGTGGTCATTGAAGCAACGGGCCACCCCGAGAAGCTCACGGCACTCCTGTCAGTGCTTGAGCCCTTCGGCATCCGCGAAATCGTGCAGTCCGGCACCTTGGCCGTTGGGCGGGGATCCCGCTCCATGAGTGACAGGGCCTTACGCAGCGCATAGGCAAGTAACGGCGCAGGCAACTGCCTGGCCGAGCGTTGCGTCCCAAACCGCAGCACCACAGACAACATCGAAAAACCACTCAAGAGGAGTTACGCAAGTGACTGAAATGTTCTACGACGACGACGCAGACCTGTCGATCATCCAGGGTCGCAAGGTTGCCATTGTCGGCTACGGCTCCCAGGGCCACGCCCACGCGCTGAACCTGCGCGATTCCGGCGTCGAGGTTGCCATCGCGCTCAAGGAAGGCTCGAAGTCCATCGCCAAGGCCGAGGACGCAGGCTTCACGGTCAAGAACGTCGCAGACGCCGCCGAATGGGCCGACGTCATCATGATCCTGGCGCCGGACCAGTACCAGCGCTCGATCTACAACGACTCCATCAAGGACAAGCTGACCCCGGGCAAGGCCCTCGCCTTCGCCCACGGCTTCAACATCCGCTTCGGCTACATCAAGGCACCGGAGGGCGTTGACGTCATCCTGATCGCCCCGAAGGCTCCCGGCCACACCGTGCGCCGCGAGTTCGAAGCCGGCCGCGGCATCCCGGACATCATCGCCGTTGAGCAGGACGCCACCGGTTCCGCCTGGGAGCTGGCCAAGTCCTACGCCAAGGCCATTGGCGGCACCCGCGCCGGCGTCATCAAGACCACCTTCACCGAAGAGACCGAAACGGACCTCTTCGGCGAGCAGGCTGTCCTCTGCGGCGGCGTGTCCCAGTTGGTCCAGTACGGCTTCGAGACACTGACCGAGGCCGGCTACCAGCCGCAGATCGCTTACTTCGAGGTGCTTCACGAGCTCAAGCTCATCGTTGACCTCATGTGGGAAGGCGGCATCGCCAAGCAGCGTTGGAGCGTCTCGGACACCGCAGAGTACGGCGACTACGTCTCCGGCCCGCGCGTCATCACCCCCGAGGTGAAGGAGAACATGAAGGCAGTCCTGAAGGACATCCAGGACGGCGCCTTCGCCAAGCGCTTCATCGACGACCAGGACGCCGGCGCTCCCGAGTTCAAGGCGCTGCGTGCCAAGGCCGAGCAGCACCCGATCGAGGCCGTGGGCCGCGAACTGCGGTCCCTGTTCGCCTGGCAGCAGCAGGACGCGGACTACGTCGAAGGTTCAGCAGCCCGCTAAACCGCGGCCCGCTAAATATTGCCCGGCAGGGGAGCCGGACACCTTTTTCCTGGGGGTCCGGCTTCCCTGCTGTCCAGCACCACCCGTCTCACCAGCACCACCTGATTCACCAAAATCCCCACCAGATACACAAGAGAGCTAAAGAGGTCACCGGTGACAAGCACCAAACCTGTCGTACTCCTCGCTGAGGAACTTTCACCCGCCACAGTCGAGGCCCTCGGCCCGGACTTTGAAATCCGCCAGACTGACGGCTCCGACCGTTCCCAGCTGCTCTCCGCGATCGCCGACGTCGACGCGATCCTGGTCCGCTCCGCCACCCAGGTGGACGCCGAAGCCATCGCCGCCGCCAAGAACCTCAAGGTGATCGCCCGCGCGGGCGTGGGCCTGGACAACGTGGACATCAAGGCCGCCACGCAGGCCGGCGTCATGGTGGTCAACGCGCCGACCTCCAACATCGTCTCCGCCGCCGAACTGACGGTCGGGCACATCCTGAGCCTCGCCCGCCACATTCCGCAGGCCAGCTCCGCGCTCAAGGACGGGGAGTGGAAACGCTCCAAGTACACCGGCATCGAACTCTTCGAAAAGAAGATCGGCATCATCGGCCTCGGCCGGATCGGCGCCCTGGTGGCCGCCCGCCTGAAGGGCTTCGACACCAAGATCCTCGCGTACGACCCCTACATCACCTCCGCCCGGGCCGCCCAGCTCGGCGTCCAGCTGGTGACCCTCGATGAGCTCCTCGCGCAGTCGGACTTCATCACCATCCACATGCCCAAGACTCCGGAGACCGTCGGCATGCTCGGCGCCGACGCCTTCAAGAAGATGAAGAGCACGGCCTACGTCGTCAACGTCGCCCGCGGCGGCCTGGTGGACGAGGAAGCCCTCTACACCGCGCTCCAGGCCGGTGACATCGCCGGTGCCGGCGTCGACGTCTTCAACAAGGAGCCCAGCACCGACCTGCCCTTCTTCAAGCTCGACAACGTCGTGGTGACCCCGCACCTGGGCGCCTCCACCGACGAGGCCCAGGAGAAGGCCGGAGTCTCCGTCGCCAAGTCCGTCCGCCTCGCGCTGGCCGGCGAACTGGTCCCGGACGCCGTCAACGTCGCCGGCGGTGTCATTGCCGAGGACGTCCGCCCCGGCATCCCGCTGATCGAAAAGCTCGGCCGGATCTTCACCGCGCTGACCCACGCCTCCCTCACGCAGTTCGACATCGAGGTGGCCGGCGAGATCTCCTCCCTCGACGTCAAGGTCCTGGAACTCGCGGCCCTCAAGGGGATTTTCGCCGACGTCGTGACCGAGCAGGTCTCCTACGTCAACGCCCCGGTGATCGCCGAACAGCGCGGCATCAACGTCCGGCTCATCACGACGCCGGACACCGAGTCCTACCGCAACGTGCTGACCCTGCGCGGTGCCCTCAGCGACGGCAGCCAGATCTCCGTCGCGGGAACCCTCACAGGCCCGAAGCAGATCCAGAAGCTCGTGGGCGTCAACGGCTACGAGGTGGAGATCCCGATCAGCGAGCACCTCGTGGTGGTGGCCTACTCGGACCGCCCCGGCGTGATCGGCACCATCGGCCACATCCTGGGCATGAACAACATCAACATCGCCGGTATGCAGGTGGCACGCCAGGCAGAAGGCGGCCAGGTGCTCGCCCTGCTGACCATCGACAGCTCCGTTCCCCAGCAGGTCCTTGACGCGATCAAGGCCGGGATCGGCGCTGACATGGTCCGCGAGGTTGACCTCGAGGACTGAAATCCTCCCCGCAGGGCGCCGGCGGCGGCTTGAGAGCCGCCGGCGTCCGTGAGCGGGCGGCCGGTCTGCGTACAATGGCTAGGACCGAATTTCGGGTCTTGGCCGGCAGACCGGCCTTTACTTTTGCACGCCCGGCACGGGACGCCTTCAATTCCGCAGGAAATGAACTGCGGCGTGCGCACGCAATCCAGCTTTCAGGAGCCCAATGAACGCCGTCCAGAGGTTCATCAGAAGCAGAGTGCTTCTGCTGACCGCGTCCATTTTGATCGTGGCCATGTGCCTGTCAGTCCTCGTCCAGGGTCAGTCCCAGGCGGCGCTGAGCAGGACCGTGGACCAAAACTCCCGGGGGCTCTACGACGTCCTGGTCCAGGCCAAGGCCGGTGACAACGGCAGCTTGATGCAGCCGGACATCGCCACCGGGCAGGGCGGCATCAGCTTCGACCAGCTGGACGCGATCCGGAAGCTCTCCGGCACGTCGGTGGCCGCGCCCATCAGCCTGGTCTCCCGCGTCACCCAGAACCTCGAGGCACCCCGGCTGGACGCCACCGACTACCTCGGCTTCAACGCAGGCCTCGCCGGCACGGCCGGCGACCCGACCGCCACGGACCCGAGCAAATGGCCGGCCGCGGAATCTGTCCTGAGCGACACCCCGAAGAAATACCGCCTCACCGCCAGCGCCGTCAGCTCCGACGGCCACTCCGACCAGACTCTCTTCAAGACCACGGCCGAAGGAACCCTCGGCAAGGCCAAGCTGGTCGAAGAGCAGGTGGCCGGCGGCAAGAACGTCCGCATTCAGGGCCCGGCCGGCGAAACCGGCATCAAATTCCCCACCCCCGCCGGCGGCTCCGAGCACAACCTCTTCAACCTCTCGGTCTCCCTGCCCATGGCGCCGCAGGTGACCGAGTCCGTGGTCGCCGTCGACCCCGTCTCCGAACGCGCCCTGCTCGGCACGGCCGGTGACTTCCTTGCTCCGCTGGAGAAGGCCCCGCCCGCGGATGCCCGCAACGCCGGCGCGATCGGCCGCCACTTCGAGAGCCTCTTCACCAACGGCATCAGCATGGACGAGCTCAAGGAAGGCCCCGACTTCCTCGGCGTCAAGCTCAAGTACTGGGCCCCGCTGATGACCCAGTACCAGCAGGCCAAGCGCGACGGCCAGCTCACCGCCGATTCGCAGGCGATTCCGCTGATCGTGCGCACCGGCACCGCCCTGGACCTGAAGTACTCGGTCAAGATCGAGGAAATCGACGACTCCGGCAACGTCACCAAGGACGTCGGCACCGTGACCCGCTCGCTGGACAAGGACTACCTCCCGTTCGTCTCCAAGTCCCCGTTCGCCCTCGCCTGGCCCGGGTCCAAGGACCTCACCCAGCTCATGGGCGACACCGCATCCTTCAGCCAGGGCCTCTACAACCCGGCCACCTGGACCACCAACTTCGCCGCTGCCCCCAAGTACAAAGACGGTGAAACCGCCGCCAACGGCGCGGCGAACAAGAGCGCCACGCCCGGCGACTGGGTCACCGTGAACCGGCTCCCGGACAAGGCCGCGAACGGCGCCGCCGTCGACCAGACTCAGCGCGATCCCGTTGACGAGCGCTCCTACCGGGACAACCTCGAGACCGGCAAGAAGCTCGCCACCCCGCTGGCCATGGTCTACGGCACGTTCGACCCTTCGGCGGTCAAGGAAGCTGCCGGCGACGTCAACCGGCTGCCCCTGGGCGGCTACGACCCCGCGCCGTTCACCCTGACCAAGGACGCGGCCGGCAACCAGACCAGCACCGAACTCAAGCCGTCCCTGAGCGCCACAGGCCTGGTCAGCCAGTCCGCCGGCGCCATCACCGACTACTACGGCCTCGCCGCCGCCCGCGGGTACGACACTAACGCCAACGTGATCGACGCCGTCCGCGTCCGGGCCAAGGTCCCCGGCAGCTGGAAGCAGGCGCAGCCCGACATCGAGAAGCTCGCCAACGAGATCCGCGACATGGGCCTGGAAGCCACCGTCGTGGCCGGGTCCGCCCGCGAAGACGCCAGCATCGCCGTTCCCGGCTACTCCAAGGACGACGCCGGCAAGGAATCACCGCTGGGCACCGTACAGCAGTCGTGGGTCCGCCAGAACGCCGCGGACGCCGTCTCCGGCTCCCTGACCACCACGAACCTGACCCTGCTGTTCCTGACCCTCTGCGGTGCCGCCCTGCTAACGGGTGCCTCCACCGTCAGCTACGTCCGCAAACGGCGCAGCGAGGCCGGGACCCTGCGTGCCATGGGCTGGACGCAGCGCAGGATCCGTTCCTGGGTGCTGGCCGAATTCGGCGTCGGCGCGGGCCTGCTGGCCGTCGTCGGGATCGCCCTGAGCCTGATCACCTGGAGTGCGGCCACCGCGATCGTCTCGGCCTCGGTCCTGGCGTTGTACGTGGGCGCAGCGTTCTTCGCCGCGCAGCAGCTGCGCCACCGCGAGGAAGTGGACCAGGAACCGCAGCACGATGAGCGGCTCATGGCGATTGATTCCCCGCTGACCTTCGCCAACCGGCAGCTGAGCACCAACAAATTCAACACCATCGCGCTGGCTGTTGCCGTCGGTGTTTTCGCCGCCGCCGTAGGCGGACTGGTCGCCCTGCTGATCGACATTCCCCGGGCCGCCGGCGCCAGTGCGCTGGGCGGGCTGGCTGCGGCCAGCATCGCGCTCCCAAGCATCATCCTGGCCTTGTCCGGCGTGGCCGTCGGCCTGGTCCTGACCATGGTCACCGGGCGGTTCGAGCTGCAGGCCAAGCGCCAGTACCTCGGCACGCTGCGGGCCATGGGCTGGAACCCGGACATGCTGGGCCAGGTCCGCTTCTTCGAAAATGCCATGGTGGGAACCGTCGCGTTGCCGCTGGGTATTGTGGGCGCCCTCGGCATCGGCCTCCTCCTCGCCCCCTATGCCGCACTGTGGGCCGCTCTCGCCGGCCTCGTGGCTGTACTTTGCTGGATTCCGATTGCAACGAAAGTGGTCCAATGACTAACGAGCTGAACCTTGACCGGGAGGCACACGACCGGATGACCGCCAGCACCCGTCGCGGTGCGCACAAGACCCGCGCCAACACGATCGTGAAGGCCACGGACCACGCCACCCCGCTGGAACTGAGCAACATCACCATCCACTACGGCGGCGGCAAGGGCGGTGCCGAGCCCGTCAACGTCGTGGACGACTTCAACATGACGCTGCACGCCGGCGAGATGCACTGTGTCGCCGGCCGCTCCGGCTCCGGCAAGACCAGCATCCTGACCGTCGGCGCGGGCCTGACCCTGCCGACGTCGGGCCGGGTGTTCTGGGAAGGCGACTCGCTCGAGACCATGGGCGACGACGAGATCGCCGACCGCCGCCGGGCCCTGATCGGCTATGTCGACCAGGGCGGCGCCCTGATCGACGGGATGAGCGCACTCGAAAACGTCCTGCTGCCGGCCGTGCCGGATGGCGAGGTGGAGAAGCGCCGTGACATGGCCAAGGACCTCCTGGACCTCGTGGGCCTGGGCCGGCGCATGCGCCACCGCCCGGCGCAGCTCTCCGGCGGTGAGCGCCAGCGCGTGGCGATCGCCCGCGCCCTCATCCTCGGCACCCGGGTCCTGGTGGTCGACGAGCCGACGGCCAGCCTGGACCGTGCCGCGGCTAACCGCATCATCAGCATCCTCAAGGACACGACGTCGGACGGCATTGCCGTGCTGGTGGCTTCACATGACCACGAACTGGTCCGCCAGAGCGATACCCTGACCGAACTGATCTAGATTTAGACCGTGACTTCTTCTGAAAAAACCCCGTTCTACATCACCACGGCCATCACGTACCCCAACGGGGTGCCGCATATCGGCCACGCGTACGAGTACATCGCCACCGATGCGATGGCCCGCTTCAAGCGCCTGGACGGGTTCGACGTCTTCTTCCTGACCGGAACGGACGAGCACGGCATGAAGATCGCCCAGGCCGCCGAGAAGGAAGGCGTCACGCCCAAGGAGCTGGTGGACCGGAACGCCGAGATCTACAAGGCGGCCCACGCCGCCCTGGGGATCTCCTACGACCGCTTCATCCGCACCACCGACGCCGACCACTACGCGGCATCGCAGGCCATCTGGAAGAAGATGGAAGCCAACGGGGACATCTACCTGTCCAAGTACGAAGGCTGGTACTCGGTCCGCGACGAGGCGTACTACGGCGAGGACGAGACCGTTCTCAAAGATGACGGGCTCCGCTACTCCCGCGAAACCGATACCGCTGTGACGTGGACGGCCGAGGAGAGCTACTTCTTCCGGCTCTCGGCCTACCAGGACAAGCTGCTGGCACTCTACGAGGCGCACCCGGAATTCGGCGCCCCCCAGTCACGGTTCAACGAGGTCATCAGCTTCGTCAAGCGCGGCCTGGAGGACCTGTCCATCAGCCGCACGACGTTCGACTGGGGCGTCCCGGTGCCCGGCAACGACACCCACGTCATGTACGTGTGGGTCGACGCCCTCACCAACTACCTCACCGGCGTCGGCTACCCCGACACCGAATCGGAATCCTTCAAGAAGTACTGGCCGGCCGATGTCCACGTGATCGGCAAGGACATTTCCCGGTTCCACGCCATCTACTGGCCGGCCTTCCTCATGAGCGCCGGGCTGGAGCTGCCCAAGCGCATCATGATCCACGGCTTCCTGCACAACAACGGCGTCAAGATGTCCAAGTCCCTCGGCAACGTGGTGGCGCCGGCGGACTTCGTCGCGCAGTACGGGCTGGACCAGGTGCGGTTCTTCTTCCTGCGCGAGGTCCCGTTCGGGGCGGACGGCAACTACAACCACGAGGCCATCGTGGGCCGGATGAACTCGGACCTGGCCAACAACTTCGGCAACCTGGCCCAGCGGTCGCTGTCCATGGTGGCCAAGAACTGCGAGGGCCGCGTGCCGGCGCCGGGCGGCTTCTCCGCCGAGGACACCGCGCTGCTGGACCAGGCCAACGCCCTGCTGGACACCGTCCGGGCCGCGTTCGAGAAGCAGGAGTTCAGCCGCGCGCTGGAAGCCATCTGGGCTGTCCTGGGCGACACGAACGCCTACTTCGCCGAACAGGCCCCGTGGGTGCTGCGCAAGACCGACGTCGAGCGCATGAACACGGTCCTGTACGTGACGCTTGAGGTGCTGCGGATCGTGTCCATCCTGGCCCAGCCGGTCATGCCGACGGCGACGGCGGCCATCCTGGACACGCTCGGCCAGCCCGAGGGCGAGGCGCGCCAGTTCGCGGCCCTCGGCACGCCGATCGCCGCCGGCACCCAGCTGCCCGCTCCGGCCCCGGTGTTCCCGAAGTACGAGGAACCCGCCGACGCCTGAGCCTGCACACCTCCGGACGCTCCCGCAGATCCTGCGGCGTTTCGAGTGACGCTCCCGCACCTCCGCCTTGGAGGAGCGGGAGCGTTTCGCTTTTTCCTGCAGGACGTGAGGGTGCGTCGGCGGGGGTGTTTGAATAGTGAGACGACTTGACCAGAATGTGGATCACTTGGCTACCCTGAAAATATGAGCGCATCCACGATTGATCTGGCAGTCATCCCGGGCGACGGCATCGGCCCCGAGGTCACCGCCGAAGCCCTGAAGGTTCTCGAGCAGGCCGCGGCCGCCGAGGGGATCGTGCTCCAGCAGACCCACTACAAACTGGGCGCGGAGCACTGGCTGGAGACGGGGGAGACCCTGCCCGCAGCCACCCTCGAGGACCTCCGCACCCGCGACGCCATCCTGTTCGGCGCCGTCGGCGCAGCCCCCGGCGACACCCGGATCCCCTCCGGCATCATCGAGCGCGAGCTCCTGCTGAAGCTGCGTTTCAGCCTGGACCACTTCGTCAACCTGCGGCCCTCCCGCCTCTACGCCGGCGTCGGCAGCCCGCTCGCCAACCCCGGCGAGATCGACTTCATCGTGGTCCGCGAAGGCACCGAGGGCCCCTACGTGGGCAACGGCGGCACGCTGCGCGCCGGCACGCCGCACGAGGTCGCCACCGAGGTCTCGTTGAACACCGCCCACGGCGTGGAGCGCGTGGTCCGCGACGCCTTCCGCCGGGCCAACGACCGTCCCCGCAAGAAGCTCACCCTGGTGCACAAGCACAACGTCCTGGTCTTCGCCGGCCAGCTCTGGAAGCGCACGGTCGAGGCCGTGGCCCAGGAGTTCCCCGAGGTCACCCACGACTATCTCCACGTCGACGCCGCCACGATCTTCATGGTCACCGATCCGGCCCGCTTCGACGTGATCGTCACCGACAACCTGTTCGGAGACATCATCACCGACCTCGCGGCAGCCGTGACCGGCGGGATCGGTCTGGCAGCCTCCGGCAACATCAACATGGACCGCACCGCGCCGTCGATGTTCGAACCGGTCCACGGCTCCGCCCCGGACATCGCCGGCCAGCAGAAAGCCGACCCCACCGCCGCGATCCTCTCCGCCGCGCTCCTGCTCGACCACCTCGGGTTCGCTGGCGCCGCCCGGAAGATCGAGGCGGCCGTCACCGCCGACGTCGAGGCCCGCAACGGCGCCGTCCGCACCACCAGCGAGGTGGGCGACGCCATCGCGGCGGCGCTGTAGCCCCCCGGCCGCAGTCACTGCACTGCAGGCAGCGCAGAACCGGTACTGCCAACGGGCGTAAGCTAGTTTCGAATCACCAAAATGCTGCCGTGGTCCGACGGTGAACCACGTTCCCACACCAGGCAGCCGATCGTGGAGGAACCATGACTCAGACTGCCCATGGCGTCGAATTCACCCAGCACCTGTCGGAGACCCCGAAGTCTGCTGAAGAGCGTGCAGCCATCCTGGCGAACCCGGGATTTGGCGACTATTTCACCGACCACACCGCGGTTGTCGACTACAGCGTCGACGCCGAGGGCAACGGCGGCTGGCATGACGCGCGAATTGAGCCCTACGGTCCCATTTCCTTGGACCCCTCCGCCGCGGTGCTGCACTACGGCCAGGAGATCTTCGAGGGACTCAAGGCCTACCGGCACGCTGACGGCTCGATCTGGACGTTCCGCCCCGAGGCCAACGCCGCCCGCCTGAACAAGTCCGCCCGGCGCCTGGCGCTCCCTGAGCTGCCGGAGGAGTACTTCCTCGGCGCCATCCGCGAACTCGTCGCGGCGGACAAGGACTGGGTCCCGTCCGGCGACGGCGAGGCCCTGTACCTGCGGCCGTTCATGATCGCCACGGAGGCCTTCCTGGGCGTCCGGGCAGCGCGCGAGGTCTCCTTCCGCGTGATCGCCTCCCCGGCCGGCAACTACTTCGGCGGCGAGCTCAAGCCCGTCTCCATCTGGATCTCGCGTGAATACGCCCGCGCCGGCCGCGGCGGAACGGGCGCTGCCAAGTGCGGCGGCAACTACGCCGCCTCGCTGATCGCCCAGCAGGAAGCCGAGGCCCACGGCTGCAAGCAGGTCCTCTTCCTGGACCAGTTCAATGACAACGCGGTCGAGGAACTCGGCGGCATGAACGTCTTCTTCGTCATGAAGGACGGCTCGCTCGTCACCCCCGCGCTGTCCGGCACCATCCTGGAGGGCGTGACACGCTCCTCCGTGATCCAGGTGGCCCGGGACATGGGCCGCGAAGTCACCGAACGCAAGATCACCCTGGATGAATGGCGCGACGGCGTTGCCTCCGGCGAGATCGCCGAGGTCTTCGCCTGCGGCACCGCCGCCGTCATCACCCCCATCGGCGTGCTCAAGGATGCCACGGAGTTCATCGGCTCCGAAGACGCAAAGGCGGGGGAGACCACCATGGCCATCCGCGCCCAGCTGCTCGGCATCCAGACCGGCACCGTGGAGGACACTCACGGCTGGCTGACCCGCCTCGCCTAGGTACAAAATCCAGGCGCAGCATGTAGGACACACATTGTGACTCTCGACGCCGGCCCGCACCTTTCGGTGGGGGCCGCCGTCGGCGTCTGAGATTTGGTGAAAAATGCGCTGAAGTACGGCGTAACCTGTCCAATCGGCCCTGTTCGAGGCCGGAGCCGCGGGTGCACAATGAGCAGATGACCGGGCTTATCCAGGTTCTGGGCGTGGTCTTCGGGGGCCTGCTGATCGTCGTCGGTGTAGCCGAGTCGTTCTTCATCCGCGACCAGCGTCTGGAGCGGCTATTCGTCGCCGAACCGGACGACGTCCAGGCCGCCTGGCTGGGGACGTTGAATCTCGGCTTCTACAACGTGATCTGGGGGATCGGTGCCATCGCGGGGGCCATCATGCTCGGGGGAGCCGATGCCGCAGCCGGCCAGGCGCTCCTGTTGTTCATTTGTACCAGCCATGTGGTACTCGGCCTCATTTTGTTTCTGTCCGAGCGGCGGCTTTGGGGCAGCGCCATCGCAGAGGGGCTCCTGCCGCTCATCATCGCGACCCTCCTGCTCGTCTAAGGCCTTCCGGAAGAAGTGCGAGGATGGGACCGTGAATTCCGAGACCTCCGCCGGCATTGTCCGCAGCAGCGAGCTGACCCGGTTCCGGCTCGCCCCGAACCCCGGGCCCATGAGCCTGGCCGGAACCAACTCCTATCTCATCGGCGCCCCGGCGGCGGCGGCCAGCGTCGCCGTCGACCCCGGGCCCCTCGACGAACCGCACCTGAAGGCGCTGGCCGGGGAGGGCCGGATCGAGCTCATCCTGATCACGCACCGGCACGCGGACCACACAGCCGCCGCCGCGAGGTTTTCCGAGCTCACAGGCGCGCCGGTACGGGCCGCGGATCCCGCCCACTGCCACGGCGCGCTCCCGCTGCAGGACGGCGAAACGCTCCATGCCGCCGGGGTGGAGATCAGGGTCCTGGCGACGCCGGGCCACACCTCGGATTCGCTGTGCTTCCACCTGCCGCAGGACGGCCCGCACGGCTCGGTGCTGACCGGGGACACGATCCTGGGCTCTGGAACCACCGTGCTGGATTACCCCGACGGCACGCTCCGCGACTACCTCGACTCGCTGGACAAGCTGGAACGCCTCGGACCCGCCACAGTGCTGCCTGCCCACGGCCCCGTACTCCCGGCGCTCGACGCGGTCGCCCGCGCCTACCGGGACCACCGGCAGGGCAGGCTCAAGCAGGTCCGGGCCGCCCTCGCGGCCCTGGGCGCCGACGTCGGCGCTGACGCCGATGTCCGCGCAGTCACGGACGCCGTGTACGCCGACGTCGATCCTTCCGTCCGCCGCGCCGCGGAGCTTTCGGTCGCTGCGCAGCTGGACTACCTGCGCATCCACCCAACTAACTCGCAGTAGAAGCCGTTTTCAGCGCTCATAACGGCCCCAAGTGCGAGCCAGTTGGGGGAGGGGCGCCCGCCGGGGACGGTACGCTTGGAACCATGCGTATCGCCCGGTTTGTAGTTGATTCTGATCCCCTCTACGGCATCGTGGAAGGTGAGCCCGGCAGTGAGGAAGTCACTGTCATCAAGGGCGACCCCTTCTTCCACGGCGTGGAACGAACCCCCATGAAGCACAAGCTGGAAGACGTCCGCCTCTTGGCGCCGATCATTCCGCGCAGCAAGGTCATCGGCGTGGGCCGCAACTTCGCGGAACATGCCCGTGAGCTGGGCAACGAGGTCCCGCAGCAGCCCCTGCTGTTCCTCAAGCCCAACACCTCCGTGATCGGGCCCAACGATCCCATTGTGCTGCCGGAGTTCTCCGAGGACGTGTCCTTCGAGGCCGAGCTGTGCGTCGTGATCGGCCGGATCTGCAAGGACGTGCCCGAGGACCGGGTGGACGACGTGATCTTCGGCTACACCTGCGGCAACGACCTCACCGCGCGCGACGTCCAGAAGACGGACCTGCAGTGGGCCAGGGCCAAGGGCTTTGACACCTCGGCGCCGCTGGGACCGTGGATCGAGACCGAACTCGACACCGAGGACCTGCAGATCCAGGGCCGGCTCAACGGCGAACTGCGCCAGGACGGCAGCACCAACCAGATGATCCGCGGCGTCCGGGAACTCGTCTCCATCGTCTCGCAGGCCTTCACCCTCCTGCCCGGCGACGTCATCATGACAGGCACCCCGGCCGGCGTCGGCGCGGTGCAGGCCGGGGACCGCTTTGAGGTCGAGATCGAGGGCATCGGACGCCTCTCCAACCCGGTGGTGCGCCGCTAAGGGTTTTTCGCGCCGATTTCGGACAGCCGCACCGTGGATCCACGGTGCGGCTGTCCGTTTTCGTAGCGGTATTCCGGACAAGCGGCCGCGGTAGAGATTGGTAATGTTGGTACCACTATGACTACTGCTTCCGCGTCCGACGCCGTCTCCAGCTCCGCCCCGCTTGCTGCCTCCACCGGTGAAGTCACCACTGACACCCCGGTCCGTGTCCGGTTCTGCCCGTCACCCACGGGCACCCCGCACGTAGGCCTGATCCGCACCGCCCTCTTCAACTGGGCCCACGCCCGGCACACCAAGGGCACGTTCGTGTTCCGGATCGAGGACACGGACGCGGCGCGCGACTCGGAGGAGAGCTACCAGCAGCTGCTGGAGGCCCTCAAATGGCTCGGCATCACCTGGGAAGAAGGCGTGGAAGTCGGCGGCCCGCACGAGCCCTACCGCCAGTCACAGCGGCTGGACCTGTACAAGGACGTCGTGGCCAAGCTGATCGACGCCGGCTACGCCTACGAGTGCTACTCCTCACCGGAGGAAGTCGAAGCCCGCCACCGTGCCGCCGGCCGCGACCCCAAGCTCGGCTACGACAACTTTGACCGCGAACTCACCGACGAGCAGCTCGCCGCGTTCAAGGCCGAGGGCCGCCAGCCCGTGCTGCGCGTCCGCATGCCCGATGAAGACGTCACCTTCAACGACATGGTCCGCGGCGAGATCACGTTCAAGGCCGGCAGCATCCCGGACTACGTCATTGTCCGCGCCGACGGCTCCCCGCTCTACACCCTGGTCAACCCCGTGGACGACGCCCTCATGGGCATCACCCACGTGCTCCGCGGCGAGGACCTGCTCTCTTCCACGCCCCGCCAGGTTGTGCTGATCAAGGCGCTGATGGACATCGGCGTCGCAAGCTACATGCCGGTCTTCGCCCACCTGCCGTACGTCATGGGCGAGGGCAACAAGAAGCTCTCCAAGCGCGACCCACAGTCCAACCTGTTCCTGCTCCGGGACCGCGGCTTCATCCCCGAGGGCCTGCTGAACTACCTCTCCCTGCTCGGCTGGAGCCTCTCCGCCGACGAGGACATCTTCACCGTGGACCAGCTGATCGAGAACTTCGACGTCAACGACGTCCTGGCCAACCCGGCCCGCTTCGACATTAAGAAGGCCGAAGCCATCAACGGCACCCACATCCGCATGCTTGACCCGGAGGACTTCCGCGGCCGGCTGGTGCCCTACCTGCAGGCCGCCGGATTCGTGGGGGAGACCCTCACCGCCCGCGAGGAGGAAGTCCTGGCCGAGGCCGCGCCGCTGATCCAGGAACGCATCTCGCTGCTGGGCGAAGCGCCGGAGATGATCGCGTTCCTGTTCAAGGCCGACGACGCGATCGACGTCGCCGACGACGCCCGCAAGGGCCTGCCGGAAAACCTCACCGAAGTCCTCGACGCCGCCCTGGCCGCGCTGGAGCCCGTTGCCGACTGGACGGCCGAGAACATCCAGGCCGCCCTCAAGGAGTCCCTCGTGGAAGGCCTCGGTGTCAAGCCGCGCCTGGCGTTCGGGCCCGTCCGCACGGCCGTCTCCGGCCGCCGGATCTCCCCGCCGTTGTTCGAATCCATGGTCATCCTGGGCAAGGACTCCTCCCTGGCCCGCCTCCGCGCCTTCCGCGGCTGACGTTCCGCCGATGGAGACCGCGCCCGGACCCGGGACTGTGAACGAGACTGTGAACGAGACCATGGCTGGCCGCACGCCGGGCCCCGCCATCCTGGCGGCGGGTCTGGGCGCCGGCGCTGTCCGTGGGGTTCTGTTCGACATCGATGACACCCTGGTGGACCTCGAATTCGCCATGACGACCGCTCTGCGTGACGTCAGTGAGCATCTCCTGCCCGGCCTCGATGAGGCCGGGTGGGTGAGGTTCGGGCGGATCTTCACCCACGAGACCACCCATTTCTACGACCGTTACCTGGCCGGTGAGTTGACGTTCAACGAGCAACGGCTGCTCCGCGGCCGGGCGGCGCTGGAGCACTTCGGCGTCGAACTGGAAGACGGCGAGCAAGCCCACCACTGGGTGACGTCCTACGCAAGCCGCCAGCACGGCTACGTCCGGGCGTTTGACGACGTCGGACCGCTGCTGGATGCCCTGGACGCCGCCGGCATTCCCTACGGCGCCGTCAGCAACAACGTCCACGACTACCAGCGCGTGAAGCTGGACGCGGCCGGGCTGGCACGGATTGCCGTCCTGGTGGGGACCGACACCGTCGGTGCCGCCAAGCCGGACCCCGCCATATATCTCGAGGGTGTCCGCCGCATCGGCACCGGCCCGGGCGAAACGCTGTACATCGGCGACAACCGGCTACTCGATGCTGAAGGTTCGACGGCGGCAGGCCTCCTCGGCGTCTGGCTGAACCGCGGCGGGGAGCCGGCCCCGGGCTTCCTCGGACGCCAGGTCAGCTCCCTGCTGGACCTGCTGGCGTAGCCGGTTCCCCAGGCCTCCGCCCTATGACGGCGCCTTTCCGCCGCAGTCTCTCCCCGGAATCTCCCAAGGATTTGCGCAGGTTTTACTAAAGACGCTGTAGTATTTCCTGCGAATGCAAGTTCTTTAGTGGCACGGGCGGCTTCGCCCAACGACGGATGGGGGATCCGTGTATAAAGCTATGGCCAGATACTATCGGGGGCTAGTGATTGGCCTGGCGGTTGCCGGATTGATGCTGGCGGGGGTGGTTCCCGCACACACGGGGACGTCCACCAAGATTCTGCATGTGTTCCTGGCGGCAGGGCAGTCGAACATGTCCGGCCGCGGCCTGCCGATCGGCGGAGCCGCCGACGCGGCGGACCCGCGGATCTTCCAGTACGGCGCAAAAGCGCGCACCTTTCGGGCCGCGACGGTGCCCCTGGACATGCACGACACTTCGACCGGGATCTCGCCCGCTACAACGATGGCCCGCGAATACTTGGAAACCCAACCCGCTAATGTTGGGGTCCTCATCATTCCCGCAGCGCACGGCCGCACCGGATTCACAAGTGCCCCGGCTACCCTCACCTGGTCAGTCGGTGCAGCGACGGCACCGGCTTTGGATCTCCCGGGCCTGGCGGTCACGCAGACTCTCGAGGGAATGGCGGCCGCGAGGGCCGCCGGCTACGTGGTGGAGGTCAAGGGCATTCTCTGGCATCAAGGCGAAAACAATTCGACGATGTCGGCCGCGGCATACGGCGCGAAGCTGGATGAGTTGATTGGGTTCTTCCGGGCAAAACTCGCTGCGCCCACGCTGCCCTTTGTGCTGGGCCGCATGGCACCTGAGGGCATTGCAGCCGTGCCGGGCCGGAGCAATGTCGACACGAGCCACCAGGAGACCCCGGCGCGTGTGCCCTACACCGCACTGGCGCAGTCCAAGACCGGCGGCGTCAATGCCGGCGATACCACCCACTTCTCCCGGGACGGTATCCAGTACCTGGGGAGCTCCTATCTGGCCGGCTATTGGAAGGCCGCAGGTGTGGTCGCCATTCCGCTCAGCGCACCGGTGCCGACGATCCTGGGCACCGCCAAGGTGGGCACCACGCTCACCGCGATGCCCGGTGCCTGGGGCCCCGGGCCGGTGGCCTTGGCCTACCAGTGGTATCGCTCGCATGGAAAGATCAGCGGAGCGACCGGGGCTTCGTACACGCCCGCTGCCGCTGACCTGGGGCGAACCATTACCGTGGCCGTCACCGGTTCCCAGGCCGGCTACGCCTCCGCCTCGAGGACCTCGGGCGGCACCACCAAGGTGGTCCGCGGCCCCCTCGTCCCCTCGGTGCCGACGATTCGGGGCACCGCGAAGGTGGGGGCCAGGCTTACCGCGCTGCCCGGCACCTGGGGCCCCGGCCCGGTGACGCTGAGCTACCAGTGGTATCGCTCGCAAAAGGCCATTGGCGGAGCAACCGGGCCTTCGTACAAGCCTGGCCCCGCTGACCGGGGCCGAACGCTGACGGTGAAAGTCACTGGTTCCAAGGCTGGGTACGTCTCCGCGTCGAGGACGTCGGCCGGCACCGCCAAGGTCGCCGGCACGCGCTAGGAGTTCTGCGCCGCTGCCTGCTTCCGCCGCAGTGTCAGGAAGGCGCCCACGGAACCCAGCCCAAGCACCCCGACGAGTCCTAGAGCCATCGCGGCGTCGGACTGCCGGAGCACAGTGCCGGGAGACACCGCTGCGGCACCGGAATAGAGCGTGCCGGTGCCGTCAGCGATCCGGGCGTTCCCGTCCGCGAGCTTGTCCGCGCCCGTGGCAAGCCGTGAGAACCCGTCGGCCAGCTTGGTGTTCCCGGCCGAGAGTTCGGAGGCCCCTGATGCCAGCGCCTGAGAGCCGTTGAGCAGGCCGGGGTTGGCCGGATCGCCCGGAGTTCCCTTGATGCCGGCGTTCAGGGCAACGGTTCCGTCGGCCAGCCGGGAGCTGCCGTCGGTCATCCGGGCGGCGGCCTTGAGCAGACCCGGGTGTTCGGGATCGCCGGGGACCCCGTCCATCCCAACACGGATCTTGGAGGTGCCGTCGGCCAGGAGCCGGGTGCCCAGCACCACGCCCGGGTTGGCCGGGTCCTGGCTGTTGAGCTTGCCGGCCAGCGTGGCGAAACCGGCCGTGAGCTTTCCCGTACCCGCATGCAATTGGCCCGCGCCGTCCTGCAGCCGCTGCGCGCCGGCCTGCAGCTGGGTGGCGCCGGCATCCAGCTTGCGTGCGCCTGCGGTGATCTTGGCGATCTTGTCTTTCACGACGGACAGAGGAACAAGGCCCTGGACAGGGTCGTTGGCCGCGGCCTGCAGGAGTTCCAGCGCCTGAGCCAAGGCAGCGGTTCCGGTTCCGGCTTCGGGATTGCCGTTGGCACCGCGGTAGCCCTTGAGCTGGTCCGTTCCTGCGGCGAGTGCGGCGGCGCCCCCGGCAAGCTGGGCGGCGCCGTCGGCGAGCTGGGTGGCGCCGTCGGCGAGGTTGTTCTCGGCGTTGCCTGCCGGCGTCGGGGTCAGGGCGGCGGACAGCTGCACGGCCCCTGCCGCGAGCTTCTGCGCACCGTCATCGACCTTGTAGACGCCGGGGGCGAGCTTGCCGTTGACGTCCGTCTCGATCTTGACGGCGCCTTCGGCCAGTTCCCCGGCGCCGGCCTGGAGCTTGTCCGCCCCCGGGGCGAGCTGGCTGCTGATGCCCGAGTAGACCTTTTCCGCCCCCGCGGAAAGTTTGCCGGCCCCGGCATCGGCCAGGCTGGCGCCGTTGGCGAGCTTACCGGCCCCGTCCTTCAACTGATCAGCCCCGGCCGAGGCCTGGCCGGCGCCGTCCTTGAGCTTGGCCGACCCATCCGTGATGCGTCCCGTGACGAGGGTATAGAACCCCAGTACGGCAATGAGCAGCAGCGCCAGGATGGCGATGGCAATTTGCTGCCCGCGGGTCCGGGCGCGGGTCTGACTGGCGGCGGCACGACTCTGTGACACAAGTGAATCCTCTCGACGGTCTCGCCGGCAGCTGCTCTGCCACCGGCCACCCCGGAAGCTGTGATGCAGCTAACACTGGAAAATAGTCGCAAAGCTGCCCGCAGCAGAGTGGGGGAGGGGTGGTTACTCGTTGGTAACTTACCGAGCGTAAACTTGTTTCCGCCGGATTGGCAAGGGTGGGCCCGGGTTTTCCGGCTGGGGCCGTCCCGTTCGGGGCGGAGGGGGCCGTTCGCCCCGGCGCCAGATCCCCGATTTGTGCAAGTGAAAACTCTCGGGTAAAGTAATTACTCGTGCTGAGGCGCCGGGAGCGAGGGTTTAGGCCCAAACATCCGGTCCGAAAGTGCCATTGGGATATGGTGTAATTGGCAACACTACGGTTTCTGGTACCGTCATTCTAGGTTCGAGTCCTGGTATCCCAGCTCTGAAAATTCTCGGATTTCCGCGAATATTCGGAAGTTTTGAATCGGCTGAGCCGATTTGAAACAGCGGCCAAGTGTATGAAACAATCATTTGGCTTGAATGGCAGAAATGCTGTTCTGGAAGTACGCGGCCCCATCGTATAGCGGCCTAGTACGCTGCCCTCTCACGGCGGTAACGCGGGTTCGAATCCCGCTGGGGTCACAACGAAAACGGTCCCGGGCATCAGCCCGGGGCCGTTTTGCTTTTCCCTGATGGCCGCCCGGGAACCCCCCTTACCCCGGAACCCCCGCTCATCCCGTCGATTGCTCCGTAACTGCCCTTCTGGCGGGTCAAAAGGGCGGCTACGGAGCAATCGATGCAGGGTGAAAAGGAATCAGGCCATTGGGACCATGTCCGCCGAGGCAACGGTTTCGTAGATCTCCCGGTGTAGCGCGGCGGTTTGGTGGAGCCCGTTGTGGCCCGCATAGCTTGAGGTCCGCCGCCGCCTGAAGTCGTTCAACGCGCAACTGAAGACAGTCGCCCGTGCAGTCGCGCGTGGGTAACGGTTGCAGGCTCGAGGCCCGGCGGCAGGGGCTGCGGGCTCCGGCCGGCAGGCTCGAGGCCCGGCCTGCAGGCTCGAGGCCCGGCGGCAGGGGCTGCGCGCTCCGGTCCGGCGGGCCGGCGGGCTCGAGGTCGGCCGGCTACAGCCCGGCCGCGGCGTCGCGGACTTTGACCATGGTCCGAAGATTCCGGGTGGTGGTGGCGGCCTTGTACTTGGCCTTCGAGGAGAGCTTGCTGAACGGGCTGTCCAGGGTTCCGCCGGTGGGGGCGAGCCACGCCAGCGCTTCCGGACCCAGCTGCGTGAGCTCGGTCCCGTCCAGGGCGCGGCCGGACTCGAAGAGTTCTGCGAGCACGCCGGTATCGGAGGCGAGGGTCAGGTAGGTGTGGGTGGACGCGTCGTCGGCCGGGTAGGGGCAGGCCTCCACGAGGGCCGCCACCCGGTCCGCCGTCAGCACCACCACCCAGGCGTCATAGCCGAAGGTCTCCCGCAGGCACGCCTCGAATTCCTGTTTGACGCCGGCCTGGTCCAGCTCGCTGGCTAGCACCACGTTGCCGCTGGCCAGCAAGGTCTTGACGCCGGCAAAGGGACGGGATTTGAGCGCGTCCTTGAGGTCGGCCATTTTGATGTTGATGCCGCCCACATTGATGCCCCGCAGGAACACCGCATAGCTTTTCATGGGCACAGCATACTTAGTCGTTGGTCTTGCGGAGCGCTTCCGTGAGGACACGGCCGGCGTTGCAGACCACTTCGGCGTGCAGCCGTCCCGGCTGGCGGGTCAGGCGCTCGATTGGACCGGAAATGGAGACGGCGGCAATCACGCGGCCGGACGGCCCGCGGACCGGGGCCGAAACGGAGGCGACACCAGGCTCGCGTTCGCCGAGGCTCTGCCCCCAGCCCCGGCGTCGTACTCCGGCCAGAACGGTGGGGGTGAAGCGGGCGGACTGGAGGCCTTCCAGCAGGCGGTCGTGATCTTCCCACGCCAGCAGCACCTGGGCGGCGGAGCCGGCCTTCATGGACAACTGGGTGCCGACGGGGATGGTGTCGCGCAAGCCGATCGGCCGCTCGGCGGAGGCCACGCAAACGCGCCAGTCACCCTGGCGGCGGAAGATCTGGGCGCTCTCGCCGGTGGCGTCGCGCAGCTGCATGAGCACGGGCCCGGCGGAGGCGATGAGGCGGTCTTCGCCGGCGGCGGAGGCCAGTTCCACCAGGCGGCTGCCCAGGACAAACCGGCCCTGGATATCGCGGCTCACGAGCCGGTGATGCACCAGGGCGAGGGCCAGCCGGTGCACGGTGGGCCGTGCCAGCCCGGTCGCAGCAACCAGCTGCGCCAGGGTGGTGGGGCCGGCCTCAAGTGCGTCAAGCACATGGGCCGCTTTATCGATGACACCGACTCCACTAGAATTGTCCATGTAATGATATTGACGTCTCATTATCTGAGATGCAAGTCAATGCGCTGGCGTATTACTTGGCTGTGCTGGTTCAGTGGAAGCAACAGCCCGCAGGAACGCACATTAATCACCGCAGTGAAGGGAGAAGGCCGTGGCAAAGACACTGGCCGAGAAAGTCTGGGACGCGCACGTGGTGCGCAAGGGGGACGGCGAAGGAGCCAACGCCCAGCCGGACCTCCTTTTCATCGACCTCCATCTGGTGCACGAGGTTACGTCGCCGCAGGCATTTGAAGGCCTGCGGCTCGCCGGCCGCAAGCTGCGCCGCCCGGACCTCACCATCGCCACCGAGGACCACAACACTCCCACGCTGGACATCGACAAGCCAATTGCCGACCTCACCAGCCGGACCCAGATCCAGACGCTGCGCAACAACTGCCAGGAGTTCGGCGTCCGCCTGCACTCCCTCGGCGACGCCGAGCAGGGCATCGTGCACGTGGTGGGTCCCCAGCTGGGCCTCACGCAGCCGGGCATGACCGTGGTTTGCGGCGACTCGCACACGTCAACGCACGGCGCCTTCGGGGCGCTCGCCATGGGCATCGGCACCTCCGAGGTGGAGCACGTCATGGCCACCCAGACGCTGTCGCTGAAGCCGTTCAAGACCATGGCCATCAACGTCGAGGGCACGTTGCGCCCCGGGGTGAGCGCCAAGGACATCATCCTGGCCGTCATCGCGAAGATCGGCACCGGCGGAGGCCAGGGCTACGTGCTCGAGTACCGCGGCTCCGCCATCCGGGCCCTGTCCATGGAAGCCCGGATGACCATCTGCAACATGTCCATCGAGGCCGGCGCCCGCGCCGGGCTGGTGGCTCCGGACCAGACCACGTACGACTACATGTACGGCCGCCCGCACGCGCCCCAGGGCGCAGAGTGGGACGCCGCCGTCGAATACTGGAACACGCTGAGCACCGACGACGGCGCGGTGTTCGACGTCGAGGTGGACCTCGACGCCGACACCCTGGAACCGTTCGTGACGTGGGGGACCAACCCGGGCCAGGGCGTATCCCTGTCCGCGAAGGTGCCCTCGCCGAACGACTTCGGCGACGAAAACGCCAAGGCCGCCGCCGAACGCGCCCTGCAGTACATGGGGCTCGAGGCCGGCACGCCGATGAAAGACATCCGCGTGGATACGGTGTTCCTGGGCTCCTGCACCAACTCCCGGATGGAAGACCTCCGTGCCGCAGCGGACATCATCCGCGGCCGCACCAAGGACCCCAACATCCGCATGCTCGTTGTTCCGGGCTCGGCCCGGGTACGCCTGGAAGCCGAGGCCGAGGGCCTGGACAAGGTCTTCAAGGACTTCGGCGCCGAATGGCGGTTCGCCGGCTGCTCAATGTGCCTGGGCATGAACCCGGACCAGCTGGAAGTGGGCGAGCGGTGCGCCTCCACCTCCAACCGCAACTTCGAAGGACGCCAGGGCAAGGGCGGCCGGACCCACCTCGTCTCGCCCGTCGTGGCGGCGGCGACGGCCGTGCGCGGCACGCTGAGCTCGCCCTCGGACCTGGACCCCGCTCCGGAGTCCGCGGCACTCCGAACCGGCGTCGCCTAGCCCCTCCCCGGATCTGAAGCGCAGGCCGCAAACCCAGGCCTGAAGCCCAGATCCACACAGCCTCGATCCATACAGCCTGAGAAGGATCCGCCATGGAAAAGTTCACCACCCACACCGGTATCGGTGTCCCGCTGCGCCAGAGCAACGTCGACACGGACCAAATCATCCCCGCCGTGTACCTCAAGCGCATCACCCGCACCGGCTTCGAGGACGCGCTCTTCGCCGCGTGGCGCAAGGACCCGTCGTTCATCCTCAACCAGGCGCCGTTCAACGCAGGATCCGTCCTGGTGGCCGGCCCCGACTTCGGCACCGGCTCGTCCCGCGAACACGCTGTCTGGGCGCTTAAGGACTACGGCTTCAAGACCGTGCTGTCCTCCCGCTTCGCCGACATCTTCCGCGGCAACTCCGGAAAGCAGGGACTGCTCGCCGCCGAGCTGGCCCAGGACGACATCGAGCTGATCTGGAAGGAGCTCGAGAACGCCCCCGGCACCGAGGTCACCGTGGACCTCGTCTCCAAGACTGTGCAGTGCGGCAACATTGTGGCGCCGTTTGAGATCGACGACTACACCCGCTGGCGCCTCCTGGAAGGCCTGGACGACATCGGGCTGACCCTCCAGCACGAAGAAGACATCACCGCGTACGAGGCCACGCGGCCCGCCTTCAAGCCCAAGACGCTGCCCGCCCGGTTGTCCTAGGACCGCGGGGCAGTGCCCCGGCTCCGGGGCTCCGGACTTCGGGACGCCGCCGGCCGCTGAGCCCGGTGATGATGTGCCGCCGTCGAGTTATAAGACTCGACGGCGGCATTCGTGTTCGTTCGTGTTTGTCGGGGCTGGACATCCGCACAAACACCCGCCGCGCGCCCCGCCGAAGGGCTCCGTATTTCGGATCGGTAACGGATACTCCTATGCTTAGCTGGAGCCTTTGTAAGGATTTGGGGGCGAGTAGTCGTGAGGAAACCGGTATATGAGTAGTGTTCTGACAATCCGCGGAGGCGTCCCGCTAACTGGCCGCGTCACCGTTCGCGGGGCCAAGAATCTTGTCCCCAAAGCCATGGTGGCTGCCCTGCTGGGCAATGAACCATCGGTGTTGCGCAACGTCCCGGAAATCAAGGACGTCGAGGTTGTCACGAGCCTGCTTCAACTCCATGGCGTCAGGGTTGATAAGGACCCTGTCACCGGTGATCTGACGCTTGACCCGAAGGGTGCTAAGACCGCCTCCAGCACGGCGATCGACGCCCACGCCGGCGATTCGCGCATCCCGATCCTGCTGTGCGGGCCGCTGATCCACGCCATCGGCGAGGCCTTCATCCCGGACCTGGGCGGCTGCAAGATCGGCGACCGTCCGATCGATTACCACTTGAATGTCCTGCGCCAGTTCGGTGCCGTGGTGGAGAAGCGCCCCGGCGGCATCCACATCTCCGCCCCGAACGGCCTCAAGGGTGCCAAAATTGCCCTGCCGTACCCGTCCGTCGGCGCGACCGAGCAGGTCCTGCTGAGCGCCACGCGCGCCGAGGGCATCACCGAACTCTCCGGAGCGGCCACCGAGCCGGAAATCGTGGACCTCATCGCGGTGCTGCAGAAAATGGGCGCGATCATCAGCGTCCAGACTGACCGCACCATCCGGATCGAAGGCGTTCAGGACCTCGGCGGCTACAACCACCGCGCCCTCTCCGACCGCAACGAATCGGCCTCCTGGGCTTCCGCGGCCTTGGTCACCCGCGGCGACATCTTTGTTGAAGGCGCCACGCAGCGCGACATGATGACGTTCCTGAACACCTACCGCAAGGTCGGCGGCGGCATGGACATCGGCGACGACGGCATCCGCTTCTACCACCGCGGCGGCAAGCTCAACCCGCTGGTCCTCGAAACTGACGTTCACCCGGGCTTCATGACCGACTGGCAGCAGCCCCTCATCGTCGCCCTGACCCAGGCCGAGGGCGTCTCGATCGTGCACGAAACCGTGTATGAGAACCGCTTCGGCTTCACCGAGGCCCTCATCCGCATGGGCGCCAACATCCAGGTGCACCGCGAGTGCCTCGGCAGCGTGCCGTGCCGTTTCGGCCAGCGCAACTTCCTGCACTCCGCCGTGATCTCCGGACCGGCGCAGCTCAAGGGCACCGACATCGACGTGCCGGACCTGCGCGGCGGGTTCAGCCACCTGATCGCCGCACTGGCCGCCACCG
The DNA here is from genome assembly GCF_003097355.1 of Arthrobacter sp. H-02-3. Classification (GTDB taxonomy): domain Bacteria; phylum Actinomycetota; class Actinomycetes; order Actinomycetales; family Micrococcaceae; genus Arthrobacter; species Arthrobacter humicola. The sequence goes on from NZ_PYUI01000007.1 coordinate 112,470, forward strand.
GCACCTCCCGCGTCACAGGCATTGACATCATCAACCGCGGCTACGAGCGCTTCACCGAGAAGCTCGCGGGCCTCGGCGCCGATTTCGACATCACGTCGGCCAAGTAGCGGGGACCTTGTGAAGGAAACGGCCAAGAGCCACGCCACATTTGTGACAGTCGCCGGGATCGTCCGGCCGGTGATGAATCTGCTGATGCGCAAAAACTGGGAAGGCCTGGAAAAGCTTCCCGCCGGGGGCTTCATCGCCGCCCCCAACCACTGCACGGAGATCGACCCGCTGGTAGTGGGGCACATGCTCTACAACCAGAAGCGCATGCCGCACTTCCTCGCCAAAGCAAGCCTCTTCAAGGTTCCGGTTCTGGGGGCGATCCTGCGGTCCACCAAGCAGATCCCGGTGGAACGCACGACGGCGGGGGCGAACCGCTCGCTGCAACTCGCCAAGGAGATCGTGGACGAGGGCGGGGCGATCATCATCTACCCGGAAGGGACCCTGACCCGGGACCCTGACCTGTGGCCGATGAAGGGCCACACCGGCGCCGCGCGCATGGCGCTGGAGAGTGGCATCCCCGTGGTGCCTATGGCCCATTGGGGTGCCCAAGAGGTCCTGCCGCGCTACGCCAAGCGTTTGCACCTCTTCCCGCGCAAGACTTCCCGCCTGGTAGTAGGGGATCCCGTAGACCTGAGCGCCTTCGAAGGCCGCCCGCTGGACCGGGCGACGCTCACCGCCGCCACGAACGTCATCATGAACGCGATAACCGGCCTCCTGGCCGGACTGCGCGGCGAACAGCCGCCGGCAGAGCGCTGGGACCCGGCAGCGCACAACCAGCCCAGCCACGGCCGCATTGACCCGGACGTCACCACATGAGCGCGGAATCAGTGACGGCGGACCTTCCGGCGCCGGCCTTCCGCGAAACAGATTCCGCCACCACCGTGGCCGTCCTGGGGGCGGGCTCATGGGGGACCACCTTCGCCAAAGTGGTCGCCGACGCGGCCACCGCCTCCGGAGTCCAGCGCAGCATACGCCTCTGGGGCCGGCGGCCCGAAGTCGTGGACCAGATCAATGCCGTGCACCGCAATGAGCAGTACCTGAACGGTGTCGCGCTGCCGTCCAGCATCACGGCCTCCACGGACGTCGCCGCGGTCCTGGCCGGTGCGGAACTCGTGATCCTGGCAGTTCCGGCGCAGACCCTGCGCCCGCAGCTGCGGGCCTGGAAGAAGCACCTGACGCCGGGCGCCGTCGTCGTATCCCTCATGAAGGGCCTCGAGCTCCACACCGATGCCCGCATGAGCGAGGTCATCTGCGCGGAGCTGGACCTGCCCGCCAACCGCGTCGCCGTGGTTTCCGGGCCCAACCTGGCCATGGAGATCGCCCGGGACGAGCCGACTGCGTCCGTTGTGGCCTGCACGGATCCGATCACGGCAGGCTGGATTGCCCGCAGCTGCACCGCGCCCTACTTCCGCCCTTACACCACCACTGATGTGGTCGGCGTCGAAATCGGCGGAATCGTCAAGAACATCATTGCCCTGGCCGTGGGTATCTGCGAAGGCAAGAAAATGGGGGACAACACCAAGGCCTCGGTGATCACCCGCGGCCTGGCGGAGACCTCCCGGCTGACCCTTGCCCTGGGCGGTGAGGCCCGGACCATGGCCGGGCTCGCCGGCCTGGGCGATCTCGTGGCCACGTGCTCCTCCCCGCTGTCCCGAAACCACACCGCCGGCCGGCTTCTTGGCAAGGGACTGACGCTCGATCAGGTCACGGCCGAGATGAAGCAGACCGCGGAAGGCATCAAGTCCAGCCAGGCGGTCCACGAACTTGCCGGAAAGCTCGGCGTCGACATGCCGATCACGGCAGCCGTCGTCGCCGTCCTGGCCGGAAAACTGTCCGTAGACGAACTGGGTCCGCTGCTGCTGTCCCGGGACCTGAAACCCGAAGGCGATTACTGAGAGTGTCAGAGAACAACATGACCACAGAAGCCCGCACAGGCCAGTCCAAACCCCGCGTCGCGGTACTCTTCGGCGGCCGCTCAAGCGAGCACGCCGTCAGCTGCGTGACAGCCGCCGGCGTGCTCGGTGCGATCGATAAGGACAAGTACGACGTCATCCCCATCGGGATCGCCAAGACCGGCCAGTGGGTTTTGGCCTCCGGCGACACCAACGAATGGTCGCTTTCGGCGACGTCGCTGCCTGAAGTGGCGCCGTCGACGCAGACCGTGGCGCTGGCCGAGATCGGCGGCGAGCACCAGTTGATCGTCGCCTCCCCGAACGCGGTTCCGCAGGAACTCGGCGCCGTCGACGTCGTTTTCCCGCTCCTGCACGGGCCGTTCGGCGAGGACGGGACCATCCAGGGCCTCCTGGAACTCTCCGACACCCGCTACGTGGGCGCCGGCGTGCTGGCCTCAGCCGTCGGCATGGACAAGCACTTCATGAAGGTGGTCTTTGAGTCGGCCGGGCTGCACGTGGGGCCGTACATCGCCGTGACCGACCGGCAGTGGCTCACGGATCCCGAGACCGTCCGCAAACGCGTGGACCAGCTCGGCTTCCCCGTGTTCGTCAAGCCGGCCCGGGCGGGGTCCTCCATGGGCATCTCCAAAGTGGATTCGCTTGAGGGCCTGGACGCCGCGATCGAGGCTGCCCGCGAGCACGACCCCAAACTGGTCATCGAGGCCGGCATCACGGGCCGCGAGATTGAATGCGCCGTGCTGGAAGGCCGGGGGACCGATGCTCCCCGGACGTCCATGCCGGGCGAGATTTCCGTGGCGGGCGGGGGACACGAGTTCTATGACTTCAACGCCAAATACGTCGACGACGCTGCCGCGCTCAGCTGCCCGGCCGACCTCCCCGACGAGGCAATCGCCCGGGTACGGGAACTGGCCGCTGTCGCCTTCGACGCCGTCGGCGCCGAGGGACTGAGCCGGGTGGACTTCTTCTACACACCTGAGGGCGAGCTCATCATCAATGAGATCAACACGATGCCCGGGTTCACGCCCAAGAGCATGTACCCGCAGATGTGGAAGGCCACTGGCCTGGGCTATGCGGAACTGATCGACGAGCTGATCTACCTCGCGCTGCACCGCAAGACGGGGCTGCGCTAGGCCCCGCGGGGCACTAGCGCCGGGCCCGGCGTCACGGCGCCGGGTCCCTTACTTGCTGGTCGGCAGGTTCTGCAGGTCCTCTTGGCCGACGCAGTTCCGGGTGGCCTTAATCTTCAGCGCCGCCGGGGAGAGATCCGCCAGCACGGTAGCCGAGCTGATCTTGTCCGGATCCATGAGGATCTCCGTGGCCGGTTCGCGGCCGAACGTCGTCAGCGTCCACACCGGGTTGCCTTCTTTGATGACCCAATCGACGCCGTTGACGCTCACGCAGCGGTCCGTCGTGGGGCCCGGAACGTTGACACCGCAGCGCAGGATCACCAGGGACGGGTCTCCCCAGGCCGCCGTCGCCTGGGCATTGGTCTTGCGCAGCTTGGCGTCGCCAATGGCATCGGGAAGGGCCAGCATCATCGGTGCACAGGCCGCGTTCGCGGCGTCTTTCGCGGGCGTGACGTCGACTACCGGCGAGCAGGATGTCAACGCCAGGCCGGCTGCGGCAGCCGCCACAAGAAGGGGAAAACGCGCGGAAACAAGGCGGCTGAACGGGAGCATTCATCCAGCTTAACCCGCCCCGCGTGGCGCTATGGCCACACTTTAGGGTCTGCGGGTAGCATCTCTTTGAACAGCCTGACTCTAGCCTTCGAGTAGACTGGGACCTCGTGCACCTCTGGGGCTCTGCCGACAATGACGTTAGTGTTGGCCGCATAACGCACACCTGATTCAATCTCGCACTGTGGGGGAGGGACTGTCGATGACGTCGTGCAGCCGAAAGAAAACTATACGAATGGGGCTGGGAGCTTTGCTCCTGGCCGCCTCAGTCGCGGGCACGGCGACAGCCGCAAACGCCGATGACCTGGTGGTCCCGAGCCCCTTGGCTCCGGCGGTCTCACCCTCCCAGACGCCCGCCGACCCGGGACCGACAGCCCCGGCGACGGATCCGGCGCCCGTAACGCCGACCGAACCCGTGATCGTGCCGACGCCCGTGGAAACTCCGGCCCCGCCCGTTGTGACACCGGCTCCGCCGGTGGACCCCGCCCCGGCACCGGTAGTCCCGCCCGTGGTACCTGTCGTGCCCGTCGAGCCGCCGGCTGTGCCCCTCGAAACGCCCGCTCCCGTGGTGGAAACCCCGGCCGTCGTTGCACCCGTTGCCCCGGCTCCCGTGGTCGAGGAAACCCCGTCGGAGACGCCGACCCCCACGCCCACCCCGTCGGTCGCGCCGTCGACGGCCCCCGCCGTCATCGCCACTCCCACTGACCCTCCCGTCATGGTGAAGTCAGAGGTCCAGGCCGCGGTGGCCGTTGCAACCGGCAGCCCCCTGGCCGTTCAGGCCATCACTGTGCTCGTCCTGCTGGGCCTGGGCTTTGTCTACTTCAGGTTCATCAGCTCGAAAAAAGCCACTGGTCTTCCGCGCACCCGTAAGTCCTGACACCCATGCAAGATCAAGTCTTGATGGAGTCGAGTGCGGCCAAAACCACGGATGACGGCCTGCAGATCACGCTGATCACCCACTCCTACTGGCCCGAACAGAGTCCGCCGCAGCGGCGCTGGACGGCCATGATCAAGGAGTTTTCCCACTCGGGCTGGAACGTCGACGTCGTAACGCCGGTGGCGCACTACCCCTTCGGCAGGCGGGCCCTCCCGCGCTGGATGGCGGGCAGGCCGTTCCGGCTGCGCAACGGCCAGTTCACCGAGAAGATTCTTCACGTTCCGTACCTGCGCCACGGCAACTCCCGTGCCGCACGGCTGCTGGATCAGTGCTATTCCGCTTTCTTGTCAGTCCCGGCCGGAATGATGGTCCGCAAGCCCGACGTGGTCATTGTCACCGCACCCGGTCTGCCGTCACTGGCAGCAGGCTATGCCCTGGCCAAAATTCGCCGTGTCCCGCTGATCGTGGAAATGCGGGATGCCTGGCCGGACCTGGCCCGTGACGCCCGTCTGGTCCAAGGCAGCGTCAAGAGCGTTGTGGAACACGTGGTGGACTTTGTCCAGCACCGGGCGGACCTCGTGGTCACCGTCACGGAGGGTTTCGCCGCCACGCTGCGATCGCGCGGAGTCCGCAATGTGGCCACCGTCAGCAACGGCGTGCACCTGGACGCCATCCCCGTCGTCGGGCCGCCTGAACCCGAGCGGGACGTCTTCGAGGCCCTGTACCTGGGCAACCACGGCGAGAGCCAGAAGCTCGACGTCGCGATCCGCGCGAGCGCCCTCGTGGGGGACTCCATGCACCTGCACATGGTGGGCCACGGAACGCAGAGGCCCGCGCTGGAGAAGCTGGCACGTGAGCTGAAGGCTCCGGTCACCTTCCACCCGCCCCTGACCGGTGACGACATGCTGGAGCGCTACTCGTCGGCTGACACCTGCATCGTCTCCCTGCGGGACGACTGGAAGTCCTTCGAAACCACCGTGCCGTCCAAGACCTACGAGGTCCTGGCCATCGGCCGGCACATCACCGCCGTGGTGCGTGGAGAAGCGGCCAGAATCGTCTCTGATGCCGAGGCCGGCGACATCGTGGCCAGTGATCCGGAAGAGCTGGCGGCTCTGTGGCGCGAATTGGCGGCCGACCGCGGCCGCCTGGTCCGCAACGGCGACAGCCGCCAGTGGGTCAAAGCGAACGCCGAGTACGGGCAACTTGCCGGCCGGTACATGGAACTCATCACCGAACTGCTCGCGGAAACCCGCACTAACCGATGATGCAGCTCCTCAACAACGTCAGGCTGGCCCAGAGCGTCGTCAGGCAGCACCTGACCGACGATCCCGTCATCCTGTTCCTGCAGCTTTCGCGCAGGATGCCCTCGGCCGTGCTTCCGCTCGCGAAGCGCCTGTGCCAACTCGCCCCTAAAGACTCCACCTCCGCGGCCGTGCTGTTCGCGGCACTCGCCGCCGGAGACGGCTCCGACGTCGAACGCCGGCTGCGCATCGCCGCCGGCGGCAACGTCGAAGGTGAGCGCGCGCGGCGCCTCGCCGACGTCGCCCTCGCAGCCAACCTTCCGGCGATGTCGGATGTCTTTCTGGCCAAGGCTGGCACGGCGCAGCATGCGAAGCAGGCCCGGGCACGGCGGCTCTGGTACGACGGCGCCGTCAGCGAAGCTGTGGAGGCGCTCGACGGCGCGGGAGCGGCGGGCTTGCGGCAACGGGCGCGCCTGGCGGCCGAGGCGGCAATTCTGGCGGACGCATCGCCGTCGCTGGAGCGCCGGGAGTACACACCGGTTCCCGGCCGGATCCTTCATCTTCTGACAAATTCCCTGCCGCACACCGCCAGCGGCTATGCCCAGCGCTCCCACTCCACGCTGCTGGCGCAGCAGGCGGCCGGTTGGGAAGTGCTGGCAGTCACGCGGATGGGGTACCCCGTGCAGGTGGGGAAGCTCCTGGCCAAAGCCACAGACACCGTGGACGGCATCCGGTACCGCCGGCTCCTGCCCGCCACGATGGCCCAGACCATTGACGCCCGGCTGCAGCAGCAGGCGGAGGAGTTGCTCGCCGTGGCCCTGGACTTCAAGCCGAGCGTCCTGCACACCACCACGCACTACGTCAACGGACTGGTAGTGCGGGCCGTGGCCCAGGCCCTCGGCATTCCCTGGGTCTACGAGGTCCGCGGCCAGCTGGCCGACACGTGGGCCTCCACCCGCGGGCCCGAGGCCCGGAACAGCGAGAGATACCGGCTGTTTCAGAACCGGGAAACGGACGTCATGCAGGACGCTGACCTGGTGCTGACCCTCGGGACCGCCATGAAGGCGAACATTGTCGCCGCCGGGATTCCGGGGAGCAAGGTCCTGATTGCCCCCAACGCCGTTGGCGGTGATTTCCTCTCCGAGCCGCAGGAGAAAGCCAGCGCCCGGTGCGAGCTCGGTCTTGCAGAAGACGGGCAATTCATTGGCACAGTCAGCAGCTTGGTACCCTATGAAGGGATTGAGGACCTGCTGGCCGCGTTTGTGCTGCTCGCGGAGGACCTTCCTCAGCTCCGTCTCCTGATAGTCGGCGACGGTTCTTCCCTGCCAGCGCTGCAGATCCAGGCGCAGCGAAGCGGCTACGCCGATCGCATCATCTTCACAGGCCGCGTGCCCCGGAGCCGGACGGCCCTGTACCATCAAGCGCTGGATGTTTTCGTTGTGCCGCGCAAGGACTTGGAGGTGACGCGATCCGTGACACCCCTCAAACCCGTGGAAGCCATGGCCTCCGCCCGGCCTGTAGTGGCCAGCGACCTGCCGGCACTGGCGGAAATCGTCGAGGACCGGGTGACCGGCTTTCTGGCGGCGGCGGGGGATCCTGCCGCCTTCGCCAAGGCTATCCGGGAGTTGCTTTCGGACCCGGAGCTTGGAGCAAAGTTCGGAGCTGCCGGCCGGGAACGCGTGTTGCAGGAAAGAACATGGGCCGCCAACGCGGTTGCCCTGGCACGAGAGTTGGAAATGCTGGGAGTAACTAAATGAGCATCCAAGAAAAAACGGAAGCGGAACAAACCGAAGCCGTGCAGACGGAAGCACCCGCCACCGTCTCGGTGCCCGTGAACCTTGCCCGGCTGAGCAAAGTGGGGCAGCGTCCCGATTTCCTGGACTACCTGGTCCAGTTGTGGGACCGCCGGAGTTTCATCCTGTTCGATGCCCGGGCCAGGGTGCAGAGCGGCCACGACAAAAACAATCTGGGTACCGCATGGCTCGTCTTGACCCCGTTGTTGAGCGGCCTCAGCTACTACCTGATCTTTGGCGTGTTCCTGAGCACCAGCAAGGGCATTGAAAACTTCATCGGCTACCTGATCATCGGCGTCTTTACGTTCCAGATGAGCACGCGGTCCATCCTGGGTGGGGCTAAGTCGCTCACCAGTAACAAGTCCATGATCCGGGCCTTCCAGTTTCCCCGGGCGGCCCTGCCCCTGGCGCTCAACGTGCGGGAACTCATCTCCAACATTCCCGTGACGATCGTCATGCTGCTCTTCGTGATCTTCACGGCACCGGCCGAGGAAATCACGTGGCGGTGGTTCCTGATCATTCCGGCGATCCTGCTGCAATTCCTGTTCAACCTGGGGATCGGCATGATGCTGGCACCGTTGATCATGAAGGTCCCGGACCTTAGCATGCTGCTCACATTTGTGGTTCGATTCCTGATGTATGCCTCGGCGGTCTTCTTTGCCGAGGAGCGCTTTGGCAAGTACCCGGTGATGCGCACCATCATGGATTTCAACCCGGTGTTCCAGGTCATCAAGGTCATCCGTGACACGGTTCTTTACGACACCACACCGTCCTGGCGGGCCTGGGCGGTCTTGGGCCTGTGGGCACTGGGATCGGTCGCCGTGGGACTCTTTGTTTTCTGGCGCGGGGAGGAGAGCTATGGACGTGTTTGAGGCATCGGGCGGCCCTATCCTGGAGCCAACAGTGGTCGTGGATGACATTTCGGTCGTCTATCGGACCAAGAACCATACTCCCGGGCGGACAAATGCCCGGACCTCCATTGTGAAGAGCCTGAGGAACCGCCGTCTCGGCGACACAGCGGTAAAGACCACGGCTTTGAGCAAGATTTCCTTCGTGGCCAATCAAGGTGACTCCATTGGTGTCATCGGCCGCAACGGTTCAGGCAAGAGCACACTGATGAAGGTTCTGGCCGGGCTGATCATCCCCGACTCCGGCACCGTCTACGCCGCGAGCAACCCCATCCTGCTGGGCGTCAACGCCGCCTTGATCAGCTCCATCTCGGGCGCCCAGAACATTAGGCTCGGCTGCCTGGCCATGGGCATGAGCCACGCCCAAATCGATGCCAAGTTCGATGACATCGTGGAGATGTCCGGGTTGGAGCACGAGGTCTACCACCCGATGAATTCCTATTCTTCGGGCATGGGCGCGCGCCTCCGCTTTGCCATTGCCGCTGCGGTGGACCCCGAAATCCTGCTCATTGACGAGGCCCTGAACACCGGCGATGCCCAGTTCAAGGAACGTTCCAAGCAACGGATGGAGACGGTCACGAACCAGGCTGGAACGGTGTTTGTGGTCAGCCACAGTCTCGGGACCATTACGGGCATGTGCAACCGCGCCATCTGGATCGACAAGGGCGACTTCATCATGGACGGAACCCCGGACGAAGTCGCCAAGGAATACCGGAACTTCATCTGGCGCATGAATGAGGGCAATGCCGACTACGGCCGCCAAATCCGTGCTGAGCTGATGGCGAGCCTGCCCGAAATGCGTACCACCCTGCTTCCCAACGGCTGGAAGCGGTCCAGGTAGCCAATGAGTTTTCGAGACAAGACGGCGTATTGGCGCCGCGCGCTGTGGCACGCCCGCCAGGGCGGCATGGGACAGGTCAAGAGCTACCTGCACCGCAGCACCGCCGAACGCGATGAGGCCAGCCTTTCCGGTGTCCGCGGAGCGGAAGGGGCCTGGCGCGGCTTGGGACGTGGCCGGCACCTGATCTTCCGTGAAGCCGAGGTTGGCGTTGCTGAGCCAAGGAATCCCCGGCTGCGCGTGGGCATCATCATGGATGATTTCTCCGCTGCCGCGTTCTCCGCTGAGTGGACGGTCGTGGCGCTTAGGCCGGACAGCTGGGAAGAGCAGCTGCGTGACGAGGCCCTGGACTTCGTCGTCGTCGAGTCCGCCTGGGCCGGCAACGCCGGTCTCTGGCGGGGAAAAATCACAAGCCCTGCAGGGCCTTCGCCGGTCTTCCGCGACCTCGTTGAGGGTTGCCGGGCGGCCGGACTTCCGGCGGTCTTCTGGAACAAGGAAGACCCGCCCCACTACGAGGACTTCCTGCCTGCCGCGAAACTCTTCGACCACGTCTTCACCACTGACTCCAACATGCTTCCCCGCTACCGCGAGGACCTGGGCCACAACCGGATTTCCGTGCTGCCGTTTGCCGCGCAGCCGCGGATCCACAACCCGGCCCGGCCCCGGCACGGCTGGCACGCACGGGAGATCGCCTTCGCCGGAATGTACTTTGCGCATAAGTACGAGGATCGCCGTCGGCAGATGGAGTACTTGCTGGGAGCGGCCGTGGACGCGACGGCCGGCAAGCGCCCCGGCTTTGAGATCTTCTCCCGGCAGCTCGGCCGGCAGCCGCAGTATCAGTTCCCCGGGATCCTGAAGAAGCATGTTGTGGGCTCCCTGTCCTACAAACAGATGCTGACCGCCTACAAGGCGTACAAAGTCTTCCTCAACGTCAACTCCGTCACGGACTCGCCGTCCATGTGCGCGCGGCGGATTTTTGAGATCACCGCGGCCGGATCCTGCGTGGTCTCGACCCCCAGCGCCGCCATCACGGAATTCTTCCCGGGCAATGAAATCCCCACCGCAGGCACGCGCGAAGATGCCGCACACCTGCTGAAGGCACTGACCGCCAACCCGGGCTATGCCCAGCGCCTGGTCCACAAGGCCCAGCGCAGGATCTGGGCCGAGCACACCTTCAGCCACCGGGCACAGAGCATCGCGGCCGCGGCCCGGCCCGAGCTGGCCGTCCCGGGCCCCCGTGCCCAGGTGTCGGTCCTCGTGTCGAGTTTCCGGCCGCAGCAGCTGGAGCATGTTATCGCAGGGGTGGCCGCCCAGCAGGGCGTGGACGTCCAGCTGGTGTACCTCGCGCACGGGTTTGAGATCGACGAATCCGCGTTCCGGCGCAAATGCCTGGAAGCGGGGATTCTCGACGTCGTGGTTCTTCAGGAGCCGCAGCAGACCATGCTCGGTGAGTGCCTCAATTCCCTCGTGGCGAAGGCCGACGGCCGGTTCGCCACCAAATGGGACGACGATGACCTGTACAGCCCGCTGTACCTGGGTGACCAGGTCCACGCCATGATGTACTCCGAAGCTGAAGTTGTGGGCAAGCGGGCGCACTACATGCACCTGGCCGGGGCGGGGGCTACTATCCTGCGCAACCCGCAACTGGAACACCGCTACGTCGAAGCAGTCTCCGGGCCGACCATCTTCGCCGCCACGGACACCTTCAGGCGTTTTCCGTTCCAGCCTGTGCCACGCGGAGAGGACTCGCGCTTCCTGAGCGACGTCATCGAGGCCGACGCCAGGATCTACTCGGCAGACCGCTTCAATTACTGCCAGATGCGCGGCGCCGACGTGGCCTCGCACACCTGGCCCATCACCAATGAAGAGCTCCTGGCTACTTCAAAAGTTCAGTTCTTCGGTTCGCCCGAAGACCACATTTTAGTTTAGGGAAAACATGGACGAGACGATTTTTGATGTTGCCGTCATCGGGCTCGGCTACATCGGCCTGCCCACCGCGGCCAGCTTCGCCGCCAAAGGCAAGCTCGTGGCCGGCGTCGACGTGAAGCAGTCCACCATTGACGCCGTCAACCGTGGAGAGGTTCCCTTCGTGGAACCCGACATGGGCGTGGTGGTCTCGGGCGCGGTCAGCTTGGGCAACCTCGTGGCGATGACCACCGTGCCTGCGGCCGACGCCTACATCATTGCCGTGCCCACCCCGCTGGCCGAGGGCAACGGGGCCGATCTCTCCTACCTCCGCAGCGCGGTCGAGGCCCTCGCGCCGAAGCTCCGCGGTGGTGAATTGGTGGTCCTGGAATCGACGTCGCCTCCCGGCACCACCGAACGCCTGGGCGCCCACCTCATGGAACTGCGGCCGGACCTGTCGCTCGACGCGGCTCCCGGGAAGAAGCAGGTCCACGTTGTGCACTCCCCGGAGCGCGTTCTGCCGGGTCGGATCATGATCGAAATCGTCACCAACGACCGCGTGATCGGCGGCCTCACCGAGGAAGGCGCCCAGCTGGCCAAGCGGCTGTATGAGGTCATCTGCCAGGGCGAAATCCTGCTGACGGATGCCACCACCGCAGAGATGACCAAGCTGGTGGAAAACACGTTCCGCGACGTCAACATCGCCTTTGCCAACGAGCTCTCGCTGATTTGCGACAGCCTCGGCATCGATGTCTGGCGGCTGATCGAGCTCGCGAACCACCACCCCCGCGTGAACGTCCTGCGCCCCGGCCCCGGCGTCGGCGGGCACTGCATCGCCGTCGACCCCTGGTTCATCGTGGACGCCGTCCCGGAGCACTCCGGACTGATCCGGACAGCGCGGGAAGTCAACGACTCCAAGCCCCACCACGTGGTCCGGCAGGCAGTTCAGGCACTGGCCGATCAGCCGGGTGCCACCGTCGCTGTCCTCGGACTGGCCTTCAAGGCCAACATCGACGACGTCCGGGAGTCGCCGTCGGTGACGATCGTCCAGGAACTGGTCCGGCAGCTGCCGGACAGCACCGTCCTGGTGGTCGACCCGAACGTCGAGGAACTCCCCGCTGCCCTGACAGCGTCCGGGCTCGCGCGCCTCCACGGCATGGAGGAAGCCGTAGCCAAGGCAGATCTGGTGATGCTCCTGGTGGACCACGACGAATTCCTGACTCTTGACTCCGTGGCCCTGGAGGGCAAGCAGGTCATTGACACCAAGGGCATCTGGAACCAGCAGGAGCCTGCGGATTCCAGCCGGCCGCACACCCCCGTGGGAGCAAGCGTAGGTGGATAGGGGAAGCCACGCAGTGACAGCGTCCATTGAAGAAGAGCTGCGCGAGGCCGGCTTTGCACTCAAGGCCCTGCACACGCCGCGGCGGGAGACTCCTCTTGTCCGGATCCTGATCCGGGCCGCGAAAGCTACGGATCTGGAGATTGCCGGGACCGTCGCATCGCTATTCGGCTCGGCGTGCCAGGACTTCGCCGTGGACATACTCGTGGAAGACGGAGCCCGGCCCAAGCTCGAGGAATGGTTGGCCACCGACCGCCGCTTCGCCTTTGTCCGGACCGACGGACAGCACATTGCCGAGTCCTCCTACACCCTGGTGCTCAGCGCCGGGACGGCCGTGGCCCTGCACTCGCTGGAGGCCATGATCGACACCCTGCGGCAGACGCAGGCCCTGGTCCTCAGGGCACTGGTGGACGGGCAGCCCGGCGCGATCGAACTCTGGCCGACGGCCACCCTGCGGGAGCTGTCCGGCTCCGGCGACCCCGAGCAATCTGCGCGCAGCGCCGGCGGCGAGCGATGGGTCTCCGGCAGTGCCCTGGGCCTGCACGACTTCCGCCGGCCCAAGCCCAAACTCCACCTGCGCAAAGGCGCTGCCGCCACCCTTGACCTGAATATCGTGGTCCGGGACCTGGCTGACAGCGCCACGCGCCACGACTATGAGCAGCAGATCCGGCAGCTCGAGGCGCGGCTTAAGAAGTCCGAGATCGAACGCCGCCGCCTGGAACAGGGCCTTGCCCCGAACCGGGGCCTCTCCCGTGCCCGCGCGATTGCCCGCAAGGGGCCGGCTTACATCCTGGGCCGGCTGAAGGCCCGCACCGGCCGGGCCGGGAGCTAGGAACATGCAGATCAAGAGCGTCCTGGTCGGCTCCACGGACCACTCCATGGCTGAGCTGGCACTGGACCTTGGACTCGACTACGCCCGCACGGACTGGGAACACCGTGATCCCCGGACCGGGGCCGGCTGGCAGCACGCCGTCCCTGCGGACCAGCTCTGGTGGGCCACCTACGTTGTGCAGGCGGAATCGCTGGCCGAGGCCCGGGCACTGCTTCCCCTGTTCCGCAGCGAGGGACGGGCGCAACGGTTTGTGCTGGTGATCCGCGGACTCTTCCCGGCTGCCGATCTCCCGGCCTGGACCCCGCGCAGCCTCCAGGTCAAGGCCGGCACAACCGCACTCACCGTGCCCGGGCTTGGCCTCGCCGTCGTGGTTGAAGGCGGCAAATGGGTGAACGTGCATGCTGCCGCCCTGGCCGCACTGGGCTGCTGTGCCCCCGTTGCGCCGCGGCCGGTGCTGGGCGGACTGCGGGTCGGCATCACCGAGCCCTCGGCCAGCGCCTGGCTCGCCGGGGACGCCCTGGGCAGCTTCATGACGGAGCAGCTCCTGCAGCCCGAGCCGGATGACATCTATTCCGTCGACGTGCTGATCGGGCCCGCCGAACTCACGGAGCAGCTGAGCGGGCAGACAGCGGACAACCCCGGACGCGTCACCCCGCCCGTCTGGACACCGCCTGGGACCGTGCTCCCCCCGGTCGATACCGCCGTCGTCTCGCCCATGGGCTTCCTGCCCTACGCCGAGAAGCCGGCGCGCGCACTCGAACCGGGCGAGCTCGGCCACGGGGGAGAGCTGAGCGAAGCCGGCCTGGCGGCCCTGCGCCCCCACAAGTACCTCGAGGTGGACGGCACCCGCTTTGGCGGCCTGGACTGGCAGTTGGCACGGCGCCTGAGCCAGCTCGCCGTCGCCGGCGTGCCGCTGCTGGCACGAGACTTAGCTGCACCGGTGCGTTCCCTGCTCGGCGATCAGCTGGTGAACCGTATCCAGGCATTCGACGCCGGAGACCCGACGGTGCTGCGGGAATCGAAGTCGATCGACCTTCGCCGCACGGCGCTGGACCTCTTCAGCCCGAAGGCCGTCTGGAACACCCTGTTGGGCCAGCTCGGCAGGCCCCTGCTTCCCGTGCCGTCCGTGAGCGTGGTCCTGGCCACCCGCCGGCCCGAGAAGCTGGCCTCCGCACTGGGTCAGCTGGCGCGCCAGAGCTGGGAAGTCCTGGAAGTGGTGGTGGTGTTGCACGGCTTCGACGCCGATCTGCCCGAGGTCCGGCGCGCCGTCGAGGCCTATCCCGGCGAGCTGCAGCTGCGCTCCGTCCCGGCCGAGATGATTTTTGGCGAGGTGCTGAACACCGGAGTCAGTGCCGCCAGCGGCGATCTGGTCTGCAAGATGGACGACGACGACTGGTACGGCCCGCACCACCTGCGGGACCTCGTTCATGCAAAAGACTTCAGCGGCGCCACCCTGGTGGGGGCACAAGTTGAATTCGTCTACCTGGAAAGCCTGGACATCACCACCCGCCGGCCGCCGCTTGGCGAGCAGTACTCGGACCACGTTGCCGGCGGCACCATGATGCTCGGCCGGGACGAGCTGCGGCAGCTGGGCGGATGGCGGCCGGTCCACCGCGCCGTCGATCGCTGCCTCCTGCAGGCCGTCCAGGCCGCCGGGGGACTGATCTACCGCTCCCACGGCCAGAACTACATGATGCAACGCCACTCCGGCGCGGATTCACACGGTGGCCACACCTGGAATCCGGACGACAGCATCTTCCTGCAGAGCGTGGCCGAACAATGGGACGGTTTCGTCCCGCCGCCGCAGATCGGCGCCGTTCCGGGGCCTTCGGCAGGAGCACGGCTCGATGCCATGCGCAGCCACTTCGCCCGGGTGCCCGTTCCTTCCCCTTCCGCTTACACCACCAAACCGCACGTTTAGGATGCTCAGCGAATGAAACTTCAACAAGCTCTCCGCAGAATTGCGCGCCTGTCCCCGAAGAAGAAAGCGGCCGCCGCTTGCTTCGCTGTCCTCTTCGCCCTGGTTGTTGCGGCTGCCTACGCACGCAACCCGTGGCTCCTGGGGCTGGTGGTGGTGGTCTTCGCAGCCGCACTGGCCGTCGGCGCGCTGTACGTGGACCGGCTTCTCAGGGCGTCCCGGCAAGCGACCAAGCGCGCCATCGCCGCACGGGCCAAGCTGGCCGCGACTCCGCCGGCCCCGCGCCCCGGGGCTCTCGTCGAATGGGGTGCCCGCTCCCGGATCCCGGAGGCGCGTCTTGCCCAGCGGTTGACCAAGCTGCATTCCGTTGATGGGCGCGACGTGCTGGTGAGCACGGCAACCATGGGCCGGTGGGGCTGGCGGGACATGTCGGCTGCCCTGGAAATGTACCGGATCGGGGGAAAGAGCCGGCGCAGCGTGGAACCCGTCCTGGACAAGGCGCCGCGTTCCGCACTCCTGCATCTGGCCGATCTGTGTTTCCGGCAGAACATTCTCCAGGACGACATCCTCAACGCGGCCACGCTGTACAAATACGCCTACCAGCGGCTCGGCGCAAAGCCGTTCGGCAAAAAGCGCCGCGGGGAGTTCTTCCTCGACGCCTTGGCCCGGACCGGTCAGGGCGGGGAAGTCATCAGGCTTCAAGGTCTCTACAAGGCCGACGAACTGAACGGCAACGACCTCCACCTCTACCGTGCCAACGCTGCCAACCCGTTCAAGGACAGTTCAGCCGACGCCGAGCGCTGGCTCGCCGAGATCAACGACATCTACGTGCGGGCAGGGCTTTCCCGGCTTTCGCTCGCCGAAGGGTCCGCCCCGGCATTTCTCCGGCTGAAGGCAGAGGTGCCGACCCCGGTGACGGACGGCCCCCTCGTCAGCATCGTCATGCCCGTCTACAAGCCGGACGAGTACACGGATCTCGCGATCCAGTCGGCTCTGGATCAGAGCTACCGGAACATCGAAATCATCATCGTTGACGATGGCTCCGGCGGGGACGCCGCGGAACGGCTCAACAAGTGGCTGACCGTGGACGCACGCATTAAAGTGGTGCTCAACGAGCCCAACGCCGGTGCGTACACGTCGCGCAACATCGGCTACACCATGGCTCAGGGCGAATTCATCACGATCTTCGACGGCGACGACTGGCAGCACCCGCAGAAGATCGAGCGACTGGTCCGAGGTGCCCGGCAGCAAAGCGACGGAAGGCTTGTTTCCGCTCCCTGGACGCGCGCGGACGAAGACCTCTTCTTCCACTACCGCGGATGGCGCGGAGCCTTCATCACCCCGGCCCACGTCTCCACCATGTTCCACACCGCCACCATCCGGGAGCACCTGGGTCACTGGGATTCCGTCCGGAAGGCCGCGGACACGGAGTTCATCCTCCGCTACATGGCCCTCGTCAATGACAAAGAGCCTCTCGAGGTCTGCGAGGCTCCCTTGACGCTGTCCCTCGTGGGATCCTCGAACCTTTCCATGGAGGATTTCCGTCTCGGGTACAGGTCGCCGGACCGGGTGTCCTACCGCGACTCCTACGAGCACTGGCACAAGAAGATCCGCGCCGGCGAGCACACGGGCTACTTGGACTTCCCGCTTGCCGAACGTGCGTTCCCAGCACCTGCACGGTTCCTGCCGTCCGGCGCGAATCAGCAGGACGTGGAACTTGATATTCTGCTTGTCGGCGATTTCGGCGCCGACTCCTTGGTGGCCGAGCTGATGCTGGAGCATCTGGCAGTTGCGGCCGCGAAGGGACAGAGGATTGGCCTGATGCACTATCCGAGCCTGCTTCACACGAGTTCCATCGACTCATCGTATTCAGACGAGCTCATGGAGGCCTTCCACGAAGGGCGTCTTATCCGGGTCGAAGCGACGGACCGCGTGCGCTCTGCGCAAGTCAACGTGTATGACCCCACCGCATTCCAGTACAGCCGCGAGCTGCGCAGCGGTCACACAGCGGACGCCGTGTCCGTGTGGACGGATGAGCCGCCCTACAACTGGGAAACGGATGAACACAAGTACGAGGTCGGGACAGTGGAACGCAACCTGTTGTCCGTGTTCGGTGGTCCCGTACGGTGGCTTCCGCTCAACGAACGCACCTTCCGGGTCATCGCCGAGTCCGGGCACGGACAAAAGTCCGTCGGTGACCACGTAGCCCAGCCGGAAATTCTAACCATTCCCGATACCCCGGCGGAGGAAGCTCCGCTTGCACTGACAGGCTCCAACGTGGGCGCCTTTGAAACAGGAGAAACTCCGTGAATTCGCAAGAAACAACCACCACCAGCACGGCCTGGGACGAGCGGAATGCTGTAGAGATCCGCCGCATCGATTCGGCCAGCGAGATCGACCACAAGGCGTCGCAGCATTACGAGTACGTGGTGCCATCCCCTTCCGGCGGACCCTTGGATATCGTTACCCTGTACGCTCCCAGGCCGTCCAAGACACTGATTGTGAGCTTCCATGGCTCGCTGGTGCGGTCCAAGTTCCAGCTCCCGCGCTTTGAATGGCGCCGGACGCTCGGCAACCTGGACGCCGGCGTCCTTCTCATTGCTGACACCACCCTTGAGCTGGGGGAGAAGATTCCCCTCGGGTGGTACATCGGCACAAAGGAGCAGGACCTTGCCGATGACATCGCTGCTGTTGTCCAGCAGGTGGCGGCCGACGGCGGCTACGAGCACATTGTTCTGGCCGGGTCCAGCGGAGGCGGGTATGCGGCGATGGCTATTTCGCGCCGCATACCGGGGTCCCTTGCTGTTAGTTTCTCGCCCCAGACTCGCGTGGGTGACTACATTCCTTGGGTTGCCAAAGTGCTCGTGAATGCAGCATTCCCCGGCTACGACACGATTGACGCCGTAGAAGCGGACTTTGCGGAGCGAGTCAACCTTCGCCGGCTCTATGCCGAGCCGGAAATCCCCAACTTCGTGCGCTATGTCCAAAACTCCAACGACCTGGATCACATCGAGGAACACTACGCGCCGTTCGCCCAAGTACGGTCCACTGATCCTGAAACGGGCGGGATGGACCCATCGGGACGGCTCCGTTTCGTGCTCGAGCCGATGTCCAAAGGCCACGAGCCGCCCGCGCGGCACCGTTTCCTGCGGAATATCCAGGAGGCACACCAGGAGTTCTTCGGGTCCCGGCTGGGTGAAGCAAAGATGGACGGTGAATGAAACTTTCTCCTGTCATCTGATCGGAGATCAAGGGCTTGGACGCGGAGCAGCCAAGCGGGGGACTTCATACCTAACGGTGTCGAAAATCGGTCACGGCGAGCGTGCTAGGGTCGTTGACAGTGATAAGTATGGGGAACATCCCGATTAGCATGCGGATTTGCATTTGGCGGAGCGCTAGATACGGCGAAATCTACTATGACGAGGGATTACAGATTGACTGGCGATAATAAATGCCTCCACAGCTTTGAAATAAAACTTCTTGTGCCGAGAAATTCTCTATCGATTGGGATTCAGGCACTAGCCGATGTGGATGCGGATAAGCAATTCATGCTCACGTTGGAGAATGTCTCGGCTGGCTCCGAAGTTCTGGATCCTCGGGACATGAACTGGAACTACTCCAAGGCGTTACAGCGGACTTTCGCATATGTCCCAGCCATGAAGGCAGGGACCGTGACAAAAATCCCCCGCCTCCTTGCCAGTGAGACACCTTTTGATTCCATGCGGATCGGCGTTCGGGTTTGGCACGCGGAAATGGCCCCCGAGCAAATACCAACAGTCATTGGCAGACTTTGGTATTCCCAAGTCGACCTGCCGAGCGTGACTGCCGCCTCCGGTCCGGTTCACAGCGTAGTTCGCACGAGTCCACTAGGGAGTTTCAATTGAGCACGCGTGTGACCGTCTCCGTCATTGTGAATGCCGTGACCTCGGGCCCCGATCGGATATGGCTGTCGGCGAAAACAATCGGCGCTGCATTGAGCGGGATAGACCACGAAATTATCCTGCTGGTCGACGGCGAGCGTGCCGACGACATCGAGTTGGATTTGCGGTCCAGGCCGGCGACCGGGTTGCAGGTCATCGGATGCGATCCCGAGGACAGTGCAGGCCTTCAGTTAAACGCGGGCGTCGCAATTTCGACGGGCGACGTTATTCTTGCGCTCGATGATTGCATGATGTTTAGTCCGGCTGGTCTGAAGGACGCCATCGAGTCTGTCCGGTCTGCAGCGGCCAGTATGGTCATCATCCCCGGGCGGGATCTTCCGCCTCGTCTCGCCACGGCCGCGTTGACGGACACGTTGGAATGGTCTGACGCGGCACGTGTCCCCGTGAGTCGTTCCGTCTGGGCTCCGGGAAGCCCGGTGCTCGTTGATCGTGACTCACTGCTGCGGCTTCGTGGATTCGACGAGAAACAAAAGAAAACCGCTCGTGCCTTCTGCGACCTCAAGCTGCGCATGAAACGCATGGGAGTGATCTTCGATCAGCGCTCTGCCGAGGGAATTCGTTGCTTTGTGGCTCCGGCCGTGGATGACTCTGACGCTGCGGCCGCCCGTGCCGATTCAGCCGGTGACATTGCCGAGCGGCTCAACCGGCTTGAGCAAGACGAGACCTACATCCGCAACGTGACCAGTTGGAAGAACCGCCCAGCAGACGCCCCGCCCCTGGTTACTGTTGCAATTGCGACGTACAACCGGGCCGACTACCTGCGGGACAGCATTAACTCAGTGCTGGCGCAGACAGTAGAAGATTTCGAACTCATCGTCGTTGATGATGGATCCACTGACGCTACCCGGCTTGTTGTCGAATCATTCGACGATGAGCGCGTCAAATATGTCTACCAGGAGAACCGCGGGATCGCCGCTGCCAGGAACACGGTGGCGGACATTTCACGAGGCACCTTCACCGCCGTCCACGACGACGACGACATCATGTTGCCTTGGCGACTCGAAGTGAGCCTTTCCGGAATCAAGGCCGGCGTTCAAGCCAGCTACGGTTCCTGGGTCAACTTCGACGACATCACCGGCGAGATGGTCCTCCATGTCATCAGGGAACAGTTCTGCATGCCCGTGTCATTGGTCACCGGCCAAACCCCGGGCCACGCAACGTGGCTCGTGGAGACCCGCCTTATCCGGCAGTTCCGATACAACGAGACGATCTCCAGCGCTGTGGACCACAATTTGGCGCTGCGCATGATGAGGTCAGGGGTGTCCTGGGTACACACGGGAAAGGTGCTCTTCCTGCGTCGTATGCACCCCACACAGGTGAGTAACTCAGACGGCACACGGCAGAAGTACGCGGCTGAGCTTTCCCGATTCATGCTGCAGTTCGCTGGTTCCGATGACGACATCGCCGCACTGAAGGAAGAAAGCAAAGCAATCCTTTGGCCCAAGATTGCGGAGAAGGGCAAGCTCGAGGAGAGCTTCGGAAAGTACCTGCCAGACCACCTGGCAGTACGTTCGCTCCACGTTCAGGGCAATGTAGCCAACAAGGCCAGCCGCCTGCAGAAGCTCAAGAGCACGAGCTTCATCCTCTGCGAGGAAGATGAAACCGGAAAGATCGTCGGCGAATACGCCGACTTCCTGAACGTGACGCTGGAGGACCTTGCTGCCATGCAGAAGTTGGGCGTTAGCGGGCGATTGGAGGGCGAACTTAACCCTTCAATGGAGCTCCCGAGGGAGGCGCCGGCGGAAATCCTGGACCGGGCCCTTCGCAGTCGGCTCCAAGGGCTGACCGGACTCATGGCCAAGCCGGGCCGAATCCCTGCAGCCATCGTTTGGACGAATACAGATGCCGCCGACGCTCCGACTGGCTTGGAGCAAGAGGCAGACCTCAAGCGGCAAATCACCCTCTCCATCAGTCAGGATTACCGATTCGCCTTCACCGTGTATGTCTTCGAAGACGAGCCGAAGGCCCTTCAGGCCTTTGCGCGTGCGGTGGAAGGCCGGAACGAGGCCGATCTGGCGCTCTACCGGCGCGGTAGCGACGGATTGGATTCGGAAGTAGCGGAATTGCGCATTCAGGAATTGGTGAATCGATAATGAAGGTGTCTTGGATCAACGACAAATCCGGACGTGCCGGGCTCGTGGCTCACGACCTCGAATACTTGGACGCCTTTCCGGTTGTCTCGGAATTCTGGATGGATGCCTCGCCGGCATCAAACTGGGCCGACAGGGTGGCGGTTGCCACGACTTTGGTTTTCGGCTCGCACATGGGTGGACGGTTCCACGCACCCTTCGCAATGTCGTCAGACGTAGCAGCTGCCATCAGCCGTTTCTCCGGCAACGGACAGATAGTTCCGACCAACGTGTCCTCTGGTGCTGGAACGCTTACGTGGCGCGGAGGACTCGAGCTGGCGCTTGAAACGGACGCGGTCATGGGGTCGGAGCGGATCAACTCGCTGGATGCAACCCGGAGAATCGGCCTGAACGTCGTCCGTTCCGACATTGCGACCGGCAGGCTGTTTACGTTCGACCGTCTGACGCTGTCCAGCAACGCCTGGCTTCACGCGGGACAGCGTGCCGGGAATGAGCAACTCTATCCATTCCTTGCCGTTGCCGTCCTGTTCGCTGCTGATCTCCAAGTTTCCACACTTGTGTGCCCGGCGGACGCTGAATTTACTGATCAACAGCTGGCGTCTCTCCTTGATCTCCTCGGATCGGTCGGCTTGGGTCTGGAGTTTGACCGCTCCGAACCGGGCCACTGACATCTTGACCGTAGAGGAGACTTCGTGAGAATTCTGTTACCGGCCTATACCGTTGCCGAATGGGGTGGGCTCCACGAATACGTTGTTGGGGCTGCGGCAACGCTTCTTGAGCGCGGCCACGACGTGACGCTGGTCGTGCGGGACGGGCTCGTGGCTGAGAAGGGCGAGGAAGTCGGAGCCCGGGTAATTCGTGTTGACTGGACAGACTGGACCGCGGTTGCCGAAGAGGTCCGAAATGGGCCCCGCTATGACATGGTATTCGCGCAACCGTTCGAGTCGCGGAAATTCGCCCTGTTCGTGAACGAGGTCATGAAGACCAAAGTCGTCGCCATGTTCCATGGCTTTCACCACGACTTTGTCTACACATGGCAGCACCTGGTTGACGGTTTTCTGGTGACCACGGAGCAGATCGGCGATCTTCTGGTGGACCTGTGCAGAATCGAACCGGAGCGCGTCCATGTCGCTCCCAACGGCGTGGACATGGATCGATTCGAATATCCTCTCCTGGGTCTCGACGAGAAGATCGTGGACGGACACGGTTCCATCGTTATGGCGTCAAGAATCGACAAGGACAAACGCAGCCAAGTTCGGGCTCTGAAGCTCCTGATTAGCGGACTCTTCCACCAGGCTCGACATATCCATTGGGACATTGAGATTCTGGGAGACGGTCCCGAGCGGAACAGAGTTGATCGCGAGCTGGCAAACTACATTGTCGACTACCCGAACGTCTCTGTCGTCATGCGCGGCTGGGTACCTGCTGACGATGTCCCACGCCTGATGAATAAGGCAGTCTTTAGCGTCTCAGCCGGAAGAGGCGCAATGCAGAGCCTGGCAGTGGGCACTCCGTGTTTGGCCGCCGGGGCAAGGGGCATCGCCGGGCTCCAGGTTGGACCCAACCTCGATGTAGGCGTCTGGTCCAACTTTGCCGACTACCCGATAGTCGGTCGCAAGATTGTCGATCTGGAAACTGACTTGGAACGGATATTGATTCCCGAAGCCTACGCGGATGCGCAGGTCGAGGGCCGTTCCAGGATACTTGCGGATCGAAGTCAACAAAACGCTGCAGCGATGATGGTCAATGCGCTGACGGTATTTGCTTCCTGACAGAAGCACGGGTTTTACCCCTTCATTCATTTGGGGATCAGAAGAGGCTTAGGTGGGTTGACAAGGTCAAACCACCTAAGCCTCTCTTCTTGCGCCCTGCACGACCTTCGCCTCGTCAGGAGGGGTGGTTGCTCCAGAGATCGTAGCTTCCAGCCCCGCCGGTGAATTGGTAGATGCGGAACCGATAGTACGAGGCCCCTGTCCCCAGATACGCTATGCGTTCGCGTGGTGTCAGGGTCGCTGACGCGGCGACCGTGACCCATGTGGTGCCGTTCCAGCGTTCGAGGTAGAGATCAGTGTCCCGCCCCGCGGCCCCGGCGAGCCAGCCTTGGATATAGCCGGCGCCAGCCTGATACCACGAGGAACCGTCAGGTTGATAGCCGCTGACCCCGTTCGCGGTGAGGTTGCCGTTCCATTTGCGGGCAAAGCGGTTCGGTGATCCGTTGGGGTTGCTCACGATTCCGGTGACCGCGGTGCTTTTGATAACCGCCATGACGGTTGCGGGCGAAGCGTATGGGTTGCTCTTGAGATACAGTGCCACCAAACCGGCCACGTGGGGGGCGGCCATCGACGTTCCCGAAATGGTATTGGTCGCAGTCGTGCTTCCGATCCACGCCGAGGTGATGTTGACTCCCGGATCAAATACGTCCAGGCACGTCCCCCAGTTGGAGAAGGATGCCCTGACGTCTGTGCCGCCAGTCAGGCTGGTTGCGCCGACAGTCAGTGCTGATGGAGTGGAGGACGGAGAATAGTTGCAGGCGTTGTCGTTGCTATTGCCTGCCGCTAAGGCATACGTGACTCCGCTTGCGATAGATCGCGTGACGGCGTCATTGGCTGCCTGGTTGAAACCGCCGCTGAGACTCATGTTGGCGACGGAGGGTCCGTTGTGGTTGTAGGTGACCCAGTCAATCCCGGCGATCACCGCGGAGAATGTCCCGGAACCTGTGCAGTCCAGTACCCGGACTGCCACCAGGGACACCGACTTGGCCACGCCGTACGTGGATCCTCCGATGGTCCCGGAGACGTGCGTTCCGTGGCCGTTGCAGTCCTGTCCGTTGCGGCCGTCGCCTACGGAGTCGAAACCGACGCTGGCTCTGGTCCCGAACTGGGCGTGGGCGGTGTTTATGCCGGTGTCGATGACGTAGGCGGTGGCTCCTGACCCGGTGTCGGTGTAGTTATAAGTGCCATTGATGCCGGTGCGTTGGTCCACGCGGTCGATGCCCCACGTGGCTCCTGTTTGTGTGGCGTCGGTGGTCACATCCGGAGAAGCTGACCCGGGCTGGCCCGGTGCCTTGTTGGCTGCGGGATCAGGCGGTGGGGCTTGCTTCGACGCAGTAACTTCGCCGTCTGGTTCCACGTAGTCGACGGCGGAGTCTTTGCGGACTCTGGCCAAATCCGCTTTGGACAAGGTTGCTGCGAACCCGGACAACGCAGCGGTATAGACATACTTCGTCTTCACATTATTGCGGCGCGCAACCGCCGCAGCATCAGATCCATTTTTGAGGACGACGATGAAGTGATCTGCGAGGACTTTGCCGTGCCCAGGCTTAAGCGTGGCATCCGCTGGCGGAGACGCCTGGCCGGGTAGTGCGCCCCCGGCGACAAGCAGGGCACTCAGGCACGTCGCCACGATGCTCAGGCGCTGGACGGTTCGTCGTTGGGATTGTGCTTCATTTCTCGCGGATGCACGCCTGACTGAAGTGCTCATCGAACTCCTTCGTGGTTTTTGCGGCCCCTACAGAAGTCCCTTTCCCCGAATCCGTGCCGGGCGCGACGCTCATGATGTGCTCCTGTCCCTCTGGAGGATGCGATAGAACGAACCATATGGGGAGAGGCGGATAACATTTGACAGCAGCCGGCGCCTCAACGACTTCTGGCTGCTAGAGCGCAGTCAATCCCTCAAGAGGAAAAAGCACACGGGTGGTCCACTCACCGCCGGCCTACTTGGCCCTACTCGCGTTGCCCCACGGGACACCCCCGATATGTTGGCAGCGTGCAGATGCTGCCGGGGGGATTTGACTACTTCGAAGGCGGAGCGGAATCAGCAACGCCCGGAGCATCCAGTCTTTCCGAGAAATGGTTCAATACAGAGAACAGCTCGTCCTCAAGGTCGGAATACGCAGCTTCCCAGGCCACTTCTCCTGTGTCCGTATTCCGTCCGAGCTCCGGATTCTTGATGAGTTGGATTTCCCGGTCGGTGGTCGCTTCTGGCCCGCAAACCTCTCGGGCATGGATTGTCGCCTGTTCGGAGAGGCGAGCAAAAGTTTCAGGCGAATCCACCAGCATTTCCACGCAGGAAGCCAGATCGTCAGGGTCTTCAGGGGCGGCTAGGAGCCCGCTCGTCCCGTGGGTTACGAATTCGGGAATAGCTGAAATCGCCGTGGACACCGGAACAAGTCCGGAACTCATGGCCTCGCCAATGGAGACTCCCTGGGAATCCCAGCGCGTAGGGCTGAGAAAAATGCCATGTTCGGCATGAAGGCGGGCAATTTCCTCCTGGCGTAGAAATGCCTTAGTGAGTTGCACATTTTCCAACTCCCGAAGCGGCTCGACGGTCTCATCAAAAAACGGGCCATCTCCATAGATGCTGAACTGCATCTTGTCAAAGGAAGGCGATTGGCGAAGGGAAAGGATTGTCTTCACAACCAGATCGTTGGCATATTTATACCCCGTGAACGGTTTAATAATGAGCACTTTATGGCGCAGGGCCGGATCCTTAGGAATATAAGAGAAAAGCTCGGTGTCAACCACATTCGGTATGACGCTTACGTTCGAAACGCGAACTCCCGCATCCGGCTCTACGCTGTGTTTCAGGAACCAATTGGAGACGGTGACAAACCTGATATCACGATGTTCGGCCTGATAGAGCTCTCGCAGGAACGGGACTTTTTTGTTCTCGCCGTGCGCTCTGAGGCTCTTCACTCTATCCATGAATCCCGCAACGTCGACGGCGTCGTACCATCGCCGGTGCCAACTTAGGGTCTCGTAGCCGTGAAGCCACGCGATGATCGGAGTTGACGGTTTGTGGGTGCTTAGCGGGGCAATGATGTAGTCCAATGGGAAATGGACCAGAAAGCTTGCGTGATCAGAGGCCATAATATATTGCGTGTAAATGTCTCGATTCCCCGTAGTGACAGTGACTCCGTCGAAAACGTAGGTTCTTAGCTCGGGTTCGTTGGTATCGACGCGAAAAACGTCAATAGCCAGGCCGGCGTCGAGATATTTCTTCACCCTGCGATGCAGAAACCCATAGTTATAGATATTGGAATCATTGGGGTAAGCATTAGCTATGACCAAATATCTGTCTTCAGCCACGTGGCTTACTCCTGTCATTGGGGCAGATTGACACGCAAAAATGGTTGCGCCGTACTAACTAAAGCGTGCCCCGAAGCCATTCCGCGGCATTGTCCAATTGCTCGTGAAATACCGTGGGAACGGGAGGGTTGTGGGCTTTCGGACCCTCGTAGACGTGGAACCGCACATTGTCCGTGTTGGGGCTCGCCTCGATGACATCGCGGAACGGCCGGTAGTGCTGTTCGACGTGTGCGAAGTCATTGCTGTTCTGAACGTAGTACACAAGATTGGGCTGATGCTGGCTGTATCGGACTAGAGCTGAAGACCTGGCGCCCAGCGAGACAGACCAGTCTTCATCCGGTGTCAGTGCCCATGGCCCATCCGGGGCGAGGTGCGGCATGACGGTTTCGACGTACCTGCGCTGTGCTCCCATGAGGGTCCCGTTAATGAGGTAGTTCGCGATGCTCGTCTGGCAGCTGAACGGCAACGCCATACTCCCAGGAATGTAAGTTGCCATCTGCAATGCCGCCAGCCCGCCCCCCGAAGACCCCAGGAAGAGAATTCCTTTCGCGCCGACGGCATCGGCAGCCGAACAGGCCCACTCCGCCAGGAGCGGGTACAAGTCGAGGTTTGTGGAGCCCGTGTACCAGGCCAGCTCCAAATCGTCGCGATGATGAAGCGTGGGGTCCGAGAAGTACAAGCTGCTGAATTCGGTGGTCAACAGGCTCCGGAGCCACTCGAAGCGGGGCAGGTGGTATTTGTTGCGGTCGGTAGCGCCGTGGAGGCTTACAACCAGCAGATCTGAGTTCTTGTTGACGAGAAGTGCCTCCAGGGGCAGGCCGTCCGACAAGACGGCAGAGTACCTGCTAGCCCCGTGACCAGAAGCTGGCGCAAAGGGGAGGTGGGCAGAGACCTCTGTGACGGGTACGTTCGTCGCACCAGCGTCGATCCTGTCGGCAGGTATCACGGGAATCGTTTGCAGCATGGATACATGGTAGTCATGTTCCGACCAGCCATTTCCTCACCGCGGCTGTCCTCGCTGGCCTCGATGACTGAGGGATTCCAGTAATTTCAGGTGACGTGCGATGGGGTGCCAGCCGCTAGAGCTATGTCACTTCCAGGGGCAAGGGGAGGGACACCGTGACCAAACGATATATAGTGGTCCCGTTTGGATGCGCCATCTGCGCCCAACGCAATGAAATTTACTGCAGCTACTGGGGGACTAGTGACACTACGACTAACCGTGATCGGTACGGGATACCTCGGCGCGACCCATGCGGCATGCATGGCGGAGCTCGGCTTCGAGGTACTCGGGGTCGACGTCGACAAGGAAAAGATCGACAGCCTCAGCCGAGGCGAATTGCCCATCCACGAGCCCGGCCTGCCGGAGCTCCTGCGCAAGCACACTGAGTCCGGACGCTTGCGCTTCACCACTTCGTTCGAAGAAGCCGGCGCTTTCGGTGATGTCCACTTCATCGCCGTCGGCACCCCGCAGCGCGCCGGTGAGCACGCTGCCGACATGACCTACGTTGACGCGTCCGTGGCAGCCATTGCCCGCGCCGCGACGAAGGACTCCCTGATCGTCGGGAAGTCCACCGTTCCGGTCGGCTCCGCGCGCCGCCTCAAGGGCCTCGTCGCCGAAGAAGCGCGCGACGGCGTCACAGTAAACTTCGCCTGGAACCCCGAGTTCCTGCGCGAGGGCTTCGCCGTGGAGGACACCCTGCGCCCCGACCGCCTGGTCATCGGCGTGGATTCCGCCTCCGCTGAAGCGACTCTGCGCGAGGTCTACGCCGACGCCATCAGCCGAGAAACCCCATTCATCTCCACCGACTTTGAGACGGCTGAACTGGTCAAGGTGGCGGCGAACGCCTTCCTGGCGACCAAGATCTCCTTCATCAACGCCTTCTCCGAGGTCACCGAGACCGTCGGCGGCAACATCCGCACCTTGGCCGACGCAATCGGTCTCGACGCCAGGATCGGCCGTCGCTTCCTCAACGCCGGCATCGGCTTCGGCGGCGGCTGCCTGCCCAAGGACATCCGGGCGCTCCAGGCACGGGTATCCGAGCTCGGCCTGGACAGCACCATGCGCTTCCTGAACGAAGTCGACGAAGTGAACCTCCGCCGTCGTGACCGCGCCGTCCACGTCGCCGAGACGTTGCTGGGCGCGCTGGAAGGCAAGCGCGTCGCCGTCCTCGGCGTCGCGTTCAAGCCCAACAGCGACGACGTCCGTGACTCACCGGCACTGGACGTAGCCGCCAGGCTCTTCAACAGCGGAGCCGACGTCAGCGTCTACGACCCCGCCGCCAACGCCAACGCCGCCAAGCGCTACCCGCGCCTGAACTACGTTGACTCCCTGGCGACGGCCGTGGCGGACGCCGACCTGGTCATGCTGCTGACGGAATGGAACGAATTCGTAAACGTCGATCCCGCGGAGCTTGCTGCCGCTGTGTCCCACAAGCGCATGTTTGACGGACGCAACGTCCTGGACCACGAGAAATGGACCGCGGCAGGCTGGGACATCGTCTCGCTCGGCCACAAGAGCGAACTGCTGGAGCTCGCCGCCGCCAACTAGCGGCACATCGGCCTCACAGCTGATACAACAGGTTCAACAGGGAAGGATCCCGCCGGAGCATGCGCTCCGGCGGGATCCTTCATTTGTTCTAACAGACTAGTTAACGGACTGTGGCCGGACACCTGGGTGTCCGGCCACAGCAGGAGGCGCTCAGCGCCTCACAGGGACGCGTAGAGCTTGCCCGTGGTGGTGAGGGAGCCGTTGGTGTGGAAAAGGGCAGAGCAGCCCATCTTGATGTCCCCAGCCGGGCGGGTCTTCCAGGCGAAGCGCTCGACGAACGGCATGGCGCGCAGGCCGGCGACGGTGGCCCGCATGAAGTCCTCGGTCTGGGCCCGGGTGTAGATGGAAGGCCGTGTGGCCGTGGCATTCCAGTCGGCCACCGCGTACTCGGTCACCCAGATGGGTTTGCCATATTTCTCGTGCATCATAGTGATCTTGTTCAGGAAGTCATCGGCCCTGGGCCAGGCGTAGACGTGCGTAGTCAAGAAGTCCACACGGAGGCCCTTGTTCTTGGCCTTGGCCATGAAATCGGCCAGCCATGCACTGCCCGGGCTGGTGCATGCCGGAGACCCGAGCCGCAGCCCGGTTGCCATCAGCTTTGGCCAGAGCTGGATGGCCCTGTCCACGCTCATGTTCGCTTGGGAGGTGTTGTCGGGCTCGTTGAAGCCCAGCAGGTGCTTGGTCTTCGTTTCCGCCAGCTGGCGCGATACCCAGCCCAGGGCGTCCTGCTCCAGCAGCGTGCGTTCGCTCTTGACCATGGGAACAAACGGGGGATTGGTGGTGACGTTGTAGTGCGCACCCCAGGTGTAGTGCCAGTCCAGCTTGAGGCTCTTGATCTGTGTGAGCGCCAGGGCGTCCTTGCCGCCCCAGCCGAATCCCTTTTGAGTATCAGCCGGCAGCGTGACGGCGGGGACGGTCGGGATTGCGGTCGGTGCCGTAGCAGCCTGGGCGGTTCCGGCGTTGGCGGCCAGCAGGGCGCCGGGCGCCGCCATTGCAGCCAGGGGCATAGTGAGAAACTTACGGCGTTCCATGAGTTCCCTTCGTGGAGGGTTGCTGGGTTCTGTGACAGCTGCGGGGACAACAAAGGCCAGCGGCGGGGTGCGTCCCGACGGATTCCGCTCACGAGTGGCGGCGTCGGGATGTGACTGCTCTGGCCTGTGTGGTCCCTGATTCAGTTGTGGCTGAAGTCAACATAGCACGGGGAACACTCAGGAAAGTCCCGGTTTTACACAGGAAAGACGCAATTTTCTGCGGGCCCCTAGCGGCACCAGGACACTGGCTGGAGGTAGGTCCTAGAGGGAGTGGTAGAGCTCGCCGGTGGGGGTGAGGGAGCCGTTGCTCCGGAACAGGGCGGAGGCGCCCATGATGGGGTCGCCGTGGGCCCGCGTTTTCCATGCGAATCGCTCCACGTACGGCATCTTCCGGAGTCCGGTGACGGTCTCTTTCATGAACGCCAGGATTTCCTTCTCCGTGAACCGGCTGGGCGACTTCGCAGTGGCCTTCCAGTCGGCGACGGCGTATTCGGTGATCCAGACGGGCTTCCCGTAGCGTTCGTGCAGTTTCTCCACCGTGCGGAGGAACGAGTCCCCGTGGGGCGGCGCGTACCAGTGCATCGCGACAAAATCCACCCGCAGGTCCTTCTTGGATGCCTGGTCCATGAAATTTTTGAGCCAGTCGCCCAGCGCCTGAACCGGGGCCGGAGAGCCCAGCCTGAGGCCGGCCTGTTCCAGCTGGGGCCAGAGACTGATGGCAGTGTCCACGGACATGTCTGCCTGGCCGGTGTGGTCGGGTTCGTTGAAGCCGAGGAGATTGTCGGCGCCTGTCCAGGACACTTCGGACCGCACCTGCTCTATGGCCTTCCGTTCCAAGGAGCCGCGCCCCCAGACCATGGGCACAAATTCAGCGGCCTGGCTCGAAGCAGCCCGGAGGGGCGGGTAGTCAGGTCCCCAGTCGTAAAACCAGTCCAGGTTCAGGGAATCCAGCTCCTTGAAACCGAATCCGCCGAAGCGCGGCATGCCCAGGCCCTTGCTCGCGAACGGCGGTATGGGTCGACGGGGCAGTGGTGTGGGCGAGGTCGACGGCGGCCGGGGGCCGGGCGTCGTATCCGGGGTGCACGCCGCCAGGGCGGCGGCGGCTGAGGCCGCCACTGATAGTCGTAGAAAGTCCCTGCGGTCCACTTGCACCCCCTGGCGTCGCCGTCGGTTCAGGGTCGAATCCGGGGTACCAGATCCGCCGACGGACAACGTGATGCTGGCAACCCGCATCCTTGCCTGCTGAACACTAATTGTTTCACGAAAGGCCCCTCCGACTCACATCGAAGGCCGGGTGCCGGGCGGCTTGGCCGGCGACGTACGGAGCCTACGCGCCGCTGAACTCCGCGGTTCGGTAGCCGACGCCGAGAAGCTCCTCAATAGCTGCCACCGTCCGGGCCGCAGCCTTGCCGTCGCCGTAGGGATTCACGGCGTTTGCCATGGCCGCAAAGTGCGCAGAATCGTGCAGGAGGCTGGTCACCTCGGCAACAATCCGTTCCTCGTCCGTGCCGATCAGCTTCACGGTGCCGGCTTCCAGGGCCTCTGGCCGCTCGGTGTTGTCCCGCATCACCAGGACCGGCTTGCCGAGGCTGGGTGCTTCCTCCTGCACTCCGCCGGAGTCCGTGAGGACGATGTGTGCTCGGGAGAGCAGCCGGGTGAATTCGCCGTAGGCCAGAGGTTCCGTCACCAGGACGTTGCCTTTGCCCTCCAGCGCGGGAAGGACGGCCTCCCGCACCACCGGGTTCTTGTGGGCCGGCAGCACGATCACCAGGTCCGGCTCGGCGTCGGCGATCCGGGCCAGGGCCCGTCCCACGCTGCGCATGGATTCGCCCTGGTTTTCCCGCCGGTGCGTGGTGACGAGCAGGACCGGACGGTCGCCGGCGGCCAGTGCTTCCAGTCGGGAGTCTGTGAAGGGGAGCTGCTTGTCGACGGTGGCGAGCAGGGCGTCGATCACGGTATTTCCCGTGACCACGATGTCTTCAGCGTTGATGCCTTCCCTCAGCAGGTTCTCCCTGCTGGTGGAGGTGGGCGCCAGGTGCAAGCGGGTGATCTGGCTGGTGATCTTGCGGTTGGCTTCCTCGGGGAACGGCGAGAGCAGGTCTCCGCTGCGCAGCCCGGCCTCGACATGGACCACCGGGATGCCGTGGTAGAACGCCGCGATGGCGGCGGCCGTGGAGGTGGTGGTGTCGCCCTGGACGACGACGGCGTCCGGCCGGGTGCCGGCGAAGAGCTTTTCCAGCCCGTCGATGGTCCGCGTCATGATGGCCGAGAGGGACTGCCCCTGCTGCAGGATGTTCAAGTCATGGTCCGGAACAATGCCGAAGAGTTCGTTGACCTGATCCAGCATCTCGCGGTGCTGCCCCGTGACCGTCACGATGCAGCGGAAGAGCGGAGACTCCTGCAGCGCGCTGACGATCGGCGCCATCTTGATGGCTTCCGGCCTGGTTCCGAAGATCGGCATGATGCTGTGCATGGTTATTCCCCAAGTGTGTGCGAGTGGTTGGTAAGGTCTGTGGCCCGGCTTAGCCGAGCAGCAGGGCCAGCACGATGGCCGGCACGGCCAGGACTACAACGAGAACGGCCAGAAGGGCCACCCGCCGTTTGCGCCGGTGGAGCATGTCGCGGGCGACTTGCTGGGATTCCTTCTCCTGGATGGCGGCTTCCAGGCCCGACTCTGCCGGGTTTGAATCCGCGGGTTCCTCCGGGGCTTCAGTGTCAGCCGGGTCCTGGTCGGCGGGCCCCCAGTAGGCGTTGTCCATGTCTGCCGGGTCCTGAAATACAGGAGCCTGCGCGGCGGCTGGCGGCGGCCCGTTGAGCGGAAGAGGCTCCGCCCCGGGCACCAGAAGGGCATCCGGGATCTCCGTGTGCATGCGCCGCTTGCGCAGGTGCCGGGGTGCGGCAACCAGCGGGGCAGCGCCGTCGGGAGAGTGTTCCAGCGTGTCCTCCTCGCCTCGGTCAGATGCCCGAACCGGCTGACCAGTTCAACCGGATGAGGTTCAATTGTTACATTTCCGCCCCGTGATTGGCGCATTCCGGCCTAAAGGTGGCATCGATCAGGCCTCCCGTTTCGATCACAAACCGCCGGATCCACTGGAAGACATCCAGGTCCGGGTGGGAGGCAACCATCTGGACGTCCGCCGTCGTGCATTGCCCGATCAGGCGACCCGCGCGGGTGACGTGATAGCTGGACGTCACCACGGTGACGGACTTCCAGCCGTTGGCTTCGATGAGCCGGGAGATCGACTCAGCCTCGCCGCGGGTGTCCAGGTCCGGGGGCCTGAAACAGATGAGGTCCGGGTTGGGGAAGGCTGCGGAATTGCACGTCTCATCCGCGCTCCGGTTGCCCACGGTGTCCGTGTGGGAGATCACCAGGATCGGGATGTGAAATTCGGCTTGGAACTGGCGTGCCACCGGGAGTCGCTCAGATGCCGCCCCGCCGAGCATGATGACTGCGTCAGTCCGGTGAACGCTGAGCGGATCCACGTTGACGAACATCTGGGTGGCAATGATCAGCGCTAACAGGAGGCCTCCGACGGCGAAGGCAAGCACCCTGCGGGTGGCGGTATTGACCGCGGCGACGGAAGGAGGCACGGCTAAGAGTTTGGCACGCGGTTTTCAGGTGGCGAAATGGTGCGCCATTACTGCGCAGAAGCTTGCAAACAAAAATGCGTGATGCAGTTGTGATTTAAGGGATCAAAGTTAGTGGGGTGACAGGCGGGAATTGGCGTTTATGCTATAGGCACCTTACGTCGCTCCCACCACCAGGTCTCCGCCGGCGGTCTCACCCCTAAGCGAGCAATCTTGCGAAAACTGAACATAGCGGCAACAGTGATTGCCGCCGTGATGCTGGCAGCAGCGTTGCCCCAAACCGCTGTGGCGGCCGTTCCCTCCGTTGCAGTTCCAGCCGTTGCTGTTCCGGCCGTTGCTGTTCCAGCCGTGTCGGACCCGAGCCCGCAGGGGCAGGTGGATGACTTTGTCCGGCCCGAGCAGCCGGCCAACAAGGCGAGGAGCGAGTACACCTACGTAAGCGCGCCGCTGGCAGGCACCCTGAAGACCACCCTGGTGACCGTGCAGCTGGCCGACAAGACCGCAGCGGAGACGGACGCCGCCGTGCCGATGGCGGCGGCGAAGGCCTCCCTCAGCGCGGCCAACCGCTACTGGGCGCACGCCACCGCCGGGCGCGTGGACATTGCCCTGAGCTCGTCCCGCCTGCTGCACAAGTCGGCCGCGAAATCCACGCAGTCACCGTCGCAGATCGTGGACATAGTCTCCCAGGAGCTGGGCTGGACGCAGAGTGCCTACACTGCGCTTGTGATCTTCATCCCCGGCGCGTACCTGAGCAACGGCACCGCCGGCATGACCTACAGCAACGGCACCACGGGCGGCCGGATCCTGATGCCGCAGAACAGCCGGCTCGCAACCCCCGTACTGACCCATGAGTTCGGCCATGCCCTGGGCATGGACCACGCCAACAGCCTGCTGTGCGGCAGCGGGGCCATGGACGTGGCCTCCGGTCCCTACGCGGGCTTTGCTGATCCCACCTGCAGCATCAAGCCCTATGGCGACAACCTGGACCTCATGGGGATCTCGCACTGGGACGTCATGCCGGAAATCAGCGCCAGCCTCTGGGAAATGGGCCGGTTCGGCAACGGCAACGAGATCACCAACCTGGGCACAGTCTCCGGGCCCCGCAAGGTGACCCTCGCACCCTGGGCCGGCGACGCCGCCAACCGGGCAGTGAAGTTCACTGACCCGAAATCCGGCGAGGTCTACTACCTCGAGCTCCGGGCTCCGGTGGGCTACGACTCCGTGATCGCTCAGGCCGGAAACCGCGGTGTGAAGATCACCCAGCAGGGCGGCGGCAACTCCTCGATCCTGCTCCCGCCCGACACCCGCGCGGCCGCCTTCAACGGCTACTACAGCAACACCCAGGCCTGGCAGGCCGGACAGACCTTCACAACGCACGCCGGCACCAAGGTGAGCATCGATTCGGTCACCGACACCGCGGCCAGCGTGACCATCCGTCCGCCCGGAGCGCCCGCCGTCGGCTACGTCGAGTCCATGGCCATCAACCGCTCCGGCGCCAAGGCCAGCCTGGACATCGCCGGCTGGGCGTATGACACCGCCAAGCCCTCCGAATCATCCACGGTCCACATCTACGTGACGCCGCCCGGCGGCACCGCAACCGGCTACGCCGTGGCAGCGAACCAGGTCCGCGCGGACGTTAACAAGGTCATGCAGGTGACCGGCAACCACGGGTTCACCCGTTCCTTCAATCTGACCGCGGCCGGCGTATATAAGGTCTGCGTCTACGCCCTGAGCAGCGCCGAACCGACGGACCTGGGCTGCAAGTCCCTGACCCTTGCAGGGACGCCGGCCACCGCCGGCTATCTCGAGTCCCTGACACTCACCAGGGCCGGCGGGGCGACGGTGCTGCGGGCCACCGGCTGGAGCTACGATCCCGGAACGCCCGCTGCGTCCATCCCGGTCCACCTCTACGTGACCGATCCGGCAGGCAAGACGACGTCCCAGGCCATCACCGCCAACAAGAGCCGCGCGGACGTCAACCTGGTGATGTCCGTGACGGGAAGCCACGGCTTCACCTCGGACCTCCCCGTGACCATGAGCGGGCAGTACAAGGTATGCGCCTACGGCATTGCCGTCACGGCATTCAGCCTGGGCAACAGCATCCTGGGCTGTAAATACGTGACGCCACGGGCAACACCGGCGCCCGCCGGCTTCCTGGAAAGCACCGTGGTCAAGACGGACGCGGCGACGGCCACCATCACGGCCACCGGGTGGAGCCTGGATCCCGGAACTCCGGCTGCCTCCATCCCGGTCCACCTCTACGTCACCGACCCCAAGGGTGTCACCAAGAGTTCCGCTTATACGGCCAACCAGTCCCGGGCCGACGTCAACACGGTCATGGCGACCACCGGAAACCACGGCTACCGGGTGGCGCTGCCGGTCACGACGCCGGGTAACTACAAAATCTGCGCCTACGGCATCGCCGTCAGCGTCTTCCCGCTGGGCAACAGCCTCCTGGGCTGCTCAACGGTGAGCGTTGCCGCCACGCCCGCGCCGGTCGGGTACCTGGAGTCCGTTAAGGTCCAGCTCGGCGGGATGGGATCCGCGCTCGTGGCCAGCGGCTGGAGCGTGGACCCGGGCATGACGCGGGCAAACGTTCCCATCCACCTCTACGTCACGTCCCCTGACGGCACCACGAAGGGGACGGCCTACGTGGCCAACCGGTACAGGGCCGACGTCAACTCGGTCCTCCAGATCTCCGGCAACCACGGCTACCGGATTGTCATCCCCGTCACCAAACGCGGCGTGTACACCGTGTGCGCTTGGGGCCTGGGCGTAGCCGGGATGTCCTCCGGCAACACTCAGCTCGGCTGCCTCAAGGCCACCTTCTAGCCCCCGTTCGGCGGTGTCAGCCCCTCGCGGTAGCGTAGGGCTGTGCCTGAAACTCCCGTGCCTGAAGCTCCCGTGCCTGTAACTTCCGTGTCCGAAACCCAGCCCGCGGAGGCCGGCCTGACCGTCGCCGGGCTTTCGGAGTCCCAGCTGCTGGAGCGCATCTTCCCGCGGCTCATCATCCCGGTGCCCGCCGGCGGGCCGGAGGCGCCCACGTCCTTGCTGCTCGGGCCGGGGGATGACGCCGCGATTGTCGCGGCGCCGGACGGGCGCACGGTGCTGAGCATCGACACCCAGGTGGCGGACCAGGACTTCCGGCTGCAATGGAACAACGGCTACCGGACCAGCGGGTACGACGTCGGCTGGAAGGCGGCCGCGCAAAACCTCAGCGACATCAACGCCATGGGTGCCCGGTCCACGTCCCTTGTGGTGAGCCTGACCATGCCGCCGGAAACCCCGGTGTCCTGGGTGGAGGATTTCGCGGACGGCCTCACCGCCGGCATCCGGGAGCTGGGCGCCCGCGGCTGCACGGTGGCCGGCGGGGACCTGGGCCGCGGCCGCGAACTGGCCGTCAGCGTGGCGGTCGTGGGCACCCTTGACGGCAAGGAGCCGGTCCTGCGCTCCGGGGCCCGGCCGGGGGACACTGTGGCCCTGGCCGGAACGGTGGGCCGCGCCGCCGCCGGCCTGGCGCTGCTGGAGTCGGAGATCAGCGTCGTGGAGCTGACGGCCGCACAGCGAGCCCTCATGGACACCCAGTGCCGGCCGCTGCCGCCGCTCGCTGCGGGCCCTGCGGCCCGTGACGCCGGCGCGTCGGCAATGATGGACATTTCGGACGGCCTGGTCCGCGACGGCAATCGCATGGCCGCGGCCAGCCATGCCGTGCTGAACCTGGACGCCGCCGCCCTGAAGGAACTCGCTGTTCCGCTGCTGCCGGCGTCGGAGCTGCTGGGGGCAGACCCGATGCCCTGGGTCCTGGGCGGGGGCGAAGACCACGGGCTGTTGGCTACATTCCCCGCGGGGGTTCAGCTCCCTGCCGGTTTCACTGCGATAGGCTCGGTAGAGACCCCTGCACCAACTGAAAGCACGGGAGTAAAGATCGCGGGCAGGCCCGCTGACGCTGTGGGATGGGATCACTTTGCAGACTAAAATTGCCGCCAACGCGCAAGCGATGAAGCGGTGGTTGAGCAAGGCGGAGACAACGCTCGGAAACCACAGCGACCGCCTGAACGCCATCAACATCTTTCCCGTGGCCGACGGCGACACCGGCACCAACCTCTACCTGACCGCCCGGGCTGCGGCGCGTGCCGCTGACCCCGCCCAGCACGACGTCGGCGCCGTCCTGGCGCAGGCCGGCCAGGCGGCCATGGAACAGGCCCGCGGCAACTCGGGAACACTGTTTGCCGTGTTCCTCTGCGCCGCCGCCGAACCGTTGGCCGGACACACCCGGATCAGCTCGCCGCTGCTGGCTGCGGCCCTGAACCGGGCCCAGCTCCGGGCCTGGTCCGCGCTGAGCGATCCCGTGCCCGGCACCATGCTCTCCGTCATGGAAGCCGCCGCCCGCGCCGTGGCTGCCGTGGACTCCGCGCACGACGGCGATGACAGCAACCAGACCCTCGGCCTGGCCCTGGACGCCGCCGTCGAGGCAGCCCTGGCCGCCGTGGTGCACACGGAGGACCAGCTCGCTGCCCTGCACGCCGCCCATGTGGTGGACGCCGGCGGCGTGGGCATGCTCCTGATCCTGGACTGCCTCCGCTCCGCCGTGCTGGGCGAGGAGCTCCAGAGCGAACTGCTGGACGGCCTGCACGGCTACGACGTCCAGGATCCGCACATCCACGTCGGCATGCCCCGCGACGACGGCGTCGAACTCATGTGCACCATCTCCCTGTCCCCGCTGGACGCCGCCATGATGCGGCAGCGGCTCGACGAAATGGGCGACTCCGTGATCATGAGCCAGGTGGGCGGCGCCGTGGATGCTGCCGGGCACTACCGCTGGCGCGTCCACGTCCACGTCCTGGATGCCGAACCTGCCGTTGCGCTGATCCGTTCCCTGGGCGAGCCCACGGACATCTCCGTGAGCGAGCTCGCCCTGCCGCGCGACCCGGAGACAGAGGCCGCCGTCACCGCGGCCGCCGTGGCCCCGGTCCTGGCCGCTGAAACCCGAAACCCCGACGGATATGCACGCTGAACTTGAACTGGGCCTGGAACGCCGGATCGGCAAGCGCTCCGCGGCTGTCATCGAAAAACACCTCGGCATCACCACCGTCGGCGGCCTCCTGAACTACTTCCCGCGCCGCTATCTCAGCCGCGGCGAGCTGACACCCATCAGCGAGGTCCCGCTGGATGAGGAAGTGACCCTGATCGCCCGGGTGATCTCCAACAGCACCCGGGCCATGCGCGCCCGGCGCGGTTCACTCACCGACGTCGTGATTTCCGACGACGCCGGGACCGCCGGTTCCGGACGAACCGGCGGCGGACTGCCGGGCACGCTCAAGGTCAGCTTCTTCAACGGGTTCCGGGCCAAGGCCGAGCTCCAGCCGGGCCGGCGCGCCATGTTTTCCGGCAAGGTCACGCGCTACGGCGGCTCCCTGGGCCTGACCAACCCCGATTTCCTGCTGCTCGACGAGGACCCCGAGACCCCGGGCCTGGACCCGGAGAAGCTCGCGGCCATGCCGATTCCGGTGTACCCGGCCACCGCGAAACTCACCAGCTGGTCCATCCAGAAGGTCATCTCGACCCTGCTGGACACCCTCGAGCTCGAGGCCCTCGGCGACCCGCTGCCCGCGGAGATCGCGGCGCGGGAGAAGTTCCTGCCGGTCGCGGACGCCTACCGGCTGATCCACGCCCCGCAAACCCCGGCCGACTGGCAGCGCGCCCGGGACCGCTTCCGCTACCAGGAAGCCCTGGTGCTCCAGTCGGCCCTGGCCCGCCGCCGGGCCCAGCTGGCCGCCGAGGAAGCGACGGCCCGGCGCCCGGCACCAAACGGGCTTCTGCCCGCCTTCGACCGCCAGCTGCCGTTCACGCTGACCGCCGGGCAGGCCGCCGTCGGCAAGACGCTCTCCGAAGAGCTCGCGCAGGACTCGCCGATGAACCGGCTGCTCCAGGGCGAGGTGGGTTCCGGCAAGACCATCGTGGCCCTGCGCGCCATGCTGCAGGTGGTGGACGCCGGGGGGCAGGCGGCCCTGCTCGCCCCCACCGAAGTCCTTGCCGCCCAGCACTACGAATCCATCCGGCGCACGCTCGGACCGCTCTCCCGGGACGGGATGCTCGGCGGGTTCGGTCCGGACGCCGTCCAGGTCACGCTCCTCACCGGCTCCATGCCCACCGCGGCGCGGAAGCAGGCCATGCTCGACGCGGCCTCCGGGACAGCCGGAATCGTGATCGGCACCCACGCCCTGCTCAGCGAGACCGTGTCCTTCTACGACCTCGGACTGATCGTGGTGGACGAACAGCACCGTTTCGGCGTCGAACAGCGCGACGCCCTCCGGGCCAAGGCGAGCAAACCCCCGCACCTGCTGGTCATGACAGCCACCCCGATTCCCCGGACCGTGGCCATGACTGTATTCGGGGACCTCGAAACCTCGGTCCTGGACGAACTCCCCGCGGGCCGCGCGCCGATCTCCACCCACGTGGTGGGGCTCGCCGAGCACCCGGCCTGGGCCGGCCGCATCTGGTCCCGTTCGCGGGAGGAGATCGACGCCGGCCACCAGGTCTACGTGGTGTGCCCCAAGATCGGCGAGGACGACGACGGCGACTTCACCCCGGGCGAGGCCGAACCGTCCGCCGCGGACCTGGAAGGCGAGAACGGCGCGCGGGAGCTCGCCTCCGTCACCGGCGTCGTGGAACACCTCCGGGACGAGCCGGCCCTGGCCGGGGTGCCGGTCGCGCCACTGCACGGCCGGCAGGACCCCGCCCTGAAGTCCGAGACCATGGCCTCCTTCACGGCCAACCAGACCAAGCTGCTGGTCTCCACCACCGTGATCGAGGTCGGCGTGGACGTGCACAACGCCACGCTCATGGTGATCCTGGACGCGGACCGTTTTGGCATCTCCCAGCTCCACCAGTTGCGCGGCCGGGTGGGCCGCGGCGGCCTGCCGGGGACCTGCCTGCTGGTCACCACACTGGAGCCGGGCCATCCGAGCCGCCGCCGGCTGGACGCCGTGGCGGCCACCACGGACGGCTTTGAGCTCTCCCAGGAGGACCTCAAACTGCGCCGGGAGGGCGATATC
The DNA here is from genome assembly GCF_003097355.1 of Arthrobacter sp. H-02-3. GTDB lineage: Bacteria > Actinomycetota > Actinomycetes > Actinomycetales > Micrococcaceae > Arthrobacter > Arthrobacter humicola. Next base: position 153,101 of record NZ_PYUI01000007.1, read on the forward strand.
CTGGGCGCCTCGCAGTCCGGCGGGCGCTCCACACTGAAACTGTTGCGCGTGCTCGAACACGAGGACGTGATTGCCCGGGCCCGGAAGGACGCCCAGCGGATCGTGGCCGCCGATCCCACGCTGGCGGGCCGGCCCTTGCTCGCCGCGGCCATCGACGAATACTTGAACCCCGAGAAGGAGGCGTTCCTTGAACGCGGCTAGGACCACGAGCCAGGCACACACGTCCACGGGGGACCGCGCATGAGCCGGATCATTGCCGGCTCGGCCGGCGGCAGCCCCCTGACCAGCGTCCCCGGGAACATGACGCGTCCCACGACCGACCGCGTCAAGGAAGCGCTGTTTTCCCGGCTGGACGCTTTCAACGTCATTGCCGGTGCCCGGGTGCTGGACCTCTACGCGGGATCCGGCTCACTCGGCGTGGAGAGCGGCAGCCGTGGCGCCGATTCTGTGGACCTGGTCGAATTCGACGCCAAGGCCAGCGCTGTCTGCCAGAAGAACGCGGACCTGGTCAACACCGTGGCACGCCGCAAGGTGGTCTCCGTGCACCGCTCCAAGGTCGAATCGTTCCTGGAACGGACCGCCGATGCCGTGCTCTGGGACCTGGTGTTCCTGGACCCGCCCTACCCGCTGGACGAACCGGCGCTCGCCGCCGTGCTGGCCAAGCTGGTGCCGCACCTGGGCGAGGGGGCCGTCGTCGTGGTGGAACGCTCCTCCAGGAGCCCCGAACCGGAGTGGCCCGACGGCGTGGAACGATTTGCCGAGAAGAAGTACGGGGAAACCCGCCTGTGGTTCGCCGAACCCGGCGTCGCGGCCGCGGACTAATCGGACAGTACGTCCAGTTCGACGCCGGCGAGGACCTTGGCCGGATGCGGACCGCGGGCCGTGAGGGCCGCCGTCCAGACCTCCGGCCACGGGCCCTGCGTCCCGGTCAGGATGATGTTGCCGGGGTAGCAGCCGGTGAACATCCCGGCCTCCGCGAAGGCCGCGACGTCCCACATGGCGCGGCGCAGGGCCGCGACCTGGCTGCGGACCAGGGTCAGCCCGGGTTCGTCGCCCACGTTGACAATCAGGACCCCGCGCGGCGTCAGCCGTGCTGCAGCCTCCTCATAGAACTCGGTGCACGCGATATGTGCCGGCGCCTCCGGCCCGGAGAAAATATCCAGGATTACGACGTCGAAGCGCAGCTCCGCAGGAAGCCCGGCGAGGGCGTCGCGGGCATCGCCGATCACCGTGTGCAGCCGGGTTCCCTCCGGCAGGGGCAGTTGCGCCAGCACGAAGTCCAGCAGTTCGCGCTCCAGCTCCACGGCGTACTGGACCGAGCCTGGCCGGGTGGCCTGGATGTAGCGGGCCAGCGTCAGGGCACCAGCGCCCAGGTGCAGCGCCGTGATCGGCTCGCCCCACGGAGCGGCGAGGTCCACCACGTGCCCGATCCTGCGCAGGTACTCGTAGAAGATGTCGCCGGGATCGGCCAGATTGACGTGGGACTGCTCCGCGCCGCCGATGCTCAGCACGAAGCCGCCGTCGGTAAAGGGATCCGGTTCGATTTCGGCGTGCTGTCCCGTGGTCCGCAGGAACCGTGAGGCGCCGGGCTGCTTCTCTGCCATTCTCACAGCCTGCCGCGCAGGGTCGCCAGCCGCTCGGCCGCTTCCTCCAGCACGTGCAGCTTCTTGCAGAACGCGAAGCGCAGCAGGCTGCGGGTGCGCTCGGCGCCGTCGGCGTGGCAGAACACCGGCACCGGGATCGCGGCGACGCCCACGAGGGCCGGGAGCCGGCGGGCCAGCTCCACGGAATCAGTGATCCCCAGCGGAGAGGTATCCACGTTCACGAAGTACGTCCCCTGCGGCGTCAGGACGTCAAGGCCGGCCGCGCGGAGTCCCTCGCTGAGGATGTCGCGCTTGTACCGGAGGGTGTCTGCGATGCCGGTGTAGAACTCGTTCGGAAGGCCCAGCCCCACCGCGATCGCCGCTTGGAAGGGCGTGCCGGAGCTGTAGCTCAGGAACTGCTTGACGGTCCGTGCGGCGGCCACCAGATGCGCCGGCCCGGAGATCCAGCCGATCTTCCAACCGGTAAAGGAGAAAGTCTTGCCGGCGGAGGAAATGGTCAGCGTGCGTTCGGCCGCTCCGGGCAGCGTGGCGATCGGGATGTGGCGGACGCCGAAGGTGAGGTGCTCGTAGACCTCGTCGGTGATGATGACGGCGTCGTGCTTCTCGGCGAGTTCGACGACGCGCTGAAGGACCTCGCGGGGGAACACGGCCCCGGTGGGGTTGTGCGGGTTGTTGACCAGCACCACCTTGGTGCGCGCACTGAAGGCAGCTTCCAGCGCGGCGGAGTCCGGCATGAAATCCGGGGCCAGGAGCGGGGCCGTGACGTGGGTGGCTCCGGAGAGCCCGATGATGGCGCCGTAGGAGTCATAGAACGGTTCGAACGTCAGCACCTCATCTCCGGGGCCCACTAGTGCGAGCAGCGACGCGGCAATGGCTTCGGTGGCGCCGGTGGTGACGATGATCTCCGTCTCGGGGTCCGGAGCGAGCCCGTAGAACCGCTGCTGGTGGACGGCGATCGCCTCCCGCAGCGGCAGGATGCCCTTGCCGGGCGCGTACTGGTTGGCGCCGGCGGCGATGGCGGCCTGGGCGGCCTCCTTGATCTCCACGGGGCCGTCCTCGTCCGGAAAGCCCTGGCCGAGGTTGATGGCACCCGTGCTGAGGGCCAGGGTGGTCATCTCCTCGAAGATCGTTACGCCCAGCGAACCGTCCGGGGAGAGCAGGTTGGCGCCCGTCGCGGCGCGCTGCCACGGAAGGGGGAGCGGCGCGGTCATCGGGGGCCGGCCTTCGTGTCGGGGACGGCGCGGCCGGTGAACTTGTCCATGGTGGAGTAGATCCCGAAGACCTTCCCGCCGACGAAGTCCCAGGCCCGCACCGGCAGGATGCCCTTGAGCACCTTGCCGAGTTTGGCCATACCGGGGGCGATCAGCTGCGGCTGCCCGGCGACGGTGGCCCGCCATGCCCGGTCCACGGCATCCTCCGGTGTCATGAGCGGGGTCAGCAGGGGACCGCGGGCTCCCTCGAACATGCCGGTGGAGATGTAGCTGGGGCAGAACGTGGTGACGGCCAGGTGGCGGTAGCGCTGCTGCTCCAGCTCGAGCCGGAGCGAGTCGCTCCAGCCGATGACGGCCCATTTGGACGCGGCATAGACGCTCATCCGGGGATTGGACACCGTGCCGGCGGCGGAGGCGACGTTGAGGATCCGGCGGGGCCGGCCGGCGTCGGCCATCATGTCTGGCAGGAATTCGAGGGTGACATACATGGGGGCCAGGGCATTGATATCCATGGTCAGGGCGATGTCACGGTCCGGGGTGTGGTCCCAGAAGTACGCGCCGCGGACGATCCCGGCGTTGTTCACCAGAAGCGCCAGCGGCCCTTCGGCCCGGGCTTCCCGGGCGGCCCCGGCGATCGCGGCGGGGTCCGCCAGATTCACTGTCCGGGGGACGGCGCGGGCGCCCAGGGCGGTGACTTCGGCGGCGGTGCTGGCCAGGGCGTCGGCGTCGATGTCCCACAGGATCACCACCGCGGCGCCTTCCCGGGCGGCACGGAGGGCGTACAGCCGGCCCATGCCCATGGCGGCGCCGGTGACCAGGGCCACGCCCCCGTCCATGGTGAACGGCTGCGCGGCAGCAGGCTGCATGGCAAAAGGCAGGGCGAAGCGGTTCTTCGATGCTGACATTCAGCCATGCTATCCCGGCCCGCGGCGCGTATACGGTAGGTTCGGACCATGAGACGCGCCGTATGCCCTGGCTCCTTTGATCCCATTCACAATGGCCACCTGGAAGTCATTGCCCGTGCCGCGGGCCTCTTCGACGAGGTGATCGTGGCCGTGTCCACGAATTACGCCAAGAAGTACCGCTTCAGCCTTGAAGAGCGGATCGACATGGCCCGGGAAACCTTCGCATCGTTGCGCGGCATCGTGGTGGAACCCGTGGGGGAGGGACTGCTGGCCGAGTACTGCCGGCAGCGCGGCGTCTCCGCAATCGTCAAGGGCCTGCGCTCGTCCTCGGACTTCGACTACGAGCTGCCGATGGCCACGATGAACCGGCAGCTGACCGGCGTCGAGACGGTGTTCCTGCCGGCGGAGAGCCACTACCTGCACTTGTCCTCCACCCTCATCAAAGAGGTCTTCACCCTGGGCGGGGATATCTCGGACTTTGTGCCCCGGTCCGTGCTGAAGCGGCTGGCTCCGGGGGAGCCGGTCCAGAACCGTGCCCGCAAAGTGTAAGCTTGACCGGTACTCGGCGGCCTGCTGCCGGTTGCGCGGCCCGTCCCGGGGGCCGGTTTGCGGCATCATGCTGCTGACCTGCTGCCCGGTTTGAGTCCGTCCGGAAGTTCAGGCTAAGATGGTACGTCGGTCATATGTTCAACAGGAGTTCTCATTAAACGAGATGCTAGTTCGCCCCTGGCGTTCGACGTCAAGGACCTCGGACGCAGTCCGGGAAGCATGCGGACGCTGAAGGAACATGTACCCGCACCAAGTGATCTTGGTGTGGCACTCATTGGCGTGCAGGAAGGCTCGGATGTCGAGCTGGATCTGCGGCTCGAGGCCGTACACGAAGGAATTCTGGTATCAGGAACCGCGCTCGTTGAAGTAACTGGCGAATGCGGCCGATGCCTGGATCCCCTTGCGTATGACCAAGAGGTTGATGTGCAAGAACTTTTCTTCTATGAGGACGCTGTGTTCTCGGACGAAGAAGACGAAGAAGAGCAACGTCGAGTCGAGCACGATCTAATCGATCTTGAGCCGGTGTTGCGGGACGCAGTTGTCACCATACTGCCGTTCCAGCCGGTGTGCCGGGAAGACTGCCAGGGCCTTTGCTCCGAATGCGGAGTTCGCCTGGAAGACGAGCCGGGGCATCACCACGAGGTCGTAGATCCTCGCTGGGCCGCCCTGGCTGACTTGGCTAAGCCTGACCGGCAAAACTGATTTGTAAGTGTTGGACTAGAGAGAAATGAGTTAGCCGTGGCTGTCCCGAAGCGGAAAATGTCTCGCTCGAATACCCGCGCCCGCCGCTCCCAGTGGAAGGCAACTGCCCCCCACCTGGTGAAGACCGTAGAGAACGGCCAGGTTGTTTACAGCCTGCCGCACCAGGCAAAGGTCGTTACCGACTCGGCTGGCACCGCGCTGTTCCTTGAGTACAAGGGCCGCAAGGTCGCAGACGTCTAATCCGCCAACAGGCTGAAAAAGATGTCTTCAACTGAAGAGCTTCTGAAGCGTCTCGGTGTCACTATTGACGCCGGGACGCTTCGTCTTGCGCTCACACACCGTTCCTATGCCTACGAAAACGGCGGCATCCCCACCAACGAACGGCTCGAATTCCTCGGCGACTCCATCCTGGGGTTCTCCGTCACTGACGCGCTGTACCGTGACAACCCCACGCTGCCCGAAGGCGACCTGGCCAAGCGCCGTTCCGCCGTCGTCAGCACACGGGCGCTGGCTGGCATTGGCCGCAGCATCGGCCTGGGCGAGTACATCTACCTCGGACAGGGCGAGAAGCTCACCGAGGGCAAGAACAAGGCCTCGATCCTGGCGGACACCATGGAGGCGCTGATTGGCGCCACCTACCTCTCCAACGACATCGAGACGGCACGGCAGCTGGTCATGCGGCTGATCGGCCCGCTGCTGAAGGACGCCGCGGCCCTTGGCGCGGGAACCGACTGGAAGACGAGCATCCAGGAACTGGCGGCCAGCCGGCAGCTCGGGACCATCAACTATGCGGTTGACGGCTCCGGACCGGACCACGCCAGGACGTTCGAGGCCGTCCTCAGGATCGGCGGCACGGACTACGGCACCGGCACCGGCAACTCCAAGAAGGAAGCCGAGCAGGAAGCTGCGGCCGACGCCTGGCGCCGGCTGACCACCCCTGCTGCCGACACCCAGGCTTCCGACACCCAAACCGGCAGCTAGGCAGCGGCATTGCCTGAACTGCCCGAAGTCGAGGTGGTCCGGCGCGGGCTCGTGAGCTGGGTGCGGGGCCGGACCATCACCGCCGTCGACGTCCTGGATCCGCGCTCCCTGCGCCGGCACGCCCTGGGACCGGAGGACTTCGCCGGCAACCTTGAAGGCGCGCGCGTGCTGGATGTGGTCCGCCGCGGCAAATTCCTCTGGATGCCCTTGGCGGACACCCCGGCCCCCTCCGCAGATGCTGCCCCGGGAGAACCGGCCCCCGCCGTTGCCCTCATGGCCCACCTGGGGATGTCGGGCCAGCTGCTCATGCAGGACCCCGGCGTGCCGGACGAGAAGCACCTGAAAGTCCGGTTGCGGCTCAGCCCGGCCCTGGGCATGCCGGAGCAGCTCCGGTTCGTGGACCAACGCATCTTCGGCGGCCTGTTCCTGACCTCGCTGATTCCCACGGACGACGGCGGCCCCGGCGGCCTCGCCGAAACCCCGCTCCCGCTCATCGCCGAGGAAGCCTCGCACATTGCCCGGGACCCGCTGGATCCCTACTTTTCCTTCGACACCTTCTACCGGCGCCTGCGTGCCCGCAAGACCGGACTCAAGCGGGCGCTCCTGGACCAGGGCCTGGTCTCCGGGATCGGCAACATCTACGCCGACGAGGCCCTCTGGAAGGCGCGGCTGCACTATGCCCGGCCCACCGACACCCTGCGCCGGGCCGACGCGCTGCGCGTGCTCGACGCCGCCCGCGAGGTCATGACGGATGCCCTGGCCGCCGGCGGCACGAGCTTCGATTCGCTCTATGTCAACGTCAACGGCGCCTCGGGATACTTCGACCGCTCCCTCAACGCCTACGGCCGTGAAGGCCAGGAGTGCAAGCGCTGCGCCGCGGCAGGCCTCGTGAGCATCATGCGGCGGGAGCAGTTCATGAACCGCTCGTCCTATACCTGCCCCGTCTGCCAGCCCAGACCGCGTAACGGCCGCTGGTAGGCAGACCAAAAACAAGTAGTCCTACGCTTACGCACCCCTCTTGGCCGGTGACAAACTGTCGCCATGGGAGCTGGGGACAATAGGAATCGTTATCGCTCCGGCGTTAAAGGCGGAGTCAAAAGGGCCGACACGACGCCGGACGCGCACGGGTAGGCCGTCGTGTACATCTCAATGGCCGACCGCACCGGCGGCAGGAAGAATTCCGGAGCCACCGGGACGCAGACCCTGCCCGGACCGGGCGTGGCCTTCCGGCTTTCGCCTGTCATTCTCTGGCTGGGCATCGTCAGCATGGCCACGGACATCTCCTCGGAATCCGTGTCCGCCATCCTGCCGCTGTACGTCACCGGATTTTTGGGCCTCTCGACCATTGCCTTCGGGTTCATTGACGGGCTTAACCAGGGCGTCAGCGCGGTGGTGCGTATTGCCGCCGGGTGGGCATCGGACCGCACAGGCCACCCGAAACGGGTGGCGGTGGCCGGCTACGGGCTCTCCATGCTGGCCCGGGTCGGCTTCCTGTTTGCGGGCGGGTTCTGGGCGATCACCGGGATCGTGACGGGCGACCGCATCGGCAAAGGCATCCGCACCGCGCCGCGGGACGCCTTGATCTCATCGGCTGCCCAACCGGAACATCTGGCGAGATCCTTCGGGGTGCACCGCATGCTCGACACCGTCGGCGCCGCAACAGGGCCGCTGCTGGCGTTCCTGATCCTCCTGTTCATCCCCAACGGGTTCAGCACCGTCTTTGTAGTTTCGCTCGCCTTCGCGGTAATCGGCGTCGCCCTCCTGGTGCTGGTGGTGCCGGACCGCAGGACTCCGCGGACCGCGCAGAAGCCGGACCGGGCACGGCCGCCCTTCACGTGGAGCCAGTTGAAGGACGCCGGACTGACCCGCCTGCTCGTGACCGCGGGGATCCTGGCCTTGCTGACCGTCGGGGACGGCTTCATCTACCTCGTGCTCCAGGATCGGGACTCCTTCGCCGTGCAGTGGTTCCCGCTGCTCTATGTCGGAACCAACGTCGTGTACCTCGCGCTGGCCGTTCCCCTGGGCCGGTTCGCGGACCGCTGGGGCAGGATCCGGGTGTTTCTGGGCGGACACGGAGCGCTGCTGGCGTGTTACCTGCTGGCCGCAGTGCCGTTCGGCGGCCTGGGCGTCACGGTGGCGTGCCTGGTGCTCCTGGGAGTCTTCTACGCCGCAACCGACGGCGTGCTGGCCGCGCTGGCGAGCCGGCTGGTCAGCCCCGACAAAGTGGCCACCGGCATCGGGGCCGCCCAGACTGTGGTGGCGCTGTGCCGGATGGCGGCGTCGGCCGGCTTCGGCATCCTCTGGTTCGCCGTCGGGGCCCCCGCCGCAATGACGACGGCCGCCGTCGGCCTGGCCGCGGCACTGGTGGCCGCGGCCGTGCTGATGCGCACGTCCCGTGCACAGGAGGCCGGCGCATGACGGCCACCCGCGCCGGGCGGCCGCCCGGAAAGGGTTCCGCGACAGGAAAGGCATCCGAGCCCGGGAAAGAAGCCACGACCGGAACCGAAACCTCAGCCCAGCGGGTCGCGATCAGCAGGAAGCGCCTCCTCGCCCTGGTGCTCATCACCGTGGGCGCCATTGCGGCGGCGGGACTCTACGCCGGGCTGGCCTTCCGGGACGCCCAGGCCAGCCAGAGTGCACCGCCGCCGGTCGACGTCACCACATCCATGGCCCTGCCGGCGGCACCCTTCGTCCTGTTCCGCAACACCGCGCCGGGCCAGGGGTTCGGCTCGGCCGCCACCGTGCCGCTGTCCGGGCCCGGCGGTCAGCGCGCCTTGAGCGGAGCAAGCTGCGACCGCGTCTACGGCACGCACGATCAGACCTTGTGCCTGCAGACCAAGCAGGGACTGGCCACCACCTTCCAGGCCAGCGTGTACAACAGCACCTGGCAGGAGACGCGAAGTTGGCCGCTGCCCGGCATCCCCAACAGGGCCAGGACCAGCGCCGACGGATCCCTGATGGCCACCACCGTCTTCGTGTCAGGTCATTCCTACTCCGCCGCCGGGTTCTCCACCGAAACAGTCATCCGGGGTAAAACAGGCCAGAGCAGCGGAAGCCTCGAGGGCTTCGCCCTGATACTGGACGGCACCCGGATCAAGGCCACGGACAGGAACATCTGGGGCGTCACGTTTGCTCCCGGAAAGCCCGACGTCTTTTACGCCACGGCGTCCTCGCAGGGGCACATCTGGCTGGTCCAGGGCAGCATTGCCGGCCGGACGCTCACCGTGGTCCGCAGCGGCATAGAATGCCCGTCCGTTTCCCCGGACGGCACCCGCATCGCCTACAAGAAGAGCGACAACGGCACCCTGACCGGCCACCGCAGTGTCGCCGTCCTGGACCTCGCCCGCAGCACGGAAACCGTCCTGGCGGAGAAACAGAGCATTGACGATCAGATTGAGTGGCTGGACAACTCCACCCTGTTGTACGCCCTTCCCCGGGACGGCTCCGAAGTGGACAGCGACATCTGGTCCATCACAACGGACCCGGCCGCGCAGCCCGTCCTCTTCATCGAGCACGGGTTTTCCCCCTCGGTGGTCCGGTAGAGCGGCGGACGTCGCCCACGTCCTTAGGAACCGGCCAGCACCCTCAAGCGCCGCCGCAAAGTGAACCGTAGTGCTTGGCCAGCCTCGCCAGGCCGTCATCAAGGGACACGGCGGGGGTCCAGTCGAGGAGTTCGCGGGTCTCGCGCTGGTCGAACCAGTGGGCGGTGGAGAGCTGTTCGGCGAGGAACCGGGTCATCGGCGGCTCGTCGGACCGGCCGGAACGGGCCCAGAGCTTCTCAACCACTGATCCGGCCGCCCGAGCGAGCCTGCCCGGCACCCGCCACGACGGCGCGGGGACGCCCCCCGCGGCACAGATGCCCGCCAGCAGCTCCCCGACCGGGCGGGGCTCGCCGTTGGTGATGACCAGCGCCCGGCCGTGAATGTGCTCTATGCGGTGCAGGGCGGCGACGATGGCCGAGGCGGCGTTGTCCACGTAAGTGGTGTCGATCAGGGCCGCCCCGGCGTCGAGCAGCGGCAGGCGTCCGCGGCCGGCACGTTCCAGCACCCGTTCCACCAGCTGCGTATCGCCCGGACCCCAGACGATGTGCGGGCGCACGGCCGCAACCCGGAAGTCCGGCGAGTCCGCGGCCAGCGCCAGCAGCTCGGCCTCGGCCTTGGTGCGCGAGTAGTCGCCGTGCGCGCGGGCCGGGTCCGCCGGCTCGGCGCCCAGTCCGGCGATAGCAGCCCCGGAATTGGCCACGGACGGGGAGGACACGAACACCAGATCCCGCACGCCGGCGTCGCGCGCCGCACGGAGCAGGCGGCGCGTGCCGTCGACATTCACCTCGTCGAAATCGGCGGCACGGCCCGTGAAGGAGACCTTCGCCGCCAGATGGATGACAGCCTCGGCCCCGGCGACGGCGCGGCGGACAGCGGTGTCGTCCGTGACGGACCCGGAGAGGTCCGCGGCGCCATCGACGCTTGCAGGACGGCGCTGGAAGGTGGTGACGGCGTGGCCTTGACGCACCAGAAGCCCGGTGACTTCCCGCCCGAGCAGGCCGCTCGCGCCGGTGACGAGGACTCTCACGGCGTGCCCGGCCGGCCGCCGGCCAGCACCGCGGAAGCCCACCGGGACAGGCGGACCCTGTCGATCTTGGCGTTGTGGCGGATGTCGGTCGGCTGGGAGGGGACGGTGAGCACGGCGGAGACGCTGACGCCGGCCTGACGGGCCGCGTCGCGCACGCGCCCGGCGAGGTACGGCGCCGCGGGGCCGGCCCGGCGCACCGGCGGAATGGTTTCGACGACGGCGACGACGGCCTGCGTCCCGGCGGGGCCGACCCCGACGACGGCGGCCAGCCCGACGGCGTCCAGGCGCTCGATGGCCTGCTCGGCGCCGACAGGCGTCACAACAGCACCGGGCGCGGTCACGACGTGCGCGAGGCGGCCTTCCACCCAGAGCCGCCCGGCGGCGTCGAAGTGCCCGACGTCGCCGGTGCGGTGCCATCCGGCCGTGCGGACGCTTTCGCGCTGGGTCAGCCAGAGCCTGTCGTAGCTTTCCTTCACATGCGGGGCGCTGACGAGGATCTCGCCGGTCAATCCCGGCTGGGTGACGGGTCGGTTCCCGGGGGCTGAGCCGTCCGCGTCGAGCGGGATGACGGCCACTCGGGCGCCGTGCACCGGCCGGCCCACGCACACGCCGTTGCCGGCCCCTGCGACGGTGCCGGCGGCGGCATCGGCCTCAGCGGCGCAGATCTGTTCGAAGCTGATGTCCGTGACGGGCAGCGCCTCGGTCATCCCGTACGGGGTGTGCAGCGAGGCACGGGGCAGCAGCCGCTGGACCTCTGCGAGGAGGGAGGCGGGGATGGGCGCGCCGGCTGAGAGCAGCAGCTCCACGCGACCCAGGGCCTCGTGGCCGGCACCGTCCAAGCGGCCCTGGGTCGCAAGGACGTTGCGCAGGGCAGCGGGCGAGGCGAAGACCACCGTGGCGTCGATCGCCGCGGCGGCGTCCGCCAGCGCGCGGGCCGTGAGGGTGCGGGGCGCTGTCACGTCCATGGCGGGCGTCACCGACACTGCCCCCAGCGCGGGTCCCAGCAGGGCAAACGGTGCGAAGCCTGCCACGAGGCGTGCGCCGGGGCGGATCGCCAGCGTCGCGGCCACGGTGTCCCGCATTGCGGCCAGTTGCCGGTGCGTATACACCACGCCCTTGGCCGGACCGGTGGAGCCGGAGGTGAAGAGCACGGCGGCGGGGGAGTCCGGGCCCGGGGCCGGGGCCTCGCCGGGGTCCGGGCTGAGTGTGGCTCCGCGGCGGGCGAGGGCGGCGAGGGAAGTCTCGACGGCGAGGACGCGGCGGCGGGCGGCGGGCAGGTCCCGCACACTGATGCGCCGGCCGGGCCAGCCAAGCACCGACGCGGCGGCGAGGGCCTTGTCGATTCCGATGAGGTAATCCGGGGTCGCACCCTTCACGGCGCGGTTCAGGCCGCGGGTGCCGAGGCCGGCGTCGGCCACCACCACCACGGCGCCGAGCCGCAGGCAGGCGTAGAGGACCACGGTCAGGTCCACGCCCGGCGGGACCATCAGGCTCACCCGGCTGCCCTGCCGGACACCGGATTCCTGCAGGCCGGCTGCGAGGGCGGTGATATTCCGTTCCAGCTCCTGCCAGCTGAGCGAGCGGGCGACGCTGCCTTCCGCGGCCATCTCGGCGACGGCGGTGTCCCCGGCATGGGGTCCTGCCGCCAGCCCGGTAAGCGGCGCCCACAGGGGCGCGAGCCCGGTGCCGGGGGCCGGCGTCGAGGGTTCAGGCATTGGTGGTTCGGGCGCCGGGTTTACCGGTGCCGGACCGTCCGCGGGGTTGCTGTCCCGGCCGCGCTCGGCAAGCCAATCGAAGACGGGGGCGGCAATGTCCCGGTCCTCCGCGACCAGGTGGCCGGCGCCCTCGAAGCGGTGGACTTTCGCGTGCGGGAGCCGGCTGATGAGGTCCTTGAGGTACCGGTCGGAGAAGATCGGGTCCCGCGGTCCCCAGAGCATCAAGGCCGGTACGCTCAGCCTGCGCAGGCCTTCGGCGACGCGGGTGAGCGCCGGGAAACTCGGATGGGAGGCGTCCGCGGGAATGTCGGCGACAAAGTTTCCCACGCCGGCGCGGCGGCCGGCGCCCCGGTAGGGGGCCATGAAGGCACTGCGGACGTCCTCTGCGAGCGGCGGGCGGGCCAGGGAATGCGTCACCCGCAGGAAGGTGTCCGACGTCGTCGTTCCCCAGCGGTGTACGGCAGGGTGCAGGGCCAGCCGCAGGGCCGGTGGGATGGGTGAGCCGGGGGGCTGGTGGACGGCAGTGTTGGTCAGCACGACACCGGCGAGCTGCTGCGGATGCGCCAGGGCCCAGCCGAGGCTGATCACGCCGCCCCAGTCGTGGCCGACGGTGACAACCGGCCCGTCCAGCCCGAGGGCGGCGGTGAGGTCGCCGAGGTCGTTGATCCGGTCCGCCAGGCGCCGGAACGTGCCGGTGCGCTCGGAGAAGCCCATATCCAGTTGGTCCACGGCCATCACACGCCACGGATGCGCGGGGTCGGAACCGGCCGCCAGCAGGGTCCGCCACAGGTATGACCACGTCGGGTTGCCGTGCACGCACAGCAGCGTGCCGGCGGGAGTCAGGCCGCGGCGGGCGAGCTGGGCGCCGTTATCGAGCAGGTGCCAGCGGCGCAGGGTTCCAGGCTCATCCGCGGCGGAAGTGGACGCCACATCGATGTCGCGCGACCATTCGGGGTCGACGCCGGTCCAGTCGGCGGTTACCAAACGATTTCCACCATGGCGGTGTTCAGGCCGGAGCCGACGCCCATGCACAGCACGCGATCCCCGGTCACGAGGGTCTGCGCCTCCGCCGCGAGGGTCATGGGCAGGGAGGCCGGGCCCACATTGCCCCAGTGCGGGAACGTGATCGGCACTTTGTCCGGGTCCAGGTCGATGGCGTCGATGATGGCCTGGGTGTAGGCGTTGCTGACCTGGTGCGTCACGTAGCGGTCCATCGAAGCCCAGTCCCACTCCGGCTGTGCCTCCTTCCAGGCATCGACCACGAGCTGCAGGCCGCCGTCGAGCAGGCCCTTGGTGTCGGTGGCCATGCCGTCGATGCCGCCCACGCACAGTTCATGGTGCTCGGTGCCGGCGCGCATCACGCCGCCGACGATCCGGTGCGCCCCGGGGTGCTGGTCCGCGGGGCCCAGGACGGCAGCAGCGGCTCCGGAGCCCAGGGTGAGTGTGGCGAATTCGCGGTTGAAGTCCTCGCGGGTTGTCTCGGGCCGCTGCAGCCGCTCCAGGGTGGCCTCCTGCGTGGCCTGGGCATCCTCACCGTTGACGATCACCGCGTACTTAATCTGGCCGGAGTCGATCATGCTGGCCGCCAGGGTCATACCGTTGACGAATCCGAGGCAGGCGTTGGCGAGGTCGAAGTTTATGGCCGACGACGGCAGGCCGAGTGCATGGTGGATCTTCACCGCGACAGAGGGTTCGAGGTTGCGCCGCGTGACCGAGGTGTTGATCAGCAGGCCAACGTCGGCCGCTTCGATGCCGGACTCGGCCAGGGCCTTGGCGCCGGCCTCGATGGCCGCGTCGTCGAACGATGTCCCGGGGGCCCACCAGCGCCGGTGCGTGATGCCGGCGACCCGTTCGAGCAGCTTCGGCGGGAACTTCAGCCGCCGCAGGGTCAAAGCCAGCCTGTGGTCGAAATCCTTGGAACTGACGATCGTCGGAGCTTCGACGCTGCTCACCGAAAGCAACGCGGTGTTGTAGTGCCGGAATGTCGCATTCCCTACCAATTCAAGCCCCTGTTCATGTCCGTCCTGCGCTCCAGCGGTTGACTGCCCCTTCAAACACAAGCCCAAGAGCTTAACTATGCCCGGTGCCGGCAGGTTTCTGCACATGCCGCCTGCGGCATCTGCGGCGGCCTCGCACGGGTGTGCGCGGAATTGCCGCAGCTCCGCAGTAGATTGTAGGTACCCGGGGCCGTCCCCGACCATCCATGTCCGTCCGAATCATGCTTTCGCCCAACAGCGTGCCCAGTCCGCCAGCCAGGAGATCCGAAGTACCTTGCACCTGAAGAGTCTGACCGTCCGGGGATTCAAATCGTTTGCCTCAGCGACAACGTTTGAATTCGAACCCGGCGTCACCGCCGTGGTGGGCCCCAACGGATCGGGCAAGTCCAATGTGGTGGACGCCCTGGCCTGGGTCATGGGCGAGCAGGGCGCCAAAACCCTGCGCGGCGGCAAGATGGAGGATGTGATCTTCGCGGGCACCTCCGGCCGTCCGCCCCTGGGCCGGGCCCACGTCTCCCTGACCATCGACAACAGCGACGGCGCCCTCCCGATCGAGTACAGCGAAGTGACGATCTCGCGTACCCTGTTCCGGACCGGCGGCTCGGAGTACGCCATCAACGGCGCGGCCTGCCGGCTGCTGGACATCCAGGAGCTGCTCTCCGATTCGGGCCTCGGCCGCGAAATGCACGTCATTGTCGGCCAGGGGCAGCTGGACAAGGTCCTGCACGCCACCCCCGAGGACCGGCGCGGGTTCATTGAGGAGGCCGCCGGCATCCTCAAACACCGACGCCGCAAGGAAAAGACGGTCCGC
The DNA here is from genome assembly GCF_003097355.1 of Arthrobacter sp. H-02-3. Taxonomy (GTDB): domain Bacteria; phylum Actinomycetota; class Actinomycetes; order Actinomycetales; family Micrococcaceae; genus Arthrobacter; species Arthrobacter humicola. The sequence continues at coordinate 168,145 of NZ_PYUI01000007.1, forward strand.
AAACTCGAAGCCATGCAGGCCAACCTGTCCCGGCTCAGCGACCTCACCGGCGAAATCCGGCGGCAGCTCACACCGCTGGGCAAGCAGGCCGAAGTGGCCCGGCGTGCCCAGACCGTCCAGTTCGAGGTCCGCGACGCCCGCTCACGCCTGCTGGCCGACGACCTCGTGCAGCTGCAGTCCGCGCTGGCCCGGGACGTCGCGGATGAGTCGGCGCTCAAGGCGCGCCGCGGCGTCGTCGAACGCGACCTCGAGGCCGGCCGGCAGCGCCAGGCGGTCCTCGAGCAGCTTGCCGCCGAGGCCACGCCCGCGCTGAACGCCGCCCGCGACAACTGGTACACCCTTTCCACGGGACGAGAACGGCTCCGTTCCCTGGGCTCGCTCGCCGAGGAACGCCGCCGCCTGCTGGGCGCCGCGGACGTGGTTCCCGACACCGGCAGGGATCCGGACCAGCTGGAGAAACAGGCCGCCCGCGTCCGCGAAGAGCAGGCCGGGCTGGAACGCCAGATCCTGGACCGCACCGGGGCGCTGGACGCCGCGACTGCCGCCAAGCAGGCCGCCGAACAGGCCGCCGCCGCCGAGGACAAGCGGCTGGCGGCCCTGCTACGCGCCGCCGCGGACCGGCGCGAAGGCCTGGCCCGGCTCGCCGGGCAGGTCGGCGCGGCACGGTCCCGAGTGGAATCGGCCCAGGCCGAGCTTGGACGCCTCCGCGACTCGCAAAAAGCGGGGGAGGAGCGCCGCCGACAGGCACACAGCGAATTCACCGCACTGGAATCACAGGTGGCAGGCGTTGAGGACGGCGAGGAATCGCTCGACGCCGAGTACGAGGCCGCCAGTGCGGAGCTGGACGACATCCTCGCCGGCATCGAGGAACTGGAAGCGGCCGAGCGCGAGGGCGAACGGGAACGTGGCGCCCTCGTGGCCCGACGCGATGCCCTCCAGCTGGGCCTGAACCGGAAGGACGGCTCCGAGCACGTGCTCGGTGCAGGCGACTCGGGAGTTTTGGCCGCCGGCGTGCTCGGTTCTCTGGCGTCCATGATCACGGTCGAGCCTGGCTTCGAGGCCGCCGTCGCCGCGGCCCTCGGCACCGCCTCCGACGCCGTGGTGGTCCGGGACCGGGAGACGGCCGCCGCCGCCGTGCGGCTTCTGCGCGAGGACGACGCCGGCCGCGCCGCGCTGCTGCTCGCCGATCCTTCCGCCGGTGCGGCGACGACTGCCGGTGCGGCTGGGGCTGCTGCCGCACACCGCATCGGCACCACCCTGGGTGCCGAGACCACGCTTCCCGCCGACACATCGCTTCCAGCCGGAGCGCGCTGGGCGGCGGAACTGGTGTCCGTGACGGCACCCGATACCGCCGGGCTGCCGCTGGCCGCCCTGCTGGCGGGCGTCGCAGTCGTGGACGACCTCGACGTTGCGGCGGACCTGATTGCCGCATATCCCGGGCTCACCGCCGTGACCCGGGCCGGGGACGTCGTCACGGCATTGACCGTCACCGGTGGCTCCGCGACGGCGCCGTCGCTGCTGGAAGTCCAGGCCGCCGTCGACGATGCCGCCGCCAAGCTGGCCGCCGTCACCGCCGGCCTCGAACGCAACCGCTTCGCCCTCTCTACCGCCCGGTCCCGGCGAGCCGAAGCCCAGGACCGCGCGGACGGGGCCCTCGCGAAGCTCCACGACTCCGACGCGAAGCTCGCCGCCGTCGCCGAACGCCTGGGCCACCTCAACTCGGTGCTGCGCAGCGCCGTCGGCGAAAGTGAGCGGCTCACCGCGTCCCTGGCCAGGGCAGAGGCCAACATCGCCGGCGAACAGGAGGCACTCGAGGCGGTGGCGGCGCGGCACGCCGCGGCCCAGGAAGCCCCCGCGGAGCAGGAACCCTCTCCGGAACACCGCGACGCCCTGGCCCTGGCCGCCTCGCTGGCGCGCACAGCCGAGATGGAGGCCCGGCTCGCCCTGCGCAGCGCCGAGGAACAACTCACAGCCACCCGCAACCGGGCCACCTCGCTGGAACGCGCCGCCGCCACTGAACGCCGCGCCCGTGAAGAGGCTGCGGAACGGGCCCGCCGCCGCCGGCTCCAGGCCCGGCGCGCCGCCGCCGTCGCCGACGCCGTGGAGCAGGTATTCGGGTTCATCGACGTCTCCGTGGAGCTGGCGCGCCGGGAGCGGGACAGCGCCGAGGAACGCCGGGACGAAATGGAGCGCGAACTCGCCGCGGTCCGCACCGGCAACGACGCCCTGGCCCGCGAACTGGCCGAACTCACTGACTCCGTGCACCGCGACGAGCTCGCCCGCGCCCAGCAGCGGCTGCGCATCGAGGCGCTGGAACTCAGGAGCATCGAAGAGCTCGGGCTGACGGCCGACCAACTCGTGGCCGACTACGGCCCGGACCAGCCCGTCCCGGTGCCGGCCGCCGAATCGGGCGACAAGTGGGCCCCGCTGCGCGCCCCGGTGGACGAAGACGGCCGGGAAATTAGCGAAGGCAAGCCCTTCGACCGCGAGGAACAGGAAAAGCGGCTCAAACGCGCCGAACGCGACCTCTCGGCCCTGGGCAAGGTCAATCCGCTGGCCCTCGAGGAATTCGCCGCGCTTGAGGAACGCCACCAGTTCCTCAGCACCCAGCTCGAAGACCTGAAATCCAGCCGCAAGGACCTCCTGGACATCATCAAGGAAGTCGACGACCGCGTCCAGAAGGTCTTTGCCGAAGCGTTCGAGGACACCTCGCGGCAGTTCGTGCGGGTCTTCGCCCGGCTGTTCCCAGGCGGCGAGGGCCGGCTGGTCCTGACGGACCCCTCGGACATGCTCACCACCGGCATCGAGGTGGAAGCGCGCCCGGCGGGAAAGAAAATCAAGCGGCTCTCGCTGCTGTCCGGCGGGGAGCGTTCCCTGACGGCGGTGGCGCTGCTTGTGGCCATCTTCAAGGCCCGGCCCTCGCCCTTCTACGTCATGGACGAGGTGGAAGCAGCGCTCGATGACACCAACTTGGGCCGGCTCATCACCATCTTCGAAGAGCTGCGCGAATCCAGCCAGCTGATCGTCATCACGCACCAGAAACGCACCATGGAGGTGGCCGATGCCCTGTACGGCGTCACGATGCGCGGCGACGGTGTCTCCACGGTCATCAGCCAGCGGCTAACAGCGGAGGTCTAGCCAGAGCCAAGATCTAGGACGTGCCTCCCAGCTGGATGTGACGGCTTTGGCCGGCCGGTGCGACCGTTTCCCGGCAAAAGTCCGGAGCCGGTAGTCACCGCTCTTGTTGCGGGCCGGCGCCGCGGGCGCAGCAGGGCAAATAGCTCAGCGACGGTGTCCGGAAGAACCGGTGCTGCTGCGGCCGTCGAGGACGAATCCACGGACCGGGTAAGGTCACTGGACGTTCGCGGTGTCCGCAAGGCGTTCCCCGTGACGCCGGACCGTTGCCGCAGAAGCCGCGCTACATGAAGTCGTTCACCGCCTACCCGATTTCCAATCCCACAAGCGCCGCCGCATTGGCTTAGCACCACCGGCTCGATCGCCCGATGAGTTCAGCGACCCGGTCCTCCCTCTCTTGACGGTAACCCCTCGCAGGACTGATATCAGTGCCGGCGTCCCGTCGGAGCAGCATCAAGATTGTCGGTGCCTCTTCATAGACTTGGGGTATGCAAAGCAGGGTGGCTTGGAGCGGGGACAGCGGCGCGGACGCCAAGGCGGCGGTGGAGGCCGTTGCCGCGTCTGTGGCTGTGCTGGCTGCCTTGCTCGGGTCCGGCTCCGAGGGCCCGGACCGCTCTGATCCGGCCGCCGCCGAACGGGATGCGGGCGCCCTGCGGGATGCCGGTGCCCTCCGGGACTCTGATCCGTTGCGGGATTTGGCGGATGGGTTGTTGGACGGGTTGGCTGAGGTGGCCCGGTTGGAGGCCCGGACGGCGGCGCTGAAGGTTCAGTTGGCCGCCGACTACGCCCGGGCGGCGAGGTTCCTGGCCCCGCCGGCGGGATCCGTGCGGGACCGTGCCGTCCAGGAGATGGCCCTGGTCGCCGAGGTCGCGTGTGTCCTGACCGTGAGCGAACGCACCGCCGGGGCGCTCTTGTCCGAGGCCCGGGCCTTGACGACCGGGCTGTCGCTGACCTGGGCGGCGTTGCGGGCCGGGACGATTTCCTGGCAGCACGCCCGGATCCTTGCCGAGGAAACCGGCGGCCTGGATTCTGCCGGGGCGGCCTCGCTGGAGGGGCATTTCCTGGACCCCGCCGCGCCCGGGGCGGCCCGGGGCTGTGCGGCCGGGGAGCTTGTGCCGTCCCGGTTCCGGGCCAAGGCCCGCACCTGGCGCGAACGCCACCATCCGGAGAGCATCGAGGCACGCCACACCGTGAGCGTCGCGGACCGGCGGGTCGAGTTCGTCCCGGACCGGGACGGCATGGCCTGGCTTTCGGCCCGGCTCCCGGCCGAGACCCGCACCCTGGCCCAGCTCCGCGCCGACATCACCGCGACCTGGCTCCTCACCAACGACACCGGCCCCACCCCAGGGACCACAGCCGCAACAGCCGCCGGCGGCGGCACCAACGGACTTGCCGCGGGAGGGACGGCCGGCGGTGGAATGGTTCACTGCGGAACCGGTGTGGGCGGGGGTGTTCCTACCCCGCGGGCGCAGGTCCTGGTCACCGTGCCGGTCCTGTCGCTGCTGGGCCTCACGGACGAGCCGGCCGTCCTGGACGGGTACGGGCCGATCCCGCCGTCGATGGCCCGCCGCCTCGTTGCCGGCGGCGCGGGTTCCTTCTACCGGGTCCTGACCGATCCCCGGGACGGGGCGCCGCTGGAAATCGGGCGGAGCAGCTACCGCCTGACGGCGGCGCAGCGGCACTGGCTCCGGCTCCGCGACGGCAGGTGCCCGTTCCCCGGCTGCAACAACCATTCCCTGGACAACGACGCGGACCACCTCCTGGCCTGGGCCGACGGGGGCACCACCGGTATCGCCAACCTGGGCCAGCCCTGCCCGAAACATCACCGCCTCAAACACGCCTCCGCCTGGACACCGAGCGGGGCCAGCACAACGAGCCCGCCGGGCTGGATTTCACCCTCACAACGCTATTATCCGAGCGAGCGCCAGGACTGGGAACCGCCCCGCTGGCCGGACCACCTCCCGATCACGGCTACAGCAACAGACCCACGGCCGGAGCGACGCGTGCCCGCGGATCCGGACCATCCTCCGGGCCCGGGCCCCACCGGGCACCCAGACCAGGACCCCATCCAGGATCCCGACCAAGGTCCCGAGCCGGAACTGCCCCCGGACCCCTTCCCCGACTGGCACCACTTCACGGCCGGGCACCCATTCCCCGCCGCAAACACCGACGACCCCGGCTGGCCGGCACCCCTCGACGACCCCACCCCCGAAGAACTCGTGCTTTCATTTCTATGATCGGCAACCTCACGTCTCTGGGCGGTGTCGACGTCTGAGCAGCTCAGAGGTCCAAGCAGAACGAAATCGCTGGCCACGGCCCATTTGGGGTTTGTGAGAAGCTAGGGGAGTGAACGACATCCTCCCCATTATTCTGCCCATTCTCGCTGTGCTGGTGGTCCTCGGCGCGCTGATCCCGGTGCTCATGAAGACCCGGAAGAACGTCAAGAACTATCCCGGCACGCGCGACGCAAACGACCCCGTGCAGGCCCCGGGAGCCGGGACCCTTGTGGAGGACCGTCCGGCGCCAGCGCCGGCGCCTGAACGGAAGGCGCCGGGCGGCGTCGAGGTCGAAGGACTCGAAACGGTCGAGGTGCCGGACAACGCGGCCGGCCTGGAAACCGTACCGGTGGAAACGCCGCTGCCGGTGGCCGGGCGCCTTATCCGGCTGCGCGAGCGGCTGGTCAAGTCCAACAACATCCTGGGCAAGGGGCTTCTGGCCCTGCTCTCGGCGGACAAGATCGATGAAAACGTCTGGGACGAGGTCGAGGAGACCCTCCTGCTGGCGGACCTCGGCACCGAACCGACCATGCAGCTCGTGGATGCGCTCCGCGAACGCGTCAAGGTGATCGGCACGCGGGACCCCGAGCACGTCAAGGCCCTGCTCCGCGAAGAACTCATCAAGCTCGTGGACCCCACCATGGACCGCACCCTGCACGTGGAGCGCCACGCCGACAAACCTGCCGTCATGATGGTGGTCGGCGTCAACGGCGTCGGCAAGACCACCACCGTGGGCAAGCTGGCCCGCGTGCTCGTCGCCGAGGACAAGGACGTGCTGCTGGGCGCGGCCGACACCTTCCGTGCGGCCGCCGCCGAGCAGCTGGCCACGTGGGGCCAGCGCGTGGGCGTCCCCACCGTGAAGTCGGACATCGACGGCGCTGACCCCGCCTCGGTGGCCTACGAGGCCGTCAAGGCCGGCATCGACCAGGAAGTCGACGTCGTCATGATCGACACCGCAGGGCGGCTGCAGAACAAGGTGGGCCTCATGGACGAGCTCAGCAAGGTCAAGCGGGTCATCGAAAAGCTTGCCGAGGTGGACGAGGTCCTGCTGGTCCTGGATGCCACCACCGGCCAGAACGGGCTCAACCAGGCCCGGGTGTTCTCCGAGGTGGTCAACATCACCGGAATCGTCCTGACCAAGCTGGACGGCACCGCCAAGGGCGGGATCGTCGTCGCCATCCAGAAGTCCCTGGGCGTGCCGGTCAAGCTGATCGGCCTGGGCGAAGGCGCCGATGACCTCGCGCCGTTCGACGCCGAAGCGTTCGTCGACGCGTTGCTGAACTAACCACGCACGCAAAAAAGTGCCCCGGTCCGCAGAGGACCGGGGCACTTTTTGCTGCTGGCTGTGCTGCGCGAAGTCAGCGGGATGTCGCTAGTACGTGAAGTGCAGCACCGTCACGGTTCCGGCCGTCAGCTTGAACTGCTGCGTCCCTGACTTATAGGCGAAGCCGGGCACCGTGGCACGCTCGGCGAGGGGCTTCGGCTCGGACTTGGCGCCGTCGATCACGGTCTGGTCCTCGGCTTTGTAGCTGGGGCCGCTGAGCTGGGTCATCGTCCCGGTCACCGGCTTGCCCGGCAGGTTCAGGGTGACGTCGGTCTGCGCGGCCTTCTCGGGGTCGTTTTCATTGACGATCACCACGCTGGTGCTGCCGTCCGCGTTCTGCAGCGCGTAGCTGAACGCCAGCCCGCCGCCGGAGCTGTTCAGCTTCATGAACTTGCCGGCCTCAAGCTCGGCCACCATGGAGATGCCGAAGAAGTTGGCCCGGCCGGACATCTGGCCGTTGCCGAACGGGTAGGCACCGGCGCTGCAGATCGCGGACAGGGGCGGGCCGCCCTTGCAGGTCTGCAGGGAGCTGTGGAAACCGATCCGGGTGATGCCCAGCTGGGCGGCGTTGAGGGCATAGTCCGCCGCCCACAGGGCCGAGGCGTGGGTGCGGGAGGTCTCGTTCGAGCCGGGGCAGGCGGCGATCCCGGTCTCCGGGAGCCATGTCTCCAGGCCTGCGTCCTGGCCGACCTTGAGGGCCGATTTCTGGTAATCGGCGGCGCGGTCGTGCATCAGCTGGCTCATCAGGTTGGCCATGGTGGGCGAGCCCTTGGGGTCGCTGCCGTCACAGCTGTACAGCGGGTAGTTATGGAACGTGAGGATCTTCTTCTGCGGGAGGTCAGCATCGACGAACGGCTGCCACCACTTCTGGTCATAGGCACCCGGGCCGGAGATGGGCACCTTGGGGGCCACCGCGTAGATGGCGTTGGCGTAGTCCTTCAGTTCCCGGAGGTACTGGTCCAGGCTGTAGCCGGTGCCGGTCTTCACATCGTTGAAGACGAAGCCGTTGGGTTCGTTGCCCACCGTGACGCTGAGCAAACGGTCGCCGAAGATCTCCGAGGCGTTCTTGACCATGTCTGCCGCCCGGGCCGGATCGTAATGGCCCAGGTCCACCGTCAGGCTGATCGTGGCATTCCCGGCCTCAAGAAGAGTCTTTACCCGTGCCAGGTCCGCCGGGCCCACGGCCTTGACGGGGTGGGTCTTGTCTCCCTTGTAGCCGGCGGGGACGGCCTCGCCGGTGGAGGTCCAGAAGAAGCGCCGGTCCACGGCATTGCCGCCAAAGCGCAGGACAGGCTGGTCGATCTCCTTCAGGAGCTTGACCATCGACGCGTTGTCGGCGCTGAGGTCAGGGTCTGCCAAGTCCGTTGCCTCCAGGGAGATTCCCGTCAGGCCCTTGTTCAGGGATGTGCCCACGAGGTCGCTGGAGACGTCCACCTTAAGGGGCTCAACCTTTTCCAGCGGCGACCCGGCCGGCGGACCCGCCTGCTGGTAGTACGTCACCGGCGGCCCCACCTCGGCAGGGCCGGACGCCGGGGCGGATTCGGACGTGGCCTGTGGTGCCGGCGGTGCCTGGGTGGGTCCGCCGAGAGCCAGGGGAACCAGCACCGCCGTGGCCGCGAGGACGGCGACGATTCCGGTGCCGGCGATAATCCGTGCGCGCTTCTTCTTTCCGGCAGTCACTGCGTTCGCCGGATTAGCCGCATTCGCGGGGTTGGTTGGGTCAGGGCTATCGGCTTTCCCGGGGGAAGAGTCGAATCTGGCCATGGGGGATTACCTCCGGAGGGTTGTGGCAAGTGACCCCAGCTTAGCCAAGGGCGGAGGCAGTCGCTGACCAGCGGGTTCGTGTCAGGGCACCGTCTGCGGTCATTGGCCCCGGGGGCCCGGGCCGGATACAGTTTGCGGCGTTCCCCGGCACGCCGGGCTAGGCGCGGTTCGCGGTGTGCCGGACAAACGTTTCCCGGGCCGGGAGCCACACAGCGGCGGCGGCCAGCAGCATGCCGCCCGTGACGCCGAAGGCCCAGCCGTAGCCCAGACGGTCCGCCAGCAGCCCGGCCACGACGGGTCCGACGATCGCGCCGCTGTCAGAGGCCATCTGGAAGACGGCCAGGACGCGGCCGCCGGAACGCTCATTGCCGATCACGTCGGCGATGGCAGCCTGCTGGGCCGGTCCCAACAGCCCGGAGCCGATCCCCGCACAGGCGGACGCGAGCAGGAACCAAGGCAGCTGGTGAGTGAACCCGATAGCCGCCGTAGCCGTGCCGGTGACCACCAGTCCGGCGAGCAGGAGCGGCTTGCGGCCGAGGCTGTCCGCGAGCCGGCCGGAGAACGTCAGCGCCACCGCGTTGCCGCCCGCAAACACGGCCAGTGCCCAGCCGGCCGATTCCGGACCGGCGCCGAGGGCCACGACGGCGAATAGCGGCACCGTCGCCATCCGCACCCCGAAGGTGGCCCAGCCATTGGCGAAGCTCGAAAACAGGCCGGCCCGGTACGCGCTGTCCCGCAGCGCGTCTTTCAGTTCCATCGCCGGGGCCGTGGCGCCGGGCTCCCGCGAGGCGGCCGGGACGTGGCTGAGCTGGGTCTGCACCACGATGGCCGCCAGCACGAGGGCGGCCGCGTAAGCAAGGAACGGCACGCGCAGGCCGAAGTTGGCGAGCAGGCCGCCGACGATCGGTCCGCAGACGTTGCCGATCAGGAATGCCGAGGCGTAGGCCCCGGAGACGCGGCCGCGGCTTTTCGGCGGCGCGAGCCGGACCACGAGCGCCATGGATGCCACGGTAAACATCACCGACCCCGCCCCGCCGAGCCCGCGGAAGATCAGGAGCTGCCAGTAGTCCTGGGCGAAGGCGCAGGCCGCCGTCGACGCCGCCACAATCAGCAGACCGGCAACGTAGACGGGCCGTTCGCCGAACTTTACGATCAGCGCGCCGCCGGCCGGGGCGAAGACCAGCCGCATGAAGGCGAAGATGCTCACGATCACCGCCGCCGCCGTCGCGCCGACGTTGAAAGTGGTCGCGAACTGGGGGAGTACCGGCGCGACAAGGCCAAAGCCGATCGCGATCAGGAAGGCCGCCACCAGCATCACCTTGATGTCCCGGGGAAGCCGGGAACGCCCGTGCGCCACGGCGGGCAGCTTGGGGGCGGCTTCGCCGGCGGGGCGGGAGGTCTTGCTCATAGTGCGTTAGTCCTTGGGGAGAAGAGGGGCCGGCGGGCTGCTGGTCCTAAAGCGCGGGATTATGCGGATGAAACATAACCGTAACAAGTGTGAGATGCACCATTTACGTCCGGGAGGTTCTTGTAACAACCCGGCAATCTAAATCCTCCGCCAGCGAAACACGGCCCCGCGAAACTCGATGTAGAACGCAAATAATGCGTTGGGACCGGCGGACTACTCCGCACCTAATAGCAAGAGAGGACGTAGACCATGGAACTCACCGCAGGTCTCGTTTGGCTCCTGGTCGCCGCGGCACTCGTGCTGTTCATGACCCCGGGTCTAGCATTCTTCTACGGCGGCATGACTCGTGCCAAGTCGGCTTTGAACATGATGATGATGAGCTTCGTCGCCATTGGAACCGTCGGGATCATGTGGGTCCTGTGGGGCGCTTCGATGGCCACGGCCAACGAGGACAACTTCTTCCAGATCTTCGCCAACCCGTTCAGCCACTTCGGCCTCCACGGTTTCACCGAACCAGCTGACCTGCTTAAGGTCGGCTACGCGGCCACGTTCGCCATCATCACTGTGGCCCTGATCTCCGGTGCGGTCGCCGACCGTGCCAAGTTCTCCGCCTGGGTGGTCTTCACCCCGATCTGGGCAACGCTGGTTTACGCCCCGATGGCCTTCATGGTCTGGGGCGGCGGTCTCTTCTCTGCCAGCGGCTGGTTCGGCCAGACGTTCGCGCCGGTCATCGACTTCGCCGGCGGCACCGTGGTCCACATCAACGCCGGCGTCGCGGGCCTCATCCTGGTCCTGATCATCGGCAACCGCAAGGGCTTCGGCAAGGACCCGAACCACCGCCCGCACAATATTCCGTTCGTCATGCTCGGTGCCGCGATCCTGTGGTTCGGCTGGTTCGGCTTCAACGCCGGTGCCGCCGCGACCGTTGAGCAGGCCGGCCTGATCTGGATCAACACCCTGGCCGCCCCGGCCGCCGCCATGCTCGGCTGGCTCGCCGTGGAACGCTTCCGCGACGGCCACCCGACGTCCCTCGGTGCCGCCTCCGGTGTGGTCGCCGGCCTGGTCGCCATCACCCCGGCTTGTGCCAACGTCTCCCCGCTCGGTGCGATCGCCCTCGGCGTCGTCGCCGGTGTGGCCTCCGCGCTCGCCGTCGGCCTGAAGTTCAAGTTCGGCTACGACGACTCGCTCGACGTCGTCGGTGTCCACCTCGTCTCCGGTGTTGTCGGCACCGTGGCGATCGGCTTCCTGGCCACCCCGACCCAGGGCACCGCGGGCCTGTTCTACGGCGGCGGCACCACGCAGTTGGTCGCCCAGACCCTCGCCGCAGTGTTCTCGATCGTCTTCACCGCCGTGATGACGTTCATCATCGCCTTCCCGATCCACAAGCTCATGGGCTTCCGGGTCTCCCAGGAACAGGAAGTCGTCGGTGTGGACCTGAGCCTGCACGCAGAGACCGCTTACGAGTTCGGCGTCGGCGGCCACGGCGGCAGCTTCCAGCCGCTGCACGAACTCATCACCGGCAAGCCGGGCGAAGACGCAGTCTCCGCAGCCCCGATGGACGTCACGTCCAACGGCAAGAAGAACGCAACGGGTAAGGAAAGTGTGGGGGCATGAAACTGATCACGGCAATCGTCCGTCCGGAAAAGCTGGAGGCTATTCGCGAAGGTCTCGAAGCCTACGGTGTGCAGGGCCTGACGGTCAGTGCAGCCAGCGGCTACGGCCGGCAGCGCGGCTACACCGAGGTGTACCGCGGGGCTGAGTACAACGTGGACCTCCTGCCCAAGATCCGGGTAGAAGTCCTGGCCACCGACGAACAGGCGGACGACATCCTCGACGTCATCATCGCCAGTTCGAACACCGGCCGGGCCGGCGACGGCAAGGTCTGGACGATGGATGTGTTCGAGGCCGTCAGGGTCCGCACCGGAGAGCGCGGCGCGGCAGCTATCTAGCTGCACCCGCTCCGCCGCGGAACGCGGCACTGACACAGCGGTCCTGACACAGCGGGCCGGATGCCTGAAAAGGCATCCGGCCCGCTTCGTCGTTTCTGCGGTCGCCTCCAGCGGGTTGCGCGCTACTAAGCGGCCTTGTCGCGTCCGCCTAGGCCGGCCAGTCCTCCGGGCCGGAGGTCCCGGCGGGATAGTCCTCCAACGGCACATGTCCGGCCGCCCAGGACTTCAGTACCGGGTCCAGGATGCGCCAGCAGTCCTCGGCGGTGTCCGCCCGCACTGAGAGCAGCGGATCGCCGGTGAGGACGCCCTCCAGCACTTCACCGTACGGCAGGAGCTCGGAAGCGCTCAGCTCGGCCTGCAGGGTGGCCCGGTCCAGGCTCAGGACATCGCCGGGGCCGTTCACATCGACGTCGAACTTCAGCGTGTCCGGGCCAAAACCGATCCGCAGCTGGTTGGGGGCGTCCACGCCGCTGAACCCCTTCGGCAGATGCGGCACCGGCCGGAACGTCACCACGGCTTCCTTGCGCTTGGTGCCCAGCGCTTTGCCCGAACGCAGGATGAACGGCACGCCCTGCCAGCGCCAGTTGTCGATCCCGAGCTGCACCTCGGCGAGGGTTTCGGTGTCCCTGGCCGGGTCCACCCCGGTTTCCTTGGCGTAGTCCGGGACCTTCCGGCCGTCGATGGAACCGGCCGTGTAGCGTGCCCGGCGGGTACTTTGGCGGTACGGGGCCTTGATGCTGCTGGCGCGCAGCACCGTGGCAATGGCATCGCGCAGGTCGCGTTCGTCCACGGACGCCGGGGGCTCGATCGCCATGAGCGCCATGATCTCCAGCAGATGGCTTTGGATCATGTCCCGCAGGGCGCCGGCGCCGTCGTAGTAGCGGGCCCGGCCCTCCAGGGCGAGGTCTTCGTCGAATACGATCTCGACCTTTTCGATGTACTGACGGTTCCACACCGGCTCCAGGAACGTGTTCGCGAAGCGCAGGCCCAGGATGTTCAGGACGGTTGCCTTGCCCAGGAAGTGGTCCACCCGGTGGATGTGGTCCTCCGGGACCAGCGCCGCCAGCGTCTTGTTCAGGTGCCGGGCGGACTGCTCGTCCGAGCCGAACGGCTTCTCCATCACCAGCCGGGTCCCGGCGGGCACGTCTTCCGGGGCCAGCGCCTCGCACGCGAGCTGGCTGACGTGCGGCGGAAGGGCGAAGTAGACGGCTACGGGGCCCTCCAGCTCCTTCAGCAGCCCGGCGAGCTGCCCGCCGGCGGTGACGTCGAGCTGGTGGTACGTGCTCTCTTGGCGGATCCGCTTCAGCTCATGCTTGCCCTCGGTATCGGCCTGCGAGTTCTCGTCCGCGAAAGATTCCTCGATCCGCTCCAGCCACTGCTCGGCCGTCCACGGGTCGGATCCGGCACCGACTAACGCGAGGCCGTCTGCGCGGCCCCGGGCCACCAGGCGGGCGAGTCCGGGAAGCAGGAGCCTGCCGGTGAGATCGCCCGAGGCACCCAGGATGAGGAGGGTTTTTACAGTTAATTGGCTGGTCACCTAAGCCAGCATGCCATCCTGAAGGCTCATCTTGGTACCCTAGATAGTCGAGTCCCGTTGTCGAGGCGGTTCGTTCAGGCGAACACCAGTCACGACGCTGGCGTGCCGGACCGGCCGCCACCTGTAGATCCACTGAAAGAAGTGCACGGCGCGTGTTCAATTCACTCTCTGACCGGTTGACAGCAACCTTCAAGAATCTGCGTGGCAAGGGCCGCCTGACCGAGGCGGACGTTGACGCCACCGTCCGGGAGATCCGGCGTGCCCTCCTGGACGCCGACGTCGCCGTGCCCGTGGTCCGGGAGTTCACCGGCCGCGTGCGTGAGCGTGCCCTCGGCGCCGAGGTATCCGGCGCGCTGAACCCGAGCCAGCAGATCGTGAAGATCGTCAACGAGGAACTCGTGGAGATCCTCGGCGGCGAGACCCGCCGGATCCGCCTGGCCAAGACCGGGCCCACCATCATCATGCTGGCCGGCCTCCAGGGCGCCGGTAAGACCACCCTGGCCGGCAAGCTGTCCAAGTGGCTCAAGGCCCAGGGCCACAGCCCGATGCTCGTTGCCTGCGACCTTCAGCGCCCCAACGCCGTCACCCAGCTGCAGGTGGTCGGCCAGCGCGCCGGCGTGCCCGTCTTCGCCCCGCACCCGGGCGCCACGTCCACCGAACTTGACCACCCCGCCGGTGACCCGGTCGCCGTCGCTCGCGCCGGCGTCGAGGAAGCCAAGCGCACCCTCCACGACGTCGTGATCGTGGACACCGCCGGCCGTCTCGGCGTCGACGCCGACATGATGGAACAGGCGCGCCAGATCCGCCGCGCCATCGTCCCCAACGAAGTCCTGTTCGTCATCGACTCCATGATCGGCCAGGACGCCGTCAACACGGCAATGGCCTTCGACGAGGGCGTCAACTTCACCGGCATCGTGCTGTCCAAGCTCGACGGCGACGCCCGCGGCGGTGCCGCGCTCTCCGTCGCGTCGGTCACCGGCAAGCCGGTCATGTTCGCGTCCACCGGCGAAGGCCTGGACGACTTCGAGCTCTTCCACCCGGACCGCATGGCCTCGCGCATCCTCGACATGGGTGACGTCCTCACCCTGATCGAGCAGGCCGAGAAATCCTGGGACAAGGACGAGGCCGCCCGGATGGCGAAGAAGTTCGCCGACCAGGAAGACTTCACCCTGGACGACTTCCTCGCCCAGATGCAGCAGATCCGCAACATGGGCTCCATGAAGAAGATGCTCATGATGATGCCGGGTGCACAGAACATCCGGCAGCAACTGGAGCAGTTCGACGAGCGCGAGATCGACCGGGTCGAGGCCATTGTCCGCTCGATGACCCCGCACGAGCGCGTGGCACCCAAGATCATCAACGGCTCCCGCCGGGCCCGCATCGCCCGCGGCTCGGGTGTGCACGTCTCCGAGGTCAACGGCCTGCTGGAGCGCTTCGCCCAGGCCCAGAAGATGATGAAGAAGATGGCCGCCGGCGGCGGCATGCCCGGAATGCCGGGGATGCCCGGCATGGGTGGCGGGGGAGGCGCCCGCAAGGGTGCCAAGTCAGCGCCCAAGAAGAAGGCCCGCTCCGGCAACCCGGCCAAGGCCGCGCAGGAACTGCGCGACGCCGAGGCCCGGCGTGCGGCCGGCGCCAAGGCCCTGCCCACCGGAGCGTCGTTCGGCCAGCAGGGCGGCGACTTCGATCCGTCCCAGCTGAACCTGCCCAAGGGCTTCGACAAGTTCCTCGGCGGCAGCAAATAGCCACCGCACGCTGATGCCGCCGGGGCTGTGTCGCCGGCGGCATCAGCACTGAAGTGCCATAGGGTTAGACCATGTTCAAGCAGCGCGTAGTCTTCGTCCACGGGGCTGGCAGCTTTGGGGCCGCCGCGTGGCCAAAGCAGCACGGGATGGCGCTGGACTACGACGCCCTGTTCCTGCGCCGGCACGGGTTTGACCCCGTTGCGGAACCGCTTGAATCCGACTTCGCCGCCGACGCCGCCATCGTGCTCGCATCACTGGCGGACGACGGCCGCGGCGAGGCCGGCGGCCACGTGGTGGCCCACTCGCAGGGCGCCATCGCCGCCATGATCGCCGCCGTCGAGCGCCCCGACCTCGTCCAGTCCCTGACCCTGGTGGAACCGGCCTGCCTGTCCTTGACCGCGGAGCTCCCGGCCACCGCCGCGCACCGGGCGCTCATGCAGCCGCTTTTCGATGTCCGGCACAACCTCAGCGACGACGACTTCCAGCGCGAATATATCCGCCGTGTCTTCGCCGCCGACGCCCCGGGGGCCACGACGCCGGAGGCCCTCCGGGCCGCACGCCGGCTCCGCCTGCAGGCTCCGCCGTGGGACGCGCCGCTGCAGATCGTGCCCGGCGTGCCGACGCTGGTCCTGACCGGCGGCTGGGAACCCCTCTACGAGGAAATCGCGGGCTACCTGCGCGAGACCGGCGCCTTGCACCGCACCGCCCCGGGCGGACACCGGCCCCAGGATTCCACCGAAGGGGACCGGGTCATCCGCTCGTTCATCGGCGAGGTCAGTCGGCTCCAGCATGCCCGGGCTTCCTGAGAACTAGCGTCCCCCAAGCGGGGTGTCGTTTCGCCTCCGACGGGCAGCCCAGGCTATGCACGATCCTCCAGGAAGGGAATGCGAGGCCGCCTCGCTAGGATCAGGTCGGCAAGCGACATTCCAGTTTCCCTGTTCTGCCTTCCGGAAGGCACCAAACGGATGATTGCGACATACGGGGTGTCCCGCGATTCAATCTCAATGACCAACAGGGCACGGCGACTAAGTGGCCTCCGCAGGGTATCCATTCTCACTGAGACAACCCGCTCCCAAGGCACGATTCCGAAATAGACTGGTCGCCGTCGTTGTCTGACCAGCTGGAGACCGCGGGCGTCTGCGACCAGGTCCAGGATGAATCCCCTCCCTTTCGTCTTTGATATCAACGGCCCTTTCTTGAGGAATCTCCCGAGTTCCTGCCCGGTCCAAAAGGTGTCGACAACAAGGGCTCCAGGATGGTCTTTCTGCAGCCGCGTCTTGAATGTTCTCGCACTGTGGAACAGCCACGCCAACCAGGGCGGTATGGCAACCGCCATGATGAGCAGGGCCACCCCAAAGACCTTGAGACCGTCCGGATAGCTGATGGCTTCGTGGAACTTGACGACAAGTTTGACGAGAAGGGCCGCAACTCCCATGACCCCCAGTGCCGTGCCCAGCGGACGCTTCATACTCATTAGACCTCCCCCAAAAGGCCGGCCATGCTGGCCGCGATACTGGTTTGAGCAACCGCTAGCCGGGGATCCCGCCGCGGGCGCTTCTTTCGGCGAGACGCTCGAGTTGCCGTGAGTGAACGTCGCTCACCCAGTCCCAGCCCTCTTGAGCCGAGGGGCCGACGCGCGGGTCGCTCGGATCACGTGCGTCACGCAAGGCGTGCACATATGCCAAATCCTGATCGATCCGTGCGTGGACCTGGTCGGTTCCTCCGACGGACCCGTGCCCGGGGATGACGACATCGACGTCACCGGCCACGCTCGCCAGCAGATGCAGCGCGGCGAGGTAATCCTCGATCGGGTCAGCGGTGTCGCTCAGGTCGAGCATTGGAATCAGGACATCGGAAAGCATGTCCCCGGCGACAAGAACCCCTCGTTCCTCAATCAACAGCGCCGCATGGCCAGGGGCGTGCGCCTGATGCTCGAGGATCCGCACAGGAGGGCCATCCCAGGGAATCTGCACAGCCCCGACTGGCAGGCCGGTGATGAGGCCGAGCAGGTCCATCGGCACCTGAGCGGGGATGCCGAGCCGATGTGAATCGATGCCGTGCGACAGCCGCTCGCGGGCCGTATCCGAGCAGAGCGCGGTGCCCCAACGGACAGGAGCTCCAAAACCGGGGTGCCAGAGCAAGTGATCCCAATGCGGATGCGTCGAGAATCCCGCCGCAACGGCCTGACCCGAATCGGACAGATCCTTCGCGAGGCAGGCCATCTCGGCGTCGTGCACACCGGCGTCGATGAGCAACACGCCAGCCCGCCCCTGCACGACCACGGCGTTGCTCTGGCAGAACCCGCTCTCGTGGACCAGCACACCATCCGCAACCTGCCTCAGCACGGGTGAAATAGTAGCTTGCCCGGCGCCGGCCCACAATGATTCGCGGGAACGGGCCGCCTGGAGGTCACTGAGTCGTTGCCCGATGGCTTCACATCCGAGGCCGTCCAGGCGCGTGAACGTCGTCGGGTCAGGCATCCGAGGCATGAACAGATGACGTCATGCCCACCGAGCCGACTGATTTCGTGGGCGCTAACGCCAGAATTCGGTGAGCTGCTCGGCAAGGGCTCTGCCTTCGTCGTAACCCGCTTGAGCGGCGGCCGGACGCGTTGACAGATCCATCAGATTGCTGCCGAATGCGTTGAGGGAGTTGCTATCCGGCAAGATCGTTTCGACTCCGCTGCCGCGTGCGCGGAGTTCGTCGGCCTGTGCGGCAAGATGCATGCCCCAGTCCAACGGTGTCCGTGTTCTGCCGCCAAGTGGTGACAGCACCAGCACCCGCCCGTATCCGGCTGCCAGATCGGCATTCTCGTTGCGCCGGTAGCCGCCGTCGATGTATCGGTTGTCGCCGATGGTGTAGGCGAAGCCACTGGCGCAGCTGGCGGCGACGGCGTCCGCCAGGTCGACTCCGCTGTCGCGGTCGAACACGACCGGTTCACCGGTATGGGCATCGACCGCCGTGATGAGCACCGTTCGTTGCGGCCAGAGCTGACTGGGCAGCCGCGCGGCGACGGTAGCGCGCCACCGCGTTTGCCCGGAGCCATCCGACGCCGCATCCATGTCGAGCGCCGCCGCGCCCATTCTGCGGCGCATATCGGCCGCATCATCAGCGGCCCCGATGATTCCCCTCGTTCTCTCCAGATGGTCGGCCGGCCCACCTGGAACGCGTCCGCCGTCGGATCCGACCGGACCAGTCCGTTGTTGGGGCGCAGAAGCAAGGATTTGGGCAAGCAGTTGGGTCGGCGCCGCGCCAGTTATTTGGGCCGCCGCCGTTGATCCGGCCGACGTCCCGATGATCAGATCAGCCTCGGTGACATCCAAACCGGCTTCAGACAGGCCGGCGACGATACCGATCAACCACGCATTGCCTGCCGATCCGCCACCACCGAGGACCAATGCTCGCTCACCCGCGGCACGCACCCGCCGTATGGCGTCGACCTGCGGCAGATCCTGGTCCGACCTCGGCCGGTCGGAGGCCGTCGCCGAGGTGAGGTGCAGACTCGAAGAAGGTGTTGTGTTCATGGGAGTCGCCTTTCGCGAATTGCCTGCAGCGACGTCGTCACCAACCGCCGCGCGTCGGCGTATGTCCCTTTCGGGCATCGTCGGGCATTGCCATTTCGGCCCGCAGGCCCAGGAGCCGGATCGGACGGCCGGCTTCGATTCCGGCTGCGAGGTCCAAGGCCCGCGCGAGGATTTCGTTCCGGTCGAATGTCTCGGGAATCTTCCTCGCGTGGGTCGTGGTGAGGAACGGCGCGTACCGAACCTTGAGGGTCAGCCCAATCACGGGCCGTCCTTCGGCCACAACATCCTCAAGGACACGCGCCGTCAGCTCCCTCACGGCGTCGTCCACCTGGGCGGGCTCGGTCAGGTCGCGCTGGAAGGTGGTCTCCCGGCTATGCCCGCGGGCAACCCACGGGGTATCGTCCACAACGCTGGTGCCGTCCCCGCGTCCGAGCTCCGCGTACCAAGGACCCATTCTGGGGCCGAACTCCGGGACCAGGACCTGGGGCTCGGACGCGGCGAGCTCGGCCACTGTGTTGATGCCGAGTTTGGCCAGGCGGCCCGACACTTTGGTTCCGACGCCCCACAGGTCCTTGGTGGGCCGACTGCCCATGACATCGAGCCAGTTCCCGGCAGTGAGGCGGAAGACGCCGGCCGGCTTGCCGAACCCGGTAGCGACCTTTGCCCGGACCAGCGTGTCGCCGATGCCCACGCTGCAATGCAGCCGCGTTTGCTCCAGGACAGCGGCCTGCACCTGCCGGGCGTAGGCCTCCGGATTCTCCGTCTCCGTGCCTACAAAGGCTTCATCCCAACCCAGCACCTGCACGGTGGCGCCGGGCTGCGCGCGCAGGGTAGCCATTACCGTTTCAGACGCCGCGAGGTAAGCCTCCTGATCGACGGGCAGGATCACAGCGTCGGGCACTTTCCGGGCCGCAATGCGTAAGGGCATTCCGGAACCCACGCCGAACGCCCTGGCTTCGTAGGATGCGGTCGACACCACAGCTCGTTCCGTGGGGTCGCCCCGACCGCCGACAATGATCGGCTTGCCCGCAAGCTCCGGCCGCCGGAGCACTTCGACCGCCGCGATGAACTGGTCGAGATCGACGTGCAGCACCCACCGGATTCCGCTCACGCCACCAGTCTGCCCTAAACATCCCTGGCAAGCATCGGCTCTCCACCGGGCTTGGCCGCGGAGACTGCGGCGTCCTGACCTTGCCTCGGAACGCATGGGTTGCAAGACAACTCAAAGTCCCGTCGAGCAACACCAAGCGGTGAAAAGGGGTGCGCCCTCATTCCTGCCCCTGACCTGCGCATTCATTGTCGGAAACGGTGTCTGGGCACTACACTCGGCGACGGGGGAGCGGGGATGGGGGTAGCGATGGTCGTTCCAAGTTCAGGGGATCACTTCCGGGAGGATGATTTGCCGACCCGCATTCGTGCGCTGCGGATGCCGGGCTGGGCTGGCGCGGCCCTCGGTGCGGGCCTGCTGGCGCTCGCGGTCGCGGCGGTAGCCGGCTCGATCCTGGTCAACGAGCGCGACAGCACGATCATCGCGGCCTGGGCGGAGGCGCTCATCATGGCGGGGGCAATCATTTTCGCGGTCTTCGGCGCCGTCCTGCTCTGGTACGCCGGCGAGTGGGTCACGCTCACGCCGGACGCGGCGATCGTGACGAAGGCGTTCCTCGCCCGGGCCAGGGTCGATCGCACGCAGCTTGAAGACTTCCACCCCTATCCCCACCGGTACGCCGGGCGCGGGGGCATCCAGTACCGGATGGTCCCGACCTTCACCTTTAGGGACCCGTATGGCCGGCTCCGGGACTTGCCGCTGCCGTTTCTGGCCTACTGGAACTACGTTGGGGGCGCGGAAGCCCCCTTGCCGCCGCGCGCCGCGCACATCGAGGCATGGGCTCGCGCGGCCGGCAGCCCGTACTCGAGAACTGTGTACACAGGCGCTGTGCCGAACACGCTCTCGATGCACCGACAATCCGTGAGGACGGGTCTGCTGCGCCGGGCACGCGTGGCGGCAATCCTCATCCCGATGGTCTCGATTGGGCTCGGCCTGGCCCTCGGCTTCGGTCTCGGACCGGTCGCCAAAGCCTTCGGCGGGCATGACCGCAGCTTCGACGCCCAAACGAACCGCACCGGCATCCGCGACCTCGACGACGCCCTCACGCCCGCCGTAACCGCCTACCAGTGGCGTGCGGAGCAGTTCAAGCCCGGCACAAGAGACTTCAGCTTCTTCCCGACCCTGCGGTCACTGCCGTCCGCGCCGTACACGGTCCGATACTTCATCCGCGACCCCGCGCAGCGCGGCACAGACCTCAGTCCCCCGGAGCAGAAGTATGGCCGAATCATCTCGGAAGGGGCGATTTCCGTAACGAGCCCCACGATCGAGTTCGCGCTCGACCACGACGCAAGCATCTTCACCTTCGAGGTCTACGTCACCGACGACCACGGCCACACGACGCTCAACTCCGAGCTCTACAGGAACATCGCCGCCAATCCGGCACGGACGCCGACGCCGAATCCGGCACGGACGCCGGCACCGACGCCGACATCCTGAGAGCGACGCGTCGCGCGGTCGGAACGCCTTGTCGCATCCCGCTAGTGCCTCATCAGGGGGCCATCCCCATGGCTGTCCGGGGCGCCCGCCCAGCAGGGCAGGCGTCCCGGACCGCGGACTAGGCCGAGGCCTGTGCTCCCACGGTCGGCTGGGGCAGGTAGACCTTGCCGCCCGCTGCCAGGAATTCGTTGCTCTTCTCCCGCATCCCGGCGGCCATCTGCGCCAGTGCCGCCTGCGAGTCGGCGGAACCATATTCGTCCCGGATGTCCTGGCTGATCCGCATGGAGCAGAACTTGGGGCCGCACATCGAGCAGAAGTGCGCCGTCTTGGCCGGCTCCGCGGGGAGCGTCTCATCGTGGAAGGCCTCGGCGGTCACCGGATCCAGGGACAGCGCGAACTGGTCCCGCCAGCGGAACTCAAACCGCGCCTTGGACAGGGCATCGTCGCGTTCGTGCGCTCCGGGGTGGCCCTTGGCGAGGTCGGCGGCGTGGGCGGCGATCTTGTACGTGATCACTCCGGTCTTCACATCGTCCTTGTTCGGCAGCCCCAGATGCTCCTTGGGCGTCACGTAGCAGAGCATCGCGGTGCCATAACGGGCAATCTCCGTGGCGCCGATCGCCGAGGTGATGTGGTCATAGCCCGGTGCGATGTCCGTAACCAGGGGCCCCAGCGTGTAGAACGGGGCACCCTTGCAGAGCTCCTGCTGGCGCTCCACATTTTCCCGGACGAGGTGGAACGGCACGTGTCCTGGGCCCTCCACCATGACCTGCACATCGAACTCCCAGGCCCGCTGGGTGAGTTCGGCCAGCGTGTCGAGTTCGGCGAACTGCGCGGCGTCGTTGGCGTCCGCCGTCGCGCCGGGCCGCAACCCGTCGCCGAGGGAGAACGCGACGTCGTACTTGGCGAAGATTTCGCAGAGCTCGTCGAAGTGGGTGTAGAGGAAGTTCTCCTGATGGTGCGCCAGGCACCAGCCGGCCATGATGGAACCGCCGCGGGACACGATCCCGGTGACCCGGTTGGCCGTCAGGGGGACGTAGCGCAGCAGCACCCCGGCATGGATGGTCATGTAGTCCACCCCCTGCTCGCACTGTTCGATCACGGTGTCCCGGAAGATCTCCCAGGTCAGGGCGTTGGCCTCGCCGTTGACCTTCTCCAGCGCCTGGTAGATCGGGACCGTTCCGATCGGGACGGGGGAGTTGCGGATGATCCATTCGCGCGTGGTGTGGATATCGTCTCCGGTGGAGAGGTCCATCACCGTATCCGCACCCCACTGGGTGGCCCACTGAAGTTTGTCCACTTCCTCGGCGATGGAGCTGGTCACCGCGGAATTGCCGATGTTGGCGTTGATTTTCACCAGGAACGCCTTGCCGATGATCATCGGCTCGGACTCCGGGTGGTTGATATTGCTGGGAATCATGGCCCGGCCCGCTGCCACCTCGCTGCGGACCAGCTCCACATCGCAGTTCTCGCGCAGCGCAACAAACCGCATTTCCGGTGTCACGATGCCCTGCCGCGCGTAATGCATCTGGGTGACCGTCCGGCCCTCGACCGCGCGGCGGGGCTCTGGCGGGGCGCCCCGCCATTCCGCGGAGGCGGCACCGCGGCGCACCGCGGACCTGCCGTCGTCGAGCAGATTGCGTTCCCGGCCGCGGTACGGCTCCGTGTCACCCCGCCCGGCGATCCAGCCGTTGCGGAACGGGGCCAGCCCCACCACCGGATCGCTGCCCGGCCCGGCCGTGCGGTAGACCCGGAATGGAGGGTTCTCGACGCCGCCCGGCGAGGGTTCCAGCGCGATCTCGGTCACCGGGACGCGGATGCCGTGCTCCGGGTCCGTCGTGAAGGCCAGCGAGTGGGACTTCAATGACTGCGTCGCGCCCGCCTCAGAGTCGGCAGGCAGGTTTTGGCCGGACTGGTTTTGGATAGGGCTGTGCTGTGCAATTTGCGTATTCACGGAAAATACTCACTTCCTTCGCCGGCATTACCCGGACAGGTTCAACGGTCGCAGGCCGCGTCAGCCCGATCTCAGCCCCTGCAGGGGCACCCGTGTGGTCGTAGATGAAGCTACCACGCGCCGCCGGACGGCTGTCCAGTGTGACGCGGCCGACGCAGCGACATGGGGACTACCCTTGATGCCATGACCGGCATCATCGAATTCAGCGGCCCCGTCCTTGCCGGGCCGGACACGGTACGCCACGGCCTCTGGTCCGTCGACGGCCGGCTCACGTTCCACCGGCCCGGCGCCGCGCCGGAGCGCGTGCTGGATGGCTGGGTCATTCCCGGGCTGGTGGACGCACACTGCCACATCGGCCTCGGCCCGGGCGGAGACGTTGCCGAGGACGCCGCGGAGACCCAGGCCGTCACGGACCGCGACGCCGGGACCCTCCTGGTCCGCGATGCCGGCGCCGTCCACGACACGCGCTGGCTCCAGCAGCGCACGGACCTTCCGCGGATCATCCGCGCCGGCCGGCACATCGCCCGCACCCGGCGCTACCTGCGCGGCTTCGCCGTCGAGGTGGAACCGGACGGCCTGGTCGAGGCCGTGCGGAAGCAGGCCCGTGCCGGCGACGGCTGGGTCAAGCTCGTGGGGGACTGGATCGACCGCGACGCCGGCGACCTCGCCGCCAGCTTTCCGGCCCGGACGGTCAAGGATGCCGTCCAAGCCGCCCATGATGAAGGGGCCCGCGTCACCGCGCACTGCTTCGCCGAAGACACCCTCGATGACATGCTCGACGCCGGGATCGACTGCATCGAGCACGCCACCGGCCTGCTGCCGAGGCACCTGCCGCGCTTCCTCGAACAAGGCGTCCCGATCGTGCCCACGCTGATCAACATCGCCACGTTCCCGGACATCGCGGCGCGGGCGGAGGCCAAGTTCCCCCGCTATGCGGCCCACATGCGCTCGCTGTGGGAGCGGCGCGCGGAGCGGGTTCTCGAAGCCCACGAGGCCGGGGTGGCCATCTATGCCGGCACCGATGCCGGCAGCGTGATCAGGCACGGCCGGATCGTGGACGAGATCCGGGCCCTGCACGCCGCCGGGCTGTCCGCCGCGGCTGCCCTCGGCGCTGCCAGCTGGTCCGCGCGGACCTGGCTCGGCGCGGACGGCATCACCGAAGGGGCCAGTGCCGACGTACTGGTGTGCGCGAAGGACCCCCGACAGGACCTCGGGACCCTGGCCGGACTGAAGCACATTGTCCTGCGGGGCCGGCCAACCCGTTAGGAATAAATTGAAGCTTCAAGTAATTTAATACTATGCAAGGTCACCGAAAGCCCGGTGGCCACCGAACCCCCGGAGAGTTTCAATGACCGCAGAAGCCAGCACCCAGGATCTCCTTCCTGCCGCACTCACCATGGGCACCGTGATGCTCAAGGTCGGCGACATGAAGCTCATGACCGACTACTACCAGCGCGCCCTCGGCCTGGACATCGTGGCCGAACAGGACGGCGGACTCTACCTTGGCCGCCGGCAGAAGCCCCTGGTCCACCTGGCGCCCGCCCCGGGCTTGAATCTGCCCTCCCGCGGCGAAGCCGGGCTCTTCCACACCGCCCTCCTCTTCGAGGACCAACACTCCCTGGCGGCCACCGTTGCCAGCGCGGCCCAGTACGAGCCCCAGTCCTTCACCGGCAGCGCGGACCACCTCGTCAGCGAGGCCTTCTACTTCAACGACCCCGAAGGCAACGGCATCGAGCTGTACTGGGACCGGCCGCGGCAGGACTGGTCCTGGGAAGGCAAGAACGTCGTCATGGACAGTCTGGCGCTGCCGCCGCAGCGCTACCTGCAGCAGCACCTGACCGAAGAGTCCCTGAGCGGCCAGCGCGAGGCGGCCGCCGGCGTCGGGCACGTGCACCTGCAGGTGGGCGACGTCCACACGGCGCATGAGTTCTATGTCGGCACCCTGGGCTTCGAAAAGACCGCGGGCTGGCATGGCCAGGCCCTGTTCGTCTCGGCCGGCGGCTACCACCACCACATGGCCATGAACGTCTGGAACAGCCGCGGCGCCGGCCCCCGACGCGACACCCTGGGCCTGGGCGAGGTGCTCATCGAAGTGCCCTCCGGTGACGACGTCGGTTCCCTGGCTGACCGCCTCAAGGTGGCCGGCGTCGACTCGCACCACACCGGCGCCGAGCTCCGCTTCGAGGACCCGTGGCGCAACCGCATCCGCGTAGCCGTGCGCTAAGGGCGGGCTGTTCGCTGAACATGTCCAGCGTTAACAGCTCCCCGCTGGACATGCACGCTGTTCGGTGAACATGTCCAGCGTTCACAGTTCCCCGCCGGACATGCACAGCGTCCAATGACAGGACCGCTGGACATGTCCATCGGTCGCGGCCGCCCGCTGGACATGCCCGCTGTTCGCTGAACATGTCCAGCGTTCACAGCTCCCCGCCGGACATGCACGCTGTTCGCTGACAGGACCGCTGGACATGTCCATCGGTCGCGGCCGGGAATGGACATAGCGGCCATATGTCCATTGCTCACGGTCAGGGGAGGGCATGTCCACGGGCGGGGCCAGATGACGCGCAGTCCGGCACGGTCACCGAGGACACGGTCACCGAGGGCATGTCCAGCGGCCGGGGCGCGGCTGCGCTGAAGCGATTAGGCTGAAGCGACGCCAAAAACAGCGGCCAAGCGCCGCCAGACATCTAAGGACCAGCTGCATGGGATTTACCGAAATCTTTGTGTCCACCCACGACGCCGCCCTCAAACGCGCCGGCGCGCTCGAAGCGGGCGGCGCGGCCGCCCCGGACGCCGTGCGCATCCCGGACATCAGCGACTTCGAGGTCGAACGGCTCGGCGACCTCGCCGGAGTGGCCGTGCACGCCCCGGGCGCGGACTACGAACTGGCGATGGTGGACGTGGCCAGCGACTCCCTGCTCGGCGTCCCCTCCGCCATGGTCCGGACGCTCGCGGAACTGCTCACCTACGAAACCGAGGGGGAGGGCGACGTCCTCGAGGACGTTGCGGCCAACTGGGCCGCCGAGGAGGACATGCCCTTCGGTGCGGACCAGGCCCGGGCTTATGTCCGCCGGATCGCCGAACTGGCCGCCGGAATTGACCCCGCCACCAAGTCCGGTCTCTACGTCTGGACGTCCTGACCGGACGGCCAGGCCGTGTCAAGTCGAAATCCTGCCGGTCATCTGGCACAATGAACAGGTACTCGATCTGCGTGGCCCCTCTCTCCGCGTCCGGATCTTGTCCTTTAGAACCCCCTAGTACGGCCCGCCCCACGGGTGCAGAACGCCGGGCTCGACCCCGTTTCAGAAACAGGAGTGACCACAAAAGTGGCCGTAAAGATTCGCCTTAAGCGCTTCGGTAAGATGCGCGCACCGTACTACCGCATCGTCGTCATGGACGCACGCTCCAAGCGTGATGGCCGTGCCATCGAAGAGATCGGCAAGTACCACCCGACCGAAGAGCCCTCGTACATCGAGGTCGACACGGACCGTGCCCAGTACTGGCTCGGCGTCGGCGCACAGCCGTCCGAGCAGGTTGCCGCGATCCTCAAGATCACCGGTGACTGGCAGAAGTTCAAGGGTCTCCCGGGCCAGGAGGGAACCTTGAAGACGAAGGCTCCCAAGGCTGCCTTCGTTACGCCGGAAAAGGGTTCCGTGATCATCCCGGAAGCCATCACCAAGAAGGCCAAGAAGGACGAAGCTGCCGAGGCTCCCGCCGACGCCGCCGAAGCAGAGACCACCGAGGCTGAGTAAATTGCTGGCAGAAGCGCTCGAACACCTGGTCCGCGGGATTGTTGACAGCCCCGAGGACGTCAAGGTCAGTGCGAAGAACAACCGCCGCGGGGAAACCCTCGAGGTGCGCGTTCATCAGGACGACCTCGGACGGGTGATCGGCCGGCAGGGCCGGACCGCACGCGCACTGCGCACTGTGGTTGCGGCGCTGGCGGACGGCGAGCCGGTCAGGGTCGACGTCGTCGACACGGACCGCCGCCGCTAACGCGTTCAGCATTACTTGTCTTTAGCCCGGCCCCTTCACCAGATAATGGTGGAGGGGCCGGACTGTTTTCCGCGCCAACCAACCCCGACCCACCCCGAACAGAGGAACAGATGCAGCTCCAGGTCGCACGAATCGGCAAACCCCATGGCATCCGCGGCGAAGTGACCGTCCAGGTGCTCACCGATGCGCCCGGCGACCGCTTTGTCCCCGGTACGCAGTTCATCGTGGAACCCGCGTCCTCCGGGCCGCTGACGGTGTTCAGCGCCCGCTGGAACAAGGACATCCTGCTGCTGGCCTTCGACGAGATCGAGACCCGCAACCAGGCCGAGACCTTGCGCGGGGCCAAGCTGTTCATCGAGACCGAGGACATCGGCGCCGACGACGACGATGAAGGCTGGTACGAGCACGAGCTCGTGGGCCTGGACGTCCGGGTGGGCGGCAACGTGGTGGGCAAGGTCTCCGGACTGCACACGATGCCCGTCCAGGACCTGCTGGTGGTCACCACGGCCGCGGGTCAGGAGGTCCTGGTCCCGTTTGTCGAGCAGATCGTGCCGGAGGTCAACGTGGGGGACAAGTACCTGGTGGTCACCCCGCCGCCCGGACTCTTCGAGGTCAACGCGGACGAGTCCGCTGACGAGCCGGCCGCCGGGAACCAGCCGGCTGGAGAACGCGGCACCGAGGCCGGGAGCAACGCGTAGATGAGAATCGACGTCGTCAGCATCTTCCCGGAGTATCTGGCCCCGCTGGAACTGTCCTTGATCGGCAAGGCCCGTCAGGACGGCCTGCTGGACCTGCGGGTCCATGACCTGCGGGACTTCACGACCGACCGGCACCGCACGGTCGACGACACGCCCTATGGTGGCGGCGCCGGGATGGTCATGAAGCCCGAGCCCTGGGCGCAGGCCCTCACCGCCGTCGCGGCCGAGGGGTCCGGGGACGCTGCGGGTGCCGGGGATTCCGGGGATGCCCGCAAGCCGGTGCTGATTGTCCCGTCGCCGGCGGGGGAGCGGTTCACCCAGGCCACCGCCCATCAGCTCGCGGAGGAGGAGCAGCTGGTCTTCGCCTGCGGCCGGTACGAGGGCATCGATGAACGGGTCCTGGAATGGGCGGCGGACCACTTCACGGTGCGCCCGATGAGCCTGGGGGACTATGTCCTCAACGGTGGCGAGGTCGCCGTGCTGGCGATGGTTGAGGCAATCGGGCGCCTGCTGCCCGGCGTCGTCGGCAATCCCGAGTCCCTCGTGGAAGAGTCCCACTCGGACGGGCTGCTGGAGTACCCCGTCTACACGAAGCCCTCCAGCTGGCGGGACCGGGACGTCCCGGCAGTGCTGCTGAGCGGCAACCACGGCAAGATCGCCCAGTGGCGCCGGCACGAGCAGTACCGGCGCACCGCCGAACGCCGCCCTGATCTGCTCGCCGAATTCGACGCCGGCAAACTGCCCCGCGCGGACCGCACGGCCTTCGCCGACCTGGGGTACGACGTCGTCGACGGCCGGCTCAAGCGGCGTCCGGACGCCTAGCCGAGGGGATTGGGCTAACCCGCACCAAATGTGGCAAAATTAGTCCTTGTGCCTGCTGGGTTGCGAACCTGCCACAGGGGGAGCGCTACCAACAGCCCGGCACCCCGGTCCCGTCTATTCCTGACAGGGCCGGATTGACAAACTTTCGGCGGACAATTCCGGGCGGCAAACGCCCCCTGGCCTGGCCGCCGTAACCCAACGTGAGTGACCTGTGGCGTTCACCAGGAGTGGATCAATGCATATCCTCGATTCCGTAGATGCAGCCTCGCTGCGCACCGATGTTCCCGAGTTCCGCGCGGGTGACACCATCAAGGTTCACGTGAACATCATCGAAGGCAAGAACTCCCGCGTCCAGGTTTTCCAGGGCTTCGTCCTGGGCCGCCAGGGCGACGGCGTCCGCGAAACCTTCACCGTCCGCAAGGTCTCCTTCGGCGTCGGCGTGGAGCGTACCTTCCCGGTGCACTCCCCGATCATCGACAAGATCGAGCTCGTCTCCAAGGGTGACGTGCGCCGCGCCAAGCTTTACTACATGCGTAACCTGCGTGGTAAGGCCGCGAAGATCAAGGAAAAGCGCGACTTCCAGACCGCCAAGTAAGTCCTCCCGGACTTCCACGCAGTCTTCCGCCGCGGGTCCACGGACCGTGCCCGGCGTGCCGCCGGAGCTATCCGCAACAGCGCACTTTAGTTCACGACAGCGCCAAGGGATACGGAACATGGAACAGCCAAAACGCCAGCCCAGGAAACCGGGCTGGCGTTTTGCGTTGCTGGCCCTGGTGCTCGCGGTGGCCATCAGCGCCGTGGTCCGCTCGCTGTGGGTGGATGTCTACTACATCCCGTCCGCGTCCATGGAACCGCTCCTGCTCACCGGGGACCGGATCCTTGTGGAGCGGACCGGCCCTGAGTCCCTGAACCGAGGCGACGTCGTGGTCTTCGACGGGCGAGGCTCCTTCGCCCCGCTGAACAGCGGCAACGGACCCGTGGTGGACGCCCTCGCCGAAGCCGGACGCTGGCTGGGCCTCGCCGGCAGCGACACCACGTACGTCAAGCGTGTGATCGGCCTGCCCGGAGACCGCGTGGTGTGCTGCGACGCCAGCGGCCGGCTCACAGTCAACGGCCAGCAAGTTGCGGAACCCTATGTGTACCCGGGGGACACCCCGAGTGAAATGAAGTTCAGTGTTGAGGTGCCGGCCGGGCGGCTGTGGCTCATGGGGGACCACCGTTCCCTCTCGGCCGATTCCCGGAGCCTCCTCGGCGCCCCCGGCGGCGGCATGGTGCCGCTGGAACGCGTCATCGGCCGGCCGGTACAGATCATCTGGCCGCTTGATAGATTTGCAGCAGTAGCGCGGCCTCAATCGGCTGCGACAACGACGACGACGAACGGACAGTAGATGCCCGAGACCGAACCGCGCAGTCCTGATCCGCAGGGTCAGGACCTACCCCGGGTGACCTCCTCGGCGATCCCCGACGAGCAGGACACCAGCGGTGGAGCGCCGCGCGCGGACCGGCCTGATTCTGACCGGCCTGGTTCTGACCGGCCTGATTCTCACCGGCCTGATTCTGACAGTGCCGACGCTGGTGGGGCCGCCGTGGCTGCCCACGAGGAGCGGCCCGCCGGACCTGCCCACGCCGGGAAGTCCTCCCGGCGGGCCAAGCGGGCCAAGGCCCGTGAAGGGCGCAGCCCGCTCTTCCTGTGGCTGAAGGAGGTGGCCACCGTGGTCGTCGTGGCGGTCGTGCTGTCCTTCCTGATCAAGACCTTCCTGTTCCGGGCCTTTTACATTCCCTCCGAATCCATGGTCAACACCCTCGACGTGAACGACCGCATCTTCGTCAACCTCCTCGTGCCGCAGCCCATCGCCCTCCAGCGCGGCGACGTCGTGGTGTTCCGGGACAGCCAGGGCTGGCTCGCCCCCGCAGCCCAGAAGACGAAAGGCCCCTTCACCTGGGTGCAGGACGGGCTGACGTTCGTCGGCCTGCTCCCGGACAACTCCGAACAGCACCTGGTCAAGCGCGTCATCGGGCTACCCGGCGACCACGTGGTCTGCTGCGACGCCGGCGGACAGCTCACCATCAACGGCGCGCCGCTGGACGAGAAGTACATAAATCCCGCCGAGATTCCCCAGGTCCGCGACTTCGACGTCGTCGTGCCAGCCGGCAAGGTCTGGGTCATGGGCGACAACCGCAACCACTCCGCGGACTCACGCGCCCACATGGGCACCAACGGTGGATTCGTCAACGAGTCGGACATCGAAGGCCAGGCCGCCGTCATCGCCTGGCCGCTGAACAGGATCTCGGCACTGGACAACTATCCGGGCGTGTTCCGCAGCGTGCCCGCCCCGGCCGGAAAGTAAGCCGCCCGCCATGTCCGACGCCCCCACCCTCGACTACGAACGCCGTTTCCGCCGCTCCGGCGCGCGGCTGCTCGCGGGCATCGACGAGGTCGGCCGCGGTGCCCTCGCCGGCCCCGTCAGCGTGGGGATCGCCGTCGTCGACCTGCAACGGCAGAAGCTCCTGGCCGATGTCCGGGACAGCAAGCTGCTCAAGGTCGCCGACCGTGAGCGGCTGGTGCCGGTGGTCCGGGACTGGAGCGTCGCGTCCGCCGTCGGACACGCGTCCGCGAACGAGATCGACGAGCTCGGTATCATCGGCGCCCTCCGGCTGGCCGGCAACCGCGCCTGGTGCGCTGTCCTCGCCGCCGGCGTCCGGCCCGAGGTCGTCCTGCTCGACGGCAGCCACAACTGGCTCTCGCCCGATCTCCAGCCCTCCCTGTTTGACGAGGCTCCCGCCGACCCCGGCTGCGACGCCCCGGTGCACACGCTCGTGAAAGCCGATATGCAGTGCCTCAGCGTCGCCGCGGCCAGCATCCTTGCCAAGGTGGAACGGGACCGGATGATGAGCGAGCTGCACATC
The DNA here is from genome assembly GCF_003097355.1 of Arthrobacter sp. H-02-3. Taxonomy (GTDB): domain Bacteria; phylum Actinomycetota; class Actinomycetes; order Actinomycetales; family Micrococcaceae; genus Arthrobacter; species Arthrobacter humicola. The sequence continues at coordinate 199,720 of NZ_PYUI01000007.1, forward strand.
GAATACCCGGCCTACGGCTGGGACGAGAACAAGGGCTACGGTACCGCCGCGCACAAGGAAGCGCTCCGTGCCGCCGGTCCAACGCCGTACCACAGGGTCAGCTGGCAGCTGCTCTAGCGTGCCGCGGCCGCACTCCCGTCCCCATTGCGACGGCCGGCGCGGACCGGACTTGTGGCGCGCGGCCGGCGCCGGATGGTGCAAGATGGAACCATGAGTGCCGAGGACCTTGAAAACTATGAAACCGACATGGAGCTACAGCTCTACCGCGAATACCGCGACGTCGTCGGGCTGTTCAGCTATGTGGTCGAGACCGAGCGGCGTTTCTACCTTGCCAACCACGTAGACCTGCAGGCCCGCAGCGCCGACGGCGAGGTCTACTTCGACCTCACACTGCAGGACGCCTGGGTGTGGGACGTTTACCGCTCCGCCCGGTTCGTCAAGAGCGTCCGCGTCATCACGTTCAAGGACGTCAACGTCGAGGAACTGCCCCGCAGCGAGGAACTGGCCCTGCCCAAGGTCGAGGACCTCGGCAACTGATCCCCGCGGGAACTTTCGCGGCAGCCGGTTGCCGCTGTATTTGCTCGACTCTTCCTCCACAGGGCCCGCGCAGGGACTTTCCATGAGGGTTTCCACATAGCCCAAGTGTGCTCTATGGCCGTTCCCGGCGGCGCTGCACGCTGGAGGCATGAGAGCTAAGGATGTGCTGGGCCGGCGCGGGGAGGACCTCGCCGCCGGCTACCTTGAATCGCTTGGTATGCGAGTGCTGGAGCGCAACTGGCGCTGCCCTGAGGGCGAGATCGACATTGTCGCGCTCGACGGCGACGCCCTGGTCATCGCCGAGGTGAAAACCCGCAAATCCCTCGCTTACGGCCATCCCTTCGAGGCAGTCGGCGCGGACAAGCTGGCCCGGCTCCACCGCCTGGCGTCGGCGTGGTGCCGTGTCCAGGGGCTGGGCGCGCCGCCCTGCCGCGTGGACGTGATCGCCGTGATCGACGACGGCACCGGCGAGCCCGCCGTCGAACACCTCAAGGGGGTGGGCTAGGTGGGGCTGGGCCGGAGCTATTCGGTCGCCCTGGTGGGCCTCAACGGCTACATCGTGGAGGTCGAGGCAGACATCGGCCAGACCCTGCCGGCGTTCGTGATCCTGGGACTGCCGGACGCCTCGCTCAACGAGGCCAAGGAACGGATCCGCTCCGCCGCCCAGAACTCGGGAATCCCGCTGAGCCGCCGGAAAATTACGGCCAACCTGATCCCGGCTTCCCTGCCCAAGCGCGGCTCGGGCTTCGACCTCGCCATTGCCATGGCCGTCCTGCTGGCGGCGAATGACATCCGGTCCACCGGCCGCACCGTCTTCATCGCCGAGCTCGGCCTGGACGGCCGTCTGCGGCCCGTGCGGGGCATCCTTCCGGCGGTGATGGCCGCGGTGCGGGCCGGCTACCCGGACGTCGTGGTGGCCAGGGCCAACGTGGCCGAGGCCGAACTCGTCCCGGGCGCACGGGTCCGCGGCTACGCCACGCTGGCCAGACTCGCGTTCGACTGCGGCGCGGATCCGCAGGACCTCGCCCTGGACTTCGAGCCCGAGCCCGAGGACGCCGACAGCCCTGATTCCGGCACCGGTCCCGCACTGGCGCCGGACATGTGCGATGTCTCCGGGCAGGCCGCGGCGCGCCGCGCCCTGGAAGTGGCCGCCGCGGGTGCCCACCACCTTCTGCTGACGGGGCCGCCCGGTGCCGGGAAGACCATGCTGGCCGAGCGGTTGCCCGGCCTCCTGCCGGACCTGGGCGACACCGAGGCCATGGAGGTGACCGCCATCCACTCCTTGTGCTCGCTGCCCTCGGGCTCCGTGCAGCTGCTGCGCCGGCCGCCCTACGAGAACCCGCACCACACCGCGACGGCGGTGGCCATCATCGGCGGCGGGTCAGGGCTGCCGCGCCCCGGGGCAGCGTCCCGCGCGCACCGCGGAGTGCTCTTCCTCGACGAGGCCCCCGAGTACGACCGCGGCGTCCTGGACGCCCTGCGGCAGCCGCTGGAAAGCGGCGAGCTGGTCATCCACCGCTCGGCGGGGGCCGCGGCCTATCCCGCCCGGTTCCAGCTGGTCCTCGCGGCCAACCCCTGTCCCTGCGGCAAGGCCACCGGGAAGGGAGTGGACTGCGTCTGCACACCCACCATGCGTCGCCGCTACCAGGCCCGGCTCTCCGGCCCGTTGCTGGACAGGGTGGACATCCAGCTCGAAGTGGAGCGCGTCTCGCTCGCCGGCTTCGGCCAGCCCGCGGCCGAGGAAGGCACTGCGAGCATCGCAGAGCGCGTCCGCGCGGCCCGGGCCCGTCAGCTGGAGCGGCTGCTGCCCTTCGGGCTGGAAACGAACGCGCAGGTGCCGGGACGGCTGCTCCGCGGAGCCCTGCGGCTTAGTGCACCCACCACGCGCGTCCTGGACTACGCCCTGGAACGCGGCGTCCTGACAGCCCGCGGCTACGACCGCGTGCTGCGCCTCGCCTGGACGCTGGCGGACCTGTCCCGGCACGACGTCCCGGACACGGACGACGTCGGCCAGGCGCTGGGCCTCCGCCAGGCCGCGACGGCGACTCCTTGAGCCCGGGCACGACCCCGTACCCCCAAACGCCACGCGAAAGGAAGCACCATGAGCGACGACGTACGAACCGCCCGGGCCGCACTGTCCCGCCTCTTCGAGCCTCAGGACGCGGCGGCCCTGGCCCTGGTGCAGGCCGCAGGAGCGCAGGACGCCCTGAGGATCGCGTGCGGCCGGCTCGCCGCCGGTCCCGAGCTGGAACGGGAGATCACCGCGATCCTGGCAGAGAGCGGCTCCGGCAGCGGCTGGTCAGGGTTGGCCGGGGCGCTGCAGCGCTGGGCGCCGCGCATCCCCGACCTCGCACCGGAACGGGACCTGGCCACCATGCGCCGGCTCGGCGGACGGATCATCATCCCCTCAGATGAGCTGTGGCCCCGGCAGCTGGCCGACCTCGGACTCCAGGAGCCCGTGTGCCTGTGGTGGCGCGGCGTCGAGCAGGAGCTGCCGCCCGCGGCCAAAGCCATCGCCCTGGTGGGCTCCCGGGACAGCACCAGCTACGGCGCCTCGGTGACGGGTGACCTCGCGTACTCCCTGGCCCAGCGCGGCTTCACCGTCGTCTCCGGCGGCGCCTATGGGATTGATGCCCACGCCCACAGGGCCGCGCTGGCCGGAGGCACGGGCGCCCTGCCCACCATCGCGGTCATGGCCGGGGGAGTGGACCGCTTCTATCCCGCCGGGAACGAGGACCTGCTCCGGGCGGTGGCGGACCACGGCGCAGTCCTGGCCGAAGTCCCGCCCGGATCCGCACCCACCCGCTACCGGTTCCTCCAGCGGAACCGGCTCATTGCGGCCTTGGCCTCCGTCACGGTGGTTGTCGAGGCCAGGTGGCGCTCCGGCGCCCTCAACACGGCCCACCACGCCGAAAGCCTGGGCAGAGCCGTGGGCGCCGTGCCCGGATCCATCCACAGCGCCAACTCCGCCGGCTGCCACCGGCTGCTTCGGGAAGGCGGGGCCGTGTGCGTCACGGACGCGGGGGAAATCGCCGAGCTCGCCTCCCCGAGTGGTGAGGCCCTGCCCCCGGACAAGGCCGGCCGGGCAGAAGTCCATGACGGCCTCACCCTCGAGGACTTGATCCTGCTCGATGCGTTGCCGTTGCGGACCACGAGCTCGGTCGAGAAGCTGGCCGTAGTGGGCGGCTTGAGCGTGGAATCGGTCCGTGCCGGACTTGGCCGGCTCGGGCTGCTGGGGCTGGCCGAATCCCGGCACGGCGGCTGGAAACGCTCCGGGAAAGCGACCTGACATGGCCGCCGACGTCCGCATGCAGCGGCCGGTATGCCGCGGCTCGCCGCCCGGCTCCTGAGAATGCGCCCGGAATACTGCCACAGTAGGAGGGTGTCTACACAGGATCTCCCCGCCGCACTCGACGGCGCCGCCGCACGCTTCGGCCGCTACCTGGAAGCTGAGCGGGGGAGGTCGGCCCATACGGTGCGGGCGTATCTCTCCGACGTCGAAAGCCTGCTGGCCCATGCCGCGACCGAAGGGATCCAGGACCTCGCCGGGCTGGAACTCGGAACCCTGCGGCGCTGGCTTGGTGCCCAGAGTGAGTCCGGCAAATCCCGCGCCACGCTGGCCCGCCGCGCCGCCACCGCCCGGGCGTTCACCGCATGGGCCGTCCGCGAGGAGCTGATCGACGCCGATCCCGCGCTGCGGCTCAAGGCCCCGAAACGGGAGAAGTCCCTGCCCGGCGTCCTGCACCAGCAACAGGTCCAGCGGCTCGTGGACGATGCCGAAGCCGCCTCCGCGGAGGGGGAACCGCTGGCCCTGCGCAACCGCGCCATGCTCGAACTGCTCTACGCCACAGGCGTCCGGGTCGGGGAGCTGGCCGGGATGGATGTGGATGACCTCGACCCGGACCGCAGGACCCTGCGGGTACTCGGCAAGGGCAACAAGGAACGCACGGTGCCCTACGGGCTTCCGGCGGCGCTCGCCGTCGACGACTGGCTCCGTCGGGGTCGGCCGGCCCTCGCCACCGGGTCCAGCGGCCCGGCGCTCTTCCTGGGCGCGCGCGGCGGCCGGGTGGACCAGCGCCAGGTCCGCAGCGTGGTCAAGGACATGCTGGAGAGGCTGGGGGACACCGCAGCCACCGGCCCGCACGCGCTGCGGCACTCCGCTGCGACGCATCTGCTCGACGGCGGGGCGGACTTGCGGGCCGTGCAGGAAATCCTCGGCCACAGCAGCCTTGCCACCACGCAGATCTACACCCACGTGTCCGTGGAGAGGCTCCGGCAAAGCTACCAGCAGGCGCACCCCCGGGCCTGATCCCCGGCTTCTAGCGCGACGTCCGTGCCCTCCGGTACAGCGGCCGCCGCGTGGAGTGACAGCATCCGCGCCCCAGCCTCCTCACGGGCCCCGTCATCCGCCCCGCAGCCCTTCGCCGTCAGCCCCGTCAGCCCGTGATCCGCCCCGCCGGGCGCTCCCCTCGCGGTCTCCGGAGACGAATTCGGCGCGCCGAAAAGGACGCGCCGAATCGCACTGGCGTAATTAGGAGGGGTAGGGCAGAATAAAACTCACGCCCGGGAAGTTTCAAGTTGAACTTGAAGCTGGAATGCACCACGTCCCAGCTTCGAACCCGGTTGTATATTAGTAGTCTGGCAGGGACCGCCGGCACAATTTCGGATCCGCGCAACAGACAGACATCCAGGCAGAGGTCGTTGGGGAAGACGTACCTACAGCTATGGAGGATGGAATGTCTGTTGCACTGACCCGCGGTGTGTTGTTCGTTCACTCGGCCCCGACTGCCTTGTGCCCCCACGTCGAGTGGGCCATAGGGTCTGTCGTGGACAAGCGGACGGATCTGGAGTGGACCCCGCAGCCTGCCGCGCCCGGAATGTTCCGGGCCGAGCTGTCGTGGACCGGTACGCCGGGCACGGGGGCTCAATTGGCGTCCGCTCTTCGCGGCTGGGCCCACCTGCGCTATGAAGTGACCGAAGAGCCGAGCCAGGGTGTCGACGGCGGACGCTGGTCACACACCCCGGAGCTGGGGATCTTCCACGCCACCACCGACGTCCACGGCAACATCATGGTCTCCGAGGACCGCATCCGGTACGCCTACGAATCCGGTGCCGGCGACCCTTCGGCCGTCTACCACGAGCTCTCGCTCGCCCTGGGCGAGGCCTGGGACGAGGAACTCGAGCCGTTCCGCCACGCCGCCGAAGGCGCCCCCGTTCGCTGGCTCCACCAGGTCGGTTAGGGCCCGCCCGGCCCAGCACCAGGCGCACCACCGCAGCACTTCCATAGCTAGGCGCCAAACACAGATGGCGGCAATGTCCACGAGGAACATTGCCGCCATCTGTCATTCGGGCCTGCCGTCATTCGGCCGGGGCCGTGCGGCAACTACACGCTGCGTACCGCGATCACGGCGTTGTGTCCGCCGAAGCCGAACGAGTTGCTCAGCGCCGCAATGCTGCCGGCGGGCAGGTCGCGGGCCGTCGTGACGACGTCGAGCGGGATTTCCGGATCCTGGTTCTCGAGGTTGATGGTCACCGGTGCCTTGCGGTCGTACACGGCCATGACGGTCAGCACGGCCTCCACCGCACCGGAGGCGCCCAGCAGGTGCCCCATCTGCGACTTGGTGGCCGAGACCGCCACGCTGTCCACGTGCTTGCCCAGGGCGGCCTTGAGCGCCGTGTACTCGGGCTTGTCGCCGACCGGGGTGGAGGTGGCGTGCGCGTTGACGTGCACCACGTCTTCGGGCTGGATGCGGCCGTCGAACATGGCAGCCTTCAGCGCGCGGGTCGCGCCGAGGCCCTCGGGGTCCGGGGCGGTGATGTGGTAGGCGTCGGCGGTGACCGAGGTACCGGCGAGTTCGGCGTAGATCCGGGCGCCGCGGGCCAGGGCGTGTTCCTCGGCTTCGAGCACGAGGGCACCGGCGCCTTCGCCCATGACGAAGCCGTCACGGTCGCGGTCGTAGGGGCGCGAGGCGTGCTCGGGATCGTCGTTGCGGCGCGAGAGGGCCTGCATGGAGGCGAACGCGGCGATCGGCATCGGGTGGATCGCGGCCTCGGCGCCGCCACAGACGACGACGTCGGCCTTGCCGGAGCGGATCAGGTCCAGGCCCATGTGGACGGCCTCGGTGCCGGATGCGCAGGCGGAGACGGGGGTGTGGGCGCCGGCACGGGCGCCCAGGTCGAGGCTGACCGCGGCGGCGGGGCCGTTGGGCATCAGCATTGGAACGGTCATGGGCAGGACGCGGCGGGGGCCCTTTTCGCGCAGGGTGTCCCAGGCATCCAGGAGGGTCCAGACGCCGCCGATGCCGGTGGCGAAGGCCACGGCGAGGCGGTCGTGGTCGATCTCGGTGATCCCGGAGTCGGCCCAGGCCTCGCGGGAGGCAACCACGGCGAACTGCGTCGAGGGGTCCATGCGCTTGGCTTCGACACGGCTCAGGACCTCAAGGGCCGGGGTGGAGGCGCGTGCGGCGAAGTGAACGGGCAGTTCGTACTTTGCCACCCAGTCGTCCTCAAGCGTGTGCGCGCCGGAGACGCCCTTGAGCGCGTTCTTCCACATCGTGGGGACATCGCCGCCGATGGGTGTGGTGGCACCCAGCCCGGTAATGACTACTTTGCGTGCCATGGGATCACTCTCTGTCGGTGCGCCTGCCGTGTCCGGAACCGTGAAGGGGATGGCCGGGGCCTGCGTGGGGAAATCACTGGGGTCGTGCACTTGATGGTGGTGCTGGCGGTCCGGTCCGGGCGCTGCTGGAACGCCCGGACCGGCCACCGGGTCCGCCGTTGCCGGCGGAAAGCCAGACTTAGGCCTGGGCGTTGGCGATGAAGCTCACGGCGTCGCCGACGGTCTTGAGGTTCTTGACCTCTTCGTCGGGGATGCGGACGCCGAACTTCTCCTCGGCGTTGACCACGATGGTCATCATGGAGATGGAGTCGATGTCCAGGTCTTCGGTGAAGGACTTGTCCAGTTCGACAGCCTCCGGGGCCAGACCGGTCTCTTCGTTGACGATTTCAGCCAGGCCGGCCAGGATCTCTTCGTTGTTAGCCATTGATGGCTCCTTTTCTAGTTGTTGCCCCAGGCTGCCGGTGAAATGCCGGCCGTCAGGGCGGAAATGATTCAAACCGAGGGATTCGGCTTGGTGCGGGAAATGCGAGCTGTGCAGAGCTTGGGGGCAGATAGTGAACCTCATGCTCTGCAATGGTGAAACAGGTGAAACGTATTTAGTTCGGGAAGGCGGTGGCTACCTAGGGAAGCACTATCACCTGGGCGCCGAAGACCAGTCCGGCTCCGAAGCCGATCTGCAGCGCCAGCCCGCCGCTGAGCTCGGGGTTTTCCTCAAGCAGGCGGTGGGTGGCAAGGGGGATGGACGCCGCGGAAGTGTTGCCGGCGTCGGCGATGTCGCGGGCGATCTTGACGGTCTCGGGCAGCTTCAGCTTCTTGGCCATCTCGTCGATGATCCGCATGTTGGCCTGGTGCGGGATGAAGGCGGCGAGGTCCTCAGCCGTGACGCCGGCAGCGTCCAGGGCCTGCTGGGCCACCTTGGCCATCTCCCACACGGCCCAGCGGAAGACAGTCTGGCCGTCCTGGCGAAGGGTGGGCCACAGGGAGGCGTCCGTCACGGCGGCTTCCTCGGCGCTGACAGCGGCGCCGCGCTTGCCGGTCAGGGCGAGCTCGCGGATATCCAGCATGGAGTGGGTCATGCCGATGGCGTCCCACTTGCTGCCGTCCGAACCCCAGACCGAGGGGCCGATGCCCGGCGTGTCGGACGGGCCGATCACGACGGCGCCCGCGCCGTCGCCGAGCAGGAAGGAGATGGTCCGTTCCGTGTTGTCGATGACGTCGGAAAGCTTCTCGGCACCGACCACCAGGACGTAGGTGGCCGCTCCGGAGCGCACCAGGGCGTCGCCCTGGGCGATGCCGTAGCAGTAGCCGGCGCAGGCCGCGGAGATGTCGAAGGCCGGGGCCGGCGTCGCGCCGAGGCGGTCGGCCAGGCTCGCGGCCGCGGACGGGGTCGCGTAGGGGTGCGTGACCGTGGAGACGATCACGGCGCCGAGCTGGGAAGCTTCGATGCCGGCCTTCTGCAGGGCCTCACGGGCGGCGCCTTCAGCCATGTCGATCACGCTGACATCGGCGGGCGCGCGGTGCCGGGTGATGATGCCGGTGCGCTGGCGGATCCATTCATCCGAGGAATCGATCCACTGGCACACGTCCTCGTTGGTCACGATGACGCTGGGCCGGTAGGCGCCGATACCCATGATGCGGGTGTTTTCCTGCACGGGCGCCTGCTTCAGAGTGGGAACGCTCATGCCCCTCCCTCCAGTTCTGCAAATAGGGCCAGGGCCGCGGAAAGATCGTCCGGGGTCTTGACGGTGACGGTCTTGACGCCGGGCATACCGCGCTTGGCGAGGCCGGCGAGTGTTCCGGCGGGAGCCAGTTCAATCAGGCCGGTCACGCCGCGCTGCACCATCGTCTCCATGCAGAGATCCCAGCGGACCGGGCGGGAGACCTGGGCAATCAGGCTGTCGACGGCGGCGCCGCCGTCGGTGACTTCCGCGCCGTCGAAGTTGGACAGCAGCGGCACCTGGGGGTTCCGCGGGTGCAGCGACGGGCGCAGTGCCTGCAGGGCGGCGCCGGCCGGGGCCATGTGCGGGGTGTGGAACGCGCCCGCAACCTTCAGCGGAATGACCCGGGCCTTGGCCGGCGGGTTCCCGGCCAGGGCCTTGAGCTGCTCCAGCGTTCCGGCGGCCACGGTCTGGCCTGCGCCGTTGACGTTGGCCGCGGTGGCGCCGGAGGCCTCAATGGCCGCGAGGACGTCGGCCGGGTCGCCGCCCACGACGGCGCTCATGCCGGTCGGGGTGGCGGCAGCGGCGGCGGCCATGCTGTTGGCCCGTTCGCGGACAAACGTCATGGCTTCGGTTTCCGTCAGGACACCGGCCAGCGAGGCCGCGGTGATTTCGCCGACGGAGTGGCCGGCCAGGATGACCGGAAGCGTGCTGAGTTCGACGTCGAACAGTGACTTTGCGGCCACGAGGCCCGCGGCGACGATCAGGGGCTGCGCGACGGCAGTGTCCTTGATGGTTTCCTCATCGGAGGTGGTGCCGTGGGCGGTGAGGTCGATGCCTGCTATTTCGCTGAGGGAGGCCAGGAGGCCTGCGACGGGTGGTAGTTCCAGCCAGGGGGCCAGAAAACCAGGGGTCTGGGAGCCCTGTCCAGGGCAGACGATTGCAAGCACGTAACCAGCTTTCCAAATTACCGCGTGAACATTCGTGTTTTCATGCACCAAGCTCACTGGGTCAGTTTGTAGGAAGTCTACAACGATTCAGGACCCGTTGCGGGGAGGCTGCCGCTCCGCGGGGGCCTTCGGCGGGGTCGAAAGCCGGCCCACCACGAGGGCGGTCTGGAGCACGAACGCCTCCCGCGGCAGGAGCGGGTCCCACCCTGTGACGTCACACACGCGCTTGAGCCGGTAACGCACCGTGTTGGCATGGACGAAGAGTTCCCGGGCCGTTGCCTCCAGCGAATGGCCGAGCTCGAGGTACGTGCCCAGGGTCTCCACGAGCCCGTTGGAGGCGGCCAGCAAGGGGCGGTAGATGTTTTTGACCAGCGAGCGGCGGGCGGCGTCGTCGCCGGAGATCACGCGCTCGGGGAGCAGGTCGTCGGCTGCCACCGGACGCGGCGCGGAGGGCCACGCCCGGGCCGCGGTGAGGCCGGCGAAGGCTGACTGGGCCGAACCGCTGGCCTCGAGGAGGGAGCCCGCCTCGGGGCCGTACACCACCGGGCCGGGGGCAAAGAGTTCGCTGAGCTTTAGGTACGCGGTCTCCCGGTCCTGGAGTCCGCCCAGGATGAGGATGAGGCGGTCGCCCTGGATCCCCACCAGTGCGTCCTCGGCGAAGCGCCCCGCGGTGCGGCGCAGTTCGCTGACGTAGCTGGCGCTCGGCTCCGACGGCGAATTCCCCACCATGACCGTGAACCGTTCCTGCGCCTTCCAGCCCAGGGCCGCGATCCGGGACCGCAGCGCGTCCGTGTTTTCGCCGCGCAGGATGGCATCGACAATCAGGGCTTCCAACCGGGTATCCCAGGATCCGCGGGATTCCGCGGCGCGGGCGTAGACGTCGGCGGCGGCGAAGGCGACCTCCCGCGAGTACCGCAGCACGGCCTCGCGCAGCGCGCCCTGGTCCGCTTCCGGGGCGATGACCGGGACCTGGTCCTCGACGACTTCCACGACGATCCGGATGAGCTGGAGCGCCTTTTGTAGGCTGATGGAGCGGGTCAGTTCGGTGGGGGCGGTGCCGAAGACGTCGGACAGGATCCACGACGGCGAACTCGGCCGTTCGTACCAGGTCACGAACGCCGCGATGCCGTTCTGGGCCACCATGCCCAAGGCGGAGCGTTCGTCCGAGTTCAGCCGGCTGTACCACGGCAGGGACTTTTCCAGCTGGCGCAGTGTCGTCGTCGACAACTGGCCCACGCTCGCCCGAAGCTTCTTGAGGGTCTCAGCCTTCTCCGGAGTCATCGCCCGCGAGGTCGGCTTGCGTTTTTCGGGAGTGGTGATCGGCTCTGCCATGCATCGAGCATACGGGGCGCGCCGCCCAAGCTCCATTTGTGAGAAGGCTACAACTGCCGTTGTCCTGCATCACACCGGCCCGCGCCGGGATCGCGGTGAGGCCCGCCCCCGGAGAGACGGGGGACCACACCGGTTAAACGCCGACGGCGGCCCTCACCAATTGGTGAGGGCCGCCGTCGGGCGCCGGGCCTGGCCTCGCGGCCGGCGGGGCGTCCGGTTAGGAGTCGCCGCCCGCGTTGCCGGTGGTGCCGGCGTTCACGTTGAGCAGCCGGTACTTCTCGATGGCCTGGGCCGGTGCCTGGGCATCGACTTCGCCGCGGCGGGCCAGCATCTGCAGGGAACGGACCACTACCGAGTGGATGTCGTTCTTGAAGAAGCGGCGCGCAGCGGCGCGGGTGTCGGAGAAGCCAAAGCCGTCCGCGCCGAGCGAGGCGAACTCGTTCGGGAGGAACTGCCGGATCTGGTCCGGCACGGCCTTCATGTAGTCGGTGACCGCAACGATCGGACCCGTGGCACCGGCGAGCTGCTGCGTGACGAACGGGACGCGGGCCGGCTGGCCGGGGTTGAGGAAGGCCTCTTCCTCGGCGGCCATGGCGTCGCGGCGCAGTTCGCTCCAGGACGTCACGGACCACACATCGGCGGAGACGCCCCAGTCCTCGGCGAGGATCCGCTGGGCTTCGAGGGCCCAGGGGACGGAGACGCCGGAGGCAAGGATCTGCGTGCGCGGGCCGTCGATCTTGGCCGGTGCCAGCAGGTAGATGCCCTTGGTGATGCCTTCGACGTCGAGCTCGGCCGGCGCCGCCGGCTGGGCGATCGGCTCGTTGTAGACCGTGATGTAGTACATCAGGTTCCGGTCTTCGGAGTCGGGTCCGTACATCCGCTCCAGGCCGTCGCGCATGATCACGCCGATCTCGTAGCCGTACGCGGGGTCGTAGGTGACGACGGCCGGGTTGGTGGCGGCGAGGATCGGGGAGTGGCCGTCGGCGTGCTGCAGGCCTTCACCGGTCAGGGTGGTGCGGCCGGCGGTGGCACCGATGATGAACCCGCGGGTCATCTGGTCCGCGGCGGCCCAGAAGGAGTCGCCGGTGCGCTGGAAAC
>NZ_PYUI01000008.1 GCF_003097355.1 Arthrobacter sp. H-02-3
CCGCAAACCCACCCCCACAGCACCCCAAAAACCCCGCCGGCGCGGGCCTAAACCGGTCGCTAGGCACCCAACCGGGCGTCCCGGCGTCGCAAATGACGGTTGTGTGCTGCGTCACCGCGGTGCGGGCATGGACGAAGGGCGCGCCACGGGCTGTTGGTGCGGGCCGTTAACGCAAGAAGGGCCGGCAACCAAAAGGTTGCCGGCCCTTCTCAAGCCACTGGCTTCAGGAGTGCTGAATTACCAGGAAGACTTCGTGATGCCCGGGAGCTCACCGCGGTGAGCCATGTCGCGGAAGCGAACACGGGAGATGCCGAACTTCTGGAAGGTACCGCGCGGGCGGCCATCGATGATGTCGCGGTTACGCAGACGTACCGGGGAGGCGTTGCGGGGCAGCTTCTGCAGGCCGAGGCGTGCAGCTTCGCGTGCTTCGTCGGTTGAAGCGGGGTCAACCAGAGCCTTCTTCAGTTCGAGGCGCTTTGCAGCATAACGCTCGACGATGACTTTACGCTGTTCGTTCTTAGCGATCATTGACTTCTTAGCCATGTGTTTAGCGCTCCTCTCGGAATTCGACGTGCTGGCGGATTTTGGGGTCGTACTTCTTCAGAACCAGGCGGTCCGGGTCGTTACGACGGTTCTTGCGCGTCACGTAGGTGTAGCCCGTGCCCGCGGTCGACTTCAGCTTGATGATCGGACGTACGTCCTTGTCCTTTGCCACTAGAGCTTCACTCCTCGTGCCAGGATGGCGGCGACGACTACGTCGATGCCACGTACGTCGATGGTCTTGATGCCACGAGCAGAGACCTGCAGCGTGACGTTACGGCGCAGGGACGGAACCCAGTAGCGCTTCTTCTGGATGTTCGGGTCGAACCGGCGCTTGTTGCGACGGTGCGAGTGCGAAATGCTGTGTCCAAAGCCCGGCTCGGCTCCGGTCACCTGGCAGTGTGCTGCCATGACGACTCTCCTCAAAAAATAAATGAAACGGCTAGCGGAGTTCCCACTGACCGTGCGATGGGCGGCGTCCGCATCCAGCTCCCGCCCCAATCACCAGATCCGCAGGAATCTGAAGCCGGCGCAAACCGGCTGATTTCCTCACTGCGGCAAAGATTGTGGGCCACGGGCACCGGGCGGTGGCGGTCCGTGGGACAGCCAATGCGAAGTGCCGGGATGCTGGGCGAATACAGGAATGCGCGCAACTTGAGCCCCTAACTACCGGCCGCCACGACCGTCGATTTCTCAGACGAGTCCTGCCAACCGGAGCAATTGCACACGCTCCGCGCCACCTAGCGCCTACCAAGTCTACGAGTTCGACTAATTAAAGACCAATCCGCCGCCATGTGGGGTACCGGAAAATGCCCGCCGGAGCTCCTGCGCAAAGAGGGGAACCGCTCCAGGTCATATGCCGGACGAAGCATTTTCACAGCCAAATGATAGGCAGGGGGGCGACTCTGGATACATGAACACACAACTTCTGACGACCCGTCCCGAGGTTCGCCGCAGCTCTCGTGGCTCCGTGAACCCCTTTAAGGGGCAACATCGGCGGCGGTTGCTGAGAGCGGATCTGCTGACTGTTCTCTTTTGGGCGTCCCTGGCGGGCGCCATCGCTTTGTGGCTGGCCGACGGCGGAGCATCCGGATTCTCGACTCCCGCCGGTTCCTTCACCGCACTGGGGATTGTGGCCGGTCTCGCCGGCATGGACCTGGTGCTCCTGATGCTGCTCCTGGCCGCCCGGCTTCCCTTCATTGATGGCGCCGTCGGCCATGACCGCGCCTTGGAGTTCCACCGCAAGCTGGGCAAGCCGGCCCTGTACCTCCTGCTGGCGCACGGGATCCTCATTGCGATCGGCTACGGCATGGCCGAAGGGCTGGATCCCGTCACTGAGGCCGTGAACTTGTGGGTCCAGGTCCCCGACATGTGGCTGGCCTACATCTCCATGGTTCTGTTCATCGCCGTCGTGGTCACTTCTCTGGTGGCCGTCCGGCGCCGGTTCCCTTACGAGTTCTGGTACGCCGTCCACCTGCTGACCTATGCCGCAGTGCTGACGTCCATCCCTCATCAGTTCAGCGTCGGAGGCCTCTTCGCACCGGGCACCTGGCAGCGCTGGTACTGGCTGGCTGCCTGCATCGGTACCGGCGCCGCGCTCCTGCATAACCGGGTTCTGGAGCCGATTGTGGCCACTACCCGGCACAAACTTAGCGTCAGCCGCGTTGTGCAGGTCGCCCCCGGCGTCGTCAGTATTGAGATGACCGGGCGTCACCTTGACGAACTGACGGGCGCCGGCGGCAGGTTCTTCATCTGGCGGTTCCTCGCTCCCGGCATGTGGTGGCACCCGCACCCCTTCAGCCTCTCCGCGGAGCCCCTCCAGCTCGGCCCCAGCGGCTCCCTGCGGATCACGGTCCGCAACCTCGGCAAGGGCTCGTCCCAGTTGGCCCGGCTGAAACGCGGCACAAAAGTGGCCATTGAAGGCCCCTACGGACTCTTCAGCACCGCGGCCAGGAGCCGGAATCACGTCGTGATGATCGGTGCCGGCATCGGGATCACCCCTATCCGGGCGCTGCTGGAAAGCACGCCTTTCAACCCAGGGGACGCCACCGTCATTCTGCGTGGCCGCAGCGAAAAGGAGCTGTACCTGGGCAAAGAGATCATGGACCTTTGCCAACGCCGTGGCGCGACCCTGTACCACCTCACCGGGCGCCGCCCGGCGGGCGTCGAGACGTGGCTTCCCGCCGACGCCACCCGTTCGGGATACCGGCTGGGGAGCTACGCACCAAACATCGCCGAGGCCGACGTCTACGTCTGTGGACCGGCAGCCTGGGCCCAAAACGTCCTCAAAGACGCACGAGCAGCAGGCGTGCGGGAAGAACAGCTTCACTACGAAAGGTTTGACTGGTGAGAATTCGCGCAGCAGTTTCAGCAACCCTGGCTTCGGCCGGAATCCTCCTGGTCGGATGGCAGTCCGGCAGCCACGTGACGGAGGCGGCAGGTTCGTCCATCGGTACCTCCGCCGGAACGACCGGAACGACCGGATCGACCGGCGCGTCTGCCGCCACGGGCAGCGGGTCCGGGAGTAGCTCCGGCACAAGCACCTCCGGGGCAGCTTCCGGAAGCGGGGCAACCGGATCCACCGGTTCGACGGAAACCACCACCTCAGCGGCCGGCGCCGGGAATGGCAGCGGAACCTTCGCCGGCTCCGTGAGCCAGACCCGCTTCGGGAACGTCCAGGTGCAGATCACGGTCAGTGGAGGGAAAATCACCGATGTAACGGCCCTCCAGCTCACGGATGAAGACCGGAGGTCCGTCGCCATCAGCAACCGGGCGGCGCCGCTGCTGCGATCGGAAGTGCTTCAGGCACAGTCCGCGAACGTGCAGACCATCGGCGGTGCCACGGTGACCAGCGACGCGTACCTCTCCTCCCTGCAGGCGGCCCTCGATGCAGCCAATCTCTGAGCTGGGCGGTTCTGCTCTGAAGGCCAGGACGTTTGGCTCCATGGGAACCGTCATCAGTCTGACCGTTCCTGCCGGGGCCGCCGTCGCCGACCACGAACTCGACGCCGCCGTCGCCGCCGTCGAACGGGTGTTTGCCCGGCTGGATGAATCCTTCAGCCTGTACCGCCCCGATTCCGAGGCCAGCAGGCTGGCCCGCGGGGAGCTTTCGCTTCGGGAAGCGTCCGCCGGGATGCGGGACCGGTACGCGGATGCCGTGGGCTGGCGGCTCATGACGGAGGGTGCGTTCTCACCGGAACGGCCCGACGGCGTGCTGGACCTTTCCGGGCTCATCAAGGGCTACGCGATCGCGAAGGCAGGCGAGACGCTGCAGTCCCAAGGGATCACCGACTGGTGCCTGAACGCCGGGGGCGATGTGCTGGTGATGGGCTCGCCCGTTCCGGGCAGCGGAGCCTCCTGGGCGGCAGGGGTGGTTGACCCGCAGGACCGTACGGCTCTGCTTTCCGCGTTCGAGCTGGGCGGGCCTGCCGACTTGAAGACAGGCACCCGGCGTGCCTTGGCGACGTCGGGTTCGGCGGAGCGGGGTGACCACATCTGGACGGCCGGAGCCGGCGGCGCGGAGTTTACCCAGGTCTCCGTGGCCGCGGCGGACATTGTGACGGCCGATGTGCTGGCCACGGCGATCGTCGCGGGCGGCACCGCGATGCTGCACCGGGCCACGGACGGCTGGGAAATCGATGTGCTCGCCGTCCGCCGCGACGGGGAACTGCTCGCGACGCCGGGATTCCGCGCCTGAACTGCCGGGTCTTCCCCTTAGAGACGCGTGAGCTGGCCGTACTTCGGCTGCAGACCGTCCCCGGACGACTTGCCGGTGACGCGCCGGACAACCCACGGGCCGGCGAATTCACGGACCCAGCGGGCGTTGGCACGGATGGCGTCCGCGCGGCCCAGTTCCGGCACCGGCGTCATGGGCGGGACGTCAATCGAGTGTTCATGTTCCAGGACCGTCAGGACCCGTTTGGCCATGTTCGCGTGGCCGGCGGCGGACATGTGCATCCGGTCCGTGGCCCACATGCCCCAGTCGTAGTATTCGCTGAAGCGCCAGTAATCGACCAGTAGGGCACCGTGGTCGCCGGCGATCCCGCGCACCAGTTCGTTGTAGATGGCGGTGCGGCCGCGCATGGTGCCGAATATCTTGGAGCCGCGCGCGTCGAAGCCCGTGAACATGACCACGGTGGCGCCGGTGGCCGCGAGCTTGCGGATCCCGGCGTCGTATTCCACGAGCAGGTCATCAATGTCGATCTTGGGCCGGAGGATGTCATTGGCGCCGGCGTAGATGCTCACCAGGGTGGGCTTGAGTGCGACGGCGGCGTCCACCTGCTCGGCCATGATCTGGCGCAGTTTCCTGCCCCGGATGGCGAGGTTCGCGTAGCCGAAGGCCGGATCGGCGGCGCCGAGCTGCTCTGCCACCCGGTCCGCCCAGCCCCGGACGCCGTTGGGACGGGTGAGGTCGTCGTCGCCGACGCCTTCCGTAAACGAGTCTCCAAGGGCTACATACCGGGACGTGAAATCCATGAACCAAGTCTGCCAGCAGTTGCCGCAAGCAACAAAGACGGCGGCGCGTCCAGCTTCCGCGCTCAATTGTCGCGCTTAGTTGTCGCGCAGGATCCAGTGATCGTCGTCGAGGCGGGCGACGATATTCTCGCCGATCCGGGCCAGGTCCGCGACGTCTTTGGGGCTCAAGGCGTCGAGGAAGAGCGACCGGACGGCCTCCACATGGCCCGGGGCGAGCTTCACGATCGTCTCCATGCCGGCGTCGGTCAGGTGCGCTGTGGTGACGCGGGCGTCACCGGGGTGCGGGCGGCGCTCAAGCCAGCCGCGGTTCTGCAGCTTGGTGACAACGTGGGAGAGCCGGGACAGCGAAGCGCTGGTGCGCGCGGCGAGCTCGCTCATGGGCAGGAAACGCCCCTCGGCCTCGGAGAGCATCGCCAGCACGTTGTAGTCGAACAGGGACAGCTTCCCCGCGGCATGAAGCTGGGTGTCCAAGGCGGCCGGCAGCAGCGTAGTGATGCTCAGCAGGGCCAGCCAGGCCCGGCGTTCGTCGGCATTGAGCCAGCGGGGTTCGGTCATGGCTACATTCTAGGAGACTTGAAGCTTGACGATTCAACTTCGGCCGGGGATTCTCGGAAAAGTTCCGTCCTGTCCGCGACCCGCTACCGGTAGGCTGGCCGCATGTACGTAGTCTCCCTGACATACAAGGTCCCCGACGACATTGTGGAGTTCCACCTCCCGGCCCACGTCACGTGGCTGCAGGCGGCCTTCGATGAGGGCATCTTCATGGTCGCCGGGCGCAAGATCCCACGCACCGGCGGCCTGCTGCTCTCCAACGCGGACAGGGACAGCCTGGACGCCGCCCTCGCCAAGGACCCGTTTTATGTCAACGGTGTGGCTGACTTCGAGGTCATGGAATTCCACGCCAACAGGGTGGCCCCCGGCTTCGAAAACCTGCTGGACAGCTGAGTCGAGGCTGGCCCGGAGCGCGGGCCGGGCGGCTGCCGGGATCCGGCCTAACCGCCGTCGTGCTGCGCCTGCAACAGTTTCTTCAGGCCGCCCTTCCGCGGGACCTTTACGGGTTCCGCCCAGCGCGGCCGGAGCTGGTCGCCGAGGGTGACCCCGCGGAGCTTCCGTCCGAACAGGGGCAACACCCAGTCGCGCACCCAGCGGCGCTGCCGGCGTTCCCACTCGCGCAGGCCCTGTTTCACCGGCGGCTCCCATTTCCTGGGCTTGATCGTATGGGGCACACCGAGATGATCCAGGACCTGCGCGGCAAGGTATTTATGGCCCGCCTTGGACATGTGCAGCCGGTCCGAATCCCACATCCGCGGGTCATGGAATGCGTCGAAGCACCAGTAGTCCACCAATACCGCGCCGTAGCGGCCGGCGATCTCGCGGACCCGCTCGTTATAGAAGGCGTTGCGCTTCTTCAGCGGCTCGAGGAGCGCGGAGACCTTGACGTCGAAGCCGGTGAACAGCACCAGCGTCGCTCCCGTGCCAGCGAGCGCCTCCACCAGGGACTCATAGTCCTGCATGAGGGCCGCAATGTCCGTGCCGAAATCCAGGATGTCGTTGCCGCCCGCGTACAGCGTAATGAGCGTCGGCTCCATGGCCACGGCGGGTCCGAGCTGTTCGGCGATGATGTGGCGCAGCCGTTTGCTGCGGATGGCCAGATTGGCGTACTGCCACCCCGGCTGCGCCTTGGCCAGTTTCTCCGCGACCCGGTCCGCCCAGCCCCGCACGCCATTGGGGAACCGGGGGTCATAGTCGCCCACACCCTCGGTGAAGGAATCGCCCAGGGCAACGAACAGCCGCCGGCCCCCCGGGCCCGCACCAAGAATGTCTCCAACCACGCGTCCACGGTAGCCAGTCCATCCGGCCATCAGGGAACAGCGGGGTTAACAGGCGGGTGTCATTCGCCCCAGGCAGGCCGGTGCAGGCACTGAATGGGTCACACGGGCGGCCCGGATCTGGCGGGCACAGGACCGTACCGGGCCCGCAGAGGGACGGCGGCCTCCAGAAGGATCCCCCGCAGCCAGTCCTTGAACGGGTCCTCCGCGAGCCACGGGTTCCACACCATGTCGATGCCCAGGGTTTGGATGGGGAAGGGGAACTCCTCCATGCGCAGGTCGAACCGGCCCTCGAATGCCAAGCCGACCTGGTACCGATGGACCGCCACCCCACCGGCCTGGGCGATCAGGTGGGGAATGAACAGGTAGTCGGACACGCGTTGCCGGACCGTGTACGGCACCTTGCGCTCGTCGAGGATTTCGTAGGGCCGCAGGCGTTCCGGGGCCGCGTCCAGCATCACATGGGGCACCGTCTCCAGGAGCTCCAGAGCGCTGGCCTGCCGCGGTGAGTCCCACGAAGTGACGACGACCCAGCGGTCGTCGTACAGGCGCTCCCGCGGATACGGCGTGGCGAATGTCTCGGGGAGCAGAATGACGTCCGCCGCATCGTCCGCGAACACCGCGATGGTCGGCGAGGACGTGGTTCGCAACCGCAGGACCGTGTTCGGCGCACGCTCGGCCAGCAGCCGGGTGAGCGCGCTGCCGATGACGAACGCGGTGCTGTTGGTCATTGCCACAGTGATCAGGCGCTCGTCGGTTGCGGGGTCAAACGGGGCGGCATTGACGAGCCGGGCCGTCTGCGTCAGCATCTGGCGCAGTGCCGGCAAAAGCTCCGCGGCCCGCGGCGTCAGCACCATTCCGCGCCCCTGCCGCACGAGGAGTTCATCGCTGAGCATGCGCCGCATGCGTGTCAGCGCATGGCTCATGGCCGGCTGCGACAGACCGATTTTGGCCGCAGCGTCCGTCACCGACCGCTCGTCAAGCAGCGCCAGGAGTGGCACCAGGAGGTTGAGGTCGACCGAAGCCAGCCGGGCCAGCTCTCCGTCCATCCCGGATCTTCCCTGGCTACCGGGCATGACTCGCCGGGAAAACAGCGTGCAGCGGACTCAGCTGCTGGATGCGCGGGTCCCGCAATTCGAGGTCGCGGGCCTCCACATACGACACAAAACTGTCTTTCGCATTCCAGGTCAGTCTCGGCTTCATTGCCATTGCACACCTCCCTTGTCGCACGCCGCTTTTCCGGCGCGTGGCCCAGCTTACCCGGCCATTCATACGGTGCATATCAAGGATGAGCAATATTCATTTGTGAACATGCTATACAGCTGGGAAACTCAACATACGCTCTGATTGTGATCCACGCCACCGTTTTCAAAGGAGAAAGCCATGAAGATTGTCCTCGATCGACCGCGCTGCGAAGGCCACGGCCTGTGCGAGGACGTTGCCCCACAGCTGATGCACTTGGACGAAGAGGGCGAACTCGTGCTGGACATCGAGACGGTCGACAACGACGTGGAACCGGCAAAGGCCGCGGTTCGCGTCTGCCCGGTTGCCGCGCTGCGGCTGGCATGAGCATGACACTGAAACGCATCGTCGTCGTCGGAAATGGCATCGCCGGCCTTACCGCGGCAGACTCCCTGAGGGCGGCAGGCTTCGACGGCGATCTGACCATCGTGGGCGACGAGCCCCATGCACCGTACAGCCGCCCCGCCCTCTCGAAGGCTGCCCTGCTGGACGCCGACGACATGACGTCCCATCAGCTGCCGCCGTCCACCCACGAGGCACAGGAGGTCCGGGGCGTGAGCGCGTCGGGGCTTGATGCCGACCGGAAAGTGGTGCACCTCGACGACGGCAGCGGCCTTCCGTACGACGCCGTGGTCATCGCCACCGGCTCCCGGGCACGCCTCCTCGGTACCGGCCCCAAGACCGAGGGAAATGCGGGCCGCTGCGACGGCGAACTGACCCTGCGCAATCTGGAGGACGCGCTGACGCTGCGCCGCCGGCTCACGAACCGGCCGTCCGTCGTCGTCATTGGTGGAGGTGCCCTGGGTATGGAGATCGCCTCCGGGTGCCTCTCCGCGGGCTGCGAGGTAACCCTGGTGGCTCATGACCGTCCGCTGACCAGACAGCTGGGCCCGTACTTGTCCGGTGCCTTCCTTGCCGCAGCCCGCCGCCACGGGCTCAAGCTAGCGCCGTCCCACGCGGTCGAACTGCGCAGCACCGGTGGGCGCACGGCCGACGGGCGTCCGCTGGTTGTCCTCGCGGACGGTTCAACCATCGAAGCCGAACTCGTGGTCAGTGCCGTAGGAGATGCCCCCAACGTCGAGTGGCTCGCCTCCAGCGGCCTACTGACCAACGGCCGGCTCGAAGTCGACGCCCGCGGGCGCGTCCGTCCCGGCATCATCGCCGCAGGAGACGTGGCCGCGTTCCCGACCAAGCACGGCATCCAGCGCGTTCCCCTGTGGACCAGCGCCATCGAGCAGAGCAAGGCCGCGGCCTTGGCTCTCGTACGGGGCGATGAAGCACCGGAGCTCGACTTCCAGCCCTACTTCTGGACCGAGCAGTTCGGCCTCAGCCTGAAGGCGAGCGGCTTCCTGCCCTTAGCCGGTGCCCCTGAGTTCCTCGAAGGCGATCCCGCCGGCGGACCTGCCCTCATGCGGTGGTCCCACGACGACGGCTCGGGCACCGCCGTCGCCATCAACAAACGGATCCCCATTCCCAAGTTGCGGCGGCTGAGCGATACCGCGCCCCTGGTTGCGTCGCCCACTGCCTGAGATGAAGCGGGAGCGTCCGTTGGAGAACGGCAGACCACCCTGTGGTCCGGGTTCTTGCAGTCGACTGGACAGGAATTCAGGGCTTTGCAAGGATGGGCTCTCCGGATAAACGGACCCGGATCATCAGAACCGGGGAACTCTTGGAACGGGGGGTGAGCATGCGGATCGCGACGATCACCGCTGCCACGGTTAGCGGGGTGGCCGCTGTGGCCTGCTACGCGCCCGCGCTACTGCCGGCCCTTTCCGAACAATCCCGTCCCGCTGCTGAATCACCACGCGGAGACGCCCGATCCTAACCGGAGTCGCAGGCTGGCACTCGTCTGCCCCCGTTCCGCCTTGGCGCGCAGTAGGCCCGCCCGGGCGGCACCTCTTCGATTCCGAAAGTTTCCGTCATGCAAAAAATCACGCCGCAGCAGATCCGCTCGTCCTTCATCAACGCGAGCCGGTCAGAAGCCGCGAAGCTCAATCTGCCCAAAAACTTCGACACCCTGGACTGGGAAAAGCTCGACTTCCTGGCCTGGCGGGACGAGAAGATGCCCCTGCGCGGCTATCTCGTGGTGCCCGGGACGAAGGGTCCCACCGGAATCATGCTCCGGGCCCCTGAAGGCGGGGCCAAGAAGAACCGCTCCGTGCTCTGCGAGCTGTGCCGGGATGTGTTCTCCAAGGACGATGTCCTGCTCTGGGTGGCCAAGCGCGCAGGGCAGTCCGGCCGCAACGGCAACACCCTGGGCACCTTGATCTGCGCCGAGTTCCTCTGCTGCCGCAATGTCCGGGTGGAGCCTCCGGCCAACGAGATCAATCCGGACCCCGCCGCCGTCGTGCTGCGGCAGATCGACGGGCTGGCGGCCCGCACCGCCCAATTCGTGGAGCGCGTGCAGGGAACGTAGCGACGGCACAAGCAACGCGGGGTCACCTACGGCCCGGAATTATGGGCCGTAAGTGACCCCGCGTCGCTGGAAGGCCGGGCGGTGCGGCCGCTACGCGGCGGCCTCCGTGCTGGCGGCGTCGCGGTCCAGGATCCGGGCCGCCGTGGCCCGACCCATCCGGACCGCGCCGTCCACATGCTGGTAGCCCTCGGCTGCCAGGTCCGAGGACGCCCAGTAGATGGGTCCCACCGGGGTGAGCTGGTCCGCGCCGTAGCGGTGCAGGCCGCCCAGATCGTAGCTGGAGGCGAAGGCGCCGCGGGTCCATTCCTCGGAGGCCCAGTCGGACTCGTAATACACCACCGGTTCCAGGGTCTTCGGGCCCAAGGACTCCGCCATGGCCGAGAGGATCACCCGACGCCGTTCGCCGGCGTCGAGGGCGAACATCGCGTCCGCCTTCTCATCCGGCACGAAGGCCACCAGGGTTCCGCGCGGGTCCTCGTGATTGGTGTTGTCGTAGATTTCCTGGACCACCAGATCGGGACTGAAGCAGGTGCCGGAGAGGCCCTCTTCGCGCCAGAACGGCGTTTCGTAGACGGCGTGCACCTTGATGACCAGGCCCAGCGACTGGTGCTGGTGCATCTGGTGCTGGCGGCGGGGCAGCGGCGGGTCAAAACTCACGCGCGAGTACAGGTTCGGCGGCACGGCCATGATGGCGTACGGGGCGTTCACCGTGGCCCGGTCCGAGACGGCGGTGACGCCGTTTTCGTCCCAGCGCAGGGTCCGCACCGGGGACTCAAGGACGACGTCGTCCCCCAGTGCGGCGGCGATGGTCTCCGACACGAGCTGCATCCCTCCCACCACGCGCTGGTCCAGCAGCAGGTCCTCGTCCACCAGGTTCGAGAACGAGCCCGCCGATGCCGCCATCAGCACGGCTTGCAGCGCGGAGAAGGAGTGCGCCGGCTTGGTGAGCATGCCGCCGGCCAGGAAGTGGCCGATGTTGGCGCAGGCCTCGTCGTCATCGGAAAGCTGGCGCATCCAGTGGTGCAGCGAGACGGTGTCGAGTTCGCGGGCCCGGGGGTGCGCCCACGGCTCCTCGGCGCCGATCTCGGCGGCCAGCTCATCCAGGATGCCAATAAGCCGGCGCATTTCGGCCTCGGTGCGCTCGGACACCGGGAACATTTCCCCCGTGTAGAGGCTGCGGGTGCCGTCCGGGGCGACGTAGACAGACTGGCCCTCGCGGTAGCGGCTGAATGTTTCCAGGCCCAGCTCGCCCAGCAGGCCTTTGAGTGCCGTCTGGTCCGGTGATATCCACTGGCCGCCGATTTCAAGCATGGCGCCGTCAATGGTGCTGGTCCAGGTCCGGCCGCCAACCCGGTCACGGGCCTCCAGCACGGCAACCGTCAGGCCCGCCGCTTTCAGGTCCCGGGCGGCGTTGAGCCCGGCCGGGCCGGCGCCGATGATGACAACATCGCGTTCAATACTTTTCACTGTCTGCTCTTTCGTTGGTGCGTTAGTTGACCGCTGCTTGCCGGGCACTGCCGGCCCGCAGCTTGGCGGCGACGTCGATCGCGTCGCCGGCCGGCGCCGTCGATTTGGCGTCCGGGCGGGCCAGCAGGAGGTAGAGGAGGCCGGTGCCCGCCACAACGGCAAGGCCGATCAGGACGGTCCAGTCGGTGACAAAGACACCCGTGGAGCCGGGCCAAGCCAGCAACACCATGGCAAAGATGCCGTAGGCCAGGGCCGCGACATTGATCGCGAACCCTGCGGCGCCCAGGCTGAACGGCCCGGCAGGACGCCATCCCTTGAGGCGCTGGCGCAGGGAGGCGAGCACCACCGACTGGAACGCAATGTAGATGCCCAGTACGGCAAAGGAGGTGATCTGCGTGAGCAGCTCGTCGGACCCCAGATAGATGATGACGCAGATGGCCAACGGAATGCTCGCGGCGACGATGAGGGCGTTTGCGGGGACCCTGGCGGTGCCGGAAACCCTGGAGAGCCAGCGGTGGCCGGGCACCATGCCGTCACGGGCAAAGGAGAAGATCAGCCGGCTGGCCGCTGCCTGCAGGCTCAGCACGCAGGACAAGAAGGCCGTGATCGCAACCACCAGGAAGATCTTGGCACCTACCGGCCCGAGGGCCGATTCCAGGATGGCGGGGATCGGGTCAGGGTCCTGGCCGTTGACGATTTCCTGCAGGTTGGGCGCCGCCAGCACATAGCCGCCGAAGGAGAACAGCGCCGAGACGCCTCCGACCACAATGGTCATCATCATGGCCCGCGGGATCCGCCGCGCCGGACTGGCGACTTCCTCCGCCACGTCGCCACAGGCTTCAAAGCCGTAGAACAGGAAGAGCCCGGCCAGGGCGGCCCCCATGAAGGCGTGCAGGTAACTGCCATCGCCCTCCACCCCCATCGAGTCGAAGAACACGCCGAAGCTCTGCTTGCGCTGGAAAATCAACAGGTAGAGGCCGACGGCGATCACGCCGATCAGCTCGGAAGCCAGCCCGATCCGGGCCACCCGCGCCATCGTCTTGGTACCGGTGAAGTTCAAGGCCAGCGCCACAACAAGGAGCAGTACCGTCAGGCCAAGCGTGGTTTCCCGGGTCACCTCAACCTCGAACAGGCTGGCCAGGAAGCCACTGCCGAATTCGGCCACCGCGGTAATGGTGACAATCATGGCCCAGATGTAGACCCAGGCGGCCATCCAGGCGTAGCGCCGGCCCCACAGCCGCCTGGTCCACGGATAGATGCCGCCGTGGATGGGGTATTGCGAGACCACCTCGCTGAAGACCAGTGCCACCAGCATTTGTCCGGCCCCCACGATGAAGATCCAGAAGACCGACGGCGGGCCGCCGGCCGCCATGGCGATCGCGAAGAGGGAGTACACCCCCACCAGCGGCGAAAGGTACGTGAATCCGAGGGCGAAATTTGCCCACAGGGACATGGACCGGTCAAAGGAATCCTGGTAGCCCAGGACGGCAAGGTGCTCACTATCGTTGAGCTCGGTGGTACTGCGTGGTTCGGTAGACATGGTTTCCTTCCGACGACATTGGCGGGAGTTGCTGGCGGGGGTGCCGGCCGGAGATGCCGGTGGTTTCCGGGTGCCGGGGGCTCGCGGGGCGGCTTAACCGATGTAGCTCATGACGTGCTTGATCCGGGTGTAGTCCTCCAGCCCGTACATGGACAGGTCCTTGCCGTACCCGGAGTGCTTGAATCCGCCGTGCGGCATCTCGGCCACCAGCGGGATGTGGGTGTTGATCCAGACGCAGCCGAAGTCCAGTCGCTTGGCGAACTGCATGGCCCGGGTGTGGTCCTTGGTCCACACCGAAGACGCCAGCCCGTAGTCCACGTCGTTGGCCATGGCCAGGGCCTCGGCGTCCGTGGAGAACTTCTGCACCGTGACGATGGGGCCGAACACCTCGCTCTGGACGAGTTCGTCGTCCTGGTTAAGCCCGGACACCACGGTGGCCTCGTGGAAGTAGCCCACACCGCCGTGGCGTTTGCCGCCGACTTCAACGGTGGCGTGTTCCGGCAGCCGCTCCAGGAATCCGGCGACGCGCTGAAGATGGTCGGCGCTGCTGAGCGCGCCGTACAGGATTCCGTCCTCGGCGGGGCCGCCGGTCCTGGCGTTGCGCCGCACTTCCTCGGCAAAAGCAGCCACGAACTCATCGTGGATGTCCTCGTGCACGAGCAGCCGCGTGGCCGCGGTGCAATCCTGGCCGGCGTTGTAGAACGAAGCCGGGACGATCCCCGCCACGGCGGTGGCGATGTCGACGTCGTCGAACACGATGACCGGGGCTTTGCCGCCCAGCTCGAGGTGAACGCGCTTGACGTCGGCGGCGGCCGCTCCGGCCACTTCCATGCCGGCCCGCACGCTGCCGGTGATGGACACCATTTCCGGAGCCTCGTCGGCCACCAGGGCCTTGCCGGTCTCACGGTCCCCCAGCACCACGTTGAACGCGCCGGCAGGGAGGAATTCGCTGGCCAGTTCGGCAAACAGCAGGGTGGAGCTCGGTGTGGAATCGGAGGGTTTGAGGACTACGGTATTACCCGCCGCAAGCGCGGGAATGACCTTCCACGCGGCCATCATCAGCGGATAGTTCCAGGGGGCCACCTGGCCGATGACGCCGATGGGCTCGCGCCGGATCGAGGAACTGTGGTCCGCGAGGTACTCGGCGGTGGCGCGCCCTTCCAGGGTCCGGGCTGCGCCGGCGAAGAAGCGGATCTGGTCCACGAGTACGTCGATCTCATCCGGGACAATCCCGGCCCGGGGCTTGCCGGTGTCGGCGCATTCCAGGTCGGCCAGTTCCTCGGCGCGGGCCTCGACGGCGCCGGCAATGTGCAGCAGCGCCCGCTGGCGCTCTGCGGGAGTGGTTTCGCTCCAGATTTCAAACGCCGCCGCGGCCGCCGCGTAGGCGGCAGCGACGTCGGCGGCGGTGGAAACGGGCGTTGTGGCGATGACTTCTTCGGTGGCCGGGTTGTGGATATCCAGCCGGCTGGTGGCGGCCGAGTCAACAAACTGGCCGTTGACGAAGTTCCGCAAATTCCGCACGCTCATGTGGTTCCCTTCAATGAATTGGGTGGCCGGTCCGCGCCGCGAACCCTGCCACGATGTGACCTGGTTCACGGCCACATGGTGAGACTACACCTTATTCATCTGAAATGGGATGTTTAAATTATTGAGCTGTGCGCACCAGGACCTTCAGGTTGGTTCCGGGGCAGGTGATGGCGCCGGTCCAGGCCGGGCCCGCATCTGCGGCGGCAAGAGTGCCCACGGGGAGTTGCGGATCGGTGGACACAATCACCCGGCCGGCGGCGCTCACCAGAGCTGTCGGGGCGCCCACGGCGCGCATCAGCGGGAGGGCGTCCCGCTCCAGCCGGCGCACCAGGACGTCCGCGCCCACCACTCCAGCCATGGATCCGCCGACGACGACGGGCGCGGTGAGCGTGAGGATGTAGTCGCACGTGCACAAGTGGTCCACATACGGGCCCGTGATGTGCCGGGCACCGGTGGCTTCGGGAACCCGGTACCACTCCAGCGCGCTGAGGTCCCGCAGATAGTCGGCGTACTCGCGCGACGCCAGATCCAGCTGGCTCGGCTCGGTGGTGGTGCCGAGGATCGGATTGTCCTCCAGCGGGCCCAGCCACCAGGCGAAATGGAGGCCCTTCCCGCGCACCACGCCCGGTGCCGCGATGAATCCGGCGCCGATCAGCAGCGGGTCGGCGGCCGTGAGTTCCGGACCGACCATCGCGTACACGGCGGGATCGATCTCTCCCGCACCCCAGGCGGTTGAGGCTTCGACCCGGCTGCGCCAGTGGTCCAGGGTTCCGAAGACGCCGTTGAACAACGCTCCGATGGCCGCGGCGCAGTTGCGCGCCCGCGCCTGCACGGAATCCGCACTGTGGTTCTCAGCCATCGGCTGCTGCTCCTTGCTCAAGACGTTCCTTGGCTGCCAGCAGCCAGGCGGAAAGGTCGCTGATCTGTGCCCGGACCGAGGCACGGGCCGCGGCGGCGTCATGGGCGGCTATCGCCTCGGCGGTGCGTTGGTTTTGCGCATAGACCCGCGCCCGCATGACCGGGTCGGTCAGGCACAGCCACAGCATGGGGCCGAACTCGGCCTGGAGGCGGATCTGCTCGCGCACCAGGCGCGGCGACTGGCTGACGACGGCGATCTCGAGGTAGAAACCGCCGGCGTTCCGGCCGGAATCGCTGGCGGAGCTGAAGTCGGCATCGTGAAGCCAGGCGGTGAGCCGTTCGGCTTCATCGGTGGACGCGAGCTCGGCCGCCCGTTCCGCGCAGCCGGCGGCCAGCGTGCCGAAATAGACGGCGAGGTCGGCGATCTCCACCTGCGAAAGTCCGCGCAGCCGGGCCTGCAGGAGCCTTTCCGGCGTCTGTTCGGTGGCCAGCACAAAGCTGCCGCCCTCGCGTCCGCGCCGGGTCTCCACCAGCCCGGCCTCGCGGACAGCCCCGAGCGCGTCGCGCGCCGTCACGAGGGCCACGCCAAAGCGCTTGGCCAGCTCGGCCTCACTGGGCAGCCGGTCGCCGGGGGCCAGCACGCCGAGCAGAATGGCATCGGTCAGCCGCTGGGCCACTTGCTCGGACCTGCCGGCGCCGGTCAGCTGGGCGAAGACGGCGGCCCGGGCCCCGCGCGACGGCGTGGTGGCGGATGGTTCCTGGCTCACCGCGGCGCCTGCGGACAGCCGCGTTCCGGGCTGGCCGGAACCGAAGGATCTGCTTCCATAGCGCCACTCTATCGGCCGCGCGGGTGCACGGTCCGCCGTGGCCGCCCGCCGCAGCGCCACGCTCGTTGGCGGATGGTTGTTGTGCAGAGCAGCCAGTGCCAGGTCGGTTCATCCAATGTTCGGGTGGTTGCGCCTTGTTAGGCTTCGAATCCTTGATCAGATGCCCGGGCACGGCGATGTGCCGCGGGCACTCCACGAAGGGACTCCCCATGATTCCGACGCCCGGCGCCCAGCCCGGTTCCGCCGCCCGGGACGCCGCCCAAGAGCCCGCGGACATGCCTGCCGGACCGCTGTCGGGTCTCCTGGTGGCCGACTTCTCCCGTGTCCTGGCCGGACCGCTGGCCACCATGACGCTGGCAGATCTGGGCGCCCGGGTGATCAAGGTGGAGCGCCCCGGCGCCGGTGACGACACCCGCAGCTGGGGGCCGCCGTATTCCCCCACCGGGGCCACCTACTTTGAGAGCGCGAACCGCAACAAGGAATCCGTCTGCCTGGACCTTGCCGACCCCGGGGACCTGCAGCTGGCCAGGGAGTTGGTCCTGCGTGCCGATGTCCTGGTGGAAAACTTCAAGCCCGGCGGGATGGCGAAGCTGGGCCTGGGCTATGCGGAGCTTTCCGCCGCCAACCCCGGCCTGATCTACGCCTCGATCACGGGTTTTGGCAGCACGGGCGGGGCCAACTTGATGGGCTATGACTTCATCGTCCAGGCCCTTGGCGGACTGATGAGCATCACCGGGGAGAAAGACGGCAGCCCCACCAAGGCCGGCGTCGCGCTCGTCGACGTCCTGACGGCCAAGGACACCACCATTGGCGTCCTTGCCGCACTGGCGGCCCGTAGAGTCTCGGGGCGCGGGGCCCACCTGGAGCTCAACCTGCTCTCGAGCCTGCAGGGCGCGCTGGCCAATCAGGGCCAGGCCTTCCTGGGCGCGGGCAAGGTTCCGCACCGGATGGGCAGCGCCCACCCCTCGATCGTGCCCTACCAGCTGCTGGAGTGTGCGGATGCGCCGCTGGCAGTGGCCTGCGGCAACGACGGACAGTTCGCCAAGCTGACCCAGGTTCTGGGCATTGCCGGGCTGGCCAGTGACCCGCGCTTTGCGACCAACAACGCGCGGGTGGAGCACCGCACCGAGCTGGTGCCCCTGTTGGAGGATGCCCTGTCCGCGTCGTCTGCCCTCACCTGGCAGGGAAAGCTGATCGACGCCGGCGTCCCGGCCGGCCATGTCGCAGGCATCGACGAGGGTCTTGAGTACGCCGAGTCACTGGGGCTTGAACCGACTATCGAGGTCCGCAACGCGGCCGGCCAGCCGGCCGGAAGGCAGATCCGCCATCCCATTACCTGGACGCCTGCGTTCCCGGCCCCCGCAGCGGCTCCGCCGTCGCTGGGCGAACACAGCGACCCCGTCCGGGCGTGGCTGTCCGACCGCGCTGACCGCGCTAACCAGTCCGGCGCTAGGCCCAGCGCAGTGCCAGCCAGAGGTTAGCGGCGACGTCGGGATCGTCCGGATCCGCCTGCAGCAGTTCCGCCGCTATTCCCATCCGGTGGCGCAGCGAGTTCCGGTGGATCCCCAGCTCGCGGGCGGCGCCCTCCCACTGGCCCCGGTGCCGCAGATAGGCGCGGACGGTTCCGACCAGGTCGGCGCGCTGGTACCCGCGCAGCGCCGCCACCCAGCCTTGGGCCCGCGGATCCAGGGCCCCCTCCGGTGCGTCGACAATCTGCCCGGCAGCCAGCGCACGCACCGTGGCGGCCAGCTGTCCGGCCTCCTCGTGCACCCGTTCCAGCGGCATCGGCCGGCTCAGCACGGCCGTAACGGCGGCGTTGCCGGCTCCGCCGTCGTACTGCTCCGGCTGCGCAGTGCTGCCGGCGCTGCCGGGAATGCCGGGAGTACCGGCGTCGCGGTATTCCGCGTCCAGCACGTAATAGCTGAGGCCGCCGGCCACGTGGCGCAGGCGGCAGGAGCGCAGGGCACCACCGGCCTCAGTCCAGCCAGCCCATCCGGTCCCGGCGCGCAGCCTCGACTCCAGCTCCCCGGAAACCGTCGCGGGATCGATCTCGCCACGCACCACCAGGAGCCGCACTGCGCCGGTGGGCGCGACGATGCCCAGGTCCGGTGCAAGGGCCCGGCCGGCGTCAACATGTCCGGTGAGAAAGAGCTTGGTCACGGCCGAGCCGAGCGCGGAAGCGGTGGCGTCGCTCTCCAGCTGCTGGGCCGCCTTGAGCGAGAGCAACACACACACCGTCATGATGATCTGCCGGTCAGCACGGGTCAGTTTGCGCCCGGCACCAATGGCCAGGAACCCGACCGTCCGCCGCCCCACCAGCACGGGATACTCCACGACGTCGGTGCCGTGGATCTGAAACGTGGAGGCCGAATGCGTCACGGCCATGTCAAGCCGCGAGGTCTCCCTGCGCAGCTGCTCCACAATCGTGTGGTTGTCCGCCGGCCACAGTGTTTCCGCCCCGCTGTCGGCCGGAAGGTACGCCACCCAACCGCCCAGCGCCTGGGCCAGGGCCTTGACCACGGAAGGGAGCGCATCCGCCTGCGTCGCGGCCCGGGCCAGCGCCGTCTGCGTGCCGAGGCTGGCGGTCAGGTCGGCCTGGCCTTCGCGGCCCACGAGGTCCCAATAGGCGCGGGAGACGTTCATGAACGGCGTGCCGTCGGGCACCACCAGAAGCTCCAGCCCGGCCGAGGCGCAGGCGGCACTCAAAGCCGGCGGCACCTCATCCACGCCGGCCCCCAGGCCGAGGCCCAGAGCCGCGATGTTGCGCTCCACAAGTCGCCGGACGTAGGCCTGCACTTTGGCTTCTCCGCCCGAGACGGGGATGCCCGTCGTGAGGAGCAACTCGCCGCCTTCCAGATACGGCGTGGGATCGTCGAGCTCGGAGATGTGCACACCCGAGATCTGCCGCACGGCCACCGCGCCTCCCGCGGCCGGGCGGAGATCGCTGCCGAGTTGGCTATGCAGTTGGGCCAGGCTGATCACTCGGCGGTCCTTTCAGGGCAGACACGAATCCTTTGGATATTCTAACCAATTTGGACTCAAAATTGGATGCACCATCCAATGTCAGGCGAGGGAGGGCACATTACCTTGTCTACATGACCAGTTCCACAGACAGCCTCCCCCAGACCCGTCACCTTGCCACCGCCATTCCCGGCCCCGTCTCCACAGCCCTGCACCGCGAGCGCGAAGCGCAGGTCAGCTCCGGCTTCGGCGTGACCATGCCCGTCTTCATCAACCGTGCCTCCGGTGGAATCCTGGAAGATGTTGACGGCAACCGCATCATCGACTTCGCCTCCGGCATCGCCGTGACCAGCGTGGGCGCCGTGAACGCCCAGGTCCAGGCGCACGTGGCCGCCCAGATGGCCCGGTTCACCCACACCTGTTTCATGGTGACCGAGTACGATTCCTTCACGCAGGTGGCCGCGTGGCTGAACGCGCATGTCCCGGGAGACTTCCAAAAGCGCACCGCACTCTTCTCCACCGGCGCGGAAGCCGTGGAAAATGCCGTCAAGATTGCCCGCGCTGCCACGGGCCGGGAACGCGTGCTGGTATTCGACGACGCCTACCACGGCCGCTCTCTCCTCACGATGGCCATGACCGCCAAGGTCAACCCGTACAAGAAGAACTTCGGCCCGTTCCCGGGAGAGGTCTTCCGCGCTCCCACGGCCACCCGCTTGTGGGCCAGAGGCGGCGGGGACGCCACGGCGGCCACCGCCTTGGCCGGCGTCGAGGCGCTGCTGCTGGAGAACGATCCCCGATCGTTTGCCGCCATGGTCATCGAACCCATCCAGGGTGAAGGCGGCTTCCTGGTGCCCGCCCCCGGCTTCCTGGCCGGACTGCGGGAGCTGGCCACCAAATACGGCATCGTGCTGGTGATGGACGAGATCCAGACCGGCATGGGGCGCACCGGCAGGCTCTTTGCGAGCGAGCACGAAGGCGTCGCCGGCGACCTCACCCTGACCGCCAAGGCCCTGGCGGGCGGCCTGCCGCTGAGCGCGGTCACCGGACGGGCCGAGCTCATGAACGCCCCGCACGCCGGCGGCCTGGGCGGCACGTACGCCGGAAACCCGGTGGCGTGCGCCGCCGCGCTGGGCGTTTTCGAGGCCTTCGAAGACGGCACGCTGCTGGCGAACGCCGTGACCATCGAGGCAACCGCCCGCGAGGTGCTGCAGCCCCTCGTCGACAGCACGGCCATCATTGCCGAGTTCCGCGGCCGCGGCGCCATGCTCGCCGTCGAATTCGCGGACAAGGACACGCTGGAACCGCGCGCCGATCTTGCGGCCCAGGTGGCGGCCGCCTGCCACCGGCAGGGCGTCCTGGTCCTGGTCTGCGGCACCCACGGCAACGTGATCCGGCTGCTGCCGCCCCTGGTCATTGGTCCGGACTTGATCCGGGACGGCCTCGGCGTGCTGCGCAACGCCATCGTGGCCGCCAATGCCGCTCAGACAGACACGGACACTGCCAGTGCCGCGGCACTGGCAGCCGTCTAAGTCCCCAGCCCCGCAAACTCTTGGAGAACACCATGAACGAATCCTCTGACCTGCTGAACATCGACTCCCTCTTCACCCCCGAAGAACTGGCCATGCGGGACAAGGTGCGGTCCTTTGTGGACAGCACCATCCGGCCCAATATCGCCGCCTGGTACGAGCAGGCCATCTTCCCGGTCGAGATCATCAAGGACATGGCCGGGCTGGGCCTGCTTGGCATGCATTTGAAGGGTTACGGCTGCCCGGGCCGTTCCGCCGTGGAATACGGCATCGCCGCCATGGAACTTGAGGCAGGCGATTCAGGCCTGCGCACCTTCGTCAGCGTGCAGGGCTCCCTCGCGATGAGCGCCATCTACAAGCACGGCTCCGAGGAGCAGAAGAACCAGTGGCTGCCCGGGATGGCCGCCGGCGACATCGTCGGCTGCTTCGGCCTGACGGAACCCACGGCCGGCTCCGATCCCGGCAGCATGAAGACCTTCGCCCGCCGCGACGGGGACGGCTGGGTCATCAACGGCTCCAAGCGCTGGATCGGCCTGGCCTCGATCGCCCAGATCGCCATCATCTGGGCCATGACCGACGACGGCGTGCGCGGCTTCATCGTGCCCACCGACACCCCCGGGTTCAAGGCCACCCCGATTGAGCCCAAGCTCTCCATGCGCGCCTCCATCCAGTGCGACATCGAACTGAGTGAGGTCCGCCTCCCGTCCACCGCGATACTGCCGAACGCCAAGGGACTCCGCGGTCCGTTCGAGTGCCTCAATGAAGCCCGCTACGGCATCATTTGGGGAGCCATGGGGGCCGCGCGCGACAGCTACGAGACGGCCGTCAGCTACTCGCAGGAGCGCCTGCAGTTCGACAAGCCCCTGGCGGGCTACCAGCTGACCCAGGAAAAGCTGGTCAACATGGCCCTGGAAATCAACAAGGGCATGCTCCTGGCACTGCAGATCGGCCGCCTCAAGGAAGCCGGCCAGCTCAAGCCGCACCACATCTCCGTAGGAAAGCTCAACAACTGCCGCGAGGCCATCCAGATCTGCCGTGATGCCCGCGCCATGCTGGGCGGCAACGGCATCACCCTGGACTATTCGCCGCTGCGGCACGCCAACAACCTCGAATCCGTGCGCACGTATGAGGGCACCGACGAGGTCCACACCCTGATCCTCGGCAACCACATCACCGGCATCCCGGCCTTCCGCTAAGGCGCAGCCAGTAAAGGAACAGCAATGACTACAGCAGTCGAACTGCAGCATTACGTCTCGGGCACCTGGTTTCAGGGCGACGGAGGCATCATCACCTCCGTCAATCCCGCCCGCCCGGCCGAGACGGTGGCGCACGGCCTGCAGGCCGGACCGGCCGACGTCGACCGCGCCATGGCCAGCGCTGTAGCGGCGAAGCATGGCTGGGCCCGCACCCCGGCCCATGAACGCGGCGCGGTGCTGCTGCGCACGGCGGCGATCCTGGAAGCGAACTCGCAGGCCTGGGGGCTGGAGCTGGCCCGTGAGGAAGGAAAGACGCTGGCCGAGGGCCAGGGCGAGGTGCTGCGCGCCGCGCAGATTTTCCGCTACTACGGCAACGACGGCGACCGCGAAGCCGGGGCGATCTACGCCTCCCCGCGGCGGGGCGAAAAGATCTTCGTCACGCGCAAACCACTGGGGGTGGTGGGCGTCGTGACGCCGTTCAACTTCCCCATCGCCATCCCGGCCTGGAAGATCGCCCCCGCCCTGACATACGGCAACACGGTGGTCTGGAAGCCGGCCAGCACAGTGCCCCTGCTCGCCATGCGGCTGACCCAGTCGCTGGAACAGGCCGGCCTGCCCGCCGGCGTCCTGAATCTGGTGATTGGCCCCGGCGCCATCGGGACCGCGTTGGTGGAGCATCCGGCGCTGGACGGGCTGTCAT
Source organism: Arthrobacter sp. H-02-3 (assembly GCF_003097355.1). Lineage (GTDB taxonomy): Bacteria > Actinomycetota > Actinomycetes > Actinomycetales > Micrococcaceae > Arthrobacter > Arthrobacter humicola. Next base: position 23,106 of record NZ_PYUI01000008.1, read on the forward strand.
TCACCGGCTCCACCGGCGTGGGCCGCACCCTGGCCGCCGCGGCGGCGGGCCGCGGCGTGCCGATCCAGGCGGAAATGGGCGGGAAGAACGCCGCCATCGTCCTGGCCGACGCGGACCTCGAGCTAGCCGCGGAACAGGTCATGCTCGGCGCTTTCCGCTCCACAGGGCAGAAGTGCACGGCGACGTCGCGGCTGATCGTGGCGGACGCCGTCGCGGATGAATTCCTCGCCGGGCTGGCCACCCGGGCCCAGTCCCTGCTGGTGGGCGACCCCGCAGATCCGTCCACCCAGATGGGACCCGTCGTCAGCGCCGACGCCCGGGCATCCATCCAGCGCGGCATCGCGACGGCGCTGGACCAGGGCGCCGGGCTGCTGACGGGCGGCCTCCCCTATGACGACGCGGCCCGGGCCGAAGGCCACTTCGTTGCCCCGACGATCCTGGAGCTCACGGGGGCACGCCACGCTGATGTCTGGCGCGATGAGCTCTTTGGGCCCGTGCTCAGCGTCCGCCGGGCAGCCTCAACGCAGGAAGCCTTTGACCTGGCCAATGACAGCGATTTCGGGCTCTCCGCAGCACTCTTCACGCAGGACGTCACCCTGGCGCTGGAGGGAATGGAGGAGCTGGACGTCGGGATCCTGCACGTGAACTCCGAATCGGCCGGCGCCGATCCCCATGTGCCGTTCGGCGGGGCCAAGAAGAGCGGCTACGGCCCCAAGGAGCAGGGGCAGAGCGCCAAGGAGTTCTACACGCACACCACCACCGTCTACCTTCGGGGCGGCCGGCCCCTGTCCGGCGCACAGTCCTAGCAGTCCGTCCCCACCGAACCGGAGAAAACGATGCCACCACCCACCACAATCACGCATGTCCTCGTTATCGGCGCCGGCGCCATGGGGTCCCAGATCGCGCTGACCGCTGCCCTGGCCGGGTACACCACCACCGTGCAGGACGTGTCGCCGAGCCAACTGGACGACGCCGCGGCCCAACTGCGTGAACGCACGGACAAAATGGTGAAATCCGGAAGACTGGCCGCGGAGCACGCCGAGCGCTCCCATGACCGGCTGGCGTTCAGCACCGATCTTGACGCGGTGGCGCCTGCTGCCGACTTTGTCATTGAGGCCGCCACCGAACGGCTGGAAACCAAGAAGGCCATCTTTGCCCGGCTGGGCCGGCTCGCCCCGCCACACGCCATCCTGGCCACCAACTCCTCCACGATCGGCTCCTCCGCCGTGGCCGCGGCCAGCGGCCGGCCCGGGCAGGTGTGCAATATGCACTTCTTCAATCCCGTGCTGGTCATGGAATGCGTGGAAGTGGTCCGCCATGCCGGAACGTCCCGGGAAACCGTGGAGACCACCCTCGAACTGGCCCGCAGCCTGGGCAAGGCACCTGTGCTGATCAACCGGGAGGTGCCGGGGTTCGTGGCCAACCGGTTGATGGGCGCCGTGCAAAAGGAGGCACTCGCGCTGCTGGCCGGCGGTGTGGCGAGCATGGAAGACATCGACGCCACGGCCAAGACCGCGCTGCGGCATCCGATGGGGCCATTTGAGCTGATGGACCTGGTGGGGCTGGACGTTGTGGACTACATCGCCCAGGCCACGTATGCGGCGACCGGCGACCCGGCTGACGCCCCGGACGAGTCTGTTGCCGCCCTCGTCAGGGCCGGGAAGCTGGGCCGCAAGTCGGGCGCCGGCTGGTACAGCTACTCCCGGTGAGCCTGCTCCGCCCCGCCCCTTAGCCCCAGCACAAGCATCGTGGGGTCAGCGCAGGACGATGTCCACCGGGTTTGCCTCGGACCGCCAGGTGCCCTCGGCTCCCGGACGCGGAGCAATCACGGGCGCGGTCAGGACTCCGGAACGGTTGGTGCGCTTGTCCCGGAGGATCTCCGTCACCGACCCCAGGTGACGGGAGAGGTCGATCACGTTCTCCGGCGCGGCCAGCAGGAGCTGGAAGCCGAACTCGTGCAGGGCCTTGATGCCCGCGCCGGCGAATTCCTCCGAGGCGAGCACGAAGGCCTCGTCCATCATGACGGTGCCGTAGGTGGTGAAGCCCTGCTCGGCGATGCCCAGCTGGTAGCTCAGTGCCGCGGCCATGATGAACGCGGTGAAGCGCTGCCGCTCGCCGCCGGACATGGACCCGGTGTCCGCGTGCATGAAGACCTCGGTCTTCTTCGCGGCCTTCCCTTCCCCCTTGGGACCTGCCGCCTTGGACCCGGCGCCCCGGGCACCGCTGCCCTGCACTTCGCGGTGCTCCTTGCACTGGATAAACAGGTGCCCGCGGACGTCGAGCACCTCGGCCCGCCAGCGCCGGTCCTCCGGGGTCTGTGAGCCGAGCCGCTTCACCAGCGTTTCGAGGGACTTGTAGCGGTTGGTGAGCTCGGCGTCGTCGTCCGCCTCCGTCCCGGACGCCCCGGCCGCCGCGGGCTTGCCCGGCCGGGTATGCCGGACCCTGAGCGCGTTCTGGATGGCGTCCTTGAACTGCTTCGCCGTCGGGGGCAGTGTCTGCTTGATGTCGAGTTCCAGGAAGCTGCCTTCATGGAAGTTGACCTCGGACAGGATGCCGTTCAGCGGCAGGATGCGGCTCGTAATGGAGCGGCGTTCCTCATCCAGCAGGTGCAGCAGGGTGCTAAAGGATTCGTGCGTGCGCTGGTTGAAGAACTGCCGGAACTCGGCCTCCTGGGCGGGCAGTCCGTCGCTGACAATCGCGTGGTAGCGGGATTCGAACTCCCCCGCGGCGCCGATCGACGTGCCGTGGTCCGCGGAAATCGCCGTGCCCCATTCGCGGACGAAGCCCTCGAAGATGCGGGTGAGACGCTCCGAGGTGGCCTGCCCGCGGGACTCGGCCGCGTGCAGTTCGGCCAGGAGCCGGGTGCGGACCTGGTTGGCGAGGTTGTCCAGCTCGTACATTTCCCGGACGTCGCCGACGCCGGTGAAGTACGGTTCCAGCGCGGCGGCGCTGGTGTCCGACGGCGGCGACTGCGCCAGCCGGTCACGTGCACCGTCGAGCAGCGAATCAGCCGCAGTCAGCCGCGAATCAAGCGCCTTGTACTCGCTCTGCAGCACGGCCGCCGCCTCCGTGCTGGACTGGTGCTTCTGCCGCACGGCCTCGATGTTGGCCCGCAGCGGTTCGAGGTCCGCCTGCGCGGCGAGGGCGTCCTTGAGGCGCTGCTCGATCCGTGCAAGCTCCTCCGCGGCCACGGCTGCCGAGACCTGGTCCCAGGGCCGGTGGTCCTCGGCCACCCGGCGCAGGGCTTCCAACTGCCGGGTCATGCCCTGGTGTGACTCTTCCCGGGTTTGCGCGAGCTCGGCGGCCTTGGCCAGCTCCTGCTGCAGGTCCTCCACCTGGGCCGCCACGAGCTCCAGCTTGGCGGCGTTGTCAAAACCAAGGACGTAATCCTGGCGGGACGTGAAGCGGTCGTCCTTTTCCACCGTGTGGCGGTTGCGTTTGACCACGCCGCCCAGGCTCAGGCCCTTGTCGAGGCCGGCGAGCTCGTCCGGGTCTTCCACGCAGGGGTAGGCGAAGTCGAGCGCAATCCGTTCGCGGAGCCAGGCGCTGGCGTCCGCCAGCGCGTGGGCCTGAGGGCCAGCGGGCAGCCCGGCGTCGGTGAGGAAACGGAGCTTGGTCAGCAGGTCGCCGTCCGCCACGTCCTCGACGGCCAGCGCACCGCCGGACAGGGGCCGGGAGACGTCCACGGCTCGCAGCGCCCCTCGCACGGAGTGGTCGTTGAGGTACCGGGTCACGGCGGCAAAGTGCTCTCCCGGGACCAGCAGCGTCGTGGCAAGGCTCCGGAGCGCGCGCTCGGCGGCCGGGCGCCACTGTTCCTGGCCCTCGGCGAGGTCGATCAGTTCGCCGCCAAAGGGCATGTGCTCTTCCGGAACCCCGGTGGCCGCCGCGATGGCGCTGCGGTTTTCAATGCTCGACGGCGGCAGCAGCGACTTGCGCGTCTTCAGCGACACCAGTTCCTGCTGGGCCGCGGCAAGCTCGCGCTTCTTGGTCGCGTGGCCGTCAAACGCCTCGAACCTCAGCTCCCTGAGGGCCTCGGAATCGTCCTGGAGTTCGGCCGAGCGCGCGGCGGCATGGGCGTGGGCCTGGTCCCAGCCGGCGGCCGACCACTGAAGGTCCAGTCCGGCGTCGGAGAGCGCCTTGCGGGCCGCTTCCTCCACCTCCTGGCGGAGCTTGAGCCCCACCCGGGCGTTCTCCAGCGACTGCTCGATCGCGGAGATCGCGTTGCCGCCCTGGTTGTTGTACTCGCCCTCGAGTTGCCGAAGCTCCTTGGCGAAGCCGTCGCGGACGGCGCGTTCGGCGGCGAGGTCGCTGGCTTTGGCCTGGGCGAGCTCCTTCAACCGGGCCAGGGTCTTCTCGTGGACCGTGACGGCGAGCTGCTGCTTGTAGGCCTCGAATTCCTCGCCGGAAAGCTCCCGCAGCCGGTTCGCGTCCAGCAGCGCCTGCGCATACTCCTTGTTCAGCCCGGGGACGGGTGCCAGCTGGTCACGCTGCTGCCGGACGTCCTCGAGGCGCTGCCGGATGGACATGAGGTTGCTGAATTCCTCGACGACGTCGTCGGCGGCGGCCAGCGTGGCGGGTGCATCGAGGACCTGATCGCGGAAGAAGGTGTTCACGCTGCCGCCGAGTCCCTTGCCGGCCTGGATGACGCGCAGCAGCGGCAGGGCCTGGTCCGAGTTGATCCCCAGGAGGCGGCGGAAGCGTTCGGCGAACGCCTTGTGGACATCGAAGATCTGGGCATCCGGGAAGATCGCGTCCAGTGCGGACTTGGTGAACCGCTTGTCCGCGATGCCCTCGATCGCTGCGAGATCCAGCGGCTTGGTGTCGATCAGGTAGTACCGGCCGACGCTGGATTCCGTGCCGTTCTTCGGGAGGTCGAACAGCGCCGAGACCGTGACTTTGGTGCCGACGGCGTTGTCGAACGTCAGGGCGACGGCGGACCAGGTCGCCCCGGGGCGCTGGAAGGCGCTTGCCGAGCCCTCCCCGACCGCCTTGTCGCCCACTTTGCCGCGCATGTACGTGAACGTGGTGCGTTTGTCCTCGACAGCACCCCCGACCCGTTGTGCCGCGGCTTCATTGGAGCGCGGACGGGCATCGAAGACCCGAAGCATGGCGTCGAACAGCGTGGACTTGCCGACGCCGGAGTTGCCGGTCAGCAGGGTGCCGTTGCGGTCCACGTGCATTGTGTGGGCGCCATGGAACGTGCCCCAGTTGACCACCTGGACGAGGGCCAGGCGCATTTGGCCGGGGTTCGTGAGCTCGCCCATCGGCAGCATGGTTGCGATGCTCACTTGTTGGCCTCATTTCTTTCCGTGGTTGCGTTGGACGCCGACGGCGATGCCGCCCCCGCCCCTTCGCCGGACGGCTCTGCTGCAAGCAGCAGGCCGTCCGGCTCCGACAGGCCCGATGCCACTCCCGGGGCGGCATCGCCGTCGTCGTCGTTGTTCAGGTCACCTTGGGCGTCCGTAGCGGCTTCTGTGTCGTTGTCGGCGTTACCTTTGGCGACATTGCCGTCCTCGTGGCGGGTCGGCTCCGAATCGCCGTCGTCGTCCGGGTCGTCCGTGTTTGCCGGGGTGTCGGCGTCGAGCTCCAGGAGGGGTTCCGTGCCGGACTGGTCGGTGCTGGCTGCTACCAGAGCTTCGATGTGGGCCGGGATGTCGCCGATGTTCTCGAACGGGAGGGCCAGGGGGAGGGCGTTGGAGATGGTGTAGACCTCGTCCAGGCCGGTGGTGAGCAGGAGTTGGCGGGCCAGGAGTTTGGTGATGGCGCGGTTGACAACGTCGGAGTCGCGGAGGGCGTCCTGCTGGCCGGAGGGCTGGTAGTGGGCGACGAGTTCGGCGATTTCCTCGCGCGTGATCGTAGGGTCGGTCTGGGCAGTGACGTGGCGGTCCAGGAGCAGGCGCAGGCGGAGCAGGACGATGGTTTCGACCCGGCTCAGGGCGCGCTGCTGCCGCAGGATGCTGGACCGGGTGTTGCCGCCGATCGCCTCGGGGTCCACGGGGCGCAGGACGGCGACCTTGCGCTCGTGGTCCAGCTGCAGGGTCAGGAAGAGCTCGGAGAGGCGACTGCGCAGGATCAGCTGGTTGTCCAGAAGCGTGGTCCAGAGCTTTTCGTCGCGGCCGCCGTCGATGTACGGACCCTTGAGGAGCTTCACGAGCGCCTGCCGGACCTTCATCGGAAGCACGCCCGTGTCGCCCGGGAAGAGCGCGGCGCCGTCGACGAAGGTGTCCCGCGGGGTGACTGTGAAGGGGGCCTCGTGGACGTGCTGGGCGGGCTCGTCGGCTGATTCAGCCGGTGCGGCCGGGGCGGGCTCCGGGGCCGTGTCCACCGTGTCCGCTGCGTCAGGCGCTTCTTGGGAGAGTTCGGTCATCTTCAATCCTTCGTGAGCGTGACGACAGGCAGGAATGCCGTGCGGGTGGTGCCGTCTATTTGTTCGAATTCGATGGGCCCCCAGGCCTCGCGGTCGAACCCGGCGCCGTCGTGGAGGGTCTGCGAGAGCAGGGCCCGGATGGAGTTGATGTGGCGTTCCCCGGCGGGGAGCTGCGCCCAGGCCTCGGCCAGGGTTGAGGCTCCGGCGAGCGCGGCGCGGATGGCTTCCGGTTTGGCTTTGGCGGTTCGGGGCGAGCGGGCGCGGTCCGAGTCGGAGAAAGCGATCGGGTCGGCCAGTTTGGGCGGTGCCGCGAACTCGTCAGGGTCGAAGAGCTTGACCATGGCCAGGGACTCGAAGCCGGCGCTGTACAGCACCGGGCCGGGGACCAGGCCTGGCCGTTCGCGCTCGTAGGGCAGCGAGCGGATGGCCTGCTCAGCCTCCCGCAGGACCTTGCGGAGCCGGACGGACTGGCGGAAGTCGTCGCTCTGGACGTACGTGTTGAGGCTCTCGCTGAGCTTTCCGTAGATCCTCTGGATCTGGCTGTGCTGGCTGCGGAGCTCGGCCACCAGGTTCTTGAGGGTCTCGCGTTCGTCGTGGCTGAGTTCGTCCGCGAACTGCCGGCTCAGGACCTCGCCGATCGCGGACCGGAACCGCAGCTGCTGTTGCGGGTCCTCCAGGAACGCAGTGAACGAGCGGAAGGTCCGGCCTTCGGGGCTCTGCCGGAGCCGCTTGTCGGCCTCAAGCACCTGGGCCATGGTGGCCCCCTTGCTGAGGGATTCCTCGATGATCTGGTTGCGAAGGTCCCCCACGAGCTCTTCGATCCGGTCACGCATCTTCTTGTAGTCCGCGGGCAGGCTTGCGGCGAGGTCCAGGATGTTGCCGGCGGCCTCCACGGCCTCGTCGTCGTCGAGCAGTCCATCGAAGTCCCCGGAGCTGATGTCCTCCATCAGCTGGCGGCGCTCGTCGATCTCCTCTTCGAGGGATTCGAGCCGTGCGCTCTGGTCCGGGTTGGTCTCGTTGGCGAGTTTCTCGACGTCGCCCAGCAGGGTGCCGAGCCGGGAACCGTTCAGCGTGGACCGTTCGCTGGAGAGGCTGTCCAGGAAGGCGAGCACGCGGGCGGCGGGTTCGGTGACTTCGTAAACGATCTGACCCGACTGGTTGCGGCGGGTCAGGAAGTTCTTGCGGGTCCACTCGTCCGCGTACTTCTTGCCGGATGGCGTGCCGTTGGCCGGGCCGCTCTGCTGCTCTCCCGTGCCGGGGGCCTGCCGGCGCAGCTGCTCAAGGAAGGCGTCGACGTCGGCGTGGAACTCCTCGAGCGGCAGCTGGGCGCGGGTGCGCGTAAAGGATGCCTGAAGCACGGCGATCACCCACGGTGCCGAGCGCGTGAGGGCCCAGGCGGGTCCCTTGGTGAGCAGTTCGAGGTCCCGGAGCCGGGCACTGATGGCGTCGGCTGATGACACGGCGGAGCGGGACACGCACTCTCCTTCGGCTGCCAGAGGCTGGTTTGGGTTGGTGTTGCGGGGCAGCGGATTCGAAAAACTGCCAGCTACAAGGTTAACGCAGGGCTTCGGCCGCATTCATCGTGGCCTCCCCGACCTGGAATGACGAGGCGCCTGGGACTGGTGGGGCTGCCGCAACCGCGCCGTGACCTACGCATCGGTAGCATTTCGATCCCGTATCAAGAGGCGGTGAATGTGCAAAGGACCCTAGTTGAGCACGTCTCCGGCCCCCTAGTCTCGGGCTACTGGTTCAAACCGAAGCGATGGTGCAGGGGGAAGAATGCAGTTCGACCTAAGCGCAGTGGAGACGGGCACGATGGTGGTCATCGGGACCTTGGTGTTTGCCCTGTTGATCGGCCTCTTCATGATGGTGTCCGCCTTTGTGGCCATGGTGCTGCTGGGCGTGGGACGTCTCACCTGGTACCTCGTGGCCGGCGTGGTGGTGGGCATGGTCCACGCCATCAACCACGGCTGGGACCGGCTGGTCCACCACGCCTCCACGGTGGATTTGCCAGGCGATTTCCAGGTCGACTTCGGCACGGACTTCCGGGCCGAGTATCCGGGGCAGGCCGCCCCTAGCACAGGCACTTACCCGCGAGTAGTATTGCGGGACAGCTGAAGGGTCCTCCACCCCAGGCGGATCCAGGGCTCAAGCCGGCCACCCGGTTAGAGGAGATGCCCAGTGAGCTCCGCCATTGAAGACCCCGCCACCGCTCCCCAAAATCCCGCGCAGGGCACTCCGACGCCGGACTCTCCTGCGCAAGACTCGCCCGTGCCGCCGGAGCACATCGGCCCCGCCGCAACTGCCGCCGACGCGCGGGCCATTGCCGAGGCCGCCCGCGAGACCAGCTGGAGCCAGCCCAGTTTCGCGAAGGGCCTTTACCTGGGCAGCTTCGACCTGAGCCTGATCCACCCGTGGCCTGAGGCCCCGGCGGACGACGTCGAACGCGGCGAGGCGTTCATGGCGCGCCTGACCGACTACTGCCGCACAATGTCCGGACGCACCATCGAACGGGACGCCCGGATTCCGGACGAATACCTCCGGGGGCTCGCCGAGCTCGGCGCCTTCGGAATGAAGATCCCCCGCGAATACGGCGGGCTGGGCCTCACCCTCGTGTACTACGGCCGCGCTCTGGCACTGCTGGGCTCGGTGCACCCAAGCCTCGGCGCCTTGCTGTCCGCGCACCAGTCCATTGGCGTCCCGGAGCCGGTCAAAGTCTTCGGCACTCCGGCCCAGAAGAAGGAGTACCTGCCCCGCTGCGCCGCCGGCGCCATCACCGCGTTCCTGCTGACCGAGCCCGACGTCGGCAGCGACCCCGCCCGGATGGGCAGCACCGCCGTCCCGTCCGACGACGGCGCATCGTACGTCCTGGACGGCGTCAAGCTGTGGACCACCAACGGCGTCATCGCCGAACTCGTCGTGGTCATGGCACTCGTGCCGCCACACACCGACGCGGACGGAACCCGCCACAAGGGCGGCATCAGCGCATTCGTGGTGGAAATGGACACCCCCGGCATCACCGTGGAGCACCGCAACGCCTTCATGGGTCTCCGCGGGATCGAAAACGGCGTCACCCGTTTCCATCAGGTCAGGGTCCCCGCGGCCAACCGGCTGGGCCGCGAAGGCCAGGGCCTGAAGATCGCCCTCACCACCCTCAACACGGGCCGGCTCTCGATCCCAGCACTGTGCGTCGCCTCGGGCCGGTGGAGCCTGAAGATCGCCCGGGAATGGTCCAACGCCCGCACCCAGTGGGGGCGCCCGATCGGCCAGCATGAGGCTGTGGGCAAGAAAATCGCCTTCATCGCGGCCAGCACTTTCGCCTTGGACGCCGTGTTCGAACTCTGCGCGGAAATGGCCGACGCCGGGCAGAAGGACGTCCGGATCGAGGCGGCGCTGGCCAAGCTGTGGTCCACGGAGATCAGCTGCCTGATCGCCGACGAACTCGTGCAGATCCGCGGCGGCCGCGGCTTTGAAACGGCCGATTCCCTCGAGGCCCGCGGCGAGCGCGCCGTTGCGGCTGAACAACAGCTCCGCGACTTGAGGATCAACCGAATCTTCGAGGGGTCCTCGGAAATCATGAAGCTGCTGATCGCCCGCGAAGCCGTGGACGCGCACCTGGCCGCCGCGGGAGACCTCGCCTCGGCAGACGCCCCCCTGTCGGACAAGGCGAAGGCCGCCGTCGGCGCCTCCGGCTTCTACGCAAAGTGGCTGCCCAAGCTCGTGGCCGGCGCCGGCATGGACCCGAGGTCCTACAGCGACTTCGGCCGGCTCGCCAAGCAGCTGCGGTACGTGGAGCGCTCCTCCCGGCGGCTGGCACGGCAGACCTTCTACGGGATGGGCCGCTGGCAGGCCAAGCTCGAGCACAAGCAGGCATTCCTGGGCCGGATCGTGGACATCGGTGCGGAGCTGTTTGCCATGGCGGCATGCTGTTCCCGCGCCGAGATGCTCCTGCGGACGCAGCCGGAACGCGGTGCCTCCGCGTACGAACTCGCCGAGGCATACTGCGAACAGGCCCGTGTGCGTGTGGACGAATACTTCGACCGGTTGTGGCGGAATACCGACGACGCCGATCATGCCCTGGCCCGCAAGACACTGGGCGGCGACTACACCTGGCTGGAGGCCGGCGTCCTTGACCAGTCGGAAGGGACCGGGCCGTGGATCGCGGACGCCAGCCCACGCGCCTCGGTAAAGGAAGACCTGCACCGCAAGTACCGCTGACAGATCGCTGGGCCACCCCCGACGTACCAACAACGGATAGTAAGCATCCTTGCTAACCGGAATCCGCCGTGGTTAGGTGGACCCGAGACCGGCACCCTGACCGTGCCCGGGTCAACCAGCGAAAGTGAGCAATCCTCATGAGCAGCACAGCAGGCCCTGACGACAACACGCCCCGCCGCGTCGTGCCGGAGGACGGCACGGCTTCGCCGCGAGAACCCCGCATCCATGACGCCATGCAGGACGCCACGCGCGAAGAACGGGTTGAAGAGGCGCCGCCGCGCGCGAACCGGACCGATGCCACGCGCCCGTTTCCTGCCACACCGGTGACGGCCGTCCGGCGGCACGACGAACCCGTCCGTGAATCGGTCCACCCCGTCCACGAACCACTCCGTGACGCCGCGGTGGCCGAGGCGCCGACCCGCGAAACCGTCGTGGCCCGCGAGAAGGAGCAGTTCGGCGGCATCAAGGTCGGCTCAGCATTCTTCGGTTGGCTGGCCGCCACGGGCACTGCCGTACTGCTCACCGCACTGGTCGCCGCCGGCGGCACCGCCGTCGGGCTGGCCACCAACACCGACGTCAACGACGCCGTCAACCAGGCCGCGGGCAACCAGACAATCGGCTTGGCCGGCATCATCGTTCTGCTGGTGATCCTTCTGGTCGCCTACTACTGCGGCGGGTACGTGGCCGGCCGGATGGCGCGCTTCAACGGCGCCAGGCAGGGCTTCATGGTCTGGGTCTGGGCCCTGATCGCCGCGATCGTGGTCGCTGTGCTGGGCATGGTCGCCGGGCAGCGCTTCAACATCCTGGCAAACCTGAACAGCTTCCCGCGCATCCCGGTCAACGAGGGCGAGCTGAACACCATGAGTATCATCGCGGCGGTCGTCGTTGCGGTGGTTGCCTTGGTGGGCGCAGTGATCGGCGGCCTCGCGGGCATGCGTTTCCACCGCAAGGTGGACCGGGCCGGTTTCGCGCCGGCAACTACGGCCGAAGAACACCCCGCCGGAAACTCACGTCAGCCGGACACGACGCCGTCAAGGTAGTACCAGCGCCTGCCCTCCCGCACAAAGCGGCTCGTTTCGCGCTGCACGCCGCGTTCGCCGTCGTGCCGGTAGTGCGCCGCGAATTCCACCGTGCCTTCGGTGTCCAGCGGACCGCCGCGGCTGGTGGAAAGGATGTCCAGGCGGCGCCACTGCATGTCGGCATCCAGCCCCAGCGCAGCGGGCCGGGTGGTCGGATGCCACGTGCGCAGGAGGTACTCCTCGTCCCGGACGACGAAGGCGCTGTACCGGGACCGCATGAGCTGCTCGGCCGTCGGCGCCTCGGCGTCCCCGCGGTGGAACCGGCCGCAGCAGTCGGCGTATTGCTCACCGGACAGGCACGGGCAGTTCCCCTCGTACGGCACGGCCGCCCGGCTCCCACCAGGGCTCGCCGGCGACGCGCCGTCGGGGTCTGAATCTGCTGCTGCGGCGTGCGTCACAAGGTGTCCTTCCGGCGGGCCGGACGACGCCGGCGGGGCTGACTTTGACTATAGACGCCTGCCCCGCGGCGCCGATCCCCGCTCGCGGGTAACGGCTTCGACACATCTTCGCCGGGGGCAGCGGCGGCGACACGTGGCCGGGCGAAAAGTACGTATTGTTAAGAGCGGCTCCTGCCCGCCACATGGTTGCGGCACGGACCGCGCTGCAGCAGGACGGCAAGGAGAGGTGACATGGAAGATCCAACGACCATTGCGCTGCACCTGACCTTTTTCGGGACCCTCGGGGTGGCGTTCGTCATGTTCCTTGGTCTCTTCCTGGTGTTTGCCGCAACTCTCGTCATTGCCGGGATCGGCCGGCTGGTAGCTGTTGTTGTGATGGCCGTCGCCGGGCTCGGCAGGCGCCCTGAAACACGCGACAATCCCTCGACAGCTACGAACCCCGGGCGACCTGCCGCGGCAGCCAAGCCGGCCCGTTCTTCCATGACAGGCGGGAAGTCTGCCAGGAACGCAACCAGGAACCCTGCCAAGAAGGAAGCTGCGCTGTCCCCGGAATGGGCCGCCGCCGTGGCCCGGGCCGATGCCCGCGCCGCCGCGAGGGCCAAGGCCGAGGCCGGCCCCGACGTCCGGGTCTCCGTCCGGGACCTGCCCAACCCCAAGGCGCCGGCGCGGGACATCACGGCAGTCTCAGCCCTCGTCGAGTCGGCCATGGACACCAACGGGACGCTCGGCGCCGTCCCCCGGGCTTTCAAGAAGCCGCCTATGCCCGCCGCGAAGTCCATGCTGGACACCGGCTCGCTCGTATCGCTGCACGGCAGCCTTCCGGTCGGGAAGGCCAAACAGCAGGCCCCGGAGCGCAAAGCCGGCTGAGCCCTTACCCCGGGCGGGCAAGTCCGCTACGTTGGAACCCATGGAATTCAGATACCTCGGGAACAGCGGCTTCAAGATTTCAGAAATCACGTTCGGCAACTGGCTGACCCATGGCTCCCAGGTGGAGAATGACGTCGCCACCCAGTGTGTCCGTGCCGCGCTCGACGCCGGTATCAGCACCTTCGACACGGCCGACGTCTACGCCAACACCGCGGCGGAGACGGTCCTCGGCGAAGCCCTCAAGGATGAACGCCGGGAGTCACTGGAAGTCTTCACCAAGGTATTCGGCCCCACCGGCCCCAAAGGCCACAACGATCTCGGCCTGTCCCGCAAGCACATCATGGAAGCCATCAACGGCTCCCTCCGGCGGCTGCAGACCGACTACGTGGACCTTTACCAGGCCCACCGCTACGACTACGAAACGCCGCTGGAAGAGACCATGCAGGCCTTCGCCGACATCGTGCGGCAGGGCAAGGCCTTGTATATCGGGGTCAGCGAGTGGACTGCCAACCAGATCCGTGACGGCCATGCCCTTGCCCAGGAACTGGGCATCCAGCTGATCTCCAACCAGCCGCAGTACTCCATGCTGTGGCGGGTGATCGAGGCCGAGGTGATTCCGACGTCGGAGGAGCTGGGCCTGTCCCAGATCGTCTGGTCCCCCATGGCGCAGGGCGTGCTGAGCGGCAAGTACCACCCCGGCAAGCCGGCTCCCGAAGGCAGCCGCGCCACGGACACGAAGGGCGGCTCGCGGATGATCGAGCGCTGGCTGTCCAACGAGGTCCTCACCGGCGTCCAGCAGCTCAAGCCGATCGCAGACGAGGCCGGGCTGACCATGGCCCAACTCAGCATTGCCTGGGTGCTGCAGAACAAGAACGTCGCCTCGGCCATCATGGGCGCGTCCCGGCCGGAGCAGATCGAGAAGAATGTGGCGGCCGCGGGCGTGACGCTGGACCCGGCGATCATGGACAAGATCGATGGCGTCATCGGAGCCCTGGCCGAACGTGACCCCGCGCAGACCAAGTCGCCGGCCTCCCGCGAAGCCTAGGGTCATGACCAACGCCCCCGAGCTCGCCGTCACCGGTTCCACCGGCCACCTGGGCGGCCTGGTGGCCCGGCTGCTGGCCCGGGCCGGCAGTCAGCAGCGGCTGCTGGTGCGGGACGCCGCGCGGGCGCCCGAGCTCGACGGCGCCGTCCCGTTTGTGACCACGTACGCCGACCGGGAACAGGCGAAGGCGGCCCTGGCAGGCGCGACGACGCTGTTCATGGTCTCCGCCGCCGAGGCCGAGGACCGGCTGGAACAGCACTCCGCCTTCGTCGATGCTGCGGCCGCAGCGGGCGTCCGGCACATTGTGTACACCTCATTCTTCGGGGCGGCGCCGGACGCCACGTTCACCTTGGGCCGGGACCACTTCGCGACGGAGGAGCGGATCAAGGCCTCCGGCATGGACTACACGTTCCTGCGCGACAACTTCTACCTGGACTTCCTGCCGTTGCTGGCCGGGGACGACGGCGTCATCCGCGGCCCCGCGGGCGACGGCGTGATGGCCGCCGTCGCGCGGGCGGACATTGCCCGCTCGGCCGTCGCCGTGTTGCGGGACCCGGTCCTGCACGTGGGACGGACCTACGATCTGACGGGCCCGGAGGACATCTCGCTGGCCCGCGGCGCGGAACTCCTGACCGCCGGAACCGGCCGGACCATCACCTTCCACAACGAAACCCTGGAGGAGGCCTATGCCTCCCGCGCCTCCTACGGTGCACCGCCGTGGCAGGTGGACGCCTGGGTGAGCACATACACGGCCATCGCGGCCGGCGAACTGGCAGGCCCCACCTCCGCCGTACACGAGCTGACGGGCCGCGAACCGCTGAGCCTCGAACAGTTCCTTGCGGAGGCCCACACGTTGTAGGCCGCCGCACTGGACCTACAGAACCCAGTATTGACGGCGTCCGGGGCGCGGCGTAGACCTGAATTCAGGTGACACCGGCCAAAAACGGGCTGGGCCTTCATAAGAATCGCAGCGCGCCATGCCAAAGCAAATGTCCCGACACTCCGCTGTCCTGAAGAGTCCGCGCCGGCAGGCCGGGAAACCCCGGCCGCATTCCGGCGAACCCACCCACGGCCCGCTGACAGCGGAGGAACTCCAGCTCGCCGTGCGGAACCATTCAATGCCGCTCGAAGCCCTGCGGAAGGACACCACGCCGCCGGGGCTGCACTATGTGCTCACCCACTTCGACATCCCGTTCATCGATACCGACCACTGGCACCTGCAGATCGGCGGCGCCGTGCAGCGGTCCCTGGAGCTGAGTTTCCGGGCTTTGCTTCGGGCTCCCAGCATCACCATCCCCGTCACGCTCGAATGCGCCGGCAACGGCCGGTCCCTCCTGCGGCCCCGCCCGCTGAGCCAGCCGTGGGTCCTGGAAGCAGTGGGCACCGCTGTGTGGACCGGCGTCCCGCTCGCCTATCTGCTGACCCAGGCCGGCGTGGAGGACGACGCCGTGGAGGTGCTCTTCAGCGGAGCGGACGCCGGGGTCCAGGGCGGCGTCCGCCAGCAGTTCGCCCGGAGCCTCCCGATCGAGGAGGCCCTGCGGCCCGACGTCGTGCTCGCCTACCGGATGAACGGCGCAGAGCTGCCGCCGCAGCACGGTTATCCGCTCCGGCTGGTGGTCCCGGGCTGGTACGGCATGGCGAGCGTGAAGTGGTTGTCCTCGATCAAGGTCCTCACCAGACCCTACGACGGTTTCCAGCAGGCCGTGGCGTACCGCTACCAGGAGGACGCGGACGACGCCGGCACTCCCGTGACGTGGATGAAGGTGCGTTCGCTGATGGTTCCGCCGGGCGTTCCGGACTTTTTCAGCCGCAGCCGGATCCTGCCCCCGGGACCGGTATTGCTGACCGGCCGGGCCTGGTCCGGGCAGGGCGCCGTGCAGCGCGTCGACGTCGGGATCGACGGCAAGTGGGCGCCGGCCCATCTGGAGCACCCGCCCGCGCCGTTCGCGTGGTCCGCCTGGTCAATGCCGTGGGTGGCCGACCCGGGCGAACACGAGCTCAGCTGCCGCGCCACCGATGCCAGCGGCGCGGTGCAGCCGCTGGAGCCGGTGTGGAACTACCAGGGGATGGGAAACAACGTGGTCCAGCGGATCAAGGTCACCGTCGGGCAGTAAACCGCGTGCGGTGCCCCCGGGGCCGGGACCTAGCGGCCGCGTCCCAGATGCTCGGCGTTCAGTTCGTCGAGTTGCGCGTCCGTGAGGTCATCGAAGCCGCGGGCCTCGCGTTTGTCGCTGCGCGAGAAGCGGATGAACATCAGGATGATGAGCGGCAAATCGACAATCTCGCAGATGAACCATAGAACGTCGCCCGCCAGCTGCTGGTCGCGCAGGGCGTCCGGAAACCAGCCCAGTGAAGACTGCCGCGTCGTGACGTGATCCAGTACCTGGCCGTTGAGGCGCAGCAGGATCCCCGGAACGGCGTCGACCAGCAGCTCAATGAAGACAAACACGAATTCCAGGATGAAGAACGCGCTGGACCGGCGGAAATCCGCTTCCTCGATGATCGGCAGGGCCATCAGCATGCCCAGCAGCGGAACCCCGACGGTCAGCAGCGACTCGGCCAACGGCGCAGTACGGAGGGTGTAGAACGCCGGCGTAAGGAAAGTGGAGAACAGGGCAAGGCCAAGGAGCGGGGCGGCCATGGAGTTGCTCACAAACCGCACGGCGCGGTGCGCGAGTACATTATTCAGCCGGTTCACGCCCCCCGGCGGCAGGGCGGCGCGCGCCAGGGAGATGGGTTTTCCCAGGCCGACCAGCAGCGGCACCACGAAGAGCATCAGCGAAATCTTGAGCGTGAAGGCCCACCGGAGCTGGGCGCTGTAGACGCCCGGGAACCCGCACGTCAGCACTGTCAGGAACCCTAGGCCCAGGAGATAGAACGCCAGTGTCCGCCATACGGGCTGGCGGTGCCCGCGCGCCGCTGCGGCCTTCAGGCCGAGGGCGTAGAGCACCGCCGAAGCGCTGATGAGGGCAGCAGCAGCCCAGTCGATCTGCCAGGCGGTGAGGACTACATCAAGGGGTGGCACTGGCCCATGATAGGCGCCTTTCCTTGGAGGACCCTCAGCATCCCTCGAAGTCGGTGAGCACCTTGACCTTCTCCGCGGAGGCGGACGAGGGATCGAAGGTGTAGCCGATCCATTCCCGCGCGAGCCGCCGTGCCAGCTCCAGCCCGACAACACGCTGCCCCATGGTGAGGACCTGGCAGTCGTTGGAGAGCACGGAGCGCTCCACGCTGAAGGAGTCATGGGCGGTCGCGGCCCGGATGCCGTCCACCTTGTTGGCGGCGATGGCGACGCCGATTCCGGTGCCGCAGAACAGGATGGCCCGGTCTGCCTGCCCGTCCCGGATCAGTTCCCCCGCGGCGATGCCCACATACGGATACGGCTTGGTGAACTGCTCCGGGGCGTCGTCGCGGTTTACCCCGATGTCGATGACTTCCGCGACCCGTGGATCGGTCCGGAGGTCCGCCAGGATCTGGTCCTTGTAGTCCACGCCAGCTTCGTCCGCGCCGACAATGAGCCGGATGCCTGCCGGGCTCATGAGCGTGCTCCGGCCGCTTGCCGCACACCGGCGAGGTGTGGACCGAACACGCCGAACACCATGGCCAGGGACGTGGCCCCCGGGTCCGGTGTCCCCACGCTCTTTTCGGCCAGGGGGCGGGCGCGCCCCTTGAGCGGGCGCAGGGCCGCGGTGGCCTGCGCCGCGGCGGTGGCCTCGCGCGCCGCTGCTGCCCAGCCGGCATCCGCGCCGGCGCCTTCGCCGGCCAGCCGGCTGAAGGTCTCGGTGAACGGGACAAGCGCGTCCACCATGGTCTTGTCCCCAACATCGGCCTTGCCGAGCTCCGCAATCCGGGCGGCAAAAGCCGCCACGGACGCTGCGAGCTCAGACGCCTCGGGCGCGTGGTCGTTGCCGAGGGACTCACCGAAGGCCCGCAGGCCGGCGCCCCACAGCACCCCGGAGGTGCCGCCGGCGTTGTCGGCCCAGGCATCGCCGGCGGCGGCCAGGACGGCGCCGGCTCCGGCGCCGCGGGACGCAGCGCCCGAGGCGGCGGCACAGGCCGCGTCAATGCCGCGGACCATCCCCCGCCCGTGGTCGCCGTCGCCGGCGATGGCGTCGAGGTCGCCGAGGGATTTCTCGGCGTCGTGGAGTGCGTCCCGGGCCGCCGTTAGGGCGGCGATGCAGCGCAGCGCGTAATTACGTGAAGCGTCCGCCGCGGTGAAGGCCTCCGGTGCCGTGGTGGCCTCGGCAGGCGTCGGCTCCTCCGCCACGCCGCCGGGGAGGGCTGCGTTGCCCCGCCGGTACGCAGGGGTCTCGGCGGGAGCGGTCCAGAGCGGTTCGAGTTCGTCATCGAGCCACGTGACGGTCAATGAGACGCCGGCCATGTCCAGGCTCGTGACGAGCTCGCCGACCTCCGGCATCACCAGTGTGTAGCCTGCGGCGCGAAGCAGCGGGGCGACGGTCAGCCACAGCACGAAGAGCTCTTCCTGTTTCGTGGAGCCGAGCCCGTTCAGGAGCACGGCAATCCGCCGGCCGGCACCGTGCGGCGTCTCCGCGAGCACGCGCGCCACCAGTTCCTCGCCCAGCTCCCGTGCCGGCGGCAGTTCGGTGTCGAACAGTCCGGGCTCGCCGTGGATGCCCAGGCCGAGCCCCATCATTTTGTCCTCCAGCGTGAACAGCGGAGCGTCGGCGCCCGGAAAGGTGCACCCGCTGAAGGCGCTGCCGATGCTGCGCGTCAGGTCGTTGGCCTTGCGGCCCAGGCGGACAACCTCGGGCAGGGTCTCGCCGGCCTCGGCGGCGGCTCCCATGATCTTGAAGACGGTGAAGTCGCCGGCGATGCCGCGGCGCTTGCCGGATTCCGACGGCGGTGCGCTGGCGATGTCGTCCATCACGAGCACGTTGTCCACCTGGATCCCTTCGGCGGCCAGCCGTTCGCTGGCCAGGCCGAAGTTCATGACGTCGCCGGCGTAGTTGCCGTAGGTGAACACCACGCCGGCGCCGCTGTCCGCGGCTTTGGCAACGGAATACGCCTGCTGCGCGGACGGCGAGGTGAAGATGTTTCCGACGACGGCGCCGTCGGCCATGCCGGTGCCGATGAGCCCGGCGAAGGCCGGGTAATGGCCCGAGCCGCCGCCGGCCAGTACGGCCACCTTCGGCTGGCGGGGCCGGTGCCGGCGGACGGCGCCGCCGGGCACCTGGCGGACCAGGTTGGCATGGACGTCGCAGAAGCCGGCGAGGGCTTCCTCGGCGAAATCGGACGGGTCGTTAAAGATTCTGGTCATGATGGGCTCTCTCAGCTGAACTCGGTCGTCTGCCGCTCTGTCCAATAGACGTTGAGGCTGCTAGTGGATGTGGCTTCCGCCGTTGATGTCGATGGTGGTTCCGGTGAGGTAGGCGGACTCCTCGGAGGACAGGAAGGTGATGACGGCAGCGATTTCCTCGGTGCTGGCGTTGCGTCCGAGCGGGATACCGGCGTTGATGGCCGCTTCCTGCTCCTCGGTGCTGCCCACGCGGATGTTGGTGTCCACAGCGCCGGGGGTGATGGCGTTGACGGTCACGCCGGTGCTTCCGAGCTCACGGGCCAGGGCCTTGGTGAAACCCAGGATCGCGGCCTTGGCTGCGGAGTAGGGGACCTTGCCGAAGACGCCGCCGCCGCGCTGCGCGGACACGGAGGACATGTTCACGATCCTGCCCCAGCCGCTGGCGATCATGTCGGGCAGGAACGCCTTGGTAACCAGGTAGGTACCCGTGGCGTTGACGGCCATGACCTTGTTCCAGAGGTCCAGGGTGGTTTCCAGGAACGGCACCGGCGAGGTGATGCCGGCGATGTTGGCCAGGGCGCCGACGGCGGGCAGGTTGCCGGCGCTGACCTCGGCGGCCACCGCCTGGTACGCGGCTGTCACGGAGTCCTCGCTGGCGACGTCGATCTCGTGGCCGAAGGCGGGAACGTTGAATTCGTTGCCGATCTCCGCGGCGACCTTGGCGGACTTCTCGCCGTCGAGGTCCAGGATCACCACGCCCCAGCCCTGGCTGGCGTAGCGGCGTGCGGTGGTGATGCCGATGCCCCGGTCCGAGGTTGCCCCGGTGAGGACGGCGGTGCGCTGGATGGTGGTGCTCATGATGCTCCTTGGAGTTGGTGTGGTGTCTCTTTGATGGAATCGATTGCTCCAACAGCGCCGTTTTGGCGGTCCAAAACGGCCGTTTCGGAGCAGTCGATGGGTCAGATGAGGTCTGTGATGAAGCTGGCGGCCTTGGCGGCTGCTGCCGGGCGTTCGTCGTGCGTGACGTCGCGGGTCTCCAGCTCCAGGGAGAAGTGGCCGGCGTAACCGTGGGCAGCGAGTGCGCCCAGGCCGGCGGCAAAATCGGCGTCGCCGTTGCCGATGCTGAGGTTGATGTTCCCCGGCACGGCATCGCGCAGGTGGACGTGGGCGATCCGGCCCCGGTGCCGCTGAAGGTAGTTCAGCGGGTCCTCGCCGGCGGCCACGATGTGGCTGAAGTCCATGACGATCCCGACGCCGGATCCGGCCAGCCGCTCTGCCAGCAGTTCCGCGCGCTCCAGGTTCCAGCAGAAGCGCAGGAAGTGCAGTGACTCGGTCCAGAGCTCGACGCCGAACTCGTCCGCGCGTCGCCTGGCCCCGAGGAGCTGAGCGGCAATGGTGTCCAGATCATCGTCGATGCTGCGGACCGGCTCGTGGCCGAGGGCGCCGCAGGGAAGGACAAGGGCCTTGGCACCAATTCCGGCCGCCAGGGTGAGGAGGGCGTCAAGGTGCCGGTTCCGGGCGGACTGCGCGTCGGCGTCGAGCACGGCGTTGAGGTCCCCAATGTCTCCGTTGACCGAACGGACCCGCAGCCCGGAGGCAACGACGTCGGCCGTCACGGCGGCGACGGCAGCGGCGTCAAGGTCGTAGGGAACGTGGTCGCACACTCCGGGAAGGGCGCCGAGATCGATTTCCTCGAAACCCAGGCCGCTGATGGTGCGCAGGGCCGTGGGCAGGTCCTGGTGGCGGAAGCTGATGGACGAGCAGCCGAGTCGGGAATTGAACATCGTCGTTGATCCTCTGGTCGTGCCCCGAGGGCGGTGGTGATACGGACCACACTACAAAGTCGACTGTCAACAGTCAACCTTTGAAGTTGACTGTTGACATTACTTATGTCGCGGGTCACACTGGCGTATCATCTGTTAACAGTCGACAGTGTTGGCGCTGAAGCGTCGACAGCTCTCTTCGAAAGGGATTGACATGAGCAACGAAGCTCTCACCATGCGAGGCCCTGTGCATGGCACGAAGGACGCCCGGCGCGTCGCGATCGGCTCCAGCGTCGGCGCAGTTATCGAGACCTATGACTTCATCGGATTCGGCACGGCAGCAGCCCTGTACTTCGGTACGGCTTTCTTCCCCACGGGCGACCCGGTGACCGGGACCCTGGCCGCCTTCGCCACCCTGGGTGTCGGCTTCGCGGCCCGTCCCATTGGCGGCATCATCGGCGGCCACCTCGGTGACAAGCTCGGCCGCAAACCGGTCCTGGTGGCCTCCCTGATCCTCATGGGCGTCGCCACCTTCGTCATCGGCCTTCTTCCCACGTACAGCCAGGTCGGCCTGATGGCTCCTGCTTTGCTGGTGTTCGTCCGCATCGTCCAGGGCCTGGCCTTCGGCGCGGAGTGGGGCGGCGCCATCCTCATGAGCTACGAACACGCGCCGTGGAAATCCAAGGGCAAGTACACCGGCATGGTCCAGGCCGGCTTCCCGGTCGGGCTGCTGCTGGCCAACCTGGTGTTCCTCTTCAGCGTCCAGCTCGGCGGCGAACTCGCCTGGCGCATTCCGTTCCTCGCCAGCATCGTGCTGGTCGTCGTCGGCCTGATCATCCGCTCCAAGGTCCCCGAGTCCCCGGTCTTCGACGAGGTCAAGGACAGCGGCAACATCGTGAAGTCGCCCATCACGGAGGTCCTCAAGACCGACTGGCGCAACATCGTCAAGGGCATCGGCCTCCGCATCGCCGAGACCGCAGGCTACGCCGTGTCCATCACCTACATGATTTCCTACCTGAACAGCCAGCACCTGGCCGACAAGACCCAGACACTCGTCGCACTGTGCATCGCCTCCGCGATCGGCATCTTCGCCACGCAGGCCTGGGCACGACTGACCGACAGGATCGGCCGGCGCCCGCTCTACATCTGGTCCTGCGCCTTCGCGGTGGCCTTCGCCGTGCCGATGTTCCTTTTGGTCAACACCGGCTTGTTCATCTTCATCATCGCCACCCTCGTGATCTCCTACGCCGTGTGCCAGAACTCGCTCGCCGGCGCCCAGGGCGCCTGGTTCCCGGAGCTCTTCCAGGCCAAGACCCGCGCCTCCGGCGCCTCGCTGGCCTACCAGATCTCGGCCATGGTCTCCGGCTTCACCCCGTTCATCACCACCCTGCTGTTCGTCAGCTTCGGCTGGATGGGCCCGGCACTGCTCTTCGGCACCTACGCCGCCATCGGCCTCTGGGCCGCCCTCGCCACCCGGGAAACCTGGGGCAAGCGCGAACGCCAGCTCGCGGACGAGGCCACCAAAAGCACCCCCGCCCACGTGACCGCGTAGGGACGCACCCCACCGGACGCCGTCGACGGCCTCCCGCAGTAGCTCGTCACGTCACTTTTGAAAGGCAGAATTGTGGTTCTCACACAGGAAAAAGCAGCCCGGGGCAAACCCTCCGACGTCGAGGCAGCACGCCTTGAACGGGTCGAGGGGGCCGCGTTCCGGATCCGGCACCACGCCCTGAACATGGGCGAGGTCCAGGGCCAGGGCTATGTGGGCCAGGCCCTCGGCGCGGCCGACATGCTGGCGGTTGTCTATGCGGACCAGCTCCGGTTCCGCGCCGACGATCCCGAATGGGACGGGCGGGACAGGTTCCTGCTCTCCACGGGCCACTACGCGATCGGCCACTACGCGGCCCTCGCC
This sequence comes from Arthrobacter sp. H-02-3, assembly GCF_003097355.1. Taxonomy (GTDB): domain Bacteria; phylum Actinomycetota; class Actinomycetes; order Actinomycetales; family Micrococcaceae; genus Arthrobacter; species Arthrobacter humicola. Next base: position 46,012 of record NZ_PYUI01000008.1, read on the forward strand.
GAGGCCGGGACCATCCCCGTCACGGAACTGGAGACCTACGGCTCGGACAATTCCCGGCTGCCGATGTCCGGGATGTCCACCTACACCCCCGGCATGGAGATCTCTGGCGGCTCCCTCGGCCACGGCCTCTCGATCGCCGTCGGCGCCGCCCTTGGCCTGCGTTACCAGGGGTCGGACGCCCGGGTCTACAACTTCCTCTCCGACGGCGAACTCGACGAGGGCTCCACGTGGGAGGCCGCCATGGGCGCGCACCACCACCAGCTCGGCAACCTCACCGCCATGGTGGACATCAACGCCCTGCAGGCCGACGGGAAGACCGACACCGTGCTGCGCACCGAGCCCGTCACCGAAAAGTGGGAGGCGTTCGGCTGGTACACCCAGCGCGTGGACGGGAACGACGTCGGCGCGCTGCTGGCCGCGTTCGACAACGCCGCTGCCCAGGCGGCCGCCGCCGGACGTCCCTCGGTGATCCTGTGCGACACCAAAGTGGGACGCGGCGTCCCGCTGCTCGAGGACCGCGAAAAGGCGCACTTCATGCGCATTGAAGAGCACGAATGGCAGCTCTGCCGCGAGCACCTGACCGCAGGATTCGAAGGAAAGGCCGCACGATGAGCACCGCCGCAACACCGAAGCTGAAGACGTCGGCCATGATCGCTTCCTTCGCGGACCCGGGCCAGAAGACCGCGTCCGCACCATTTGGGCACGCCCTGGTCAAAGCCGCACAGGAGAACGACAAGATCGTGGGCCTGACCGCGGACCTGGGCAAGTACACGGACATGCATATCTTCGCCCAGGCTTTCCCGGAACGGTTCTTCCAGATGGGCATGGCCGAGCAGCTGCTCTTCGGCGCGGCGGCCGGGCTGGCGGAGACGGGCCTGGTCCCGTTTGCATCCACATACTCGGTGTTCGCCGCCCGGCGCGCCTACGACTTCCTGTGCCTGGACGCCGCCGAGCCGAACCTCAACGTCAACATCGTGGGAGGACTCCCCGGACTGACCACCGGCTACGGCCCCAGCCACCAGGCCACTGAGGACATGGCGATCTTCCGCGGCATGCCCAACCTGACGATCGTGGATCCGTGCGACTCCCTCGACATCGAGCAGGCGGTCCCCCAGCTGGCGGCCAGCGAGGGCCCCACGTACCTGCGCCTGCTGCGCGGCAATGTCCCCACGGTGCTGGACGAGTACGACTACACGTTCGAACTCGGCAAGGCGAAAGTCCTGCGCGGTGGCAATGACGTCGTCTTCATCTCCAGCGGACTCATGACCATGCGGGCGCTTCAGGCGGCCGAGGCGCTGGCCGCGCACAACGTGGATGTCGCCGTCGTCCATGCCCCCACCATCAAGCCGTTCGACTCCGCAACGGTCCTGGCCGAGCTGAACACCGACCGCCTCGCGGTGACGCTGGAGAACCACAGCGTGGTGGGCGGCCTTTTCGAGACCGTCGCCTCGGCCGTGGTCACGGCGGGACTCGGCAAGCGGGTGGTGCCGGTGGCGCTGCCTGATGAGTTCCTCGACGCCGGGGCGTTGCCCACTCTGCACGAACGCTACGGGCTTTCGGTGCAGCGGATCGTCGCCAAGGTCCTCGCCGAACTGGGCTAAGTCCGAAGAGGAGTCGCCGCGCGGGCCCGGCAGCCGCCGGTCCCGCGCGGGTGCCGTACCATCAACTGTTAACACACCAACTGTAGACAGTTGACCACTGACAGTGAGGACACACCATGGCCGGAGCAACAGCCCCGCTGCTCGGACTCGAAAAGAAGAGCCTTCGCGAGCAGGCGCTGTCCGCCCTGCGCACGGCGATCACGAGCGGTGAACTTGAGCCGGGCCGGCATCTGGTGGAGACGGAACTATCCGACATGCTCCAGATCAGCCGGGGAACGCTGCGCGAGGCCCTGCGGCAGCTGGAACAGGAAGGGCTGCTCTCGGCCGGCGCGCGGGGACGGCTGTCCGTACGGCATCTGGACAGCAAGGAAATCCGGGATATCTACGCCGTCCGGGCGGCGCTGGAGTCGCTCGCGGTCCGGACGCTGTGTGAACTGCCGGACCGAATCCCGGTGATTGCGTCCCTGCGCTCGGCGATCGACGCCATGGCAGCGGCCGCGGAGGGGACCTTGGAGGAACGGATCGAGTCCGATCTCGAGTTCCACCGGACGATGTGCCGGCTGACGGGAAACGAGACCCTGCTGCACTCCTGGGAATCGCTGGAGGGCTCCATCCGGATGTCGATCATGTTTGCCGGGATCGAACGGGCCGTCAAGAACATGAGCGTTGACCGGCACCACGACATCGTCGCCGCGATCGAGACCGGCGACGCAGTGCTGGCGCGCGCCACCGTCCTCGAACACATGGACGTCGCCGCGGCGAACCTCGTCGCCTAGCCGGCGTCAGTAGTCCACGATCGCGCCGGCGGAGATGTTGACCGTCGCGTCGGTGATGGCTGCCGCCTTATCCGAAACGATGAACGAGGCCACGTTCCCGACGTCTGTCAGGGTGGCGGTGCGGTTCAGATGGGCCGTCCTGGCGATCTCCACCACGATCTCTTCCCGGCCTTCGGCCTGCCATGGGATGGTTTCGATAATGCCGCCGGTCACCATGGTGACCACGCGGATACCGTGCTTTCCCAGCTCGAGGGCCCATTGCCGGCGCAGTCCTTCCATCGCGTCGAGCGCCACTTTGAACCCGCCCAGGCCCGGTACGGTCTGCGGGCCCGAGCCGCCGAACATGAGCACCACGCCGGAACGCTGTTTGACCATGTGGGCGGCGGCCGCGCGGGTGGTGAGAAAGTGGGTGCGCGCAGCCAGGCTGATGGGCCGGGTGAAGTCGTCCACATCAATGTCCATGAGCGGCTGCTGGACATCTCCAAACGAGATCACGTTGAAGGAGATGTCAATCCTCTTGCTCTTTTTCGCAACCCGGTTCACGAAGGCATCCACCTGCTCCTCGTCCAGGGCATCGACGACGGCGGTCTCCGCCGTGCCGCCGGCCTCGCGAATGTCTCGGGCCACTTTCTCCAGTCGCGCTTCGGTCCTGCCGGCGATGTGGACGGACGCGCCTTCGGCCGCGAAGGCCCTGGCCACCGCCCCGCCGACCGCCCCGCCGCCGCCGTAGATCAGTGCGGTCTTGCCGTGCAGCAAGCCGTTGTCCGGAAGCCCGTTATTCAGCATGGTCGCCTGCCTAGTGCCGCGGAGTTCGTGAATTCCCTCAACTATGTTCTTGCCGGGCGTCGGTGGCAAGAGGCCCGGCGCCGTGCGGACATTCGCGGGACAACACCGGGGAGGGGCCGGGGCAACGCCGGGACCCGGCCAGGAGCCCCCCAAATGCTTACGCCTGGCCGAATCACGGCGAGCCTGACGGCTTACCGCCGTCCTGCCATCGAGGAATTGGACACGTCCAATTCCTCGCCCTGAGCGTAACCGGAACAGATTAGACATGTCCAATCTGTTAGGATTGCACGCGAACTGACGACACGTGAAGAGCCGCGTCCGACCATATTCGCTTGATGAAAGAAGCCACTGTGAGCAGTGACCAGTCGACCTCTGCGCCGGGCCTAGCCCTCGCCCGCAAACTGAACATTCTCCTGGATACCGCTGAGGCCGAGGGCCGGAAAATCACGTTCAATGACGTCAGGGACGCCATGTCCGAGGCCGGTACACCGCTCTCTCGCGCCAGATGGCACTACATGCGATCGGGGACCGGCCCCGCCGTCAAGAAGGTCGAACTCCTGCAGAACCTGGCCAGGTTCTTCGGCGTGAACGAGAACTACCTGATCGATGGTGACGACGAACTTCCGCCCCGGGTGGAGGCGCAGCTTGAATTGCTCGCCTCGATGCGGGCCAACAAAGTCCGTAACTTTGCCGCCCGCCAACTGGACGGCCTCTCCCCCGAAACCCTGCTCCAGATCCGGGACCTGATCGACGAACAGCTCTCGCGCGGGGATACGGACGAGCCCTGAGTAAGCCGCCAAGGACTCGGTACATGGATTACGACGCCGCCCGGTCGCGGGCATGGGAAGCAGAAGCCGGCTTCGTCCTCGCCTAGCCGGTGTCCCTTGCCTCAATCCAGAGACACCTTGAACGGCAGCGGGGCCGCAAGATCGTCATCAACCCCATCGCAGGGGCAACAGACAAAGTCTGCGGGCTGTGGTTCGGGCTGGACCACATGGACCTGATCCTGCACGCACGGGCGGCCTCCGAGGTCCACCGGCAGCAGATTGTCCTCCACGAGTTTGCCCACATGGTCCTGCGCCACGAGCAGGAAATCGTCTCCCCCGAATTCGCCGGCACATTCTTCCCGGCCATGGTCCGGAACGGCCGGGACCGGGGGCCATCACCAGCGTGACTCGGCGCTAGGTTCCGGGAGGGCCGCCGGGCACTTCTCCACTTGGCCCCTCTCCCTTGGGCCCTTCAACACCGGCGTCAGCCGGCGGTTTAGGGTCACTCTGGCCGCCCTGGTTGTTGGGGACTTCAGGGGTTTCAGCGTTGACCGCGGCCGCCGGGCCGCCTATGCCGTAGAAGCCCGCTTGGCCGCCAGCCGGGCCGCCAGTCTGACCGGACGGGGGGCCGCCAGGCGATCCGCTTGGAGCCTCACGCTCGGGTGCCGGGCCACGCACGGTCGCCTGACCCTGACTCGGGGCTGGACCTGGCGCTGCTGGGGGATACGGGGATGGACCGGGGACCGGATACGGGGCTGCCGCGGCGGACCCGGCTGGGGGACCGGAATAGGGTCCGGCTGGGCCAGCATAAGGCCCGGCCGGCGGGCCGGCATAAGGCCCGACCGAAGGCCCGGCTGGCGGACCGGAATAAGGTCCGGCTGGCGGGCCGGCATAGGCCGGCACCGGCATGTCGCCCGGATCGACGGGACCCATATCGAGGTGGAACGGCGGATATTCATCCCGCATCAGGGATACGTATGCGATGACGCGGTAGATCCAGCGGTTCAGGCCGAGCAGAAGATCGAACAAACCCCGCCAGTATTGGCCGGTGAACAACAGGATCACGCCGGCAATGAAGACCAGCAGCCCGAGGAGCGAGATGCCCACGCCTTCCTGCACCCAGCGACCGTCGCGGAACTCCCATGACCTCGCCGTCCCGGTCAGCACGCCGATGATCAGCAGATGCGGAATGGCCAGCAGCCACGATTTCACGAAGATCAGGCCGCGGGACAGCCGGTCGGGATAGTCGACGTCGAAGTCGGCCGGGTAGTTGGTACGGGCCAGGGTGAAGGGCGGATAGGCATCGGTGCCGATGGCGCTGAAGGCATAGAAGGCCACACGCCAGTTCCAGCGGATCACGCCAACATTGAAGTCGAACAGTGAGCGGGGGTAGCGGCCCGTAAACAGGATCGCGAACCAGGCCACAAGAGTGACGACGCCGAAAGCGAACCAGAGGAAGAACAGCACGATGCAGTGCGGAATGGCCAGGAACCACTTGACGAGCCACATCCAGCGGGACAGGCTCGGGTCGAGGTAGCCGTTGAGGCGGGCCGGATACACGTAGTGCGAGGGGCCGCCCGGAGGCACCGGATAGGGAGTTCCCGGCGCGGCAGCGTAGGCTGCTACGGCGCCTGGCGGGGCTCCGGAGGACCCTGCCGCGCCCGGCGGCACTGCGCTGTTCAACTGCCCTGGGGCCCCGGGCGCGTACGCACCCACGGGATGCGGCTGGCCGGGCTGGGGCGGCAGGTTGCCGGGAGGGACGCCGCTGCCCGGGCCGCCTCGGCCGGACCGTGCGGCGCGGCCGAGGCCGGCTGCGCCCAGCACGATCAGCGGCACCCCGATCAGCAGCATCACAAGGCCGCCGATCAGCAGGCCGATGAAGATCGGCCACAGTAGGTCGGAGCGTGCCCCTGCCTGTAGATTTACCGCCACCGGTGCACTCGCATCGGCATTCATGACCACCACGGCCCAGCTTCCGGAGCGCAGGTTCCAGGTGAGTTCCTGTTCACCAGGGCCCGTGGCGGTCGCGGCCCAGAAGCTCTGCCGCGCCGGATCGGCCGGCGGCTTGAATCCGTCCACTTCGCGGTAGATAGTGCGGAAGGGATCGAACCTGACGTCGACGATCTCGGTATGCCGGACCCCGGCCATGTACGCCGCGACGTCGGCCCGCGGGGCAATTCCAATGAAGATTTCTTTGCCGGGGTCGTTGGTGGAGCCGCGGAGCAGCACGCTGCCTGCAAGGTCCACGGGGGTGCCCTCGGGCAGGCCGCCTGCGGTCATGAGGTCCAGCCGCGGGGTCGTCAGGGCGAAGGAATCGCCTGAGAACTGCTCCGACGGCGTGACGAAGTACCTGCCGTCGCGCTGCTGGTAGTTGGCCCATCCCGTGACGCCGGCTCCCGCCAGCAGTCCGAGCCCCACCAAGGCGCACAGCGCGCCGAGGACCAGCATGACAATCCGGCCTGCTTTCATGGCCGCCGTCCTTTCAGATGGTCCGTTTGCCCCGCCCGGTCGGGCAGGACTTCCGGATGCAGGGTGCGCCTGGCCGCGCCGCTACCGACCGAGCGAGGTCAGGAGGGTCTTTGCCCAACTGCCAGCCTTCTCGATTTCACCGCTGCGCAACGGGCCCTTGGTACCGCCCACGTAGAACGGCATAGGCTCGGAGATGATGTCGGCTCCGCCGGAACGGAGGGCATGCGTGATCTTCTTGGCGGCGTCGCCGTGGATGAACATGCGCACGCGGGTGTCGAAGGCGGCCGCCTTGACCCCCGTGAGCCGGTCCTTGCCGAGGCCCGAAAGCAGCGCGGTGACCTTCGGCGTCGGACGCCATCCGTTGATGGGACTGCCGACGACGAGGAGGTCCCCCGCTGCCAGCTCTCCGGCGTTGAAGTCGTCGACCGGGACGGCCGCGGCGTCCAGTCCCTCGAGCTCACCGGCCACTGCCTCGGCCACGGCCTTCGTGTTGCCGAAGGCCGAGTCGTAGACAATGAAGGCTTTCAAGCCGTGATCACCACTTTGAGGGCCTTCGTCTCTGCCGCGCGGGCGAAGGTGTCGTAGGCTTCCATGAACTCGTCAAAGGTGAAGTGGTGGGTGGCGAAACTGTCCGCTGGGATTTTTTGCTGCGCCACGAGCTTGAGCAGCATGGGGGTGGTGTTGGTGTTGACCAGGCCCATGCTGATGTTGATGTTCTGGATCCAGAGGTTTTCGACGTGCAGCTCCACGGCTTTGCCGTGCACGCCGACATTGGCCACATTCCCGCCGGGCCGCACGATGTCGGTGCACATGGCGAAAGTCGCCGGGACGCCGACGGCCTCGATCGCCACGTCCACGCCCTGCCCGTCGGTCAGGAGCATCACCTGCTCCTTCCAATTGGGATCGCTGGAGAGGACCACATCGGTGGCGCCGAATTCGCGGGACTTCTCCAGCCGGTTCGCGTCGAGGTCGACGGCGATGATCGTGGCGGCGCCATAGAGGCCCGCCGTGGAGATCGCGGCCAGCCCCACGGGACCTGCGCCGATCACTGCCACCGTGTCACCGGGCTTGACCCGGCCATACTGCACGCCGATCTCAAAGCCGGTGGGCAGGATGTCCGAAAGCATGACGGCCTGCTGGTCGCTGACTCCCTCGGGCAGGAGGTGCAATGAGTTCTCGGCGTACGGGACGCGGACGAACTCGGCCTGGGTGCCGTCGATCAGGTGCCCGAAGACCCAGCCGATGCCGGAGGTGCCCTCATCCCCCAAGCAGTGGGAGTACAGGCCGGTCTTGCAATTGGCGCAGTGCCCGCAAGACTTAATGCAGGAGATGATGACACGGTCCCCGACCTTCAGGCTGGTCACGGACGCGCCGATCTCCGTAATGGTGCCGACCCCTTCGTGGCCCAGAATGCGTCCCTTTGTCACCGCCGGAACATCGCCCTTGAGGATGTGCAGGTCCGTGCCGCAAATGGTGGTGGTGTCCACCTTGACGATCACATCGCTAGGGCTCTGGATGGTGGGGTCGGGTACGTCGATCCAGGATTTCTCTCCAGGACCGCCATAGACGAGGGCTTTCATACGTGCTCCTTGGTCTTGAGGATGGTCGGCGGATCCACGATGCGCAGCCGGCACGGCGTTACCGAGTCGTCGATTCCGGATGACATGACTGAGCGACGGGCATGCTCGTAGAGTTCTTCAATGGCATCGTCCGTCACGCGGGAGTGGGCCAGGTCCACCACGATTTCGTACCCGGGAAGTTTGGCTGCCACGCGGCGGCAGACAACATAGAGGGCCCGGATATTTGCGGGGGTGACGACGCCCCGCACGTTGACCCTCGCCGACTGCTCAATGGCGTCGATCCGAATAAGGACTTTGATGCGGGGATCCCCATGCGAGGGGTGCGCGTAGTAGGCGCTGGATCGGTTTCCGTATTGCCTGTGGGTCACGTGAGGTCAGAGCTCCCGCGCAGCCCGTCACTGGACTCAAAAATGTAAAAATCGCTGTCAAAAGTCATGTTGGCTTCGGTCTCCTGCCCTGTTCCCGCAGACGCGGGAAAGGGCGGAATGCCTTTTCCTTCCCCAAGGTTTTAAGCGAGACCGTGCACCTGACAAGCAAGCGGTTCATCCCCCAACTGGCCGTGCAGGAACCGCCCCAAGTTCAGCTTGGGGGGTGCGGGATGAAGGGGTAAGGGGCGAAAGTCCCTTATGGGCGTTTAGGTCCTTCGTCGCTCCACGCCTAGCCTGATCTCTATGTCTGAACAGCTCGGTTCCCGCCTCTCGCCCGACCTCGTGCTGGCAGCCGTGCGGCAGCCCGGGGACGACACATGCTCCGATGTGCATATACGAAATGGCGTCGTGGCGGCGGTTAGTCCGTCAACCGGGAATTCCGGCGTCGCCGGCACCCGGGTGGAGGCTCTCGACGGCCGCTACATCATTCCGGGACTCTGGGATGAGCATGTCCACATGACGCAGTGGGCGTTAGCGTCTAATCGCCTTGATCTCTCCGGGGCCGGCTCGGCACGCGAGGCGGCCGCCGTCGTCGCTGCTCACCTGGCCGGGGCTCACCTGGCCGGGGCCGGAGGTGGCGACGCCGTTCCGGGTACTGTCCAGACGCTGGTGGGAGTCGGTTTCCGTGATGCCGTCTGGACGGATCTGCCAACCCTGGACCTCCTCGACGGCGTGACGCACGGCCGGCCGACGGCCCTGATCAGCCATGATCTCCACTGCGTCTGGCTCAACTCCGCGGCGGCCCGGCGATACGGCGTGCAGGTGGACGCGGGCGGCCTGCTCCGGGAAGAACCGGCGTTTGCCCTGACACGCGAGCTAGGCAAGCTTCCGGACACGGTGGTGGATGCTTGGGTGCAGAAGACGGCCCAAGCCGCTGCCGCGCGGGGCGTGGTCGGGATCGTGGACTTCGAGATGACGTGGAACCGCAGCCCCTGGCTGCGGCGGATCTCCGGAGGCTTCGATGCGCTCCGGGTCGAAGCGGGGGTCTACCCGCAGGATCTGGACAGGGCCGTGGCCGAGGGACTGCGGACAGGCTTGGAGGTCGCCGGCGGCGGCGGGCTCCTGACCGTGGGCCCGCTGAAGGTGCTGATCGACGGCTCGCTCAACACCCGCACCGCATACTGTGTTGACCCGTACCCGAGCGGCGGCCACGGCCTGCTGACGGTGGGCGAGGCAGAGTTGCTTGCCCTGCTGCTCCGGGCGCGGCAAGCAGGATTCGTGCCGGCCGTCCACGCGATTGGCGACGCGGCCAACCGCGTGGCGCTGGACGCGTTTGAGGCGGCAGGAATTGCCGGACGGGTGGAACATGCCCAGTTTGTCCGGAACGAGGATTTCGCCCGCTTCGGCCGGTTGGGCGTGATCGCTAGCGTCCAGCCGGCGCACGCCCTCGATGACCGCGACGCGGCCGAGGCGAACTGGCCCGGCCGCACGGACCGTTCCTTCCCGCTGCGTTCGTTGGTGGCCGCCGGTGCGAGGCTCGCTCTCGGCTCCGACGCCCCGGTGGCTCCGCTGGACCCCTGGACCGCCATGTCCGCCGCAACAACGCGCGCCCGGCAGGACGGCCGCGGACCCTGGCATGCCGAGCAGGCTCTCACCCGGCAAGAGGCACTCACGGCGTCAACGCGCGGGCGGGGCAGGATTCGGGTCGGGGATCCGGCGGATCTCGCGGTGCTCGACGTCGACCCGCTCACTGCGTCCGAGGCAGAGTTTGCCGCGATGCCGGTGGCCGCCACGCTGATAGCAGGGAGATTTAAGTACGGCGGCGTTTAGTTGTTGACCGCGACGGCGTCTGGCTGGCGACTAGTCTTTGCCCTTGACCCGCGCTTGGACGAGGTTGGCGTACGGCAGGCGGCCGTACTCCGCCACGAACGCCGCGTGATAGGCGGCCTCGGCCGCGTTGAGCTCCCCAACGGGCAGCTCTTTCCACGCGATGATCAGTGACCCAGCCGCGGCGAGCTGCCAGATGAGCCGGCCGTCCCAGTGGCCGGGCGGCTTGCCGGCGCCGAAGTCGACGAATTCCTGAATCTGCCGCCGCAGCCCGCGGTTGCCTTTGCTCCCGGGACCGGCCTTGCCCACGAAGAGGACGTCGGCGCCGTCGACCCATTCGGCGTCGAGCGCTTCGGCTTTCAGGGTGGGGTCCTTCTTCTTGAAGACGCCAGCCGTGCTCCTGGCCAGGAACTGCGGGCGGTACCCTTCGCGCGTTAACACCGCGAAAATTCCGGGTTTCTGCGGGATCCGGTTGATGTCAAGATCCCCGAGCAGCCGGAATCCTGTGAACCCGTCCTTTTTCAGTGACTGTCTGTTGATCGGCATGGATTCCTTGGATCGGGGCGGGGGCGTTCCTTCGAAGCTTACCGACGCGCAAGTTCGGCGGCCCTCATTTTCGTATCCCAAGGCAGCGGCACCGCTCCGCCGGCGCAAGCTCCGGTACCTCGCCAAGGCGCCCAAACCAGCAAGGCCTCGCGCCACGGCAGCGGCCTGAGACCCTCCTGGGTTTGCAATCACAAGAGGCTAGGAGATCAAGAACAATCTGAGCCCCCGGGCTCGGGCGACAGACCGTGTTTGGCGGCAATCCAAGAACCGCAAAAATCCTCAAGCGGATTAACACACTCATTAAGGACATCGCGCGCAACGCCAATGAGTGATAGGAAGACCGGAGCCGCTCAAACACGGCTTCTACGGCTATCGGTCCCGGCGCAGCACCGACGAGCGTCGGCTGGTCTGCGGGAAACTGAACCTCAGCCAGGGGAACGGACTGTCCCACTGCCTCGTGCAGCTGCAACACGTGAGGCCTGCAGGTACCTTCGCGATCTCGCTATGAGACGGCTCGGACATTTGCATGACCAGAACGACCCGGCTTAATCAAGTGGTTACCTGCAGGCGCTTTAAGCGTACGCCTGCCTCCCCACCGTGGCGAGAGGAAGAAAGCCTCTGGACCCCGCCACAAAAACACGCTCTTCCGCGAAAGCGTAGAGTGGAGGAAGCCGCCTGATTCTGGACGCCGAGTGCTGAGGGAGAAATCGTGACGATTGACTGGGACGAAAAAAAGGCCCTGCTGCAGGAGCCGAACATCGCCGCGGTGACGCAGCTGTGCGACGAGCTCATGGAAAAGAAGCCTGGATCCGTGGTCCCCTACATCGACCCCGTCCATGACGAGGACGAATGCCGCATTGTCAGCCTGCATATCAGCCCCGGCAAGGGCACGGAGTCGGGCTTTGTCTCGCACTTCAACGACGACGAAACGGCCCGCCGCGCCACCTCCATCTACGAGGCCGCAGAGCTGGACCCCCGCTACGTAATGCCGTGGAACGCCTACCCGTGGGTCCGAGATCCGGACGCCGCATCGGCCCTGAATGTCCAGGAGAAGACGGACGGACTCCGGCCCTTCCGCCAGTTCCTGAAGATCAACAAGCGCGTCTCGGCCGTCATTGCCCACGGCGCCGACGCCCACTCCTTCCTGACGCTCTTCGAGAAGACCTACCATTCCTCGTTGAAGAACCACGGCGTCAAAATCTACAAAGCCACCGCGCTCGGCGGCCGCGCCTTCGCCGTTTCCCCCGCCAAGCAGGAAGAGCTCCTGGCCAAGAACGTTGAGGTCTACAGGGACGCCATGCAGCGGGCCGGCATCCAGCACCTCTAAGGCCAGGACTTCACCCCTCCACCAGCCTGCGCCGGTGTTTGAGCTCCTTGACCCAATCGCGGGTGACGGCGGCCGAAAACGGCGAGGCGCCGTCGTCGTTCGTCATGGAACTGAACGCCGTACCCGCCTGGAGGTCCGCCAGCAGCGGCCCCGCGGCCTTCAGCGCCAGCTCCAGCGCCTGAACGGCGGCCCGCTCCGTCAGCCCCATCCCCGCGGCCCAGCCCAAAAAGTGCTTCCGGGATATCCCCGTCCGCTTGCCGTCCAGGGTCAAGGCGAGCGTCTTGTCGCCGTAGACCACGGTGGAGGGGATGTCGTACACCGGCGCAATAGACCATTCGCCGCCCGGCTGCTGCACCATGGAAACATTTTTGGCGTGCAGGTCCCCATTGCCCGTCAGCCACGCGAACGCCGCCTGGAGGGCCAGATTCCGTAGCGCCGGCAGCGGCGCCGCGCAGTACGCCGCGAGCGCATGGCACACCTGCCCGTACCCCACGTTGTACTTGTCGGCCGGGTACAGCCCCAGCACCTGCGCCCCGTCCTCGACGGCGAGCCGCTGCACGGCATTCGACGGCGCGCCCGCCGCAGCCGTTGAGATGGGCACCCGGTCGAAGCGCTCCACTAGCAGTCCCGGCCGGCCGGAGACGTCACGGATCAGCTGGACCCGGCTCAGCGGGATCCGCAGCCGCGCCGCATAGCGGAACATGACGTATTCGTTTTCGACGACGTGCGGGAACTCGGGCGCGTTGAGCTTGAGGATGTAGCGCCGGCCGGCGCTGGCCACCGGCATGGAGATCATTCCCGCGGACAGCTTGTCCTGCACGCCGGCGAGCGCCACCGGGTCGATCAGGCCCGAGTCGCCCAGCAGGGCATCGAAATCCACGGGGGTTCCGGGTTCAAGCTCGACGGCGTGTTCGTCCGGATCCAGCTTCTCCCCGTGGCCCACAATTTGCACGTCACCCACCGGATTGGCTCCGGCCGCAATGAGCAGCGACAGATCGTCGTCCACGCTGGTTTTGACGGACCGGCGCAGGGCATTCAGCCGCCGGCCCTCCGGCAGAAGCCCGGTGAAATACGGCGGAGCCGCGCCCGCCGCTGACAGCACAGGGTCCGCCGTCAGCGGCAGGGAGCTCGCGACGGCAGGTGCCCCGGACGCCAGATACGCCGGCAGGTAACTGAACCTGGTGCCGCCGTCGTGCCGTTCCAGCCGGGCCGCCAGCACACCGGCCTTGTAGACGTCGGCGATGCGGTGCCTCATGGCCGGGCGTCCGTACTCTGATCCGGTTCCCCGGGTGCCCGCAGTTCCCCGTGGGCCTGCTGCCCGGCGAGGGCGCGGGCGGCCGCGCTGGTCCGTGTCTGCACCCGGAGTTCCAGCCCCAGCGTGTCCAGGAGCGCAAGCAGGGAATCCAGTTGCACGGTACGTTTGCCCTGCTCGACGAAACGGACGAAGCGTTCGGAGACTCCGGCCAGTTCGGCCAGTTCACGCTGCCCCAGCCGGAGCGAGGCGCGCCGCGCGCGGACCTCCGCAGCGAGCTGGTCCGGAAAGGACTTCCCCATGACCGCATCCTCCCCTTTGATCACCATGCGTCCGAACGGCCGCCTTCATAGGTACGAACGTGCCGCTTTTCCCGCAATCCCAGTGTAGGGCGGCCGGGCGAGCCCGTACAGAGCCATTTCGGCACGTTCGTACCGGCGGTGCAGGAGGTGTCGGCGCCCCTAGGGTCCAACGGCCCTGCCCGCGCCGGGGGCCCGACGAGATGCTGGACAAGGGCGGGCGGCGTGCCCGTGCCCGAGCGCGGAGCGGCCCGGAAGGACAAGCCATGGGACGGCTGGACGGCAAAGTGGCATTGATCAGCGGCGGCGCCCGTGGCATCGGCGGAGCCATGGCCACCCGGATGCTGCAGGAAGGGGCCAAGGTGGTGGTCGGCGATGTCCTGGACGAGGACGGCGCTGCGCTGGCGGCCCGGCTGGGCGACGGCGCCCGGTACGTGCACCTGGACGTGACCAAGCCTGCCGACTGGGAGCAGGCCGTGGGCGAGGCCGTCGACGCCTTTGGCGGGCTCAGCATCCTGGTCAACAACGCCGGAATAGTGAACTTTGGCCGGATCGACGACTATCCGCACGAGCAGTGGGCCCGGATCATCGAGGTGAACCTCACCGGCGTCTTCAACGGCATCAAAGCTGCCGTGCCGGCCCTGGCCCGCTCCAGTCCCGCCGCCATCATCAACGTCTCATCGATCGCCGGACTGCGCGGATACGAACAGCTCGCCGGGTACACGGCATCAAAGTTCGGGGTCCGCGGCCTGACCAAGAGCGCGGCCCTGGATCTCGGCGGCCTGGGCATCCGCGTCAATTCCGTGCACCCGGGGGTCATCCAGACACCCATGACGGAGGGCATGACCTTCGACACCGGCCACGTCCCGCTGCACCGGGTCGGCCAGCCGACGGAAGTTGCGGACCTCGCCGTCTACCTCGCCGCGGACGAATCCTCCTTCGTCACCGGGGCCGAATTCGTGATCGACGGCGGCGAAACCGCGGGGTCGGTCGCGGCAAACCCGGCCGACGCGCCGGAGAACTAGCCCGAAAGGGGCACCATGTCCGGGAAGAGTGGTTCAAAACTGGCGGTGGTCGGCGCCGGAAGCGTCGGCACCTCCCTCGCTTATGCGGCGCTGATCCGGGGCTCGGCCAGCCACGTCGCCCTGTACGACGTCAACGCCATCAAGGCCGAGGCCGAGGTGCTGGACCTGGCCCACGGGACGCAGTTTGCCGCCGCGGCGGCCACCGTCACGGGCGGCGGTGACATCTCCGCCACGGAGGGCGCCGACGTCGTGGTCGTGACGGCGGGCGCCAAACAGGCCCCGGGCCAGACGCGGCTTGACCTGGCCGGCACGAATGTCCGGATCCTCGAGGACCTCATGCCCCGGCTGCTGGAGCATGCCCCGGACGCCGTCTATGTGCTCGTCACGAACCCCTGCGACGTCCTGACAGTCGCCGCGCAGAAGATCTCCGGCCTGCCGACGTCGCGCATCTTCTCCTCCGGCACGGTGCTGGATACCTCCCGGCTCCGCTGGCTGCTGGCCGAACGCGCAGGAGTCTCGCTCACCAGCGTCCACGCCAGCATGGTGGGCGAGCACGGTGACACGGAGTTCCCCATCTGGTCCGGCGCCACGATCGGCCCGGTCCCCATCCGCAACTGGACCGTCAACGGCGAACGGATCTTCTCCTCCGAACTCCTGGCCGAGACCGCGCGCGAGGTGACACAGGCCGCGTACAAGGTGATCGCCGGCAAGGGCGCCACCAACTACGCCATCGGGCTGTCCGGTGCACGCATCGTCGAGGCCCTGCTGCGCGCCGAAAACGCGGTCCTTCCGGTTTCCACGCTGCTCGACGGGCAGTACGGAATCTCCGGTGTGGCGCTCTCACTGCCCAGCATCGTGGGGCACGGCGGCGTCCTGAAGGTGCTGGACACCCCCATGGACGACGGCGAACTCGCATCCCTCCACCACTCGGCAGAAACGCTGCAGCAGAGCCTGGCGACGCTCGGGATCTGAAGTAGCAGCCTACGGACGGGAACATCGTTCCGCAGCCGGGCGTTGAATCCGGGTACCCTGAAAGTGCCTCCGGGTCACGAGAACGCCGTGAAACGGGATGGCAGCCCAACGACCCAGCTAGGAGGATCGCCATGGCCACTGCCCGCGCAGCCGGTGCCGTGCCGGTCCTCCGCCGCGCAGCACTGCTGGCCGGCATCCTCGCAGTCATTGCCGGCTTCCTTGGCATGCACATCCTTGCCGGCCTCCACGGAATGCACGGCCAAACCGCCCACCCGGCAAGCGCTTCTAGCGTCATGCCCGCCGCCCGGACTCACTCCGGACACTCGCCCGCCGCGGCAGCTCCTGCGGCCCCTCCGGCGTTCGCTACAACGGTGACAGTCGGCGGCACGCCGATGCCGGCGTCGTGCACCTGCCAAGGTGGCTGCGCCGAGAAGCCGGCCGCCCATGTGGACTGCACCCCCTCCGTGTCCGGCGTCTCGCTGAGCGTGCCGCCACCGGGCACCGCGGTGAAGCGAACCCAGCCCTGGGCGACAGGTGTTGCGGCCCAGTGGGCGCTCTCGGCCCGCATCCCCGGCTCACCCACGCCCAACGATCTGTCCATTAGCCGAACGTAAACCCGGGCCCGCGCCGTTGATTTTCCGGCGCCTCTGCATGCCATCGGGGCGCGCCGCCCTCCTGCGCCGCAGCCCGCCCGACGCCGGCGTTCCCTGCCGGATTTTCAAAGGACAGATCTGACATGAAGAAGACCCTCACGATTTCCGCGACCGCCCTCGCCGCCGTCATCGCCCTGGCCGGTTGCTCCACCGGCTCCGGCTCGAGTTCCGGCAGCACGATGTCCGGAATGGGCAGCGGCAGCATGGCTGCGAGCTCCGCGCCCGCCGCTGCCGGCGCCACCCACAACGGCACCGACACGCTCTTTGCCCAGGGCATGATCCCCCACCATGCACAGGCCGTCGAAATGAGCGAGATGATGCTGCAGAAGCAGGGCATGGACGCGCGAATCACGGCTCTGGCCGCGAAAATCAAGGCCGCCCAAGGCCCGGAGATCGAGAGAATGACGGGATGGCTCAAGGCCTGGAACGAATCCACGCAGACGGCCGGCGGCCACGCCATGTCCGGCATGATGGGCGAGAATGACCTCAAGGAACTCGACGCCGCCCAGGGCACCGAGGCCGCGAAACTCTTCCTGACCCAGATGATCGCTCACCACGAGGGCGCCGTGGAGATGGCGAACGCGGAGGTCCGCAGCGGCAAGAGCGCCGAGGCCGTCCAGCTGGGCAAGGACATCGCGGCCGCCCAGACCGCAGAAATCGCCGAAATGAAGGCACTGCTCGCCGCGCTGTAGGCGACGCTGGCACCAGAGCACCAGAGCACCAGAGCACCAACCGTGACGGCGGCCCCGGCCCCTGGCAACCGGCCCCCGGGCTGGCGGTCATCCGGCCCCCGGGCCGTCGTCACAGTTGACACCAGGTGTGACCCCTGCCATATTTTAATGCGTGAACCTGTCAGACAGCCGGACAGCAGGACAGCCGCTCGCCCGCCTCAGCGCGGCCGAAGCGGTATTCAACGTCCTCCGCTCCGACATCGAATCCGGCAAGCTCGGCGTCGGCGCCAAGCTGAGCTCCGAGGCAACGCTCGCCCAGGAGTACGGGGTGAGCCGCTCGGTGGTGCGCGAGGCCCTGCGCTCCTGCACCGCCTTGGGCCTGACCGTCACCAGGACCGGACGTGGCACGTTCGTCGTCGCCAACCACGTGGCAAAGGACCTGGTGCTGGGCCAGTACTCGGCACGCGACCTCACGGAGGCGCGTCCCCACATCGAGGTTCCTGCCGCCGGCCTTGCCGCGGAACGCCGATCGCCCGAGGAACTGGACACTATGCGGGACATCGTCGCTGCGATGACCGCCGAGGACGACCCCGAAGTATGGGTGGGCCTGGACTCCAGCTTCCACGCGTTGATCGCACGGGCCAGCCGCAACAAGGTGTTCGAAAACGTCGTCGCGGACATCCGCGAGGCCCTCGCCTACCAGTCCGAGACACTGAACATGGTGGCGGACCGCAAGCACGCTTCCGACGACGAACACCGGCGCATCCTGGCCGCTATCGAAGCCGGCGACACGGCGACGGCGCGCATCGCCATGAGCCAACACCTCCACGCCGTTGGCGTCGCCCTCGACTCGATCCTCAACTCCTAACAGAAGGCACGGCAGGCGCCGGCCACCCCCGCCGGCACCCGACCAGACACCAACAACTCCACCGCCAAAGGACGCAATGATTTCTCCTGCCCTCGCGCACTTACCCACCCCGCTGGCCCCGGAACGGCTCCCGCAGCACGCCCCGCTTGCGGTCCAGACCCGCGACGGCCTGGTCGAGAGCGTCCACTACGGCTCCGCGATCGCCACGGCGGCGGACGGCCGGACCCTCCTGGCCGCCGGCGAGCCCCTCGCCCCGTTCTACCCGCGCTCGGCCCTGAAGCCGCTGCAGGCTGTGGCCATGGTCCGCGCCGGGCTGGACCTCCCGGACGAACTCCTGGCCCTCGCGGCCGCCAGCCATTCCGGAGCCGCCGCCCACCGCGACGGTGCGCGGCGCATCCTGGACCTGCACGGCCTGACCCCGGAGGACCTCGAGAACAGCACAGACCTCCCCTACGGCGCCCGCGAGCGCGAGGAATGGCTCGCCGGCGGCGGAAAGGCCACCCAGCTGGCCCAGAACTGCTCCGGAAAGCACGCAGCGATGGCCGCCACCTGCGTCATCAACGGCTGGCCGGTCCGCGGCTATCTGGCCCCGGAGCACCCGCTGCAGCAGCTCGCGGCCCGGACCGTGGCGGAGCTGACCGGCGAGGAACCGGAGCGCACCTCCACTGACGGCTGCGGCACCCCGCTCTTCGCGCTCACCCTGCGCGGCATGGCCCGCGCGTTCGGCCGGCTGGCCGTGGCAGGCGGCCCCGGCACATCCGGAGACAGCGCGGAAGCCGCCGTCGCACGCGCCATGCGCCGCCACCCCGAGATGGTTGCGGGCGAGGACCGCGACGTCACCGCGCTGATGCGCCTCGTCCCCGGCCTGCTGGCCAAGGACGGCTTCGAGGGTGTCCAGCTGGTGGGCCTCCCGGACGGCCGCGCCATCGCCGTGAAGATCTCCGACGGCGGGGACCGCGCCCGGATGCCCGTCACCGTGCGGATCCTGGCGGCGCTCGACGTCGACACCTCGTCCCTGGGGCACCTCGCCGCGACCCCTGTGCTGGGCGGCGGGCGGCCCGTCGGACTCCTGCAGGCCGCCGATTTCCTCGCCGCCCCCGAAACCTCCCACGCCGCCGACGCCCAGTAAGGACCGCCATGACCTCGATCGACGAACACCCGGATTTCCGCTCCGAACACGACCTCCTCGGCGACCGGGATGTTCCCGCCGACGCCTACTGGGGTGTCCATACCCTCCGGGCCGTGGAGAACTTCCCCATCACCGGCCAGCCGTTGTCCTCCAACATGTACCTGGTCCGCGGGCTGGCCGCCGTGAAACTGGCTGCCGCCCGCACCAACCACGAGCTCGGGCTGCTCGACGCCGAGCGAGCCCGGGCCATCGAGGATGCCTGCGCCGACGTCATGAACGGCAAGCTCAGCGAGCAGTTCGTCGTGGACGTCATCCAGGGCGGTGCCGGGACGTCGTCGAACATGAACGCCAACGAGGTGATCGCCAACCGGGCCCTGGAAATCCTCGGCCACCCCAAGGGCGACTACGCACGGCTGCACCCCAACGACCACGTCAACCTCAGCCAGTCCACCAACGATGTCTATCCCACGGCGGTCAAGCTCGGCACGATCTTCGCCGCCCGGGAACTGCTGGAAGCGCTCACCGAGCTCGAGGACGCCTTCGCCGCCAAGGCCCTTGAATTCCGCACGGTGGTGAAGATGGGCCGCACCCAGCTGCAGGATGCCGTCCCCATGACACTCGGCCAGGAATTCGGCACCTACGCCGTCACGATCGGGGAGGACCGGCTCCGCCTGGCCGAAGCCGACCTGTTGATCCACGAAATCAATCTCGGTGCCACGGCGATCGGCACCGGCCTGAACGCCCCGGCCGGGTACGCCGCGGCCGCCTGCCGGCACCTGGCCGACATCACAGGCCTTCCGCTCGTCACGGCCGTAGACCTGATCGAGGCCACGCAGGACGTCGGCGCCTTTGTGCACCTCTCCGGCGTGCTGAAGCGGGTCGCCGTGAAACTGTCCAAGATCTGCAACGACCTCCGGCTGCTCTCCTCCGGCCCGCGCGCCGGGCTTGGCGAAATCAACCTGCCCGCCGTGCAGTCCGGCTCCTCGATCATGCCCGGCAAGATCAACCCGGTCATCCCGGAAGTGGTCAGCCAGGTGGCCTACGAGGTCATCGGCAACGACGTCACCATCACCATGGCCGCCGAGGCCGGCCAGCTCCAGCTGAACGCCTTCGAACCGATCATTGTCCACAGCCTCCACAAGAGCATCTCCCACCTGGAAGCCGCCTGCCGCACCCTCACGGCCCGCTGCGTCCGGGGCATTACCGCCAACACCGAGCGGCTCCGCCTCACGGTGGAACAGTCAATCGGCCTCGTCACCGCCCTCAACCCGCACCTGGGCTATGCCACAGCCACGGCCATCGCGCAGGAGGCCCTCGCCACCGGCAAGGGCGTCGCGGAGCTCGTCCTCGAACACGGACTCCTGACCGCGGAGCAGCTTACCGAGCTGCTCAGCCCGCAGCGCCTGGCCAACCTGAGCAAGTAGCGTACTTCCGAACCCCGAAGGACCCCCATGACTCATCCCGACACTGCCCGCGCCCAAAAACAGCAGGACCAACAGCCCGCCCATCAGCGGCCGGCCGTCACCGACCACACCATTCCGGCGCATGCCCACGCCACCGAGGCCGCGCTCCACGCCGAGGACCAGGGCTACCACAAGAGCCTGAAACCCCGACAGGTCCAGATGATCGCGATCGGCGGCGCCATCGGCACCGGCCTCTTCATGGGCGCCGGAGGCCGTCTCGCCACCGCCGGACCGGCCCTGATCATCAGCTACGCCGTCTGCGGCTTCTTCGCCTTCATGATCCTGCGCGCCCTCGGCGAACTCGTGATGCACCGGCCGTCGTCGGGCTCGTTCGTGTCCTACGCACGCGAATTCTTCGGCGAAAAAGCCGCATTCGTCACCGGCTGGCTGTACTGGCTGAACTGGGCCATGACCGCGATCGTGGACATCACCGCCGTCGCGCTCTACATGAACTTCTTCAAGAAGTACTGGGCCCCCATCGCGGACGTGCCGCAGTGGGCCTGGGCCCTGGCCGCCCTGATCCTGGTCCTGGCCCTGAACCTCATCAGCGTCAAGGTGTTCGGCGAACTCGAATTCTGGTTCGCGCTCATCAAGGTGGTGGCGCTGGTGTCCTTCCTGCTCGTGGGCATCTACTTCGTCATCTTCGGCACGCCCGTCGGCGGCCACGAGGTCGGTTTCAGCCTGATCGCGGACAATGGCGGCCTGTTCCCCAACGGCCTGTTGCCGGCAGTCGTGGTGATGCAGGGCGTCGTGTTCGCCTACGCCTCGATCGAGCTGATCGGCACCGCCGCCGGCGAGACGGAAAACCCGGAGAAGATCATGCCGCGGGCCATCAACACGGTGATCGTGCGCATCGCGGTGTTCTACGTCGGCTCGCTCGTCCTTCTCTCGCTGCTGCTGCCCTACAGCTCCTACAAGGCCGGTGAAAGCCCGTTCGTGACGTTCTTCGGTTCCATCGGCGTGGACGGCGTGGACGCCATCATGAACCTCGTGGTCCTTACCGCGGCGCTGTCCTCGCTCAACGCCGGGCTCTACTCCACCGGCCGGATCATGCGCTCCATGTCCGTGTCGGGTTCCGCGCCGAAGTTCGCCGCCCGGATGAACAAGTCCGGTGTCCCCTACGGCGGCATCGCCCTGACCGCCGGTGTGGCCGTCCTGGGCGTCGTCCTGAACGCCGTGGTCCCCGCCGAGGCCTTCGAGATCGTCCTGAACGTCGCGTCGCTGGGCATCATCAGCACGTGGGCCATGATCGTGTTGTGCCAGATGCAGCTGGCCCGGCTCGCGGCCCGCGGGGAACTGCTCCGGCCTTCCTTCCGGATGCCCGGCGCCCCCGTCACAGGCTGGATCACCCTGGCCTTCCTCCTGGCAGTGCTGGTCCTCATGGCGTTCGACTCTCCGGTGGGAACGTGGACCATCGCGTCCCTCGTCGTCATCATCCCGCTCCTGATGCTCGGCTGGCGCCTCTGCCGGCACCGCATCATGGAAATCGCCGCCGTCCGCGACGGCTTCACCGGCCCATACCCGCTCGTGGCCAACCGGCCTGGCCCGGGGGCGCCGGGCGGCAACTAGCACCTCGTCCCCCTGCCCAACTGGCTCGCAGTTGTGGCCGTTTTGATCGCTCAAAACGGCCACAACTGCGAGCTAGTTGGGCGGGTGTCGGCGTAATGCAACGCCCCCGCAACCTCTGATCGAGGCGGTTCGCATATGCTCAGCAGACCAGCTCACACTGGCGCCCACCGGCTCAGCGACGAACCATCCGGGAGACACTTCATGACCAACTGGCGGATCAGGGACTTCCACTCGGCAGATCTTGACGGCATCCTGCACCTTTGGGAATCCCTCAAGGAATCGAATGTGGAGCCCGTCTACGCGCTCTCCGAGGTCCTGGCCTCGTGCGAAAAGGACCATGCCGTCGTGGCGGTGCAGGGCGAGCAGGTGGTGGGCGCCGCCGTCGGACGTGCCGCCCATGACCAGGGCTGGATCGTTTTCCTGGCGACGCTGCCCGAGTTCCGGGGCCGCGGGATCGGGACCTCGCTGCTGGCCTCCGTCGAGAACCGGATGGCCCCGCACGGGCTGAACAAGCTCTCCGCGCTGATGCCGGAATCTGAAACCCGGGTGGAGGCGTTCCTGGGCCGCGGCTTCGTGCTGAAGAAGAACCTGCGCTACTTTGAGCGGAAGATCCCGGTCCAGCGCCAGGAGCTGGAACCCCTCAGCCAGCTTGGCGGCCGCATCCTGGCCCGCGACCTGTGGGAGAACGTGGCCGGCATGCGCCGCGAAAAGGAACTGCTGGAACGCCGGCTGGTGCTGCCCCTCGCCGAGGCCGACCTCGCCGACGAATACGGCGTGGTTCCCCCGCGCGCCGTCGTCCTCTTTGGACCGCCCGGCACCGGCAAGACGACGTTCGCCAAGGCGATCGCGTCCCGGCTCGAGTGGCCGTTCGTGGAGGTCTTCCCCTCCCGGCTGGCCGCCGACCCGCAGGGCCTGGCCGGGGCGCTGCGCGAAACATTCCTGGAGATCGCCGAACTCGAGCACGCGGTGGTCTTCATCGACGAGGTCGAGGAAATCGCCTCGCAGCGCTCGGGCGAGCCGCCCTCTCCCCTGCAGGGCGTGACCAACGAGCTCCTCAAGATCATCCCTGCCTTCCGCGAACAGCCCGGCCGCATCCTGGTCTGCGCCACCAACTTCATCCGCGCCCTGGATTCGGCATTCCTGCGGCACGGCCGGTTCGATTACGTCATCCCGATCGGCCTGCCGGACCGGCAGGCCCGCGAGGCGATGTGGCAGCGCTTCATCCCCGCCGCCGTGGTGGACGACGTCGACGTCGAGCTCCTCGTGGACCGCACCGAGGGCTTCTCCCCCGCGGACATTGAGTACGCGGCCCGCAGCGCCTCCCAGCGGGCGCTGGAAAAAGCGGTGTACGACGACGACGGCGCGGCGTCCGGGGGCGATCCCGCCTCCCGTGCGGCTGTCCGCAAGGGCCCCTCCACCCAGGACTATCTCGATGCCATCCGGGACACCCGGACGACGGTCAGCGACGAGGTGCACCAGGACTTCCTCGAGGACATCGACGCCCTGGGCCGGGTGTAGCCAGTCCGGCCGGTGACCTTCGGCCCCTTCCGGTGCGCCCCGGGACCTGCCAGAGTGGCGGTTATGGCCATGGACGCTGTCGTCACCACCCACAACGGCTCGCTGCGGGGCACGGAGACCGACGGCGTCGCGTCCTTCTTGGGCGTCCCCTACGCGGCGCCGCCGTCCGGGGCGAACCGGCTCCGGCCGCCGCAACCGGTTGAGCCGTGGACCGGCGTGCGGGATGCCACGCACTTCGGGGCGTCGCCTCCCCAGGTTGCTCCGCCCCTGGGTGCGGGTACCGACTGGGACACCGGGCTGACCGGGGAGGACTGCCTGAACCTCAACATCTGGACGCCCGCTAAGAGGGCGGCTGCTGGGACGTCAAGCGCAGGGGCGGCCGGACTCCCGGTGATGGTTTGGATCCAGGGCGGCGCCTTCGAGGTCGGCTCGACGGCGGCGTACGACGGCCGGAGCTTCGCCCGGGACGGCGTCGTGTGCGTCGTGATCAACTGGCGGGTGGGCGCCGACGGCTTTCTCTGCCTCGGCGACGGGCACGCCAACGTAGGTCTGCTTGATCAGGTCGCGGCCCTGGAGTGGGTCCGGGACAACATCGCTGACTTCGGCGGCGACCCGGGAAACGTCACCGTCTTTGGTGAGTCCGCCGGCGCGATGAGCATCGGCATCCTGCTGTCCATGCCCCGGGCCGAGGGTTTGTTCCGGCGGGCCATCCTGCAGAGCGGGGCGGCCCACCACGTGATCCCCGAACCGGCCGCGGAACGGATCGGCCGGTCCCTTGCCGTGAAGCTGGGCGTTTCGCAGACACGCGAGGCCATGGCGGCGGTTCCGGTCGAGCGGTTCCTCGCGGCGCAGGCGGAGCTGAAGGTCGAGCTGCTGGCGCATCCGGATCCGGAGCGCTGGGGCCACGACGTCGTGGCGAGCCTGATGCCCTGGCAGCCGGTGATCGACGGCGAGGTCATTCCGCGCCGTCCGATCGACCGGATCGCCGCCGGGGCCAGCGCGCACGTCGACGTGATCGTTGGCACCAACACCGAGGACTGGAAACTGTTCCTGGCCATCACCGGCGTGCTCGGCAGGGTTACGGAAGAGAGCCTGAGCGGCACGGACAGCATCGAGGGCTTCCCGCCGCCTGCCGCCTACGGCCTCCCGGTCCAGGCTGGGCTCGAATCGTACCGGGCCCACTACCCCGATGCTGGCCCCGGCGACCTTCTTGCCGCGGTGCAGACTGACTGGTGGGTGCGGATCCCGGCCATCCGCCTGGCCGAGGCCCACGCCGAGGCGGCGCAGGGTACCGGCACGGGCACCTACATGTACGAGTTCGCGTGGGCAGCACCGGGCCTCGGTGCGGTCCACGCGTTGGAAGTGCCGTTCGTCTTTGACAACCTGGACACGACGGCCCGGCTGTTCGGGCCGCTTCTGGGCGACAACCCGCCGCAGGCATTGGCCGATTCCCTGCACGCCGCCTGGGTGTCCTTCGCCGCCACCGGGGACCCTGGCTGGCCGGGGTATGAACCCGCCCGCAGGGCCACCATGCGCTTCGACGTCGCCCCTGGTGTGGTGAACGACCCCCGGTCCTGGGAACGCTCGCTGTGGGAGGGAATCCGCTAGACGACGGCGTCCGGGTTGTCGTAGGCCAGGTTCTCGTAGTCGGTGTCGTCCGCCTCGTCGAGCATGTCGTCCAGTTCCTGGAGCAGCCACGGGTTGATCCGGGCCAGGATCTTGCGGGTCTCCTCCACGGGGACCGCGGCGTAGAGCACCGGGCGGGCCTCGTCGTAGCGGGTGACCGGCGGCTTGTCCGGCCACTTCTCCGCTAGCGCCTTGACGCGTTCGGGCAGCGAATTGTGCGCGTTGTCGGCAATCTTGACCAGGGTGGCGTCGTGGTCTTCGGCGATGTAGCGGATGCCCGCCTGGTAGTCGTCGGGGTTCTCGTGCAAGCGCTTCGTGACGCGTTCAATGATGTCGGCGGCCCGCTCGGAAACCCCCATGTCCAGGAGGGCCTGCCGGGTCATCGGGGTGTCCTCGGCAATGTCGTGGAGGTACCCGGCGATCTGGATGTCGTCGTCGAAGTCCGCCAGCGCATCCCCGACGGCGAGCACGTGCTCGCGGTACGGCCGCTTGAGCTTGTCCTTCTGGCGGTTGTGGGCCACCTCGGCCAGGACTTTGGCTGTCTCAACGGTGAAGCGGGGCTGGGAGTGTGCGGGCTCGGTCATGGATCCAGCCTACGCGCCGGGCCACACCCAGGGCTCCCGTGGCAGCGCGGCCGGGTCGAATACGGCCAGGGCATCGGCAAGGGGGCCGGCGGGAAGCCCGAGCGACGCCAGCAGAATGTCCCGGACCTCGTCGGCGCCCACGCCGGCCCGTGCCAGGTCCGCGAGCGTAACGGCGCCGTCGCGCTTGGCCAGCCGGGCGCCGTCGGAGTTCAGCACCAGCGGAACATGCGCATATTCCGGAACGGGCATATTTAGCAGGGACGCCAGGTAGGCCTGGCGCGGCGTGGAGGGAAGTAGGTCGTCCCCGCGGACCACCTGATCGATGCCCTGCACGGCATCATCCACCACCACGGCGAGGTTGTAGGCGGTCACGCCGTCGTTGCGCCGGAGCACGAAGTCGTCGACCACCCCCGTGTAGTCGCCGTGGAGCACGTCCCGCACCGTCGTCTCGGCCACGGCGGCACGGAGCCGGACCGCCGCCGGCCGGACGGCCCGCCTGGCGTCGCGCTCCCCGTCGCTCAGGTTCCGGCAGGTCCCCGGGTAGGCGCCCAGCGGGGCGTGCGGCGCGGACGGAGCCTCCTGGATTTCGCGGCGCGTGCAGAAGCACTCGTAGGTCAGCCCGGCTGCCGTCAGCTGCGCGATCGCCTCGGCATACAGGTGCTCACGGTCCGTCTGGCGCACGACGCCGCCGTCCCAGGTCACGCCGATCGCCGCAAGATCGCGGAGCTGCTCCGCCTCGGCACCGGCCCGGGCCCGGTCCAGGTCCTCCACCCGCATCAGGAAGCGCCGCCCCGTGGACCGTGCAAAGAGCCACGCCAGGATGGCCGTCCGGAGGTTGCCGACGTGAAGTTCGCCGGAGGGACTGGGGGCGAAGCGGCCGGCAGAGGTCATGGGTCCAGCCTATGCCGGGCAGAACAAGAGCCCCTCAGCTACCGATGACTTCGGGACGTCCGACGTCGGTAGCTCAGGGGCTCTTGCCGTGTTGTGGTGCGCTGTGCGGAATGACGATGCGTGAACAAGAGTCAGTCAGCGGCAGGTTCCTTGCGGGAGCCTCATCCAGGGTCCGGGTGGTGTGCCGGGGTTCCTGTAGCCTTCGGGACCGTGGCGGTGGCCGCGTCCCTTT
Organism: Arthrobacter sp. H-02-3; assembly: GCF_003097355.1. Lineage (GTDB taxonomy): Bacteria > Actinomycetota > Actinomycetes > Actinomycetales > Micrococcaceae > Arthrobacter > Arthrobacter humicola. Next base: position 72,811 of record NZ_PYUI01000008.1, read on the forward strand.
GTTGTCACCATTTGAGCAGAAGACCTACAGTTGGTGCAACGGACCGGGCCAGGAGTAGTCAGTCTGATCAACTACAGCCGGAAGAGTGAACAGGAAGTGGTCATTTTGCAGGAGCTCGACGCGACCGACCGGCGGATCCTCGCCGCGCTGGACGACGATCCCCGCGTGCCGGTCATGCTGCTGGCGCAAAAGCTGGGCCTGGCCCGGGGCACTGTGCAGTCCCGCCTGGAGCGGATGTCGGCGTCGGGCGCGCTCCGGCCGAACAGCAGCCGGGTCCTGCCGTCCGCCTTGGGCCGCGGCGTGGCGGCTGCGGTGAGCGCGGAACTGGACCAGAGCCACCTCAACGAGGCGATCGCAGCCCTGCGCAACATCCCCGAGGTGCTCGAATGCCATGCCCCGGCCGGGGACACCGACCTCCTGATCCGGGTGGTGGCCAAGAGCCCGGATGACCTCTACCGCGTGTCCGAGGAAATCCGGCTGTGTCCCGGCATCGTCCGGACCTCGACGAGCATGTTCCTTCGCGAGGTCATCCCCTACCGGACGACGGGACTCCTGGGCGCCTGAGCCCGGCAGCCCCGAAGTCGCCGTTCAGACCGGCGGCCCGGTGTTCGACTTCAGGTTCTTCATGACCAGCGTGGACGTCAGGCGTTCGACGCCGGGAAGGGAGGTCAGCTCGCTGTCGTAGAAGCGCTGGTAGGACGGAAGATCCTCTGCGATGACCTTGAGCAGATAGTCCGGCGAGCCGAAGAGACGCTGGGCTTCGACGATGTTGGGGTTGTCCGCTACCCGGTTCTCGAAGATCTCCATCGTCGATCGGTCCACCTGGCGCAGCGTCACGAAAACGATCGCCTCGAAGCCGAGCCCGACGGCGGCCGGATCGATGTCCGCCCGGTAGCCCCGGATGATCCCCGCGGCCTCCAGATCCCGCAGCCGGCGATGACACGGGGCCACGGTCAGCCCGACCTTCGAGGCCAGCGCCGTGGCAGTCATTCGTCCGTCCGTTTGGAGGTGACGCAAAATACTTCTGTCAATATTGTCAATCACGCAAGAATCTTACCGTGATGGGGCGATTCGGCGGTAAATAGGCGAACATTTCCGGGCCGGATTTGCCTAGAGTTTTCCTTGTACCTGCTACGAGGTACTGCATCCCCTGGAGTCTGCCGTGAACCCCCAGCTTTTCCTCGCCTTCCTGGTTGTCGCCGTCGCCCTGGCCTGCACCCCCGGCGTCGACTGGGCGTACTCGATTGCCGCGGGGCTGAGGCAGCGCAGCTTCGCTCCCGCCGTCGCCGGACTGTGCGGCGGCTACGCCCTGCACACCGTGCTCCTGGTGCTGGGACTGGCGGCACTGCTGGCCGGAATGCCCGGCGTGCTCGGCTGGCTGACGGCGGCGGGCGCCCTCTACCTGCTGTGGCTGGGCTACAGCACCCTGCGGTCCTGGCGCGGCGCCACTTTCAGCACGGACGCTCGCCCGGCGGCGGCCCCTGCGAGCCAGTTCCGGATCTTCCTCCAGGGCATCGGCATCAGCGGGATCAACCCCAAGGGCCTGCTGTTCTTTGTTGCTTTGGTGCCGCAATTCGTCAGCCCGGACGCCGCGCTGCCGGTTCCCGTCCAGTCGGGGCTGCTCGGCCTCACGTTCGTGCTGCTCGTGGGCGTCATCTACAGCTGCGTGGCCCTTCTGGCCCGGAGACTGCTGCACGCTCGGCCGGGCGCCGCCCGTCAGGTGACGCTGGCCAGCGGGATCATCATGCTGATCCTGGGCGCCATGCTGCTCGCTGAACAAATCGTTCCCGCCGTCAGCGCGGCGATGACCCGCGCCTGAGCCGGCGAATCCATGGCAGAGGCTATTTGCGCTGCATGTACCACTCGGTGAAGGACGACGCGCGGCCGTCCGCGGTGAGCTGGATGATCCACAGGTTGTCATAACTTCGGCTGTTGCCGCGGTAGGTGGTCAGGCCCTGTACGAATGCCCGGCCGCCGTCGACCCCAAGCAGCTTCCACTCAAACGTCCAGTCATCCGGCTCGTCGCGCCCGGCGAGCCAGTGCTCCACGATATCTTCGCGGCCCCGCCAGGGTTCTGGCTCCTGGGGGCTTGTGGCATAGATGGCGTCCTCGGTGAACAGCGCCCGGATGTCCTCCGGGTCGTTCGTCGTCCACGCCGTGATGTAGTGCTGCATCCAGCGCGCCACGGCATCTCTCATGCCTCGTTTGTACTACCCGCCACGGAGGCCCGCAAGGGTAGTGGCTACGTGGATTTGGCCACCAAGTGGGCCCGCTGACCTGTCAGCCGTCGCTAGCGCTGCCGTATTCGCGGTCCCAGAGTTCGTGCAGTTCCGCGTCCTTGCGGACGACCTCCACATGTTCCACCTCTGTCGATTTCCGGCGTTGCCATTCGCGGCCGCCGAACGTCTTGCGGCCCGCCTCGAGGATAAGCAACGCCTGGTCCGTCAGCGCGTCGCTGCGCAGGGCCAGGTGCGTCTTCCGGCGCCGCAGGACCTCCTGAAGGGCGGAACGGGACGCGCCGTAGGCTCCGAGCCTGCGAAGGCACCGGGCACGCACCAGCAACAGGGCGGCGGCCAGATCGTCCGCGTTCAGCAGCCCCTCGGTGTCTGCCACCACGTCGACGTCGTGTCCCAGCTCTGCCGCAAGGGAACACCGAGCCAGAGCCAGAGGCAACGACGGCGGCAGACCGGCCAGGGCCGCCAGGGCCTCCTCCGTCTGGCCGGTCTCGCGCAGGGAATGCGACAGGGCCAGAACCACGGCCTCCTCGCTGAAGAGCACGGGAACTTCGATCCGCTCGGCCACCTCTACCCTGGTGACCACACCCGCCAGGTACACGGCGGCGTAGCGGTTGGCGTCGGCGTCGTTCCGGAGGCTCATTCCATGCCTTAAGAGCTCGGAGGCGCGCAGATGGCCGCCGTGTGAGTACGCCAGCAGCCCGGCCATGAGATAGCAAAGTCCGGACCAACCGGGGTAGGTGCGGGCCAGGGCAATCAGCCCGTCCGGCTCGGTGCTGCCGAAGACGGCGGCGTGTACGGCTTTCGTCGTCTTGCCCGGCATCCGGCCGGGCATTCTGCCCAGGCGGGGCACCCCGCCCTCGGCGGCCAGCGTCCCCGGGACCCGGCCCGCCATGAGTCCGGTCACCACACCGCCCACGTTGCCGGCCAGGCCGCGGACGGGCGTCCGGACCACGGCTTTGCGGAAGGGGGTCAGATCGCGGGTTTCGGTATACGGCCTGCCCTGCCCCCGGGACCCGCCGGCGGGGATGGGACCCGTGCGGATCGGGCCCGTGGGGCTGGGAACACTGGGCTTCAGGTGGGCGGATTCGCCAGATGTGGCGCTCATTCCCTCATGGTAGTAGGACCGGGCGACCCCTGCTAGGCGGCCGCGGCCACCCAGAGGCCGATCACCCAGGTGCTCGCGGAAAGGCACGCGAGGCCGAACTCCACGATCATGCCAAGGCCAGTGGCCTTCAGCGCCGCCCAGCTCGACGCCACTGCGGTGCTGAACACCCGCGTACGCTGCAGCTCGCTGAGCAGAAGCCCGGCGGCGAAGCCCACGAACAGCCCGACGACGGGGATGATGAACATGCCGGCGACGCCCAGCACCAGCCCCACCACCACGGAACGGCTCGGGATGCTGTGCTGCTTGAGTTTCCGGCCGGTCAGCACCGTGCTGGCGGCCATGCCGGCCAGGACGAAGGCCAGGCCGATCCCGAAAACCACCCAGCCCGTGGTTCCGGCGCCGCCCCACAACGCCCAGGCGAACAGGCTCAGCCCGATCAGGATGCTGCCGGGCAGCACGGGGATGATGGTTCCGGCCACGCCCACCAGGATGGCGAGGCCGCACAGCACGGTCACGGCACTCTCGGGGTTCATGGCCCCAGTCTAGAACGGCGACGGCGGCGCTCCCCCCAAGGAAGCGCCGCCGTCGTCGTTTGGTCAGCTGTGGCTACTCGGCTTCGACCGCCGCGGCGACTGCTGCGGAGACGGCCGGGGCAACCCGGGGGTCAAGCGGGCTGGGCACGATGTAGTCGGCGGACAGGTCGTCCTCGGCGAGTTCGGCGATGGCGCGGGCCGCGGCGAGCTTCATGGCCGGGGTGATCCGGCGGGCGCCGGCGTCCAGGGCTCCGCGGAAGATGCCGGGGAAGGCCAGGACGTTGTTGATCTGGTTCGGGAAGTCGCTGCGTCCGGTAGCCACAACGGCCGCGTACTTGCTAGCGACCTCCGGCAGAACTTCCGGGTCCGGGTTGGACAGGGCGAACACGATCGAACTGTGGTTCATCAGTTTCAGGTGCTCCTCGTCCAGCTTCGAGGAAGAGACGCCGACGAACACGTCGGCGCCAAGCAGCGCCTCGCCGGGGCCGCCGGTCACGCCGCGCGGGTTGCTGCGGGCGGCGAGCTCGGCCTTTTTGCTGGCCGGATCCGCGGCGATGTCCGCGCGGTCCTTGCTGATCGCACCGCGGGAGTCCAGGAGGACGACGTCGCCGACCCCGGCCGTCAGCAGGATTTCGGCGACGGCGATGCCGGCGGCTCCGGCGCCGGAGACCACCACGCGCAGGCTCTCGAGCGTCCGGCCGGTCACCTTGGCGGCGTTGGTCAGGGCGGCGAGGACCACGACGGCGGTGCCGTGCTGGTCATCGTGCATGACCGGGCAGTCCAGCGCTTCGATGAGCTTTTCTTCAAGTTCGAAGCAGCGGGGCGCGGCGACGTCCTCGAGGTTGACGGCGCCGAAGCTCGGGCGCAGCCGGACGAGCGTCTCGACAATTTCGTCGACGTCGGTGGTGTTCAGGACCAGCGGGATGGAGTCGAGCTCTCCGAAGGCCTTGAAGAGCGCGGACTTGCCCTCCATCACGGGCAGCGAGGCGCTGGCCCCGATGTTGCCCAGGCCCAGCACGGCCGTGCCGTCGCTGACGACGACCACGAGGCGCTGGGCCCACGTGAGCGTCTTGGCGAGCTCCGGGTTGGCGTGGATGGCGCGGCTGACCTGGGCGACGCCGGGCGTGTAGGCGATGGAGAGGTCGCGCTTGCTGGCAAGAGGGACAGTGCTGGAAATCGACAGCTTGCCGCCCTGGTGGGATGCGAAGATTTCCTCGTCGCTGAGCGCGGCAACTGTCTCGGCCGGGGAAGCGGAATCGGCGGGAATGATCGTTTCAGTGGACACGTCGTTGTCTCCTGGGAATCACCGTGGGCGCACGGCACATGGAAGCTTGAGCACGTCAGATGCTCAAGTTGGTCTGTCGGGGGCGTCGGCGGCAACCAGAGGTGGCGGTCGCCGGTGGAACCCCCGGAGTTGCTGGCGTCAGCCTTCTCCGGTCTAGCCATGGTAAACAACGCGCCCTGGCGATGAGGCGGCACTGCAGTCATTCCCCGCGACGGTGAAACGTTTGACCATCGTCTTCTGTGACTTAGATCACACTCACGGTGCAGTTTGTAGCTCTACCGGTCTAGACCAGTTACGCGGCCTGTCGTGCCCCCTGCAGAAGCGAACAGGCCTTCTTGAGGTCCTCTTCAGCTTCGAAGAGGGACAGCCGGCGGCAGCGGACGGCCTGGACCAGCCCGGTGACCGTTAGCAACAAGACCCTGGCGACGGCGGCGTCGCCGCACGCGGCCGTCACGGCCTTCTCGGCTGTCGCATCGATCTCACGGAGCAGCCGCGTGGTGTCCGTGTCCTTGACGTATACCGCCCGGTTGAGGCACTGCTCCACGGCAGGCTGCATGAGGCGCATGTGGAAGATCTCCATCACTACCCCCACAAGCGCCTGGGCCGCAGCTTTTCCCGCCGCCGGCGAGCTCCCCGCGAGGAGTTCGCCCAGCTGCTTGCGGTACAGCGCCAGGACCAGCTGGGTGGCCGAGGGGAAGTAGCGGTACAGCGTCCCCAGGGGAACATCCGCCTTGGCCGCCACCTCGGAAAGGACTACGGAGTCCAGGCCCTTGCGGGCAAACCCTGCGGCAACGTCCAGGATCCGCACGTAGCGGAGCCGTTGCCGGGGCAGAGTGGGGGGAGGGGCCATCGGTGGAAGATCTGAGTGAAAGTCAGGCATCAGCAGCGTTCCGGGGGTCGTTTTTCTCGGCAGCCGGGAGCTATCCCCCACAGCGCTGCCGCGGCAATTGCCGTCCACTATACGCCACGAAACCGGACGTCCGGCGAGTCAGCCGGGGCCGCAGGAGCCCCGGAAGGGGACGAGCCCGGCTCAGTCCACGCCCTTGATCTTCACCACGAACACGGCGCCCAGAAGTCCGATTACGGCGGCCGCGACATACAGCGAGACATAGCCGCCCCAGAGAGCCACAAACGGAAATGCGATGAGCGGGGCGATCACTTGGGGCAGCGAGTTGGCGATGTTAATGACGCCGAGATCCTTGCCCCGGTCCAGTGCCGTGGGAAGCACCTGGGTGATGAGCGCGAAGTCCACCGCCAAGTAGCAGCCGAAGCCGATGCCCAGCACCGAGGCGCCGATCAGCGCGCCCGGCCACGTGGGCGCGAACGCAAGGATGAGGGAGGCCGCGGCGATCACGGCTGACGAGATGATGACCAGCGGTTTCCGGCGCCCCAGGCGATCGCTCAGCCGGCCGCCCACCACGCTGGTGGCGATCACCATGACCGCGTAAAGGCCGGTCAGGATCAGGACACCAAACTCGGGCTCGATGCCCTGGGTTTCACGGACGCGGACGGCGTCATTGAGGAAGAACAACAGATAGAGGGTGACCATGTGGTTGCCGATGTTCACCAGCAGCCGCGTCAGCCAGGCCCAGGCGAAATCCGGGTGGCGGGCCGGGGAAATCCAAAAGCCCCGCACAAACCCGGCCAGGCTGAACGGCGGCCGGACCTGCGCAGGCAGCGGGACGTCGTCGTTCTTGAAGTAATACAGCACGACGCCGGCAAGCAGCGCCAGCGCGCAGACGAGGTACCCCGCGGCGAAGTTTCCGGTGACGGCGGCGGCGATCACTGCCCCGGCCAGGATCCCGACTGTCTGCCCCATGGCAGCCAGTCCGCCCACCGTGCCGCGCTGCGGGACGGGCACCCGGTCCGGGATGGCCGCGGTGATGGCCGCGTAGGCGCCGTTGCAGCCGGCCTGGACGAGGCACCAGAGCAGCGTCATGACGGCGACATTAGGGGCGCCCGCCAGCGCGATCAGTGTCGCGGCGCCCAGGATGGCGCCGAAAATCACCCACGGCACCCGGCGGCCCCGGCGCGCGGTGGTGCGGTCGCTGAAGGCGCCCACGAGAGGGTTGGCGACGAGCGAGACGGCGGCCCCTGCGCCTGTTACGAGGGCGAGGATGGCTTCCTTGTCCGGTTCGCTGAAGGCTGCCGCCTGCTGGCCGAGGAGCACCTGGATCGGGCCGAAGAATGCCGCGTTGATGCCGACGTTAACCAGTACCACCCCTGCGGTCCAGACGGGCCGGACGCGGTGCTCTGGCTCGGCGAGCGCCGGCGCGGTGGTATCGGACATGCTCATGGCTCCCCCTGGAACTGATGATCAGGCATATGTATCAGTGCGGAGCCAGACTATCGCGGCGGAGCCGCGCAGCAGAGTTGCCCGGCGGACTTGCCCGGTGGACTTGTCCGATGGACTGTCCGCGGTGGCACGGGAACCGGGTATGTGCGAGTCTCGGGGATGACACCCGCAGCCAACACGCGCTGCCGACACCGAAGGAGTGACCGTGAACGCTTCCGCCGTCAATACCGCAGACCTTTACGATGAGCGCGGCGAGGAGCTCGACTCCGTGTCCGCGCAGTTCCAGTCCCTGGGCGGCCGCACGCACTTCAGCGGACCGGTCCGGACCATCCGGTGCTTCGAGGACAACGCGCTGGTCAAGTCCCTGCTGGCCACTCCCGGAAACGGCTCCGTCCTGGTGGTCGACGGCGCCGGGTCTCTCCGCACCGCACTGATGGGGGACATGATCGCGGCGAGCGCCGTCGCTAACGGCTGGGCCGGCGTCGTCATCAATGGGGCCATCCGGGACCGGCTCGCCATCGCCGGGCTGCCGCTCGGTGTGAAGGCGCTCGGCAGCAACCCGCGCAAGAGCGCCAAAGAAGGCGCCGGGGAAGTGGATGTTCCGCTGGAGATCGGCGGCGTGACCATCCGGCCCGGCGCGATGATCTGGTGCGATCCGGACGGAATTCTGGTGGAACGCTAAGGACTTTCTTCTTCGGACGGTAGTAGCGGGAACAAATCTGCCAGTAACATAGTTACTGAAAGCAACTATCAGCTTGATCCCCACACTTCCCCTTGGAGCAGTCATGTCCAAAACCACCTCCGTGCGCGCCGCAGGAGAGGTCCTGACCCACCGTCAGACCATCACCGTCATGGTGGGACTCATGCTCGGCATGTTCCTGTCCTCGCTGGACCAGACGATCGTGTCCACCTCGATCTACACGATCGCAAACGACCTCGACGGCCTGTCCCTGCAGGCCTGGGCCACTACCGCCTACCTCATCACCTCCACGGTGAGCACGCCGCTCTACGGCAAGCTCAGCGACATCTTCGGACGCCGCCCGCTGTACCTCATCGCCATCCTGATCTTCCTCGCCGGCTCGCTCTATGCCGGATCGGTCCACTCCATGACCGAACTCGCGATCGCCCGCGGCATCCAGGGCATGGGCGCCGGCGGCCTCCTGGCCCTCGCCCTGACCATCATCGGCGACATCGTGGCGCTCAAGGACCGCGCCAAATACCAGGGCTACTTCATGTCCGTCTTCGGCGTCTCCTCCGTCCTGGGCCCGGTGATCGGCGGCGCCTTCGCAGGCACCGAGACCATCCTCGGAATCGACGGCTGGCGCTGGGTGTTCCTCATCAACCTGCCGATCGGCATCGCCGCGCTCACGGTGGTGTTCATGTACCTGCACCTCCCCGCCAAGCATGTGAAGCAGAAGATCGATTACTGGGGCGCCGCCGCCATCACCCTGGCGATCGTCCCGCTCCTCCTCGTCGCCGAGCAGGGCCGCACGTGGGGCTGGAGCTCCACCAACTCCTTCCTCTGCTACGGACTGGGCGTTGTGGGCATCATTGCGTTCCTGCTGGCCGAAAAGCACGCCGCTGACTACGCGCTCATCCCGCTGCGGCTGTTCCAGAACATCACCTTCGGCCTGTCCTCGCTGCTGAACTTCATCATCGGCATCGGCATGTTCGGTGCCATCGCGATGCTTCCGATGTACCTGCAGCTGGTCAAGGGCCTGACTCCCACCGAGGCCGGCCTCATGATGATCACCTTCACAGTGGGCATCCTCACCGGCTCCATCACGGCCGGCCGGACCATCTCGGCATCGGGCACCTACCGGATCTTCCCGATCCTGGGCACCGCCATCCTGACCGGCGCCGCCGTCGTCATGGGCCTATCCCTCGGCGTCGACACGCCGCTGTGGGTCCCGGGCTTCATCGCCGTGTTCTTCGGCCTGGGCCTGGGCTTCTGCATGCAGCCCCTGACGCTGGCCATGCAGGTCTCCGTTCCGTCCAAGGACATGGGTGTGGGCACATCCGCCGCCGCGTTCTTCCGGTCCATGGGCGGCGCGGTCGGAACGGCCGTGTTCATCTCCATGCTCTTCAGCCTCGCCGCCGACAAGATCGCCACCGGCATGAAGGACGCCGTGCAGGACCCTGAATACCTCAAGGTGCTGAAGGATCCGGCCGTGGCTGCGGACCCCGCCAACGCGAAGCTGTACGACTTCTTCAAGAACGGCGCCAGCAATGACTCGCTGAATGACACCAGCTGGCTGCACACGGCCAATTCGACGTTGACCCGGCCCATCACGGAGGGCTTCGCGCAGTCGATCGACGCCGTCATGCTCACGGCCGCTGTCCTCACCGGCATCGCCTTCCTGATCACCTTCGCCCTGCCGAACAAGAAACTCACGGACCCGAAGACGGTATCCAGGGAGAGCGCCGCGGCCGCCGCCCACTAGGCCTTCAATGCAGCAATGCGTCACGGCAGGCAGTCGTTTGGACTGCCTGCCGTCGCTGTTTCCCTGGAATGTAAGCTTGCTCTCATTTTCCGGCCTTGTGACAGGCACCGCACCGGGTCCGGTGTAAGACTTGGTAGCTGCGGCGCAGGCCGTGGACCGCGAGTTGCCGAGGGAGCCTTATGACCATCACCCAGGACCAGACCACCGCCAAGATCCCCAAACGGGTCATTTGGCTGGCCGTGGCGGGCGCAGTCGGCGGCTTCCTCTTCGGCTTCGACTCGTCCGTGGTCAACGGCGCCGTCGATGCCATCAAGGAGGAGTTCGCGCTCAGCGAGGCCGTGACCGGCTTCGCCGTCGCCGTCGCCCTGCTTGGCTGCGCGGCCGGCGCCTACCTCGCGGGCAAGGTGGCTGACCGCTACGGCCGGATCCCGGCCATGAAGTTGGGCGCCGTGCTGTTCCTGGCCAGTGCCATCGGCACCGGCTTCTGCTTCGGCGTCTGGGACCTGATCTTCTGGCGCCTGATAGGCGGCCTGGGCATCGGGCTGGCATCGGTGATCGCACCGGCCTACATCTCCGAAATCTCGCCGCGGCACGTCCGCGGCCGCCTGGCCTCGCTCCAGCAGCTCGCCATCACCACCGGCATCTTCGCCGCCCTGCTCTCCGACGCCGTCTTCGCCAACACTGCCGGCGGAGCGGACCAGAACCTGTGGCTCGGCATCGGGGCCTGGCGCTGGATGTTCCTGGCCGGAGCCGTCCCCGCCGTCATCTACGGCTGGATCGCCTTCACCCTGCCGGAGTCCCCGCGCTTCCTGGTCTTCAAGGGCAAGGACGACGAGGCCCTCAAGGTCTTCCAGTCGATTGCCCCCAGCGAGGACACCGACCGCCACCTGCGCGAGATCAAGGAGGCCATCGAGGAGGACAAGCTCGCCGGCAAGAAGGGGTCCCTGCGCGGCAACGTCCTGGGCCTGAAGCCGGTTGTCTGGGTCGGCATCGTCCTGTCCGTGCTGCAGCAGTTCGTCGGCATCAACGTGATCTTCTACTACTCCACCACGCTGTGGAAGGCCGTGGGCTTCCAGGAAAAGGATTCCCTCATGATCTCCGTGGCCACCGCCGTCACGAACATCCTGGTGACGCTGGTCGCGATCGCCCTCGTGGACCGGATCGGCCGCCGCCCCATCCTGCTCGCGGGTTCCATCGGTATGGCCGTCTCGCTGGGCACCATGGCCCTGGCCTTCGGCTCGGCCACCGGCTCCGGTGACGCCATCACGCTGCCCGGCGCGTGGGGTCCCGCGGCCCTGGTGGCCGCCAACGTCTTCGTGATCAGCTTCGGCGCCTCGTGGGGCCCGCTGGTATGGGTGCTGCTGGGCGAAATCTTCCCGTCCCGGATCCGGGCCCGCGCCCTCGGCCTGGCCGCTGCCGCGCAGTGGATCGCCAACTTCGCCATCACGCTGAGCTTCCCCGTCATGGCCGCGGCCTCGCTGCCCCTGACGTACGCCATGTACGCACTGTTCGCCGCGGCGTCGTTCTTCTTCGTCGCGTTCAGGGTGCCCGAGACCAACGGGATGTCCCTGGAACAGGCCGAGACACTGTTCGTGCCCAAGGGATCCGCCAAGGCTTCCGACAAGGCTTGAGGCCTTCCCTGCGAGCCGCAGGAGGTAGCAGAAACGCCCATGTTCCGCGGAACATGGGCGTTTCTGTTACCTCGGCTCACTAGACCACGTGCGGCTCGTGCGCTGCCAGGTAGCGGCGTCCGCCGAAGACCACAGCAATAGCCACCACCATGGCCACTGCACCGGCGTAGAACGGCACTTGCGGGCCGAAGTGCTCGCCCAACTGCGCGGCAGCGAACGGTGCCAGGGCGCCGCCCATCCAGCGCACGAAGTTGTAGCCGGCGGAGGCGACAGGCCGGGGCGAATCGGAAACACCCATGGCCAGCTCGGTGTAGATCGTGTTGTTGACGCCCAGGAGCGCCCCCGAAATGACCACGAGGACCACCACGGCGGGCACCGAGTGCCCTGCGGACAGGCCCAGTCCCACAAGGTCCAGCATCAGCAGGAACAGGGTGCCGGTGAGGACCCTGACAGCTCCGAAGCGGTTCTGCAGCACGGGAGCAACAAACACTGAGAAGACGGCGACGGCGACGCCCCAGCCGAAGAACACCCCGCCGATTCCGTAGGCGTCCATGCCCAGGATGAAGGGCGTGAAGGCGAGGACGGTGAAGAAGCCATAGTTGTAGAACAGGCCACTAGCCGCCGTCGTCCTGAGCCCCTTGTGTCCCAGGGCCAGCAACGGATCCCGGAGACGGACCTTGCGCTCGGGCAGCGGGGTCTTGGGCAGCAAGGCAATGAGAGCGATGAACGCCGAGGCCATGAGCACGGCGGTGCCGAAGAACGGTGCGCGCCACTGCCAGCCGCCGAGCAATGCGCCCAGGAGCGGGCCGAGGGAAATACCCAGGCCCAGGGCGGCCTCATAAAGGATGATTGCCGTGCCCGCGCCGCCACTCGCGACGCCGACGATCACGGCCAGCGCCGTGGCCACGAACAGGGCGTTGCCCAGTCCCCAGCCGGCGCGGAAGCCGATGAGTTCAGCCACGCTGACCGAGGTGCCGGACAGTGAGGCGAAGACGACGATCACCGCCAGTCCGATCAGCAGCGTCCGCTTCCCGCCGATCCGGGACGAGACGTAGCCGGTGATCAGCATGGCGACGGCGGTCACCAGGAAATAGCTCGTGAAGAGCAGCGACACCTGGCTCGGCGTGGCGTCCAGGTTCTTGGCGATCGCGGGCAGGATGGGGTCCACCAGGCCGATTCCCATGAAGGCGAACACGGCTGCGAGGGCCGTCGCCCATACCGCCTTGGGTTGTTTGAGTAGTGAGGCTTTCTCGGCCTCGAGGGTAACTTCCGCTGCCGGCAGTATGTCGGCGGACTGGCCGTGCATGGGGGGCACTCCTAAGTGATTGGAATTTGTGGGTGAGTATCCGGATTGCGGATGAGTATCAGGCCTGGAGGGTTGCGTTGATCTTCCCGATGACCGGCAGCGCGGCCGCAAGCGCGGCGCGGTCGTCGTCCGAAAGGGACAAGAGGATGCCGGCCATGACGGTGTTGCGACGCTCATTGGCGGACTCGACGGCGGCGCGGCCTTCTCGGGTGAGGGTGACGCGGACAGCGCGTGAGTCGTTGGGGTCCGGTTCCCGGCGGGCGAGGCCGGCGCGCTCGAGCTTGATGATCTGCTCGGTGGCGCTGGGCACTTTGACGCCGAGGTTCCGGGCGATTTCCCCCACGCGCACTCCGGACCCGGAGGCGCCGGCCCCGGCGGACGCGGGGCTGGAGTCCATCAGCATCTTGAGGGTGCTGAGCTGCGCGGCACTCAGTTCGCCGTCGGCGTCCAGGCGGCGGACGAGGTAGATGCTGTGGCGAAGGGCCTCGCGGAAGTCTTGGGCGAGGGCGAGGAGGCCCGGGTCGGCCGGTTCAGCGTTCATAGTTAGGTAGCCTAACAGTTAGGCGCCCTAATGGTCAATGGGGGGAAGGGTTGCCCTGTCACTTATGGTCGCTAAAACCGGCGAATACGAGCCATAAGTGATAGGGCAACGGGCGGGTGACGGTGGGCCCACCTCTGCGGGGCTTAAACACGCCGACGCCGCAACTCAGGCGAGTTGCGGCGTCGGCGTTTAGTGCTCGGCGTTATCGGAAGAGGCTAGACGACCGCCTTGGCTTCCTCAATGAGGGACGAGACGGGGGCGAAGAGCGGGTGGCCCGGCGCCAGGCCCGTGATCTTCTCCGTGGCCTCGTCGGGCGTGGATGCGGACAGGATTTTCGCCAGCTCCACGGCCTCGGCGTCCGCCGGATCGTTGAAGCGCAGGGCCGAGGCGATCGCCCCGAGCAGTGCCTCCGGGACAATCCCGCGTTCGGCCAGCTCAGCGGCGGGGCCGATGAAGCGTTCGTGCCGGCCGAGTTTGCGCAGCGGGGCGCGGCCCACCCGGGTGACAGTGTCCGGCAAGTGCGGGTTGGAGAAGCGGCCCAGAATTTTCTCCACATAGGCCTCCTGCTCCTCGCGGTTGAAGCCGTGCTTGGCCACCAGGAGCTCCTTGGTTTCGTCCAGGACGGCGCGGACGTCTGCCGCGACGTCCTGATCGGCCATGGCCTCGGAAATCTTGCCCAGGCCCGCTTCGAAACCGAAGTAGGCCGCCGCCGCGTGGCCGGTGTTCACCGTGAACAGCTTCCGCTCGATGTAGGGTTCGAGGTCGTCAACGAAGGTCGCTCCCGGAATGACCGGCTCTTTCCCGGCGAACGGGGTACGGTCGATCACCCACTCGTAGAACGTCTCCACCGTGACGTCAAGGCCCTGGCCGGCCTCCTGGTTGGGCACAATCCGGTCCACCGCCGTGTTGGCGAACACCGCGGCAGCGTCCAGGGATCCGGCGGCCGGATCCCACTGGGCCGCGACTTCGGATTTCAGGATGTCGGTCGCATTAATGGCGTTCTCGCACGCCATCACCTGCAGCGGCCCCAACCCGGCCGCGCGGGCTGCGATCCCCTTGGCGATCACGGGCGCCACGAACTTCAGGATGTGCGGCCCCACGGCGGTGGTGACGATGTCCGCCGTCGCGATTTCCGCGACGACGTCGGCTTCCTGGGTGCCGGAGTTAAGCGCGCGGAAGTTGTCGACGGTCCGGACGGCGGGGTTGTCTCCCACCTCGTGGACCTGATAGCTGTCCGCGGCAGCCAGCTGGGTGATGAGGGCGTCCGCGACGTCGGCGAACACCACCTCATACCCGGCATCGTGCAGCAGCAGGCCAACGAATCCGCGCCCGATGTTTCCCGCTCCGAAATGAACAGCCTTCACTAGGAGTTGACCTTTCCGAAGAGGGCGAGGACTTCGTCAACCGTGGTGGCCGCTTCGAGCTGCGCGACCTGTGCCTTATTGGTGAAGACCTTGGCGATCGAGGACAGGATCTGCAGGTGTTCGTTGTTGATGCCGGCGACGCCGACGACGAACTTCACTTCCTTGCCGTTCCAGTCGATGCCGTTCGGGTAGCGGATCACCGACACCGCGGACTTCATGATGTGGTCCTTCGCGGCATTGGTGCCGTGCGGGATCGCGAGGTAGCTGCCCATGTAGGTGGAGACGGATTCCTCGCGTTCGTGCATGGCGTCCAGGTAGCCGGAGTCGACGGCGCCGCGGTCCAGCAGGAGCTGCCCGGCCTCATCGATCGCGGCGTCCCGCGTGGTTGCGGCGCCGTTGAGGATGACGCTTTCGGCCACGAGAATGCCCGCCGGGCCAGCCTCTTCGGCGGGAGCCTCAGCGGTGGCTTCCGGTGTGCCGCCGACGGCAGGAGATGCGGTAGCCGGAGCCCCGGCGTCGGGAGCCTCTCCCCCGTCCGTGTTGCTGGCCCTGACCAGCTCCACGATCTCGTCGTACCGCGGGCTGTTCATGAAGTTGTCCACGGACACGTGCACTGCGCTGGCCGTGGCGGGTTTGGCCCGCTCGGTCAGGTCCTGGTGGGTAATGACGACGTCGTAGGTGTCGCTGAGGTTGGCGATTGCGGAGTTGGTGACCTTGACGTCCGCGAAGCCGGCAGCCTTGATCTTGTTGCGCAGCACCGAGGCGCCCATCGCGCTGGAGCCCATGCCGGCGTCGCAGGCGAAGACGATGTTCTTCACCGGGCCCGCGAGGACCGCGACGCTGCCGGCATTCATGCCGGCACCGGTCAGGGCGGAGGCAACCGAGCTCTTCTTGCCCTTCAGGGCCTCCATCCGGTGGGTGGCCTCGTCGAGGTCGTCTTCGGCGGGCGCCTTGCTGGCTTTCAGGATCACCGAGGCGATCAGGAAGGACACCGTGGTGGCGAACAGCACGGAGAGTGTCACGCCGACGTAGCTGTCGCGTGCGGTGGCGGCGTAGACGGCGATGATGCTGCCCGGGGCAGCCGGGGACCGGAGTCCGGCGCCGGTGACCACCAGGGTGAAGATGCCGGTCATGCCGCCGCCGATTGCGGCGAAGATCGTCATCGGCTTCATCAGCACGTACGGGAAATAGATCTCGTGGATGCCGCCGATGAACTGAATCACGGCTGCGCCCGGCGCGGACGCCTTGGCCAGGCCCTTGCCGAAGAATGAGTAGGCGAGGAGGATGCCGAAGCCCGGACCGGGGTTTGCTTCAAGCAGGAACAGGATGGATTTGCCCTGTTCGAGCGCCTGCTGCGTGCCCAGCGGCGTGAGGATGCCGTGGTTGACGGCGTTGTTCAGGAACAGGACCTTTGCGGGCTCGATGAAGATGCTGGTGAAGGGCAGCAGACCGTTGACGACGAGGAATTCGACCACGGCGCTGGCGCCGTTGCTGAACGCTTTCACCACCGGGCCGACCACGAGCATGCCGACGGCCGCCATGATGGCGGCAAGGATGCCGGCCGAGAAGTTGTCGATCAGCATCTCGAAGCCGGGCTTGACGCGGCCTTCCCAGATCTTGTCGACCTTCATCATGAGCCAGGCCGTGAGCGGCCCTAGGATCATGGCGCCAATGAACATGGGGATGTCGGTACCGACGATCACACCCATCGTGGCCACGGCACCCACCACGCCGCCACGCACGCCGTAGACCATCCGGCCGCCGGTGTAGCCGATCAGGAGCGGGAGCAGGTACGTGATGATCGGCCCGACAAGCTTGGCGAGGTCCGCATTGGGAAAGAAGCCCGCCGGGATGAAGAGCGCCGTGATGAAGCCCCAGGCGATAAAAGCGCCGATGTTGGGCATGATCATTCCGGACAGGAACGTCCCGAATTTCTGGACGTGTACCCGCACGCTGGTCTTTGGTTTCGCAACTGTCTCTGTTGCCATGTGAATTCCTAACCGTCGTTCCCGCTGCTTTGCAGGATGGTCCGATAATTTCGCCGAGCTAGCTGGTGGAGCTGGTGGAGATCCGGTGGAGCCATTCGAGGAAGAGCTTGAGTTCCGAACTGGAGAGCTGGTCCGAGTGGGACGCCTGGAGTGCTGCGTTCAATGCGATTGCCGCCACAACCACGGAGGATTTTCCGCTGTCATCAGAATCGTTGATCCGGGCCTGTTCCGTGGAAACCGCAAAGATCATGGCGTCGCGGGTCATGGTGGACAGCTCGAGGTTGCGTTCGGGCGCCTTTTCCGCGATCAACATGAGGGTCACACCCACGTTGGCCGCCAGGATGGACCGGGCAGCCTCCCGGGGCGGGACGTTGAGCTGGCCGGAGACAGCCGCCTTGTTGAGCATCTCCTCCATAAGGGCCTCGGCATCGGCGACGATCGCCGGCCTGCTCTCAGGGCGGATGTTGCCAAACATGACGAGGTACAGTTCCGGCTGTTTCAGCCCGAACTGTACGTGGTTGTCCCACATCCTCCGGATGTCCTCCAGCGGCTGGCCAGAGGGCGCGAAGTCGCGTTCGCCCGCGACATATTCGTCAAAACCCGCTGCGACGACGGCGTCGAACAGCCCTTCCTTGTCGCCAAAGTGGTGGTAGAGGGTCGGCGCCGTGACACCGGCCAATTGCGTGATCTGACGGGTCGAGACTGCGGACCCGCCGGAGTTGGCCAGCAGCTCGGCGGCCGCACGCAGCAGCCGGGCTTTGGGTGGTAGCTGGCCATCGATACTCATAACCGCTACCCTAGCACCTATAGCAACGCTATATGAACTACATCACATACAATTTTTGCAGGTGCCGTGATCCGCCCGCAGACGTAGCCGTCACGCGCAGCACAAATGATCAGCAGGATCAGCGGCGGCACCTGGTTAACCGGCTTAGTGGCCATTGGCCTACGAAAGAGAATGAGGACCTTCAGTGCAGAACTTCCCAGGAGTAGGCGTTAGCCCCGGCCGCATCATCGGCACCGTCCGGCAGATGCCCAAACCGATCAGCGAACCGCCCGCCGGAGAGCAGCTGCCCGCCGGCGTCACGGCCGAAGAGGCGACGGCGGCGCTGAAGGCCGCAGCGAAGGCGGTCCACGACGAACTCAAGGCCCGCGCCGAGACCGTCACCGGCGACGGTAAGGCCGTCCTTGAGGCCACGGCACTCATGGCCACCGACACCATGCTGCTCAAATCCGCCACCAAGCTGATCGGCCGCGGCACCTCCGGGCAGCGGGCGATCTGGGAAGCCGGCGCCTCGGTCTCGGAAATGCTGCACAACCTGGGCGGCTACATGGCCGAGCGCGCCACCGACGTCCTGGATGTCCGGGCCCGCATCGTTGCGGAACTGCGCGGAGTGCCCGCGCCGGGCATTCCCGTATCCGCCACGCCTTTCATCCTGATCGCCGAGGACCTGGCCCCGGCCGACACCGCCACCCTGGATCCGGAGAAGATCCTGGCCCTGGTCACCGCGGGCGGCGGTCCGCAGTCCCACACCGCCATCATTGCCCGCTCGCTGGGCCTGCCCGCCGTCGTGGCCGCCACCGGAGTCGATGAGCTCGCCGACGGCACCGAGGTATACGTGGACGGCGCCGCCGGGCTCATCACCGCGGAGCCCGGCGAGAGCCAGCGCGCCGCCGCGGCCCACTGGGCCGCCACCGCGTCACTGCTGGCCGCCTTCGACGGGACGGGCACGACGGCGGACGGTCACCTGGTCCCGCTTCTGGCCAACGTCGGCGGCGCCAAAGACGCCGTAGCCGCGGCCGGGCTCAACGCCCAGGGCGTGGGCCTGTTCCGAACCGAGTTCTGCTTCCTCGAACGGGACACCGAACCGACCGTGGAGGAGCAGGCCGCCGCCTACAAGGGCGTCTTCGATGCCTTCCCGGGCAAGAAAGTGGTGCTCCGCACGCTCGACGCCGGCGCGGACAAACCGCTGCCGTTCCTGACCGACGCCACTGAGCCCAACCCCGCTCTGGGCGTCCGCGGCTACCGGACCGACTTCACCACGCCGGGGGTCCTGGAGCGCCAACTGCAGGCGATCGCCTTGGCCGAGCAGTCCTCCGAAGCCGACGTCTGGGTGATGGCCCCAATGATTTCCACCGCGGAAGAGGCCGCCCGTTTCGCCTCGTTGTGTGCCGCGGCGGGGATCAAGACCCCCGGCGTCATGGTGGAGGTCCCGTCCGCGGCGCTCACCGCCGAGGCGATCCTCCGCGAGGTCGGCTTCGCGAGCCTGGGCACCAACGACCTCACCCAGTACGCCATGGCCGCGGACCGCCAGCTCGGCCCGCTGGCCGCCCTCAACACGCCCTGGCAGCCGGCCGTGCTGCGGCTCGTGGGCTTGACGGTGGAGGGCTCAAGGGCCGAGGGCCACAACAAGCCCGTGGGCGTGTGCGGCGAGGCCGCTGCGGACCCGGCCCTCGCCGTCGTCCTCACGGGCTTGGGCGTCACCACGCTGTCCATGACGGCGCGCTCCATCGCGGCCGTCGCTGCCGTACTGAAGACCGTCACCCTGGCCGAAGCCCAGGAGCTGGCCAAGCTGGCCCTGTCCGCGCCGAGCGCAACGGAGGCCCGGGCCTGGGTCCGGGCCAAGCTGCCGGTCCTGGAGGATCTCGGGCTGTAACGGACGAAGCGCCAACGGCTGGATCCGCCGGCGTCCCCGCCAGCGGATCCAGCCGCCAGAATGCAGCCGTTAGGATGCACTCATGGCACTGATAGCTCCCAGGGTGACGGCCGGCCTTCCGGCCGAGGACGCAGAGAAACTCAAGTACGCCCTCGACGGCAGCCACGACATCACGGTGTTCGTGGACGGCACCGTCCACCGCCTCCCGCCCGAGGCGAGGGACGCCGTCGTCGATATGCTGGGCCGCTTCAGCCGCGGCGAGGCCGTCACGGTCAGCAGCGTCGAGGAGATGCTGACGACGTCGCGGGCCGCGGAGCTGGCGGGGATCTCGCACACGTATCTGCGGAACATGACCGACCGCGGCGAGATTCCGGTGGAGTACCGCGGAACGCACCGGCGGATCCGGCTGGCCGACATTATGGCCTGGCTCGAAACGCAGAAGAAGAATAATGCGGGCGCGGGCACCCTGCCCGGCCAGGATGACGACCCGGATGCTTCATAAACAGGCGCTTCATGAAGCAGTGATAAGGATCAAGCAACGATCACACTCCGGCGCCGAAACACAGAAAGGCCGCGGGTTACTCTTGAATTGTGGGTAAATTCAGAGGATGGCACATCGTGGCAGGCATCGCCGCCATGCTGCTCGCCGGCTTCGTCGGAACCGCGATGGGCCTGAACAACACCGCCACCTATATGGCCAGCGGCGTCGCGTTCGTTGCCGTGTCCCTCTGGGTGGACAGCCGGATATCCCGACGTCGGAGCGCCGCCCGCCAGTCCGGGACGGACGCCGCTGTTGCCGGCCCGGACGCCGGACTGGTTCTCGACGCCGACGCGTCGAACCGCGAGGGCTAAATCCGGGGCCGGCCGGCCCAGCGCCGGGCCTTGAGCGCGGCGTGAAGCTCCAGCCGCACCATTCCCTTCAGCGGGTCCACGCCCAGCAGCTGCCGGATCCGGCCCAACCGGTTGTAGATGCTGCTCCGGTGGAGGTGCAGCTTGGTCGCGACCTCTTGGACCGAGCCGTCGTTGTCATAGAACAGCTCCAGGACGGGAAGCAGCTCGTGGTTCCGGTCATGGTCTTCGAGGATGCGAAAATACACGGATCCCGCGTCCGCCCAGGCGCCCGCGCCGCCGCCGGCTGATGCCAAAAGCTGGTAGACGCCGGTGGCCCGGCAGTCGACGAGCTCTCCCAGCTGGGGATCCACCGCCGCCGCCTGGGCCGCCTGCCGGGATTGCCGGTAGGCCTCGGCGAGTTCGCGCGGCTTGGCGAATCCCTCGCTGGTGCCGAGGATGATCCGCCGGACCGTCCGCCCCGAGCGTTTGGCGAGTTCCAGCTGGTAGTGGACCAGGACCTGGGCGTGGTCAGCCCGTCCGGTGGATTCCTTGAAGAGCACCACGGCGTGGGTTTCGGTGCCGGCACTGAACAAGGCGGCGTCGACGCCGATGGTGGCCTGCAGTGCCGCCGAGCGGTGGATGAGCGTGTCCGCGATGGGATCCGACCCCCCGGCCCAGCCGTCGGCGTCCAGGACAGTCACCAGCTGCCACGGCCCCTTGCCCTGGACCTCTTTCCAGCCCGCCACAGCCGCGGCCGCGTTGGCTTCACCGGCGCAGGCGGCCAGGAACTCCTGCTCGCGGCGGCGGCGGAACTCGGACTCTGCGGTGTTGGAATCCAGCAGCAGGGAGGACAGCTGTTCCAGCTCCCGCGCCACGTCCGGCAGCTGGGCGAGGACGGTTGCGGCGCTGGGTTCCTCGGGATCAAGCTGGACCCACAGGTACCCCACCCGGAAGCCGCGCACCAGCAGCGGCACGCACACCCGGCCCAGCATGCCGAGGTCCGCGTTGGCCGGCACGACCACCGGCCGGACCGCCGTCGCGATCCCGTGGGAAAGCTGCCACGCACTGACTTCCACCGGGACGCGCTTGCTCAGCAGGAAGTTCACCCGCACGCGGTCCGCATGTGACTGGTTGGAACTGTAAGCGAGGAGCAAACCGTCGAGGTCCTCGAGCGAGAGACCGCGGCCCAGCCGCTGCGCCACCTGCTCCACGAGCTGCTCCACGTCCTGCTGCTGCATGCTGCCACACTACTGCGCCGGACGGCCGCACTGCGAATGCGGACACGAACGGACACGAGCCGACACCTGACGCCCGCTATCTCGACAAATGTCTACCACAGGATTCGAAAAACCCCGAAAAGACGGGGCCGGGGCCTTGGACCGGCCAGACACTCCTGTCGCCTGCCTCACAGCCGGATCTATTCTGGAATTACGAAATCCCCCGCTCATCCAGGCCCGCGAGGCCGCCACTACTGGAGCAAAAAATGATCATCGGTGTCCCCAAAGAGATCAAGAACAACGAATTCCGCGTCGCCATCACGGCAGCGGGCGTTCACGAATTCCGCACCCACGGCCACGTTGTCCTCGTAGAGCGCGGCGCCGGCCTGGGCTCCGGCATCACTGACGAGGAATACGCGATTGCCGGCGCCGAGATCGTCGCCGAAGCCGACGACGTCTGGGCCCGCGCCGACATGGTCATGAAGGTCAAGGAACCGGTCAAGGCTGAATACCACCGCTTCCGCAAGGGCCTGATCCTCTTCACCTACCTGCACCTGGCTGCCGAGCCGGAACTGACCCAGGAACTGATCAACTCCGGCGTCACCGCGATCGCCTACGAGACCGTCCAGGAAGGCCGGTCCCTGCCGCTGCTGGCCCCGATGTCCGAGGTTGCCGGACGCCTGTCCGTGCAGGTCGGCGCGACCTCCCTGATGGCCCCGGCCGGCGGCAAGGGCGTGCTGCTCGGCGGCGTCCCCGGTGTCCGCCCGGCCAAGGTGGTTGTCCTGGGCGCCGGTGTTGCCGGCACGAACGCTGCCGCCATGGCCCTAGGCCTCGGCGCCGACGTCACCATCCTGGATATCAACATCAACCGCCTGCGCGAGCTCGACGCCCAGTACCAGGGCCGCCTGAAGACGGTCGCGTCCAACTCCTACGAAATCGAGAAGTCCGTCGTGGACGCCGACCTCGTGATCGGCTCCGTCCTGATCCCGGGCGCCAAGGCCCCCAAGCTGGTCACCAACGAACTCGTGTCCCGGATGAAGCCCGGCTCCGTGCTGGTGGACATCGCCGTGGACCAGGGCGGCTGCTTCGAGGACACCCACCCCACCACGCACCAGGAACCGACGTACAAGGTCCACAACACGATCTTCTACTGCGTGGCCAACATGCCCGGCGCCGTCCCGAACACCTCCACCTACGCGCTGACCAACGTCACCCTGCGCTACGCCGTGGCCCTGGCCAACCTGGGCGTCAAGGCCGCCTTCGAGCGTGACGCTGCCCTGGCCGCCGGCCTGAACATCGCCGCGGGCAAGGTTGCCCACCACTCCGTCTCCGAGGCGCACAACCTGCCCCTCGTCGCCGACTGGCACCAGCTGGTCTCCGCGTAAGCATCAGCGCATCGGCTGCTCCGTAACCGCCCTTTTGGACCCCCAAACGGCAGTTGCGGAGCAGTCGATTGCTCTTTAAGCCCGGTCAGCGAAGCCCGTCAGGCCAAAGCCCGAGCCTGCTCGATGAGCCGCAGCACCTCGACGGGCCCGGCGGGGTCGACGGGGACGGGCAGCGCCGAGGCCGCCCCGCCGTCGGCGATCTTCGCCGCCAGGATCCGGTAGAACTCGGGGTAAGCGCCGCGTTCGGTGGGCAGCCGGTCCAGGTGCCCGTCGCGTCCCAGCAGCCCGGCCCAGTCCGGGTCCTCGACGCCGTAGTCAGCGTCCAGCGGGCTGCCGCCAGCCACAATGTAGGGCTCCTGCGGGTCCACGCCGTGCTTGGAGAAACCTCCAGTGCTGCCCAGCACGCGGTAGCGCGGACCCTGCTGGGCACAGAGCATGTTTATCCACAGATGGCTGATTACTCCTGACCCGTGGCGCAGGGCCACGAAGACGTCGTCGTCGGCCTTCTCTCCCGGCCGCCGGACCTCCAGTTCCGCATGCGTCACCGCCGCCGGGCCGAAGAGCTGCACCGCCTGGTCCAACAGGTGGGTGCCGAGGTCGAAGAGAACCCCACCGCCGTCGTCCGAGGTCGCGGCCGCCTTCCACGCTTTTGAGACGTCGGGCGACCACCGCTCAAAGCGGGACTCAAACCGGGTCACTGTGCCGAGGAGTCCCGTGTCTATGAGTCCTTTGACCGTCAGGAAGTCGCCGTCCCAGCGCCGGTTCTGGAACACGGTGAGCACCCGGCCCCGCCGCGCGGCGAGGTCGATGAGTTCCCGTCCTTCCGCACTGCGCACCGCGAACGGCTTGTCGACGACGACGTCGAGGCCTGCTTCCAGCGCCGCCTTTGCGAGCGGGTAATGGGTGGCCGGCGGCGTGCCGAGCACCAGCAAGTCCAGCTCGCCGGCGAGCTCCAGGATGTCGGCCGGGGTGTCGACGATCCTGGCCGCCGGGTAGCTGGCGGCGGCGGCAGACTTCCGGCCGGCGTCGGACGTCGAGATGACATCCAGCGAGAAGGCGGGGTTTGCGGCAAGAAACGGGGCATGGAAGACGCTGCCCGAGAGGCCGAACCCGGCGACGCCTGTGCGGATGGGCCGGCCGGATTCACTGCTCGCTGAATCGTTGCTCATGGTGCCTAGGCTACCGCTCCGGCCGCTACCCGCCACCCACTACGCGCGTGACGAGTTCCCGCCACGTTTCCGCGAGCCGCTCGGGCGCGATCCCGTGCACGCCGACAGCGTGCAGCAGCAGTTCCGGCTCCAGCGCAGCGCCCAGGGCCGACGCCATGAGCCACGGGTCCGCCGTCACGCCGGCTTCGCGCAGCAGCATCTCGAGGTGGCGGTGCCAGAGGACGGCTGGCGGGACATCGAACCTGTTGTAGACCGAGGCGTCGGCGGCCCGGGCCAGCTCCCCGAATTCCAGGATCCAGGATATGCGCGCGGCCCCGACGGCGATCAGGCGCTCCAGTGGCGGCGCGCCGGGGCCCACCGGAGGCGGGCCGAACATGAACCGGCCTTGGAACTCGGCCTCGGCACCGCTCAGGAGCGCCATCATCAGCCCGGCACGGCTGCCGAACCGCCGGAAGACTGTTCCCTTGCCAACGCCGGCACGCTGGGCCAGCCGGTCCATGGTGAGCGCGTCGGCGCCGGATTCCTCAACGATTTCCCGGGCCGCGCAGAGCAGGAGCTCCCTGTTGCGCGCCGCGTCACGGCGCTCGGACTCTGCGGCGGGCCCGGGGGCGCGCCCTCCTCCGGACTGGGCACCGGGACGGATCGGGATGAGGCTCACACGCTGATTCTAGCGCCTGGGAATACAACCGGACCGCGGTCCGTTTAGCATGGGTGAAGGCCTCAAGCCTCACGACCAGCCAGCCGCAGGAACCGTCCCGCGGCGTGACGCATAGGAGTACACATGTCCAAGAAGACCGTCCTCACCCTCGTCGGCAGCCTGCGCGCCGGCTCCACCAACCAGCAGCTGGCCGAGGCCATCCAGCTCAACGCGCCGGACCAGGTGAACGTCGTCATTCACGAGAGCCTCGGCAACATCCCGTTCTACAACGAGGACATCGACGTCGAAGGCCAGGTGCCCGCAGCGGCGGCCGCCCTGCGCGCAGCAGCCAACGACGCCGACACCCTCCTGCTGGTCACGCCGGAACACAACGGCACGGTCCCGGCCTCCTTGAAGAACGCCATTGACTGGCTGTCCCGCCCGTTCGGCGCCGGCGCCCTCGCCGGCAAGCCCACCGCCGTCGTCGGCACCGCCTTCGGCCAGTTCGGCGGCGTCTGGGCCCAGGACGAGGCCCGCAAGGCCGTCGGCATCGCCGGCGCCCAGGTCCTCGAAAACGTCAAGATGGCAGTCCCCGGCTCGATGGTCCGCTTTGCCGAAGTTCACCCGAAGGACGACGCCGAAGTTGTCGAGCAGATCAAGGGCGTCTTCGACGCGCTGGCCGAAGCCCGCACCCCGGAAGCGGCGTAGCCCACACCGAGCCCTTGCTCCCTTGAGGCCCCCGGCAGCCGCGGCTGCCGGGGGCCTTGGACTTTACGGTCAGCCGGCAGATGCCGTCGCAGGGCACCCGGCATGGGCCGGATTGAAAACAATCGTTTCCCCATAGACAACATGGGTAGTATCCTTGGGACTGTGACCCACGAAACACTTGATGCCGCCGCAGCAGTACTTCCGGCCGAGGCCATTGACGCAATCGAACGTGCGGCTACGTCCGCCCACCGCCACGAGATCCTGTTCTCGGAGCGCGCAGCAAATATCAAACAGTCGGCCGTGCGGGATGTTTTCGACATCTCGATGCGCCCGGGCCTCGTTTCCCTGGCCGGGGGAAGCCCGTATCTGCAGTCCCTGCCGCTGGAGCGCCTTGGCCAGACGGCCGCGAAGATCATCGCCGAGCAGGGCATGACCGCCCTGCAGTACGGCGGCGGCCAAGGCACCGAGGAACTCCGCACCCAGATCTGCGAGGTCATGGCAGCCGAAGGGATCCTCGATGCCGATCCTGCGAACATCGTCATTACCGCGGGTTCCCAGTCCGCGCAGGATGTAGCCACCAAGGTCTTCTGCAACCCGGGCGACGTTGTCCTTGTGGAGGACCCCACGTATGTGGGCGCCCTCAACACCTTCGAGGCCTACCAGGTGGAGGTCGAAACCGTGCCGATGGACGGGGACGGCATCGTACCTGACCTGCTGGAGGCGAAGATCGCCGCCCTCCAGACCGCGGGGAAGAACGTCAAGTTCCTCTACACCATTCCCAGCTTCAACAACCCGTCCGGCATCACCCTTTCCCCGGAACGCCGGCAATCAGTGGTCGATATATGCCGCCGCGCGAATATCTTGGTGCTGGAAGACAATCCCTACGGTCTGCTCCGCTTTGACGGCAAGCCGCTGATCCCGTTGCGGGCAGCCAATCCGGACGACGTCATCTACATGGGGTCCTTCTCGAAGATCTTTGCCCCCGGCCTGCGGATCGGGTGGGCCCTCGTCCCTGCCCACCTGCAGCGCCGCTATTACCTGGCTTCGGAGGCCGTCACTCTTTGCCCGCCGACGTTCAACCAGATGCTGGTCTCGGCCTATCTGCGCGATTACGACTGGCGCGGCCAGATCGAGACCTACCGGGGGCTGTACCAGGAACGCTGCGAGGCAATGCTTGCCGCCCTGGCAGAATTCATGCCGGACGGGCTGAGCTGGACGCGCCCCGACGGCGGCTTCTTCGTGTGGGTCACGCTGCCCGACGGCGTGGATACCTACCCGTTGCTGAGGAAGGCGATCGACGCCGGCGTCGTGTTCATCCCGGGAGCGGCATTTACGCATTCGGACGACCCGTCCAACAAGATCCGGCTGGCGTTCAGCGCTGTGCCGCCCGAGTCCATCCGTGAGGGCGTGCGGCGCCTCGCGCCGGTCCTGCGCGAAGCTGTAGAGGGGCTGAAGCCATGACCGGAATTATCGTTGTCGGCGTCGACGGCAGTGAGACTGCACTGCGGGCGGCCCAGACCGCGCGTGACCTCGCGGCGTCCATGGGGGCGACCCTTCACGTGGTCAGCGCCTTCGACAGCGACAGGACCGAGGTCATCAGCAGCGGCGGCGACACGTGGATCATTTCCGACGCCGGCAACGCGGAGAAGGTCGCCCGCACGGTCGCGGACGGCCTGCGCCGCCCCGGCACCAACGTCTCCTACGCCGCCGCCCGGGGCAAACCCGCGGAGGCCCTCATCAACGAAGCCGAACGGACCGGCGCCCGGATGATTGTGGTCGGCAACCGGCGCATGAGCGGAATCGGCCGGGTGCTGGGGAGCGTTGCGAACAGCGTGGCCCACAACGCCCCCTGCGACGTCTACATCGCCAAGACCGACGTCGGCTAGGCCCTACTGCTTTGCTGCCCCCGCAGCCGGAGCCGTGGTCTTGAGCATCCGGCGCAGGATTTTTCCTGACGACGACTTCGGCACGGCCTCGATGAACTCCACGCGCCGCACCTTCTTGAACGGCGCCACCTTGGCCGCCACGAACGCCATGACGGCGTCTTCATCCAGGGCGGCGCCGTCCGGGCCGGGCTGGCGCACCACAAACGCCATGGGAACTTCCTGGCCGTCGGCGTCGAGGGATCCGATCACCGCGGAGTCGGCAATCCCGGGGTGGGTCAGGAGCAGCGCCTCCAGCTCCGCCGGAGCGATCTGGTAGCCCTTGTACTTGATGAGTTCCTTGAGCCGGTCCACAATCGTCACGACGCCGTCCGCCCGCACCGTCGCGATGTCCCCGGTGAGCAGGAAGCCGTCCGCGTCCAGGGTATCCGCGGTTTCCTCCGGCCGGTTGAGGTAACCGAGCATGACATTCGGTCCGCGGCACAGCAGGTGCCCCGGCGCGCTGGTTCCTGCCGCGGGAACTGGAATCTCCTCCCCCGTGGCCGGATCCACGAGGCGGCACTGCATATTGGGCACCGTGTACCCCACCGAACTGACGGGAACATCAACACCATCGCGCGGAATGAGGTGCGACACCGGGCTCATCTCGGTCATGCCGTAGCCCTGCAGCACGCGGCATCCCAGGCGCTCCGCGAGTCGGGTACCGAGCTCCCCGTCCAGGGGTGCGGCGCCGGAGAGGGCAGTGTGGACCGAACTGAGGTCGTACTCGGCAACCAGCGGGTGCTTGGACAGCGCCACGGCCACCGGCGGGGCGATGAACAGGTAGGTGCACCGGTGATCCTTGATGATCCGGAGGAACTCAGGCAGATCGAACCGGGGCATGGTCACGAGCCGGGCCCGCTGGCGCAGGGCGATGTTCAGCAGCACCGTGAGTCCGTAGATATGGAAGAACGGGAGCAGCGCCAGGACGCGGTCCTCGGGGCCGACGCCGAGCAGTCCCCGGGACTGTTCCACATTGGCCACGAGATTCCGGTGGCTGAGCATGACGCCCTTGGGCCGGCCCGTGGTGCCGGAGGAGTACGGCAGCACGGCCACATGGGTGGCGGGATCGAACGAAACATGGGGCGCCGGCGCCCCGGCGCCGAGGAGGTCAGCCAGCGAGGGGTGGCCGTCGGCGCCGTCGATCACCACGAGCCTCGCGGCAGGGATCCCGGCCCTTTCGGCGGCATCCCGGGCAGCCGGCAGCAGCGCCGAGACGGTGAAAAGCCAGCCCGCGCCGGCGTCGGTGAGCTGGTTGGCGATGTCCTCCGCCGTGTACAGCGAGTTGATCGTGGTGACCGTGGCGCCCGCCCGCAGCAGGCCGTGGAAAACAGTGGCAAACGCGGGGATGTTCGGGCACAGGATGGCTGCCACGCTGTGGACGCCGAGTCCTTGGGCGGCAACGGCACCGGCGAGGGCATCGATCTGGCCGCGGAGCGTACGGTAGGTGGTTTCCGCACCGCTGGCGCCGTCGACGACGGCGACCCGGTCCAGGTCTTCTTCGGCCAGGTCGCCGAAGAGGTAGTCGTAGATACCGAGGTTGGGAACATCGACGTCGGGGTACGGGCTTGAAAACACGCAACATCTCCTTTGATCCGCGTCCGCCGGGCTGGCGGCGGCTGGTGTCACTCTAGTGCCGGGGTGCGCCCGGCGGACAGGACGGCACGGACCTGGCCGGGACCGGACTTGGCTGTGATTGGAGTTGATGAGGATCACCCCCTCCCGTGGGCAGCCTCACCGCCCTGCGCCCCGTCCGGAAGAGCGTGGCTCGGTAAAATGGGAAGTGCCCTGCGATGGTGCGGACATCCGAGAATCCACCTACCAAGGGGACCCCATGATCACTCTTCAGCGCCGCCAACTGGTTGGCCACGACATCCTGCTGGCCCGCCACGGTAACCACATCAGCACCATGCGGGTGGATCGCGGCGCAGGCCGCGTTGTCGCCTTTCTGGACGACGGATCAATGGACAGCGCCCCCAACCTGATTGCCCCGGGACTGCGCATGCCGGACACCGTGCGGAGCGTGCTCCGCGAGGACTGGAAGTTCCTCGCCGGCGCCAGCGCGTGCAGCCTGGGACTCGCCGGACTGATGTTTGCCGCCGCGTCCGCCCTCGCCGGCATCAGCGGCGATCCTGCCCTGGCTCAGGTTCTGACGGCATACTCGGGAAACTGAGGCATCCGGGCGCAGAGGCCTGACACTGACGGAACCCCGCCGCTGAAGCATTCAGCGGCGGGGTTCCGTGTTCTGTTGGCCCTGGTCCGGCAGCCGTTCCGGGGGCTAGTCCAGGAGGAGTGCCGGCTCTTCCAGTATGGCGGCGACGTCGGCCATGAAACGGGCCGAAAGGTCCCCGTCCACCACGCGGTGGTCGAAGGAGCCGCCGAGGGTGGTGATCCACCGCGGAATGACTTCCCCGTCCAGGACCCAGGGCTTCTGCTTGATGGTGCCGAACGCCACGATCGCAACCTCACCCGGGTTGATGATCGGCGTGCCGGTATCGATCCCGAGGGCGCCGATGTTGGTCACGGTGAGCGTGCCGCCCTGCATCTGGGCGGGCTGGGTCTTGCCCGCCCGTGCCGTGGTGGCGAGCTCGTTCAGGGCCAGGGCCAGCTGCTTGAGCGAAAGATCCTGGGCGTTCTTGATGTTCGGCACCATCAGTCCGCGGGGGGTGGCCGCCGCGATGCCGAGGTTCATGAAGTGCTTGACGTGGATCTCCGCGGAGTCGCTGCCGTCGGGGTTGTCCACCCAGGTGGCGTTGACGCTCGGGTTCCTCGCCGCGGCCCAAATGACCGCCTTGGCGAGGATTAGCAGCGGGGAGACCTTGATGCCTTCGAAATCACGGGAGGCCTTCAGCCGCTTCACGAATTCCATGGTGCGGCTGGCGTCGACGTCGACAAAGATGCTCACGTGAGGCGCCGCAAAGGCTGATTCAACCATGGCCTTTGCGGTGGCCTTGCGGACGCCCTTGACCGGGATCCGCTCGATCCGCTGGTCCTGCGGACGGCCGGACTTGCCCCAGAACGAGTCCGCCTTGTCCACCTCGGCGTCACGTTGGGCCTGGTAGCTCACCAGGTCCTCACGGGTCACTTCACCGCGGGCGCCGGTGGGCACGACGTCAGCCAGGTTGATCCCGAGATCCCGGGCGATCTTGCGGACGGGCGGCTTGGCCAGCACCTTGCCCACCAGGCCGCTGATGGCACCGCTGAACGTGGGACGCGGGTCGATGGCGCCGGCGGGGCCAGCGGCTTCGTCAGCCGTTCGGCCGACGGTGTCCGGGTTGATCCAGATGTCGTGGGTCTCTACGCCCACCCGCTCCGCCACCGTGGCGGAAGCGCCGGTGGCTGCCGAGGCCGCCGGTGTTTCGCGGCCTGTGGCCGGAGCAGCCGCCGGGGCCGAAATCCGCCGCCGGCGCTTGACGGCGTCGGCCTTGGGACCGGAACCGACCAGCGGGCCGCCGGCCGGGCGTCCGGACGTCTCGCCGGCGTCGGACGTGTCGGCCGTCAGCTTTCCGTACATCGGCGCGGCAACGGCGGGTGCCTGGGCAGCAGGCGACGGTGCAGCAGCTGGCGGGGCCGCCGCGTCGTCGCTCACGCTGATGATCGGCGTGCCGACCTCCACCGTGACGCCCTCGGGAACCAGCAGTTCGGTGACGGTCCCCGCGAACGGTGAGGGCAGTTCCACGAGGGACTTGGCCGTCTCGATCTCGCACAGGACGTCGTTGATGGCCACGGTGTCGCCGGCTTTGACCTTCCAGTCGACGATTTCGGCCTCGGTCAGCCCTTCGCCGACGTCCGGGAGGTTGAACTTGTTAAGCGTCATGGGTCCTCGTTAGTACGCGAGGGCGCGGTCCAGCGCCTCAAGGATGCGGTCGATGTCCGGCAAGTAGTCTTCTTCGACCTTGGCGACGGGATAAGGCATGTGGAAACCGCCGACCCGGATCACGGGGGCTTCAAGCGAGTGGAAGGCACGCTCGCTGATCCGGGCCGCGATTTCGCCGCCGATGCCGCCGAAGGTGGGGGCCTCGTGGGCCACGATCAGCCGGCCGGTTTTCTGGACCGAGGCCGTGACGGTGTCAAAGTCGATCGGAGAGATGGAACGGAGGTCGATCACTTCGACGCTGCGGCCGTCCTCAGCCGCGGCTTCGGCGGCCGCGAGGGCCACGGGCACCAGCGGGCCGTAGACGACGACCGTGGCGTCGCTCCCCTCCCGCAGCACGTGCGCCTTGAAGGGGTCCGCGGACGCGCCGGGGTTCTCGGTGTCGACCTCACCCTTGAGCCAATACCGGCGTTTCGGCTCGAAAACGATCACGGGATCCTGGCATTCGACGGCCTGCTGGATCATCCAGTAGGCATCGTGCGGATTGGACGGCGTGATGATGCGCAGGCCGGCCGTGTGGGCGAACAGCGCCTCCGGCGATTCGGAGTGGTGCTCGATCGAGCCAATGCCGCCGCCGTACGGGATCCGGACCACGACCGGAACGGTCAGGTTGCCGTTGCTGCGCGAGTGCATCTTGGCCAGCTGGGTGGTGATCTGGTTGAAGCCCGGGAACACGAAACCGTCGAACTGAATCTCGCACACGGGCTGGTAACCGCGCAGGGACAGGCCGATCGCGGTGCCGATAATGCCGGATTCGGCCAGCGGCGTATCGACCACACGGTCGCCGCCGAATTCGCCGATCAGTCCGTCGGTGACCCGGTAGACGCCGCCGAGGGCCCCGATGTCCTCGCCCATCAGCAGCGAGCGGGGGTTGTTGGTCAGCGTCGCCCGCAGGCCTTCATTGATGGCCTTCGCAATGGTCATGGTGGTCATCAGCGGG
This sequence comes from Arthrobacter sp. H-02-3, assembly GCF_003097355.1. Lineage (GTDB taxonomy): Bacteria > Actinomycetota > Actinomycetes > Actinomycetales > Micrococcaceae > Arthrobacter > Arthrobacter humicola. Next base: position 104,881 of record NZ_PYUI01000008.1, read on the forward strand.
CCGCCTTGTCTGTCTGGTCAGCGTTTGCAGGTTCCTCGTCGGCGAACCCTGCGCTGTACTCCTCGAACCAGGCCAGCTCTTCGGCCACCAGCGGATGGGCCTCCACATACGTATTGGCGAAGGCAGTCCGGATGTCCGGTGTTTCCAGGTCGTGGGTGGTCTTGCGGACGTAGGCGGCGAGTTCGTCGCCGTCGGCCCTGACCTGTTCGAAGAAGGCATCGTCCGCGAGGCCCTCGGCCCGGAGGTACTTCTCCAGCCGCTCCAGCGGATCCTTGGCCCGCCATAGGCCTTCTTCGGCGGATCCGCGGTACTTGGTGGGGTCATCGGCGGTGGTGTGCGCCCCCACCCTGTAGGTGAACGCCTCGATCAGCACGGGTCCGTTGCCTTCGCGGGCCTGCTCCAGGGCCCACTCCGTGACGGCGTGGACGGCAATGACGTCATTGCCGTCCACCCGGATGCCCGGGAAGCCGTAGCCCTTGGCGCGGTTGGCCAGCGGGACGCGGGTCTGCACGGAGCTCGGCACGGAGATCGCCCAGTGGTTGTTCTGGCAGAAGAAGACCACGGGGGCCTGGTAGGACGAGGCGAACACCATGGATTCATGAACGTCGCCCTCTGAACTGGCGCCGTCGCCGAAGTACACCATGACGGCGGCCTTGGGCTCCGCGGACTGTCCCGCTTCCCCGACGGCGTTGGCGGCCGCCAGCCTCTGGTCCCGCTGGATGCCCATGGCATAGCCGACGGCGTGCGGCGTCTGGGCGGCCAGGACCAGCGTGTAGAGGTGGAAGTTCGTGTCCTTGGGATTCCAGCCGCCGTTGGAGACGCCGCGGAACTGTCGCAGCAGCTCGGCCAGGTCTACATTGCGTGTCAGGGCAACACCGTGTTCGCGGTAGGTCGGGAAGATGTAGTCCTGCGGCTGGCTGGCCCGGCCGGAGCCGATCTGGGCTGCTTCCTGCCCGGTGAGCGGGACCCACAGGGCCAGCTGGCCTTGCCGCTGCAGAGCGGTGGCTTCCACATCGAAGCGCCGGATCTTCGACATGTCGGCGTAGAAGCCGCGCAGGGTCTCGGGATCGAGCTTCTCGGCGTACTTTGAGAAAACCGGGTCCGAGCCCAGGGTGCCGTCCGGGCCTAGCAGCTGCACCATCGGCTCGGCCGGCGCGCCCAGTTGGGCCTCGGCTTCCGCCTCGAGCTGGTCATCGATATCGGTTCCGTCGAACTCGGTAGAGGGCAGATGTGTGGCGCCCATACCGTCTCCTTGCTTGCCGCATCCGAATGCGCCGCAATCGCTGGGATATATGCCGAACTGGGAATACATTCCGAATTCGGCATATATTTTGGCTTACTCGTCCTTACTTTATCCGCACGGGGCGGCCACAACGCGTCATGTTAAGCGCTAGGAACGCCGTGGTGGTTTTGTATAGATTGCACAGAGCTCAAGGAACCGGGTGTTGGCTTCCGTTTCTCCGATGCTGACCCGCACCCCCTCGTCGCCGAAGGCCCGCACGGAAAGCGCCCGTTCCGCTGCCAGGGCGGCGAATTCCGCGCTGTTTGCGCCCAGGTTGAGCCACACAAAGTTGCCCTGCGCCTCGGGAACGAACCACCCGAGCTCGCGCAGTCCGGCGGTGACCCGATCCCGCTCATCAACCAGGCTTTGTACCCTTTCTACAACGTCGGCGAAGTGCTCGAGCGACGTGACGGCGGCGATTTCCGCAATCTGGGACACCGCGAAGGGTGTGGCGGCAACCCGCAGGTGCTGCGTCAGTTCGGGACGGGAGACGCTGTAGCCCACGCGGAGCCCGGCGAGTCCGTGAGCCTTCGAGAACGTCCGCAGGACGACGACGTTGGGGTACTTGCGGTACATGGCAATGCCGTCCACGGCGGCGGCGGCGCGCACGAATTCCTGGTAGGCCTCGTCGATGACCACCACGACGTCCGAGGGCACGGCCTTGATGAAGCGCTCCGTTTCCTCAGTGGTCAGGATGGGTCCGGTCGGGTTGTTGGGCGTGCACAGCAGGATCATCCGGGTCCGCGCCGTGACCGCGGCCGCCATGGCGTCGAGGTCGTGCCGCCCGTCCGCGGTCAGGGGGATCCGTACGCTCTCGGCGCCGGCCAGTCCGACGCAGATCGGGTATGCCTCGAACGAGCGCCAGGCATAGATGACTTCGTCGGCCTTGCCGTCGTCGTTTTGGCCGGCGAAGGTGGTCAGCAACTGGTTCAGGGCGCCCAGGCTGCCGGCGCCCGTGACGATGTCCTCGGCGGGAACGTCCAGGAAGCCGGCGAGCGATGCGCGCAGCTTGCTGCTGAGTGGATCGGGATAGCGGTTGAAGTCGGTCTGCGCCGCGATGGCCTGCTGCACTGCAGGGATCGGGGGCAGCGGGTTTTCGTTGGAGGAAAGCTTGTAGCTGACCAGGCCCTCTACGGGGACGGGCGGTTTTCCGGCCGCGTAGCGGGGAAGGAGGTCTACCACCGGACGGGGCCTGATGCCCCCGGCCGTGTTCTCTGATGAAGTCATGCTCACTAGCCTACTTCGGGTCTCTGCCGCAATAGGGGGATCAATAGGGGGATATGGTCCCTGCCGCTGCCCGCGGGCGTATGACAGCATGGGGACCATGAGCTCATTCATCGCACGAGTCATCATCAACGGGCTGGCCCTGGCAATCGCGTGCTGGATCCTCACCGGACTGGATATTTCCACCGCGAACAACAACATTTTCAGCATCGTCCTGGGCTACCTGTTCATCGGCCTGATCTTCGGCCTGGTCAATGCCTTCGTCAAGCCAATCGTCAGCCTCTTGTCGCTTCCGATCACCATCCTCACCCTGGGCCTGTTTACGGTGGTCATCAACGCGGGAATGCTTTACCTGACCTCCTGGATCAGCAGCTACACCACCGTGCACTTCACCATTGACAGCTTCTGGTGGACCGCGGTGTTCGCCGCCCTCATCATCAGCGGCGTGTCCCTCGTGGCGAGCTTCCTGCCGGCCCTCGATCGCTAGCCCCGCCCGGCCCGGTCCGCTGCTCCGGAGCCGGCCCCGGAGCCATGGGCACTCCCAGCGATGACGGGCGTGCTTCACGCCGGAGCGAGAAGCGGGTCACCGTCGCCGCCCCGCCGGTTCCCACGACAGCGGCCAGCGCCGCCGTCGAATCCCGCAGCGTGTTGTCCCGGCTCGCCGAGATGAGCTCGGCTCCGTCGGCGTAGTTTTCCAGCCGGTGTCCGGGACCTAAGCCGAAGTCCTTCAGCGGCGGCACTTCCAGCGGGTTGGTGAGCGTCACGGTCACCCGGTCCCTGGTATCCGGGTTGGCCAGGCCGTCCGCCCCCGGCACCCAGTCCTGCGCGTGTTCGAGGTGGAGGCTGCGGATCCCCGGCTCCGGGGTGATACCACCCACCGGCGAGCCCGCCGTGAGCACGAACTTAAGATCGTAGTCGGCCAGGACGGCGCGGTCCCTGCTGAGATTCATCGCATGAATCCCGCCCTGGCTGTAGCCGACCGCGACGAGCTGGTCGCCGGCCGCGGCTCCGGCCTGCCGGAGCGCCTCCCGGATGGCCGCACCCGTGGAGGCCGAGTCGTAGCCCAGAGCCTCGGCCACTCCGGCGGGATCAAAGGGATTGGCCCCTTCCGGCGGCCCGTCCAGCTGGGTTCCGGGGATGATGACCACCCACGCCGGCCGGGCGCCGCCGTCGACCTCGATGACTTCGATCTGGCCGTCCTGCTCGCCCACCGTTCCGGCTCTCCGCAGCAATCCGGCCGGGGAGAGGTCGACGGCCGCGGAATACGTCTCCCGCCCCACGATGCTGACGGGGCGGGGCTTGAGGAACTCGAGCCCGGGCGCCTCCGAGACATCCCGGACCAGGCTGCGGACGTCGGCGGGTCCGCTCAGGGCTCCGAGAACGGCGGCCAGAGGCGCGGGCAGGCCCAGCAGCGCGGCGAGATTCCGCGGCGCCGTGGCGACCCAGTCCTCTACGACGCCGCGCACGCCGGGGAGGGCCAAAGGCTCCGGGGCCGCACCGTACTCGGCGCCGTGGAATCCCAGCCGCAGGAGCAGGGCATTCCGGGCCTCCGCAAACTCGTACTCCCGGTGGCTGGCACGGACGTCGTCGCCGATCCGCTGCAGCTGCGACCGGACACGGCCGACATCCCGGCCAGCTTCTCCCACCGCGATGATGGCGTTGCTGCCGCTGGTGTAGGAGTCGGACTGATAGGGGAAGAGTGCGTGCTTCACGGTGTCAGCCTCCAGTTCAACCGACTGCAGTTGCCGGACCAGCGCGTCCAGTGCCGCTGCGCCGGCAAGGAGCTCCTCGAACTGGAAGCTGAGCCCTCCGATTCCGCCGCGGATGCGCAGGCTGCCGTCCGACGGCGGCGCGGAAACCCGGGGTATCCCGCCAGAGTCTGCCGGTGTTGCTTCGGCCATCAGGAACCTAGCCGGCCCGAGGACAGCGTCACGTTCTGGGCGTGCCGGCGCACCACGGCCACAGCGTCCAGCAAGGCGTCCCGGCTGCGGCGCAGGGCTGCAGCCTGCAGGGACAGGGTCAGCCGGTAGGCTCGCCCGGCCGGCGACTGCCAGGTCTGCAGTTCAAGGCGGCCCAGTGCCGCCAGCACGGCGTCGGCCTCATCGGCGCACCGCGCCACGCGCGCCGCGAGCTGCTGGACTTCGTAACTGCGCGATGCGCACTCAACGGCGTCGGCGGCCGTCACGCCGAAAATAGCCGCACTGCAAGCCGAACCGGGGCGCATCATGCTGGTCATGGAAGTGACGCTAGCGGGCGGCCGGCACCCGCTGAAGAGCGGCGTCGGGCTATGTGGACAGTCCGGCTATGTGGACATCGGCCGCGGATCGCCGCGCGATGCGAACCGGCATTGTCACACGGTGATGTCATAAGGACGGGGCGCTTAAGGCCCGGCGTCACTTCGTGAAAGAATCGGAACATGCCTGAAACTGCCGCCACAGCTGATACCCGCACGCCGTCCGGACGCCTGGCCCTCGCCGCGTCCGACCACCAGATCGCGCTCGGCCCGCTGGACGGCCGCTACCAGTCCGCCGTCGCCCCCCTGGTGGACTACCTCTCCGAAGCAGCACTGAACCGCGACCGCGTGGCTGTGGAGGTCGAATGGCTGATCCACCTGACCAGCAACAGCGTCCTGCCCGGCGCTGGCCCGCTCACAGCGGCCCAGCAGGAGCAGCTGCGCGCGATTGTCACGGAGTTCGACGCCGCGTCAGTCACCGAACTGGCCGAGATCGAGGCGGTCACGGTGCACGACGTCAAGGCTGTGGAGTACTACATCGGCCGCCGCCTGCCCGGCATCGGGATCGATCACCTGACCGCCATGGTGCACTTCGGCTGCACCTCGGAGGACATCAACAACCTCTCCTACGCCCTCGGCGTCAAGGGAGCCGTGGAGGACGTCTGGCTGCCCGCGGCCCGCGCCCTGGTTGCCCAGATCAGTGCCATGGCCGAGGACAATCGCGCGGTGCCGATGCTCTCCCGCACGCACGGCCAGCCGGCTACCCCCACCACGCTGGGCAAGGAACTGGCCGTCATTGCGCACCGCCTCAACCGCCAGCTGGACCGGATTGCCCGGACCGAATACCTCGGCAAGATCAACGGCGCCACCGGCACCTACGCCGCCCATGTCGCCTCCGTCCCTGGCGCCGACTGGGAGCAGGTTGCCAAGAGCTTCGTTGAAGGCCTCGGCCTGACCTGGAACCCGCTGACCACCCAGATCGAAAGCCACGACTGGCAGGCCGAACTCTATGCCGACGTCGCGCGGTTCAACCGCATCCTGCACAACGTCTGCACCGACATCTGGAGCTACATCTCGATCGGCTACTTCGTGCAGATCCCGGTCGCGGGCGCCACCGGCTCCTCGACCATGCCGCACAAGGTGAACCCGATCCGGTTCGAAAACGCCGAGGCCAACCTCGAGATCTCCTCGGGGCTGCTGGACGTGCTGGGTTCCACCCTCGTCACCTCGCGCTGGCAGCGCGACCTCACCGATTCGTCCTCGCAGCGCAACATCGGCGTGGCGTTCGGCCACTCGCTGCTCGCCATCTCCAACGTCGCCAAGGGCCTGGACCGGCTCAAGGTGGCCGAGGACGTCCTGGCCGCGGACTTGGACACCAACTGGGAGGTCCTGGGCGAGGCCATCCAGATGGTCATGCGTGCCGAGGCGATCGCCGGCGTCGAGGGCATGGAGAACCCGTACGAGCGGCTCAAGGACCTGACCCGCGGACACCGCGTGGACGCCGCCCGGATGCAGGAATTCGTCCAGGGCCTGGGCCTGTCCGCCGACGCCGAAGCCCGGCTGCTTGCGCTGACCCCCGGCCGCTATACCGGCATCGCGGACAAGCTGGTGGACCACCTCAAGTGAGGCTCCTGCTCATCCGCCACGGCCAGACGCCCGGGAACGTGCTTGGGCAGCTGGACACCGCCCACCCTGGCCCCGGACTGACGGAGCTCGGCGAGCGGCAGGCCGCTGCCCTGGCGAGGTCGCTGGCGAATGAGGAGATCGGGCTGCTTTACGCGTCCACCCTGATCCGCACCCAGATCACGGCACAACCGCTGGCCGCCATGCGCAGCCTCGACATCGAGGTCCTGGCGGGCCTGCGGGAAATCGAAGCAGGCTCACTGGAGAAACTCACCGACCGCGAGTCCCACATGCGCTACTTCAGTACGGTCGCTGCGTGGACCGAGGGCGACCTGGCCCGGAGGATGCCGGCCGGGCCCAGCGGCCACGACTTCTTTGAACGCTTCGACGACTCGATTGCCCGGATTGCGGCCGCGGCCGGGTCAACGGCCGGGTCCGGCGCTGTGGCCGTGGTGAGCCATGGCGCCGCCATCAGGGTCTGGGCGGGCGTGCGGGCCGTCAACGTGGAACCTGAATTCGCTGTCCGCCACGTAGTTGCCAACACCGGCATTGTGGCTCTGGAGGGCGATCCCGACGCCGGATGGCGGCTCATCCACTGGGACGAGAGCCCCGTGGAGGGCCTGGCCCTGGCAGACCCGACGGCGGAAGATCCCACCGGCCGTCCGGCGTAGCGGGCGGCGCGTTCCTGGCTGCCGGTCCCCGGCGGAGGCGCACCCTGCCCACAGGGGCTGGACTGCACCCCTCAACGCGGCCATGATGAAAGCAGGCGCGGGGATGGAACGGCCGGCGGCATGCGGTTGATCCCGCGCAGTGGAGGCGCAGGCTTATGTCACCCAAATCTGCACATCCGGGGCATGCGCGCGCAAGCATCCTCGACGGCCTCGATGAACAGTTCCTCGCGGAGTACTACGAGCACGTAGCGCCGGAGGACCTCCAGGGATACAGTCCCGAAAACCTGGCGAAGCGGGCCAGGCGCCATGCGGAACTGGCGGGCAGCCACCGGGCAGGCACGGCCATCGTAGACGTCTTGAACGAAAGCGATGCCAGCGTACTGCTGGTGGTTGCCGACGCCATACCGCACCTGATCCATTCGCTCACCGCGGAACTGACGCGCCAAAACGAGTCCATCCGGTTGCTGGTGCATCCCAATTTTCTGGTGCGGCGCGATCCCCGTACCGGCCGGTTGTTGGAAGTACGGCACGGGTTGCCGCAGTCCGCACCGACGGGCCGAATCCCGGGCATTCCGGGCGCCCCCGAGGCCGCCCAGATCCCGCCGGGTTGGTCGTCCGAAATCTGGGTGGCGGCAGAGATAGGCCGCCTGCCGGGGCCGCGGGCCATCGCGGAGCTTACGGATAACGTGCGGCGCGTCCTGGCGGACGTCCAATTGGTCGCTGATGACACCCCCGCCATCCACGCCAGTCTCGCGCGCACCGTCGGCTCCTTGGAGCGGCTGCCGGCGGCCACGGCTCCGACCCCGGAGCAGCTCGTGGAGCTGCTGGGCTGGCTGGACCGGGGCAACTTCACGTTCTTGGGTTACAGCGAATATGAATACTCGACGGCGGAGGGCCCGGATGTCGTGACGTTGCGGGCCGGCACGGGGCTGGGCCTGCTCAGGGACGGACGGCCGGAGGCCCGCCAGCCCGTCACGGGGCTCCCCCATGCGCAGGTTCTCACGCTCTCTATCTCGGATCTGAGATCGTCCGTCCCCCGCCCGGCTTACCTGGATGAAATCCTCGTCCGGACTTTCGGCAGCGCGGGGACGGCCACGGGAGAAGTGCGGTTTGTGGGCCTTTTCGCTCCGGGCGCCACGGGCCGGTCCGTGCGGCGCATCCCGGTCATCCGGGACAAGGTTCGCGCCATCCAGGAAAACTTCGGCTTCACCGAATCATCCCACCAGGGCAAGCAGCTTCTCACCGTCCTCGAGTGCTTCCCGCTGGACGAGCTGTTCCACCGGGACCTGGCGGAACTTTCCGGGCTGGCCCGTGAGATCCTGCGCCTGCAAGCCCACCACCAGACACGGGTGTTCCTGCACGCTGACAGCTACGGCCGCTTCATGACTGCCCTGGTCTTCCTCCCCCGCCACAGGTACAGCACCGCCGTCCGCCTCCGCATCGAACACGAGCTCAAACAGGCCTTCCAGTCCTCCTCGCTCGAATTTGAAGTCCGGCTGAGTGAATCCCCCATGGCCCGTGTCTTCTTCCGGATCCTGCTGCCTCCCGGCGCGATGCCCGACGTCGATCCCGCTGCACTGGAGCGGAGCATTGTCAGCACAACGCGGACCTGGGCCGAGGGCCTGGACGAAGCGCTCCGGGACAGATTGTCCACCGCGGAGAGCCGCCGGTTGTCGGCACTATGGTCCGCGGCCTTCCCCGCCAGCTACCGGGCTGATTTCGACGTCGAGGACGCCGTTGAAGACATCAGGCGGTTCGAGCAGTTCGATCTCGACGGCACGGGCGGACGGCCGCTGAACGATCCGCAGCTGGCCGTCTATGTCCGCGCCAGCGCGTCCCCGACGCTGGCCGAAGACGCGCGGATCCGCCTCTACCTGACCGCAGCCCATAGCCTGACGCGGATCCTGCCTTTCTTCCACAACCTCGGACTGGAGGTGCTGAACCAGCGTCCCTTCGATGTGGTGCGCGGGAACGACCGGCCTTTGTTCCTCTATGATCTTGGCGTCCGGTATCCGGCCGGTGTGGATCCTGCCCGGACCAGCGGGCTGCTGGGGGATGCCTTCGGAGCTGCCATGCGCGGAGACTCGGAATCGGACCGTTTTGACGGCCTCGTCCTCCGGGAGGGCATCCACTGGCGCCAGGTCGAAATCCTGCGCAGCTATGCCAAGTACCTGCAGCAATTGGGCACCACGAACTCCTACGGATTCATGGCCGACACCCTGCTGGCCAATGTCCGGGCGACGCACGGTCTCCTGGCACTGTTCCGGGCCAAGTTCGACCCCGATCTGGAGGCCCCGGACCGGGTCGGGGAGAGCGCCGCGGCCCGGAAGGATCTGTTGGCTGCGATCGACGACATTCCAGTCCTCGACGCCGACCGGCTGCTGCGCACCTTCATGAACCTGGTGGAATCCACGCTCCGCACCAACTACTTCCAGGGGAAGCCCCATTTGAGTTTCAAGCTCAATCCGGCCGCCGTCGCTAGTGCGCCGTTTCCCCGGCCCAAATACGAAATCTGGGTGTGCTCGCCCCGAGTGGAAGGGGTCCACCTGCGCTTCGGGGCCCTGGCGCGGGGCGGCCTGCGCTGGTCCGACCGCAGCGAGGATTTCCGCACCGAGGTCCTTGGCCTGGTCAAGGCGCAGAACGTGAAGAATTCCGTGATCGTGCCCACGGGCGCCAAGGGCGGTTTTTATCCCAAACAGTTGCCGGACCCTGCCGCGGACCGCGAGGCCTGGCTGACGGAGGGACTGGAGTGCTACCGGATCTTCGTCCGCGGGCTCCTGGACCTCACCGATAACCTGGTCACCACCGCGCATGGCGAGGCAGTGGCGCCTCCCGCGCGGGTGGTGCGGCACGACGTCGACGATTATTACCTCGTCGTGGCGGCGGACAAGGGAACCGCGTCATTTTCCGACGCCGCGAACGCGGTGGCCGAGGAGTACGGTTTCTGGCTGGGCGATGCCTTCGCATCCGGCGGATCCGTGGGGTATGACCATAAACAGATGGGCATCACGGCCCGCGGGGCGTGGGAATCAGTGAAACACCATTTCCGCGAACTCGGGGTGGACTGCCAGGAAGAGGAGTTCACTGTCGCCGGCATCGGCGACATGAGCGGCGACGTCTTTGGGAACGGGATGCTGCTCTCCCGTCACATGCGGCTGGTGGCGGCCTTCGATCACAGGCACATCTTCCTTGACCCGGCGCCGGAGGCGGAGGCCTCGTGGGAGGAACGGCGGCGGCTCTTTGCCCTGCCCCGCTCAGCCTGGGCGGACTACGATCCCTCGCTGATCAGCGAGGGCGGTGGCGTCCACTCCCGCCGGGCCAAGGCCATCAGCATCACGGAACAGGTCAGGAGGTCGCTCGGCCTGGAGCCGGGCATCAAGTCGCTGCCGCCCCACGCGGTGCTTCAGGCCATCCTCCGTGCGCCCGTGGACCTGCTGTACAACGGCGGCATCGGAACGTACATCAAGGCCTCCTCGGAGGACAACGCCGGGGTTGGCGACAAGGCGAACGACCCCATCAGGGTCAACGGCAATGAGGTGCGGGCGAAGGTCATCGCCGAGGGCGGGAATCTGGGAATCACGCAGCTCGGACGGATTGAGGCCGCCCTATCCGGCGTCCTGCTCAATACCGATGCAATCGACAACTCAGCCGGCGTTGACTGCTCGGATCATGAGGTGAACATCAAGATCTTCGTGGACCGGATGATCGCTGCGGGAAAGATGCCGACGGCGGAACGCGCCGGCTTCCTGCATTCCCTGACGGACGAAGTGGCCCGTCTTGTCCTGGCCAACAACACGAACCAGAATGTCCTGCTCCTCAACGACCGGCACCTGGTGCGGGAGTGGAGCCCGGGATTCGAACGGACCATGGACTGGCTCGAGAACGCCACCGACCTCGACCGCAGGCTGGAGGGCCTGCCCAGCAACGAACAACTTCAGGACCGGCTGCGGTCCGGTGAGGGCCTGACCCCGCCGGAGCTGTCGGTGCTGGCCGCCTACGCCAAGATCGAACTGGCGGCAGAGCTCAACGCCAGCGATCTTGCCGACGACCCGTGGTTCCTGCGCGTCCTCCGCGGCTATTTTCCGCGCCAGCTCTCCGGACGCTTCGAAGCAGAGCTGCCGGGCCACCCGCTGCGCCGCCAGATCGTGTGCACCGTCGTGGCCAACGACATGATCAACCTCGGCGGAATCACGTTCGCGTTCCGCGCCATCGAGGAAACGACTGCCCCGGCCGCCGCTGTCGCCAGGGCTTTTGTGGTGGCGCGCGAGGCCTATGACCTGCCGTGGATCGTCAACCGTCTGGCCGCACTCCCCGCCGGATATCCCAACGAACACGTCGCCGAGGCGACCCTGCATATGCGCCGGGTCCTCGACCGGGCCACTCGGTGGTACGTGACGCACGACCATCGGGACCAGCCCGTGGGCGCGGCCTTGGACAGGATCATGCCAACCCTGGAACTGCTGCGGACCCGAACCCTGGACTATCTCCGCGGCTCCGACCTCGACCGTGCGCAAGGAAGGCTCACGCACTGGGACGCCGTGGGGATGCCGCGCGAGCTGGGCCTGCGTGCCTCGGACCTCTTGGAGAGTTTCGGGCTGCTGGACATCTCCCTGATCTCCGAACAGGTGCGCGAACCGATCACCACCATCGCAGACCTGTACTATGCGGTGTTCCAGCGGATCGGGGCCGCCAACCTGCTGCTCAGCATCACCGACCTGCCGCGGCAGAGCCGCTGGGAGGCCCTTGCCCGGGCCGCCCTGCGCGATGATGTGTATTCCGCCGTAGCGGACATGACCGTCTCGGTGATGGAGACCACCCAAGACCTCAGTGCCGCAGAGGCCGGCACGTCCGATGCTGTGGAGCGCATCGTGGCCTGGGAACGTGGGCATCAGGAGCAGCTGGCGCGGATCAAGGACACTCTCGCGGAAGTGACCAAACCGGGGCAGGTGGATATCGCCTCAATCTCCGTGGCGCTGAAGCTCCTGCGGACACTGGTGCGACGCTAGGCTGTGCTGTTCCCGGATCCACCAGGACGTAGAGCCCGAAGCGCTATCTGCACCACAATCCACAGTTCTCCCGACGCTTACCGGAAGGAAACACGGCGGAAACCGCTGGTGCCTAGCCTTGGACTGCATAACCCTTCGGCGAATCGAGGCAGTGATGCAGACCAACCCGCGGCTCAACATCCGTCAGGTCACTTGGGCGAACCCCGTTGGTGCGGACCTGAGGGCCGCCCAGCAGGCAGAACTCGACGCCCGCTTCGGCCGGCCCGACCACGAACCCGGGCCGCCGCCGTCGGAAGTGGACACCGCGGTATTCCTGGTGGCGCACGACAAAGCCTCGGGCCAGCCGGTCGGCTGCGGCGGCCTGCGCATGCTGGACGCGCGCACTGCCGAAATCAAGCGCCTCTATGTCCTGCCCTACACCCGCGGCTCCGGGGTGGCGAGCTCCATCCTCGCGGCCCTCGAAGCCCACGCCCACGCGCTGGGCATCACCACACTGACCGCGGAGGCCGGCTCGGTACAGACCGACGGGCGGCAGTTCTACGAGAACTCGGGCTTTGTGCCCGTGCCGAACTTTGGACCGTACATCGGGGTCCAACACTCCTACTGTTACGCGAAGCCGATCGATTCGCACAGCGCCGCGCACACCGCCATGGCGTGAGGCGTCATACAACGCCGCCCGGAATGGAGTGGGCTAATCTCGCACTATGGAATCGGCCGACATCACTTTCCGCACCCGCAAATGGGTCCGTCCCGAGGACCTCAACGCCAACGGCACCCTGTTTGGCGGCAGCCTGCTGAAGTGGATCGACGAAGAGGCCGCCATCTACGCCATCCTGCAGTTGGGCAACGGCCGGGCCGTCACGAAGTACATCTCAGAAATCAACTTCGTCAGCTCGGCCGTCCAGGGCGACCTGATCGAAATGGGCCTGACCGCGACCCGCTTCGGCCGGACATCGCTGACCATGCGTGCCGAAGTCAGGAACATGATCACCCGGCAGAGCATCCTCACAATCGAGGAAATCGTCTTCGTGAACCTGAGCCCGTCCGGGAGGCCGGAGCCGCACGGATACACGGAGATCACCTATGACCGGGACCGGATTCCCACGCATCACCTGACCGGAACTCTCGAACAGGACTAAATCAGGTCCAGAAATCGTCGGCTTTGGCCGTGTCCTCGAAGAATTCCCGCCCCTCCGCGATCTGTCCGTCGCGAACCACAAACGTGATCACGGTGGGCATGTCCAGGGTTTTGCCGTTGGCTTCCCCGTGAGTTTGCTGGATTGCGACAGTGTGTTTCTCGCCGCCGACGATGTCCTGGACGTTGGCTTGGAAGTGACCTTGGGTGCGTGCTCCGAGTTCACCGAAGTAGGCCAGGATGGCGTCTCGCCCCTGTTTCGTCCCCGATAGCACGCCGCTTCCGGCAACGTGCCAGACCGCGTCCTCCGCGAACATGTCGCTGAGGGTCGCCATATCTGCTGAGTTGAAGGCCTCGTACCCGCGCCGGACCAGTTCAACATTCTCTGCGGTTCCCATGATCGGACACCTCTCCGTCATCGTTGTGGGGTCATGCTGGGACGGTTAAAGGCTAGTCCTGGCGCCGGGGCCTGTCGACGGAAATATGAGCCCGCTCCGGGGCTCTGGCGGACGTCCTAGCGGGCGCCGGGCCAGCCGGTGTAGGCCTCCGCGAGGTAGGCGCGGCCGTGGCGGGACGACACCACCGAGTGGAGCTCGCCAAGCTGGCGGGCGCGGGCGAAGTCGTCGGCGTCGGCCGGGGTGTGAAGCATGGAGGTCATCCAGTAGGAGAACTGCTGGGCCTTCCACACCCGGTCCAGGGCACGGTCACTGTAGGCATCCAGGAGCACGGTGGAGCCGGTGGAATAGAAGCTGTCGAATCCCTCGAAGAGGACCCTGACGTCGTTCAGCGCCAGGTTCAAGCCTTTGGCCCCGGTGGGTGGGACGGTGTGCGCGGCGTCGCCGGCAAGGAACAGGTTGCCGTGGCGCATGGGGGCATGGACAAAGCTGCGGAATTTCAGGACCGTTTTGTCGATCACGGGCCCTTCCTTGACTTCGAAGCCGTTGCCGTTAACGCGGCTGCGGAAGGCGTCCCAGATGCGGTCCTCGTTCCAGTTGTTGACGTCCTCGTTGGGGTCGCACTGGAAGTACATCCTCTGGACCGTCTCGGTGCGCTGACTGATCAGAGCGAAGCCGTTCTCGGAGTTGGCATAGATCAGCTCGTCCGAGCTGCGCGGCGCCTCTGCCAGGATGCCGAACCAGGCGAAGGGGTATTCGTGGAAGTACCACTTGCGCTGTGCCTCGGGGATCTGGAAGCGGCAATGGCTGCGCGAACCGTCCGCGCCGGCGATGAAATCGGCCTGGAGTTCGTATTCCACACCGTCCGCATCCGTGAACCAGACCTTGGGCTTGGCCTCGATGTCGTGGATAGTGGTGTCCGTGACGCTGTACCGGACGTCCCCGCCGTCGGCCTTCCGGCGTGCGGCGAGGTCCAGGAACACATCCGTCTGCGGGTAGAGCCAGACCGACTCCCCGACGAGGTCCTGGAAATCGATGCGGTGGCTTTCGCCGTTGAAACGAAGTTCAATTCCGTCATGGCGGTCGCCGTCGCGCAGCACGCGGTCCGAGACGCCGCTGTCAACGAGCATGTTCACCGAGCCGTGCTCCAGGATCCCGGCACGGACCGTCTCGGAGATCTCCTGGTGGCTGCGGATCTCGAGGACGGTGGATTCGATGCCGGCCTTGGCCAGGAGGTGGGAGAGCATGAGCCCGGCCGGGCCGGCCCCCATGATCGCTACCTGGGTGGTGATGACTTTTCGCTGTGCCATGTGCTTCTCGCTTCGTTGCGGGGTCCCGGGAGTCGGGAACTGGGCCGGTTTGGTCGTCTGGCTACCAGTGTGCCCCCCGATGCGTGATACGCGTTACATTGATTCCGTTGAATGGAATTCAATGGTCTCGCGTGGCTCTCCAAGCCTCCTCCCGATCCCGCGGGCCGCGGTCTGGAGAGCGGGAACAAGCGCCTGCAGGCGCACTTCGCGGAGGGGGACGACGACGCCGAGGGCCGCCACAGCACGCTTCCTGCGGTCCAGCACGGGGACGGCGATCCCCCAGGTGTCCGGGTCCACGACGCCGGCCAGCTGCGCGTATCCCTGATGGGCAGCTTCCCCCAGAAGGGCGCGCAGATCCTCCCTGACCAGCTTGCCGGTCGGATCGCTAAACCCGTCCAGGTAGTCCATCTGGACGGCGTGGGTCTGGTTGGCCATGAGCACCAGCCCGGCGGAGGACACGTGCACGGGCATCCGGCCGGCCACCTGGGCACGGTTGGCAACAGAACCCCGGCGGGACAGCCGTTCCACGAAGAGCGCTTCCCAGCCATCCAGCACGGCGAGGTTCACGTTTTGGTTCAGCACCTGCTGGATGTCCTCCATGAAGGGCAGCGCAGCCTGGCGGAGCTCAAGCGTGGGGGAATTGCGGTTGACGAGCTCCCAGAGCCGCAGCCCGAGGCTGACCGAGCCGCCA
This sequence comes from Arthrobacter sp. H-02-3, assembly GCF_003097355.1. Taxonomy (GTDB): domain Bacteria; phylum Actinomycetota; class Actinomycetes; order Actinomycetales; family Micrococcaceae; genus Arthrobacter; species Arthrobacter humicola. Next base: position 120,451 of record NZ_PYUI01000008.1, read on the forward strand.
GGGCCGACATCAAGGAGTCCATGTCCGGCGAGTTGCCGGACCAGCCTGTGCGCGGTGGTCAGGGGAAGCTCTGCCCTGGCGGCAAGGTCGGAAAGCTGCAGTGCCGTGACACCCTCCGGGAAGGCGGCAATGAGCCGCAGGATCCGGTCCACAACCGAGTCGCCGGAGGTCGAATTGGCCACGATACTCCTTCCGTTCAATGGTATGAAGTGTCCCATACAACACCGACGAGTGATAGAACTCTCACGATAGGAAAGTCCGGCCAACGCTGGCCGGACGCACGGAACCACGTCAAGAATAGCGCTGAGGTAGCAATGTCAATGTCGTCATTGGGCAACAAATCAAGGTGGCCCGTGTGGCTCTGCTGGCTGGCCATGGTGCTGGACGGCTTTGACCTGGTGGTCCTCGGCACGGTCATCCCGACACTCATCAAGTCGCATGAACTTGGCTTCGACGCAATCGGGGCGACGTTCGCTGCGACCATCTCCCTGGTGGGTGTGGGGCTCGGCGCGCTCTTCATTTCCCCGCTATCGGACCGCTTCGGCCGGCGGAACCTGCTGGTGGCCTGCGTGACGTGGTTCTCCATCTTTACGATCGCCGTCGTCTTCGCACCGAACGTGGCATGGTTCAGCACGTTCCGGCTGCTTGCCGGCCTCGGCCTTGGCGCCTGCCTGCCAGCAGCGCTTGCCTACATGAACGACTACGCGCCCGCCGGAACGGCTGGAAAGTCCACCACCCGGACCATGACCGGATACCACGCCGGCGCCATTGCCACCGCGTTCCTGGCCATCATGGTGATTCCAAGCTGGCGGACAATGTTCGTTGTGGGCGGCCTGGCCGGCCTTGCCTTGGTCCCTTTCCTGTGGTTCAAGCTTCCGGAAACCCTCCCGCCGGTGCACCACGTCCCCGTAGCCGCCACGTCACCGGCCACCACTACCCCGGTCAACGCCCCGGTCCGCGCGAAGGCTGCGCCGCAAACAGCGCCGGAGGACGAGCGTGCCCGTTTCCGGGACCTGGCCCGCAAACCCTACCCGCTAATCGCCGCCGGCGTGGCCGTGGCCTCGTTCATGGGCCTGCTGCTGGTCTACGGTCTGAACACCTGGCTCCCGCAGCTCATGGCCTCCGCCGGCTATAGCCTGAACGCCGGCCTCGCGTTGCTCCTGGTCCTCAATGTCGGAGCCGTGGTGGGCCTCCTGATTGCCGGAGTCCTGGCCGACCGGCACGGCACCAAGAGGATCGTTCTGCTCTGGTTTGGCCTTTCCGCCGTGTTCCTCGCCGGTCTCAGCATCCAGATCCAGAACGAAGTGGTGCTCTACGCCGCTGTCTTTGTCACCGGCGTGTTCGTCTTCAGCTCCCAGGTCCTGGTCTACGCCTGGGTCAGCCAACTCTTCCCTGCTCGACTGCGTGGCACCGCCTTGGGCTTCGCCGCGGGCGTGGGGCGGTTGGGTGCCATTTTGGGTCCGGCCGTCACCGGCGCGCTGGTCGCCGCCGGCATCGCCTACCCGTGGGGCTTCTACGTTTTCGCCGCCGCCGCGGTCCTGGCGGTTCTCGCCCTGGCTTTCGTGCCGCAGACCATCGCCGCAACGTCCCGCACTGGTGCCGGCGTCGGGCAATCCTAGGTGAGGCGCCCTGGCGCAGCCATCCCGCGACGGCCCCTCAGGCGGCGCCACGCCCCAGGCGCCAGCACGACGGCGATGCCGACGGCGGCACCGATCACGGTCTCCACGATTCTGTCGCGGAGCAGGATGCCGGGCGGTACAGGTGCCACGAGAAGCGTCGAAATCAGGGCCAGCGGCGTGACAAAGACCTGCGCCAGCATGTACTGACGCGCGATGAACATCTCAGCGCCGAACTGGCACGCGGCAATGACCAGCACCGTCTGCCACGGCGTCGGCTGCAGCAGCAGGATCCCGGCGAGCAGTACCAGTCCCACGACCGTGCCGGCGATACGCTGGAGGCCGCGGCTCACCCGGTGCCTGGTGGTGTGCCCCACGAGTGGCACGACGGCGGCCACCATCGCCCAGTAATTGTGGCCGATCCCGAGCCATTCGCCGGCGAGGGTCCCCAGCGTTCCGGCCAGGCCCGCCGCCACGAGATAGCCCGCACTTTCCTGCCACGCGGCGCGCTTCTCAGCCGGCGTCAGGCTCACGGGCTTGGCCTTGACCCATGGGGTCCGGCGGCTCCGGGCCACGCGTGAGGACTGGCCGATCAGCAGCGAGAACGCGACCGTGAGCACGGCCACCAGCATGCACTGCCACAGCGGGGGCTGGTTGGGGATCGACGCGATGGCCGCGAACGCGAAGATGTGGAACAGTGAACCCGAGGGACGCAGGCGCCACATGGCGACAACCAGGGAGCAACCGCCCGCCACGACGGTGGTGGCCGCAACCAGGAGCCAGGTGGCGCCTCCTCCCGAAAGCCCGAGGAGCCCGTCCACACGGGCGGTGAGGGCGGCCAGCAGCATCACCAGGAGCATGAGTCCTCCGGCCCGCACTTGGAGCGTCAGCCGCCGGGCGTGCGGTTCATTCCTGCCGTAGATCCCGGTGAAGGCACCGAAGGAGGCGAAGATCGCCAGATCCAGCCGGCCCAGCAGCACCAGGGTTATCAGCGGGACAAAGACGCCCACGGCGCAGCGGAGGGCAACCTGGTGGTCCTTGTTGGCAGGAGCGATGGTGAACATCTCGGCGAACAGCTTCACGGTGCCGGCCTCCATAGCTTGGGGCGCCTTTCGTTGCGGTCTGTATATAACGACGGCGGCACTGGCATCCACCGTGGATTTTACGCCGGAACGTCGCCGCTGCCGCATAGTGACCCGTTGATCGGAATCTGACGGGCACCGGCGAAGTGGTAGCGTCTATCGGTTGAATCAAGCAACTGAATCAAGCACCTGTGAATCAGACAAGCGACTCACGGCAGAGACATCCAGCAACGCACACCGGAGGTTCCCCATGCTCAAAGGATTCAAGGATTTCATCCTGCGCGGCAACGTGATCGAGCTGTCCATCGCCGTCGTCGTCGGCACCGCCTTCACAGCCCTGGTCGGCGCCTTCACCGCCAACATCGTGAACCCGATCATCGCGGCGGCCGGCGGGGTCGAGACCCAGGGCCTGGGCTTCCACATCTGGCCCGGCAACGACAAGACTTTCGTCAACATCGGCGCTGTGGTCACCGCCTTCCTGACCTTCCTCATCACCGCCGCGGTGGTTTACTTCATCTTCGTGGCCCCCATGAACCGGATCAACAGGATGGTCAAGTACCGGTTGAGCGCAGCGGAGCCCGAGGAAGAGCCGATCCCGGCCGACACCGCGCTGCTGGCCGAAATCCGCGATCTGCTGGCCCGCCTGGCAGGCCCGGAACCCGACGGCGGCAGCGACCGTAACGTGGAGGGCAACATGGATCGCAACGGGGATGGCAACCTGGCGGGGACCGTGGACGAGGACAGTCCCCGCCACGTGGCCAGCCGCTAGACACGTCCTGCCGCAGGCCTGCCGCGGGTAGGTCGGCAGCGGCGGTCCGAAACCGTCACCCGGCGGCAATCCGGCAGAAACAGCGGGCCGGAATCATGGGAGCATGACGCGCGATGCCATTGGCAAAACCCCAGGTAAGACCTCAGGCAAGGCCCCCGGCACGACCCGGCACCCTGCCTCTTCCGAGTTGAGCTGCGAAGTGTGCGGCCAGATGCCGGAACCGACCAAGACCCGGCTGACCTTGGCGAATATCGCCGTGATGCTTCCGATCGAGTTGCTGGTGCATGCGGCGGTGGTGGGCACGCACCTGCCCTATGTTGCCAAGGTCCTGGTTCTGACGATGACCGCGACCATCCTGGTGATCTGGGTGGCGGAACCCTCGGCGGCCCGGATGCTCCGGGGCTGGCTGCACGCCCCGGCACTGCGCCACCGCAAACGGCTCGTCGCGGCGCCTGCCCTGTGGCGGGCGCGGACCATCTTGAAGGACAAGCCCGGGTCGCTGCAGAAGCTCACTCAGGCCATGGCCGGGCTGGACACCAACATTCTCAGTATCCACGTTCACCCCGTGGCCGGCGGCGTGCTGGACGAGTTCGTGCTCTCCGCACCGGGTGAAGTCCGCGAGCCCGATCTGCTCCGGGCGCTGCGGGCGGGCGGCGGTGCGGACCCGCATGTCTGGCCGACCACGGCCCTTGCCATGGCCGACGGCCAAACCGGGGCGCTGAGCCTGGCCGCCCGGATCGCGGCCAGCCCGGAGGAGCTCCCGCTGGCGGTCGCGGAACTATTGCGGGCCCGGATCATCACGGGACAGGCCTCCGGCAGCGCCGAGGCGACCCCCGCGAACGGTACGGTCCTGAAAATTCCGACGGCGTGGCACGGGCCCATTACGTTCTTCCGCCCCGGCGAGCCGTTCACGCCGGCCGAATCCGCCCGCGCGCACCGGCTTGCCGAACTCGCCGAGATCCTGGCGCACCGGCCGGCAGGACTATGAGCCGGCTCCGGCCGGACGTCAAGAATGCACAATAGGAGGCGGTCGCCCGGGCCTGTCATTGACTCCAGGAATCAATGACTCCGGGACCGGCCTGCCGGGCCGGGCACGGTCAACAGGGAGGCCGGATCCCGCGGCTCGATGCCTGACACCACATTGTCCCGCGGATGAGGCTCATCAAGCGCTACGTCCGGGCGCGCGACGGGTGCCTTGGCGCGCTGGCGCCGGACCCTGACCGCATCTTGGGCTGGCTTCGGCTCCGCCCGCCGTCGCGCCGTGCCCAGCTCCACCGAGCGGGCGACGGAAACCGCCCCAAAGACCAGCAGCGCGCCACCGACCGCGACGATGATCAGGGTGCGCAGCCGGCTCGAGAACATCTCCTTGGCTTGGCCGGGCCCGTCCACCGGAAGCGCAGAGAACAGGTACAGCTCATCCGCGCCATTGATCGTCTGCACGTCGCGCAGGGTGGTGGTGAGTCGTTTGCCCAAGGCTAGCGCCGTATCGACTGCCTGCGCCGGCGATGTGCCGGAGGCTGCGAGCTGGAGCAGCATGCCGGAGGATGAGCTGCTGGACTGGGCCACCGTGTACTCCACTCCGAGGCCCTGCTTCTGCAGCTCTTCGGCGACGTCCTGGGATCCAAGTTTGGTGATAATCACCTGGGCCAACAAGGTACGGTCGGGGCTCCTGAGGTAGGGGTTGTCCGAGTTCAGCGCAGCCAACTGCGGACTGGCTTGCAGTTCCTGGCTGGTGGGAGTCTTGGGTGTGATCAGGGCATAGGTCATGGTCGCCTGATACGTGCGCTGCGCGAAGAACATTACGTACGCGCAGGCTGCGCACGTCAGCAGAACCATGGGAAGCGCCACCCATTTGTGCCGCCACAGGGTCTTGAGTACCGAAATCGGGTCCATATTCTCTTCCTACCCCCGGGGAACCGGTGCCGGGAGGGCTCCGGACGGAACCTCCCGGGCCTGTTCCAGTTGATTCTTAACCATCAGCCAAGCGGTTCCTGACAGACCAATGAAAAACGGGCAAAGCAAAGCGAAAACGCCGAACGACATGGAGTCGAAAGTGCCCGACGCAACAGTGGCGATGAGTCCGGCGGCGGCGGCAGCAGCGGCAAGCAGTTTAAGCTCCCGCGCCTGCGCATTCCTCGCTGCCGTCAGCGCAGCCAACGCCGGTACCACCAGATACGCCAGAAGAGCGACGAGACCGATGACGCCCATGGTGACAGCGACCAGGAGGTATTCGTTGTCGAAGTTGTCTTTGGGCTGTACAGGTATCCAGGTGCCGGGACCGGAGCCGAACCAGGGCCGGTCAGACACCATCCGGAGGGCCAGCGGGTAGTCGCCAGTCCGGTACATCACGGAGGAATCCGAACTCCCGGCAGTCGAGGTGTTGAACATCGTGGAAATGAGTCCGGGCACCGCAATGAACAGGCCGGCGACACCCACCGGTACCACCACAGTGGCCCACTGCCTGGCAACCCTCGGCAGGAAGGGCACGGAAATCACCAGGGCGATGGCGAGACCGATCAAACCGGACCGCGAGACTGTCAAGGCATTCGCCGTAGCCAGCAATGCCACGATCGACCAATTCAGCCATCTGGGTCCCCGCCGGTCGTACAGCGCCCGCCAGACGCCCAAGGGGAGCAGCATCGCGCTGACCACCCCCAGCTCAATCGGATGCATCGTGGTCCCGGAAACGCGCATGAGCGCGGCCCGGGATTGGAAAGCCGTCCCTGAGTTGTTGTCCACGAACCCCACCATGATCACTTTGAACCACTCGACCGGATTGGTATGGGTTGCGAATTGAATAAGGGCGACGACGCAGCAGACCGCGCCGCCCGCCAGGATCCAGCGGACCAGTACCATCGCATCGTCGAGGGTCCGCACGGTTTCCGTTGTGACGAAGGCGATTCCGGCCGCAGCTAAGACCATTAGCATCCAGCGATCAGCTGCCGCTCGGCCTGTCACGGTACTGGCCCCGCTCAGGCCGGCAAACAAGTGCGCATAACTGACGCAGGATGCGATGAGGAACAGCAAGACCGCAGCCCGGCCCGGGTGGCGGAAGCCCACAGGATCATGCAGTGCCAGGGCACCGGAAACCGCCCACAGGCCAAAGAGGGTCAAGGCAAGGAGCTCCGGGAGACTTCCACTGGCACCCACCGGCTCCAGGACCAGGTATGGCGGGACGGCTACGACGGTAAACGCCGTGACTTTGAGGAGCATCGGCGGGCCGGCGTGCTCCAGTCCCCTGACTGCAGTCGGGCTTGCGTACGTGCTCAGCACCGGGGCCCTCCCGTGGCGAGCACGCGGGTGGTCTCGTCCCGCTCCCAGCGTACGGCGCGCTTCGAGCCACGGCGGCCGGCCACAGCGAACCCCAAGTAGACGGCGGCGTTCATAGCGGAGAGCGGACCGCGGATGGAGCTTAAGACCTCGGCGGCGGTGCCCCTCGCGGTGCTGCGGCCGCCGGCATGGCCGTTCTGCTGGGCGTTGCCGCGGTAGACCCGGTGCAGGACCGCCAGTTGGGCCTTGGGCGTGCGGGGCGGCCGGACCACCACGGGATCGACGTCGAGGACTGCTTTTTCAGCGGGTTCAAAGAGCCGGTCCACAAAAAGGTCGTCGGCTATCAGGTCGGGGAATGCGGCGAAGCGCTGGTGCCCCTCGCGGGACAGCCCGTAGATGCCTCCGGCCCAGAGCACTTTGTGCGTCGACGGCAGTCGCAGGCGCGTTCGGTAATAGGCGTGGACCAAAGGATGTACGTCCCGAAGATCCAGCCGCACTGCCGGGCGAGCCGCCAGGACCTCACCCTCCGCCAGTGCGTTCAGAACGTCCCGAACGGCGCCCAGACTAATTTCGACATCGGCGTCCAAGTACAACCTGGGCCAGCGGGTGGTGGCGGCGTCACCCATGTTGAGGGCAACTGATTTGGAGGGCAGTCCCGTTTCCAGCACAACCACACCGTCGAAGGACCTGGCAATCGCCGCTGTGTCATCCGTGCAGCCGTTGCACACCACAATCACGTCGACTTTCCCGGCGGCAGCCAGTGGCGCCAGCGGGGCCAAGGTTCGGGCAATCACTGCCGCCTCGTTATGTGCCGGAATGATCACCGCGCCGTCCGGAAAGCCCATCTCATCCACATCCGTGACCGGGCCGGGCAACGCCGCCCAGCGATCCTCGGACAGTACAGTCCGCAACACCCCGGCGCGGTCCGCTTTCCAGCAGCGCAGGAGTTCGGACAGGACCAGAACGGCGTAAAACACGGCCGCATAGGCTGACGAGTGGTACTTGCGGACATAGCGGACACGGTTGACGGCCATCAGGGCGTTGAGCTCGGCCGAGGCGCCGGACCCCCCGCCCTTGTGGGTCATGGTGGCCGCCGGTTCGTACCAGACCGGTTCGCCGATCATCCTCATGCGGCGGAAGAAGTCCGTCTCCTCCGAGTACAAAAAGTACGATTCGTCCCATGGCAATGCCTCTGCCAGGGCCCGATGGACCATGAGCGCGGCCCCGGTGGCCCATTGCACCGGATGGGCATGGGCGTAGCTCTCGGCGTTGAAATCCGTCGTGGCAAGCCAGCCGGGCCTGTCCGGCACGCGCCGGCCCAGAAACGCGTCGCCAATGGCCCGGGTGATGCTGGGTTCGCGATGGAGGGTGGGCCGGGTGCCGCCCTCCTCATCGACCAGCCGGGGCACGACGGCCCCGGCCCTGGAGGCTTGTAGCCGGTCCATCATCACCGCCAGGCTGCCGCGCTGGACCCGGAGGTCCGGATTGAGCACCACCACGATGGGGGCGTCACCCACCCGCTGCAGCGCGGCATTGATGCCGGCGGAATACCCCAGGTTGCCGCCGGTGCCGAAGGCGATCACGTCCGGGTGCCGCTGCCGGACTAGTCCGAGCGTGCCGTCGCGAGAGGAATTATCAGCCACCAGCACACGCAGGGTCACGTCGGACGTTTCGGCCCGCAGGCTGTCCAGAAGGGCATCGATGTCGCCGGCACTGTTATAAGTGACGACGACGACGGCAGCGTCCGCTGCGCCTTCGGGTCCGGTGAACCGGCCCGGTGTTAGCGGTGCGGGCTTGCCCGAGGGCGGGGCGTCGGGCACCTCCGGGGGTACGGCGGACGAATCAGTCCGCAGCTTCAGGTAGGAGGGCGGCCCGCCGAGCAGATACCGGCTGGCAAGTCGCCGCGGCTCCAGCGCGAGCCGGTAACCCCACTCCAGTCCGTGCTCGCTGGCCCACCTGGGGGCGCGGCGCACCCGACCCGCCAGGAAGTCAACGGCAGCACCGAAGGCCAGAAGCACTTCAGCGCCGGTGAGTGCTCCGTAGCGATCTATCCACAGCTCCTGCCGGGGTTTACCGAGTCCCACGTAGAGCATCTGTACCCCGGACTCGGCAATCTGCCGCGCGATGGCTTCCGAGTCCGGTCCGGAGGCCAAGGCGTTCCGGTCCGGTGACCACATGCCTGCGACCTGGAGCCCGGGTTGATCCCGGGCGATCTTTTCTGCCAGCAGCCGTTGGTTGCCCTCCGAACCGCCCAGGAACCCGACCCGCAGGCCCAGCTCCTCCGCCCGCAGCAGGAGGGGCGACGCCAGATCACTGCCTGCCAGCCGCGGCCAGCGGCGGCCCGTGAGTCGTCGGGACTGGGCCACCAGGGGTGCCCCGTCCAGCAGGTATAGCCAGTCCACAGCGCTGGCCGGATCGGCGTGGAGGGTGCCCGCCCAGCGGCCGCCCGTTCCGAAGTGGTTCACGTGGTCCAGGTTGACGGACGCGACGGCTAGCGGTCGATCCCCGCCGTGCACGGCGCGTGCAAGAATCGCCGACAAGGCAGTCTCCGAATCCATCAGGTCCACCGGCGTACCGCCCAGAATTACCTTGCTCGTGTCTAAGCGCTCCACGGCTCCCCCTCGAGCGTTTCCTGGGGCAAAAGCTGCCCCCTTGCTTCGATATAGCGGCGCCCGGTGACCGGGCAAAGCCAACTTCCGCCGCCGTCCTGCTTCAGCGGTACTCCGGCCTCCCCTACCCAGCCCAGCTGCCGAGCCGGCACGCCAGCCACCACGGCGTAGGCCGGCACGTCCTTGGTAACGACGGCGCCCGCGGCCACAGTGGCCCACTCGCCAATGCAGACGGGAGCCACACACACGGCACGCGCCCCGATCGAAGCACCCGTGCCCACCGTCACCCCGACGGCCTCCCAGTCGTCGGCACCTTTCAGCAGCCCATCGGGGGTGATGGCCCTGGGATGCAGATCGTTGGTGAGCACGGCCGCCGGACCGACAAAGACGCCGTCGGCCAAACAGGCGGGCTCGTAGACGAGGGCATAATTTTGGAGCTTGCAGTTGTCGCCCACTCGGACTCCCGGACCGACGTAGGCCCCGCGGCCGACGTTGCAGTTCTTGCCCAGTGCCGCTTCCTCACGGATCTGCGCAAGATGCCAGATGCGGGTGCCCTCTCCGATGTTGGCGGTTTCTGCCACATCGGCCGAATCTGCGATACCCGGCATGCCCGTCCCTGCGTTCGTGTTTCCCGACCCGCGGACCAGCTCGGCCGGCACCCGTCGGCGGATGCGGACTAGCCGAACGGCGGTCGCCCCCAGAACTGCCCCCAGCGTGTTGGCCATGACATCCCGCAGGCTGGCCTGCCGCTGGCTCAGGGCGACGAACTGCACGACTTCTATCGCCGCCGACGTCGAAAGGCCAATCACTGCCGCCAGCCACCAGCGACGGACCGGCAGTAGGAGGGCAGTGAAGACACCGAAGGGGACAAAAAGGCACACGTTTGCGGAGGTCTCCACGAACTTGTAGTCGATTCCAGCCGTCAGGGCGTGCTGTTGAAAGACCGAGAGAAGATCGTCAAGAAAACCTGAGATTGGTCGGTCTATCGGAGTGGGCCAGAACCCGATGCAGGCCAGCGCCGCCAGGTAGATCACCAACAGCACCACGATCCCGTGCCGCCCGTTCGGGCCGAGGTTCTGCGCGGTGCTCATCGCTGGGTCTCCAGCCGCAGAGCGTCCGAGAGCACGGGTCGATCCATATCGACCGTGATCTCACAAGATTTCTCGTACAGGCGTACCGTGGCGATGGTCTTCATGGTGCTGGATCCTTTGCGCTCGTGTTTGTCGCCAGGGTTCTCCGGCGACCGCCCGCCATGCTGCGAAAGGGCGACCGCAGGGCACCGCCCAACTGGCTGAAACTGCGGATCGTGAGGAATGGACGCTCGCACAGGGCGAAGAAGCCATAGGCGGCCAGAACGGCGGCCGGAAGGCCGAGGCCCAGGAGCGTCCAAAAGGCGGCACCGCCGGTGAGGCCAGCCGCGTGCACCACATGGACCCGGAGCATCTCAAGGGCCAGGGCATGCACCAAGTACAGACTGAAGGCAAACTTCCCAAGGAACGCCAGCGGCCGGGCCGCCAGGCCACGGGCGATCCACCGCAGGCGTCCCTGGGCCAAGGCATTGAACAGGGCCGCTGCAGCGGCGCCGACGGCGAGGTCCACCCAAAAATACTCCGAGACCACCCACTCCGGTCCTGCCAGTACTGCAGCCGTCACAAAACCAATTCCCAACACCGCAGCGGCCACCATGCTGTGGGCCGCCAGGACTCCGCGCCTGGACAACCCCGCCGCCGCGGCTCCCGCCGCAAACAGCACGAAGAATGCGGGGCTGAACCGGTCGAAGGCACCTACGGCCGGAATGAACTGGCCGGCCACGTGCTGGACCGCCACCAGCACCGCGACCGCGGGTAGTGTCACCGCTGTACCGAAGCGGCGGAAACACAGCAGCAGCAGCGGAAACAGGAAATAGATATGCCATTCGACGGCGATCGACCAGAAGACGCCGTTAGGAGGCGTGTTTCCGATCGTGTCCTGAAGAAGCAGGAAGTGGACCAGGATGTCGCGTCCGGTCACCGGGTCACCAGACGGGGATCCGATCAGGCCGGCCATGATCAGGAACGCGGAAACCGCCAATGCCGCCCAATACGGCGGGACGATCCGCCAGAAGCGGCGCCGGAGAAAAGTCCATCCTCCCTCTTTGAGCCGCATGCCATGCCGGGCCGGCGAGAGGGTGAGGGAGTAGCCGGACACCACGATGAACACTGCGACGGCAAGATGGCCGTAGACCATCCAGTCGGTCGGCCACGGACCGTTGTTACCCGGATAGCCGCCGTACGTCATCAGCCAGACATGGTGAAGCACAACGAAGAGGGCAGCCAATGCCCTCACACCGTCAAGCCATTCCACCCGGTTGGACGCCTCTGCAGGGACCGGTTCTAACGTCCGGCCGGGCGCCGTCAGATCTTGCATTCGGCCACCTCCGTCATGATCTGAGACAGTTCTGCCTGCGCAGCGGCCCAACTGTGCCCGGGGTGGGTGGCGGCACGCTCGGAGCGGATGTTCCGGCCGGAATCGGTGACCACTTCGCTGAGCGCCGCTGCCAACGACGAGGGCGTAGGGGCGGCCCACACAGCCTCTGGATTCGTGAGCACCTGACGGGAGAATTCGTGATCGTTGAGAACTGCTATATTTCCGGCAGCCAGCATTTCGGAGGCCACCAGCGTGATATTGGTAAATGACAGTGCCAGGCCTGCGGTAGTCCGGTTGTACAGACCATTCAATTCAGCGCGGCTGAGCATGCCATGTTGAGTAAGCGGAATGCCCCAACCTCGAACCATCGATCCGTAGATATGGATCTCCTGATCTGGATGAAGCCGATGAAACTGCCTTAGTGCGAGTCGTCCCAGTTCATAGCCGCGGCGGTCAACGCCGGGCCGAGCAAAAAATACGACGCCGGAACGGTTGTCTGACTGGTGACGGCGATACGCCGCGACATCGCTGCCGAACGGGATGATCGTCGCCTTGACCCCGACTTCTCGCAAGAGCGTGCTGGCAACCATCGGGCCCAGGGCCAAGAGAGTGAAGCCGAAGCGGTAGCTGTCCTCTGCCAAGCTATAGAGGCTGCCGCGGGGGTAGAAGAATGGTTCGAAGTCCTGGACGAAGTAGAACCGGTGCATGCTGGAGCCCCCGCGGCGAGCGAGTACATGGGCTGTGTCCCAGGAACTTGCAACACAGGCGTCGAAGCCGGCCAAACTCGCTGGCACTGGCTCGATGCTTGCGGCAAGCTCCGGCCAACCGCTTCTAATCACGGCCCGGTGTCGGTCCAAATCCCCGCGGTGACGGTCGTAGAGCATGATGGTGCAGCGGTGACCGCGCTCCTCCATCCCACGCACCATCCGGAAGAACGTGGTGTGGCCGCCAGACCCGGGACCTGGCGGCGTGCAGAGCCACGCGATCCTGAGCTCTGGACCGGAACTGCCAGCAGATGGAGGGGTCAACTGCAGCGTCGTCGAATCCGCGATGTCCTGAGGAAGGAGCGGGAAGTCCAGGTCTGCGGTATCAAATCTGACTGCGAGACTTCCGGCAACGCGGCGGGCCATGCGCTGGCTGGCTTCCCTCGGTCCCAGGGTACCGACGCGCCGGAGCAGGTTTGCGGCGGCGGAAACTCGCGTCTCCATCTCAGAACACCCCGTTCCGGTGCCAGTTCCACAGTCTCAGTTCGGACCTGGCACGCCCCACAATGCGCGTCGCCAACGCGCCGGCACGCGTCCAGGGCGCTGCTGTCTCAGCTGCTGCCCGTCTGTGGAGACGGCCCCAGACCCTTCTCTGAGCAACGGATGGATCCAGGTCCCGCGCGAGATCCAGGCAGCCCTCGTATAACTTCGATGCTCCGGCGCCTCTGTCCAGTTCATGGGCAGCAGTCGCCAAAGCCTCATGAACTAGCGCCTGGGTGGCGTCCCGTCGAAAGCCAACAGCGTCTGCCGTCTTTCCGGCGGGCCCGTCAAAAAGTACGTCGAAAGCCTCTCGGCGCTCCTGGAGATCAAGCAGCCGATCGACCTCTTTGGCCGACATGCTGTCTGCATGGTCGCGGTGCCAGGCTTGATCGGCCCCATGGATGTAAGCGACATCGGCGAATGCTGCAATGCGGAACCAGTGCTCCATGTCGGGCGTGTGGCGGAGAGGAGCCTGATACCCGACTTCTTCAACGACCGAGCGCCGCATGACGACCTCCGGGGACGTGATCACATTCACGGCGGAGCGGCACCTGTCCCTCAGCCACTCCCGGCCGGGCCATACGGTCCAGGCGGTGGCTGTCTCCCGTGACGGCGGTACGTCGCTCGTGTCAAAGTGAATTGGGTGTCCATAGATAAGACCAACTGAGGGAAACTGACGCGCCACCATGGTGGCCCTAGCGAGCGATCCGGGCGTAAGCATGTCATCGGCGTCGAGCCGCACCAAGAACTCGCCCCTGGCTGCCTTCGCCCCGTCGTTGAACGTCTCGACCATGCCCCGATTAGTGTCATGAGCCAGCACCGACACGTTTGGGTGCGTGGCCGACAACTGCTGAGCTATCGTCAAGCTGTCATCGGTGGACGCATCGTCGACGATGATTACGTCGACTTTTGCCCCTGTTTGGCTCACGGCGCTCCGCACCGCCTGCGGGAGATACCGGGCATAGTTGTAGCAGGGGATAACCACCGTTACCGTTGCAACGTCCCCCGGGACTCCACCCGGCCGGGTCCGGATCCGCTTCGCCAGCCCGTCCACTGCTACCGTGGCGCTCATCGCCCCAGCGCCGCTCGTAGCTTGCCCACGACCAATTCCTGATCCAACACGGAAATGCCCGGGTAGATCGGTAGGGACAGGATTTCAGCTGCAAAGCGTTCGGCTGCAGGGAAGGCACCCGGCCTGTGTCCAAGTTCGGCATAGGCCGGCAGTAAGTGGATCGGAACCGGATAATGTATCGCCGCACCGATTCCAGCCGAGTTCAGCTCCCGGACCACCCTGTCGCGCTCCGCAATGCGAATCACATACACGTGGTGGACATGCTCGTTGCCGGAAGCGGTCTGTGGAAGGATCACTCCATCAACCTCAGACAGCAGCTCCCGATACACGGCGGCAGCCGCACGTCGCTGTCTGTTCCATTCGTCGAGGAGACACAACTTGGCTGAGAGGACCACTGCCTGCAGGCTGTCCATCCGGGAGTTGAACCCCACCTCAGGGTGGTCATAGCGGACTGTTCCACCATGATTACGCAGCCGACGTGCCCGTTCGGCAAACTCCGACGAGCTGGTCATGACCGCGCCCGCGTCTCCGTAGGCCCCCAAATTTTTGCCCGGGTAGAAGCTCGTGGCGGCTATGTCACCCAGGGTGCCGGCCCGCTGCCCCCAGCGCTCCGCGCCTTGAGCTTGAGCCATGTCTTCCACCACGACCATGCCGGGACCCGCCGCAGCCCGGATTAGTTCGATGGGAGCCGCCTGGCCATACAGGTGGACGCCAATTACCGCTTTAGTCCGTGGCGTGACTCTATTTGCCACCTGCTGTGGATCAAGCAGGAAGTCTTCGTTGCAGTCAGCCAGGACAATGTCGGCGCCGGCACGGTGCACCGCACCGGCCGTTGCCACGAAGGTGTTGGCCGGGAGGATCACCTCATCCCCGCGTCCAATGCCGGCAGCCCGCAGGGCGAGCTCTATGGCATCTGTCCCGTTGCCCACGCCGACGGCGAAAGCGGCGCCACAGTAGCGGGCCCAGGCTTCTTCGAATTCCCCGACCTGGGGTCCGAGAATGAAGCTGCTTTCCGCGATGACGCGGTTGAAACCCTCACGGATCGCATCGGCGATCTGGTCCTGCTGCTTGGTCAGATCGACCAACGGTACGCTCTGAATCATGACGTTCCCCCTGGAATCGTTGTTCGGGTGGTAACCGCGTCGAGCTCTCGGGCGGCTTCGTGTGCAGGCATCCATTGCCTGAGACCGTGTATCTGACGCACGAACCATCGCGCCAGCAGCAGTGCGTAGATAATGCTGCCGATCACGCCGCCGGCAAGCAGTCCCGCCAGCGGCCCCGGCGCCACGGCCACGACGGCCGCGGCTGCCGCGCCAGCTGCCGAAGCGGCAAGAATCGGCGGCCAAAGCCGTGCAAGAACGGCTCGGATGTCCGCGCCGCAACGGTGCAGCGCCACAGCGTAAGCCGGGCAGACCAAGAATGCGGCCACAATGAGGTGGGCGGCGGCCGCTCCCGCGATGTCGCCCGTGGCGACGCCCAGAAGTACTGCCGGGACCAAGCCGACAATCCAGACGAGCTGAACCAACAGGGTGGGAGTGGATGCTCCCCGGGCCAGGAGATACGATGCGGCAAGATCGAAGAGCGTTCGCAGCGATCCAAAGATCCCCAGCCACGCCAGCACGGCCGCCGACGGCAGCCACCTGGCACCGTAGACGAGCTCGATGACGGGACGGGACAAGACGGCAAGGAGAAGTCCGGCCAGTAAGCACACCGCCCACACCGGTCCCAGGACCGCCGCCAGGCTTCTGTCCGACCGGCCCGCCGCGAGCCGTGCGAACGTCGGAATGGAGATGGAGCGTACTACTTGCCCCAACGCGCTCATGGGCCAGTTGGAGACGTTGAAGGCCAGGAAGTAGAACCCCAGCGCGACTGGACCTGCCAGCCGTGAAATGACCACGTTGTCCACGTTCAGCAATGCCCAGGAAAGCATGTTGGCGCCCGCGACGGGCAATCCGTAGGACAACACTGCGGGTGCCACCGACTTATCGAATCCGAAGCGGACTCTCTCGCCGGAGAGCGCGAATTGCAGGACCAAGGTTGCACTTTGCGAGACCAGCCGCGCAACAGCGAGCCCCATGACCCCCCAGCCGGCCAGAACCAGAAGGACTGTCAGGAGGGTGCTGATGCCAAAGTCAGCGGCGGCGATGCCGAACAGCTTCTTCTGGGCGAACTGTCGCTGCAGCGAGGCGTACGGCACCACTCCCGCGCCAGCCAGCAGGAGCGAGAAAGCCATGACCGATATGACCGGACCGGCGGCTGGACTGCCTAGCAACTCGGCGATGCCCTGGCTAGAGAGCGCCATCGTGATCGCGAGCAGTGCTCCCGAGGCCAAGCCAAGTGAGGCGACAGTAGGTGCCTTCCGGCCCGGGTCATCGGAACGGATGAGGTCCGTGCTCATTCCCAGGTCCGCCAGGGTCATGACAACGGCCTGCACAGTCAGTGCGACTGCAAACACTCCGAATTCTTCCGGGGCGAGGAGCCTTGCCAGGACTATTCCGACTGCAAAGCTCCCCAGGCGGAGAACCAGGCTGCTGACACTACTCCAAGCCAAACCGTGGCCGATCAGGCGCCTCAATCCATCGTTGCTGGTCATACCCCGAATCGCCTCCAACGGCGCCAGCGCAACGACCAGCGCCACCGGTACGCCTCTTTGGACAGCCGTCGCTGGAGTTCGGACAGCCGTCGGCGTCGGCGAAGTTGGTACGAAAGCCACAAGGCCGATCGGGTGCTGCCCTGGTCGGTATCAGCCGCAAATTCAGCCAGCTCTGAGGCAGCCTGAGCATCACCGCTTACGTCGAGCAGTTGGTTGGCCTCGCGGAGGGCTTCCGAGGCGAGGGCGCGACGCGCCTTGTCGGCGAGAACCCGCGGCCGGCCGATCCCGCCCGGGCCTTCCCCCAATCCATCAAATACTTCGCGGCGAGCCCTCAAATCCGTGAGGAGACCGCGGTAATCAGTCAGATGCATGTTCGATCCGTGAACTCGATAGAAAGCTTGGACGGGGCCGTTGACGCGGCCGACGTGGCCCATCGACGCCGCGCGGAGCCAGAGATCCATGTCTGCCGCGTGCGGCATATCGGCCCGGTATCCGACGAGCTGGTCCATGGCTGAGCGTCGCAGGATCGCTTCAGGGTTGACGACAACGTTCGATCCGGAGCGACAGACGGCCCGCATCCAGTCCTCCCCAGACCAAACCGACCAAGACGCACGTTTGCCAGGAGCGGGCGGGACGCTGTCCTTGAACTCCATCGCATACCCGTAGGCCAGCACCACTTCCGGGCGGGCCTCCATCAGCGCTGTCGAACGGGCCAAGGAACCCGGGGCGAGCATGTCGTCGGCGGATAATAAGACCACGTATTCTCCAGACACGCGGGATAGTCCGTCGTTGTAGGTGGCGATGTGCCCCATGTTCCGGGTGTGGCGAACGAGCCTGATCCGCTCATCGGCCGCCGCGAAGCGGGCGGCAATCTGTGGGCTGTCGTCCGCGGACGCGTCGTCCACGATGATGAGCTCCAGATCCACTTCCGTTTGATCGAGGACGGAGGACACCGCATCTGGCAGGTATCTGGCGTAGTTGTAGCAGGGTATGACCACCGATACGAGCGGGCGTCGCACCAGACCCACCGGCTTGATCCTCTTCATGGCACCAACCGCTCTGTGTTGCGAACGGCTAAGGCTCCGTGGGCCAAGGACCCATTTCCCACGCGGTGCCTCACCGGCCGTGCCGGCACACCCACCCAGGTCTCGTCCTCGGGCACGTCGGCCAGGACGGCCGCGCCCATGCCGATGGTGGCGCCCGCACCCACCGAGGAGCCTTCCCGCACGCTGGCGTTCATGCCCAGGTAGGCGCCACGCCCGACCCTGACACCGCCGCCGAGCGAAACCCCGGCGGCGAATGTGGCGAAGTCCTCCACGACGTCGTCGTGAGTGAACGTCACGCCGGGCATCGCGACCACGTGCTCACCAAGTGTGACCCCGGCGGTCAGGGTGACGTGGCCCAGCAAGACGCTGCCGCGGCCGATCGTGCATCCAGCCGGGATCCGGACAGAAGGATCGAGGACCGTGGCGTATCTGCGGTCCGGGACGCCGAGGGCGGCCAGCCGCTCCACAATCCGGGCGCGTCCTCTGCCGGCGCCGACGCAGACCACGATGCCGGCTTCCGGATAGCGGAGGGCGTCACTGGCCGGGCCAAGGATGCAGGCACCGTCCACGACGGTTCCGGCCCTGCCGGCGTCGTCGTCTAGGATCCCGATGACATTGAATCGTCCGCCCTCGCGGACGGCGGCGAGCACTTCACGCGCCAGGCCGCTCGCGGCGATGAGGAGCAGCTCATCCATGGTTCCGCCCGCCGGCTATCCGAAGGGAGTGGATTACCCGGAACTGCTCGTCCGGCGTCAACTGGTGATAGACGGGAAGAATGACGGTGTTGTCCGTGAGCCGTTCCGTCACGGACAAATCGGCCGTGCCGGTGTCCCGTCCGGCGTAGGCCGGCTGCCGGTGCGCCGCCATGATGCCGCGCCGCGCCGAGATGCCGTCGCGGGCGAGATGAGCGAGCAACTCCTCCCTTCCCAGCCCGAAGTCCGGCAGGACCTCGAACCAGAACGACTGGAAATTGCTGGTGCCATAGGCGGGATCCTGGCTGAACCGCAGGCCGTCGAGATCGGCCAGGGCGGCCCGGTAGCCGGCGACAATTCCGCGGCGCCGGGCGACGGCTTCCTGAAGCCGGCCCAGCTGCACGAGCCCGACGGCCGCCTGCAGATCCGTCATTCGGTAGTTGAAGCCGATCTCCAGATACTCTTCGGCCGGGGCGAGCAGCGCTGCATGCCGGTCGTTTGCCGACACGCTCATGGAATGTTCCCGCAGCTGGCGCGCGCGGGCGGCCCACTCCGGGTTCTTGGTGGTCAACATGCCGCCCTCGCCTGTTGTGAGGATTTTGCGGGGATGGAAGGACCAGGCGGCGAGCTCGGCCCCCGCCCCGACCGGACGCCCCCGATAGGTGGACCCTGCCCCGCAGGCGGAATCCTCGATCACCGTGATACCCAGTGGGTCGCAGAGCTCGCGGATCGGGTCAAGGTCCACAGGCATGCCGCCCTGGTCCACGACGATCACGGCCCGGGTGGCCGGAGTCAGGGCCGCCGCGAGGCTGCGTGCGGACACGTTCCCGGTGTCCGCTTCGACGTCGGCAAACACCGGCCGGGCCCCGACGTACGTGGCGGCATTGGCGGTGGCAATGAAGGAAAGAGAGGGAACCACGACGTCGTCGTCGGGCCCGATGCCGGCAACTTTCAACGCCAGATGCAGTGCGGTGGTGCAGTTGGAGACGGCGACGGCGTGCGGCGCCTGTTGCGCTGCGGCAAAAGCGTCCTCGAACCTGGTCACCCGGGGGCCCTGCGCCACCCAGCCGGAGGCGATCACCTCGGCAACGGCCTCGGCTTCCTCGGTTCCTAGCCACGGCTTCATGACATTGATCCGGCTCAGCACCTGGTCTTGGAGCTGGTCCTGCTCGATGGTCACCGCACGCCTCCCACCCGGGCGGCGGCGATCTCGCCGCGCAGCGGACGCCACCAGTCGACGAGTTCGCGCAGCCCCTCCTCCAGCCCGGTTTCGGCGGTGAAGCCGAGATCACGTTCTGCCGCCGTCGTGTCCGCCAGCCGGCGGACGACGCCGTTGACGGCGCGGTCCGGGCCGTGTTCGACCTGCAGGCCCGAATCCATCGCCCTCAGGAGCGCCTCGGCGAGTTCCAGCAGGCTCGTCTCGGAACCGCTGGCGACGTTGTACACGCCCTCGCGGATTCCGCTTCCCGCGGCCAGAATGTTGGCCCGCGCGATGTCCCGTGTGTGGACAAAGTCCATGGTCTGCAACCCGTCACCGAAAATCAGCGGCGGCTGGCCGTCCGCGATCCGCTCCATCCAGCGCACCAGCACCTCGGTGTACAGGCCGTGGACGTCCATCCGGGGCCCGTAGACGTTGAAGTAGCGCAGCAGGACGTAGTCCAGCCCGGTCATGGCCCGGAAGCTGCGGGCCATGCCTTCGTTGAAGGACTTGGCCGCTCCGTAAAAGGTGTCGTTGTTGTGGTGGTGGTGGCGCTCGGTGGTCGGAAACTCCTCTGCCATGCCGTAGACGGAGGCGCTGGAGGCGGCAATGAGCTTGTCCACCCGGTGTTCGGCCGCGGCCTCGAGCACATTGAAGCTTCCGTCCACGAGGACTTCCAGGGCGAGCCGGGGTTCTTCGGCGCACTGGGTGATCCGGATGGCGGCCTGATGTAACACGATGTCGGTGCCGCGGGTGAGGTCGTGGACGAGGTCCCGGTCGCGGAGGTCGCCTTCGACCAGGTGCACCCGCCCGCTTTCCATGGCGTCATCGAGATTGGCGCGGCGTCCGCGGACGAGGTTGTCGAGGACGTCGATCCGCCCGGCTCCGGCGGCGAGCAAATGGTCAACAATTGTGGACCCGATGGTTCCGGCCCCGCCGGTCACCAGGACCGTGGCCCCTTGCAGTGTGCTCATCGTGTTCCTTCCAGCTGAAATTCGTTCCCTGTTACGGCGGCGGGCCGCCCGGCAGCGCCGAGGCTGCTGCTGACTGCCTCCAGCACCGAAAGTACGCGGAGCCCGGCGGCCCCGCTGGTCCGTGCGGGCCGCTGCTGCCAAATGCTGCTGGCGAATTCGGCCACCATCTGGCCGAGTGCCTCGTGTTCGGGCAGGGCCGGGGACCAGGTGTCACCCAGCCGGTAAGAAATGGCCGATGCCTTCCGCTCCGCCGCGGACCGCGACTGGGCGTCCAGGCTGACCCCCCGGTCGTATACGCTGAGCCGCTGCTGCGGGTTCAGGTCGTCCCAGACCAGCGTGCGCCGGGAACCGCCGACCACCAGCTGCCTGATCTTGGTGGGGCTGAGCCAGTTCACGTGCACATGGGCCATCCCGCCGCCGGACAGTGCGAAGGTCAGGTGGCCCACGCAGGCATTGCCGGTGCCGAGCGGATCCGCGCCGTGAGCGGACACTTCGGCCGGCCTCAGGCCGCCGGGAAGGATGAAGTCGAGGATGGACAAGTCGTGCGGGGCCAGGTCCCAGAAGACGTCCACGTCCGGCTGGACGAGCCCAAGGTTGATCCGGACGGAGTCGATGAACAGGATTTCGCCCAGGGAGCCGTCGGCGATCAGTTCCCGGATCTTCAGGACGGCCGGGGTGTAGCAGTACGTGTGGTCCGCCATCAGGACCAGGCCGCGGGTCTCGGCTTCGGCGACCATTTCCAGGCCCTTGGCCCGGGCGTCCGCGAGCGGCTTTTCAACCAGGACGTGCTTTCCGGCACGCAGTGCCGTGAGGGCGATGCCGTGGTGGGTGTGGGCCGGTGTCGCGATGGCGACGGCGTCGACGTCGACCGTGTCCAGGAGCTCCCGGACGGATCCGCAGACGGCGACGTCGCCGTGTGCTGCGGCGAGTTTAGCGGCCCGGGCGCGGTCCATGTCCACGATGGCCGCCAGTTCCCAGTCGGGTGCCGCCTTGAAATTGCGGGCCAGGTTGGGTCCCCAGTAGCCTGCGCCTATGACGGCGACCCGGAGAGGTGCCGGCGAGGCCATGAGCTCGGATTCTTCGGATGGAATCGCCACGGCCAACCCCTACTGCTAGACGGCAGCATCTCTGTGATGCCACTGCCTATACAAGCCGGTGCCCGTGCCGCCCGTCACGAGTGCTGATTACTTGCCTTTGCGAACGACCGTTCGGCTCAGCGTCCGGGTAGTACTCGCTTGGCCCCCAGCTAGACGGCCGTCATCCGGACCGTGAGTGCCTCGTGTTCCACCGTGACGCTGAGGTGTTTGGCCTTGCCGAGGGGGTCGCCGTCGAGCTGGAATTCCTGCTCGTGGGCGAGCTCGATCTCGGCTGACTTTCCGGCGAAGTACTCGACCGAGGAGTTCTTGGGGTTGTTCCGGCCGAAGACGCCGGCCAGCACTCCCAGCCAGCCGAACCGGCCGACGGGGGCCAGGATCACGACGTCGAGGATGCCGTCGTCGACCTTGGCGTCGGGGAAGATCTCCACGCCGCCCATGATCTTGCCGCAGTTTCCGACCATGACGCTGCGGATCCGGCGCCGCACCGGGTGCTGGCCGTCAATGCTGATCTTCGCCCTGATGGGCTTGCCCGGCAGGTGCCGGATGCCCGCTTCGACATAGGCGAGCCAGCCCACGCGGTCCTTGAGCTGATCCACGGTGTTGGCCATGATCGCGGCGTCGTACCCAAGTCCTGCCATGACAAGGAAGGTGTGCTCCTCCTCGGCGTGGTCCAGCCTGGCCTTCACCACATCCACTTTGGCGTCCGTGCCGCTCAGGACGTCGTAGCTGGCGGCCACGGGGTCGGTGATGTCGACCCCGAGGTTGCGGGCCAGCAGATTGCCGGTGCCCATCGGTACCAGGCCCATCGGAGTCCCGGTGCCCGCAAGGACCTCCGCCACGCAGCGGACTGTTCCGTCGCCGCCCGCGGCGATCACGACGTCGACTCCCGCCTCCAAGGCCTCGCGGGCCTGGCCGAGGCCGGTGTCTTCCTTGGTGGTCTCCAGCCAGAGCGGCTCGGCCCAGCCCTGGGTCTCGCACAGGCGGAAGAAGGAGGCGCGGAAGCTCTCTCCGGGGGATTTCATGGGGTTGATGACCACGGCGGCGCGCCTGGACCCTGTGCTGTCCGGGGTCTCCGGGGTCTCCGACGTCGCGGTGTTGTTCTCAGTCATGGCGTCCTTCGGGGCGAATGGCGGGAGAGGTCCCGAAGTGAAATCCTAGCCGGAGTGCCCGCGCAATCTGTGCAGGGCTGGCGGGATTCGTGGACGCCGGCTGGGCGGTGTCACTAGACTGGGCCTCCTGATGTGCCGGAGCCGACGCTCCGGACACCGAAAGCGGGGGCAGATGACTGAACCAGAGAAGTATTCAGCGACCGCTGAATCATCCAGCATGGATCCCCACGACTGGGGCCGGGCGATGGCACTGGCCGTCACGCGGCTGGCCGAGCAGATCGCGCCGGAAGGCAGCGACGACATCCATACCTTGCTGGTGGGCCGGGATCTGCACCTGAAAATCAGTGACGATCCCGCGGGCGTCACGATCCGGGTTTCAACGGGGCCCATCTCAGGTCCGCCTGCCTGACCGGCTGGCCGGTCCTCAAAGGGGGCTTCATCGGCCCGAGGTCAGGTCCTCTGAGATGAGTTCTGCCGTGGCCAGAGTCGCTTCACGTACCGCAGCCAGATAGGCCCCGGGGTCGGGCTGAGCGGACACCGTCTGGGCCTGTAGCGAGACGTTGACGGCTGCCACCACCTTGGGTCCGTCGTGGACGGGCGCCGCGACGGACATCAGTCCCGGCTCCAGTTCCTGGTTCAGCAGGCACCAGCCCTGGGCGCGGACCGTGTCCAGTTCCGCCAGGAGGTCAGCCCGCGTCCCGATGGCCCCCGGCGTGAGGGGCCGGATCTCGGCGGCCGCGAGGTACTCGTCCAGCTGGGCCGGCGGCAGGGCCGCGAGCAGCACCCGGCCCATCGAGGTCGCGTAGGCGGGGAAGCGGGTGCCCACCGTGATCCCGACGGTCATGATCCGCCGGGTGGATACCCGGGCGACGTAGGCGATGTCGGTGCCTTCGAGCACCGCGGCCGACGTCGACTCCCCCAGTTCGAGCGAGAGTTCCTCCAGGTGCGGTTGGGCGAGCTGGGGAAGGGACAACCCGGACAAGTAGGCGTAGCCGAGTTGCAGCACCTTGGCGGTCAGGGCGAAGATCTTGCCGTCGGTGCGGACGTAGCCCAGTTCCACGAGGGTGTGCAGGAACCGCCGGGCCGTGGCCCGGGTCAGTTCGGTCCGGGCCGCGACCTCGGTCAGAGTCATCTTGGGGTGTTCGGTATCGAAGGCGCGGATCACGGCGAGCCCGCGCGCCAGCGACTGCACGTACTGGTCGCTGGCCGCGGGCGCGCCGCCGCTCTTGGCTGCCTCAATCATTTCTCGCCTCCCGGTCCCGCATCACTTTATCCGGGCGCAGGGTATCCCCGTGCAGGGCCGTCAGCTTCCGTCCGCGGACGCGGCCCGGAGCGGGACGGGAACCATGTCCTGGAGTTCCTCGAGGGTGCAACCGAAGGTTTCCCGGACCTGGACGCCATCGGGTCCGGTCAGGAAGACGGCTTTGTCGGTGTAGACGCGGGTCACGCAGCCGATCCCGGTGAGCGGGTAGGTGCACGTCTCCACCAGCTTGGACGCGCCGTCGCGGGTCAGGAGCGTCATCATGACGAAGACGTCTTTGGCACCGGTGGCGAGATCCATGGCACCGCCGACGGCGGGGATCGCGTCCGGGGCGCCGGTGTGCCAGTTGGCGAGGTCGCCCGTGGCGGAGACCTGGAAGGCGCCGAGCACGCAGATATCCAGGTGCCCGCCGCGCATGATCGCGAAGGAGTCCGCGTGGTGGAAGTAGGATGCCCCGGGCAGTTCGGTCACGGGGATCTTGCCGGCGTTGATGAGGTCGCCGTCGATCTGGTCCCCGGTGGCTTCCGGGCCCATGCCGAGCATGCCGTTCTCGGTGTGGAGCGTGACGTTCTGCTCCGGCTGCAGATAATTGGAGACCAGGGTGGGCTGTCCGATGCCGAGGTTCACGAAGGATCCGGGCGTGATGTCCTTTGCCACGAGGCGGGCGAGGTCGTCACGGCCCAGAGGCGTCTCGGACGTCTGGATGGTCCGGACACTTGCCTGGTCATTTGTCGGGATGCTCATCTCAGGCCACCTTCACAATGCTGTTGACGTAGATTCCGGGGGTCACGACGACCTCCGGGTCCAGGCCGCCCGTGGGCACGATCTCGGAGACCTGGACAATGCTGTGTTTGGCCGCGGCGGCCATAATGGGGCCGAAGTTCCGGGCCGTCTTGCGGTAGACGAGGTTGCCCTTGCCGTCGGCCGTGAGCGCCTTGATGAGGGCGACGTCGGCGTGGATCGGGGTCTCGAATACCTGCCACTTGCCGTCCAGGAAGCGGGTTTCCTTGCCCTCGGCGAGCATGGTGCCGTAGCCGGTGGGCGTGAAGAAGCCGCCGATCCCGGCGCCGGCGGCGCGGATCCGCTCGGCGAGGTTCCCCTGCGGGACAAGTTCGAGCTCGATCTGCCCGGCCTTGTATTTGGCGTCGAAGTGCCAGGAGTCAGACTGGCGGGGGAAGGAGCAGATCATTTTCTTCACCCGGCCCTCCTTGATCAGCAGGGCCAGGCCCTGGTCGCCCTGGCCGGCGTTGTTGTTCACCACGGTGAGGTCGGTGGCGCCGCACTCCAGCAGCGCGTCGATGAGTTCGAACGGCTGGCCGGCGTTGCCGAAGCCGCCGATCATGACGGTGGCGCCGTCCTTGATTCCGGCGACGGCCTCGCCGACAGTGTCAATGAAATTCAGCATGGCTGTGTTCTCCTTGGGCCGGCGGGTTATGCCGATGCGGCGGTGGTGACGTTTTCGAGGACGACGGCCAGGCCCTGGCCGACGCCGATGCAGATCGCGGCGACGCCCCAGCGTTCCCCGGTGGCCTGCAGGGTGCGGGCCAGGGTGCCCAGGATCCGGCCGCCCGAGGCGCCCAGCGGGTGGCCCATCGCGATCGCGCCGCCGTGCCGGTTCACCATGGACGGGTCGATGCCCCAGGCGTTGATGCACGCCAGGGACTGCGCGGCGAACGCCTCGTTCAGTTCGACGGCGCCGACCTCGTCCCAGCCGATCCCGGCCTTCGCGAGGGCCTTGTTCGCGGCCTCAACCGGGGCGTAGCCGAAGAACTGGGGATCGTTGGCGTGCGCGCCGCGCCCCGCGATGCGGGCCAGCGGGTCCATCCCCAGCAGCCCTGCGGCCCGCTCGGATCCCAGCCACGCCGCCGACGCGCCATCGGAGAGCGGCGAGGCGTTCCCGGCGGTCACGGTGCCGTTCACGGTCCGGAACACGGTCTTGAGCCCGGCGAGCTTCTCCGCCGAGGACCCCGGACGGATCCCCTCGTCCCGGACCAGGTCCGTGCCCGGAACCGGGGTGACCAGGCGGTCATAGAAGCCCTCGTCCCACGCCGCGGCGGCAAGGTTGTGGGAGGCCGCGGAGAACTCGTCCTGCGCCGCGCGGGTGATCCCGTACTTCTCGGCCAGCCGTTCGGTGGCCTCGCCCAGGGAGATGGTCCAGTCCGCCGGCATGGCCTGGTTCACCAGGCGCCAGCCCAGCGTCGTTGAGGCCAGGTTCAGGTCCCCGGCCGGGTACGGCTTCTCGGTCTTGGGCAGCACCCAAGGAGCGCGGGACATCGACTCGACGCCGCCGACCAGCATGAGCTCGGCGTCACCGGTGTTGATCTGCCGGGAGGCGATGATCGCCGCGTCCAGCGAGGATCCGCACAAACGGTTGACCGAGGTGCCCGGGATTGAGACCGGCAGGCCGGCCAGCAGGGTGCCCATCCGGGCCACGTTGCGGTTTTCCTCGCCCGCGCCGTTCGCGTTGCCGAACACCACCTCGTCAATCCGCTCGACGTCGAGCTTCGGGGCACGCTTCACCGCCTCCCGGATCACGTGCGCGGCAAGATCATCCGGACGCACGCCCGCGAGCCCGCCGCCGAACTTCCCGAACGGCGTCCGCACAGCATCGTAAACAAAAGCCTGATTCATGATTCGTTGTCCATTTCTGCAGTTTCCATTGCTTCGTTGTCCATGGAATGGAACACCTGCTGGGCGGTCTTGAAGGCGGTGTTGGCGGAGGGGACTCCGCAGTAGATGGCGGTCTGGAGCAGGATTTCCTTGATCTCATCCCGGCTCAGGCCGTTGGTGATGGCGGCGCGGATATGCATGGCCAGTTCTTCCCAGTGCCCGTGCGCCACCATGGCGGTAATGGTGACGGCGGAACGCATCTGCCGGCTGATCCCGGGCCGGGTCCAGATGCCGCCCCAGGCGATCCTGGTGATCATGTCCTGGAAGTCCTCGGTGAAGGAATCCTTGTTGGCGTTGGCACGGTCCACGTGCGCGGCGCCGAGGACTTCACGGCGGACTTTCATGCCGCCGTCGTAGATCTCCTGGCTTGTCGCGCCGGGCTGGACTACGCCGTTTCGCTGGGGTCCGTCGAGCTCGGGGCCGGTCATTCGCCGGCTCCTTGGGTCTCGGTCCAGGTGATGAGGCTCTTGAGTAGATCGGCAACGTGGGCAGGCGCCTCGAACGGGGCCAGGTGTGCCACGCCCTCCAGACTGACGGCCGTGGCGGTGCCGCCGCCGGCGGTGATGCCCGCGGCCACTTCCTCGGCCATCGAGGGCGGAGCCACGGAGTCCAGGGCGCCGGCGATCACCTGGGTGGGGACGCGGATGGTGCCGAGCTGGTCCCGGACGTCAAAGCCCGCCAGGGCCTCGCAGCAGAAGGCGTAGCTGAAGCGGTCGGCGTCACGGAGGGTGTGCAGGAGCCGGCCGCTGAGCTCCGGCTGACGGTCCATGAACCCCGGGGCGAACCAGCGCTGAGCGGAGCCCTGGATCATCACCGGGGTTCCCTGGGTGCGCACAGTCCCGGCCCGTTCCAGCCAGCCCTCGGGAGTGCCGAGCTTCGCGCCGGAGCACTGCACGGAGAGGCTCTTGAGCCGGTCACCGTGCTTAATGCCCAGTTGCAGGCCGGTGGCCCCGCCGAGCGACACCCCGGCGTAGTGGAAGCGTGCGCCGGGGGCGATCGAATCGACCAGGCCGATCACGGCGTCGGCCAGTTCAGCGACAGTGAACGTCTCTTGCGCCGCGGGCGAGACGCCGTGGCCGGGCAGGTCCCAGGCGACGACGTCGACGTCGGACCCCAGCAGGGTGCCGGCCTGGCTCCACAGCAGCGAGGACGTCCCGAGCGAGGGCCCCACGATCAGAAGGGGCTTGTCGCCGAGCGCGCGCTGGGGCGAGAGCAGGACTGCTTTGACGGTAGGTCTAGCCACGGGAGGCTCCGTTCTGGAGTTGGTGGGCGGTGGCACGGTCATATTCGGGTGCGGCCGGGCCGGCGGCGTATTCCGGGTACGCAGCGAGGATGCGGCGGGTGATCTCAACGGCCTGGCCGAGGTAGTTGGCCGGGTCCAGGAGCTCCTCAAGCCGGCTGTCCGCGAGCAGTTCCTCAGGGACGGCAGCGCGGAGCAGTTTCCGGTAGATGGCCGGCTGCTCCGAGGCCGGGGCCTGGAGGGTCTGGTCGACGACCTCCTGCAGAAGTTGCTTGCCGGCACGGCCGGGTCCCGCCCCGGCGCTGCGGGCGTCCAGAAGCGGCGCGACGGCGGAGTTGACGGCTTCGGAGAGAAGCAGCGGGCCGGCGAGGTCGAGGTTGCGTCGCATGGGACCGGGGAACACCTGCAGCCCTTCGGCCAGTTCGCGGAGCTGTCCCGCGGCGCCGAGGGCCAGGCGCAGCAGCTGGCGCAGGGCCGCCCATTCGCTGTGCCAGGCTCCGTCGGGTCGTTCGTCGTTGAAATTGGCGGCGGCAAGGTGCAGTTGGGCGGCCAGGGCCGGCGCCTGCAGGGCGGCGCTGCGGATCAGCACGGACAGCACGGGGTTCTGCTTCTGCGGCATGGCCGAGGACACGCCACGGCCCGCGGCGCGCGGTTCGGCGAGCTCGGCCACTTCCGGCCGGCTCAGGAACAGGACGTCGGCGGCGATCTTTCCGGCGGCGTCCGTCACGGTGGCCAGGGCGTCGCCGAGCGAGGTCACGGCAACGCGGTTGGTGTGCCAGGGCGCCGGAACGGTGGCGAGACCCAGGCGGGCGGCCAGCCGGTCGGAGAGATCGAAGGGTGACAGGGATCCGGCCGCCTGCCCGGTGCCGGACGTCAGTGCAGCGCCGGACGTCAGTACAGTGCCGGCGGCCAGGGTCCCGGCGGCACCGCCGGTCTGGACCGGCAGTTCGAGGGCTTCGAGCCGGCGGCCGGCGGCAGCCAGCCCGGCAAACCACTGCGCTGCCCGGAGCCCGAAGCTGAAGGGCAGCGAGTGCTGAGTCAGGCTGCGGCCCACACAGAGCGTCCGGGCATGGGCTTCGGCCAGGCCGGCGAGGGCCGACGTCGCCGCCGTGAGCTCGGTGAGCAGCTCGCGCACGGCCCCGGCGGCGAGCACCATCAGGGCCGAGTCGAGGACGTCCTGGCTGGTCAGCGACGTGTGGACGGCCCGTACCGCGCCAAGGCCAGCGCCGTCCAGGGCCCTGACCTGTTCACGGAGGTCAGCGAGCAGCGGGATGACCGGGTTTCCCCCGCCCTGAGCGCGCACGGCGATGTCTGCGACGTCGTAGCGCTGCACCTGCGCGGCGGTGGCCACCACCGCTGCGGACCCGGCCGGGGCGAGGCCCGCCTCATCCAGGACCGCCGCCCAGGCCGCCTCGACCTCCAGGATGGCGGCGAGCACTGCACGGTCCCCGGTCAGCGCCGCCACGAGGGGTGACGCCGACACGGGGTTCAGCAGGCCAAAGTCGCCGTGCAGGCCCGCGCCGCCGGTCTCGAAGGAGGTCACTTCGAGGCACCCTCGACGTCGCTGAAATCCAGGAACACGGTCTCGCCGTCGCCTTGGAGGCGGATGTCCCAGGTCAGGCCGCCGTCGGGATCCCGGCGCGCGATCAGGGTCTCGCGGCGGTCCGGCTTCAGGGAGGACAGCAGCGGATCCTGGGCCAGGGCCTCCTCGTTCTCCGGCAGGTAGATCCGGGTGAACAGGCGGTTCATGAGGCCGCGGGCGAAGACCGCAACAGCGATGAACGGCGCCGCGCCCTCTTCGGTGGGTCCCGGATTCACGGTCGTGAACGTGAAGGCGCCGGTGTTGCCCACCGCGCTGCGGCCGAACCCGGTGAAGGTATAGCCGTCACGGACCAGGGAGCCTGTGTGGTGCGGAACCTTGCCGTCCGCGTCGGCCTGCCAGATTTCCACGATGGCGTCCGGAATCGGGTGGCCGGCGCCGTCATACACGGTGCCTTGGAGCCGGATGGAGCCCGGGGACCCCGGGGCGAGCAGCTCGCGGTCCTTGGCGTAGGGCAGCGCGTAGCCGAAGAACGGGCCCACGGTCTGGCCCGGTGTCGGCGTGAGTTTACTCATGGTCATCTCCTTCTGCTCCCAGGGCTTCGTTTTCGGTCCAGGTGCGCTTGGGCCCGGTCAGGACAATGTCCCAGTTGTACGCCAGCGCCCATTCAGGCCTGGTCTGCTCGTGGTTGTAGCTGGCCACGAGCCGGTCGCGGGCGTCCTGGTCCACGATCGACTGGTAGATCGGGTCCAGCGGGAAGAGCTGGTCACCGGGGAAGTACATCTGGGTGACGATCCGCTGGGTGAACTCCTGCCCGAACAGGGAGAAGTGGATGTGGGCCGGTCGCCAGGCATTGAGGTGGTTCTTCCAGGGGTAGGCGCCGGGCTTGATGGTGGTGAAGCTGTAGGAGCCGTCGGCGCCCGTGATGCAGCGTCCGACGCCGGTGAAGTTGGGGTCCAGCGGTGCCGGGTGCTGGTCCCGTTTGTGGATGTAGCGGCCGGCGGAGTTCGCCTGCCAGATCTCCACGAGCTGGCCGGCGACCGGACGGCCGTCGCCGTCGAGCACGCGGCCGGCGACCACGATGCGTTCGCCCAGCGGTTCACCGTTGTGCTGGATCGTCAGGTCCGCCTCCAGCGCGTGCACGTCCATGTGCCCGAACGCCGGAGAGTAGAGCTCGATGGTTTCCGGGTCCGCGTGGTGCAGGTCCTTGGTGGGGTGGCGCAGGACGCTGCTGCGGTAGGGCGCGTAGTCGAGCCGCGGCTGGGTTTCGGCCGGGGCGCCGTTCTTGAGGGCCCGGGCGTAGGCCTCGCCGATCGCCTTCATCTCGGCGCTAAGGTCCGCCTGCGACTCTGCGGCGGCATCGAGCGGCGCGTACGTCTTTGGTGCGGCCTTCATGGCTTCGTCGGACACGTCTTCGGTGATCGGGTCGGCGTTGAAGATCTCGAGGTTCAATTCGTCAGGCACAGCAGCCTCCTTTCCTGGGTGTGATTGTTGTTCGGGTGGGGATCAGGAACTGCGGGTCAGCTGGTGCAGGTGGTCGTACTGGACGGCGTGCCGTACGGGTGCGTTCGGAGCGCCGTAGCCGTCGTAGGCGCCGCGGCGTTCCACCATTTCGAAAAACACGCTGCCTACGGTGGCCGTGTAGAAATGCAGGAATTCGCCGTCGGCATCACGGTCATAGAGCAGGTTGAGCTCGCGGAGCGTGGCCAGGAAGTCCGGGTCCAGGGCGAACCGGGCGTCGAGGTCCTCGTAGTAGTTCGCCGGAATCTGCAGGAAGTCCAGGCCGCGGTCCCGGGCGGCGCGGGCGGTGGCCACGAGGTCAGTTACGGCGAAGGCCACGTGCTCCTGGTAGGTGCGGCGGTGGCCGGTCCCGGACTCGCCGGGTTCTTTTGTTCCGGCGGAGCCCTCCTGCTGCAGCAGCGGTGCCAGGTTCAGCACCAGGCGGACGCCCCGGTCCTCGGTGAGCATCACTTGGGACCGGACCAGCCCGGTGGGGCTCGCCACCTCGGCGTACGGCTGCGGTTCCAGCGCGAGGGCGCTCGTGTAGAACAGCACGGCCTCGTCGAAGTGCTGCCACGGCTGGGCGAGGTTCACGTGGTCAATCACGGCACCGGCTGCGGGGCCCGCGACGGGAGCGGTGCCGCCGGCTGGAACAACGTGATGCAGTCCGTCGCCGGGTTCGTGAGGCTCCCCGAATTCGCCGACCCAGGCTGCCGTGCCGTCCGGGCTACCCTGGCAGAGGAAGATCTCGGTGGAGTCCGGCGCTGCGAAACCCTGGAAGACTTCCTCGTTGGCCTGGCTCTTGCGCGGCACCGCGGGGGCCTTGAGCTGCTGGGCGCGGGCGGCGGCGATGACGGGAGAGTCGACGTCGAACCCCACGGCCGAAATAGCAGTGGAAATGGCAGCGGCGGCGGCCGCCTGCTGACCGGCGGCGGGTTCTTCGTTGATGATCAAGCGGGCGCGGCCCATGGTCCACAATTGCACGTTCTTGGTGCGATGGCGCCCGTTGAACGCAAATCCCAGCTGGCTGAGCAGCGTTTCCAGGCCGGCGGTGTCCCCGGCCCGGACTTCGGCGAAGTTGAAGCCGGCGGGCTCGGCCACCCGGGGAAGCGTGGCAAGCTCCATCGGGTAACGGCGCCGGGCCGCAGTGCCGGCCGCACCGCTTTCAGCCGCGGCCGGGTTGGCCTCGAGCCATCGGGCGCTCTGCTCTTCGAGCCAGATCAGCGACCGCATGGCATCGACAGCCGTGCGTTCGACGTCGGACTGGCGGAACACGTCGTTGAACACTTCCAGCGATACCGGTCCGGTATAGCCGGCGCGGACCACGTGGCCCATGAACTTGGGAAGGTCGAACTGGCCCTCGCCTGGGAACACCCGGTAGTGCCGGCTCCAGGACAGCACGTCCATCGTCAGCTTGGGGGCATCGGCCACTTGGACGAAGAAGATTTTCGCCGGGTTGAAAGCCTCAATCGGCGCGGTGTCCCAGCCGCGGGAGAGGATGTGGAAGGAGTCCAGGCAGGTGCCCAGATGGGGGTGGTCCACCATGTCAACCAGCCGGTGGGCGTGCTCGTAGTCGCTGACGTATTTGCCCCAGGCCAGGGCCTCGTAGGCGACCTTGACACCGTGTTCGCCCGCGAGGTCCGCGAGGCGGGAGAGCTGGGCGGCCCGGAGTTCGTCGTCGTCGATCGTGGCCGTGCCCACGTTGGAGCACAGCAGCATGGTGTCCGTGCCCAGCCGGGACATGAGCCGGAACTTGGCGTCCGCGCGGCGCAGATTGGCGGCGAGCAAGTCCTCGGGAACGCTGTCGAAGTCGCGGAACGGCTGGTAGAGGTCCAGCGTGAGTCCGAGGTCGGCGGCCAGCTTCCGGACATCCTCCGGGCTCAGCGATGACGTGACGAGGTCCTGTTCGAAGATTTCAATGCCGTCAAAGCCGGCAACCGCACAGGCCTGCATTTTTTCCCGCAGGGTGCCGGAGAGGCAGACGGTCGCGATTCCGGTGCGCATCAGGCTGCCACCTCTTCCGCGGCCACGAGTTCCAGGAAGTGGGAGCGCATGCGGTCCGCGTCGGGCTCACGCCCGGTGAAAATCCGGAACGCGTCCGCGGCCTGCCCCACGGCCATCCGGCCGCCGTCAAGGACCTCGCAGCCCTTGGCCCGGGCCGCGCGTACGAGCTCGGTTTCGATCGGCCGGTACACGATGTCGGCCACCCAGTGCCGGGACTCCACGAGGGACATGTCCAGCGGAACGCCCGGATGGGCGGCCATGCCCACCGGGGTGCAGTGCACCAGGCCGTCGGCCCGGGGCATGAGCTGCGGCAGCTCCGCCGTCGTGCGGGCCGTGACCGTCCGGTCCGGGAAGAATCCGGCGAGTTCGGCAGCCCGGTCGGCGCAGCGCGCCGCATCCGTGTCCACGAGGTCCAGTTCCCGGACACCCGCCGTGAGCAGGGCGTAGGCGACGGCGGATCCGGCACCGCCGGCTCCCAGCTGGACCACGCGGTCCAGGGCGGCCCCGGGGAGGCCGGAGGCCAGGGCCGACGCGAAGCCGGAAAAGTCGGTGTTATGCCCGATGAAGCGGCCGTCCCGGATGACCACGGTATTGACGGCGCCGAGTCGCCGGGCGTCGGCGGAGACCTCGTCAAGGTAGTCGAGCACGAGCTGCTTGCAGGGGTGGGTGATGTTCAGTCCGTTGAACCCGAGGCTCCGAGCACCGGACAGCAGCTCCCCCACGGCCTGACCGGGCAGGCCAAGTTCGATCAGGTCGATGGGGCGGTAGAGGTACCGGAGGCCCTGGACGTCACCTTCGCGTTCATGCATGTAGGGCGTGAGGGACGGCATGACACCGTCTCCCACGAGTCCCACGAGGAAGGATTCTGCTCGATTGCTCATCCGGTTAGCTCCTTTGACAACTGCACTCGGCGAGCCGTGGCGCTTGAGGCGCCCGCGGCGGGCCGGGTGATGGGGATTACACTACAGACTTTGTTCACATGTTGCACACTTGTTCGAATGACGAACATATTGTTACGACGGCGCCTGCCATCCCGAGGCACCCCCGGGCGGCGGGCGGAGCACGTCACCGCTGGGGCAGCCGGGCCGAGAGCTCAGCTGCGGCCGACTGGAGCAGGGGCACGCAGGCCACCAGGTCCTCCATGCTGAGCCGGAACACCGGCACGGCCGTGGCGAGGGAGGCAAACGCGTGACCTTGGGCGTTGAACACCGGAACCGCGACGGCGCGCATGCCGGCCTCGTTTTCCTCGTCCATCGTGGCGTAGCCACGGCGGCGGACGAGTTCGATCTCCGCCCGGAACGCGTCGCGATCTGTAATGGAATGCTCCGTCAGCGGATCGAGGGGCAGTTCATCGAGAAGCTGCGCGCGGGTGGCGTCATCGGCGAACGCCACCAGCGCCTTGCCCACCGAGGTGGTGTGCAGCGCCCCAAGATGACCGGGATCGCTTGTGACGCGGAAGGTCCGCGGGCCGTCCACCTTGTTCACCGTCAGGTGGTGGATGCCGTCACGCACAGAAAGAATGGTGGCCTCGCCCGTTTCCTCGGTCACGCGGCGCAGGATGGGAAGCGCCGTGCCTGCGAAGCCGTGATGATTGGAAACCCGCTGGCCGAGCTGGAAGACGCGCAGGCCCAGGTGGTAACGGCGCCCGTCGGGCTCGTAGTCCACGAAGCCGTCCCGCGTCAGCGAGCCGAGCAGGCGGTACGTGGTGCTGAACGGCAGATCGGCCCGGCGGGAGATCTCCGCGGCGCTGGCGCCGCGCGGCTCGTCGCCCAGGAGGACCAGCAGGCCCAGCGCCTTCCCCACCATATCTGTCCGCGAGTCCTCCTTTGCGGCCTTGGCGGGCTTCCCCAGGGCTTCCTCCGGGGCGGCGAGGTCGGCGGACGCTTCTGTGGCTTGATTCACACTCATACAGTAATGCTCCCACATCGTGAGAGCTATTTCTAGATGGTGATTATTTTTCTTGACAGGTGACTGCGCTCACAGTCATGATTGCTACATCGCACAAGTAGCTTCCACCATGTGGCTACTAGTCCGGGTCTTTCCACGGACCTCCGGCTGCACCAAACTTAAGCAAGCGGCAGTCGAGACATTCCTGATCCATCCGCGACAACGTCGTCACACAAAAGGAACACCATGAGCCAGACTCTCCCGTCCGCGACGGGCACCACCACGGGAGGGACGCCGAAGAAGGCGGCCCTTGCCAGCTTCCTGGGCAGCGCCGTCGAGTACTACGACTTCTTCATCTTCGGTTCGGCAGCGGCACTGATCTTCCCGCATGTTTTCTTCCCCGATGCCGACACCAACGCGGCGATCATGTCTTTCGCCACTTTCGGCTTCGCCTACATTGCCCGCCCGATCGGCGCCGTCGTCCTGGGCCACTTCGGCGACAGGATCGGCCGCCGGAAGGTCCTCATGTTCACGCTCCTGCTGATGGGGGCCTCCACCTTCGTCATCGGGTGCCTTCCGGACTTCAAGACGGTGGGCTGGTGGGCCCCTGTCCTGCTGGTGCTGGCACGTCTCTGCCAGGGCTTCTCCGCGGCCGGTGAGCAGGCCGGTGCGTCTTCGATGACGCTGGAGCACGCCCCGGACAACCGTCGCTCGTTCTTCACCTCCTGGACGCTCACGGGCACCCAGGGCGGCCAGATCCTCGCGGCCCTCGTCTTCATCCCCGTCCTGGCGCTGCCCGATGACATCAAGTACAGCATCGGCTGGCGCATCCCGTTCTGGCTCAGCGCCGTGGTTGTGCTGGTCGCGTTCTTCATCCGCCGCACCCTGCACGAACCGCCGGCATTCGAGGAAGCCCGGAAGACCGCGCAGATCTCCAAGCTCCCGGTGGCCGACCTCCTCAAGGGCCACTGGCGCGATGTCCTCCGCGTCATCGCCTGCGCCTTCATCGCCGCCGTGTCCACGGTCTTCGGGACCCTGGCCATCAGCTACGCCAAGAACGTTGCCGGCGTGGACGGCACCACCACCCTCTGGCTCGTCGTCGGCGCCAACTTCATGGCCCTGGGCACCCAGCCGCTCTTCGGCATGCTCGCCGACAAGATAGGCCGGAAGCCGGTCTTCATCTACGGCGCACTGTCCAGCGCAGCCCTGACCCCGGTCTTCCTGCTGAGCCTCGAGTCCGGCAACGTCCCGCTCATGTTCCTTACGGCAATCGCGTTCTTCTCCTTCGGCTACGCCGCCGCCAACGCGGTCTGGCCCTCCTTCTACGCCGAGATGTTCAGCACCAACGTCCGCTTCTCCGGCCTCGCAATCGGCACCCAGCTGGGCTTCCTCATGGCGGGTTTCGCCCCCGCGATCGTGGCGGCCATGGGCGGTATCCAGCCCGGCGGCTGGGTCCAGATCAGCATTTTCACCGCAGTCATTTGCCTGATCGCCACCATCGCGGCCCTGACGGCCAAGGAAACCTTCAAGGTGCCCACCAAGCAGCTCGGCGTCAAGTAGTCCGGCCGCGGCGCTCCTGACCGGGCACCCCGCTCAACCGGAAGTTCCGCACCTACGACGGCGGCCCGTCCCTTCGGGGGCGGGCCGCCGTCGTGGGTGCAGGCGGTCAAAGAACGTGCGCAGGCGGCCATCGGAGCAAGAATCGGACCCGAGCCGGGGCCGGAAATCGGGCTGCCGCCGAAAACTAACCGTCCCCTTACCGCACTGAAACGCGGACGCAACATTGGCGCAGGACACTGGAAGGGCCGGCAAGAGCAGGCACCAACTCCAGTCCAGGAGGCCCCGTCATGTTGAAGGAAGCGAAAGCCCATGTAACCCGCATCCGTGCCCTCGACCAGCTGCACCGCGGCGACGAGATCGAGGCCCGTTTGCGCGTCGGCCCGAACTACGACGATGTCGTGATCCGCCGCGGCCGCGTCCAGGAGACGGCGCCCGGAATCGGCGTCGTCTGGATCATGGACCGCCATTCCGGCATGCGGAAGGCCATCAACGCGGACGAATGCACCGTCTGGCGGGTCGCCTGAGGCGTCAGCCTCCCGCCACGGACTGGATGATCAGGACTTCCTGGCCCGGTGCCACCGTCGTCACCAAGCCCTGCAGCAGCCGGATCTCATTCCCGTTGACGTATATATTCACGTAACGGCGAACGGTTCCGGTTTCATCCCGCAACCGCCGCGACAGCGCCGGATAATCCCCGGTCACCGTATCGAGCACCCACTCCACCGTCACCGCTTCCTCCGCGGGCGCAGTCAGGATGGACTGCCCGCCGGCCAGCGGTTGGAGGACGCTCGGCAGCACCACACTGATCGCGGAATCCGCCGGCACGGGCACGCCGTCAGTCACGACGCCGTTCATGCGTTTCCAGCCCTTCACGGCTGCACTGGCTCACAGCTGCATCGGGAGCAGGGCAGCGGAAACCGCAGCAGCCCGCACGCACAGCACGTCCGGCAGGTGCGAGGCCACTTCGCTGAAGTGCTCCCCCTCGTCGGCACTGGCATAGACGCTGCCGCCCCGCGTTCCGAAGTAGACGCCGGCGGGCTCAGCCGCGTCGACGCACGCAGCATCGCGCAGCACGGCGTTGTACTCGGGGTCCGGCAGACCGGAGTCGAGCCGCTTCCAGCTGGCACCGGCGTCGTCCGTCCGGTGCACCGCCAGCTTGCCGTCCGGCGGAATCCGCTCGCCGTCGGCCTTCAGCGGGATCACCCAGGCCGTACCGGCGCGGCGCGGGTGCGTCAGCATCACAAAGCCGAAGTCCGCCGGGAGCCCTTCGGCGATCGATTCCCACGATTCGGCGTCGTCGTCGCTGCGGTACACGCCGTGGTGGTTCTGCGCATACAGGCGGCCGTCGACGGCGGCGTCCGCCGCGATCTTGTGGACGCACTGGCCGAATTCCGGGTTGGGGTCCGGCATGAAGTAGGCGGAAATCCCCCTGTTGCGGGGTTCCCAGGAAGCTCCGCCGTCGAGCGAGCGGTAGACCCCGCCTGTGCTCATGGCGACGTGGACTTTCTCGCCCGTGGGGTCAACGACGATCGAATGGGCCGCGGCGCCGCCATAGCCGGCACCCCATTCGCTGCGGTGCGGATGGTCCCAGAGGCCGCGGTTGAGCTCGAAGTGCTCGCCGCCATCGGTCGATTTCCAGACGGAGATCGGCTCGCACCCTGCCCAGACGACGCCGGGCCGGGACTCGGCATCGGGGTGGATTTGCCAGATTCGCTCCAAGGCGGCGTCCGTGCCGTCGGGGAACGTGATGGCGCCGTTTTCGGGCTCCTCCCATGTCCCGCCCAGGTCATCCGAGTGAAAGACGGTGGGGCCCCAGTGCTCGGAGCGGACCCCCACCAGGATCCGGGTCCGCCCGCCGCGGCTGTCGATGCCGATGCTGGGCACTTCACTCATCAGAAAATGCGGCCCGGACAGGGACCATTCCCTCCGGTCCGGGCTGGTCGCCAGCCACAGACCCTTCTTGGTGCCGATCGCCAGGACATAACTCTCTGCAGTAGCCATGCCCCCCATGCAACCACCCGCGCCGGAAGGCCGCAACGGTTTTCTTGCGATGCCGCCGTGGTCCCGGGACGGTGCGCCGGCGTGCCTGGCCCCGCCGTCAGTCGACGAACTCCGACTGCGTCTCGATAAAGTCCCAGTCCGCGTCCGTCAATGATCCGGCGCCGCCGGCGTCGAAGATCCCCCGCTTGACGGTCTCGGGCAGCTCGATGGTCCGGAGGTTTTCCCGGAGCCATTCCTTACTCGCCAAATCCAGATCCAGCCACCACATGTAGATCTCCACGGCAGCCACCTCCTCCTGTGTTCTTCAACCGTAGGCCCCGCCCCCGGGGTGTACAAGGGATGCGCCGGGACCGGCACCGCAACGGGTCCGGCGGCGGGACCGGGAAGTAAGTCCCTGTTCAGGGTGACACCGCCGGGCAAGAATGAAGTATGTCCGCCGAGTCCGCCGAGTCCGCCGCCGGGCCCTCGCCCGTCGTGGTGGCCGTGCTTCCGGGACAGCATCCCGAGGTGCTGCAGACCGCGGGAGCGCTTGCCAAGCGCCTCGCCGCGCCTCTGGTCTGCGCGTATGTGGACGAGGCCAGCTACCTCGTGGAGTGGGATCCTGAGCGGTCCGCGCACCGACTGTCGCTGCATCCGGACACGGACAACGACGAGATCCGGGCGACAACTCAGGAGCTGCGCTCCACCATTGAGGCAAGCTGCGGCGGCCTGGGCATCGACTGGTCCCTGCGCACCCTGGCTGGCGACCCGGCCCGGGCGATCGGCAGGCTGGCCACCGAGACGAACGCGCTCATGATCGTGGTGGGGACCCCGGAACCCGGACTCGGCCACCGCATTTCGGCGGCGCTCAATGGCTCCGTGGCGGCATGGCTGAGCCACCATCAGGAGCATCCAATCCTGATCGTTCCGGCGGCAGGAAAATAAAGCGAAAGTAGTTATTCGGGGTGCTGGCGCTATCCCACTACCGCCGAGTAAGCTCGATACGTAGGCCGGATGAACCGCCTACCCAATAGCTGCTCCGGAGTGCGTATCCCCCAATAACGCACTCCGGAGCTCTTTAATTTCCGCCATGCGCCGAATTCACCGCCGGGCCGCCCCGGACGCTTGAAAACATACCCCTAGGGGGTATATGTTGAGGGCATGAGCGAGTCCGAAGTTCCCGTCACGGCCCCCCTGGCGCCCCCCGAGGAGCGCGGCTACACCTCCAATAAGGAGGCCTACCTGCGCCGGCTCAAGCGGATCGAAGGCCAGGTGCGAGGCATCGCCCGCATGGTTGATGAGGACAAATACTGCATCGACATCCTCACCCAGGTTGCTGCCGTCACCAAAGCCCTGCACGCGGTGAGCCTGGGGCTCGTGGAAGAGCACATCGGCCACTGCGTCGTCGGCGCTGCCTCGGAGCCGGATCCGGAACTGCGGGCCGAAGCCATCGATTTCAAAGTCAAAGAGGCCGCCGATGCCATCGGCCGCCTCCTGCGCTAAGAACTGCACCACCCACCCCACCACCGGGCCGGGGAACCATTCCCTGCCCAGCGACAAGGAGCACGCCATGGGCACCGTTTCCACTACCGTCAACGTTTCCGGAATGACCTGCGGCCACTGTGTGTCCTCCGTCAGCGAAGAACTTGAGGCGCTCTCAGGCGTCGAAAAGGTCGACGTCGACCTCAAGGCCGGCGGCATTTCCACCGTCACGATCACCTCCAGCGAAGCATTGTCGTTTGCCGAGATCGGCGAGGCGGTCGCGGAAGCGGGCTACCTCGTGGTCGCCACCGAAGCCTGAGCGCCCTTGCGGGCCGGCGGTCGGCACAGAACGGACCGAGCGATGAGAACAGAAGGGCGCCGTGCGTAACGAGCAGCTGCTGCACCAATCCGGAAGCCGTGTCATTGACCTCGATATCGAGGGCATGACGTGCGCCTCCTGCGTCAACCGGATCGAACGCAAGCTCGGAAAGCTCGACGGCGTCGAAGCCTCCGTCAATCTGCCCCTAGAGACCGCCCACGTCACCGTCCCGGCGGCCATCACAGACGAACAAATCACCGCCACCGTCGCCGCGGCAGGCTACAAGGCCACGATCCGGCCCCCCAAGCACCCGACTGACGCGAGTGGCCCCGCCGAAAGCCCCAAGCTCGGCCCCCGGCTCGTCGGGGCAGCGGTCCTCACCATCCCGGTGTTTCTCATTTCGATGTTCCCGGCCTTCCACTTCGCCAACTGGGGCTGGGCAGCAGCCCTCCTCGCCCTGCCCGTGGTTACCTGGGCGGCGTGGCCATTCCACCGGGCAGCCGCCGTCAACGCCCGGCACCTGTCCTCCACGATGGACACGCTCGTCTCCATTGGCGTGACGGCGGCCTACGTCTTCTCGGCCTGGCAGCTCTTCGCGGACCCGCTAATGACCGCCCACCCGGAGATGGACGGAACGGGGATGGACTCCGGCGGACTCTACTTCGAGGTTGCCTCGGTAGTCACCACGTTCCTGCTGCTGGGCCGGTATCTGGAGGCCAATGCCAAGCAAAAAGCCGGAGACGCCCTCAAGGCACTGCTGAATCTGGGTGCCAAGGATGCCACAGTGCTCCGCGACGGCCAGGAGCAGCAGATTCCCGCCGATCGGCTGGGGGTAGGCGACCTCATTGTGGTCCGCCCCGGCGAGAAGATTGCGACTGACGGCATCGTCGTCGAAGGGTCCTCCGCGGTCGACGCGTCGCTGGTCACGGGTGAATCGGTGCCGGTGGAAGTCGGCCCGGACAGCCCGGTCACGGGTGCCACCATCAACACCTCCGGCCGGCTGCTTGTCCGCGCCACGCGCGTCGGCGCCGAAACCACCTTGGCCCAGATGGGCCGGTTGGTCTCCGAGGCGCAGACCGGCAAGGCGCAGATCGCGCGCCTCGCGGACCGGATCAGCGCCGTCTTCGTGCCGGTGGTCCTCGCCATCGCCGTGGTGACCTTTGGCGCCTGGCTGCTCGCGGCCGGCCCGGAGATCAGCGACGCCGGGCTCCGGGCAGCGTTTACGGCCGCCGTCGCCGTACTCGTCATTGCCTGCCCCTGCGCCCTGGGCCTGGCCACCCCGGTGGGGCTGCTCACCGGAACCGGCCGGGGCGCCCAGCTGGGCATCCTGATCCGGGGCCCCCAGGTCCTCGAGGACACCCGGACCGTTGACACCATCCTGCTGGACAAGACCGGCACCGTGACCACCGGCCACCTCGCCGTCGACGGCACGGAGGCCTTCGGAGCGTTCACCTCTGCGGAGGTTCTGCGTCTGGCCGGAGCCCTGGAGGCCGCGTCGGAACACCCGATCGCCCGCGCCATCGCTGCCGCGGCACGGGACGCGGCACTGGTTACGGCACCGGGTACGTCACCGGACGCCGCGGCCGGGGCGCCGGCTGCAGGGAACCGCGAGGTCGCGAACGGCGGCGCCGGCCTGGCCGGCGTCGCCGGTTTCCGCTCCGCGCCCGGCGGCGGCGTCCAGGGCACCGTGGAGGGCCGGCTCCTGACGGCAGGCCGTACGGGCTGGCTGGAGCAGAACGGCATCGCGCCCGCCGCCGCGCAGCTGGAGGCCCTCAGCACCGCCGAAGCCTCCGGCGCCACAGCGATCTGGCTCGCCGTGGACGGGGAGCCCGCCGGCATTATCAGCCTGCGGGACACGCTCAAGCCGGGCTCTGCAGCCGGGATCTCGCGGCTGCGCGGGCTGGGTCTCCGGCCGATCCTCCTGACCGGGGACAACGCCGCCGTTGCCGCGCAGGTGGCAGCCGCCGTCGGCATAGCTCCGGAGGATGTGTTCGCAGGGGTGCTGCCGGAGGGCAAGGTCGAGGCGGTGCGGAAGCTGCAGTCCGACGGCGCCATTGTCGCCATGGCCGGTGACGGCGTCAATGACGCGGCCGCGCTGGCCCAGTCGGATCTGGGCATCGCGATGGGCTCCGGCACGGATGTTGCAATCGAGGCCGCCGACCTGACGGTCATGGGCAACGATCTGGGGCAGGTCGCCCAGGCCATCGAGCTCTCCCGCCGGACCCTGGCGACCATCAAAACGAACCTCTTCTGGGCCTTTTTCTACAACGCCATCGGCATTCCCATAGCGGCCCTGGGACTCCTGAATCCGATGATCGCAGGGGGCGCCATGGCCGCGAGTTCCGTGCTGGTGGTGGCCAATTCGCTGCGGCTGCGCAGCTTCGGCAGGTAGGCCGGCCTTCGCCCGGGTCCCTCCCTCAGGCCGCGCCAAAGCGGGCGGCAGCTTTGGCTTTGGCCTTGGCAGCTTCCTCTCCGCGGTCCTTTGCCGGCGCGTGGGTCACGAGGGAGTCGAGCAGGTGCTGGGTGGCGTGGGCAATCTCGTGCACGGCCCGGTTGAAGGCCTCTTCGTTCGCCTTGGACGGCCTGGTGCTGCCACTGATCTTGCGCACGTACTGCAGCGCGGCGGCTTCCACCTCGGCGGTGGTCGCATGGGGTTCAAAATTATGGAGGGTCCGGATATTTCGGCACATAGCTCCATGCTAGGTGTCCCGAGGCACGGGAACGAGAGCACCGCTACACGACGCCGGACCCGCATTGGGGCCGGCGCCGGCGGAACGCGCCTACGGTACGGGTTCGACGTCGTTCGCGTGGTCCAACGGGGCCGGCAGCGGGGCGGCGCGCAGTTCGTCCAGCCGGACCAGGACCACACCGCCGACGATCAGGAGACCGCCGAGCAGCTGAATGGTGCCGGGCAGTTCGCCGAGCAACAGCCAGGCCCAGATGACGGCGAAGAGGACTTCGGTCAGCGACACGAAGGACGCCACCTTGGATCCGAGGGCCCGCGCGGCGACAATTCCGGACACGTACGCCAGGACCGTGGCCAGGACCACGAGGCCGCCGAGGGCGACCCACCAAGGGGTGATCCAAGGTCCCAGCCGCGTATCGGCCGTGCCGAAGGCCATCGGCACCAGACCGGTGGCGGCCGCGAGCCACATCACGACGGCTCCGACCATCAGGCCGCCGGAAGCCAGGACAATCGGCGGGAGGGTGTCGTTTTCCCTGGCCGTGATGAAGAAGTAGATCGCGAGGCAGACCGCGGCCGCTATTCCCCACAGCACGCCGATCAGGTCGATCTTCACGGCACCCGTCAGGTCCAGGACCAGCACCAGTCCGCCCAGCGACAGCAGGGTGCCGGCGATGGTCAGCGGGCGGGGACGCTTCCGGCTCGCGGCCCACAGCCACAACACGATGATGACGGGCGCGAGGTACTCCAGCAGGAGGGCGACGCCCACCGACAGCCGGGACACCGCATTGAAATAGAACAGCTGGCACGCGGCGACCCCAATGACGCCGAAAAGCAGGATGGTCAGCCAGTTGTCCTTGAATTGGTGCCAGCGGCCGCGCAGCGCCGGGATGGCGGGAACCGCGAGGATCAGCGCGGCGCCGGTGAGACGGCCCGTAACGGCGGCCCCGGGCGTCCAGCCCGTTTCGAGGAGGGCCTTCGCGAACGATCCGGAGATGCCGAAGACCGCCGAGGAGAACAACGCGATGCCCAGGCCCGAGGCCATGAAGCTGGACGCGACACCGGACCGCCTGGTGCCGGCCGTGGCGCCCCGCGCCGTGCCCGTTGTCTCCCCCATTGCGCTGCCGGCCGGTTCCGAGGCAGGCCGCAGGGCGGCAAGGTCTTGGACCGGGGCGGCGACGGTGCGGCGGGGGGCAGACACGGCATTCTCCTGTCAGGAGTAAAGTGGGGTTATGGTCATGACATTACGCCCCCGCAAGGTAAGGAGTCAAGATGGTCTTTGCCCCTGACACAGAAGTTGCCCTGCGTTCCGTGGTCAACCTCATCAACACCGCCGCGAACGGCCAGGAACATCTGGCCACGGTCAAGGACCTGGACGGCTTCCTGGCGGCTGAGGGCTTCACCGGTTCCCGGACATGGGACCAGGCCGAGCTGGAAAGCATACGGCGGCTCCGCGGCGAACTCGCCGAGCTCTGGGTGGCGGAGGAGGCCGCTGCCGCGGAGACCGTGAACCGGTTGCTCCGCGAGGCCCGGGCACTCCCCCAGTTGGTCAAGCACCATCCGTGGGACTGGCACTTGCACGCCACCACGCCCGAGGCCCCGCTGGCTGACCGCATGAGCACGGAAGCGGCCATGGCCATCGTGGACGTGATCCGCAGCAAGGAAATGGACCGCCTGCTGGTGTGCGCGGCGGAAGACTGCGACGCCGTCGTGCTCGATCTGAGCCGCAACCGCTCGAAGCGCTACTGCGATACGGGAAACTGCGCCAACCGCGCGCATGTGGCCGCATATCGGGCCCGCAAGGCGGTGTCCTGACCTGCGGGGCCCCGGTGTTGGGTGCTTAGGCCTGCGGCGTCAGGCGCGCGGTCCGTTGTCGCCGGAATCGGCCGAATCGACGGGGCCACCGGTTTCGGGCCCGGGCTGCACAGACGGGCCGCCGTGGCCGGAAGGGGACCTCTTGGAGCTGAGGTTGACGCCGGAGCCCTTCCCCAGGT
Organism: Arthrobacter sp. H-02-3; assembly: GCF_003097355.1. Classification (GTDB taxonomy): domain Bacteria; phylum Actinomycetota; class Actinomycetes; order Actinomycetales; family Micrococcaceae; genus Arthrobacter; species Arthrobacter humicola. Next base: position 165,348 of record NZ_PYUI01000008.1, read on the forward strand.
GCTCGGCGTTGTCCTTGTAGCTCATCGAGAGCATGGCGGCCACCACGAGGATCACAATGAAGGCGATCCCGGCGCCGATGAAGGCCAGGTCAAAGCGGGGCGAACGGGCGCTGCCGCCCGAGGCGAAGATCAGGACGCCGAAGAACACCACGACGGCCCAGAACGCGGAGAACATGAGCGTTCCCTTGACCGAGGTCCGCACGTTGCGGGACGCTCCGGATTTCTGCTGTGCCAAGGTGTTTTCCTCCTGCAGCCTGCGCGGGAAGCGTGGCTGTCTTGTTACCGCAATTGTTCTACGCCGGGTAGAACCTGTCGGTACTAGTTTACGGCCTCCGCGGAATCGCCCCGAGCATCATGCCGCAGGGTCAGCCCGGACAACATCCACAGGACGCCACTGATGATGGCCCCGCCGCCGGCCACGCCGAGGAGCGCGTGCGCACCAAGGCCGATGAAGAACGGCAGCGCGATCGCCGTGCCCAGCCCGATCACGCCGGAGGCGATCCAGTCCCGGGCCAGGACGGAACGTCCGCGGCCCGGAACGCCCGCGAGCAGCTCCGCAACACCGGCAACGCCGAGACCGATTGCGGCGATCGTTCCGAAGACGAGGGAGCCGGGGATCATGGCCACGGCTGCACCGGCCCCGGCCAGGACGGCCCCGCCGGCGGAGAGGATCCTGCCCGCACGTTCCCGCGGACGGTACCCGGACTTCGTCACCGTCCAGATCAGCACCACACCGGTGGCCAGCAGGTACAGGCCGCCAGCCCAGCCCATACCCGCCTCGGATGGCGCGGCCCAGAACACGGTCACCGCGCCAAACACGAGCGCAACGGCAGCCCTGACCAGCACGGGCTTCCAGAGGTCGGCCGCGGCGCGGATGGCAGGGGTCGCGTCAGGCGCTGCGGGAAGAGTCACCCGTCCAGTTTAGTGCGAAGCCGGCACTGCGCGCGCCGGGACCAGGACGCCAGCCGGCGGAGGTCCGGCGGCGGGCGGCGTCGGCCGGCGGTTCCCGGCCGGTCCGGCTCACCGCGCGCCGAGGACCATCCAGCGGTCCGTCCGCGCCCGAAGGCCCAGTGTCAGCGCCCGCGCCGCCATGTAGCCCAGGGAGAAGGCAGCCCAGAGCCACAGCAGCGCCGCGCCGCCGCCCGCGCCGGAGTGCCACACCGCCAGCAGCAGGGGAAGATAGGCCGCGAGATTCACGACGCCGGCGATCGCGAGATAGCGGGCGTCGCCCGCTCCGATGAGGACGCCGTCGAGGACGAAGACGTAGCCGGCGACCGGCTGGCCCGCGGCGAGGACCCACAGGGCGAGCGTAAGCGCCGCCCGGACCTCGGCGTCGGACGTGAAGAGGGCGCCCGCCCACGGCGCGGCCGCCGCGAGGAGGATCCCGGTCAGGGCACCAAAGCCGAGTCCCCACCGCGTCATCGTGCGCGTCAGCGCCCGGACGGCGCCGGGCCGGGCCGCCCCGAGTTCCTTGCCGATCAGGGCCTGGGCCGCGATCGCCAGGGCGTCCAGGGCGAAGGCGAAGAACGTGAAGATGGTCATTGCCAGCTGGTGCGCGGCAAGATTGACGGGACCCTGGGCCGTCACCACCACTACCGTGGCAAGAATCGCGATGCGCAGGCTGAGCGTGCGCAGCATGAGCCAGGAGCCGACCTTGGTCAGGGCCCGGATCCCGCGCCAGTCCGGCAGCAGGGACACCCCGTGGTTGCGGGCGTTGCGCCGGACGATCAGCACGTACACGGCCGCCATGGCCCATTGCGCGATGCTCGTGCCCACGGCGGAACCTGTCACGGACCAGCCCAGCCCGTAGACGAGGAACAGGTTCAGCACGATGTTCAGCGTGAATCCGGCAGCGGCGACGGCCAAGGGGGTCCGGGTGTCCTGAAGCCCGCGCAGCACGCCGGTGCCCGCGAAGATGAGCAGCATCGCCACCAGGCCCGGCATGGACCCGCGCAGGTAGTCCATGGCATACCCGTGCACCTCGCCGCGGGCACCCATCAGGTCCAGGAGGGGCCCGGCGGCCAGGAATCCGACGGTCGCCAGGACGATGCCCAGCAGGAGCGCCAGCCAGATGCCGTCCCGTCCGGCAGCGAGGGCTTTTGCGAGCTGGCCGTTGCCGATGGCCCGCGCGACCGCCGGCGTCGTGGAGTACGCGAGGAACACCATGAGTCCCACGGCCGTGTGGAGGACCGCCGATGCGAGCCCGACGCCGGCCAGTTCGGCCACTCCGAGGTGGCCCACGATTGCCGAATCCGCGAGCAGGAACAGCGGTTCGGCAATGAGGGCGCCGAAGGCCGGCACCGCCAGGCGGAGGATTTCCCGGCGGTGCCCCGTGGACGGAGGCAGGGTCTTGGGCAGGGAAGGGGAGGCAGGCACGGCTTAACCCTAGCGGGGTGCACGCGACGTCGCCCGGCGTCATTTAGTTGACATTTCAACTAAATTGGGGAACCCTTAAGTTGAAAGTACAACTTCCTCGCTGCTTCGGCCCGTTCCGCAGTTTGGAGACTCCGCTTTTTGCGGATCCCATCATTTCGCCCCGGCCGACGCGGCGGCCCACACGAGAAAAGGCCCCCATGAACCAGCCCGCACTGACCACCTCCGCACGAACCGTCCTGCGCGTTATTACGGGATTCCTGTTCGCGGCCCACGGCTGGCAGAAATTCAACGAATTCACCATCGCCGGCACCCAGGCTGCCTTCACCCAGATGGGCGTCCCGGCGGCCCAGGCGGTGGCCCCCGTCGTCGCGACCCTCGAACTCGTCGGCGGCGTCGCACTGATCCTGGGCGTGCTCACCCGCGTGTTCGCCGCCCTCCTCGCACTGGACATGCTCGGCGCCCTCTTCCTGGTCCACGCCTCCGCCGGCGTTTTCGTCGCCACCGGCGGCTACGAGCTGGTGCTGATCCTGGCGGCCGCCGCTCTGGCCGTGGCCCTCGTTGGCGCCGGCACGGTCTCTGTGGACAAGGCGCTCTTTGGCCGTAGCGGATCCCGGCTCCGCGTCCTCGCCTAAGGCGTTTTTCCCGGCACCTTTCAGCGCTCCCGGCGGGCGGTCACCTCACGGTGGCCGCCCGCCGTCGCATGTCACCGGCTTCGTATGCCGGCGGTTCGCATGCCGCGGCTTATGGCGTCCCGGACAGCGATTGTGTCGCCGGCCCACGGCTCCCGGCCGGCCCTTCAGTAAACTCACAGCATGAGCGAGAACGCGCCCAATTCCGTGACCCTGCGCTTCCTGGCGGCCCCCACCGACGTCGGCCACAGCGGTTCGGTCGACGCCGGCACCGTGCTGGAGTGGGTGGACAAGGCGGCCTACGCGGCCGCCGTCGGCTGGGCAAAGTCCTATTGCGTAACGGCCTACGTGGGAAACATCCACTTCGCAGATCCGGTCAACAGCGGTGACATGGTGGAGGTCGAGGCCACGATCGTCTACACAGGGCGGTCCTCTATGCACATCCGCACCGTGGTGTCCTCGAGCGATCCCAAGGGCGGACCCGCCACCATGCGGAGTCAGTGCATCGTGATCTTCGTGGCCGTGGGCGCAGACGGCAAGCCCATACCGGTGCCGCAGTTTGAACCCGCGACGCCGGCAGAAATCGAGCAGCGGGACGACGCGCTGGCCCGGATCAAGGTCCGCGAAGAGATCGTCCAAGCCATGAGCGAGCAGGAATACACCGATGCCGGCACGGCCGAACGCGTGGTGCTGCGGTTCATGGCGGCGCCCACGGACGTGAACTGGGGCGGCAAGGTCCACGGCGGAATCGTTATGAAGTGGATCGATGAGGCCGCGTACGTCTGCGCCTCCCGGTACTGCGGGAAGGACACCGTCGCCGTGTTCTCCGGCGGCGTGCGGTTCTACCGTCCGTTGCTGATCGGCCACGTCGTGGAAGTGGAGGCCCGGCTGGTGTACACCGGCACGAAAGGCATGCACATCGCCGTGCACGTCCGTTCGGGAGACCCCAAGGGACGCGAGCTGAACCTCACCACGTACTGCCTGACGGTCATGGTGGCCCGCGACGAGACGGGCACTTCGGTCCCGATCCCGCAGTGGGTTCCGGTCTCCGACGAAGACAAGCGGCTGCACGCCCATGCCCGCGAACTGTTGGAAATCCGCGGCCGGGCCCCCGGGAACCGGCTGCCCAACCATCTGCTCGCGGCAGGCGGCAGCTAGGTCCTGGCCGGGCCAGCCGGGCGGGCCGGCTAGAAGCCGCCGCCACCGCCGGCGTCGGCCGCCATGTTGGCAAACCGCGAGTAGTGGCCCTGGAAGGCCACAACAATGTCTTTCGTGGGGCCGTTACGGTGCTTGGCGATCAGGATGTCCGCCTCGCCGGCGCGCGGGGACTCTTTGTCGTAAACATCTTCACGGTGCAGCAAGATCACCATGTCGGCATCCTGCTCGATGGAGCCGGATTCACGCAGATCCGAGACCATGGGCCGCTTGTCCTGGCGCTGCTCCGAGCCACGGTTGAGCTGCGACAGTGCGATCACGGGGACCTGGAGTTCCTTGGCCAGGAGCTTCAGCGCACGGGAGAACTCGGAGACTTCCTGCTGACGGGATTCCACCTTCTTGCCCGAGCTCATCAACTGCAGGTAGTCCAGGATCACGAGCTTGAGGTCATGCTGCTGTTTCAGGCGCCGGCACTTGGCCCGGATTTCCATAAGCGACATGTTGGGGCTGTCATCGATGAACAGCGGGGCATCGTTCATGCGGCCCATCGTGGTGGCGATTTTGGACCACTGCTCGTCTTTGATGGTGCCCTTGCGGAGGTCTTGAAGGCCGATCGTGGCCTCGGCGGACAGCAGGCGCATGGCGATCTCGTTGCGGCCCATTTCGAGGGAAAACATGACGGTGGCGAGGTTGTTCTTGATGGCGGCCGAGCGGGCGAAGTCCAGCGCGAACGTGGATTTTCCGACGGCGGGGCGCGCGGCGATGACGATCATCTGGCCGGGATGCAGGCCGTGGGTCAGTTCATCGAGCTCGTAGAAGCCGGTGGGGACACCCACCATGCCCTCGCCGCGGTGTCCCGAGGCCTCGATCTCGTCCACCGTGGACTCCATGACGTCCTTGAGGACCACATAGTCCTCGGCGGTACGGCGTTCGGCGACGGCGTAGACCTCGGCCTGGGCCTGGTTGACGAGGTCCTCCACCTCGCCGTCCTGCCCGTAGCCGAGCTGGACTATCTTGGTGCCGGCGTTGACAAGGCGGCGCAGCACCGCGCGTTCGCCCACGATTTCGGCGTAGTATCCGGCGTTGGCGGCGGTGGGGACCGTCTGGATGAGTTCGTGCAGGTAGGCGGGTCCACCGATCCTGTTGATTTCCCCGCGTTTGGTCAGCTCGTCCGAGACCGTCACGGCATCGGCAGGTTCACCGCGGCCGTAGAGGTCAATGATGGCCTCGTAGATGGTTTCGTGTGCCGGACGGTAGAAGTCCTGGCCGCGCAGGATCTCGACGACGTCGGCGATGGCGTCCTTGGAAAGCATCATGCCACCCAGGACTGACTGCTCCGCGGGAATGTCCTGCGGGGGCTTGCGGCTGCCCTCGGCTCCCCGCGTACCCTCGACTGAGTCCAGATGCGTAACTGACAAAACTGCCGTCCTTCATTGTGTGCCGCGGCGGATATCCTTTCGCCGCGGCGCGTAAGCGCTGTGCGGTGATGCCCAGCTGCCCTGATGCCTAACTGCTGCGGTGCCCACCCGCTGTGGTGACGCCCAACTGCTGGGGTGCCCAGCGGCTGTTATGCCCAACTGCTGCGATTCCAAACTGCTGCGATTCCAAACTGCTGCGATTCCAAACTGCGGTGATTCCCAACAGCATTGCCTGGCGCCACCCAATTCGTATCAGTCAGCTCCGACAATTCGCGCCGGTCCTCCCTGCGCGGTTATCCACAGCACTGGTGCGGCCGTACGCCGCCGGGATCCCGGGGCGGGTTTCCTCAATGGGCACCGCCCGGCGACCGAAGGATTTCCGCTTCCAAAGCCCGATGTCCTGCAACGTTATCCCCCGATCGGGCAGGCACCAACCCGGACGGTGCGCCGCCCTGTGGATAACCTGTGCACTAGTGGCAGATGCTTGTGCACAGTCTGTGGGTAGAGCTGTGGATAGAAAAAAAGTTGAGTCTGTAATCCGTTCTTGACCTGCGGAAACATTGGATTCATCTTGTGGACACAAAACAATTTTTGCCAAGGTTCATCCACAGCCTGCACCTTGCGGCTGGGGATACGCCGCGGCATGGGAGGCCACATTCGCGGCCTGATGCAAGCATTTTGTGAGCGGACTCACGCCATTGGGGAGGATTGAGGTGGAGTTGACGCGGGCCGCGGCGCACTGTAGACGGGGTGCAGAACATGCTGTGGATAACCGCAATCTGGCATAAGCTCTAACCATGGGCGATGTACTGATAGTCATGTTGCCTGCCCTCATTCTGGCGGCGGTGCTCTGGGCGGTCACCACGGCACTGAAACCGCGGAATTTCGGTATCTCAGATGCCGAGCGCTACCAGCGGGAACTGGCAGTAAAGTCCCAGGCCCACTATGCCGCGCAAGTCGAGGCTGCCGTGGCCGCCCGAGCCCGGATTGAAGCGACCACGCGCCCAAGCCAGAACTCCCAGCAGCAGTCGCAACAAGAGGACCATGCCCGCTCAGCGCTGCTCTCCCGGAACGCCTCGGCCCCTGCAGGGACGCGGCACGGAGACCCCCTGCTCGCCGTCGGACACCTCAGTCCCCAGCTCCTCCAGGAGCTGCAGTCGCTGGCCCGCAGCGGCCATAAGATCAAGGCCACCCGGCTGCTTCGGCAGTCGACGCACTCAGACCTCAAGACCGCCAAGAATTATGTAGATCGGCTGTAGCACATGGAAGCACTGCTCATCCCTGTCCTGATCCTGGTGCTCGTGGCCGCTGGCGTGCTGCTGGCGGTCCGGGCATGGAGCCGCCGCGGCCAGCGCTCCCGACCCGAGGCCATGCCACAGCCCGACCCCGACTCCGCGGAGCTCGCCCGGGCGGCGGCCGCCAAGCTCAACCAGGAGCAACACAGGCGGCTGTACGCACTGATCGCGCAGGGACAGGCCATGGCGGCCATCAAGGTGTACCTCGAAGCCACGGGAGAGGGCCTCCGGGCGTCCCGCGACGCTGTCGCGGCTCTAGCGGCCCACCCCCAGCCGTTCCGTGCCCCAGAGGCCGTCAAGGAGCCGGCCCCGGACGAGGACGAGGTGCCGCAGCGGTTTTCGTACCGCTACCGCGCGATCGCGAGCAAGGGCGACGTCACGCGCGAGGTGAGCAGCAACATGCTCAATGACGAGATCTACGGGAGAATCCGCACCCTGGCAAAGAGCGGCGACACCGAGGCAGCGGCGACCGCACTGACCCGACACTCGGATATTTCCATGAAGCAGGCCAGAGAGTTTATCGCTCTGCTCGACGACTGATCACGGACAGCTCGAAGAGGCCCGGATTGCCCGGCCTGTAGACGCTACCGCTGGCCGGAGATCCCGGCGAGCAGCTGCTCAAACGGCAGGGACTCCAGCATGGCCGGCTTCTGCTGCGACCCTGAGTCCTGGAGCAGGCGGACGAGCTCCCCTGCCGCCCGATCCACACGCACGGACAGCGGCGAGCCGCCGTCGTCGTTGTTTCCCCAATCCTGGGGACCGGCGAAGACCGCGGTGGCCGCGATCCGGGTCCGAAGGTAGGTGAACAGCGGCCGCATCGCGAAGTCCAGCACCATCTGGTGCCGGTCCGTGCCGGCGGTGGCACCGAGGAGAACCGCCTTGCCCTCCAGCGCCTTGGGATCGAGCACGTCGATGAAGGACTTGAATAACCCGCTGTAGGACGCGCTGAACACCGGGCTGACGGCGATGACGCCGTCGGAGGCCTCGACGCCGGAGATCACGTCGGCCAGCCGCGGAGCTGCATAGCCGGTCACGAAGTTGTTGGCGATGTCCACGGCGAGGTCCCGCAGTTCCACGACCTCGATGTCCACGGCGTAGCCGGCCGCAGCAAGCTGCCGCCCGGCCGAAGCCGCCAGCTGATCCGCCAGCAGTCGGCTCGACGAGGGGACGCCGAGTCCGGCGGAGATAACGGTGATACGGCGGGTTTCCACGGAGTGCTCCTAAGTTGAATCAGGTCAGCAATGCTGATACATGCATTTGCATCTACCTACACAAGAGGCTGCCGCATGGATTTATTCCCGCCCCCGTTGCGCCATCATTCCTGGTCCCTAAGAGGGGGGAATAACAACCGCAGCTGATGGCGCAACGGCTCAGAGCATGACCCATCCCTCGATGCAGCTCGTGGAATCTCCGCCCACCCAGATGTCCTCACCGGCGGCCTCGACGTAGATCCGGCCGGCGCGACCCAAGACTGTCCCCTGCGCCGCGACGTAGGCCTCCGGAGCACGTCCGCTGCGGATCAGCCACTGGGCCGCGCCGGCGTTGAAGCTGCCCGTGACGGGGTCTTCCGCGGCGGCGTCCCCCGGAACGAAGGTGCGCACCTCGAAGTCGACGGCGGATCCGGCCCGGTGCCGCCCGATGACGCCCACCTTGAGCCCGGCCATCGCCGCATAGTCCGGGCGGATGCCCAGCACCTGTTCTGCCGATTCCAGCAGCACACCGATCCAGTCCGGGCCGTTGACCAGCCACGACGCATCCAGCAGGGCTTCCAGGGGCAGCCCCAGGCCGGCGGCGATACGCCCCAGGTCTTCCTCCGCCACCGCTCCCGAGCGGGTCAGCGGCGGGGCCGCGAACGCGAGGCGTCCGGCGTCGCGCTTCACCCTCACCAGTCCGGCACCGCATTCCTGGACCACCACATCGTCCTGCTGCGGGATGCCGCCCGCCTCAAGCCAGGCGTGCGCCGAGCCCAGGGTGGGATGGCCGGCAAAGGGAAACTCTTCGCTGCCGGTGAAGATCCGCACCCGGTAGTCGGCGTCGGGGTGCGTGGGCGGCAGCAGAAACGCGGTCTCCGCAAGATTGGTCCAGTTGGCGAACTGCTGCATTGTCCCTGCCGCGAGCCCCTCGGCGTCGACGACGACGGCCAGCGGGTTTCCGCGGTACGGCTCGGCGGAGAAAACGTCGACCTGGTTGATGGGACGAAGGCGGGGCGACGCGGCGGGATCAGGGTTCACCGCAGCAGGCTAGCATCAGCGCCCCCCAATAGGGGCCGTAAGTGACCCGCGTTGACGTTAAAGCAGAAGGCCCCCGCTGTCGGATCCTCAGAGGGATCCGACAGCGGGGGCCTTCCGGCAGTCCGGGACTGCCTAGCCGGGGAGGCGAGTAGTCGAAAAGACTACTTGCCTGCGACGACGTCGCGTTCGATCACAGCGGAAACGTCGTCGTGCAGACGGACGTTTGCCTGGTAGGAACCGGTCGACTTGATGTGTGCCGGCAGTTCAACCTTGCGCTTGTCGATGCGGCCCAGGCCAGCGGCCTCAACAGCGTCGGCCACGTCGCCCTGCTTGACGGTGCCGAACAGGCGTCCGGTTGCGCCAGCCTTGACGACCAGCTTGACCGGCTTGGCGGAGAGTGCAGCGGCCTGCTTCTGAGCGTCTTCCAGGGAAGCGTGCTCGCGGGCAACGCGGGCAGCCTTGATGGACTCAACCTGCTTCTCGCCACCCTTGGACCAGGTCAGGGCGAAGTTGCGGGGCAGCAGGTAGTTACGTGCGTAACCGTCCTTGACCTCGACAACATCGCCAGCAGCACCGAGACCGGTTACTTCGTGGGTCAGAATGAGCTTTGCCATGTTAGTTAATCCCTTCCTTAGCCGCGGCCAGCGCCGGAGTAAGGCAGCAGAGCAACTTCGCGGGCGTTCTTGATTGCCTGGGCGATCTTGCGCTGTTCCTGCACCGTGACGCCAGTGACGCGACGGGCGCGGATCTTTCCGCGGTCGGAGATGAACTTGCGCAGCAATGCTACGTCCTTGTAGTCGATGACAGTGATGTCAGCGGCCTTCAAGGGGTTGGACTTTGGTTTGGGCTTACGGAGTTCAGCCTTAGCCATCGTGGAGCTCCTATTCGATGGAGCCCGTGGATATTGATCCACGGGATGGTGGTGATCCGGCGCAGTCTGCACCCGGCCGCCTTGCGGCGTCCCGGCGGCTTTCGTTGCCGGACCTTAAATGTTGTTTAGAAGGGAGGTTCGGAATCCGGGCCGTTGCCCCAGCCGCCGCCTGCATTGCTGACCCCGGGCGTGGCCCAGGGGTCTTCCTGCGCTGCGGGCTGGTTGCCGCCCCAGTTTCCACCGGCGTTGCCGCCCTGGTTTCCACCAGAGTTGCCACCGAAACCGCCGCTGTTGCCGCCGCCGAAGCCGCCCTGTCCACCCGGAGCGCCGGAGCGCTGGGTGCGGTTGACCTTGGCATTGGCGTAGCGCAGGCTCGGGCCGATTTCATCGACCTCGAGCTCGATAACGGTGCGCTTCTCGCCTTCTTTGGTTTCGTAGGAACGGCTCTTCAGCCGGCCGGAGACGATCACGCGCATGCCCTTGGTCAGGGATTCGGCGACGTTTTCGGCTGCTTCACGCCAGACCGACGCGCGGAGGAACAGGGTTTCCCCGTCCTTCCACTCATTGGACTGCCGATCGAAGGTACGGGGAGTAGAAGCGATGGTGAAATTCGCTACGGCCGAACCGGACGGTGTGAACCTGAGTTCGGGGTCACTGGTGAGATTACCGATGACCGTGATAGTGGTTTCGCCTGCCATCTACTGCCTCCTTGTGCGTTCCTGCGGGGATGAAGATTGAAGGTTGACCGCTGAATTACTCAGCAACAACTTTCTGCTCTTCAGGGCGGGTGATCTTGGTGCGCATGATGGTCTCGTTGAGACTCAGCTGGCGGTCAAGTTCCTTGGCGGTAGCCGGCTCAGCGGTGAAGTTCACCACGGCGTAGATACCTTCGGACTTCTTCTGGATTTCGTAAGCCAGGCGACGACGGCCCCAGATGTCAACCTTTTCGATGGTTCCACCATCGTTGGTGATGACGTTCAGGAACTTCTGAAGCGACGGCTCAACGGCACGCTCTTCGACCTCGGGGTCGATGATTACCATCAATTCGTAAGGACGCATATGTGAACCCACCTCCTTTGGGCTAAGCGGTTACGGCATTTCCGTAACAGGAGGTTCATTTGCGGTGCCGTGCGATGCCCGGCCACCGGAACGGAGGCAGGGCGCAGCACAGACTTCAATATCTTAGTGCATCGCGGCTTGTTTCGGCGATTCCTAACGGGTCAACGCTAGCCCGGGCGCCCCGCGGCGGGAACAGGGTAGGACCCTCATGTGGAAAACCGCCGCGCGGCCGGGGGTCGGGAAGCCGGCCGGTGGTCTGTGTCATGATCTGAAAATGGACACCGACTCCGACACCGACCCCGCAGCCGCGCTGCCGCCGGTCCGCCGCAGCCGGCTTCGCTTCGCCGTCATGGTGCTGGTGGGGCTCCTCGCCGCCGCGGCAACAGGGATGGCAGGGCACTGGGTGGAAGCCCCGGCGGTCGGATGGGGCTGCGCCGCGGCCTGCTATGTGGTCTGGGTCTGGCTGGTCGTGGGCCGGCTGGGCCCCGCCGAAACCCGGGCTCACGCCACGGCGGAGGACCCGTCCCGCAGCGTCACCGACCTGCTGATCCTGGCCACGAATGCGGCGAGCCTTGTGGCGGTGGTCGCCGTCGTCATCGATTCACACAGCAGCGACAACGCGGCGCGCCTCGGCGGCGGGGTCCTGGCCCTGGCAACTGTGGCGCTGTCCTGGCTGCTGGTCCAGACCCTGTTCACACTGCGGTACGCGGAGCTCTACTACAGCACGGAGTCACGTGGGGGCGGGGCCGTTGGCGGGATCGACTTCAATCAGGACGGACCCCCGCAGTACACGGATTTCGCGTACCTCGCCACGAGCCTCGGGATGACCTACCAGGTCTCGGATACCGCGCTGAAAAACCATGGCGTGCGTGCCGAGGCGCTCAAGCACAGCCTGTTGTCCTACGTTTTTGGGACCATCATCCTGGCCGCCACACTCAACCTCGTGGTCGGGCTGACCTCCTAACCCTCGTGCTGATTGGGGTCGGCGGCGGCGCATCCGGCCCGCTGGCGAGAGCCCGTTGGGATGGTGACCACTGCTCCGTCCAAGTATTTTCCAAACCGCCTTACGCACCCGCCGGCGTTCCGCTACGCATCTTTCGACGCGCCTCTACCCGATTATGGATTTTCCCTAGAACTCCGTTGAATTCCCGCGTTAGATTGGCGGCAACGCAGTCAATGGGCAGGTCTTTCGTCACTCTGAAAAGCGTGGATGCCCCGGCTGACGGATTGGTCTGAAAAGAATTACGCCAGTTGGGTCTCCACCATCTCCATCGGAAATGAAAAGAGCCCTAGCTGATCGGTCTTTGGGGGACGAGCGGGGGATTCATGGTTTTGTTCGGCCGCACCAAGGAAATCGACCGCGTCCTTGCCCTGATCCGAAGCCCTCGCGAGTCGGCGATGACAGTCACGGGAGGCCACGGAAGCGGCAAGTCGTCACTTCTCGCGGAGATCCCGAAGCTGCATGAGTATCGCTCTGTCCTTTTCCGCGCCAATCCTTCCGAGTCAAGTTGGCCCTTTTCCGGCCTTACCGCGCTGCTCAACGGAATTGACGACCCGGCGCTGGCGCCCCTCACCGACTATGTGGCCACGTCACCGCGCGGAAACCTCGACGCCGCGGACATTTCAACGATGCTCCTCTCCGCTCTCCGGCAATGGTCCGCGGACCGGACGGTTGTGGTAATTGACGACGCCGAGCAACTCGACCCTGCCAGCCAGACCGTCCTCGGCTTCCTGGCTCGCCGCCTTGCAGGAACAGGACTGGTGCTCATTGCGAGCATGCGCGGCGAGGCGCCGGAGAGTCCGTTTGCCCGGCTGGCCACTCTTCAATTGGAGAATTTGAGCCTCAGCGACGCTGTACGAATGCTCGAAGCCATAACGCCCGGAGTGGGCAGCACAGCAGTAATCCACGCTGTTGCAACGGCTACTCACGGCAATCCGTTGGCATCGATCAACCTCTACAATCAGCTGATTCGGCGTCAACTGCAGGGGCAATACGCCCTCCCTGTCCCCTTGCACTGGAACGGAAGCTTCGAGTCTGATCTGGCGGCATCGATTTCGGCGTTCTCGCCACGAGGACGGCGGGCACTTGACCTCCTTTCTCTTTCTTACCGGAGCAGCGCCGCTCTTCTGGAGGAAATGCCCGGGGACCTATGGGCGGGCGTGGATGAAATTGTCTCCGCCGGAATAGCCGTCCGAACCGGTTCGCACCTCAGCATTCAGAACCAAATGCTGCGCGCGCACGTCTTCTCGGCGATGCAACCTGCGGAAAGAACCGCATATCACCACGCGTTGGCGGCAGTCGCCGAAAAAGCGGATCGCCTGGCCTGGCCGTGGCACTTGAGCTACACCCCGGCCGTGCGCCGGGACACGTCTTTCACCCTGCTCCGCCACGCCATTGAACTTGTGCGGGCGGAGGAGACACAATCCGCGGTCGAGTACATCGAGCGGGCCCTCACCATCAATCCCTGGGAGGCAGAGACGGCTGCCAGGCTAGGCACAATCGCCGAAGTGCTGTTCAGTAGGGGTGAATTCGTTCATTCGAAACGCTACTTGGACTGGGCACAACGGATCACTAAAAACCGTGCGCTGACGCTGCGCCTCACTGGGCTCGACTTCCAGATGGAGTTGATGAAGGGCAATTCCGTGCGGCCGAGCATGATGCTTCGGCTCATTAAGGAATTCGGGCATCATGATCCGGGGTTCTCCGCCTGCCTCCTCTCCATCGGCGCCCTGCACATGGCCGAGCGCTGGCAGGTCGAGGACGCCGAGCAACTGTTGGAGTATGCGGAACATTTCCTGGGCGAAGCGTCCGGCGAAGCCCTGGCCGTGAACCAGCGCGCAAGACTTCTTGCCGGCGCCGTGAAAGGGAGCGTTGATCAGATCTCCCGAGCGGCCGACGGCGGCGCCCACAGTTCCCCGGCATCGTTGCTGCTCAAGGGGCGTGCTCTGACATATGCCGAGAACTACGAGGGGGCCCGCGACCTTTTTTCCCTTGTTCGGAACTTGAGCGTGGCCAGCGATGCGAATTGGAGCGAGACGGCACGGTACTTCGCGGCGGACAACGAAATCCGCGCAGGTAACTTTCGTTCCGCCATTGCACTCATAGACGAAATTGCCAGTTCAGCAACTAGCCAGCAGTATCACCGCGGGATGTGCAACAACTTTCTGCTCTGGCGGGCCTATTCAGTGGGGGACCTGGTGGCGGCCCGAGATTGTCTTGCCCCGGCGCAAGAGTTTGTCAGCGCCGACGTGCCGCCGCCGGCAGCAGCGCAGCTCTTCGCGTGCCAGGGGCATTTTGCGCTGATGCGGGGCGACCTTGAGGAGGCCTGCACCTTCCTGTCGAGGGCTGTCGAAATTGGAGTCGGTTTCGGTAACCCGGCCCTTCTTCGCTGCGAGGCCGACCTGGTGGAGGTGCTGGTCCGGACGGGCCACAGACGCGAGGCCGCCCGAGTTCTCACCGGGATGGAGTACCGGGCCGCGGGTCTGAGGTCCCGCTGGCTGCGGATGGCCATCTCCCGATCGCGGGCCTTGGTCGCGGAGGGAGATCATTCTCTGGAGCTCTTCGTTCAGGCCCTGAATTCCTGGCAAAAGGATGATTCCTTGTTCGAACGGGCCAGGACGCTTCTCTGCTATGCCGAGCGGCTGGAGACTTCCGGCAGGCACAAGGACGCCAGGAACGCTCTGCTGAAGTCAAAGGCGCTGTTCGAAGAGGCGGGAGCCGCGTCGTGGACACAGGCAGTGGACGCGATGCTGCTCGGCGACCACCTGCGGGATGTCCCGGAGATCCACGGTCCGGCGCTGCCGCTGCTATCGGACCAGGAGCGCGAGCTTGTCCAGCTCGTCGCCCGGGGCCGGCGCAACAAGGAAATTGCTGCGTCTCTGTTCGTATCCGTCCGGACGGTCGAAGTTCGCCTCACTGCGATATATCGGAAGCTCGGGGTCCAGTCACGTTCCCAACTGACGTGCCTTGTATCTACCGGAGGCACAGTTCCCTTACCAGAGCTGGCCCGCGAGCCATCTATCCTGGCCGTCTAGGGATGCGCCCGCTCCCTGCGCCCCGTGTCCTACCCGGAGCGGGCTCGCGACATCCACAATCCCGCAGATCCCGCATACTTCACCCGCCCGGGCCACATGGAGCCGCCGATTTCGGTTCCTTACCCTCCGTCAGCGCTAGTTTTTCCGTAGGCACACAGTGCGAACTCTTGAACCGGGTCGAGGTGACCGGCAACCGTCGGATGGATCCGCAAAAGAATCGGCGCCGCGCCGCGTAGGTCCGGCGAGAGAGAAGGTGGGGGATGGCGTTTTGGCCAGCGGT
Source organism: Arthrobacter sp. H-02-3 (assembly GCF_003097355.1). Taxonomy (GTDB): domain Bacteria; phylum Actinomycetota; class Actinomycetes; order Actinomycetales; family Micrococcaceae; genus Arthrobacter; species Arthrobacter humicola. The sequence goes on from NZ_PYUI01000008.1 coordinate 180,697, forward strand.
ACGTCGGGAAAGGCAACCCGGCAGACATCGAGCGGCTTCCGGCGCGGAGCGCCGCTTCGCACGGGCCGCGGCCACCCACCCCAGATTCAATCCGGCCCCTACCGGCCGGATTGCCGGGTCCGTTGCTGCACAACGGACCCGCGAACAGGAGCTGGCGGCATCCGGAGCTGACGGAACCCGCGTCCGGATGCTGCCAGCCAACGTCACGCCCGTGTCTACTCAGCGGGCTCGGCATCCCCGCGCCGGCGTCCTGAGCAGCGGGCGGGGTGTGACCAGGTGAGTGAGCTCGTGCTGATCGCCGCCACCGGCCTGGGCCGTGAGGTGCTGGCAACCGTTCGAAGCAACGGACGCTACGACGTCGTCGGGTTCCTCGACGACGACGCGATGGTCGGCACCGACGTGGACGGAGCGCCCGTCCTGGGAGCCATCGACGACTCGGGCCAGTACACGCACGCTTTCTTTCTGGTCTGCATGGATTCCGGCCGTCCACGCGAGGCCGTAGTCGAACGGCTGAGTGCCCTCGGCATCGGCAGTAACCGCTATGCCACCGTGCTGGACCCGTCGGTCCGGATGCCTGAAGGATGCCGTATCGGGCGGGGAAGCATCCTGTTGCAGAACGTGACTCTGACCGCCTCTGTCACCCTGGGTTCGCACGTGGTGGCCATGCCCGGGGTCACGTTCACCCACGACGACGTCGTGGCAGACTTCGCAACGTTCGCCGCCGGTACGACACTCGGCGGAGGGGTCCGGATAGGACGTGCTGCCCACCTCGGCATGAATTCCAGTGTGCGGGAACGGACGTCGATCGGCGCGTACGCGACGGTCGGCATGGGTGCCGCCGTCTTGAACGATGTCCCCAACGGCGAAACGTGGGTGGGAGTCCCGGCGCATCCGGTCGACCGGGGGGAATTTAGCGGAGTGCCGGGGCAGCTGTGAACCGGGGCGCGGTCCGGACGCCTTTCAGCTTTTCGGTGCGCTTCCGGTCAGGGTGAAGACCGAGTTCGGTCCGACCGTCAGGTTCGCTATCCCCCCGGCCAGCAGAGCGCCATCGGCGGCCGCCATGTCACGCTCGGGGTCGGTGGAAAACATCGAAAGGTGCACGCTCCCGCTCAGTCCCGGAAGCCGCACCGTCACCTTCACCGCTGAGTCGGAATTGTTCCGCCCGAAAACCGAGACGCGCCCTGAGGCGGGGTCCTGGAACGCCACTACTTCCACACTTTCGTCGCCGGACGACGCCCCAATGCGGACAGAATTGCGTGGCACGTAGCGGATCAATTGTCGGAGGACGTAGTAGGACTTGCGTGGGCTGTAAGTACGCTTGTCCGGGTCGTAGGCGAGGAGGCCCCAATAGCCGGTGCTTTCGTGGTGCTCGTAATAGCCGTCCCACGCGTCATATTGCATGAGTCCTGCGGCGCCCTCCTGGAGGAGCTTGATCGCCAGGGAGGCTGTTTGCGCGGCGGATGACCAGTCGGCGGGGTTCGGTGAGCCGGTGTCGCAGCCCGGACAGGGCCCGGAGAATTCAGTGACCCAATAGTCCAGCACCGGACGGGAGGATTTGGCCAGCGCCTCCGCGGCACCTCCGGAGCTCCCGTCGTAACTGTGGATTCCGAAATGCGCCATCCGGGACATGACCAGGGGATCCGCGTCCAGTGCCTGAAGGTATTCAGAGCTTGCCTTGGGCGCGGACGCGGTGTCGGGTCCGACGAGCCGCATGTTCCCGAGGCCCAAACCGTCCAAACGGACCACAAGTTTGTGGAGGAGCCGCACGTATTGTTCCGGTCCCACCTTGGGTCCTTCGATCCCGTTCCAGTCAGTCTCGTTCATGGGGCTGAGCAAGGTGAAGTCCAGTTTCCGGACATTCCGTCCGTAGGCGACCATGGAAGCAATCATGCGGACCCATTGGTCTTCGTCCGACGCGTTGATGTGGTCCCCACCCATCCACTGCGGCACGCCTCCCATGACGTTAACCATGACCTGCTGTCCGGGCTTGGACGAGATGTACTCGATCGTGTTCCACAGATCGGCCATCTTGCCGTGTTCATAGATCGGTGTGTAGCGGGCCCAATCAATAGTGGCCGGATCTGACGGGTCCCTATCCGTGACCCAATCGGCCTTGTCAATGATCACGCGCCAATTGACCTCACCCAGGTCAGCAATCATGTCTATCGCCGGCCGGAGCCTGCCGTTGTCCCAGCTGTGCACGTTCGCATTCACCCCCAGGCCCGAGACCGTCTGGAAGTGGTCAGGAACGTCGGAACTGGGGTGCTGCGGCACGGCAGGGCCGCTGGACGTCTCCTGGGACGGAACGGCCCGCCCATCGTTGGCGAGGGTGCCCGAACACGCGGTCATCAGCGCCATGCACCCCACGACCATAGCCGCCAAGAATCGTTCAGCGGTTCTCATGTGCGTGCCACCTTTCCGTTGCCGACTACGGGCTGAAGATGACGTCAACCCAGTAGTTGGTGTTGTTGTAGCTGTCGGTGGGGAACACCGTCGAGGTGCCGTACCGGTAAACGCCGTTGGCTCCGTCGGTGCCCGACGCGAGGCCATGCAAGGGCGCCTTGTCAGCGGCGGAACTGAAGTAGCCGCTGTTGGCGGAATAGGACCCGTTCGGGGCGTAGTAGGACACCACATAGGTGGTGTTCGCCGAGACCGGCACCGGCGTGGAGAACGCCGCCTCCTGCCAGCCCGAGGCCGTTTCCCCCGTGAACGTCACCGACGCCAGGAGCGTCCCGGTCGCCGTCCACAAATGCCCGGTATGGGTTCCCGTGTTCGCGCCGTCCTTGAAGAACCGGACCCCCGTGACCGTCCCCGCCACATCCGCACGGAACTTCATCCCCACCTCCACGGCGTTCGGGTCATTGGCCGCCAGGGTCGCAGGCACCGACGTCGGATTGAACACGCTGCACGGACACGACGACGGAGCCGCCGCCGTCGTGAACGACCACGAATACGCCGCCATGGTCTGCCCCGCCGCGTTCGTCGCACCGCTGACCGTAACCCCGTATGTGGTGCTGAACGCCAGGGCACCCCCCGGAGTAAACGTCGCGGTCCTGCCCGCCGCGTCATACCCGACCGTACCGGCCACCGAAACATTGCCCGCGTCCTTCACGGTGAACACCACCGACGACGCCGTCACCGCCTGATCAAACGTCGCCGACGGATTGACCCCTGTGTCGACAGCTGACGCACTGTTCGCCGGCGACACCGAGGAAACAACAGGCGCCGTGTTCGAGGCGGTGGTGGCCAGAACGACGTCGACCCAGTAGTTGGTGTTGTTGTAGCTGTCGGTGGGGAACACCGTCGAGGTGCCGTACCGGTAAACGCCGTTGGCTCCGTCGGTGCCCGACGCGAGGCCATGCAAGGGCGCCTTGTCAGCGGCGGAAC